>NZ_WWSY01000009.1 GCF_009876115.1 Collinsella aerofaciens | reverse complement strand
TCTGATGGTGTCGACGTCAATGGTATACGGGTGCATCATCGACGTCTTCAATACAGAAAATATCAGTGCGGAATGTTCCGGAGAGAAGCCCCCGTCACGCCCCCGGATTCCCTGCGTTTACGGCCTTGAGGTCGGCGTGGGCGGAGGACTTGGTTGTTGGGAATACGTGTCCCGGTCGCTGTTTCGCGGCTTTGCCGCGAAAGGCGCGCCGCTTTGGGGCGAGTGGAGGATGTGGTTGTTGCAGTGGCTTGTCCCCTTCGCTGTTTCGCGCTTTGCGCGAAAGGCGCGCTACTTTGGGATGGGTGGGGAACGTGGTTGTTGCGGCAACTGGTCCCCGCCACAAATTACCCTTGGCATACTTGCGCGAACGATTGCTCGTGCTACACTTGCAATTGCTGTTTCAGGGCGGGGTGAAATTCCCCACTGGTGGTAAATCGGGCGGTGTCAAAGGGACGCCGTGGCGCAGGTAAAGTGCCTGCGACCGAGCCGATGAGTCCGCGACCCGTGCGTGCGTTGGTTCGCATGCCGGCTGAACTGGTGAGATCCCAGTACCAACGGTTAGAGTCCGGATGAAAGAGGCAGGTGATCTTATGTCTGAACAGTCGCAGCATATCCATTTTGAGAACACGAATAGGTGGAGCACCAAACAGCTCGTTACCATGGCGCTGATGTGCGCCTTGGGCGCCCTGTTTATGTACGTGCAGCTGCCTATCCTTCCTTCGGCGCCGTTTTTGACGTATGACCCGTCGCTGGTGCCGGCGATGGTGTGCGGTTTTGCGTATGGTCCTGGCGCCGGTACTGCTGTTGCCGCTATGGCGATTGTTATCCATGCGCTTACCACGGGCGATTGGGTCGGCGCACTTATGAACCTGGTTGCTACGCTGGGCTACATTCTGCCCGCGGCTATCGTGTACCAGAAGATGCATACCTATAAGGGTGCCGTGATTGGTCTGGTGCTCGGCGTCATTGCCGCTACGGCGTTGTCTATGGTCGCAAACCTTACCATTGGCGTATGGTTCTGGTATGGCTCGGTCGATGTGATCGCCCCGCTTATGATTCCCGCCGTGCTGCCGTTCAACCTTATCAAGACCGTGCTTAACTCGGTGTTGACGCTAGCGGTGTATAAAGCAGTCTCCAACCTCATCACGCCTAAAAAGGACCAGGTCAAAGGCCGCGCATGATTGAGTGTCGGGGCGTTTCCTTTAGCTATGACGGTGCCGTGTCGGCGCTCGACGGTGTCGATCTGAACATCGAGGACGGGGAGTTTTTCTGCATCCTCGGTGGCAATGGGTCGGGCAAGTCGACGTTTGCCAAGCATCTGAATGCGCTGCTGCAGCCCGATACGGGCACGGTACGTATCAACGGTATGGATGCGTCCGATCCCGAGCTGGTCTACGACATTCGTTCGACCGCAGGCATGGTGTTCCAGAATCCCGACGACCAGCTGGTGGCAACGCTTGTCGAAGATGACGTTGCGTTCGGTCCCGAAAACCTTGGCGTTCCATCGGCGCAAATTGCGCAGCGCGTACGCGAGGCGCTGAAGGGCGTGGGCCTGGTGGGCTTTGAGCGCCACGAGACCCATGCGCTCTCGGGTGGCCAAAAGCAACGCGTGGCGCTTGCTGGCGTGCTTGCCATGGAACCGCGCGTGCTCATCTTGGATGAGGCTTCCTCGATGCTCGATCCGCGTGGACGCAAGGGCCTCATGAAGGCTTGCCGCGCGTTGCATGATCGTGGCATGACCATCGTGATGATTACGCACTTTATGGAAGAGGCCGCCGAGGCCGATCGTGTCGCGGTGTTTCGGGCGGGGCGCGTTGCCATGCTCGGTACGCCCGAGGAAATCTTGACACGGGCGGACGAACTTGCGCAGTTCAACTTGGATATGCCGGCGTCGTGCTGCTTGGGCACGGCGCTTCGTGCGAAGGGCGTGCCCGTTCATGCGCAGGTGCGCGAGGTGGATATGGTCGCCGAGATTGCGCAGACATATGCCGACCGGAGTGGGGAAGACACCGCAGGGCGGCCTTCTGCATCCGATTCTCGTGTGCTCGACAACGCCTCCTCTGCAACCGACGGGACAGCCGCGTCGGAGCCCGTCATCGAGATTTCGCACCTCTCGCATAGTTACTCGCTGAGCGCCCGCGAGCGCCGCCGCTGGCATAAGCGCTCGGCCACTGCGGGCAAATCGAGCAAACAGGCTCTCTGGGGAAACGACCCCAGCAGCCCGTGGGCGCTGCGCGATGTATCGCTGACGGTGCGTCGCGGCGAGTTCCTGGGCTTGGCGGGTCATACCGGTTCGGGTAAGTCGACGCTGGTCCAGCATCTCAACGGTTTGATTCGCCCCCAGGAGGGATCCGTTCGCGCACTGGGGCTCGATCTGTCAAACAAGAAAGACGCCGCCGCGGTTAAGGCCAAGGTCGGCGTGGTGTTTCAATATCCCGAGCGTCAGCTGTTTGCCGAAACCGTGGCGCAGGACGTGGCGTTTGGTCCGCATAACCTTGGCTTGCCGCAAGATGAAGTCGACCGTCGTGTCGAGTCATCGATCTCACGCGTGGGTCTCGACCTTTCCACGGTCGGCGACAAGAGTCCCTTTGAGCTTTCGGGCGGTCAGCAACGGCGTGTGGCATTCGCCGGCGTACTCGCCATGGAGCCCGAAGTCCTGGTGCTCGATGAGCCCATGGCGGGGCTCGATCCGGCTGCGCGCAGGGATTTCCTTGAGCTTATCGATCGACTCCATCGCGAGGGCCTGACCGTTGTCATGGTTTCGCACAGCATGGATGACCTGGCCAATTGCTGCGACCGTATTGTCGTGATGAACGAGGGCGCGGTGTTTGCCGAGGGCACGCCCGCTCAGGTTTTTGCGCATGCGGATGAGCTTAAATCAATCGGCTTGGGTGTTCCCGCTGCCCAGCGCATGGCGCTGGCGCTTGCGAAGGCAGGCGTGCCGCTGCGCTTTGACGGCCTCTATACGGTTGAGTCGCTGGCAGACGAGTTGGTGGACCTGCTAATCGGTCGCTCGGGCGGTCCTTCTAACGTCGCGGACATTGCTAAATCCAAGACGGTTGCGCGAGAGGAGGGTCGCTGATGGAGGCGTTTTCGTTTGGCAGCTACTATCCCGGCGATAGTGCGATCCACTGCCTGGACCCGCGAACTAAGTTGCTCTTGGGCTTTGTGTTTCTGATCACGACGCTCACAGTCAGCAGCTTCCGCGGACTGGCCCCGGTCGCAATCTTCGTTGTCCTGATCTATACCGTGTCCCGGGTGCCGTTGCGCCGGGTCCTATCATCGATGGCACCATTGCTGGCGATTGTCGTGGTGGTCGCAGTGCTCAACCTGTTTTCCGACCAGAGCGGGCGCATTCTGTGGCAGCTCGGCTTTCTGCAGATAAGCGAGGGCTCGCTGCGTTCTGCCGCCTTTATGGCGTGCCGCCTGAGCTTGATGATGGCCGGCATGAGCGCCATTACGCTCACCACACCGACACTCGACCTCACCGCGGGCTTTGAGCGCCTGCTCGCGCCGTTTGCGCGTGTGGGACTTCCTGCGCACGAGCTCGGCATGATTATGGGTATCGCGCTGCGCTTTATGCCGCAGTTTGCCACTGAGATGAAACAGACGGCCGATGCGCAGGCGAGCCGCGGTGCGCGCGTGACGGGAGGCCCGCTCGGCGGCGTGCGTATGCTCGGCAGTGTGGCGATTCCGCTGTTCACGGGCGTGTTCCGTCATGCCGAGACGTTGTCTGCCGCCATGGATGCACGCTGTTATCACGGCGAGCAGGGCCGCACGCGCCTGCATGCGCTTGCATTTGGCCGCGGCGATGCGTTGGCAGCGGTGGTGACGGCGCTGCTGCTCGCGTGTGTCATCGTCATCAACCTTCAACTTGTTTAGGCGCGATTCGAGCGCAAGAAAGGGGCCCCTATGACCGACAACGACCGCACGGCTCAGCTTGAGCGCGCCTGTTCATATCTCAGGCGCATTCCGGCGTGGTATCTGGCCACGACCGATGTGGCCGACGGGCATCAGCCTCGCGTGAGGCCGTTTTCGTTTGCCATGGTCGATGACGGTAAGTTGTGGTTTTGCACGTCGCGCGACAAGGACGTGTGGGCGGAGCTGAGTGCGAATCCCAAGTTTGAGCTCTCGGGCTGGAAGCCGGGGGAATGTTGGATCGTATTGACCGGCGAAGCCGCACTTGAGGACGACGCAGTTGCGAGCGACAAGGTGCGTCAAGCGGGTTTTAAGCACATGGTGGGCATTGGCGAGGAACACGACAGTGCCAACGACGGCCGCCTTGCTTTCTTTTCGGTCCGCAACATTGCCGCGCGCTTCTGTGATATCGACGGCAGCGAGGAGCTCCTGGAGCTCTAGCGCGTCTCAAATTAACTACCCGTTCCGAATTAGCTAGCGCCAGGAGGACACATGGACGGATTGAATACGGTGTTGGAGTATCTGACGTCGGTGCCGGCATGGTATTTGGCGACGAGCGTTGACGGACAGCCTCATGTGCGTCCGTTTTCGTTTGCGCAGATCCAGGATGGCAAGCTGTGGTTTGTAACAGCGCGCACCAAAGATGTGTGGCAGGAACTGCTGCAAAATCAGCGCTTTGAGGCCACGAGTTGGTGGCCGGGCCATGGCTGGCTTATCTTGCGCGGGCGTGCCGGCTTGGATGACCGGGCTTTAGACGAAATGCGCGAAGCCGGGTGGAAGCATCTAGAGCGCCTGGGCGAGCACTATGAGGGGTCTAACGACCCCACGCTCGTCTTCTTTAGCGTCGAGGATCCCGAGGCTTTTATCTGCAATCATGACGAATGGGTGCCGGTCGAGCTTTAGCCAGCTGGCTCATCCTAACAACTTGGTTTTCGCATGGGCGGGCCCCGTATTGCCCGGCGCCGTTAGGAGCGCCGGTCAATACGGGGCCCGCTCCATTTGTCAATTCCTTCAAGCGAATGTGTCGGGAATGTTTCAATGCATGAATATGCAAGCCATTTACGTGTTCATGCATCTTTTGGTGCTAAAGTTTCAACCCACTTCATAACGACCACTGCGAAATGCGCATCGGTGCATAAATCGCAGACAAGGAGTCTGATATGTCATTGAAGGTTGGAATCGTCGGCGCGGCTGGATATGCCGGAGCCGAGCTCATTCGCCTCGTGCTCGGCCATCCCGAGTTTGAACTTGTTGCCATTACGTCCAACGCCGATGCCGGCCAGCCGCTGCCCGCGGTGTATCCGAGCTTTGCTGGCGTGAGCGATCTGGTTTTCACCACGCATGACGCCCCCGAGCTTAAGAGCTGCGATGCGGTTTTTCTTGCCGTGCCGCACACGGCTGCCATGGCACAGGTGCCCGCGCTGCTTGCATCGGGCGTCTCCTGCTTTGATCTTTCGGCCGATTACCGTCTGAGCGACCCGTCCGTCTTTGAGGCATGGTATGCCGCCGAGCACACGAGCCCCGAGCTGCTCAAGACCCGCGCTTTTGGCCTGCCCGAGCTGTTCTGCCAGGACTTAGAGACCGCTGCTTCCAGCCATGCCGCCGGAAAGCCCGTTGTGGTCGCCTGCGCCGGCTGCTATCCCACCGCAACGAGCCTTGCTGCCGCTCCTGCCGTGCGTGCGGGCTGGGTGGCCGAGAACGGTCCCGTGATTGTCGATGCCATTAGCGGCGTGACGGGCGCCGGTAAGTCCTGCAACGCCCGCACCCATTTTTGCAGCGCCGATGAGAACTTGGAGGCCTACGGCGTGGGTAAGCATCGTCACACGCCCGAAATCGAGCAAATTCTGGGCCTGACCGACCGCATTGTCTTTACTCCGCACCTGGCACCGCTCAAGCGCGGCTTGCTCTCTACGGTGACGCTGCCGCTCGCGCCGCAGGCACTCGACACGTTGACCCTTGAGGACGTCGTCGACCATTACAAGAAGTTCTACGCCGGTCGCACCTTTGTGCGCGTGCTCGATGCCGGCCAGCAGCCCAAGACGGCTTCGGTCGTCGGTACCAATGCCGCCCAGATCGGCCTTGCGCTCAACAAGCGTGCGGGCGTGCTGGTGGCGACGGGCGCTATCGACAATCTGTGCAAGGGCGCTGCGGGCCAAGCGGTCCAGTGCGCCAATATCGTCTTTGGCTTTGACGAGCGACGAGGCTTGCCCACAGTGGCGTGCCCGGTGTAGCACATTCGATTGTTAACGATTTGGTAGTCGGGCATCGAGCGGGGCGCCACTCTTAAGCTGGTCTCATGATCAGGACTGGCATGGCGCACCAACCGATGTCCGTTTTTTGTTTGACATAAGGAGTCATAAAGACGATGAATACCGACCTGAATGATATCAAGATTCGCGCCGTTGAGGGTGGCGTTACGGCAGCTGCCGGCTTTAAGGCTGCAGGCATCCATGCGGGATTCCGGAAGAATCCCGAGCGCTTGGACTATGCACTCGTCGTGCCCGATAAGCCCTGTCCCAGCGCCGGCGTGTTTACGACCAACCGCTTTTGCGCGGCGCCCGTGCAGGTGAGTCGTGCCAACCTGGGCGGTGCGGACAAGGGCTATGGCATTATCGCCGGTGTTTCAATCAACTCCGGCAACGCGAATGCCGCCACGGGCGAGACCGGCCTTGCCTGCGCGCGCGAGACGTGCAACATCGCTTCGCAAGTCATCGGCTGTGAACCCCAGCAGATCCTAGTCGCATCCACGGGCGTGATCGGACAGATTCTGCCGATCGACACGTTTGAGACCGCCATTCCTGCTGTCTACGAGGCGCTCTCCGCCCACGGTGGCGCCGATGCCGCTCGCGCCATCATGACGACCGACACGCACTCCAAGGAGTACGCCGTGTCCTACGTCAGTGAGGCTGCGGGTCATGCGGGCAATGTCTATACGGTAGGCGGAATGTGCAAGGGCTCGGGCATGATCATGCCCAACATGGCCACCATGATCGCAGTTATCACCACCGATGCCCCCGTCGAGCCTGCGGCACTTCATGCCCTGCTGCTCTCGACCGTCAAGCAGACCTTTAACAAGGTAACGATCGATTCCGACACCTCGACCAACGACACCTGCATCATGCTTGCCTCCGGTGCCGCTGCCACAGATGCCGAGCCGATCGTCGAGGGCTCCGATGCTTTTGACGAGTTGGCATTTGCCGTGCACGAGGTGTGCGAGAGCCTGGCGCGCAATATCGCCGCCGACGGTGAGGGCGCATCCAAGCTTGTTACGGTCAACGTTACCGGCGCCGCCAACGACGAGGAAGCCGATATCGCCGCCCGTGCCGTTGCCAACTCGCCGCTCGTTAAGACCTGCATCGCCGGCCACGACTGCAACTGGGGCCGCGTTGCTATGGCGCTTGGCAAGTGCGGCGTGAAGTTTAATCAGGAAGACGTTTCCATCGACATGATGGGCATGCCTGTCTGTCGCGACGGTCTGACTGTTCCCTTTGACGAGGACGAGGCTCTACGACGTTTCGAGGCGCCCGAGATCGTGATCTCGGCCGACCTGGGCGCAGGCGACGCGGCAACGACCGTGTGGACCTGCGACTTCACGCATGAGTACATCTCCATCAACGGCGATTACCGTTCCTAGATTCCGGGCACGCTGCGCATCTTGCCGCGATTGCGGACAGCGGAGCGCGGCGCGATAACGATACGAAAGACGAGGCAGATTATGAAATTCGCACGCGATTGTCGTTCGAGCGAATCCAACGAAGCAACCGCGCAGCTGCTGTTCGAAGCGCTGCCGTGGATTAAGAACCTGACCGGTAAGACGGTTGTTATCAAATATGGCGGAGCCGCCATGGTTGATGAGCAGCTGCGCCGCGACGTGATGAGCGACATCGTGCTGCTCAAGATCATCGGCATGCGCCCTGTTATCGTGCACGGTGGCGGCAAGGCCATCAACGAGGCGCTGAGCCACTACGACATCCCCGTCGAGTTTAAGAACGGCCAGCGCGTGACCACGCCGGCGACTATGGATATCGTGCGCGAGGTGCTGGGCGGCAAGGTTAACCAGGAGCTGGTTGCCGCCATCAACCACCACGGCAACCTGGCCGTGGGCGTGTCGGGCAGCGATGCTGGCACGCTCATCGCCGAGCCGCTCGACCCCGAGCTCGGTCGCGTGGGCAAAGTGACGCACGTTAACACCGACTATATCGAGCGCTTACTCGATAGCGAGTACATCCCCGTTATCGCTACCGTCGCGGCGGGGGAGGACGGCGGTTTCTTCAACATCAACGCCGATACCGCCGCCGGTGCCGTTGCGGCAGCGCTCCACGCGCACAAGGCGATCTTTTTGACCGACGTCGACGGCCTGTACAAGGACTTTAGCGATAAAGACTCACTCATCTCCAACCTAACACTCGACGAGGTTAACGAAATGCTCTACGGCGGCGAGGTCGATAAGGGCATGATTCCCAAGCTGCGCGCGGCCGTCGATGCGCTTGCCGGCGGCGTATTTCGCGCTCACATCATCAACGGCACCACGCCGCATTCGCTGCTGCTGGAGCTGCTGACCGATGCCGGCGTCGGCACCGTGATCCATTCCACCGAGACGGCTTACGAGTTCGATACGCATCCGCATCCGCTTTCGACGTTTGCTGCGCGTCTGACCGAGAACCTCGACGAGGTCGAGAAGCTTCAGACGGTCTAACTGACCCGCAGCCGCCCCATTTCTGCACCCATAGGCCTGCGCCGTCCGGCGCTCAACGAAAGGCATCCCATGTCACTTGCAGCTCAGCAATCGCTTGAATCCCATTACGTTATGCATACCTTTGGCCGCTCTCCGGTCGAGTTTGTCGAGGGTCACGGCATGAAGCTCACCGGCGACGATGGTCGTGAGTACCTCGACTTTCTTGCCGGCATCGGCGTGTGCAGCCTAGGTCATGGCGACCCGGCTGTGCTCTCGGCGCTCGAGGCACAGACCAAAAAGCTCATGCATGTCTCCAATTACTTCTACATCGAGCAGCGTGGACAGGTCGCGGCGCTGCTGTCCAAGCTTGCCAACGACGACTTAGATGGTGCACGCGTGCTTGCCGATGCCATTGCCGCCGGCGATGAGACCACGGCAGCTGCTCTTGGTGCCCCGGCTGCGGATGAGCAGGTTTGGGAGACCTTCTTTGCCAACTCCGGCGCCGAGGCCAACGAGGGCTCGATGAAGCTCGCGCGCCTGTACGCCAAGCGTGCCGGTAACGGCGGCAACACTATCGTGTGCATGCGCGGCGGCTTCCACGGCCGTACGCTCGAGACCATTGCCGCCACCATGCAGGATTGGCTGCAGGATAGTTTCCGCCCGCTGCCGGGTGGCTTTGTGGCCTGTACGCCCAACGATATCAATGAACTGCGTGCGATCTTTAAGCAGCTGGGGAGCGAAATATGTGCCGTGATGCTCGAGCCGATCCAGGGTGAGAGTGGCGTGCACCCCATGACCGAGGAGTTTATGGCGGCAGCGCGCGACCTGGCACACGAAGTGGGCGCCGTGCTTATAGCCGACGAGGTCCAGTGCGGCATCTTCCGCTCCGGCAAGCCGTTTGCATTCCAAACCTATGGCGTGGAACCCGACATCATGAGCCTTGCCAAGGGCATTGCCGATGGCGTGCCCATGGGTGCCGTCGTAGCAAAGAAGGAGATTGCCGACGTGTTTAAGCCGGGCGACCACGGCTCGACCTTTGGCGGTAGCTGCTTGGCTGTCGCGGCGTGCGCCGCGACGCTCTCCGCGCTCGTGCGCGGCGATTATGCCGACCATGCTGCCAAGGTAGGCGCCTATATGGAGGCAAAGCTCGCCAAGCTGCCGAACGTGACCGAGGTGCGTGGCCGCGGCTTGATGCTCGGCTGTGATTTGGATGATGCCGCGGGCGACGCGCATGATATTGTTGCCCGCGCGCTGGCCGCCGGTGCCGTGATTAACGCTACAGGTGCTCATACGCTGCGTTTCCTGCCGCCGCTCGTCTGCGAGGAATCCGACGTGGACAGTCTGATCGAGATCCTGTCGGACGTTTTGGCCTAACACAGCGAAATAACTTAACTTTGACCGGGTTCCGGACTGCGGACGTGCCCTATGTGGCATGATTCAGCGGTCTGGAGCCCGTTTTGCCTTAGATTTGCTAAGGCGGGGAGACCTGCTGGTCAAAAAACATCAAATATGAGTACTGTTACCAGCTGAATCTCATATGAAACCGACTATCTAGGATTAGTTAGACCACACATGTTCAGTTATGTTAATGGGGAAACAGCTAGCAAAGGCTTCAAATCGCTGATTCAGGGCTAGATTTACCCAGCGAAACCCAAAAATCGCTGCTACAAAATTAGTAACAGTACTCATTTTTGCCATTTTTTGGCCACGGCCTTTGTGACGGACGTGCTGGCGGGTTCGAATCCCTCTGCGCTGGGCCCAAAAAAGAAAGGCCCCCATAGCTGGGAGCCTATCAAATCAGTGGTGGGCGATGAGGGATGTCGCGTGCGGCTGACGCCGCCCGCTCTCGCTTCGGGCCTACGGCCCTCGCGTGCTGCGCTGGAAAACGCTTCGCGTTTCCTCAGCTCCGCACCCTTGCGGGTTCGAATCCCTCTGCGCTGGGCCCAAAAAAGAAAGGCCCCCATAGCTGGGAGCCTATCAAATCAGTGGTGGGCGATGAGGGATGTCCGCGTGCGGCTGGCGCCGCCCGCGCCCTGCTTCGTCGCTCCGCTCCTCGCGTGCTGTGCTGGAAAACGCTTCGCGTTTCCTCAGCTCCGCACCCTGTCGGGTTCGAATCCCATGCACTGGGCCCAAAAAAGAAAGGCTCCCATTGCTGGGAGCCTATCAAATCAGTGGTGGGCGATGAGGGATTCGAACCCCCAGCCTTGTGCGTGTAAAGCACCTGCGCTAACCGTTGCGCCAATCGCCCGTGCGGAGAGAGTATAGCAAAACAATCGCCTCATTCACCTCATATCCATTAAAGGTAACTGGCGCGTGTCACAGCGGAGCTGATTCAGTTGAGATTGCCTGAACATTCCGCCCCTCTTTACGCCCTCGGGTATACTCAAAAGCTACTGATTCGATTTGATGCCCAGCAACAGCAGAGGGGATAGTATATGTGCGGTTTTGTCGGTTTTGTCGGTGGGACGGATAACCAATCCGAGGTGCTCACCAAGATGATGGACCGCATCGTCCATCGCGGCCCCGACATGGGCGGTCAGTTTATCGACGGCCGCGTTGCCCTGGGCTTCCGCCGCCTGTCGATCCTCGACCTGACCGAGGCCGGCGCCCAACCCATGGCCAACGAGGACGGTAGCGTCGTCATTGTCTTCAACGGCGAGATTTACAACTTCCAAGAACTCCGTTCCGAGCTCGAGGCCAAGGGCTACAAGTTCCACTGCGGCGCCGACACCGAGAGCCTCCTGCACGGCTATGAGGAGTGGGGCGAGGCAGTACTCGATCGCTTGCGCGGTATGTACGCCTTCGTCATCTGGGACAAGAAGAAGAACAAACTTTTTGGCGCCCGCGATATCTTTGGCATCAAGCCGCTCTACTACTATCCCATGGCCGATGCGGGCGACGGCGCTCCGGGCGTGCTCTTTGGTTCCGAGATCAAGAGCTTCCTGGACTACCCGCACTTCCACAAGGCGGTCAACAAAAAGGCCCTGCGTCCGTACATGACGCTGCAGTATTCGGCAACCGAGGAGACCTTCTTCGAGGGTGTCTACAAGCTGCCGCCGGCGCACTACTTTACCGTCGATATCCCGACCGGCAAGATGAACATCGAGCGCTACTGGGATTGCGATTACTCTGCCGTCGAGAAGCCGTTCGAGGAGTACGTCGACGAGCTGGACGAGGTCGTGCACGAGAGCGTCGAGGCCCATCGCATCGCCGACGTCAAGGTCGCGTCGTTCCTCTCCGGCGGCGTCGACTCCAGCTACATCGCCGCTTGCCTCATGCCCGACAAGACCTTCTCGGTGGGCTTCGATTACAAGAATTTCAACGAGACCAACTACGCCAAGGAACTTTCTGACAAGCTCGGCGTCGAGAATGTTCGCAAGATGATTACCGCCGATGAGTTCTTCGGTGCGCTCGAGGACATCCAGTATCACATGGACGAGCCGCAGTCCAACCTGTCTTCCGTGCCGCTGTGGTTCTTGGCCGAGATGGCCCGCAAGGACGTTACCGTCGTGCTTTCGGGCGAAGGCGCCGACGAACTCTTTGGCGGCTACGCCTACTACGAGGATACGGTCCCGGTGCGCAAGTACAAAAAGATGGTGCCGCTGCCCATCCGTCGCGCGCTCGGTAACCTGGCGCTGCATATGCCGTACTTCAAGGGACATAACTTCCTGGTCAAGGGTGCCGAGATCCCCGAGAAGTCGTTCCTGGGACAGGCTCTGGTATGGCCGGAGCGCGAGGTCGACGGCGTGCTCAAGCCCGAGTACAACACCGGCGATGGCGCCTTCGAGCTTGCCGCTCCCATCTATGCGCGCGTGAAGGGTCAGCCCGAGCTGGTTAAGAAGCAGTACCTGGACATGAACATGTGGCTCCCGGGCGACATTCTGCTCAAGGCCGACAAGATGTGCATGGCGCACTCGCTGGAGCTGCGCGTGCCCTTCCTGGACCGCAAAGTCATGGAGTTCGCCGAGCACATTCCCGACCGCTACCGCATCAACGAGAACGGCAACAAACAGGTACTCCGCCACGCTGCCAACAAGTCGCTGCCCGATGAGTGGGCCACCCGTCCCAAGGTGGGCTTCCCGGTGCCGATTGTCTACTGGCTGCGCGAGCAAAAGTGGTACGACTATGTCAAGGAGTACTTTACCGCGCCGTGGGCAAGCGAGTTCTTCGATACCGACGAGCTCATGCACCTGCTCGATCTGCACTTTGCGGGCAAGGGCGATTTCCAGCGCAAGATCTATACGCCGCTCGTGTTCCTGGTGTGGTACAAGCGCTTCTTTATCGACGAGGACCAGCCCGCTGTTCAGGCTGCCTAGCCTCGGCTTACGAACGCCTGCGCGTAACGGCTCCTCCGGGAGCCGTTTTTGCGTGGGTGCGTTTCAGTTACTATAAAAACCGTCCCTGCCAAATGGCTGAGAAAGGTGAAAGATGCACCATTCGGATTCCGCGACCGTGACCACGGTCGATACGCTTGCCAAGCTTCTCGATGTGTGCGGCGAGCTGCGCGCATCAGAGCAGGTTGACGAGCGTACCGTGACCGGCTGCTCGTTTGATTCGCGCGCGGTCTCGGCAGGTGACGTATTCTTTTGTAAAGGTGCTGCCTTTAAGCCCGCGTTTTTGAACATGGCGCTCGATGCGGGCGCCGTCGCATTTGTGTGCGAGGAGTCGCTGGTCGAGTCTCTGGAGCCGCTGGCGAAGGAGAGCGGTGCTGCGATGCTGGTTGTTGATAGTGTTCGCACGGCCATGGCCCTGTTGCCGCCGGAGGTCTACGACCGTCCCGACCACGACGTCAAGATCGTGGGCATCACCGGCACCAAGGGAAAGACCACGGCCGCTTTTATGCTCCAGTCGATTATCAAAGCGGCGGGCGAGTCCTGCGGCATGATCGGCTCAGTGAGTACCGACGATGGCATCGAGTGCTACGAGAGCACTAATACTACGCCCGAGGCCCCCGAGGTCTGGCGCCATATCGCCAACTGCCGCACGTCCGGTCGCCAGTCCATGGTCATGGAGGTTTCGAGTCAGGCGCTCAAGTACCAACGCGTCGAGAATCTGCCGTTTGACGTGGCGTGCTTCCTCAACATCGGCCGCGACCACATCTCGCCGATCGAACACCCCACGTTTGAGGATTATTTTGAGAGCAAGCTCAGGATCTTTGACCAGGCAAAGACCGCCGTGGTGAATCTGGGCACCGAAGAGGTTGACCGTGTGCTGGAGGCAGCGTCGACGGCCGAGCGCTTGGTGACCGTTGGCGTCGAGCACCCCGAGGCAAGCCTGTGGGCGAGCGACGTACGCATGGTCGGCTTTAGCATCGAGTTCAACTTGCATGGCCTGTGTGCCGACGAGTCCGAGGCGGGGGAGAAGGTCCTGCTGGGTATCGCGGGAGACTTTAACGTGGAAAACGCGCTGGTCGCTATCGCCGCTGCGCGCGAGATCGGCATCGGTATCGATGCCATCAAGAAGGGCCTCTCCAAACTGCGTGTGCCGGGCCGTATGGAGGTCGTGGAGTCGAAGGACGGCCGCGTGATTTGTGTCGTCGACTACGCGCACAACCAGCTTTCGTTCCGCTCGCTTTTCTCGTCGGTTAAGCGCGCGTTTCCCGCTAGCCCCGTCATTGCGCTGTTTGGCGCTGCCGGCGGCAAGGCGCAGGAGCGCCGCGAGCAGCTTCCGCGCGAGGCCGCACCTTATTCCGACCTGATGATCTTTGCCAACGAGGATCCAGCTCACGAGGACCCGATGAAGGTCTGTCGCGAGCTTGCCGAGCATGTTCCCGACGATACGCCGAACAAGATCATCCTCGACCGCGAAGCCGCTGTGCATGCGGCGTTCAAGGCGGCGCGCGAGGAGTACGTCAACCCCGATGCTCCCACCATTGTCTTGCTGCTGGCAAAGGGTGACGAGGAACTCATGCACGTGGGCGACGAGTTCGTGCCCATCGAGAGCGACCTTTCGCTGGCCAATCGCCTAATCGATGTTACCCAGTTTGACTAATGAGCTGCGATGACGGTGATGCCCTGAGCATGCTGCCGTTGTAGGCGTGTTTCCTTTAGCAAAACGCGCCGTCCAAGTCCAAACCCCTTCTACGTAAACGGAGTGACTATGTCCCACAACATCCTGCCGACCGTTGCCGAGCTTTCGGGCGAGATGCGCGAGCGCTTGGCCAAGGTCAAGTACGTCTTTACCGACCTGGATGCCACGATGCTCGCACCCGGCTCGTGCGTGCTGCGCGACAACGACGGCAACCCCTCGACCAAACTCGTCGAGGCCGTCGTGGCGCTCGCTCGCGCTGGTATTCAGGTGGTTCCCACCTCGGGCCGCAACCGTACCATGATCCACGAGGACGCGCGCGTGCTCGGCCTCAACTCCTACATTGGCGAGATGGGTGGTCTGGTCATGTACGACCTCAAGGCCAACGATTGGGAGTACCTGACCGGCGACATGCCTTACGACCCCGCCTGCGGCCTCACGCCGCACCAGGTGATCGAGCAGACCGGCGTGTGCGAGAAGATTCTGGCTCGCTGGCCGCACAAGATCGAGTACCACAACGACATGTCGACCGGCTACAAGTATCGCGAGGTCACCGTCGGCATGCGCGGCGATATTCCCGATGACGAGGCTCAGGCCATCCTTGACGAGGCGAGTTGCGGTCTGGTCTGGGCCTGCAACGGCCACCTGACGCATCTGTCCAAGCCGACGACGCTCGAGCTTGATCGCGTCGAGGACGGTCGCGCCTTTAACATCAACCCGGCGGGCCTCGACAAGGGCGTGGCGGTTGCGCGCTTCTGCGAGCATCTGGGTATCGAGCGTGACGAGACGCTGGCGCTCGGCGATTCCGAGTCCGATTTCTACATGGCCGACCACGTGGGCACGTTCTGCCTGGTCGAGAATGGCCTGACGAGCGCCGGCGCGCCTGAGTTCCTGGACGCCTGCGACAACGCCTTCGTCACGCGCGGCAAGATTATCGACGGCTGGGTGGCAACGGCTGAGTTGCTGGTCGCAGCCCGTTCGTAGCCCGACGCATCACGCGTGGCCACATTTTTTTGAGAGAGAATCTGGTGAGGTAATGTCCGATATCGAGAATCTGGCCGGGGACACGCGCCCGATCGGCGTGTTCGACTCGGGCCTAGGCGGCTTGACGGTCGCGCGCGCAATCGCGACGGCGCTGCCGCACGAGTCCGTCTACTACTTTGGCGACACCAAGCGCTGCCCCTACGGCACCCGCACCGAGGATGAGGTGCGCTCGTTTGCGTTGCAGGCGGGTCGTTGGCTTTCGAAGCACGACGTCAAGATTATGGTCATCGCCTGCAACACGGCGACCGCTGCGGCCTTGCGTCTGGCCCAGCAGGTGCTCGACGTTCCCGTGATCGGTGTGATCGCGCCGGGTGCCCGTGCGGCAATCAACAGCACGCGTACGCGTCGCGTGGGCGTGCTCGCCACCAACCTCACCATTCGCTCGGGCGCCTACACGCGCGCCATTCAGGACCTGGATGCCGGCGTCGATGTATACGGCTGTCCTGCCTCGAGCTTTGTCGAGGTTGTCGAACACGAGCTCGCCTCGGGTGCGCATCTGCAGGAACAGTGGCTTGAGAACGAGGACATCTTCGATACGCCTGCCGTGCGTGCGCTGGTGGGTGCCACGGTTGAGCCGCTGCGCGACCACGGTATCGATACCGTGGTGCTCGGCTGTACGCATTTTCCGCTGTTGGTGGGACCTATCCGCCATGCGCTGGGGCCTGGGGTGCGCGTCGTGAGTTCCGCCGAGGAGACCACACGCGAGCTGACCGATATCCTCACGCGCCGCGAGCAGCTGGCGGGCGACGCCGCCGAGCCGCAGCATCGTTTTGCCACGACGGCCGATAACATTGCCGAGTTTGCGGTGGCGGGCAGCTTTATCTTTGGTCAGCCGCTCAAGAGCATCGAACATATCGATATCGATGAGCTGAAATAGATGTAAGGCAGCCGCCAAAGCCTTCGCCACATCTTTTGCCGAAAGGATATTTCTATGGAGTACATGCAGGTCAACCGCGCCAACGGTCGCGCCGCCAACGAGTTGCGCCCCGTTAAGCTCACCCGTGGCGTCATGAAGCACGCCCACGGCTCGTGTTTGGCCGAGTTCGGCGACACGCGCGTGCTGTGCGCCGCCACTATCGAGGAGGGCGTGCCGGGCTGGCGAAAGGGAGCTAAGGCCGGCTGGGTGACCGCGGAATACGCCATGCTGCCGACGTCGACCGGCAAGCGCTGCAAGCGCGAGCATGCCAACCGCAAGGGTCGCTCCATGGAGATCGAGCGCCTCATTGGCCGCAGCCTGCGTACCGTCGTCAACATGAAGGCGCTCGGCGAGTACACCGTCACCGTCGACTGCGATGTGATTCAGGCCGATGGCGGCACGCGTACAGCGAGCATCACCGGCGCCTGGGTGGCGCTGCACGACGCCCTCGCCATGTGGGTCGAGGCGGGCAAGATCGAACGCATCCCGCTTATCGGCCAGGTGGCTGCCATCTCCATGGGCGTTGTCGACGGCAATACGCTGCTTGACCTCGATTATTCCGAGGACAGCCATGCCGAGGTCGACATGAACCTCGTCGCCACCGAAACCGGTGAGATGATCGAGCTCCAGGGCACCGGCGAGCAGGCGCCCTTCGACCGCAAACGCCTCAACGCCCTGCTCGACCTGGGCGACAAGGGTATCGCCGAGCTCATCGAGCTTCAGCGCCAAGCCATCGCCTAACCTGCCAAATAGGGACAGGTTTATTTTGGTAGGTTTTATCTGCGGAAATGCTGCGTTGAAAGGTCTGATTGCCTGAGAGGGGAGAGGCCAAGTGCCCGAACGCCCCTCACGCAGCTTGCTATAGAGACAAGGAGGCCAGTTATGGCACTTGAGAAGATCGACATCGACACTCTCGACCCGGCTGCAACTATCGTCGTGGCAACCGGCAACGCCCATAAGCTCACCGAGATTGAGGCCATTTTGGGCAAGGTCATGCCCGAGGTACGCTTTGTGGCGCTCGGTCAGCTGGGCGATTTTGAGGACCCCGAGGAAAACGGCACAACGTTTTTGGAGAACGCGATCATCAAGGCGCAGGCTGCCGTCGAAGAGACGGGGCTCATGGCCATTGCCGACGATTCGGGCTTGGTCGTTGATGCCCTGGACGGCGAGCCGGGCGTGTATAGCGCGCGCTATGCGGGCGTGCATGGCGACGATGCCGCCAACAACGCCAAGCTGCTCGTTAACCTGGAAGGCGTGGCAGACGAGGATCGCACCGCGCGTTTTATAAGCGTCGTTGCGCTCATCGACACGGACGGTTTGGTCACCTATGGTGAGGGCGCCTGCGAGGGCGCTATCGCACACGAGGGCCGCGGCGATCACGGCTTTGGCTACGACCCGCTGTTCCTGCCGGTCGACACGCCGGGCAAGACCATGGCCGAGCTGACGGCGGACGAGAAGAACGCCATCAGCCATCGATTCCATGCGCTCGAGCACCTATCCGCCAAACTGACGGGCGAGGAGTAGGCCGTGCGCGCGGTGGTGCAGCGCGTGCTCAACGCCGGCGTGACGGTCGATGGCGAGTGCGTGGGCAAAATTGGGCGCGGCTATCTGGTGCTGCTGGGCGTGGGCCACGGCGACACGCGCGCCGAGGCCGATAAGCTGTGGGGCAAGCTTCGGGGCTTGCGCATTAACGAGGACGAGAACGGCAAGACCAACCTGGCACTTGCCGATGTCGACGGCGAGGTTCTCGTGGTGTCGCAGTTCACGCTGTTTGCCGACTGCCGTCACGGCCGCCGCCCATCGTTTACGGATGCCGGCGCCCCCGATGTCGCCAACGAGCTCTACGAGTACTTCTTGACGCTTGTGCGCGAGGACGTCGAACACGTGGCGCATGGCATCTTTGGCGCCGATATGAAAGTCGACCTCGTCAACGACGGCCCATTCACCATCGTCCTCGATACCGACAATCTGTAAGTAGCCAAATTAGCCACTTGCGCGTGGTCGCAACAGGGTGCTATAGTATTAGAGTTTTGTCTATCTTAGGGGTATTATCCCCTTTTTGAATTGCACCTTCTGGAGGCCCTGTTCATGGAAGAGATGGAAGTCAATCACGTCGACGACATCCACGAGAAGCTGACCGATATGGTGGGCGATCGCGTCAAGGTGAAGGCCAACATGGGCCGCACCCGCGTCGTCGAGCGCATGGGCACCATCAAGAGCGTCCATCCGGCAGTCTTTATCGTCGAGGTTGACGAGCGCCGCGGCCGCAAGTCGCGTCAGTCCTACCAGTATATCGATGTCCTCACCGGGCAGGTCGAACTGTTTGACCCCGAGAGCGGCGAGCATATCTTTACCCCGCTCGGCAACCAGCTCGAGGAGCACTAGTGGTGACCGATCGGTCCCTCACCCTTACCGCGCCGGCAAAGATTAACCTCTACCTGGGGGTTCATACCGAGCGCGATGACCGCGGCTACCACAGGGTCGATTCCCTGATGGCAGCTGTCGGTCTTTCCGATACCGTGACGGTTACGCCGGCACAGGCGCTGACCGTCCAGACGGTTCCGGCATCAGATTTTCCCATGCAAAAGAATACGGCGTATCGGGCTGCGGTTGCTATGGCCGAGCATTATGGTCGCGAGGCAAACATCTGCGTGACGATTGAGAAGCGCATTCCATTGTGCGCCGGCTTGGGCGGCCCCTCGACGGATGCGGCCGCGGGCATTGTCGCCTTGGCGGAGCTCTGGGGAATTGATCGCACCGACCCCGCGCTCGACGACATTGCGCGGGGTATTGGTGCTGACGTCCCGTTCTTTTTGCACGCGAGCCCTGCGTTCTACGTAGGTGGGGGAGACGTGCTGGCAACTGAGTATCCCGCGCTGCCCGCAACGCCCGTCGTGTTGGTCAAGCCGCGCGAGGCAAGTGTTTCGACAATTGAAGCCTATCGACGTTTTGACGAGGCCCCGGTGCCTGCAGACAAGCCCGGCGCGATAGCTTCTGCCTTGCGTGCTGGTGATGCCGAGACGGCATATGCGCTCATCCATAACAACCTGGGTGTCATTTCCGCACAGATGGAGCCGCAGATTCAAACGGTTCTCGATTGGCTGCGTAAACAGGACGGCACCGTTGCTGTAGATGTGTGCGGATCGGGCGCCTGCTCGTTTGCCATTTGCGACACCGCCGCCACAGCCGAAAGGCTTGCCGACGCTGCCCTGCAAAACGGCTGGTGGTCCTGCGCGACGGAGCTCATTCCCAACACGGTTCAAATCGACGCGCCAAAGAAATAAAAATTTCTCTAGCACGCGGCGAAAATCTTTGTTACTATAGTCGAGCTAACGGGTTGTGGCTCAGTTTGGTAGAGCACTGCGTTCGGGACGCAGGGGTCGCTGGTTCAAATCCAGTCAACCCGACCAGAGCATGAGGAGGGACCGCTTCTTGCGGTCCCTTTTTTTAGCTATTGTTGTGATACCGCGATACCCGCGGTATACTCATTCGAGCTTGTCTCGCTGTATTGTGGAGGTCTACATGTTTGGACTGAGGGCTCCTGAGCTCATCATTATTCTCGTCGTTGTCCTGATTATCTTCGGGCCCAAGAACCTGCCGAAGCTCGGCAAGTCCCTCGGCTCTACCGTCAAGAATATCCGTGAGGGTATGGAGGGCGACGATAAGGCCGAGACCAAGCAGGCCGAGGAGGTCGTGGTCGAGCAGTCCGAGGAGGACAAGGAGATCGCTGAGCTCGAGGCCAAGCTCGCTGCTGCCAAGAAGAAGCAGGCAGAGGACAGCGACGCGGACGCAGAGTAGTCCCATCCCTTTGGGGTGAGCACCTGACCGGCTTGCCCGCAGGCTAGCCGGTCTTTTTCGTTTTGTTGACAGTTGATTGTTTGATCAGAGTTGGGGAGATATCCGTATGGACGCAAGCCAGATCGTACTGACCGCTGAGGGCCGCCAGAAGCTCGTCGAGGAGCTCGCTTGGCGTGAGGGCGATTACGCCAAGGAGATCGTCGAGGACATCAAGGAAGCCCGCGCGTTCGGCGACCTTTCGGAGAACTCCGAGTACGACGCCGCTAAGGACAAGCAGGCCCAGAACGCCGCTCGTATTGCCGAGATCCAGGCCATCCTCGCCAACGCTCAGGTTGCTGCCACCACGGGCGACCTGACCGTCTCCATCGGTTCCACCGTTTCGCTGATTGACCCCAACGGCGAGGTCATGGAAGTCACGCTCGTCGGTACCACCGAGACCAACTCGCTCGAGCACAAGATTTCCAACGAGTCTCCGGTCGGTCACGCCATCATTGGTCACGGCGAGGGCGACTCCGTCGAGGTCGTTACGCCTTCCGGCAAGACTCGCGTCTACACCATCGCCAAGATCGCACGCTAGACCACGGTCCCGCGTAAAGGTATGTTTTCGCTCCCTGGGACCGAATCCTGGGGAGCGTTTTAGTTTGAGGAGCTAACTTATGGCAGAGAACCAGAACGCCGCCGATCAGGCATCGACGCTCAACGACGAGCGCGCCACCCGCCTGGCCAAGCGCGCCGCCCTGTTCGAGGCGGGCCAGAACCCCTATCCTGAGCACTCTGAGCTTGAGGACTACGTCGCCGATATCGAGACTAAGTACGCCGATCTTGCCGATGGTGAGGACACCGAGGATGTCGTGAAGATCGCCGGCCGTGTGGTCGCCAAGCGCGGTCAGGGCAAGATCATGTTCATCGTCGTGCGCGATGCGACTGCCGAGATTCAACTGTTCTGCCGCATCAACGACATGGACGAGGCTGCCTGGAATACGCTCAAGGCCCTCGACTTGGGCGACATCCTGGGTGTGACCGGCGTGGTTGTGCGCACCCAGCGCGGCCAGCTTTCCGTTGCCCCCAAGAGTGCGACCCTGCTTTCCAAGGCCGTTCGTCCGCTGCCCGAGAAGTTCCACGGTCTTTCCGACAAGGAGACCCGCTATCGCCAGCGCTATGTCGACCTGATCGCCAACGACGACGTTCGCGAGACCTTCCGTAAGCGTTCGCAGATTCTCTCCACCTTCCGTCGCTTTATGGAGTCCGACGGCTACATGGAGGTCGAGACCCCCATCCTGCAGACTATCCAGGGTGGTGCCACGGCCAAGCCGTTCATTACCCACTTCAACGCGCTCGATCAGGAGTGCTACCTGCGTATTGCCACCGAGCTGCACCTCAAGCGCTGCATCGTCGGCGGTTTTGAGCGCGTGTTCGAGATCGGCCGTATCTTCCGTAACGAGGGCATGGACCTTACCCACAACCCCGAGTTCACCACGATGGAGGCATACCGTGCCTTCTCCGACCTCGAGGGCATGAAGGCGCTCGCCCAGGGTGTCATCAAGGCGGCCAACAAGGCCATCGGCAACCCCGAGGTTATCGAGTACCAGGGCCAGACCATCGACCTTTCTGGTGAGTGGGCCAGCCGTCCCATGACCGACATCGTCTCCGACGTGCTCGGCAAGCAGGTCACCATCGACACGCCGGTCGAGGAGCTTGCTGCCGCCGCGCGCGAGAAGGGCCTGGAGATTAAGCCCGAGTGGACCGCCGGCAAGATTATCGCCGAGATCTACGATGAGCTGGGCGAGGACACCATCGTCAACCCCACGTTCGTGTGCGATTACCCCATCGAGGTCAGCCCGCTTGCCAAGCGCTTTGAGGACGACCCGCGCCTGACGCACCGCTTTGAGCTGGTTATTGCCGGTCACGAGTACGCCAACGCGTTCTCCGAGCTCAATGACCCGGTCGACCAGGCCGAGCGCTTTGCCGCTCAGATGGCCGAGAAGGCCGGCGGTGACGACGAGGCCATGGAGTACGACGAGGACTACGTGCGCGCCCTCGAGTACGGTATGCCTCCTGCGGGCGGCATCGGCATCGGCATCGACCGTGTGGTCATGCTGCTCACCAACCAGGCTTCTATCCGCGACGTGCTGCTGTTCCCGCACATGAAGCCCGAGAAGGGTTTCCAGTCTGGTGCCGCTGCCGCCAAGGCTGCCGAGGCCGGCAACGCTGCGAGCCCGTTCGTTAAGTCGCTTAAGCCCACGCTCGATTACTCCAAGATCGCCGTTGAGCCGCTGTTTGAGGAGTTCGTCGACTTCGATACCTTCTCCAAGAGCGATTTCCGCGCCGTGAAGGTCAAGGCATGCGAGGCCGTCAAGAAGTCCAAGAAGCTGCTGAACTTTACGCTCGACGACGGCACCGGCACCGACCGCACCATCCTCTCCGGCATTCACGAGTACTACGAGCCCGAGGACCTCGTCGGCAAGACCCTGCTCGCCATCACCAACCTGCCTCCGCGCAAGATGATGGGCATTCCCAGCTGCGGCATGCTCATCAGCGCTATCCACGAGGAGGAGGGCGAGGAGCGCCTCAACCTGATCCAGCTCGACGCCTCCATCCCCGCCGGCGCAAAGATGTACTAACTAGTTACGCGGTTCTACGAACCGCGTAACGGCTCGACGCTGCGCGGGCCGCATTTGGACAATCTGACGTTCAACTTCAAGGGCGCGACCAGAAGGTCAGCGCCCTTTCGTTTCACGTCACCTTGTCTCAAATGCGGCCCGCTCGCTGACGTTGCCAATACATCGATGTAGTCATTGGGGACGTTCTTAAACGACTACCCAACGGATATTGCGCACATGGCTCGCATGACAGTCGTCTCTTTTATGTTTCCTTTAGCCGTTGCTGCCTAGGATGGGGGTTAGTCGACAGGAAGGGAGCACCGGGATGGACGACGCGAGCGAGCGTGCAATCGAAGAGGACATGCTCGATCAGTTCAACTACTTTGATGATGAGGACGAGGAATTGATCGACCGTCGCGAGCCGGCGGCGCTCGATACTTTCGACCTTATTGATGAAGAGCCCGACGAGGACGAGGTCGGATCAGCGGAGCCCCCACAGCCTTCGCGCCTTGACTCGCTGCTTTCGAGAGCCCCCATGCACCACGGCGTTCGTGCCGGCGCGCTCCATATGAAAACTGACTGGCACCAGATCGTGACGGCAGGCGATGAGCTTGCCGTCGATGCGCCACTCACCGATAAGTCATCCATCATCTGCCGCACCGGCATGCTTATGCTGGCAAGCGGAACAGGTGCCTGGCGCGTGCGCGATACCATGAATCGTGTTGCTGCCGTACTCGGCGTCACGATTCACGTCGACCTGAGTCTTCTGTCGTTTGAGTGCACTTGCATCGAAGATGGCCACTGCTTTAACGAGGTTGTCAGCCTGCCCACAACGGGAGTCAATACCCATCGCATTTGGATGATGGAGAGTTTCCTCAAGGAAATCGAGACCTATGGTCGTCGCTTCACGGTACACGAGTATCACGAGATGCTCAGGACCGTTGAGAGCTCAAAGCCTGATTACTCTCCCTGGCAACAGGGCCTTGCGGCAGCCTGTGCTTGCGGCGCCTTCGTCTTTTTGCTCGGCGGCGGCCCTATCGAGATGGCCTGCGCGTTCGTGGGCGCGGGTGTCGGCAACTTTGCCCGCTCCCATATTCTCAAGCAAGGCCTTGGTCAGTTCAGCGCGCTGACGACCGGCGTTGCGCTCGCTTGCGTTTCGTATCTGCTGGCATTGCTCGGCCTTGGCCAGGTCATACCGGGGGCAATGTCGCACCAAGAAGGCTATATCGGCGCCATGCTCTTTGTGATTCCCGGCTTTCCACTCATTACGGCAGGCCTCGACATCGCTAAGCTCGACATGCGAAGCGGTATCGAGCGCCTTTCATATGCCGTATCGATTATTGTGATGGCGACCCTCGTAGGTTGGATGGTTGCCGAGTGTGTTGGCCTGGCGCCGGACGACTTTGCCCCACTGGGCCTTTCGCCGCTTGCCCTTACGCTCCTGCGCGTGGTGATGAGCTTCGTTGGCGTATTCGGCTTCTCGGTGATGTTCAACAGCCCGGTAAAGATGGCCGCGGCAGCTGGGTTGATCGGCGCCGTGTCCAATACCCTGCGTCTGACCCTTGTCGATGCGCCGACGATGATTCCCTTCCTGGGCCTCAGCACGGGAATGCCTCCCGAGGCAGCAGCGTTTATCGGCGCGCTGGTATCGGGGCTGCTCGCAAGCTTGGCTGAAGTCAAGCTCACCTACCCGCGCATCGCCCTCACGGTGCCTTCGATTGTCATTATGGTGCCGGGCTTGTATCTGTATCGCTCGATGTATTACATGTGCACCTTCGACACGGTCAATATGCTCGGCTGGTTTGTGCGCGCAGTGCTCATCGTAGCGTTTCTGCCCGTTGGACTGGGTGTGGCGCGTACGCTCACCGACCCTCGCTGGCGCCACACCAGCTAATTGGTACAAGGGGGACAGGTTACTTTGCACCAAATGAGTTGCGGTGAAATAGGGACTGAATTGTTGCTTAAAGGGTCAAAACAGTCCGTATTCCACCGCAACTTATGGGGTCGGGGGTTTTGGTGCCCTGCATCTCCACAAACTCAACGCTTACGAAGCGCGCGCCGTTCGTGTTAGGGTAGTTCCACCACATAAGTAGTCACAGACGCGCGTAACACGGGCGGGCGAGATGAAGTCCCAACAGCTCCATCTTGCCCGCCCGTTTTTGTTGCGTGGCGCCGCGGTACAACACAGAGAGGAATCTGCCCTTTATGCCTATCAACAAACGAGAGAGCCTGCTGTTCACCTTTATCATGTGCTTTTGCATGGTGCTCTGGATGAGCATCTACAACGTTGCCCTGCAGCACGGGGCCATCAACGGCGAGGTCGTTGCCACTGCGTGGCTCGGCTTCCCCGTTGCCTACATTTTTGCCATGCGCTGCGACTGGTTCGTCGCCAGCCCGCTCGCCAAGGGTTTCGCCTTTAAGTACTTGGTCACGCCGGGCAAGAGCTCGCCACTTGCCATGACGCTCGCCGTCAGCTCCTGCATGGTCGTTCCCATGGTCATCATCATGTCGCTGTACGGTGCCTGTGAGGGTCTGACGCACATGCCCGGCGGCATCCTTGCGAACCTGTATTCCGTGCCCGCGATCTGGATGATCAACATCCCGCATAATTTTGTGATGGCGCTGCCGTGGAACCTTTTGGTAGCCGGTCCGATTTCCCGCTTCGTCTTCCGTCGCGCCTTCCCTGTGGGGACGGTTTTCGAGGAGGAGCATGCCGAGCTCTTGGAGCAGGCTATGGCTCCTGAGTGCGAGTAGCTCGCTTAGGGATCTGCTGAGCGCGGGCGACTTGCTTGGTTGGAGCCCTAAGCGTGGATAGCTCTCTCGGCGACATCGCGGGCGTGAGCGGTGCGCATGACCGGAGGGCCCGTGCTGCTCCGTTGCCCGACGTGCTAGCGCGCAGAACAATCTGTTGGTGCATTCGGCGGCTGCTGAAGCGTTTCGGCAGCCGCTTTTTATACGGAGTTTAAATACAACAGTCTGTTGTATTACGTAGAGTGGTATATCTCTAGCGGGAAAAATGCGAGAGACGGAGCATTATGGCGTTGCTAGTAGGACTGGACGTAGGGTCGACGACGACCAAAGTTTACGCGATGCACGAGGATATGACCGAGGCGTGGTGGGGATATCGCCGCCACGGGGCGTGTCAGACAGCGAGCGTGCGCGCCATGCTCGGCGAGCTCGCCGAGCGCTTTCCCCATGAGTCGCTGCGCGTTGCGGTGACCGGCTCGGGTGCGCGCGATATCGCGACCGCGCTGGGCGCCTCGTACGTTCAGGAGGTGGTCGCCAACGCGCTCGCGATCAGCAGGTTCTATCCGCAGACGCGCTGCGCCATCGAGCTGGGCGGCCAAGACGCCAAGATGATCTTCTTCCGCACCAACGATAAGGGAGACATCGAGGTTGCCGACATGCGCATGAACGGCTCGTGCGCAGGCGGTACCGGTGCATTTATCGACGAGATGGCAAAGCTCATGGGGGTCGGCACCGAATCGGGCGAGTTCGAGCAGCTCGCAAGCCGGGGAACGACCGTCCACGAGGTCTCGGGCCGCTGCGGCGTGTACGCAAAGACCGATATCCAGCCGCTGCTCAACGAGGGCATTCCTGCCACCGACCTGGCGCTTTCGGCGCTTCACGCGGTCGCCCGCCAAACGATCGGCGGTCTGGCCCAGGGTATCGACATCGAGCCGCCGGTAATCTTCGAGGGCGGTACGCTCGCCTACAACCCCACACTGGTCCGCGTGTTCCGGGAGCAACTGAATCTATCGGACGATCAGGTTATCGTCCCGCGCGATCCGCAGATCATGGTCGCGCGCGGTGCCGCCCTGTCGCTGACCGACATGTTCGCATCGTCCCAACCGATCGACCTTCCCGACGCTTTTGTCCGGCTGGATAAGCTCGAGACGGTCGCGCCCGCAAGCGGGGAGGGACGTCTTGCCCAGCCCTTTTTTGCCACACCTGCCGAGCAGGCGGATTTTACGGCACGCCATGGCAAAGAGACGCCGGCAAAGGGTCCGGATGCGTATGCGCCCGGAGAGACGGTGCGTGTGGCGCTCGGTATCGATTCGGGGAGCACGACGACCAAGTTCGCCCTGGTCGATGAGGCGGGTGAGCTTGTCGATTCGTTCTACGCGTCTAATAACGGCAGACCGCTCGACGTCGCCCAACAGGGTCTTGTCAGCTTGAAGAACCGCTGGGAGACAGCGGGAGTCACGCTTGCGATCGATGCCGTGGGCACCACGGGATACGGCGAGGAGCTTTTCGCGCGCGCGTTCCACGCCGACTACCATACGGTCGAGACGGTCGCGCACGCCCGCGCCGCGTGCGCATGCGTTCCCGATGCGACCTTCGTGCTCGACATCGGCGGACAGGATATGAAGGCCATCTGGCTCAACCACGGCGTGCTGACCGATATCGTCGTCAACGAGGCGTGCTCTGCGGGCTGCGGCTCGTTCCTCGAGGGTTTTGCCAAAAACCTCGGAATAGCCGTTGAGGATATCGCGACCGAGGCATTTTCGTCCAAAGCCCCCGCCGTTCTCGGCAGCCGCTGCACGGTGTTCATGAACAGCAGCGTCGTTTCCGAGCAGCGGCGCGGTAAGGGTCCGGGCGACATCATGGCCGGTCTCTGCCGTTCGATTATCGAGAACGTGTTCACCAAGGTCATTCGCGTTTCAAATCTCAACCGTCTGGGCGACAAAGTCGTCGTCCAGGGCGGCACGTTCCGAAACGACGCGGTGCTGCGCGCATTCGAGCAGTATCTGGGCAAACCCGTCACGCGTGCGCCCCACCCGGGGCTGATGGGCGCTATCGGTATCGCCCTGCTCGCGCGCGAGGAATGCCGCAAGGGCGACGCCGGCACGTCGTTTATCGGGCTCGATGCCGTGGAGCGCTTCGAGCATCGCGAGTTCGGCGGCGTTACCTGCCGTCGGTGCAACAACCGCTGCCAGCGCGCGGTCGTGGCATTTGGCGACGGCTCGCTTTACGTCACGGGCAATCGCTGCCCGCGCGGCGGCGCCATCTCATGGGATGAGCTCGTGCGCGAGGTTCCCGCGGCGGAGGAGCTGCGTCCGCAGGGTGCTTGCGAGGCACAGGCACCCGGCACGGGGCGCGACCGGACCGCGGCTGCCCCCAATCTCTTTGTCGACCGCGAGAAGCTGCTGTTCGAGTCGTACCCCACGGTTCCCGTCTGCGGGGGGCGCGATGTCACGATCGGCATTCCCCGTGTGCTCGAGTTCTGGGACACCATGCCGTTCTGGTCGACGTTCTTCAGCACGCTCGGCTTTAAGGTGCGCGTCTCGGGACGCAGCACCAAGGCGATGTACGAGCGCGGTCTGGCGCACGTCACATCCGACACCGTGTGCTTCCCGGCCAAGCTCGTCCACGGGCACATCCGCAATCTCGTCGACGCCGGCGTCGACCGCATCTTCATGCCCATCATCACGACGGTGCCCACCGAAAACACCGCCTCTACCAGCGAGTGGATGTGCGCCGTCGTAAAGGGATACCCCTACGTGATGCGCAATTCCGATAACCCGGAGGAGCGTTTCGGCGTTCCGTTCGATACGCCGCTGTTCCACTGGTACGACGAGGGCGACCGAAACCGCCAGCTCAAGGCGTGGTGCAAGGAGACCTTCGATATCGATGCCGACCTGGTTGCCAAGGCGACCGAGCAGGCGGACCGCGCGCAGGAGACGTTTGAGAACCAGCTGCAGCTGCGCGGCAGGCAGGTGCTCGAGAACGTGCGCGAGGACGGCGGCTACGCGGTGGTGATCGCTTCGCGCCCGTACCACAACGACCCGCTGGTCAACCACGGGCTGCCCAAGCTCTTCTCTGAGCGCGGCATCCCCGTGCTGACGCCCGATGCGGTGCCGGGGGTCTGCAACGTCGATCTTTCCAACAGCCGCATCGACATCGTGAACAACTACCATGCGCGCATGCTGTCGTGCGCGGTCATCGTCGCATCGACGCCCGAGCTCGAGCTCGTGCAGATGGGCAGCTTCGGCTGCGGCCACGATGCGTATCTCACCGACGAGATCGCGCGCATGATGGGCGAGATGGGCTCCAAGGTTCCGATGATGATCAAGCTCGATGAGAGCGACGTCGCCGGTCCCATGGGCATTCGCGTGCGTTCGTTTATCGAGTCGGTCAACCGTCGTCGCGCGGAGGAGCGTGCCGAGGGCGCCCGGGTGCACGCGGTCCATCCGCTCGACGACCCGTATAAGGTCAAGTACACCAAGCGCGACCGGCACGACAAGATCGCGCTGGTCCCCAACACCTCCCATGCGTTCTGCAGGCTCATGACCGCGGCGATGCGCAATCAGGGCGTGCGCGCCGAGGCCCTTGATATCGGGCGCGAGGATGCCATCCGCCTGGGCAAACGCTATGTGCACAACGACATCTGCTTCCCCGCGCAAATCGTGATCGGCGAGGCGCTCGCGGCACTCAAGAGCGGTAAGTACGACCCGCACGACGTCGCCGTGGTGACTGGCAAGTATATCGGCGACTGCCGCCTGACGCACTACATGCCCCTGCTGCGCCGCGCGCTCGACGACGCGGGATACGACTATGTCCCGGTGCTCACCAACGACGACGTCGATGCCCACAATGCGCATCCGGGCTTCAAGCTCGGCCTTGGCCCGAGCATCCAGATCGCCTACGGTCTTCCCATGATCGATGCCCTCGAGGCCATGCTTAGGCGCATCCGTCCCTATGAGCTCGAGAAGGGCGCGGCGGACGCTGCGTTCGACCGCGCGCTCGATGAGGTTATCGAGGGCATGGAGCGCTCGGGGCTGAGAGGCCAGGCGACGGGCTTCAAACGCGCGCTTGCGATCATGGACGCCGTTCCGTACGACCGCTCGAACCCGCATCCGACCGTTCTCATCGTGGGCGAGTACCTGCTCAATTTCCATCTCGGCGCCAACCACGAGATCGAGCGCTACCTCGAGGACAACGGGCTCGAGGTCATCGAGGCGCGCATGACCGACGTGATCCGCAAGACCTATTTCTACAAGCATGCGCAGTCGCGCGAGTTCCACGTCGACCTGTCGCTGCCCGAAAAGGCCTGGTACGCCACGGCGGACAACCTGTTCGAGCTCGCGCACGACCGTTGCGACCGCCTGGGCGCGGCGAGCCCGCTCTACGAGCCGCCGACGCGCATGCCCGAGCTCGTGCGCGCGAGCGATAAGATCCTGCACCATACGTTCGATGCGGGCGAGGGCGTGCTGATTCCGGCGGAGATCCTCGAGCACGCCAAGCGCGGCTGCCGCAACTTCGTGATCCTGCAGCCGTTCGGGTGTCTGCCCAACCATGTCGTGGGGCGCGGGCTCATCCATGCGCTCAAGGAGCAGTATCCCACGGCGCAGTTCCTGCCGCTCGACTACGATCCCGACGTGAGCTTCGCCAACGTGGAGAACCGTCTTCAGATGCTCATCATGAACGCCAAGGCGCAGGGGTGCGGTGAGGCGCATGGCGAGACCGCGTAAGGACGCCGATGCGCCCGATGCACGCACCCGTATCATCGAGGCGTTTTGGGAGCTCATCGAGAACAACAGCATCTTCGAGCTGTCGGTTGGCGAGGTGACCCGCGCCGCCCAGTGCAATCGCGGAACGTTTTACTACTATTTTCACGATTTCGATGAACTCGTCGCCATCGCCATAGCCCAGCTGCTGCAGGATAACGAGCTCATCACCGATGCCCTCTGGCATTTTTCGAGCGAGGGCGACCTTTCGGCGTTCGACCGGCGCGACGTCCGCTGCCTGCTGCGGCGCATCGTCATCACCATGAGGGAGGGTGCCGCCGAGCAGGTCGAGCAGGGCATCCATACGATCATCATCGACCGCGTGAGAGAGATCGTCCACCCCGACGGAGAAGAGCTCAAGGCAGATTCGAGCTTTGCGGTGGGCTTTCTGGTCTCGGGCATCATGGGCTTTGTGATGGCGGTCGGCTTTGCCCGGGAGGGCGGCGAGGAGATAGACCTCGAGCAGCTGGGGGACAGCGCGTGCGCGTACCTGAGGGCGGTCGCCATGCAGACGGTTGAAACGGTCGCGCAAGTCGAGGGCGTCGATACATCCGAGCTGCTCGAACGCGTCTCCAAGGAGGCCGATGCCTATCGCGCATCGCGTGCGACGAGTCCCGACGTGGTGAAAGACGTCTAGGGTTTCTCTTGCGGGGCGCCCGTCGCGCATCGCGCGGTGAGTCCCGCGATGCGGTCATAACCTGCATTCATGTGAGCCGGGTTTATAGATATTCCTCCAGCTGTTAACATATACTCCATATGGGTAAAGAGACCAAAGCGCTGCCGCGGGGCGGCGCTTTGCGTTTGAAAAAACTAGCTCGTCTAAGAGGAACTAGCATGTTAGACCGTTTTACCGATCGTGCGCGTAAGGTCATGTCCATGGCCAAGCAAGAAGCGCTCGATCTTCATTCAAATAAGGTGGGCACCGAGCACCTGCTGCTCGCGCTTGCCAAGGAGGACGAGGGCATTGCCGCCGAGGCGCTGCGTTCGCTCGACATCTCCTATGATGACATCATGGATACCCTCAAAGAGGTCCAGACCACGGTTCCCGAGCCCAGCGAGGAGACCGAGGCTGCCAAGCTCGCCTTTACGCCGCTCGTCATCAGCGTGATGGAGCGCTCCTTCCGCGTGGCACGCGAGAACAACCAGACCTACGTTTCGACCGAGCACTTGCTGATCGGCATCGTCGAAGAGGGCAACGGCATGGCCATGGACATCCTCATGCGCCTGGGCGTGTCGTCTGCTTCCATTAAAAAGGCCATCGAAAAGCTCACTGCCAAGGATCAGGACAAGAAGCGTCCGCTCGCTGGCGCTGGCGCTGGTCGTCCCGGTGCGGGCCTGCCGTTCTTTAGCGGCTCGGATGCCTCTCAGCAAAAGGGGAGCGGCACCGACACGCTCAAGCAGTTCGCCACCAACCTCACGCAAAAGGCGCGCGACGGCGAACTCGATCCGGTGATCGGCCGCGAAAAGGAAGTCCAGCGTATGATGGAAATTCTTTCGCGCCGCACCAAGAACAATCCGCTTATCCTGGGCGATCCCGGCGTGGGCAAGACGGCTATCGTCGAGGGCCTGGCGCAGCAGATTGCTGCTGGCAATGTGCCCGAGAATCTTATGAACCAGAATATCTGGACGCTCGATCTGCCGGGTCTTGTCGCGGGTGCCAAGTATCGCGGTGAGTTTGAGGAGCGCCTCAAGAACGTGATCCAGGAGGCCACCGAAGCCGACGACGTCATCCTGTTTATCGATGAGATGCACACCATCATCGGTGCCGGTTCTGCCGAGGGCTCCATCGATGCGAGCTCCATGCTCAAGCCCGTACTCGCGCGCGGTGCCTTCCAGATTATCGGCGCCACCACGGCCGAGGAATTCCGCAAGTACCTCACCAAGGATCCGGCCTTCGAGCGTCGCTTCCAGACCATCGATGTCGAGGAGCCGAGCGTCGAGGACACGGTCAAGATCCTGACCGCGCTCAAGCCGCGCTACGAGGAGCACCACCATGTGCGCTATACGCAGGGTGCTATCGAGGCCGCCGCGAACCTTTCCAACCGCTACATCCAGGATCGCTTCCTGCCCGATAAGGCCATCGACCTCATCGACGAGGCCGGTGCCCGCGCTCGCATCGCCGCGAATCGCGCGCCCGAGCCGGTGCGCGAGGCCGAGCATCGTATAGAGGAGCTCAAGGCCGCCGCGCAGGAGGCCACCGAGAGCGATGACATGAACAAGGCCGCCGAGATCACCGAGCAGCAGAAGGCCGCCGAGATTGAACTCGCCGAAGCCAAGGCCGCCTGGACCGCCGAGCTCGACGCCAGCCCGCTCACCATCGACGTGAGTCAGATTGCCGACATCGTGTCCGTGACCTCTGGCGTGCCGGTTTCCTCGCTCACCGAGAGCGAGAGCCGTCGCCTGCTGCAGACCGAAAGCGTGCTCAAGACCCGCATTATCGGCCAGGACGAGGCCGTCGAGGCCGTCGCCAAGGCCGTGCGCCGCAGCCGCTCGCCGCTCAAGGACCCGCGTCGTCCCGGCGGCAGCTTTATCTTCCTGGGTCCCACCGGCACGGGCAAGACCGAGCTCGCCAAGACGCTCGCCGAGTATCTCTTTGGCAGCAAGGACGCGCTCATCAGCTTCGACATGTCCGAGTTCGGTAGCGAGTTCGAGGTCTCCAAGCTCATCGGTAGCCCTCCGGGCTACGTCGGTCACGACGAGGGCGGCCAGCTCACCAAGGCCGTTCGTCGCCACCCGTACTCGGTCGTGCTGTTCGACGAGATCGAGAAGGCGCACCCTGATATCTTCAACATCTTGCTACAGGTGCTGGAGGAGGGCCGCCTGACTGATAGCCAGGGCAAGACGGTCGACTTCCGCAACACCGTGATCATCATGACGTCCAACGTGGGCGCCCGCGAGATCGCGCAGGATGCGAGCGTTGGCTTTGGCACCACCGGCGAGCAGGGCCTCACCTCGAGTGAGATCAAGGGTCGTGCGATGGGCGAGCTCAAGCGCCTGTTCCGTCCCGAGCTGCTCAACCGTATCGACGACATCGTGGTGTTCCAGAAGCTCTCGGGCGAGAACCTGACCAAGATCGCGCACCTGCTGGTGGACGACCTGCGTCAGCGCCTGATTGCCAACGGCATGAACATCAAGCTCACCGATGCGGCCTATGACAAGATCGTGGCCGAGGGTACCGACCTTACCAATGGCGCGCGTCCGCTGCGCCGTGCCATCCAAAAGCTTATCGAGGACCCGCTGTCCGAGGAGCTTCTGGCCGGCGAATGGGGCGAGGGCGATACCGTCCTGTGCGACGTGGTCGACGGCAAGTTTGTCTTTAGCCACGGCACGGGTGAGATTCCGGCGCCGCGTCCGGCGGGTGCACTCGGGGGCGATACCGCTCCGGCGGCGCCGCACACCGGAAACGCCGCGCCCGTGAGCGGCGGTGTGACCTCGGGTCCCGGCGGTATGATGCAAGCCGGTTCCGGCGCGCTGTAGGGCGTGGCGACAATTTGATCTGTGCAATCGAGGCGCTCTGCCAAGGGCGCCTCGATTTGTAGAGCTGCGAAGTTGTGACCGTTACGCCATGCGGTCCACCGTTAGCCGATGATGCAAGGGCGCTCGGCGTTTTCGACTGGTTTATGCACGCAAAGTCTGGGAATATACAAGTCGCATGTCTTACTGTCTAACCAGTTGCGCCAAGGAGGCACCATGGACTACAAGATTACCGGCTACGAGCCCGCCCAGCTGTTCCATTTCTTTGAGGAGGTCAGCGCGATCCCCCGTGGGTCTGGCAACGAGAAGGGCATCAGCGATTTCCTGGTCGCGTTTGCCAAGGAGCGCGGTCTCGATGTGTATCAGGACGAGGTCTACAACGTCATCATTCGCAAGCCCGCATCTGCCGGCGCCGAGAATGCCCCGACCGTCATGCTGCAAGGCCACATCGATATGGTGTGCGACAAGTTGGGCTCCGTTGAGCACGACTTTACGACCGACGGTATCGACTTGGTCGTCAAGGACGGCGTCCTCACTGCCAACGGTACCACCCTGGGTGCCGACAACGGTATCGCCGTCGCTCTGATGCTCACTGTTCTCGATGACGATTCGATCGTTCACCCCGCCCTCGAGTGCGTATTCACCACCGACGAGGAGACTGGCCTGGTCGGCGCCGAGACGCTCGACAAGTCCCAGATTAGCGCCCGCACCATGATTAATCTCGACTCCGAGGAAGAGGGCGTTGCCACCGTCAGCTGCGCCGGCGGCGTCGTCGTTACCTACACCTGCCCGATCGCGCGCGAGCACAAGACCGGTAGCACCCTCACGCTCGACATCTCCGGCCTGCTGGGCGGTCACTCCGGCAGCGATATCCACCTGGAGCGCGGCAACGGCAACCTCATCATGGCCCGCATCATCGACCGCCTGATGGTTGCCGGCGAGCTCGCCATCGTTAGCTTTAACGGCGGCACCAAGGACAACGCCATCAACCGTGAGTGCAAGGCTGTTCTGGTCTACGCCGACCACGCTGCCGCCGAGGCCGCGGCCCAGATTGCAAAGGGCATCATCGCCGACGTCACTGCCGAGCTCGAGGTCTTCGACCCCGGCTTTACCTGCACCGTCGAGATTGCCGACGACGCCGAGGTCGAGGCCATGGACGAGAAGTCCGCACTTGCCCTCATTCGCGCTCTGCGTCTTGCCCCCAATGGTGTGATTCGCCGCAACGTCGCCACCGACGGCTCCGTCGAGGTTTCCTCCAACATCGGTGTGGTTGCCACTTCTGACGACGAGGTCAAGATCATGCTGTCCCCGCGCTCCTCGATCACCTCGCTGCAGAACGAGTTCAAGGACCGCCTCCAGACGCTGGCCGATGTCCTGGGCTTCGACGCCAAGTTCGAGTTCGAGTATCCCGGCTGGAGCTATGCCGAGCATTCGCCGGTCCGCGACGTCTTTGTCGAGAGCTATCGCGAGCTCTTTGGCTCCGATCTGCGCATCGAGTCCATTCACGCCGGCCTTGAGTGCGGCCTGTTTGCCGAGGCCCTGCACGGCCTGGACGCCATCGCCGTGGGCCCGACGCTCTCCGATGTCCACACCCCGGACGAGAGCATGGAGCTCGCTTCTGCCGAGCGCTTCTACGAGCTGCTCATCGACGTCCTCAAGCGCCTCGCTGCGTAAAGGTCGCGCTAGCAGCAGTTCGAGCCACGTGCTAGCGGATTGCAAATGACATTACGAGAGGGGGCATCCGAACTTTTGCGACGGGTGCCCCCCTCTTCTTTTAAGAAATGTGGATTGATTGGCGCCTAGCCCATATCCGCCTTGATGAGGTCGAGGGTGCGCTGGCAGTTTTCGCGGACGGGGCCGAGCATGTGCTCGCGCAGGTCCGCCATGCCGGGCAGGTCGGCGTATTCGTCCATGATCTCTTCCATGCAAATGGGCACCTCGTAGGCGAGGTCCATCATGGTCGCAAAGCAAAACTTCTCGGATAGCCCGGCATCGGTGAGCGCCGCCTCCAGCGCGGGGTCGCCCATACCGTGGTATCGGCGGATAGCGCCTGGACCGATGCGCCCCACTCGATTTTCGCCGCCAACGCTCATGGCAAGGCGCGCCCGGCGGCGCATACGCTCGTACGCCAAGCCCGATGCGACATCGTACATGGGTGCGAGCGCTGCGTTTGCGCCTTTGCCTAGGATGAGCGAGTAGTTTTTAGCGTGTGCGTCAGGCGCTCCGATAATGGCGTTATAGAACAACATATAGGTAAAAAGCACAAGATTCATGTGGTGGGGGACTGTGTTAATCAGTCGTTCTTGGATGTCTCGCGTGGTTGGTCCTCCGTCGGCGGTGTATTTCTGGCTTGGCAATACACCGAGCGCCTGGCAAAAGTCCTCCTGATGCAGCCTTTCGATATTTCCGCTGCTATTGACCATTCTGTCGTACCGTTCAACGACGAGCGCGGCTTCGTCTTCAAATGTGCAATAGGAGACGTTGGCAGTTGGAATGCCAACACGCCGAGCCGTTTTCATGCAGACGAATTCGTTTAAGGCCTGATGTTTGAACCCAACGACACCATTTTTGAAGATATGGGTAGTGGGGGATGACCCTAGACATTCGCACCATTGGCCATCATGCCAAGCTAGTGCAAATTTGCCTTGGTTGCCGCCCAGGGACCAGCTTTCGTTGGAGCCCATCCATGTCTCTCTTTCGTCATCGCGAATTGCTTTGAGCTTGTGAGCGATTTGAGAATTGGTAAGCGGGCGGTATGCCGAGACCCTGCCGCGGGCGGCGCCTAATTGATCGGTTCGACAAAACTGAACGGCCCCCGCGCAGTCAAGACCGATATGGCACAAGAGGGCGACGGGGTTGTTGGATGCAACGTCATGCTCGGCGGCAATAGCGCGACGCTGCTCTTGGCTGTCGGGCAAAAGGCCAAATAGGAACGGGCGGACGATGTTATGGCCATACGTGCGATTGGAAAGCGGCATTGTAAGCGATAGTGGTGCTCCGCGATAGGTTGGGGCGTATACAAAGCTGCAGAGTCCATGCTCGTCTTGCCGGAGAGTGCCTGCGATTTCGCCACAAATGAGGGTCGCAAGCTCCATCTCTGCCATTTATTTCACAACCTTACAGCCAAAGGAGAGGTCTGAAGTGTCGGAAAGGCCTTGCTCGGCTGCGATTTGGGCCAGCAGGGCACCATAGGAAGATGGCGTTCCTTGTCGGGCGGGTCGTCTGCCTACGCTTGGCTTTGGCAGGGCATTCGAGTTCGCGATAGGGAAGTCCGCTATCGTCGTCGGATGTTCGGAGGGCGATGCGATGGAGTCGTTATCGCTTTGCGCAAAGAGACCTATGCCGAGTGCGTTAAAGACGGTCAGTAACTTGTCGAGCCGAATACCCGTGGCGTCTCCTAGCTCGAGCGATGCGAGCAGGCGCTCCGAAACGCCGGCTTTTTTAGCGAGGGCCGCACGGGTGATTTCCTGCGACTCGCGTGCCTGACGCACATAGATGCCAGCTTGGCGTGGTGTGGTGATGGGAAGGGTATCCATGGCGATCTCCAACATGCAGACTTTTGCATATCAGTATGACATGCAAAAGTCTGCACGAAAAGGTCTCATGCAAAACTTTGCATGAGGCCTTGTACTGGCGTTGAGTTTTGAGCGATTGTGTTTGGCGTTACAGCGCCAAAATCCCCAGATGCTCAAGCAAGATCTTAAGTCCGATGAGGATGAGCACGATGCCGCCCACGATGGTGGCAGGTTTTTCGTAGCGCGCGCCAAAGGTGTGGCCGATCGCTACGCCGGCGACGGAGAAGATAAACGTTGTGACGCCGATAAGCGATACAGCGGGAACGATGTCAACCGAGAGCGCCGCAAATGAGATGCCTACGGCTAGGGCGTCGATTGAGGTGGCGATGGCGAGGATCAGGTACTCGCCCAGGTCAATCTTTTCGGCATCCTTGCCGTCGCCTTCATCCTCGTCCTCGGTAAAGGCTTCCCACAGCATTTTGCCGCCGATGAAGGCCAAAAGGATAAAGGCGATCCAATGGTCGATGGGTCCGATGATGCCCATGAATTGACTGCCGAGCGCCCATCCGATTACGGGCATGCCGGCCTGAAAGCCGCCAAAGAACAGGCCGAGCACCACGGCGACTTTAAGGTTGATCTTCTTCATGCCAAGGCCCTTGCAAATGGAAACAGCAAAGGCGTCCATCGAAAGGCCAACGGCGAGCAACACGAGCTCTGCGAGTCCCATAGTCTGGCTCCCTCTCTGCGGGCGGGCCCGCGTGTACCTCTTGGGGGAGTAACAAAAAAGACCCGTGGCGTACGCGTTGCGCGCACAGCCACGAGTCTCGTTCATTAAGGCAAGCCAGGCCGCATCGGCCAGTGTGTTGACTTGCCGCGCCACCGGAGGCGAACCCGATCACGCGACTACTCCCTCATTTATGCGAATCCCGATGCTACCACATAAGCAGCTCATTTGGATTGGGGCTCTCAGCTGTGTTCGCTCATTCTGTAAGCATCGGATTTTGCGGGCGTCACAGGGGCAAACCGTGAGAAACTTATTGACGTTTATGGAGCGTATACGATGGGAGCGATGCCTTGGATAAGAACGAGCTGCAAAAGCGTATGGAACAGGCTATTCGCCTGACTGCCCCCGGTCAGCCGATTCGCACCGCCCTCGACATGATCATTGCTGGTCACCTGGGCGCCCTTATCTGCGTCGGCGACACCGAAAACGTGCTCGCTGCTGGTAACGACGGCTTCCCGCTCAACATTTCGTTTACCTCGAACCGCCTGTTCGAGCTTTCCAAGATGGACGGCGCTATCGTTATCGATGGCGACCTCACCCAGATCCTGCGCGCCAACTTCCACCTCAATCCCGATCCCTCACTCGCCACGAGTGAGACGGGCATGCGTCACCGTACTGCCGCTCGCATGTCGGTGCTCACCGACGCCATCGTGATCTCGGTTTCGGCTCGTCGTGCCGTCGTCAACGTGTACGTCCACGGTAAGAGCTACGAGATCCAGCCTGTCACCACCATCATGAGCTCGGTCAACCAGCTCGTCGCCACGCTTCAGACCACCCGTCAGTCGCTCGACCGCTCCTTGCTGCGCCTGACAGCCCTTGAACTCGACGACTACGTTACGCTCGCCGACATCACCGGCATTTTCTCGAGTTTCGAGATCATGCAGCAGGCAAAGACTGAGCTTAAGGATTGCATTGTCAAGCTGGGCAACCAGGGCAAGCTCGTGCAGATGCAGCTCGAGCAGCTCGCGGGCTCCAGCATGGATACCGAGTACGACCTGATGATCCGCGACTACGCAAGTGATTCTTCCGAGGCAAACGCCGAGAAGATTCGCGCTGAGCTTGCCCGTATGACGCCCAAGGACTTGTCCGACCCGCAGCATGTGGCGGCGGTTCTGGGTTACGACGACCTGGACGAGGACTCCGTCATGACGCCGCTGGGCCTGCGCACGCTTTCTCGCGTGTCCGTCGTGCGTGACGGCGTGGCCGAGAAGATCGTCGACGAGTATGGATCGCTGCAGGAGCTCATGGACGACATCAGCGAAGATCCGGAGCGCCTGGGCGACTTTGGCGTCAACAACCCTGCCATTCTTGCGGACTCCCTGTACCGCATGAAGGGCACCAAACAGGGGAACGCATAATGGCGCCCGTATGCGCCGTGGTCGTTGCCGGTGGCAGCGGCCAGCGCTTTGGTAACCCCGGTGGTAAGCAGCTCGTCAATGTAGCGGGCCGTCCACTTATGAGCTGGTCCATCCGCGCATTTGACCGTAGCAATAAGGTCGGCCACATCGTCGTGGTTTGCCCTGCCGAGCGTCGTGCCGAGATGCGCCGCCTGGCCATCAGCCCGTATTCGTATAGCACGCCCATCAGCTTTGCCGATGCCGGCGAGACCCGCCAGGATTCCACCCGCGCCGGCGTGCACGCGGTGCCGGCGGGTTTCGAATATGTCGCCATCCACGATGGCGCCCGTCCGCTCATTACGACCGAGGCTATCGACCACGCTATCGACGTGCTCGTGAGCGACCGTGCCCTCGACGGTGTCGTGTGCGGCCAGCCTGCCATCGACACACTCAAAATCGTCGATGGCGACAACATCGTCGAGACGCCGCCGCGCGAGCTGTACTGGGCCGCGCAGACGCCGCAGATCTTTAGCGTCGACGCCATGAAGCGCGCTCACGCCGCTGCTATCGCCGAGGGCTTTATCGGTACCGACGATTCATCGCTGGTCGAGCGCATGGGCGGGCGCGTCCGCTGTGTCCAGAGTCCGCGCGATAACCTTAAGGTGACGGTGCCCGAGGACCTGCGTCCCGTAACCGCGATTCTGCTCGGTCGCATGGCCGAGGGAGAGGACCTTCCCCATGTTCAGTAACCTGCGCATTGGCCACGGCTACGACGTCCACCGTTTGGTGGAGGGGCGTCGATGTATCATCGGCGGGGTCGACATCCCCTACGAGCGCGGCCTGCTGGGCCACTCGGATGCCGATGTGCTCGCGCACGCCTTGGCCGACGCCATTCTGGGCGCCTGCCGCGGGGGAGACATCGGCAAGCTATTCCCCGACACCGATCCCGCCTACGAGGGTGCCGATTCGATGGTGCTGCTCGCTCGCGTGATGGACTATGCGCGCGAGCTTGGCTTTGAGTTTGTCGATGCCGATTGCACCATTGCCTGTCAGCAACCCAAGATCACCCCGCACCGCGATGCCATGCGCGCCAACCTTGCCCATGCCCTGGGCGTCGACGTCGAAAACGTGGGCGTCGCCGCCACTACGACCGAAAAGCTCGGTTGGGAAGGCCAGGGCGAGGGAATCGGTGCCTGGGCCGTCTGCCTGCTACAGAAAACCGTTAAGGAGTAACGAATGCGTATCTACAACAGCGCTACCCATAAAAAGGAAGAGTTCCAGCCCATCGAGTCCGGCAAGGTCCGCATGTACGTGTGCGGCCCCACGGTCTACGACAACATCCACATCGGCAATGCCCGCACGTTCATCAGCTTTGACGTGATTCGTCGCTGGCTCATCGCGAGCGGCTACGAGGTCACGTTCGCCCAGAACCTCACCGATGTCGATGACAAGATCATCAAGCGCGCCAACGAGCAGGGCCGAACGGCCGCCGAGGTCGCGACGGAGTTCTCCGACAAGTTTATCGGCGTCATGCGCGCCGCCAACGTGCTCGATCCCGATGTGCGCCCCCGCGCCACCAAGGAGATCGGCCCCATGATCGCCATGATCAAGACGCTTATCGAGCAGGGCCACGCTTACGCAGCCGATAACGGCGATGTGTACTTTGCCGTGCGCAGCGATCCCAACTATGGTCAGGTCTCGGGCCGCAACATCGACGACCTTATGGTTGGCGCGCGCATCGAGGAGAACGAGGACAAGAACGACCCGCTCGACTTTGCCCTGTGGAAGGCCGCCAAGCCCGGCGAGCCCAGCTGGCCGAGCCCCTGGGGCAAGGGCCGTCCCGGTTGGCACACCGAGTGCGCCGCCATGGTGCATCGCTACCTGGGCACTCCGATCGACATCCACGGCGGCGGCTCCGACCTTGCCTTCCCGCATCACGAGAACGAGTGCGCTCAGGCCACCTGCGCCTGGCACCAGGGCTTCTCCAACACCTGGATGCACACGGGCATGCTGCTGGTCGATGGTGAAAAGATGTCCAAGTCGCTCGGCAACTTCTTTACGCTGGCCGAGGTCCTCGAGCAGCACTCCGCTGCTGCCCTGCGCCTGCTGATGCTGCAGACGAGCTATCGCTCGCCGCTCGATTTTTCTTGGGAGCGCCTGGAGGGTGCCGAGAACTCGCTCACGCGTATCGCCGGTACGGTCGAGAACCTGCGCTGGGCTGCGAACCATGCGACGGCCGATGCCGATGAGGCAGCATCCGAGGCGTTTGCCGCCAAGGCCGCCGAGACCCGTGCCACCTTTAAGGAGTGCATGGACGACGACTTTAACACCGCTGGTGCCATGGGTGCCGTCTTTGGCTTTGTGACCGAGTGCAACCAGTACCTGGAGCAGACGGGCGACGCTGCCGACAAGGCCGCCGCGCTTGCCGCCGCCGATACGCTGGTCGAGCTGCTCGATACGTTTGGCGTTGAGCTCCCCGAGCCCAAGGTCGAGCTGCCGCTGGGTCTGCTAGGCGTTGCCGCCGGCCTGGTCGCCTACACGGGCGACGATGTGGACGAGGCCGCTGCCAAGATTCTCGAGGCCCGCGCCGAGGCCCGCGCCGCCAAGAACTGGGATCTGGCCGACGCCATCCGCGACCAGCTCAAGGACCTGGGCCTGACGATCGAGGATACTGCCGCCGGCACCCGTATTAAGACTCTCTAATCCCTGCGGGTTTCCCAAGCACCCGACCGCCCGAGCCACGGCACCTTGTCTTTCAATCGTCGGGCAGACCTCAAGGTCTATGCCCTCCTCTTTCAAGGCAATCTGCCGCACCTCGGGCGGTCGGTCTATTTGTTTCGTTTGATAGTTGTATTTAGGAGGTCGCTTTATGGCCGACAATCGCAAGCGTGCGCCTCGTGGTGGCAAACAGGCTGCTTCTGGCTCGCGTCCGATTCGCCGCAATGACCGCGCCGCTGCCCCCAGGGGGCAGCGCGAGCGCTCCCAAGCCACCCGTCCGCAGCGTGATCGCAACCGCGACAACATTCAGGTCCCCAAGGGCGAGTTTATCGAAGGTCGCCGTGCTGCCGCCGAGGCCCTGCGCACCGGCTTTCCCGTCAAGTGCGCGCTCATCGCCGAGGGCGGGGAGCGCGATGCTGCTTTGTCTCGTCTGGTCGATGACCTCAACGCCGCGGGTGTCCGCATTAAGTATGTGCCGCGCGCGCAGCTCGATGCGCTGTCGAGCCATGGCGCTCACCAGGGCATTGCGCTCGAGGTGGGTAATTTCCCCTATGCCGATGTTGCCGATATCCTCGACCGCGCGGGCGACGGACCGGCGCTCGTCGTCGTGCTCGACCACGTGACCGACGACGGTAACTTTGGCGCCATCGTGCGCTCCGCCGAGGTCGTGGGCGCGGCGGGCGTCATCATTGCCAACAAGCGCGCCGCCGGTGTGACCGTCGGCAGCTACAAGACCTCTGCCGGCGCCGTCATGCATCTGCCTATCGCACAGGTGCCCAACATCGCCCGTGCGCTCGACGATCTTAAGGCCGCTGGCTTTTGGGTGGGCGGTGCCTCCGAGCACGCCGAAGGTAGTTGCTGGGATGCTCCCTTCGAGGGCCGCGTGACGCTCGTCATGGGCTCCGAGGGCGACGGCATCTCGCGTCTGGTGCTCGAGAAATGCGACTTTTTGACCAAGCTTCCCCAGCGCGGCATGACCGAGAGCCTCAATGTTGCCCAGGCGACCACGGCGCTGTGCTTTGAGTGGCTACGCCGCAACGCCGGCGAGCTCATGGGGGAGGAGTAGCGCATGTCCAAGAAGAACCGCGCCAAGTCCAAGGCCAAGCGCTTTGGCGAAGGCTCGGCCAAGCCGATTGTCTCGGCCGCGACCTACGGTGTGGGCGGCAATGCGTTTGCGCAGGCCATCGCCGACCCGGTCTCGACGGTGCACTCCAATAAGCCCGAGCTACTGGTGGTTGACGGCTACAACGTGATTCACTGCACGCCGCGCTACGAAAAGCTCGTCTACGACCATTCCGACGATCCGTATTCCAGCGACGTCCACGATATGGCGCGCACCGCCCTCATTAACGACGTGGCGGCGTTTGCCCAGGGCCGCTACGAGGCCGTGATCGTGTTCGACGGTGCGGGCAATATCTCCAGCGAGCGCCCCAACCTGCCGGCCCGTGGCGTGCGTATCGAGTTTTCGCCGACGGGCGTCTCCGCCGATACCGTGGTGCAGAAGCTCTGCATCGAGGCGCGCGAGGAAGGCCGCGCGTGCTCCGTGGTGTCGAGCGACGGCACGATCCAGGCCGTCGTCATGGGCAAGGGCGTCACGCGCATCTCGAGCCGTATGCTGGTGGACGAGATCAAACAGATCGATAACGACGTTCACGAGGCAGAGGAAGCTCCGCAGATCAAGATGACTCTGGGCAGTCGCCTGAGCCCCGATGCCCTGGCCAAGCTCAAGGCCCTTCGTGGCCGGTAGGGGAGTATCTGTAGAGACCAGCTACTCGGCTGGTCAATTCACTGGCTTGTAGTTATTGGATTGTGGACTTGCCATCGCCAAAACGAATAGTTTTTTGTTTTGGCGAACAGACGAAACTATTCGTTCTGGCGAATAGTTTTGAGATATGGTCGGTCAAAGGGTCTGTTGCGCCTCGTCTGCAATTCCTTTATTCTTAACAGGCTTCGCGCGAAAGCGCCAAGTGTGCCAGTGTGGCGCAACGGTAGCGCAACTGATTTGTAATCAGTGGGTTGCAGGTTCGATTCCTGTCACTGGCTCCATGAGAGTTTCGGGCTCTGTTCCCTTGTGGGACAGGCCCGTTTCTATTTATGTTGACATGTCAGCGGGTTTGACTCCCACCAAGCTTCAGGTTTGTCTCGATCTATAACACGGGCGGGCTGAAAACCCTCCTTATAGTTACAGATCGAGACATTGCCAAGGGACGGCCGACAACATCTCGATCTGTAACACGAAGAAGCTGAAAACCGTTCTTACTGTTACAGAATGAGACGTAAGCGGAGGTCTCTGCGTAATATCTCGACCTGTAACAGATAGGGGAGAAAATGTTCTCTATATGTTACAGATCGAGACAAAAGCCGTGTCGAGCTCGGCTGCCCCCCCCTGAGCGTGGATTATCGGACGAACGAGCGTGGAAAATCTGCCACTTTGGCCTTGGGGACACGCCAAAAGTGGGAGATTATCCACGCTCGATTTCAAACGGAAGATAATCCACGCTCGAATCTGCCACGGAAGCCCGATCTCGACCTATATATAGGTGCAAATAGGCTGTTATCGAAGTTCGATCCTGAAGGTGTACTCCACTACGCCAAAGTGTTACCTTGGGAAATGTCACCTCTGTATCCAAAACCACTGTCCTTCACATCCAAACTCAACAAAACCGCAGGTCACGGCTATATAGATACGCCCGGAACCGTGTATCTAGAGGTTTTCGTTGACAGCCCCCAAGGTTGCATCGTATTATCTTTTTCGTTCGCGGGGGCGGCGGTCCAAAAGACCAAAGAACCTGCGGATACTTGAACGATTGGGAGTTTGCCCGAGTGGTTAATGGGGACGGGCTGTAAACCCGTTGGCTCTGCCTACATAGGTTCGAATCCTATAGCTCCCACCCGTCAAGTGCCTGTATAGCTCAGTCGGTAGAGCACTTCGTTGGTAACGAAGAGGTCACCAGTTCAAGTCTGGTTGCAGGCTCCATCCGGCGGTGTAGCTCAGTTGGTTAGAGCACACGGTTCATACCCGTGGCGTCACTGGTTCGAATCCAGTCACCGCTACCATAGGTAACACGGTGGCTTCTCAATAGTATGTTGAGAGGCCACTATGGTATAAAGGCAAAGTCCCGTCCGGGGACGACCTGTTTAGAGGAGGGCTTTATGGCCAAAGAGAAGTTTGAGCGCACTAAGCCGCATGTTAACATCGGCACCATTGGTCACGTCGACCACGGCAAGACCACGCTGACCGCTGCCATCACCAAGGTTCTCTCCGAGACCGAGGGCTGCAAGGCTGACTTCACTGCGTTCGAGAACATCGACAAGGCTCCCGAGGAGCGCGAGCGCGGCATTACGATCTCCGTCTCCCACGTCGAGTACGAGACTGCTGCCCGTCACTACGCTCACGTTGACTGCCCGGGCCACGCTGACTACGTCAAGAACATGATCTCCGGTGCTGCTCAGATGGACGGCGCTATCCTGGTCATCGCTGCTACCGACGGCCCCATGGCTCAGACCCGCGAGCACATCCTGCTCGCCCGTCAGGTCGGCGTTCCCTACATCGTCGTCTTCCTGAACAAGTGCGACATGGTCGACGATGACGAGCTCATCGACCTCGTCGAGATGGAGACCCGCGAGCTCCTCTCCGAGTACGATTTCCCCGGCGACGACATCCCCGTCATCCGTGGTTCCGCTCTGGGCGCTCTCGAGGGCGACGCCAAGTGGATGGACGCCATTCGCGAGCTCATGAACGCTGTCGACGAGTACATCCCGACGCCTGCTCGTAACAACGACCTCCCGTTCCTGATGGCCGTTGAGGACGTTATGACCATCTCCGGCCGTGGTACCGTTGCTACCGGCCGTGTCGAGCGCGGTGAGCTCAAGCTCAACGAGCCCGTCGAGATTGTCGGCATCAAGGATACCCAGAACACCGTCGTTACCGGTATCGAGATGTTCCGTAAGTCCATGGACTTCTGCGAGGCTGGCGACAACGTCGGTCTGCTGCTCCGCGGCATCAAGCGCGAGGACATCGAGCGCGGCCAGGTTCTCTGCAAGCCCGGTTCGGTTACCCCGCACACCAAGTTCACCGGTGAGATCTACGTTCTGACCAAGGAGGAGGGCGGCCGTCACACCCCGTTCTTCGATGGTTATCGTCCTCAGTTCTACTTCCGTACCACCGACGTTACCGGTACGGTCAAGCTCCCCGAGGGCACCGAGATGGCTATGCCTGGTGACCACATCACCATCGAGGGCGACCTCATCCACCCGATCGCCATGGAGGAGGGCCTGCGCTTCGCTATCCGCGAGGGTGGCCACACCGTCGGTTCGGGCATCGTCTCCACGATCATTGAGTAAATTAGCTCTTTGATATAGCTGACTTAGAGAACCCGGCACTTATATGGGTGCCGGGTTCTTTTCTGCAATGGATGTTGAGCCGTTGCTGGTGTCGAGAGGATCGATAATGGTCCTGGATGCACCGTCGATTAGCTCTCGATGGCTTCATTGATGTGTTCCAAATATGAATGGATCCACCGAGAACCAATTGACTCGAGGTTTTCATTGACAGCACTTACGTGGAGCTGATAAAGTAATAACTCGTGCCCGTACGGGGCGGAAATGAAAGGTTCAGGATACATGCGTACTCTAGTTACTCTTGCGTGCACTGAGTGCAAGCGCCGCAACTATACGACCACCAAGAACAAGTCGACCATGCCTGATCGTATGGAGATCAAGAAGTATTGCCCCTGGTGCCGTCACCACACGCTGCACAAAGAGACTCGCTAGTCTCTAGTCACATACGCCAGTAGTTCAATTGGTAGAGCATCGGTCTCCAAAACCGAGTGTTGAGGGTTCGAGTCCTTCCTGGCGTGCCAGTCATTATTCCGTAAGCTCCCAATTGGGGGCTTACGGTTTACTCATGTATAAGCGCATTGCGCGGAGGTAACCCAAATGGCCAACAAGAAGAACAAGAAGAAGGCTCAGCAGCAGGCGCCTGCCAACAACGCTGCCGCCAACTCCAAGGTTGAGGCCAAGAAGGCCGTTGCCAAGAAGAACGAGAAGGCTGCGAAGTCCAAGAAGAACGAGAAGCCTGGTTTCTTCGCCCGCACCAAGAAGTATTTCGCTTCGGTGAAGTCCGAGATGAAGCGTGTCACGTGGCCCGATAAGAAGGAGCTCGTGAACTACTCGGTCGTCGTTTGCGCTTCTCTGATCGTCGTCGGCGTCGTCATCGCTCTGCTCGATGCTGGCTTTGGCGAGGCTCTTGCTCTGTTCTCTGGATTGAGGGGCTAAACCATGTCTAAGCGTTGGTACGTCGTTCACACTTACTCTGGATACGAGAACCGCGTTAAGTCCGATCTCGAGCATCGCATCGAGACCATGGGCATGCAGGACCGTATCTTTGATATCGAGATTCCTATGGAGCGCGTCACCGAGATCAAAGAGGGTGGCAAGCGCGAGACCAAGGATTCCAAGATCTTCCCGGGTTATGTCCTGGTCCGCATGGAGATGGATGACGATGCTTGGACGTGTGTTCGCAACACGCCCGGCGTCACCGGTTTCCTAGGCGGCAACGGCAAGCCCGCTCCGCTTTCCCGTGACGAGTACAACAAGATGACTCGTCGTCCCGGTAAGGGCGATTCGCCCAAGCGCACCTCGGTTGATATTCAGGTCGGCACGTCCGTCCGCGTCACCGATGGCCCGCTTACCGACTTTGATGGCAAGGTCTCCGAGGTTAACACCGAGGCCGGCAAGCTCAAGGTCACGCTGATGATCTTTGGCCGCGAGACGCCGGTCGAGCTCGACTTTAACCAGGTCGCTGTCATCGCTTAAGTTTTCGTCCGTTCGCGCGAGCGTGCTTCTTCTGTGACTGCTCATCTCAGGAGTGCTTCTAACACGTGCGTGCTTACGATATAGCAAGTACTTCACACTCGTGATTCGAAAGGAATGACCATGGCTGAGAAGAAGGTTGCCAACGTCATTAAGCTCCAGATTCCTGCTGGTGCAGCTAACCCCGCTCCTCCCGTCGGCCCCGCCCTGGGCGCTGCTGGCGTGAACATCATGCAGTTCTGCCAGGCCTTTAACGCCGAGACGCAGGACAAGAAGGGCGACATCATCCCCGTTGAGATCTCTGTCTACGAGGACAAGTCCTTCTCCTTCATCACCAAGACCCCGCCGGCGGCTCACCTCATCAAGAAGGAGCTGAACCTCAAGTCTGGTTCCGCTAAGCCCCAGGCCGACAAGGTCGGTCAGCTCTCCCAGGAGCAGCTCACCAAGATCGCCGAGATCAAGATGCCGGACCTCAATGCCAACGACATTGACGCCGCCAAGAAGATCATCGCCGGTACCGCCCGTTCCATGGGCGTCACCATCGCTGAGTAGCGATTTCTTTAGGTAATGACGGGTGCTCCGACCGGGGCGCCCGTTAAATGTGTGCAATAGGGCACACGATACGATGTGGGAGGGCTCACGCCCGTTTAACCACAGGAGGTAATGCACATGGCTAAGCATGGTAAGAGCTATAACGCCGCTGCCGAGAAGATCGACCGCGCCACGCTCTACACCCCCCTTCAGGCTGCCAAGCTCATTAAGGAGCTCGACACCGCCAAGTTCGACGAGACCGTCGAGGCCCACTTCCGTCTGGGCATCGATACTCGTAAGGCTGACCAGAACATCCGTGGTTCCATCTCCCTGCCCCACGGCACCGGCAAGACCGTTCGTGTTGCCGTCTTCGCCGAGGGCGAGAAGGCCCGCGAGGCTGAGGCTGCCGGCGCCGACATCATCGGTTCCGACGAGCTTGTCGCCCAGATTCAGAAGGGCGAGATCAACTTCGACGCCGCTATCGCTACGCCGAACATGATGGCCAAGGTTGGCCGCATCGGTAAGATCCTTGGTCCCCGTGGCCTCATGCCGAACCCCAAGCTCGGCACCGTGACCATGGACGTCGCCAAGATGGTCTCCGAGCTCAAGGCTGGCCGCGTTGAGTACCGCGCCGACCGCTACGGCATCTGCCACGTGCCCCTGGGCAAGAAGTCCTTCTCTGAGCAGCAGCTCGTCGAGAACTACGCTGCCCTGTACACCGAGATCCTGCGCGTCAAGCCCTCTTCTGCTAAGGGCAAGTACGTCAAGTCCATCTCCGTGTCTTCCACCATGGGCCCTGGCGTCAAGGTCGATCCCGCTATCCAGCGCGACTTCCTGGCTGAGTAACTAACAGTTACTGCCTGAGCAAAGCAAGCATTGCTAAAGAGACCCGGTTCTGCCTCGTGCAGGACCGGGTCTCTTGCTTTTGAGTCAACGAAACCACCACGAAGGGGACAGGCACCCTTGTGGTGGTTTTACTTGTGTTGTACTTTAGCGCGATGTAGTACTACCCGAGGCCGAAGGGAGCCCAACATGTTTAAGAACACGCAACAGCTCCTAGGCCTAGCGCTACTAGATTGGATAGCGCGCTAGGGTTGTAATCTCGCTATAACGATTTGTTGTACCCGGGTGCGCTATCGTCTGCCGCTTTCAGGCGTGATGAGCGACACGGGTATTTTTCTATCTCTAGGCCTTCTCTCTCCTGAAAGCCATCTGTCATAAAACGGTCAATCAGGAGGAACATATAAGCCGCAAAATCACAATCTTTGACGCCACCCTGTGCGACGGTGAGCAGTCGCCGGGCGCCAGCATGAATACCGAGGAAAAGCTCTTCATCGCCCGCCAGCTGGTGCGCATGAACGTGGACGTTATCGAGGCGGGCTTTCCCATCTCGAGTCCTGGTGACTTTCGCTCCGTACAGGAGATTGGCAAGATTGCGGGCGACCGATGCACGGTATGCGGCCTGACGCGCGCTGTCGACAGGGATATCGAAGTGGCTGCAGAGGCGCTCAAAACGGCCCAGAGGCCCCGTATCCATACAGGGCTGGGTGTGAGCACCAGTCACCTGCGCGACAAGCTCCATATGACTGAGGAAAGGGCAATTGAGTGAGCGATCCATGCCGTCAAACATGCTCGCAAGTTCGTTGACGATGTTGAGTTCTATGCCGAGGATGCCGGCCGCTCCGATCAGGAGTTTCTGGTGCGCATTATCGAGGCGGCCGTAAGGGCCGGTGCCACGGTCGTGAACATCCCCGATACGATGGGCTACAACATGCCGTGGGACTTTGGCGCCCGCATCCGTGACCTGCGCGGGCGCTGCGGGTGCGGCCGGTCAGCGTGCGGTCGACGTGATGGAGTATCGCGAGTACGAGATTGAGCGCATTGCGCGCCAGGCATTTGAGGCGGCGCGCAAACGTCGCGGCAAGGTGACGAGCGTTGATAAGCGCAACGTGCTGGAGACGAGCCGCATGTGGCGCGAGATCGTGCATCGCGTGCAAGACGAGGAGTACTCCGACGTGGAGCTTGAGGACCTGCTCGTCGACAACGCCGCCATGCAGCTCATCAGTCGACCGGCAGACTTTGACGTCGTGGTGACGGAGAACATGTTCGGCGACATCCTGTCCGATGAGGCGGCTCAGATTACCGGATCGCTCGGTATGCTTGCCTCTGCCTCGCTGGATGATGGCGTATCGCTGTTTGGGCCGAGCGCTGGCAGCGCTCCTGACATCGCGGGGCTCGGCGTGGCCAATCCGCTGGCTCAAATCTTGTCAGTGGCGATGCTGCTGACCTACGCGCTCGACATGGGCGAGCAAGCCGCGTGGATCGAGAGCGCCGTGGCGCGCGTGCTCGACGAGGGCTGGCGCACCCGTGACATCGCCGATGTCAACACCCCGGCAGATAAGATCCTCGGCACCACGACGATGGGCGACAAGGTCGTCGCCGCGCTGTAGGCGATGCCGATTCAAGCTGTCAAATATCTCAATCTGTAACATCTAAGGGGCAAAATCGTTCCTACCTGTTACAGATTGAGATTTTCGGCTGAGCATCCGTGGTCTGTCTCGATCTGTAACAGCTAACCGATTATTTGGGCCCTACCTGTTACAGATTGAGACAAACCGTTGGGACAGGTCGGACGAGTCAGCAAAACCACCACAAAGGTGCCGGTCCCCTTCGTGGTAATTTTTAGCGCAACGAGGTGTTCCCAGCCGACCATACGGGCGGCCTTGCGCTCACGCTGCTCGATGACAGCGCATCTTTAGACGCGAAGTGCGGAACCGGGTGCATATACGAGCCGCGTAGCGTTACGAATTCATGGGAATGACCGTATCGCCAATTTGTACGCTTGCAATCTTGTCTGTGTCACAAACTTGCGAGAACGGCCAGGTCTTGTGGACATCAGTGGTGCCGTTATCCAGTTTATTTGCGAAATAGCCGCTGTGGCTGGTTGCGTCCTCAACATGACCGTCTTTGAACGTCACGATGAGGGGTATGTTGCCAACGGCATCCATAGACTCCTCCATGTTTTGAGACATCTTGCCGCTGTTGTTGTCGTGTTCGATGGAACGATCTATGTTGTAGCGGACTGAAACGCCAACGCAGGATACGGTGGCCTCTTGAATCGTCGCCTTGGTGCCGTTAAAGTTGACCGATTTGGGCGCGGGAATCGTAACGGATGTATCTTCGTAATTCAGCTGGAACTTAAGATCCCATGGGCCCGTAAGTATTTTCTTATACTCGGGAAGCTCTTTGCCAGCACGTGGCACAACGAGAGAGTTGATATGCGTGCGGACGGTCCTGCCCATAAGGCCGGGTGATTCAACGCTGAACTGTGCAAAGTATTGAATGCTGGAGTCATTGGGGTTCTTGTCAATGAGCCATGATTGGCCTTGGCCGCCATGCTCGCCATCAACGTATACGTTTCCATCGACACTTCCGGCGATAGTTCCGTTCTCGCCCGGCTCGGAAAGCTTTTTCAGGGCAGCGGGATCGTCGAACGTAAGCGTATAGGCGATGGTAACCATATCCTTGTCGCCCATGATGGCGTCGGCGGTCACGGTGACTCCGTTGTTGGAGCAGCTAGCACCGACGGGCCGGCCAATACGGTCGATGATCTCGGTTTGAGAAGCAGGTCCGTCAAAGATGTCGGAAAGCATGTCAGAAGGAAGCGGCAGGACGCCTGTTGCCATAGCCGTGCCAGCGCCTCCAATGACGATAGCGAGGACTGCCGTTACAGCGGCAATGCGAGCGACTGTTCTTACGGGATGGCGGGCGATGCGCGGCTTGCGTCGCGTGCCATTAAAGTTGCTTTGAGCGGTCGCCGCATCGCTTGAGGCGACGGACTGAGCAATCGAGTTTGCCATGTGCTGCTTCGCATTATCGGTAAACGAAATGTGCTCCAGGGCGTGGCGATAGTCATTCGAATTCGTAGTCATTGTGGTCTCCTTTCAAGGAAAGCCGAAGTGACGCACGTCCGCGGCTAAGGTGCTGGGCGGTTGCAGCTGGCGTCGCGTGAACGGCGTCTGCGATTTCCCTGATGCTCATGCCTGCGTAGTAGTGCAAAAAGATGGCGATGCGCTGTGCTTGAGGCAGGGCCGTGACAGCGGAAAGAATGGCGCAGTCGCGTTGCGCGAATTCTTGCTCGGTATGTGTTACGGGTGCGCAGAAATCGGGGAGCGAATCGAGGTCGACAACCGGGTGATTCGCGTGCGTACGGCCGATATCGCGACATGCGTTCAGTGCGACTCGGATCACCCAAGCACGTTCGTGTTCGAGCGAGTCGAACGGTTGAGTGCGTTGGAGAATCTTGATCAGCGTGTCCTGGCAGATGTCTTGAGCGTCGTCAGCGGATCCAAGGGCCGAATAGCACAATCGAAGGATGAGGTCGGAATACGTGTCGACCAAGCGCTTTGCTTTCCGCTCGATCTGACCGGCATCGCATCGGAGCGTGCTATTGCGGTTACGGCGTGCAGGCATAGTGTCACCTCCAATTGGTCGTGATGGATATAGGGAAGGCGTCTCGCGAGGTCCCTCTACATACAACACGGTCGAGACTGCATAAGTTGACAAAAAAAGACGGCACGTGAGCGCCGTCCTTACAAAACAATGAGTGTTCTCGTTAATTACACAAGCACCGTGATGGACAGGTCGGACGAGTCAGCAAAACCACCATAAAGGTGCCTATCCCCTTCGTGGTGGTTGTTGGCAGTTACCAGGGGGTTCTGGCGGTTGAAGACTCGATTGCTTCGTGGCGTTTGAGCTCGCGGCGCATGGTTTGCGAGTTGAGCCAAGCGGCCTTCCAACCGCGCGTGGGGTAGCGCGCCTCGTCAATTTCGATCTTGGTATAGCCGCAGGCGTTGACAATCTTCGTTCCGCATGGGTGTTGGCGCTCGCGTTGAAAGTTGGGGCCGTAGCTTTGGTGCACATGCCCGTGAATCATATAGTCGGGACCCCAAGACTCAAGAGCCGCATTAAAGCACTCGAATCCTCGATGCGGCAGGTCGTCCAGGTCGCCCATGCCTGCGACGGGTGCATGGGTAAGTAGAATATCGCATCCGTCTACCAGTGCGATTTTTCGCGATAGCTTGCGCATGCGTTTTGCCATCTCGCGCTCGGTATACATGTTCGCGCCGTCGCGGTAGCGCATGGAACCGCCCAGACCCGCAATGCGAATACCTCGGTACACATATACGCTGTCCTCAACACAAATGCACCCGCCCGGTGCATGGCGCGCGTAGCGGTCGTCGTGGTTGCCACGAACGTACACAAGCGGTTTGTTGATGACAGTGACCAAAAACTCAAGATAGTCCGGATCCAGGTCGCCTGCGGATAGAATCAGGTCAACGTCCTCAAAGCGCTCCTTGCGAAAACATTCCCACAGGCAGCGCTCCTCTACATCGGCAATGGCTAGGATATTCATAGGGCACGGACCTCCGGCTCGTTATCGAGCTGCGGAATCGAGCCTATAACGTTGTCAGCCAGCCAGTTCATCTCGACAATCTGCGTACTCGGCAGGGGAGGGAAGCCCTCAATCTGAACCACGCCGTCCTGGCTGTGGAGCTCGCCGCCAAATGGGTTGATGGAGCCCTCGACAATGCCGTTGCGAAGCAGCTGCACAAGTTTACGCGTCTGATAGGGTAGGCCCGGAGCGTAGCGAATATCGATGACGCCGGAGCTCATACCGTACCAGTAGTTGACGGCGCGCACCTGCTGGTCATCGGCGGTCTCGTCCCATGTGCCGTGCAGTAGGCTGCGTACGATGAGTTCGTAGTAACGGCCCCAGTTCCATACCGGCATAGCAATACCGGTAACTTCCTTGCCGTTTGCCAGACGGTGAAGCCCGTAGGCGGTGGGGTCCTCGAGAGACTTGGACATATCGGCGCCGGTCATGACGCTCACGTCCTCGCGACACATGGCTTCGGCAAGACCGCCGGCGGGAACATCTCCCCAAGTGAGGATAATCTGCGCACGAGGGTCGAGCAGCGAGGCACCGATAGCGAAGGCGTTGATTTCGCTCAGCGCGCCCGAGGCGAAGACCGACGCATGGTAGCCAATACGGTGGTTGTCGGCCATGCTGGCGGCAAGGGCGCCCAGTAGGAACTTGGCCTCGTACATCTTTCCAAAGTACGAGCGGACGCTTTGGTGGGGAAGGCCGATTGAGCAGTTAAGGAACCGCACCTGGGGATACTCGACTGACGCCCTGAGCGTGTATTCCATGAGCCGGTGTGAGGTCGAGAAGATGACGTTCGCCCCGTGCTTTACGGCTGTCTCGACGGCGGCGTAGAACACGTCCGAATCGTGGCAGTCCTCGAACGCCTCGGTGCGCACGATGCCGCCAAAGTGCTCATCAAGATACCGGCGGCCCTGGTCGTGTAGGCTGTCCCAGCTCGACGTGGCACAGGGAAACTCGTGGATAAAGGCGATTCGCATGGGATTGGCAGTGGAGTAGACGGTCTTGCTCATAAAGAAGTTGAGCACGCCCGAGGTAGCTTTTGTCGGTGCGCCCTCTTTCTCGTTGGGCTGCGGCGCTTCGACAAGATCGACTTTGTCCTCGTCGCTTTTGCCGGCAATGACAAGCTCGCGCCAAATCTTGCACAGACGGTTGACGACGATATCCGTCGGCGTATCCAGCAGACGGTCCTGGTTGTAGACGTTGAGGTAGACGAGCATGGCATCGGCAGGCGTAATGTCCAAGTGGTCGCCGCCCGCGCGAAGATAGGCGCGCTTAAAGAGCAGGAAGGTGTGACGTAGGTAGTCGACCTTCTTTTGAGGCCATTTTTCGACAAGATCTTGGCCGAGCATTTTGGCAAGCATCTCGTAGCTGCCCTCGCGCGAAAACTCAATCTCGTACAGGGGGCATACGTACCAAAAGGCGCAAAACTCACCGTACAGGCGGCTCTCGACGGAATCCCACTTACCGGGGTACAGACGCGTCACCTTGGCCGAAACCGTCGGAGCGTCAAGGAATTTGAGGACGCTGACACGCTTGTTGCCCTCTTGGACGTAAAAGCGGTGCATGAACTCGGTGACGATGATGGGGTCGCGGTAGCCCTCGGAGATTTGGATATCGTAGAGGTTGGACCATTTGCGGGCGAATTCGGTATTCCAGGGGAGCAGCGGCATAAAGTTACACGAAAAGGCGGACTGGCGACCTTTGGTAACCGTGCCGACGACCATTTCGAGCGGAATGTCCCGCAGGCCGATGTTCTCGCGCTGCCCGCAGGGAAGCTGGGCGACCAAGCTGTCGAGGTCCGTAAGATATGGATGCTCGCTTTGGCTGATGGCGCGACGGCGTCCCTGTTCGCCGCGCTTGCGCGCTTGACGATAGGCCTCTTCCATGGTGCCTACTCCCTTAGTCGTTTAAACAACGATATGAACCATGGTACCACGATGCGAAACCACCACAAAGGTGCCTGTCCCCTTTGCGGTGGTTTTAGGCGATGATGGGGGCGATGGCGCGGATGCAGGCGTCGGCTGCTGTAAAGGTGGTGCTGTCGTCACTGACGATAAAGATGATCTTACCCTTAATGCCAAAGTCGCCGATCTCGCTAAAGAGCACGTAGGGTTCCTTGTCAAAGCCCGAGATGGGTGAAACGGCGACCTTGGTGGCACAGGCGAGCTCGTCTGCCAGCGCATCGAGCGAGTCCCACTTTGACGTGTCCTTCACCGCGACGGGAACGACAACGCGTCCAAAGGGCATGAGGTGCACGAGTGTGTTCTTGGAGATGTTGGAGTTGGGGACGATGATGGTCTGTCCGCAGGCGTCCTCGATGGTCGTGTGGCGCCAAGTGATGTCCTGGACCACGCCCGACACGCCGCCGACCTCGATATTGTCGCCGGGCTTGATGATGCCCATAAAGGTCACTTGCATGCCGCCGATAAGGTTTGATAGCGTGTCCTGAAAGCCGAGCGAGATGGCGATGCCGCCGACGCCAAGAGCGGCGACGAGCGCGTTTGCGTTAATGCCAAAGCAGTTGTCGAGGATAAAGCTGCCGCCGATCATCCAAATGACGGCACGCGCGATGTTGATGAAGATGCTCGATGCGGGAAGCGGGTTGTCGTCTCGGTTGAGTAGGTGGCGCAGGGTCTTGGATGCCACCTTGGCGGCGATGGCGGTGACTATTACCAAGATGACGGCCCAGATGATGTTGTGGACCCAGCGCTGCTCAAAGAAATGAAGAATCGGTTCAAACAATTCCATGTAGGGAAAACCTCCTAATGATCATTCAACCATGATACCCACCAAAAAGCCCGTCCGATCACATCGGACGGGCCGATAACTTGAGATGGGGTGGCCGCGGTGGCGTAAGCTGGGCCGCCGGCGAGCACGCCGGCAAGGAGTGCGGCGGTCAAGCAAGACGGGGAAGGAGTCTTCTCATGGCAGTTTCCTTAGTTCTTAACCAGTGGTTCCTGCTGACGCTGGATTATCGACATGATATGCGAAAACCGTCGCAAAGGTATCTGTTCCTTTGCGGCGGTTTTGACGTTTGTGCAGATAAAACCTGCCAAAATGAACCTGTCCCTTTTTGGTAGGTTTAGCTCAGCAGCATGCGGTCGTTGGCGAGCTCGCCGCCCGAGACCTCCTCAAACTTCTGAAGCAGGTCGGCCACGGTGAGCGACTTTTTCTCGTCGCCCGCCACGTCGTAGATCACGTGGCCCTCGTGCATCATGATCAGACGGTTACCCAGACGGATGGCGTCGTTCATGTTGTGCGTGACCATGAGCGTGGTCAGGCGGTTCTCGTCGACGATCTCCTCGGTCAGGTTGAGCACCTTAGAGGCCGTCTTGGGGTCGAGGGCCGCCGTGTGCTCGTCGAGCAGCAGCAGACGCGGCTTGGTGAGCGTGGCCATCAGCAGGGTGAGTGCCTGGCGCTGGCCGCCCGAGAGCAGGCCGACCTTGGCGTTGAGGCGCGTGTCCAGACCAAGGTCCAGACGCTTGAGCAGTTCAACGTACTCGTCCTTCTCGGCCTTGGTGACGCCCCACGAAAGACCGCGACGCTGGCCGCGGCGCTTGGCGAGGGCCAGGTTTTCGGCAATTTGCATGTCGGCTGCGGTGCCGCGCATGGGGTCCTGGAACACACGGCCCAGGTACTTGGCGCGCTGCGACTCGCTCAGACGCGAGATGTCGGTGCCGTCGAGCTCGATAACACCCGAATCGAGCGGATACACGCCGGCGATCATATTGAGCAGCGTGGACTTGCCGGCGCCGTTGCCGCCAATCACGGTTACAAAGTCGCCATCGTTGAGGGTGAGGTCGACGCCGGTGAGCGCGCGCTTCTCGGTGACGGTGCCCTTGTTAAAGGTCTTCTTGACGTGCGAGAGCTTAAGCATCTGCCTCATCTCCCTTCGTGTAGGAGCTGCGGAGCTTATAGCGCTCCCAAACCACGGGCACGCACAGGGCCACGGCGACGATCACGGCGGAGAGCAGCTTCATGTCGTTGGCGTCCATGCCCAGCTGCAGCACGATGGCGCGGATGAGGAAGTAGACCACGGAGCCAAAGACGGCAGAGGCAAGACGGACGCTAAACTGCGTCAGACCGCCGGGCAGCAGGCGACCGAGCACCTCGCCGATAACAATGGCGGCAAGACCGATAACGATGGCGCCGGTGCCCATGCCAATGTCAGCGTACTTCTGGCTCTGGCAGATGAGCGCACCCGAAAGGCCGATAAGGGCGTTGGAGAGCACGAGGGCGATCATCTTGGTGGAGTTGGTGTTGACGCCCAGGGCGCGGATCATGTACTCGTTGTTGCCGGTGGCACGCAGCGCCGAGCCGATCTCGGTGCCAAAGAACCAGTACAGGATGGCGACGATGGCCACGGCCAGCACAATGCCCAGGATAATGGCAACAGTGGACTGCGGCAGGCCCGTCATGTGGCTGACGGATGAGAAGATGGTGCCCTTGGCAAGGATGGGCGTATTGGACTTGCCCATGATGCGCAGGTTGATGGACCACAGGCTGATCTGGGTGAGGATTCCGGCGAGGATTGCGGGAATCTCAAAGACGGTGGTCAAGATGCCCGTGACGGCGCCCGCGATGGCGCCGGCGCACATGCCGGCCAGCACGGCGAGCAAGGGGTCGACGTTATTGTTGACGATGAGCACGGCGCAGACACAGCCGCCGAGGGCAAAGCTGCCGTCGCAGGTCATATCGGGGATGTCGAGCAGGCGGAACGTGATAAACACGCCAAGCACCATAATGCCCCAGAGGACGCCCTGCGAAACGGCGCCCTGCAATGCAATGAGCATGCTTCATACCTCCTAGGATAGGGTGGACACGTGATTTTCCATAATAGCGGTACCAATGCATAAAAGAGCGGTGGACAGATGTTTTGTTTTACCTGAAACAAGCAGGGCGAACGCCGGTCTTTAGCGTTCGCCCCAATGACTCAGATATTGAATAACGCAGCAGTGGCGCGCGTGCGGGCCCTAGACGCGTTACCGCGCATGGCGCTACGCGTCCAGGGCGGAAAGGTCGATACCCAGAGCCTCGGCCATCTCTTCGTTTTTGACGACGACCAGGTCCTTGCTCGAGAGATGCTTGATCGGCATATCCTCGGGCTTGGCCTCGCCCTTCAAGATCTTGACGGCCATCTCGCCTGCAGCGTAGCCCAGGTCCTCGTAGTTGATGGAGAGGGTGAACAGACCGCCGGCCTTGCACATGCCCTCCTCGCCAGTCACGAAGGGGAGCTTGTTCTCCTTGCAGATCTGGCCGACCTGCGAGGCACCCGCGGCGATGGTGTTGTCGGTGGGGGAGTACAGCGCGTCGACCTTGCCCACGGCAGACTCGACGACGGACTGAATCTCGTTGGAGCTCGAGACGGTGAAGTCAGTGTACTCGAGGCCCAGCTTGTCGAGTTCCTTCTTGGCGGCCTTGATCTGGACGTCGGAGTTGGACTCGGCGGTGCAGTAGAGCAGGCCGACCTTCTTAACGTCGGGCAGGACCTTCTGCATCATCTCGAGCTGCTCGGCGACCGGGGTGAGGTCGGAAGCGCCCGTGACGTTGGTGCCGGGCTTGTCGTTGTCCTGGACCAGGCCGGAAGCGGCGTAGTCGGTGATGGCGCAGCCAACGATGGGGATATCAGCGGTGGCGCCGGCGGCAGCCTGCGCGGCGGGCGTAGCGATGGCATAGATCAGGTTGACGCCGTCGCCTACGAACTTGTCGGCAATGGACTTACACGTGGACTGGTCGTTCTGGGCGTTCTTCTGGTCGATCTTGACCTTGAGACCGCTCTTCTTGATGGCCTTGACGAAGCCGTCGTTGGCGGCATCGAGCGCGGAGTGCTCGGTGAGCTGCAGAACGCCGATGGTGTAGTCGGAACCGGCGGCAGCGGAGCCGGAACCAGAGTTGCCGCCGCATCCGGCGAGCGGGGCGAGCGCGAGCAGACCGGCGGAGACCAGAAGGCTCCTGCGGCTGATGGTGATGTCCTTCATATCATTACCCCCAGTATAAAAATGGCTGGAAACACTGCACTGGGACAAAGTGCAAGTGGAACTATAGTAGCGCTGATGTCCATTTTTACAACAGCCTGGCGGGTTTTTTAATACAGAATCGGATGGGCGGTACGGGTAGTCGAATGGGCGGCGGAGGGTCTTATGCGGCGGAGGAGGCATCGTCCTCGTCCAGGACGGCGAAGAGCTTCTTGCCGTCAAGGAGACGTGTGGTGACGTTTCTCATGCGGCCGATCTCAACGGTACGCAGCGTGTCGTCGGCGCCTCGCGCGTCATAGACCGTTCCCAGCAAATACGAGATGCCGTCTCGTTGCTTGATGGCAAAGGGCCGGAGTGTCATCCGTGCCACTTCGACCTCTCCGCGTGCCGTGACACTCGAAATATCAAAACTCACCGTGGTTCCGTGGTCGATGGCCTGCTCGATGAGCTCGCAGGCATCGATGCGCTTGACGGGCGTGCGTGTGGCCTTGGTGGATTTGTCGCCTGCGCTTGGAGCAGGCTCGGGTGCATCGAGGTAGCCGCGAACGTCGGCACTCGCCATGGCGACCAGGTGCTGCGCCATGCTCTTTCGAATGGCGATGGGCGTGGAGCGGTTGCGCATGACCATGCCGTGGAGCCGGATGATCTCTTCGTCGGTGAGCGGACGGGTCAAGAGTCGATAGCCCACGCAGCGCTTGTACTCAATTTCGTATCCGGCATGGCGAAGTGCGGAGATGGCGGTGTAGATGCTGCGCCGCGCCGCCGAGATGGGCATGCGGGCGGGGTCGTCGGGATGGGCGAGGCGCCGGATCAACTCATCGGAAAGCATGGCCTTGTCCTCGCCGGTGTTTTCGCTTAATAGTTGCAGGATGCGAACGGCGCGATAGGCTGCCATCGAGGCGGCGCCCCTCGTCGTGGTCTCGTAAGTTTCAACAGCGGTTTCGGTCATGGCGCCCACGTCCTTTCCGTTTTGGGTGGCGACGGTATGGAGCCTAGGACGCGGGGCTTTCCCAGGGGCGCAGAGCACTCTGGGCGGTCGGTGGCCGTCGGCAAGCGGCGGGTCGAGTTTTCAACAGCCCTGCCCAACTGACCAAAAACTTGCCAAAAGCTTGACGGATGCTGTTGAAAAAAGCGCCCCTCGGCTTGCCGAGAGGCGCTGGCGTGATGCGCTGGAACGCGTTTGGTGGCGCTGTGGCGATTAGAAGTCGGCGTTGCCCACGGTGCGCGGGTGCGGCAGGACGTCGCGGATGTTGCCCACGCCGGTGAGGTACATCACCAAGCGCTCGAAGCCCAGACCGTAGCCGGCGTGCTTGCAGGAACCGTAGCGGCGCAGGTCAAGGTAGTACTTGTACTGCTCGGGATTCATGCCCAGATCCTTGATGCGGGCCTCGAGCAGATCCAGGCGCTCCTCGCGCTGGGAGCCGCCGATAATCTCGCCGATGCCCGGCACCAGGCAGTCGGCGGCGGCGACGGTCTTGCCGTCCTCGTTCATGCGCATGTAGAACGCCTTGATCTCGGCCGGGTAGTCGGTCACAAAAGTCGGTCGCTTAAAGTGCTCCTCGGTCAGGAAGCGCTCGTGCTCGGTCTGCAGGTCGATGCCCCAGCTCACGGGATAGTCAAACTTGTGACCGGCGGCGACGGCCTGCTCCAGGATTTCGACGGCCTCGGTGTAGGTAACGCGGGCAAAGTCGGAGTTTGCCACATGGTCCAGGCGCTCGATCAGGCCCTTGTCCACAAACTTGTTGAGCATATTGAGCTCGTCGGGGCAGGTGGCCATAACGTCCTTAAGGACGTACTTGAGCATGGCCTCGGCGTTATCCATGTAGTCGTTCAGGTCGGCAAAGGCCATCTCGGGCTCGATCATCCAAAACTCGGCGGCGTGGCGCGTGGTGTTGGAGTTTTCGGCGCGGAAGGTGGGGCCAAAGGTGTACACGTCGCCAAAGGCCATGGCAAAGTTCTCGGCATTGAGCTGGCCGGACACGGTAAGGCTCGCGTGCTTGCCAAAGAAGTCCTGGCTCCAGTCGACCTCGCCGGACTCGGTGAGGGGCGGATTTTTGGGGTCGAGCGTGGTCACGCGGAACATCTCGCCGGCGCCCTCGCAGTCACTCGTGGTGATGATGGGGGTGTTGACGTAGACAAAGCCCTGCTCCTGGAAGAAGCGGTGGATGGCGGCAGCCGCGACAGAACGGATGCGGAACACGGCGCGGAACAGGTTGGTGCGCGGGCGCAGGTGCTGCTGGGTGCGCAGGAACTCGACGGTTGCGCGCTTCTTCTGCAGCGGGTAATCCGGGGCGCTGACGCCCTCGACCTCAATGGAGGTGGCAGAAAGCTCGAAAGGCTGGGGCGCATCGGGGGTCAGCTTGACGGTGCCGGTGCAAATGAGTGCGGCCGAGACGTTTTGATGGGCGATCTCGTCGTAGTTGTCGAGTGCCTCGCGGTTCATGACGACCTGCAGGTCGCGGAAGCAGCTGCCGTCGTTGAGCGTAACAAAGCCAAAGTTCTTCATGTCGCGGATGGACTTGACCCAGCCGGCGACGGTGACGGTCTGGCCGCCAAGCGACTCGGCATCGGCGTAAAGCTGCGCGATTTTGGTGCGGTTCACGTATCCTCCCATAACGGTTGAATGATAGTTATCCATACAGTTCGATATTCTAGCAGCTCGGCTCATTTGGGCTATACGGATAAGGCATTGGCGGGATGGTTTTTCAAACGAAAAGCGCCTGCGGCCAAATGGTCGCGGGCGCTTGACGAGGTGCCTTTTGGCTGTGTGGCGCGGGGCCTGGCTACTTGGTCTTGGCTACCAGCAGCGGGTCGCCCAGCTTGACGAGCGGGTTGCCGCCGATAAGCGTGCCGGACTCGCCGACATGGTCGATGCTCTTAAGACGATCGAGCTCGGAGACGATGACGGTCACGATGTCCTCGTGACCGGCGGCCTTGATGGCCTCGCGGTCGAAACTGATGAGCGGCTGGCCTGCCTTGACCGTGTCACCCATCTCGACAAAGCGGGCAAAACCTTTGCCGTTCATTTCCACGGTGCCCAGGCCAACATGGATGAACACGCGAAGACCGTCCTCGGTGATCATGCCGATGGAGTGGTTGGTGACGGTGGTGGCGCCGATGCGGCCGTTGGCGGGCGCATAGATGGTGCCGGTAATGGGCTCGATGCCGTAGCCCTGACCGAGCATACCCGAGGCGATGGTCTCATCGGGAACCTCATCGAGGTTGACGAGCACGCCGTTGACGGGGGCGTAGATGACGCCTTCGCGGGTGGCGAAGCTTGCTGCGGGCGGAACGGATGCCTCGCCCGTCGAGGTGAAGGTGGACTTAAGCGAATCGAGCAGACCCATAGTTGCCTCCAACTTAAATAGGCGCATATCGCGCGCTTGGTTTGCCGGAAACGTTTCATATGTGTTTCGCGGCTTGGTCAACGCCCCTATTTTACGCTGCTCAACGATACCTCTGAACTGGGATTATGTGATATATCAGTTGAAGGGAAACTTATTGCTGGAGTGTTTCTTCGCCACGGGCTCAAGTGGGGTACGCTTAGACGCGAAAAACAAGGGCGCATAATCTGCGCGAAGGGAGCACATATGATTGTCGAGAACCATGCGCTGTGGGGCGAGGAGCCGACCGAGGAGTATCCGGCGACGTTTACGTATTTGGGTGCCGAGCCGCTGCCCGATAAGCCGAATGGCCGCCGCCCTGCCGTGATTATCTGCGGCGGAGGTGCGTTTACGCATATCGCTCCGCATGAGCAGGATCCCGTGGCGTTTGCGTTTTTGGATCACGGTTACCAGGCCTTTGTGCTCAACTATGTCACAAGTTCTACGGGTGACGTGAGCTTTCCGCACCCCCAGGCAGATCTTGCCAAGATGGTCGCCACGGTGCGTGCGAATGCCGACGAGTGGCATGTCGATCCCAAGCGCGTGTGCGTCGTGGGCTTTTCTGCTGGCGGCATGATTTGCGCCTCGCTGGCAACGCAGTGGAAGACCGGCCCCTTCGCGGCACTTGCCGGGGCGCGTCCGGACGACATTCGTCCCGACGCCGTGGTGCTGGGCTATCCGTTGCTCGACCTTGCCTATGTGCGCGATATGCAGACGCGTGACCCGCGCATCGACCTGCGCGTGCCCAAGACGGGTGGCAAGACAGGGCGCGATTTGCTCAACGACTATCTGTCGATGGTGACGGGCGGCGAGGCGACCGATGAGCACCTGACCGACATTTGCCCTACCACGCATGTTTCGCGCCAGATGCCGCCGACCTTTGTGTGGGGCGTGTCCGACGACAAGACAGCGCCGATCGCACAGGTCTATCCGTTTGCGCAGCGCATGGCCGAGGAGGGCGTCGCTTGCGAGATGCACGTCTTTGACCAGGGCGGTCACGGCCTTTCGCTCGGCAACGCCAACACCGCGGTCGACAACGAGGACAAGCAGGTGGCAGTCCGTCCTTGGATCCGCCTGGCCTTCCGTTTCCTGGAGCGCCATATGTAAAAGTAGACTACTTGCCCGTTTCAAAAAGTCTGCTTAGAGGAGGAGCCATGCTTGAGGGTACGTATGTGGTTTTGGCCCAGACGCCGGTGGGGAGCAAGCGCGGCGAGGTGACGTTTTCACATGGGGTGAACGGCGCGCTCAGGGCAGTACTAAACGTCAGGGGTCTCAATATCGCTCTCTCGGGTGCCCGCGCTGAGTGCGATTTCTTTGAGCTCTCGGGTACTATCTCCCACGTCTTGATGGGCAAGGCGCCCTTTACATGCACGGGGTCGGTTGAGGGTGATCGACTCACTGCTACCGCGCGGTCGGGTTCCATTTCGATCTCGCTGAGCGGTATGCGCAAAGAGCTTTCGGGGCGCACCGCATAAAGTTTGCGCAGGTAAACATCGGTATTTGACTTTATAAAATAGTTCAGAGCGCTATCATTTGTCGTTACGAGTTGGTTAGCCCCGGTAAACGGTTAACCGCGTCTAACGAAAGGATGAGCGCGTGAAGCTCGATACACTCGAGATTGGAAAGGACGCCGTTGTCGCATCGGTGGCATCGGACGATCAGGCACTCCGACAGCATATTTTGGACATGGGCCTAACGCCGGGCACCGAAGTCACCATGATGAAGTACGCCCCCATGGGCGACCCGCTCGAGATCCGCCTGCGTGGCTACGAGTTGACACTGCGCAAGGACGATGCCGCTCGCATCGAGCTTGTGGGTATTCACGACACCGATACGGGTCCGCGCGCTAACGCCGCAATCGGCACGACGGAGCATCCGGCCCTGGGCGAGGGGACGTATTCGCCCCGTGCGGCAAAGACGGCCGTGCCCGAGGGCGCGCCGCTGCACTTTGCCCTCGCCGGCAACCAAAACTGCGGCAAGACCACGTTATTCAACCAGCTGACGGGCTCCAACCAGCATGTCGGTAACTTTCCCGGCGTGACGGTCGACCGCAAGGACGGCACTATCCGTAACCACCCCGAGGCGAGCGTTACCGACTTGCCCGGTATTTACTCGTTGTCGCCGTACACGGGCGAAGAAATCGTCAGCCGCCAATTCATCTTGGACGAAGACCCCGACGCCATCATCGACATCATCGACGCCACCAACATCGAGCGTAACCTGTACCTGACACTGCAGCTCATGGAGCTCGACCGCCCCATGGTCATCGCGCTCAACATGATGGACGAGGTGACCGCCAATGGTGGTGCCGTAGACGTCAACCTGCTCGAGAGTCTGCTGGGCGTGCCTGTTGTTCCCATTAGCGCTGCCCGCAACGAGGGCATTGGCGAGTTGGTGGATCATGCCTTGCACGTGGCGCGGTTCCGTGAGCGCCCCGGTCGCCTGGACTTCTGTGCGCCCGATGGTCCAGACGGCGGTGCACTGCATCGCTGCATCCACGGCATTGCCAACCTGATCGAGGACCATGCCGCGACGGCGCACATTCCCGTGCGTTTTGCGGCGACCAAGCTGGTTGAGGGCGACGAGCTGGTGACCGAGGCACTTCATCTGGATCGAAACGAGCTTGACGCCATCGAGCACATCATTACCCAGATGGAGGGCGAGGCCGGCACCGACCGTCTATCTGCGCTGGCCGATATGCGCTTTAGCTTTATCGGCGACGTGTGCGGGCGCTGCGTCGTAAAGCCGCACGAGAGCCGCGAGCACGTGCGCTCCGTCAAGATTGACCGCATCCTGACAGGTCGTTACACAGCCATTCCGGCGTTCCTGGTGATCATGGGCCTCGTCTTTTGGCTGACGTTTGGCGTGATCGGCGCGGCGTTGCAGGGACTTATGGAGGACGGCATCGCTGCCATCATCGCCTCGGCCGATGCGGGTCTCAAGGCGTTCGGCACCAACGACGTGGTGCGCTCGCTGGCTGTCGACGGCGTGCTTACGGGCGTGGGCAGCGTGCTGACCTTCCTGCCGATTATCGTCGTGCTCTTCTTGTTCCTCTCCATTCTGGAAGACTCGGGCTACATGGCGCGCGTTGCCTTTGTCATGGATAAGGTACTGCGTCGCTTTGGCCTGTCGGGCCGCAGCTTCGTGCCCATGCTCGTCGGTTTTGGCTGCACCGTGCCGGCTATCATGTCGACCCGTACGCTCCCATCCGAGCACGACCGCAAGATGACGGTCATGCTCACGCCGTTTATGAGCTGTTCGGCCAAGTTGCCGGTCTACGGTCTGCTGTGCGGGGCGTTTTTCCCACAGGCGACGGTTCCCGCCATGGTCTCGCTCTATCTGATTGGCATTGCGATCGGTTGCATCGCGGCTTTGGTGCTCAACCGCACGGCATTTAAGGGCGACCCGGTGCCGTTTATCATGGAGCTTCCCAATTACCGTCTGCCGAGCGTCAAGACGACGGTGATGCTGGCATGGGATAAGGCCAAGGACTTTATTACCAAGGCCTTTACCATTATCTTTGCCGCTACCGTGGTCATCTGGTTCCTTCAGACGTTCGACATTCGCTTTAATGTGGTCGCCGATCAGTCGCAAAGCCTGCTTGCGGGTCTCGGCAGCATCATCGCGCCGGCGCTGGCGCCGCTTGGGTTTGGCGATTGGCGAGCATCCACGGCGCTCGTCACCGGACTTATCGCCAAGGAGAGTGTCATCTCGACCCTCACGGTGCTTTTGGGCGCGACCTCGCCCGCGGCACTGTCGACCATGTTTTCGCCGTTTACCGCTTACGTGTTCCTGGTCTTTACGCTGCTGTACCCGCCCTGCGTAGCGGCAATCGGCGCCGTCAAGAGTGAGCTGGGCGCGCGCTATGCCGTTGCCGTGTTCGCGTTTCAGGTGACGGTCGCCTGGATCGTGGCGTTTGTCGTGCATTCGGCGGGCATATTGCTGGGGTTGGCTTAGCTATTAATTGACGTCGCCACCTCTGTGTATTGAGTTGATTGCGGCCCCGCATCTGTTGCTGACGGATGCGGGGCCGTTGCTATATAATCGCCCACCGCTCAAGACAATCGGAGAGGTTTCCTACATGACTCAGGCAAGGCAAGATGGCATCTCACTCAAGCAGTGGCTCCCGCTTATCGGGCTCGCCTGTTGCGCGTTCGTATTCAACACGTCGGAGTTCATGCCCATTGGCCTGTTGACCGACATTGCCGCGTCGTTCTCGCTTACCGAGTCCCAAGCCGGCATCATGATCTCGGTCTATGCCTGGGGCGTCATGCTGCTGTCGCTGCCGCTCATGGTGTTTGCCTCGCGCTTTGAGTTCAAGCGTATGCTGCTCGGCGTGCTTGCCGTGTTCTCGCTCGGCCAGTTCCTGTCCGCTGTGGCACCGACATATCCCATCCTGGTCTGCGCGCGCCTGGTGGTCGCCTGTGCGCACGCCGTGTTCTGGTCGGTCGCCTCGATCATGGCTTCGCGCCTCGTCGACACCCGCCACGGAGCGCTCGCCATCAGCATGATCGCCACGGGCTCGTCCATCGCGCAGATCTTTGGCCTGCCGATCGGCCGCGCCATCGGCCTGGCCGTGGGCTGGCGCATGACGTTTGCCGTGGTCGGGGCTTTTTCTGCCGTCGCGGTGGTGTACCAGGCAGCGGTGTTCCCGGCCATGCCGGCGGGTGAGCGCTTTACCGTCAAACAGCTGCCCGTGCTGCTCAAGAACCCGTTCCTGATCGCGCTCTACGCGGTCACGGTCTTTATGGCGACCGGCTATTATGCGGGTTACAGCTATATCGAGCCGTTCCTGGCACAGGTCGCGCACGTCGACGCGGGCGCCATCACTATGACGCTGACGGCGTTCGGCTGCTCTGGTCTGCTCGGAAGCTGGCTGTTCGGCCGTCTGTTCGACGGGCACCGGTTCCCGTTTCTCGCAGTTACGCTCTCCGGCGTGCCGGTGGCCCTGCTGCTCATGGGTCCGGTTGCATCGTCGCTCGCGGCAGTGCTTACCGTTTGCGCGCTGTGGGGCTGCTGCGCCACGGCCTTTAACGTGGCGTTTCAGGCCGAGCTCATCAAGTACACGCCGGCGGATTCATCGGCCGTCGCCATGTCGATCTTCTCGGGCCTGTTTAATCTCGGTATCGGCACGGGCACCGCAATCGGCGGCGCCGTGGTTTCGGGTCCCGGCATCGCTTGGATCGGCTTCGCGGGCGGGGCGATTGCAGTCGTGGGCGTCATCCTTGCCATCACGGTGCTGTTCCCGGCCATCCGCCGTGCCAAACCCGTTGCCTAACCACATCCCCTTATCAGTTGCGGTGGAATAGTTCCTGTTTAAGGCCTCTGAAGGCCCAAGCAGGAACTATTCCACCGCAACTTATTTTGGGGAAGAGGATACAAGCCGGGCATACAATGGATGTCGTTGTGTTGAGCTTACCGGGAGGTTGCTATGTGGGCATACGAGACGACGTTCTATCAGATCTATCCGCTGGGCTTTTGCGGAGCCCCGCGCGAAAACGCCGCGCCCGTTGCCGAGGATGAGCTCGCCCAGGCCGCCAACGCCGCGCCCAACCCCGATGCTCCGATTATGAAAATCGCCCAATGGGCCGACTACCTGCAAGAGCTCGGCATCGGTGCTGTGCTCATTAACCCGCCGCTCGAGTCTGATAGCCACGGTTACGACACGCGCAGTCTGCGCCATATCGACCGTCGTCTGGGTGGGGATGCCGATTTTACCGCCGTGTGCGAGACGCTGCACGCCCATGGCATCCGTGTGATGCTCGATGCCGTCTTCAACCACGTCGGTCGCGGCTTTTGGGCCTTCCGCGATGTGCAGGAGCGCAAGTGGGATTCGCCGTACAAGGATTGGTTCCACATCAGCTTTGACGGCGACTCGTGCTACGGCGACGGCTTTTGGTACGAGGGCTGGGAGGGCCATTTTGAGCTTGTGAAGCTCAACCTGCAAAACCCCGCCGTGGTCGATTACCTGCTCGAGTCCGTGCGTCGCTGGGCCGAGGTCTTTGGCGTCGACGGCCTGCGCTTGGACGTTGCCTATATGCTCGACCGCGACTTCATGCGCCGCCTGCACGCCTTTACCCGTGAGCTCAAGCCCGACTTTGTGCTGATCGGCGAGACGCTCCACGGCGACTACAACCAGATCGTCAACGACGAGATGCTCGACTCCTGCACCAACTACGAGTGCTACAAGGGCTTGTACTCCAGCTTTAACTCGGTCAACATGTTCGAGATTGCCCACTCGCTGCATCGCCAGTTTGGCGGTGACCCGTGGTGCATTTATCGCGGCAAGCATCTGCTGTCGTTTGTCGACAATCACGATGTGCCGCGCCTGGCGAGCATCCTTACCGACAAGTCCTGCCTGCGCCCCGCCTATGGCATGCTGTTTGGCATGCCGGGCATTCCGTGCGTCTACTATGGCAGCGAGTGGGGGATTGCCGGCGAAAAGGGCGGTTCCGATGGCGATTGGGCGCTGCGTCCTGCGCTCGATGAGCCTGCGCCCAACGAGCTGACGGCCTTCATCAAGCAGCTCGCGCACCTGCGCTCGGCAAACGACGCGGCGGCTCGTGCCCTCAACTACGGTGCCTATCGCAACGTGGTGATTCAGAACAAGCAGCTGCTGTTCGAGCGCGCCTGCGACGACGCGACGGTGCTCGTGGCGGTCAATGCCGTGAACGAGCCCTACACCTTTGGAGCCGGCGAACTCAACGGCTCCTTCGTCGACCTGCTTGTTGACGATGCGTCCACGGTCGAGCTGACGGGTACCCTTGAGCTTGCACCCTACGAGGTGCGCTATCTGTTGAGGGCCTAGGCCATGGCTGCGTCCGACGAGGGCTATCAACATATTGAGCATGGGTTTGAGCCCGTGTTTGACGAGCGCTCGCGCGTTTTGGTGTTGGGCTCGTTTCCCTCGGTGCTCTCGCGCGCCAACGCCTTCTATTACGGTAATCCCCAGAACCGCTTTTGGCGCGTGATGGCCGCGTGCCTTGGTGCGTCCGTGCCGCCCAACGAGGGAGACTCTTTGGCGAGCGGCGAGTCCGCGACGCTCGACGCCTCGGTTGCTGCCAAGCGGGCTATGCTGCTCAACGGCGGTGTGGCCCTGTGGGACGTGATCGAGAGCTGTGACATCAAGGGCTCAAGCGACGCGAGCATCAAAAACGTCGTTCCGGCGCATGTCGAGCGCATTACCGGTGCAGCTCCCATTGAACAGGTGATATGTAACGGCGGCACAGCAGGGCGGCTCTACAAGCGCTACCTGCAAGAGCGCACAGGGCTGCCGGCTATCGTTCTGCCGTCGACAAGTCCCGCCAATGCGGCATGGCGCCTGGAACGCCTTGTTGAGCGCTGGCGCGATGCCGTTGATTGGGGCGCTCGTTAGTTTAAATATTTGATTGAGCGTGAGCGCCAAGGCGTTTTATAACGGCTTGCCAGATTGGCGCCGGCACGGCTGGCTCGGCAAAAACCATGCCATTGGTGTCGACGTCCTCGGCACTGCCGCCGCCGAGTCGCTGCGCATGCTCAACCGAGCAACCCATACGCACCGCACCCACGAGCTTGTCCATGGCTTCGGAAAACGGTCGGCGCAAGAGGCCCATGCGTGGGGAGCGGCAAAGCGCTGCGATGCCGGTGCCGGTGCAGACGACAATGCCACCGCACCACGACAACCCCCGACGCTCGCACGCTTCGCGCAGATGGCCAACGACCGTGTGCGCCCGCTCGGGACTCCCGCAGCCGGCTTGAACAACGACATAGACGCGCGCTTCCGTGCCCCCAAGGCAATCAAGCGCCCGCTCAACGACGCTCATCGCCTCGTTATTGAGCGCATTCTCAACAGCGAATACAATGCCGTCCGCAACGCTGCCGCCATCATCCGTCCCCAGGGCGACCAGACGGGGGAGCGAAGTACCAGAAAGTCGGGCATAGGCGGCGATGGCATCCTGCAGGTCCCAGAGCAAAAACTCAAGATCGGCGCTCTCGGGAATACTGATATATGCAATGGTCTGCAGCGTTTTGGGTTTATCGCCGCGTGCGATCGCCTCCATGTCATCTCCTTTCCAGTCCGTTTCCGTTTAGGTTACACCGTCTGGCGGTGCCTCGCCGCGCTATCCTAGTGCAACCCTTACGAAAGGAACGCCATGCGCCTGCCCATGAATACCTCGCTTGCCACGCTCAAGCCCTCCGGCATCCGCCGAATCAACGCGCTCGCCGCCCAGCATCCGGGATGTATTGCGCTTGCGCTCGGCGAGCCTGATTTTTCCACGCCCGACGTGATTAGCGCCGAGGTGACCTCCGCGCTGGACCGCGGTGACACGCATTATCCGCCCAACAACGGCCGCCCTGCCCTGCGCGAGGCGCTGTCCGCATATATGGGCGACGCGGGCCTGGCGTTTTCCACCGATGAGGTCATCCTGACCGACGGCGCGACCGAGGCCCTGTCGGCAACATTCATGGCTATGCTCAACCCCGGCGACGAGGTCATTATCCCCACGCCGGCCTTTGGCCTGTACGAGAGCATCGTCGTAGCCAATCACGCCAAAGCAGTCTTTTTGGATACGGAGCCCGCGCAATTTCAGATTGACGAGGACGTGCTTCGTGCCTGCGTAACCCCGGCGACCAAGGCCATCGTTATCTGCTCGCCCAACAATCCCACGGGCTGCATTCTCAACGCGGCATCGCTCGACGCCGTGGCGCGCGTAACGGAGCAGGCGGGTATCTACGTAGTCTGCGACGACGTATACAACCGCCTCGTCTATGTGGACGGCTACGAGCGCTTTGCCCAGCGACACCCGGAGCTGCGCGAGCAGACGGTGATCATCGAGAGCTTCTCCAAGCCCTGGGCCATGACCGGCTGGCGCTTGGGCTGGCTCGCTGCCGCAGCCCCCGTCATCGCCGAGATCGCAAAGGCCCACCAATACCTAGTATCGAGCGCCGTTTCATTTGAGATGGACGCCGCAAAGCGAGCCCTCACCGTCGACCCCACCCCCATGCTCGAAGTCTACCGAGCCCGCCGCAAACGCGTGCTCGCAGCCTTAAACGCCATGGGCCTCGACGCAGTAGAGCCCGCAGGAGCCTTCTACGCTTTCCCGAGCATCAAAAAGTTTGGCCTAACAAGCGAAGACTTCTGCATCAAAGCCATCAAAGAGGCAAACGTAGCTCTAGTCCCGGGCGACTGTTTCGGCACCGAAGGCCACATCCGCCTAAGCTACTGCGTCTCCGACGAAAACCTGGACGAAGGCCTCCACCGCCTATCCACCTTCGTCTCAACCCTATAGCCATCAGGGACGCAACACATCAGCCCACCGACATAAGGGTTATGCGTGGGGGCGTCGCTCAACAGAAACCCGGGCTGTCCCATAGTTGACGCAGGCACGCGCCGCCGAAGGGCAGGCGCAAGGTTTCCGTAGATTCCGCACGAGCCGGAAAGCACTTAATGTGCTTTCCGAGCGAGCCCAGGACCTGACCGAGCGGAAACCTTGCGCCTGCCCTTCGGCGGCGCATGCCGGATGGTGGAATTGTGTGCAGCCCGGTTTTCCGTTGACCGACGCCGGGGTCCCCGCCATAATACTTTCGGTTCACGCACGAATCCGCTGCCAGAGACAGCCGGCGCAAACGGGCTTTGCCTGCGAGCTTAATGGGACATCCCGCCAGCCGAGGTGGTCGAGTAGATATGTCTTCTCGCCCCCGTCGCTCATGCAGCGCGGGGGCTTTCTTTTTGGACATGCCCCCGTCACGTCCTTGTGGCGGACCGTGCCCGGAAAGAATTCGAGGAGGTGTAATTCATGCCCCAGCAGTACAAAATCGACAAGGTTGCAGAGATCGAGTCCCGTATCGCCGAGAACGCCGGTCTGTTCGTCGTCAACTACAACGGTCTGACGGTTAAGCAGGCTCAGGAGCTGCGTCATCAGCTTCGCGAGTGCGGCGCCGAGATGAAGGTCTACAAGAACAACCTGGTCAAGATCGCTCTCAAGAACCAGGAGCAGCCCGAGCTCGACGAGATCCTCGCCGGCCCCGTCGCTTATGTGTTCTACGAGTCCGAGCCGGTCGAGGCCGCTAAGGCCCTTAAGGACTTCTCCGCTCAGTCCAAGGGCGTCCTTGAGATCAAGGGCGGTATCTCCGACGGCAAGGTCGTTTCCGCTGATGATGTTAAGGCTATCGCCGAGCTGCCCACCAAGGATCAGCTTCTCGGCCAGATCGCCGGTCTCATCTCCGGTTTCGCTCGCGACATCGCTGTCTGCGTCAACGGCGTTTCCTCTGGTCTCGCTCGTTCGATCCAGCAGGTTTCCGAGCAGAAGGCAGCCTAGTCGCTGTTTTCACCCGCGGCGGCAACGCCGCACCCCTGGCGCATTCGCGCCGTGTTTTAACTGATCTCCGTGCACAGACACGGAAACCGAAAGGACTTAGAAATGGCTAAGCTTACCACCGATGAGATCATCGATGCTCTTAAGGAAATGACCCTTCTCGAGGCTTCCGAGCTCGTCAAGGCTATCGAGGACACCTTCGGCGTTTCCGCCGCTGCTCCTGCCGCTGTTGTCGCCGCTCCTGCTGCTGGCGCTGCTGAGGCCGAGGAGAAGACCGAGTTTGACGTCGTGCTCGAGGGCTTCGGCGACAACAAGATCCAGGTCATCAAGGCCGTCCGTGAGCTCACCAACCTTGGCCTGAAGGAGGCCAAGGAGGTCGTCGAGGGCGCTCCCAAGGCTGTTCTCGAGGGTGCCAAGAAGGAGGACGCCGAGGCTGCCAAGGAGAAGCTCGAGGCTGCTGGCGCTGCTGTCACCCTCAAGTAATCAGGCTTTCTCGTCAGATTTCTTTACAGACGGGGTTCGCATTGCGAGCCCCGTCTTTTTTGTTTTGGCCCCTCATTTCCATTGCTCGGCACGCAGAACACCGCTGTCTTCGTCATGCCAATCCCGTTACCGCTGGGGCGTAAAATTGCACCATTCGAGCAATAATTTGCGTTGACCTGCTGAAGAATTGCGTTTGCCTTACGGCGACGTATGTCTCCGGCGGTAAGATACTTCGGTATCGCAATTTGGTCTGCGGCCGCTGTGCCGCACGCATAGGGCGCATTCTGCGCCTGCGAAAGGATCCTTGAATAACATGAAGGCAATCATCCCCGCCGCCGGTCTTGGCACGCGTTTTCTGCCTGGCACTAAGTGCACGCCCAAAGAGATGCTGCCGGTGCTCGACAAGCCGGTCATTCAGTATGTCGTCGAGGAGGCACTCGACCCCGAGGAGGTCGACGATGCCATCATCGTTACCTCTCCTGGTAAGCCCGAGCTGCTGAGCTACTTCCAGCCCGATCGCTCGCTCGAGAACCTGCTGCGCGAGCGCGGCAAGAACGCCTATGCCGATGCCGTCGCCCACGCTGGCGGTATGCCGGTCGACTTCCGCTATCAGTACGAGCCCAAGGGCCTCGGCCATGCTATCCGCTCTGCTGCCGACGCCGTGGCAGGGGAGAACTTCCTGGTTCTTCTGGGCGACTACGTTGTGCCTAACCGCGACATCTGCGACAAGATGCTCGCCGTTTCCAAGGAGCACGGTGGCGCTTCGGTTATCGCCGTCGCTGCTTGCTCGCCCGAGGAAGTCAGTCGCTACGGCGTTATCGCCGGCGAGCGCGTCGGTTCGCTCGAGGGCGCCGAGGGCGTTGCCGATGCCGAGCCGGGCGCTGTCTGGCGCATCGGCGGTCTGGTCGAGAAGCCTGCTCCCGAGGCGGCTCCGTCCAACCTGTACATCGTCGGCCGTTACCTGCTGAGCCCGCTGGTCATGGACCTGCTCGCCGATCAGCAGGCTGGCAAGGGCGGCGAGATCCAGCTGACCGACGCCATGGCACGTTCGCTCGATCGTGAGGCCATGTACGCTGTCGTCATCGACCCGCTTTCGGGCTACGACACCGGCACCCCGTCTGGCTGGATGGCCACCAACGCCCTCATGGCCGCAAGCGATCCTCGCTTTGCCAGCGCCTTCTGGGACGCCATCGACGAGCGCGGCGGCTTGATGCGCAAATAAGCCTTCGAGCATCGACATTTACGGGTGCAGACTTCGGTCTGCACCCGTTTTTTATAAGAGCTGCGATTGTCGGCTCTCTGTTCACAGAAAATATATGAACAGGTGTTCGATGTACACCTATCTACCTGCGCATTTTCTGTCGAAAAACTTTGCTACTCCAAAAACTCAATCGCGTCAAGGCTTTTCTTGCCCAACGGTCGGTACCTGATAAACTATTAGGTTGCGATAACTGGCGAAGCTATGCCTCGCCAACCCACCGAGCATTTCCGTGAAGGAGGAAAAACCTGGTGACCTACGCATACACTGCCACTGAGCGCAAGCGCGTCAGCTTCGGGAAAATCCCGGAGGCCATGGAGCTCCCCAACCTTATCTCTGTTCAGAGGGAATCCTTTGAGCGTTTTAAGGACGAGGGCCTTCGTGAGGCGTTCAAGGAATCCAGCCCCATCCAGAGTCAGAACCATGTTCTCGAGGTTACCTTCGGCGAGCATCAGTTCGGCGACCCCGCGCACACCGTCGAGGAGTGCCGCGAGAAGGATATGACCTATCAGGCTCCGCTTCTGACCGACGTCCGTCTCACCAACAAGGAGACCGGCGAGATCAAGGAGCAGCTCGTCTTCATGGGCGACTTCCCCATGATGACCGATCAGGGCACCTTCATCATCAACGGTACCGAGCGTATCGTCGTCTCGCAGCTCGTCCGCTCCCCGGGCGTGTACTACAGCTCCGAGATGGATTCGGGCAAGCAGATCTACAAGGCCCAGATTATCCCGTCCCGCGGTGCCTGGCTTGAGTTTGAGGTCGACAAGCGCGACCAGCTCATGGTCTCTATCGACCGTAAGCGCAAGCAGAGCGCCACGATGTTCCTGCGCGCCCTTGGCATCGCCGTCACCAACGACGACATCATCGAGCTGCTCGGCAACTCCGATGTGATCAAGCGCACCCTGGAGCGCGACACCGCCCTCACTCGCGAGGACGCCCTCATCGAGATCTACCGTCGCCTGCGCCCGGGCGAGCCTCCCACCGTGGACGCTTCCCGCAGCCTGCTCGAGGGTCTGCTCTTCAACCCGCAGCGCTACGACCTGGCCCGCGTCGGTCGTTACAAGGTCAACAAGAAGCTCAACCTCACCACCGAGGAAGAGGTCACGGTGCTCACCGACGAGGATATCGTCGCGACGCTGCGCTACCTCCTGTCCCTCGCTGCCGGCGAGCAGGGTTTCAAGGTCGACGACATCGACCACTTCGGCAACCGCCGCATCCGTACCGTCGGCGAGCTCGTCGCCAACCAGTTCCGTATCGGCATGAGCCGTATGGAGCGCGTCGTCCGTGAGCGCATGAGCTCCCAGGACATCGACGAGATCACCCCGCAGTCGCTCATCAACATCCGCCCGATCGTGGCCTCCATCAAGGAGTTCTTCGGTTCCTCGCAGCTCTCGCAGTTCATGGACCAGGCGAACCCCCTGACCGGTCTGACCCACAAGCGCCGTCTGTCCGCACTCGGCCCTGGTGGTCTTGCCGGCCACAAGTCCGGCTCCAGCCGCCGCACCAACGTGCCGACGGCCGTCCGCGACGTTCACAACTCGCACTACAGCCGCATGTGCCCGATCGAGACCCCCGAAGGCCCCAACATCGGCCTGATCGGCTCGCTCGCCCTCTACGCCCGCGTCAACGAGTATGGCTTCATCGAGGCCCCGTTCCGTCGTGTCGAGAACGGCGTTGCCACCGACCAGATCGACTGGATGACCGCTGACGAGGAAGAGAAGCACGTCATCGCGCCGGCCAACACGCCGCTCGATCCCAAGACCAACGAGTTCATCACGACCGATGCTGAGGGCAAGATCGTCCGTCCGCACGCCGTGATCGCCCGTACTCGCGACTTCGACGGCTCCTTCGGCGCTCCCGCCGACGTGCCCGTCGAGGACGTCGACTACATGGACGTCTCGCCGCGTCAGATGCTCTCCGTCGCAGCCACGCTGATCCCGTTCCTTGAGCACGACGACGCCAAGCGTACGCTGATGGGCGCTAACATGCAGCGTCAGGCCGTGCCGCTGGTTCACCCCGCCGCTCCCTATGTCGGTACCGGCATGGAGCGTCGCGCCGCTCTGGACTCCGGCGAGGTCACCTTGGCCAAGAACGCCGGCGAGGTCATCTTTGCCGACGCCGCCAAGATCATCGTTAAGCATGCCGGCGGCATGGACGAGTATCACCTGGCCAAGTACCAGCGCTCCAACCAGTCCACCTGCATCAACCACCGTCCGCTCGTGCGCGTCGGTGACACCGTTGAGCAGGGCGAGCCTCTGGCCGACGGTCCTTCGACCGATCACGGCGAGCTCGCACTGGGCCAGAACCTCACCGTGGCCTACATGCCGTGGGAAGGCTTTAACTACGAGGACGGTATCGTCGTGTCCGAGCGCCTGGTGGCCGAGGACCTGCTGACGACCATCAACATTACCCGTCACGAGATCGACGCCCGCGACACCAAGCTCGGCCCCGAGGAGATCACCCGCGAGATCCCGAACCTCTCCGAGGACATGCTTGCCAACCTCGACGAGGACGGCATCATCCGCATCGGCGCCGAGGTCGGCCCTGGCGACATCCTGGTCGGCAAGGTCACGCCTAAGGGCGAGAGCGCTCTGACCGCCGAGGAGCGCCTGCTGCGCGCCATCTTCGGTGCCAAGGCCCACGATGTCCGCGATACCTCCCTTAAGATGCCTCACGGCGCTTACGGCCGCGTCATCGACGTCGTCCGCTTTAGCCGCGAGAACGGCGACGACCTGGCCCCCGGCGTCAACGAGCAGGTGCGCGTCTACGTCGCCCAGCGTCGTAAGATCCAGCAGGGCGATAAGATCGCCGGCCGCCACGGCAACAAGGGTGTTATCTGTAACGTTCTGCCGGTCGAGGACATGCCCTACATGGCTGACGGTACCCCGATCGACGTTATCCTCAACCCGCTGGGCGTTCCTTCGCGTATGAACGTCGGCCAGCTGCTCGAGTGCCACCTTGGCTGGGCTGCCGCCTGCGGTTGGGATACCGAGCAGGCCGACTCCGACAAGTACGTCCCCGGTCCGTTCTTCACCGCGACGCCCGTCTTCGACGGCGCCAAGGAGGACGAGATCGCCGAGGTCATCCGTCGTGCCAACAAGAACATGCTCAACAAGGCCACCGCTGCCTTTGGCGATCACATGCGCCCCGAGTTCGTCACCCAGCTTGACGAGCGCGGCAAGACCCGTCTGTTCGACGGCCGCACCGGCGAGGAGTTCCGCGAGCCCATTACCGTGGGTACGTCCTACATCCTCAAGCTCGGCCACATGGTCGACGACAAGATCCACGCTCGTTCGACCGGCCCTTACAGCCTGGTTACCCAGCAGCCTCTGGGCGGCAAGGCTCAGTTCGGCGGCCAGCGCTTCGGCGAGATGGAAGTTTGGGCACTGTACGCTTACGGTGCTTCCAACGTCCTGCAGGAGATCCTGACCGTCAAGTCCGACGATACCGTGGGCCGCGTCAAGACCTACGAGTCCATCGTCAAGGGCGAGAACGTTCCTGTCCCGGGTATCCCCGAGTCCTTCAAGGTTCTCGTCAAGGAGATCCGCTCCCTCGCACTGGACATCGAGCCCATGCACGATGCCGACGAGGACGCCTCCGCCCCTGTGACCGCCGAGGAGACCTCCGCTCTCGACGACCTGGCTGCGCTCGCCGGCGTTGACGCCGACGTCGAGGCCGAGGATGCCGAGACCGCCGAGGCACCCGAGGCTGTCGCCGCCACGACCACTGATAAGGAGTAGTTGACTGTGGCAGATTTCGAAGCTACTGATTTTGACTCGGTAAAGATCTCCCTTGCCTCCGCCGACCAGATCCGTTCCTGGTCGCACGGTGAGGTCAAGAAGCCGGAGACCATCAATTACCGTACCCTCAAGCCCGAGAAGGACGGCCTGTTCTGCGAGAAGATCTTCGGTCCCGCCAAGGACTGGGAGTGCTCCTGCGGCAAGTACAAGGGCATCCGCTTTAAGGGCATCGTCTGCGAGCGCTGCGGCGTCGAGGTCACCTCGGCCAAGGTGCGTCGCGACCGCATGGGTCACATCGAGCTCGCCGCTCCCGTGTCCCACATCTGGTACTTCAAGAGCCCCACGAGCTTCCCGATGAGCCGTATGCTCGACATCAAGTCCAAGGACCTCGAGAAGGTTCTGTACTTTGCCAGCTACATCATCACCGAGGTCGACTATGAGGCCCGCGAGGCCGACGCCGACGACCTGCGCGAGGAGCTCGCCGCCGATCTGGAAGAGATCGATGCCGAGTGCGCCCGCCAGATCGAGTCCCTCAAGGAGCAGGGCGACCCCGAGAACTTTGACGAGTTCTCTGACGAGGAGCCGCTGACCCCCGAGGAGATCGCCTCTGGCATCGTTGACATCGAGGAAGAGTGCAAGGACGAGAAGCAGCTCCGTACGGACGCCTTCAACGCCTTCATGAAGCTCACCGAGCGCGACCTCATCTCCGATGAGCCGCTGTTCCGCGAGATGACCCGCTACTACTCCATGTACTTCAAGGGTGGCATGGGTGCCGAGGCCGTCCGCGACCTGCTCGCTGCCATCGACCTCCCCTCCGAGGCCGAGAAGCTCAAGGCCATCATCGCCGACGAGGACTCCCAGAAGCAGAAGCGCGAGAAGGCCGTTAAGCGCCTCGAGGTCGTTGACGCCTTCCTGAAGGGCGGCAACAGCCCCGCGAACATGATCCTGGACGTCATCCCGGTCATTCCGCCCGATCTGCGCCCGATGGTCCAGCTCGACGGCGGCCGCTTCGCCGCGTCCGACCTCAACGACCTGTACCGTCGCGTGATCAACCGTAACAACCGACTCAAGCGCCTGCTCGACCTGGACGCCCCTGCGATCATCGTGAACAACGAGAAGCGCATGCTCCAGGAGTCCGTGGACGCCCTGTTCGACAACGGCCGTCGTGGTCGCCCGGTCTCTGGCCGTGGCGGTCGCCCGCTCAAGTCGCTCGCCGAGGCCCTCAAGGGCAAGCAGGGTCGCTTCCGTCAGAACCTGCTGGGTAAGCGTGTCGACTATTCCGGCCGTTCGGTAATCGTTACCGACCCCAAGCTGCTGCTGCACCAGTGCGGTCTGCCCAAGACCATGGCGCTGGAGCTCTTCAAGCCCTTCGTCATGAAGCGCCTGGTCGAGCTTGGCAAGGTCGAGAACATCAAGGGCGCCAAGCGCGCTATCGACCGCGGTGCCACCTTTGTGTGGGACATCCTCGAAGAGGTCATCGACGGCCGCGTCGTGCTGCTCAACCGCGCACCGACCCTGCACCGTCTGTCCATCCAGGCCTTTGAGCCGGTGCTGGTCGAGGGCAAGGCTATCCACCTGCACCCGCTGGTCTGCTCGCCCTTCAACGCCGACTTCGACGGCGACCAGATGTCTGTCCACGTGCCGCTGTCCAGCCAGGCTCAGGCCGAGGCTCGCGTGCTCATGCTCTCTGCGAACAACCTGCGCTCGCCGGCATCCGGCAAGCCGGTCAACATCCCCTCGCAGGATATGATCATCGGTGTGTACTACCTGACCCAGGTCCGCGACGGTCTGCCGGGCGAGAACCACGTGTTCGCCAGCTTCGACGACGCGCTGCACGCCTATGACTGCCGTTCCGAGGTCGACATGCAGGCCAAGATCCAGGTTCGCGTGTCAGCTGCCGATGCCAACGTCATCAACGAGGACGGCACCCGTATCTTCCGCGTCAAGAACGGCAAGAACGAGTTCGTCGACTACGACGTCACCGGCAACAAGACCGCTCGCTTCGAGACCTCTATCGGCCGCATTATCTTCAACCGTCAGTGCCTGCCCGAAGACTACGAGTTCATGAACTACAAGATGGTCAAGGGCGACGTGGCCAAGCTGGTTGCGGACTGCTGCGATCGTTACCCCGAGGCCAAGGTCGGCCCGATCCTCGACGCCATCAAGTACTCCGGCTTCCACTACGCTACCCGCGCCGGCCTCACCATCTCGGTGTGGGACGCTCTCATCCCTGCCGAGAAGCAGGAGCTGCTCGACCGCGCCCAGGCCAACGTCGACCAGATCAACGAGTACTTCGAGGAGGGCTTCATCAACGAGACGGAGCGCCACATCGAAGTCGTTAACGAGTGGACCGCTTGTACCGATAAGGTTGCAGCGCTCATGCTCGACATGTTCGACGAGGAGAACCCGCTGTACATGATGGCCGACTCCGGCGCCCGTGGTTCTAAGACCCAGCTGCGTCAGCTCGGCGGCATGCGTGGCCTGATGGCAGACATGTCCGGCGAGACGATCGACCTTCCCATTAAGGCGAACTTCCGCGAGGGCCTGCTGCCGCTCGAGTACTTCATTTCGACCTACGGCGCCCGTAAGGGCCTGGTCGATACCGCATCCCACACCTCGGACTCTGGTTACCTGACCCGTCGTCTGGTCGACGTGGCCCAGGACGTCATCGTCCGCGAGGAGGACTGCGGTACGCACGAGGGCGTCACCTACAACCTCATCATCCCCGGCACCACCGACCTCAACACCGACCTCGTCGGCCGTTGCTTCATCGAGGACGTCGTGGCTCCCGATGGCACCGTGCTCTTTGAGCAGGACGGCTACATCGAGAAGGTCGCCGACATCCAGAAGATGGTCGATGCGGGCCTCAAGAAGGTTAAGCTCCGCGCGCTGCTCACCTGCCGCTCCAAGTACGGCGTGTGCCAGAAGTGCTACGGCTGGGATCTTTCCACCCGTCGTCCGGTCGCTATCGGTACCGCAGTCGGCATTATTGCCGCCCAGTCCATCGGCGAGCCCGGTACGCAGCTTACGATGCGTACCATTCACTCCGGCGGCGTCGCTGGCGTCGACGATATTACGCAGGGTCTGCCTACGGTCAGCCGTATGTTCGATATCGTCGGCAACGTCAACGAGAAGATTCTGGGTCGCGAGGCCGAGCTGGCTCCGTACTCCGGTCACCTCTCGATTAAGCCCGAGAAGTCCGAGTACGTGCTGACGCTCACCGACTCCGAGGATCACACCCGTGTCCTTGACGAGCGTCGCGTCCCCGCTTCGGTGCGCTTCATGCCCGAGATCGAGGACGGCTGCGAGGTTCGCGCCGGCGACCAGATCACCAAGGGCTTCGTCAACTTCCGCAACCTGCGCAAGCTGACCGACATCGAGTCGACGATGCACACCTTCGTCGAGAGCGTCAAGGACGTCTACACCAGCCAGGGCGTCGACCTGAACGACAAGCACATCGAGGTACTCGCACGTCAGATGCTGCGTCGCGTTCAGATCACCAACCCCGGCGACTCCAAGTACCTGCTTGGTCAGTACGTCGACCGCTACGAGTTCGCCGACGAGGTCGAGCGCGTTGCCCGTCTGGGCGGTCAGGCTCCCGTGGCCGAGCCCGTCATCCTGGGTACGCTCAAGGTCGCGTCCAACATCGACTCCTGGCTGTCGAGCGCTTCGTTCATCCGCACCGCCGGCGTCCTTACCGAGGCTGCCATCGAGGGCAAGGTCGACCACCTGCTCGACCTTAAGTCCAACGTCATCGTCGGTAAGAAGATCCCGGCTGGTACTGGCCTCAAGCCGTACGCCAACGCCAAGCTGACGTATCGCACGGCCGACGGCTATGTCGACATCGACGGCCCGGCTTCGCCCAACGCCAAGTCGCTGCCCGAGTGGGCTCCTGTGGAGCTCAAGGACCTGGACGAGCAGCTCCCGCAGCAGCTCGATTGGGCCGGCTACGACGAGTTCGGCGGTGCTGACGGGTCGTTCACCCGCAACGGCCACACCATCTCCGCCGAGAAGGCTCGCCTGTACCTGTTCGACGACCTGGGCGTGTCGCAGCGCTGGACCAACAAGTTCAGTGAGATCGGCATCGAGACGGTCGGCGACCTGGTCGGCAAGTCCGAGGAGGATCTGCTGCGCATCGATGGCATCGGTGCCAAGGCGATCGAGGAGCTCCGTGACGGCCTGGAGGCCCACGACCTGCTCTACATCCTCGAGAACAACGACGACGTTGCCGACGAGGAAGACCTCTCGCAGCTGCTGCAGATGGTCTTTAGCCCCGACGGTCCGGACGACATCCTGCTGGGCACCTCCGCCACGCCGTCGCATCACGCCGACGCCGACGAGGAGCTCCTGGGCGCCCCGATCGACGACAAAAAGGCTCCTGCCAACGGTGCCATCAACGAGGACATGGCTTCCCTCGACGAGCTGCTCAACCAGCTCGTGGACACCGACGACGCCGAAGAGGCCAAGGACAACGACGAGGAGTAACTAGTTCCGCCGTTCTAACGAACGGCGGCAACCTCCGTCGCTGCGCGGCCCCCAGAGCTACAATCTGTCATTCAAAAGGCAGGGCATGACCAAAAGGTCAATGCCCTGCCTTTTTCATGCCACCTTGTACGCTCTGGGGGCCGCTCGCTTGCGTATGCTCAACCTGTTGCGTTCCGTTGATCCCTTGCCAAAAAGGGACGGATTAATTTTGGTAGGTTTTTCCTGCTTGAATTTGAAACATTTAGTCCGGCAAGAGCGTATCTATGGTGAGGGCCTCATCGAGAACCATTAACGTCACCGGGAGGTGATTATGGAAGAACAAGCATTTAGACTGGCGGTCGAAGATCACCGGGATGTCGTGTTTCGAATCGCGTTGACGTACCTGCGCGATCGCGCCGATGCCGACGATGTTGCACAAGACGTCTTTCTTAAGTTGCTCAAAAGCGATACGCATTTTGAAGGCTGGGAGCATCTTCGTCGATGGCTTATCCGGGTCACGATCAATGAATGCAAATCTCTCTTTCGAAAGCCGTGGAGGCGTGTGGAGGATATTGAGAACCTGGCCGATTCGCTTTCGACGGCGCAGGAGGAGACCAAGGCGGTCCTATCAGACGTTATGCGACTTCCGGAGCGATTCCGTGTTCCCATCGTGCTCTATTACTATCTGGGCTTCTCGACTTCAGAGATTGCCGAGTTGCTGCATGTGCCAGCCGCGACCGTTCGAACGCGTTTAGCTCGTGGTCGATCGAAGCTCAAATTCATCCTAGAGGAGGGCGACCGTGAAATCCAATCAAATCAAGCAGGCCTTCGAGTCCATCCAAGCCGATAGCGATCTTGCCGACCGTGTTATTGATGCTGCTGCGGGTGAGCCGCTTCATCGAAAGGGCCACGCGAAGCCTCTGTATGTTGCCGTGATCGGATGTCTTGCCGGAGTGCTGGCGACCGGAGGGGTCGCCTACGCCGTCGTCAATTCCAGTTATTTTGCCTCTGCCTGGGGAAACCATGGCAACGGAGAGTCCGTTACCTGGACAAATGGCGGCTCGTCGGGGACGAAATATACCTACACCAGAGAGTTTGGTGATGGTATCGCGCCCCAAAGCTTGGAGGGTTCAGTACAGAAGGTCAATCTGTCCGTCGAGGGCAACGGCTACACACTCGACATTCATGATATGGCTATCGATAAAAACGGTTGCGGTGCTGTGACGTTTACATTGTCCAATCCGAATGGCGTTAACTACTACAAGCCGGCGGCAGAGCTTGGCGAACTTGTTCTCTATGGTGAAGAAGAAGGGGGCGTCAGTACACCCAGCATGAACTTCGGCGAGGAATGGGCTGATACACGCTGCACCATTGATAAAGACACATCAAGCGACACGGTCATTAACGGCACGATGTACTTTGCATCTTGGAATCGCGATCGAGATTTACGACATGCGGTCACCTGGAATATCAGTTGGACGGAGGGCAAAGGTGAGGATGCGAAGGTGATCGAGGTATCGACGCCAGAGTTTAACGTCGGAGCGCACGTCGATACAAAGGAGCTCCGCTCCGACGACTCGCCTCTCGAGATCAGCCCGTTTTCCATCCAGACGCACATCGATGATCTGGGCTATGAAGCAGTTGATCATAAACTGACCGTCAGCTACAAGGATGGGTCAGAGCAGATTATCGAAGATGACGACGCAGGGGCGTACAATTTCTATGTTTCGATGGCACGCAATAGCGGAGAGAACATCTGGGTTCCGACAAAACTGATCAATGTCGATCAAGTGGTCTCGGTAACCCTTGAGGGCACGAGGTACACATCAACGGGGGAGACCGAAACGAAAGTACCCTTTACTATCGTCTATTCGTAAGGTCTAGGCCGCTTCCCAAGAGGGGAAGCGGTCTATTTTGCGTTATATGGATGGTTAGATTGAACGCTATTTGTCTGATTATCGGAAGAACGTGGCAAATGGATGCGGATCACCGTGAAGAGCGGCGTTTTCCCAGATAAAACCGACCAAAATAAACCTGTCCCTTTTTGGCAGGTAACGTTGCCCCGACGAGCACGTCGGATTCCCGGCCCGGACGGCGCGGGGTTAAGTTTGTCGCGAGTTCCGCACGAGCCGGAGAGCACTTAATGTGCTCTCCGTGCGAGCCAGGACTGTAGAGCAGCAAACTTAACCCCCGCGCCGTCCGGGCCGGGAATCCGCCACCGCGCACAGGAGGGGATTCCTTTTGTGTAGGCTTTGCGGAAATGTGCCATTTTTGGGATACGCCCGGCGGCGTGGTCTGTTGACGGCACAGCTAACGCCACGTATCCTATCGAACTGCGTGTTTCGTAGGGGGATGCTGACCCCTCGATTCAAGCCGTTGCACTTTACAGAAAGCTGGAATCATTCGAGAAGGAGTACGCTTTGCCTACTATTAACCAGCTGGTTCGCCAGGGCCGTCGTTCCGTGCCCAAGAAGTCCAAGAACGCTGCTCTGCAGCACAACTCCCAGAAGCGCGGCGTGTGCACCCGCGTCTTCACCACGAGCCCCAAGAAGCCGAACTCGGCTCTTCGTAAGGTTGCCCGTGTTCGCCTTGTCAACGGCATCGAAGTTACTGCTTACATCCCGGGTGAGGGCCACAACCTGCAGGAGCACTCCATCGTGCTCGTCCGCGGCGGTCGTGTCCGTGACCTCCCTGGTGTCCGTTATCACGTCATCCGTGGCGCCTACGACGCTGCTCCGGTCCAGAACCGTATGCAGGCCCGTTCCAAGTACGGTGCTAAGCGCCCCAAGGCTAAATAAGCCAGATAACGTTTTGATACTTTCGCCGTGTGCCGCCTAAGGGCCGCACGGTAGACACTTAAGGAGATTTCACATGCCGCGTCGTGCAGCAGCTAATCGTCGTGAGGTTCAGCCTGACGCCGTTTACAACAACCGCCTGGTGACTCAGCTCATCAACAAGGTCCTTCTTGACGGCAAGAAGGCCACCGCTGAGCGCATCGTTTACACCGCTTTCGAGATCGTTGCCGAGAAGTCCGAGGGTGGCGACGCTCTCGCTACCTTCAAGAAGGCTATGGACAACGTCAAGCCCACGCTCGAGGTTAAGCCCAAGCGTGTCGGTGGCGCTACCTATCAGGTCCCGATGGAGGTCAACTCCCGTCGTTCCACCGCTCTGGGTATCCGCTGGATCGTCAACTTCTCCCGCGCTCGCAAGGAGAAGACCATGGCCGAGCGTCTCGCCAACGAGATCCTCGACGCCTCCAACGGCCTGGGCGCTTCCGTCAAGAAGCGTGAGGACGTCTTCAAGATGGCCGAGGCCAACCGCGCGTTCTCTCACTATCGTTGGTAAGTTAAGGTAAGGAACTAACATGGCTAAGCCTAAGTACAAGCTTTCCGATACCCGTAACATCGGCATCATGGCTCACATCGATGCCGGTAAGACCACCACGACCGAGCGTATTCTTTACTACACCGGTAAGACCCACAAGATCGGTGAGGTCCATGAGGGTGCTGCCACCATGGACTGGATGGTTCAGGAGCAGGAGCGCGGCGTAACCATTACCTCCGCTGCTACCACGTGCTTCTGGAACAAGGACGGTAAGGACTACCGCATCCAGATCATCGACACCCCGGGCCACGTTGACTTCACCGCCGAGGTCGAGCGCTGCCTGCGCGTCCTCGATGGCGCTGTCGCCGTCTTCGACGCCGTTGCCGGCGTTCAGCCCCAGTCTGAGACCGTTTGGCGTCAGGCTTCTACCTTCAACGTCCCTCGCATCGCCTTCATCAACAAGTATGACCGCGTGGGCGCTGACTTCTTCAACGCTATCGAGACCATGAAGGATCGTCTCGACGCTAACGCCGTGGCCGCTCAGGTCCCGATGGGCGCCGAGGACAACTTCTGGGGCGTTATCGACCTGGTCACCATGACCGCATGGGACTTCAAGGCCGACGAGAAGGGTATGACCTACCCCGAGCCGATGGACGAGATCCCGGCTGAGTTTGCCGACATCGCTGCCACCAAGCGCGAGGAGCTCCTTGACGCTGCTGCCAGCTTTGACGACGAGCTCATGGAGAAGATCCTCATGGAGGAGGACTTCACCGTCGAGGAGCTCAAGGCTGCTCTGCGCAAGGGCGTTCTGGCCAACGAGCTCAACCTCGTCTTCGTGGGTTCCGCCTACAAGAACAAGGGCGTTCAGGAGCTGCTCGACGCTGTCGTCGACTACCTGCCCAGCCCGCTCGACGTTGAGGCCGTCACCGGTACCGATCCGGACACCGGCGAGGAGATTCAGCGTCATCCTTCCTTCGACGAGCCCTTCTCCGGCCTGGTCTTCAAGATCATGACCGACCCGTTCGTCGGTAAGCTCACCTATGTCCGCGTTTACTCCGGCCGCGCCGAGTCCGGCTCTTACGTGGTCAACGCTTCCAACGGTCAGCGCGAGCGCCTCGGCCGCATCCTCGAGATGAACGCCGCCGAGCGTATCGACCGTGACGACGCTGCCGCCGGCGACATCGTCGCTTGCGTCGGCTTCAAGAACTCCACCACCGGTGACACCCTGTGCGCCGAGGGCAAGGAGATCGTCCTCGAGAAGATCGAGTTCGCTAAGCCCGTTATTGACGTTGCCATCGAGCCCAAGACCAAGGCCGAGCAGGACAAGATGTCCCTGGCTCTGACCAAGCTCGCCGAGGAGGACCCGACCTTCCAGGTGTCCACCAACCACGAGACCGGCCAGACCATCATCGCCGGCATGGGCGAGCTGCACCTCGAGATCATCGTCGACCGTCTGCTCCGCGAGTTCAAGGTTGACGCTAACGTCGGTAAGCCCCAGGTTGCCTACCGCGAGACCGCCGGTCACGACGTCGAGAAGGCTGAGGGCAAGTTCGTCCGTCAGTCCGGCGGTCGCGGTCAGTACGGCCACGCCGTCATCAAGCTCGAGAAGATGGAGGAGGGCTTCGGCTACGAGTTCGTCAACGCTATCGTCGGCGGCGTCGTGCCCAAGGAGTACATCCCGTCCATCGACAAGGGCATCCAGGAGGCCCTGAACACCGGTGTTATCGCCGGCTTCCCGGTCCTCGACGTTAAGGTCACCCTGTTCGACGGTTCTTACCACGAGGTCGACTCCTCCGAGGCCGCCTTCAAGATCGCCGGTTCCATGGCTATCAAGGACGCCCTCAAGAAGTCCGACCCGCAGCTGCTCGAGCCGATCATGGCTGTCGAGGTCGAGACCCCCGAGCAGTACATGGGCGACGTCATGGGCAACCTCTCCGGTCGCCGCGGCAAGATCGAGGGCATGGAGGATCGCAAGAACAGCAAGCTCATCCGCGCCAAGGTGCCGCTGGGCGAGATGTTCGGTTACGCTACCGACCTTCGCTCCCAGACCCAGGGCCGTGCATCCTACACGATGCAGTTCGACTCTTATGAGCCCGCGCCCAAGTCCATCGTGGACGAGGTCATGAGCAAGAACGCCTAAGTTCGAGCTCCCTGTTACGTAATCCGCGAGAACATCTCTCGCACTCTTTGGAGGTTTAAGTTGGCTACCCAGAAGATCCGCATTCGCCTCAAGGGCTATGATCACGAGGTCGTCGATCAGTCCGCGAAGCTCATCGTCGAGACCGCTCAGAAGACCGGTGCTCGCGTTTCCGGTCCTGTCCCCCTGCCCACCGAGCGCAACCTGTACACGGTTATCCGCTCGCCGCACGTGAACAAGGACTCCCGTGAGCAGTTCGAGATGCGCACCCACAAGCGCCTCATCGACATCCTCGACCCCACCTCGGGCACCGTTGATTCGCTCATGCGTCTCGACCTCCCCGCTGGCGTCGACATCGACATCAAGCTCTAAGCGATATCGCTCATAGCTTACAGAGCCCCGCTGCCATTATGAACTGCCTCCCATTTCTTGGACACAAGAAATGGGAGGCTTTTTTATGGCTGGAAACGCTTTGTACGACGTCGGGA
>NZ_WWSY01000008.1 GCF_009876115.1 Collinsella aerofaciens | reverse complement strand
GTCTCAAGAAGGAGTAACATCGGGACTTGCAGCGACGGACCTCAGGACACTCTTACACCACGTCTGCGCGCGCGACCAGTTTCAAGTCGAGTTTTGCCGATTTCGACCAAGAATCGCTGCTACTAAAAAGGTAACAGTACTCATATTTGCCCTTTTTTGGCCACAAGCTCTAAAACAAGCCTCGCCAAGGTCGGGAAGCGGGCCAAATCGCCGGCCTCGAGGCTTATTCCACCGTTCCGTAGACGGCGCCCCAGCCGTGGGCGGCCAAGGCGGAGTTGAGCTGGTCGCAAAGTGACTGGCGGTCGTAGTAGCCGGGCGGCAAAAGATTCACGATCTCCATGAGGTCGGGCGCCAGGTCCAAGATTTCGGCCTGTACGATCAGATCCAGGCGGTCGATGGCGTGGCGATCGTAAAACAGTCCGTCGACCAGGCGCTGCAGGTCGCCGAATTCCTCGGCCTGGAACGATCCATACTCCATAGTGCCTCCTTGGGCGTCCCACGCCGGCATGCGCGGCGATTCGTAATTTATTGCGATGGACTTAATCTATCACGGCTTCATAACGTTGCGGCGGTGGCGGTCTATACTTAGACGAACTGCAACGTACCGCTTCGCGAAAGGTCGCACCCATGCAGACGATCTACCAGAAGATGGAAACCACCGAACTCGATGCCGCCATCGAGGCGCTCAAAGCCGAGGTCGCCGAGGTCAAGGCCAAGGGCCTGGCACTCGATATGGCTCGCGGCAAGCCGTCGCCCTCCCAGGTGGACATCTCACGCCCCATGCTCGATATCCTCAACGCCGACGCCGATCTGCACGACGGCAACGTCGACTGTTCCAACTACGGTTGTTTTGAGGGCATTCCCTCGGCACGCAAATTGGCGGGGGAGTTCCTGGGTTGCCCCGCCGAGCAGACGCTCGTGCTGGGTTCGTCGAGCCTTCTGATCGAGCACGATATCGCCGGCATGTTTTGGCGCTGCGGTTCGTGCGGCAGCGAGCCTTGGGAGGCTTACGAGGCCGCGCACGACGGCAAGAAAGTCAAGTTCCTGTGCCCCGTTCCCGGCTACGACCGTCACTTTGGCATCACCGCCGACCTGGGTATCGAGAATGTCCCCGTCGCGATGACCGACAACGGCCCCGACATGGACGAGGTCGAGCGCCTGGTTGCCGCCGACGACTCCATCAAGGGCATCTGGTGCGTGCCCAAGTATTCCAACCCCACGGGCATCACCTTTAGCGAGGACACCGTGCGTCGCCTGGTCGAAATGCCCACGGCCGCGCCCGATTTCCGCATCTTCTGGGACAACGCCTACTGCGTGCACGACCTGTACGACGAGACCGACGAGCTCGCCAATATCTTCGACCTCGCTCGCGCGGCGGGCACCGAGGACCGCGTGGTGGCATTCGCCTCGACGTCCAAGATCACCTTCCCGGGCGCCGGCATCGGCTTTATCGGTGCGAGCCCCGCGGTTATCACGGAGTTCTCCAAGCGCCTGAAGGCCGGCCTTATCAGCGCCGATAAGCTCAACCAGCTGCGTCACGTGCGCTTCCTTCCCACCATCGAGGCGGTCAAGGAACACATGAAAAAGCATGCCGAGTTATTGCGCCCGCGCTTTGAGGCCGTTGAGCGCAAGCTCACCGAGGGCCTGGGCGATACGGGTTGCGCTACTTGGACACATCCCCGCGGCGGCTACTTTGTGAGCTTTGATGGTCCCGAGGGCTCTGCCCAGAAGGTCGCCGCGCTTTGTACCGACCTGGGCGTCAAGCTTACGCCGGCTGGTGCCACCTGGCCTTATGGCAAGGATCCGCGCGACACCAACATCCGCATTGCGCCGAGCTATCCCACGGTCGAGGACCTGGAGGCCGCGCTCGATGTGCTGGTGCTGGCCGTCAAGCTTGTCGCTGCTGAGCTTGCTCGTGCCGAGCGCTCCTAACGCGTAGGGCCCCGTAAATCCGCGCCCAGTACTATCCGCACTTTCGATTCACAAAGGAGCGTATACATGGATTTGGGTATTTCCACCAACCCCACGCCGGAGATCTACACCATTAAGGTAACCGGCGAGATTGATATCTCTAACGCCGATAACCTGCGCAATGCTATCGACCTGGCGCTCGAGCAGCCCACTGAGGCCGTTGAGCTCGACTTTGCCCAGGTGAGCTACATCGATTCGACGGGCATTGGCGTGCTCGTGGGAGCCGCGCACCACGCGGTCGACCACGGCAAGCGCTTTAGCTGCACCAATGTGCAGCCCCAGGTGATGCGCGTGGTTCAGCTGTTGGGTGTCGACCAGGAGATTTCGATCACCGCTGCATAATCTTTGTCCCCAAAAGGGCGTGCCGTTTGGCGTATGTTTGTGATGCGCTCGGACGTTTTGGCGTCCGGGCGCTATACTTGACCGAATGAATAGACGAGTTCCGGCCGAATGGCGCGGTGCGGGCTCGACTCACATCGAGCCTTGGAGGTATGTGTGTTTGGTATTGGAGAGGGTGAGCTCGCGATCATCGTGGTCTTCGGCTTTTTGCTGTTTGGCCCGGATAAGCTCCCGCAGATGGGCCGCACGATTGGCCGTGCCATCCGTCAGTTCCGCGAGACGCAGGAAAAGATGACGGCAGTTGTTCAGTCCGAGATTATCGATCCGGTGAGCGAGGCCGCGTCGGCCCCGGTCAAGCCCAAGAAGGCTGCCGTCGATGATGATTCCGATGCGGACGAGGATGCCGTCGAGACGGCTGCGCCCGCAAAGAAAGAGACCTTTGCCGAGCGTCGCGCCCGCCTTGCCGCCGAGAAGGCTGCGAGCGAGGGTGCCACCGAGGGCGAAGGTATTGCCGAGGAGGCCGAGGGTGCAGAGCCTGCCGCCGCTGCTGCTGCCGCCGCCGAGCCCGAGCCTGCTGCAGAGCCGGAACCCGAGCCCGAGCCGGCAGAGCCCACGACGGCTGACCTCTACGCCCGTCGTCCCCGCAAGCGCAAGGCCGTCGTCGACCAGCTCGCTCGCGAGCTCGAGGCCGAGGACGATGCCGCTGCCGCCGCCGACGCCCCGAAGGGAGGCGATGAGTAATGCCTATCGGACCTGCGCGTATGCCGCTCTTCGATCACCTGGGAGAGCTCCGTCGCCGCCTGACCATCGTGGTCGTGTCGGTGTTCGCCGCCGCTATCGTGCTGTATTTCGCCACGCCCGTGGTGCTCGACATCTTGGAAGACCCCATCCGCTCCTTTGTGCCAGACGGTAAGTTCTACATCACTACCACGCTCGGTGGCTTTGGCCTGCGCTTCTCGCTGGCCATCAAGATGGCCGTGGTCATGTGCACGCCCATGATCATCTGGCAGATTCTGGCATTTTTCCTGCCGGCGCTTCGCCCCAACGAGCGCAAGTGGGTCGTGCCCACGGTGCTCGCCTCGACGGTGTTGTTCTTTCTGGGCGCCATCTTTTGCTACTTCATCATCATCCCGGCGGGCTTTGAGTGGCTCATCGGCGAGACCTCGGCCGTCGCTACGGCGCTGCCCGACCTGGAGAACTACGTCAACATGGAGCTGCTCTTTATGATCGGCTTTGGTGTGGCGTTTGAGCTGCCGCTCATCATCTTTTATCTGTCCGTCTTCCATATCGTGTCCTACGCGGCCTTCCGCAGTGCCTGGCGTTTCGTGTACGTTGGCCTGCTTGTGGGCTCGGCTGTGATTACGCCCGACGGCTCGCCCGTTACGCTGGGCCTCATGTATGGCGCCCTGCTCTCGCTCTACGAGATTTCGCTTGCCATCGCCCGTGTGGTCATTACCGCGCGCGAGGGCAAGGAGGGCTTGTTCGTGAGTCGTCTGGACCTGTTCTCGGACGACGAGGACGACGAGGAGTAAATCGGTATGCACGAGGTTGGCATTGTCAACGGCATACTCGACACAGTGATTCGCGCGGCGCGTGGGGCGGGGGCCTCGCGCGCCGTTTTGGTAACGCTGCGTATCGGGGATATGACCGAGGTCGTGCGCGAGGCGCTCGACTTTGCGTGGGAGACGTTTCGCGACGAGGACCCGCTTACGCGCGGTTGCGAGCTTGCGGTAGAGGAGGTCCATCCGCAAAGCGAGTGTCTGGACTGCGGTGATGTTTTCGATCATGACCGCTTCCACTGCCGCTGCCCCCAGTGCGGCGGCGCCAATGTGCGCCTACTGCACGGTCGCGAACTCGACATCGCCAGTATCGAAATCGAAACCCCCGACGATTAACCCGCCAGCCACTGGGGACGGGGTATAAATGGTAGAAGTAAGGAGCGCCGAGTATGGCCGAGAAAACGATTGATATCGCATCGCCGATTCTGTCGCGTAATGAGCGCCTGGCAGATCAGCTGCGACAGCGATTTAAAGAGACAAACACCTATGTGATCAATGTCTTGTCGAGCCCCGGCTCGGGTAAGACAACAACGATTCTGGGCACCAACGAGCGCCTGCGCGACAAGGCCGGCTTGCGCTGCGCCGTCATCGAAGGCGATATCGCCTCGGACGTCGACGCCATCACCATGAAGGAAGCCGGCATGCCCGCCATCCAGATCAACACGGGCGGCCTGTGCCACCTCGAGGGTAACATGATCATGGAGGCCGTTGATGCCTTCGACCAGGCTGTGGGTCTGGAAAACATCGACGTCATCTTTATCGAAAACGTGGGTAACCTGGTCTGCCCAGTCGACTTTGACCTGGGCGAGAACCTGTCCATCATGATCCTCTCGGTGCCCGAGGGCGACGACAAGCCCATCAAGTACCCGGGCATCTTCCAGCACGCCGGCGCACAGCTGCTCAACAAGGTCGATGTGGCCCCGGCTTTCGATTTTGACATGGATAGGTATACTAAGACACTCGATGACCTCAATCCGCAGGCGCCGCGGTTTGCCGTGAGCGCGCGCAAGGGCGAGGACATGGATGCCTGGTGCGATTGGCTCATCGGGCAGATTGAGCAAGCAAGGGCGTAAGTCGGCCGCCATACGGGCGGGCGTAGCCGCAGAGATACGAGATAGGAGCCTCTTTTGAAGCTCATCATCGCCGAGAAAAGCGACGCCGCGCGTCAGATCGCCGAGCGTCTGTCCACGGGTAAGCCCAAAAAGGACAAGGTGTACAACACCGCCATCTACCGTTTTGAGTGGAAGGGCGAGGAGTGCGTGACGATCGGCCTTGCCGGTCACATCCTCGCGCCCGATTTTTGTGACAGCGTGCTGTTCGATAAAAAGCTGGGCTGGTATTCGGTCACCGAGGACGGCGAGATGCTGCCGGCCGACATACCCGATGGCCTGGCCCGCCCACCGTACGACACCAAGCGCAAGCCGTTTCTTGCCGATGGCATCTCCATCAAAGGCTGGAAGCTCGAGAGCCTGCCCTATCTCACCTGGGCGCCCGTCATTAAGCTACCGGCCGAGAAGGAACTCATTCGTTCGCTCAAGAACCTTGCCAAGAAGTCCGACAGCGTCATCATCGCCACGGACTTCGATCGCGAGGGCGAGCTGATCGGTTCGGACGCCCTCAACAAGGTGCGCGAGGTTGCGCCCGACTTGCCGGTCGCCCGCGCCCAGTACTCTTCGTTTACCAAGGCCGAGATCACGCAGGCCTTCGATAATCTCGTCTCGCTCGACCAGAACCTGGCCGACGCCGGCGAGAGCCGTCAGCACATCGACCTCATTTGGGGTGCGGTGCTCACGCGCTACCTGACGCTCGCCAAGTTTGGCGGCTTTGGCAACGTGCGTTCCGCCGGCCGCGTGCAGACGCCGACGCTCGCCTTGGTGGTCGAGCGCGAGCGCGAGCGCATGGCGTTTGTGCCCGAGGACTATTGGCAGATTCGCGGCATGGGTGCCGCGCAGGGCGCAGCCGAGGACGATCGCTTTAAGATTGCGCACAAGACAGCGCGCTTTACCGACAAGGATGCTGCCGAGACGGCGTACGGCCATGTCGACGGCGTCGCGACGGCAACCGTCGCCGCGGTGACCAAGCGCTCGCGCAAGCAGCAGCCGCCCACGCCGTTTGCAACCACCTCGCTGCAGGCAGCCGCTGCGGCCGAGGGCATCTCGCCTGCGCGCACCATGCGCATCGCTGAGTCCCTCTACATGGCGGGCCTCATCAGCTACCCGCGTGTCGACAATACTGTGTACCCTGCGACGCTCGATTTGGGTGCCGTGGTGAGCGACCTGGCAAAGATCAATCCGGCGCTGGCGCCCGTGTGCAAAAAGGTGCTCGCCGGCCCCATGAAGCCCACGCGCGGCAAGGTCGAGACCACCGACCACCCGCCCATCTATCCCACGGGCGAGGGCGATCCGTCCACGCTCGATGGCGGCCAGCGCAAGCTCTACGACCTCATCGCCCGCCGCTTCCTGGCGACGCTTATGGGTCCCGCGACCATCGAGAACACCAAGCTCGAGCTCGACGTGAACGGTGAGCTGTTCGTGGCTTCGGGCGATGTGCTCGTGACCCCGGGTTTCCGCGAGGCATATCCGTATGGACTCAAGCGCGACGAGCAGATGCCGCCGCTGGAGCAGGGCGATACGGTCGACGTGTTCGATATTAAGCTCGAGGCCAAGCAGACCGAGCCGCCCGCGCGCTACAGCCAGGGCAAGCTCGTGCAGGAGATGGAAAAACGCGGTCTGGGCACCAAGTCCACGCGCGCGAGCATCATCGAGCGCCTGTACGCCGTGCGCTATCTCAAAAATGATCCCGTTGAGCCGAGCCAGCTGGGCATCGCCATTATCGATGCGCTGTCGCAGTTTGCTCCGCGCATCACGAGCCCCGATATGACCAGCGAGCTCGACGGCGACATGACTCGCGTGGAGCGCGGCGAGGACACCGAAGAGCATGTCGTGACGCACTCGCGCGCGCTGCTGGCCGGCGTGCTCGACGAGCTGCTCAAGCATACGCAGGAGCTGGGCGACGCCATCAGCGACGCTGTCACGGCCGATGCGCGCGTGGGCGCCTGCCCCAAGTGCGGCAAGGACCTGGTTATGAAGACGAGCGCCAAGACCCGCGGTAGCTTTATCGGCTGCATGGGATGGCCCGACTGCGACGTGACCTATCCGGTGCCGAGCGGCGTCAAGGTGAGCCCGCTCGAGGGTGAGGCCGCCGTGTGCCCCGAGTGCGGCGCGCCGCGCATTAAGTGTCAGCCGTTCCGCCAGAAGGCCTTCGAGATTTGTGTGAACCCCACATGCCCCACCAACTACGAGCCTGACCTTAAGGTGGGCGAGTGCAAGGTGTGCGCCGAGGCCGGGCGTCACGGCGACCTGATCGCACACAAGAGCGAAAAGAGCGGCAAGCGCTTTATCCGCTGCACCAACTACGATGACTGCGGCGTGAGCTATCCGCTGCCGGCGCGTGGCAAGCTCGAGGCGACGGGTGAGACTTGCCCCGAGTGCGGCGCCCCCATCGTGGTGGTCAACACGGCGCGCGGCCCGTGGCGCATCTGCGTGAACATGGACTGCCCGACCAAGGAGAAGAAGCCCGCCCGCGGCCGCAAGACTGCGACCAAGGCGAGCACGACGAAGAAGACCACGGCAGCCAAGAAGACTTCGACCGCCAAGAAGTCGACCGCCAAAAAGACGACTGCCAAGAAGTCGACTACCAAGAAGGCGGCCGCCGACAAGTAGCGGCGCAGCCGAAACATAGCCCAAAACAAAAACGAGCGAGGGTCCCATGATCCTCGCTCGTTTTTGCGTAGTCATTGGGAACGTTCTTTAATGACTAGCCGTTTAAGAACGTCGCATGCGACTAGTTCACCTCGACAGGCTTGGCGCCGGGATAGCGCTCCTCAAAGTCTAGGCGGTACTTATTGTCATTGGTACCTGCCACGTTGTCGCGCGACAGCGGCGCCACGATCTCATTCTTGTGGTCCGCAGGCTTAGCGTATTTCAGGCTGATTTCCCAGGCGTCACAGATTGCGTCAATGCGGTGGTCCAGGTCGTCGTACAGGGCGATGATGTCCTTCCAGGAGCTGTAGTTCTTGGAGCTCGTCGGGATGTCCAGGTCCTCGACGATATCGTAGTACTGCTCGATGGTGTCTTCCGTGCGCTCGGCGACGTCGGCGAGATTTTGACGGGCGGTGCGATCTTCTGCCAGATAGCTGCCATTGAAGGCCTGCGCGCAGGCACGGACCTGGCTATCGAGATCTTCGAGCAGGTCGTAGTATTCGCTCAGGCGACGGTAGAGGTTCTGCTCGGAGAGCGTCGCTTCGCCGCCGTCCTCGTCGTCATCGTCATCGTCATCGTCGTAGAGGCTATTGGGGTCGCCGAGAGGCTTGAGGTCATCAGCGTCAACATCATGGTGCAGCTTAGTAACCTCGGCAGTCGTCTGCGTGGCAGCGGTGTCGAAAGGCTTGATCACAAAGAAAATGACCAGGGCGATGATGATTGCCACCAGCACAACGATAATGGCGATAAGCGCCTTGGTGCTGCTCTTTTTGGCGGCGGGGGCCTGCGGTGAATCAGGCGCGTACGTAGATGCCGGTTGCTGTTGGGGCGGGGTGTCCGCGACGGGTATGCGCTGCGTCGTTTCGGCCGCTGCGGGGCTGGCGGCGGGGTCGGGGCGATAGGCGAGGGGGTCGTCCGGCTTAGCTTGCGGCGTATCGAGGAAGCCGGTCTGCTCAAACGCGGGTTGGCCATTGCTTGCGGTTGTCTGCTCAACGGGTGCACCGCATGAGGTGCAGAACTTGGCATCATCTGCAAGAAGTTTGCCGCACGAGGCGCAATACCGAGACATTGCCACTCCTTTCGCCACATTTCAATGCAATACGACGATTATACCCAGCGTCCAAAATTCCCCATCATAAGTTGCGGTGAAATAGGGACTGTTTGGCGGTCTCAGGGCTTCAACCAGTCCCTATTTCACCGCAACTTTGGAAAGGCACCATTAGCCATTGGGGACGCGCCGAGCACTGGGGTATCATGGCTTGGTTGATATATCTGCATTTTTACGCGCCTTGTAGGAAGGGGCTGCGCCCATGGCTTTTGAGCCCGCTCAACATAGCTTTATCACGCTCGAGGGCGTCGACGGCGCCGGCAAGTCCACGCAGGCGCGCCTGCTGGCTCGCGCGCTCGAACTCGCTGGCTACCAGGTTGTGAGCCTGCGCGAGCCGGGCGGTACCGCCATTAGCGAAAAGATCCGCGCTCTGCTGCTCGACCCCGCCAATACAGCGATGGGCGACACCTGTGAGTTGCTGCTCTACGAGGCAGCGCGCGCCCAGTTGGTGCACGAGGTCATAGCTCCCGCCCTCGCGGCCGGCAAGGTGGTCCTGTGCGACCGCTTCTACGATTCCACGACCTGCTACCAGGCGTTTGCCGACGGCCTTGATCGCCAGATGGTGCGCGACGCCAACAGCCTAGCCGTCGCGGGGACGCACCCGGCGCTCACGCTCGTCTACCACATCACGCCCGAGCAGGCGGCGCTGCGCATGGCAGCCCGTGGCGCGGCGGACCGCATGGAGGCGAAGGGCGTGGCATTCCAAGAGCGTGTCTACCAGGGCTTTTGCGCCATTGCTGCCGAGGAACCAAGCCGCGTAAAGCTCATCGACGCCACTGCGACCGTCGAGGAAGTCTTCGAGAAGACGGTCGAGCAGATTCGCGCGTACGGTCTCGACATTCCGCAAGATGCTGTCGCCGCCGCGCTTGCCAAGGAGGCCGAGTAACATGGCCCCCGCTCAGGCAAGCCTGCTGGCCAAGCTCGACACCCAAGAGCGCGTTCGCGATTTTTTGACCAACGCCGTCGCCAGCGGCCGCGCATCGCACGCCTACCTGTTTTTGGGCGCTCCCGGTGCCGGCAAGCTCGATGCCGCATGGGCGCTCGCCCAGGCCTTCCTGTGCGAGCAGGACGGCTGCGGAGCATGCGACAGCTGCGTACGCGTTGCTCGGCATACGCATCCTGACGTGCACTATTACACGCCCGAGAGCGCCACGGGCTACCTCATTGCCCAGACCCGCGAGCTGCTCGACGACGTGCCGCTGGCGCCCATCCGCGCCAAGGCCAAGGTCTACATCATCGACCGCGCTGAGCAGCTGCGAGCCAACACCGCCAACGCGCTGCTCAAGACGCTCGAGGAGCCGCCCGAGGGCGTCATGTTCATATTGCTGGGCACCTCGGCAGACGTGATGCTGCCCACCATCGTGAGCCGCTGCCAGTGCGTGCCGTTTCGCCTGGTGTCGCCCGCCGTGGCCGCGCGTGCCGTGAGCCGCGCCACCGGTCAGGATATCGCGCGTTGTCGCATGGCGGTCGCCGTGGCGGGAAGCCCCACACGCGGCGTCGAGTTCCTTAAGAGCGCCGAGCGCCAGGATGCTCGCCGCCAGATGGTCCGCGCCATCGATTCGCTCATCGCTGCCGACGAGGCCGATGTACTCAGCCGCGCCAAGTCGCTCATCGTCGCCGTTAAGGCGCCGCTCGCCGAGGTCAAGTCCACACAGGAAAAGGTGCTCGAGCAAAACGCCGACTACCTGTCGCGTGGAGCATTGAAGCAGCTTGAGGACCGCAACAAGCGCGAACTCAACGCGCGCGAGCGTTCGGGTATCATGGAAGCCCTGGCGAGCGCGCGGACGCTCATGCGCGACGTGCTGCTGACGCTTCAGGACGAGGCGGCCGACGTGGTGAACGAAGACGTGCGCGACACGATCGGTCGGCTTGCCGCCGCGACCAATGTTGCGGGTGCCACCCGGGCGCTCGAGGCGGTTGCCACGGCTGAGCGCAACATCGCCAGAAACGTTACTCCCCAGCTGGCCATCGAGGTCATGCTGTTCGATATCAGGAAGGCACTGAAATGCCGTTAGTCGTACCCGTTAAGTTTACCTACGCCTCGCGCGACCTGTGGTTTGACCCGCAGGATCTGGATATCCTCGAGGCCGATTATGCCATTTGCTCCACCGAGCGCGGAACCGAGATCGGCCTGGTCACGGCCGATCCCTTCGAGGTGCCGCAAGATGAGATCGGCCAGCCGCTCAAGCCCGTGCTGCGCGTGGCGAGCGACATCGACCTGCAGCTTGCCGACGACCTGGCCATCCAGGGCGACGAGGCGATGGTCGATTTCCGCCGTCTGGTCAAAGAGCTCGACCTCGAGATGAAGCCGGTCGGCGTCGAGTACCTGTTTGGCGGCGAGAAGGCCGTGTTCTACTTTGCGGCCGAGGAACGCGTCGATTTTCGTCAGCTCGTCAAGGACCTGTCCTCGACGCTGCACATTCGCGTCGACATGCGCCAGATTGGCGTGCGCGACGAGACCCGCCTGGTGGGCGGCTATGCCCAGTGCGGACAGGAGCTCTGCTGTACGCGCTTTGGCGGACAGTTTGAGCCCGTCTCGATTCGCATGGCAAAAGAGCAGGACCTGCCGCTCAACTCCTCCAAGATCAGCGGCGTTTGCGGCCGCCTGATGTGCTGCCTGCGCTATGAGTTCGAGGCGTACAAGGACTTTAAGAGCCGTGCGCCCAAAAAGAAGACGCTCATCGATACGCCGCTCGGCAAGGCGCGTATCCAGGAATATGACACGCCGCGTGAGCAGCTGGTGCTGCGCCTGGAGAACGGCAAAGTCTTTAAGGTCAACCTGGCCGATATGACGTGCTCGGAGGGCTGCAAAAAGAAGGCCGCCGAGCAGGGCTGCAACTGCCGCCCCGACTGCGTGACGCGTGACGTGCTCGAGCGCATCGAGTCGCCCGAGATGCGCCTGGCGCTCATGGAACTCGATCGCGAGAACGGCGTCGACGTGGGCGATGGCCTGTCGAGTGCCGATCGTCTGGCCGGCACATCGATGCCCAAGCGCCGTCGTCGCGATGCCGAATCCGATGCTCGCACCGCTCAGGGCCAGGGCGAGGGCCGTGGCCGTGGAAAGGGCCGCGGCAAGGCCGAGGCACCCGAGGCCGAGGAGGCAGCCGGTGGTCGTCGCCGCCGCAAGCGCGCGGCGTCCGTCGACAATGGCGAGGCCGCGGGCAGGAACGCTTCTCGCGAGCGCGAGGCTCAGCAGCCCCAGCAGCAAAACCACGGCGGCGGCATGAACCCCGCGCGCCGTCGCCGCCGTCACCTGTCGAGCGAGGAGCGCGAGGACGCCTTCCGCGCCGCAGCTGCTCGCGAGGCCGGTGCCGCTCCCAAGGGCGCCTCGGTCTCCGATACGCCTGCCGACAAGGGCGACAAGCCACGTGGTGAGGAGGAGCGTGCGCCGCGTCCGCGCCGCCGCCATTCCTCGGGCACGCAGCAGAAGCCCTCGGTTCCTTCCGTGGCCGATCAGGTTTCGGATGGCGAAGTCAAGGTCACGCGCCGTCGCCCCGGCGATGGCGGAGGAGCTGCCGCCAAGGCTTCGCGCGGTGGTGCTCGCGACGAGCGCGAACCGCGTGAGGATCGCGGCGGCGAGGGCTCGACCGACCAGGGTCAAAAGCGCCGCCGTCGCCGTCGCTCCCGCAAGCCGCGCCAGGACGGTGGCGAAGGCTCGACCCACACCTCGTCCTCACCGAAACCGCCTGCCGGCGAATAACGTCCGTAAGCGGATGTAACTCGCCTGACCCCAGCGCCTCTGGGTATCATGGCTCTACACCGACAACCCTCCCTTCGCCTTCGCGTAGGGAGGGTTGTGTCATGAAGAGACATTTGAATGTGTTGAGTCGCTTGCAGGGTGCTGACACCCTACCGTTTGCGGACGAATTGCTACCGCTTGCCGAGCGCGCGACGTACGAGGCGCTCGAGGCGTTGTCGCCCACGCGATGCGCCGGCTGCGAGCGTTCCGGTGCGCTGATTTGCCAGGATTGCCTGGCCTCATTCGCGCTCATCGATCCGTGCCATAGCTGCATCCGATGTGGCGCCCCGTTTGGGGATTTGCTGTGCACCGAGTGTTCGGTCGAGGGCACGTCTTCGGCAATGGCCGAGGCGCTCGATCGCTGCCTGGCGTGTGCCGTCTACGCACATCCGCTGCCGCGCATCATCAAGGCGTACAAGGATGCGGGCGAGCGCCGCCTGGCACCGTATCTGGCGGAGCTACTCTACGACACCGCCCTGCATGCCCAGGTGGCAGCCCCCGATCGCTACGGCGGCGTGCTGTCCGGTGTCGACGCGGTGGTATTTGTGCCCGCGACTGCGGCGGCGTTTCGGCGGCGTGGATTCGATCATATGGAAGCAATCGCGCACTCGTTTTGCGATCTTTCGGGCGTGCCGTTGCTGGACGCCCTGGTCAAATACGGTCATGGTGACCAGCGCGAGCTCGGTCGCGTCGAGCGCCGGGAACGTGCCCGGGGCATGTACGAGACGGTCGAGGATGTGCGCGGCCGCCGCCTGCTGCTCATCGACGATGTCATTACCACGGGCGCGACCATGGCAGCAGCTTCGGCGGAGCTCAAGCGTGCCGGTGCCGCGGCCGTTGATGGCCTCGCTATCGCACGCGTTTGGTAGGGGGTGGTTTTGTGGCAGTGAAGCTAGCGTGTGCGGTCCGTCCCGACCTGCGAAATCTGTACTCGCGATGCGAATAACGTCCCTAACCTTAAACTATAGCTTGAACTTAGCTATAATGCGCTACGTTCCTGCCAGGCTGTGGTTGCGGACGGACGAAATGCCCATCCCAGTCCAAGACAGACGCGGTCAAAGGGATCCACGTAAGCGACCGCGTGCGCGCGGCGCGATCATGGCGCGTCCTAGATGTAAGCCGCACCGTCCGTTCTACTTTCTTTGGGGCAATACCGCCTCGCGGGCGAGCGGGCCAGTCGTGAAGGTGGCTGCGGCCTCCCGAGCAAACGCCCCGGTGCGCAAGTGTGGGGTCAAATACCAGGTCAGCTGGTGGGAACAACCCGATATTCCGTGCGGGGCACGGATCGTATACGACACAGAAGGCAGGGTAGTGGACATGGTGAGGGGCAGCTTGATGCATGCGGCTCGGTTGGGTGCTGGGACCGCGGCGGTCATTGCCGTTTTGGGCCTGAGCGGATGCGCGTTCAATCCACTGTCCACGTTCACGACGCCCACGATCGACCAGATCGAGCGCGAGACCGTTACCCCCACGGTATCGGACAATGCCCTGGTCAAGCCGGGAACCCTGACGGTCGCCCTCGATACTTCCGATGCCCCGCAAGCCATGCAGGATGCCGACGGAAACCTCACGGGCTATGCGGTCGATGCCGCTCGTGCCCTCGCGTGCCGCATGGGTCTCAAGGTTGCTTTTGTCGATGCGTCCTCGGCCGATTCCGCGCTCAGCGATAAAAAGGCCGACATCTTTATTGGCGACATCAAGTCTGCGGGCGGCGACATCAGCTCGCTTGGCACCTGTCTGTACGATGCTGCCGCCGTGTTCGGCAAGACCAGCGACGGAGAGTCCCCGAGTGTCTCAACCGACACACTCAACACTGCTACCTTGGGCGTTCAGACTTCCTCGGCCTCGCAGGAAGCGCTTGCCAAGCAGAGCATCACGGCCAACCAAAAGACCTTCTCCAACATCAACGAGTGCTTCGAGGCACTCGAGTCGGGCGAGGTCGATTACGTGATCTGTGATTCCACGGCCGGTGGTTACCTCGCGCGCCTGATGGGCCAGATCTCCTATGTTGGCACGCTCGAGGCACCCTCCACGCTTGGCGTCGCAGGCCTTAGCTCTAACGATGAGCTGTGCCGTGCCGTGAGTGATGCCCTCGACGGTATCACGGTCGACGGCACGCTCGAGGCGGTCCACTGCGTCTGGTATGGCCAAATGCCCTATGACCTTACCGCCAAGACTGTTTCGGGGGCCAATGTGCAGGCATCCGACTCCGCGTCCAACGAGACCGAGTCCTCCGATGGCGACGCCTCTGATAGCAACGGCGACAGTCCGTCGTCTAGCCAGGAGGGCGCCATCACCGACGATGACATCAACAAGCTCAATAGCTAGTTATTGGTAGGGGTGGCGTCTGCCATACACCGAACAAGGCGCTTCTTCACGGTTTCAACACGCATGGCCGGGTCTCCCAAATAGGGGAGCCCGGCTTTTCTATTTTGGTAAAACTAGCAGGTCAAAGCTAATTTCCAGGAGAAAAATTAACTCCGTCGATGCCTTCCTATAGCGCACTTTGCCACGGAAAAGTGCGAGACTTCGGTATGCGGTATCAAGCAGTCGTTATTCGGGTCTTTGGGAATTCGCGTGATTAAATGCACGGCAATGGGTACATAGCCAGTACAGTAAGTCCCCGAGGCAGATTGGAGCCACGTATGGATATCAAGGTTTCTGGACGCAAGACGACGGTAACCGATGCTCTGCGTGCGCATGTGGATGAGAAGATCGGCGAGGCGCTCAAGGTTTTCGACATCGAGCCTATGACAGTCGACGTCGTGCTTCGTTATGAGAAGAACCCCTCGAACCCCAACCCGGCAATCGTCGAGGTCACGGTTCGTGCCCGCGGCTCTGTGATTCGCGTTGCCGAGCACGGCGCAGATATGTATGCCGCCATCGATCTTTCCGCCGATAAGGTCACTCGTCAGCTGCGCAAGTTCAAGACCAAGGTCGTGGACAACCGCCAGGGCGGTGCCAGCGCCGCGGATGTCGCGCCGGTCGAGCGCGTCGAGGATCTGGCCGACCTGCTGCTGCCCGAGGAGGAGGACGACCTGCTCGTCCGCGAGAAGGTCATCGATGTCACCCCGATGACTGAGGAGCAGGCGCTGGTGCAGACCGATCTGCTCGGTCACGACTTCTACGTGTTCGAGAACGCGACGACCGGTCTCATCAATGTGGTGTATCACCGTAAGAATGGTGGATATGGCATCATCAAGCCCCGCATCGAAACACTTGACGAGTAAAATACGTTAACTTGCATGAGTTAACGGTTGGCGGCCATCCCATGCGGATGGCCGCTTTTTTTACGTAAGGAGTCGCTTTGATGGACAAGGCTGCATCCACCGGCCATTCGGACCGTTGTCGCATCGTCGTCGATACCTGCTGCGACTTTAGTCCCGAGGTCGCCGCGAACCTTGATGTCGATATCCTGGGTTTCCCCTTCATTATCGATGGCGAGGAGCGCACGGATGACATCTGGTCGAGTATGAGCCCTAAGGAGTTCTACGACCGCATGCGCGCCGGTGCCCGCGTGTCCACCTCGGCTGTGTCGCTCGGTCGCTATATCGAGTTCTTTACCGAGTGCGCCAAAGAGGGCACGCCCACGGTCTACCTGTGCTTTACCTCGGCGCTGTCGTCGAGCTACAACTCCGCGTGCCAGGCGGCAGATGCCGTGCGCGCCGAGTATCCCAACTTTGAGCTCTATGTGGTCGATAACGCCCTGCCCTGCGCGACCGGCGAGCTCCTGGCGCTTGAGGCCGTGCGCCAGCGTTCGGCGGGGCTGACCGCCAAGCAGCTGGTCGATTGGGCAAACGAGGCCAAGACCTACGTGCACGGTTACTTTACGCTCGAGAGCTTCGATGCGCTGGCTGCCGGCGGCCGCATTCCGCCCGCGGCGGCGCAGCTCACGGCAAAGCTCGACGTCAAGCCCGAGCTCTCCTACGACCTGGCCGGCTCGCTGTCGCTGATCGGCGTCAACCGCGGCCGCAAGAAGGCGCTCAAGTCCATCCTCAAGTCGTTCCGCGAGAACTACGTGCCCGACCGCACCATGCCCATCGCCATCATGACTGCCGATGCCGAGAAGGATGGTGACTGGCTCGAGGCCGCCGTTCGCAAGGAGGAGGGCTGCGCCGACGTCACGATTATCCGTAGTTCCGTCGGCCCTACCATCGGCTCGCACGTGGGGCCCGGCATGGTGGCACTTGCGTTTTGGGGCAAGAACCGCGCCGACAAGGCGTCTCTTTCCGACCGCATCGCCCGTCGCGTGCGCGGCCAGTAGGCAAGCGCTGCGTCCGTAATCGCTCTCGACTCACAGCCCAAACGCTGGCACCGAGTATTCAACCTGGTAACAACACCCAACCCAAAAGGAAAGGTTTCATGGCAAACAAGCTCTCTGTCGCATTTATCGGCACCGGAATTATGGGTGCCCCCATCGCCGGCCACATTCTGGACGCCGGCTATCCCGTCACGGTCAACAACCGCACCAAGTCCAAGGCCGCAGCGCTCGTTGAGCGCGGTGCCGTCTGGGCCGATACGCCGGCAGATGCCGCGGCGAACGCCGACGTCGTCTTTACCATGGTGGGTTATCCCTCCGAGGTCGAGGAGCTCTACCTGGCGGGTGACGGTCTGCTCGCGTGCACTAAGCCCGGTGCGGTCCTGATCGACCTCACCACGAGCTCGCCCGAGCTGGCGCGCGACATTGCCGAGGCCGCCCAGGTTTCCGGTCGCATGGCGTTTGATTGCCCCGTCACCGGCGGCGAGTCGGGTGCTATCGCCGGCACGCTTACGGCTATCGTGGGCGCCACCGAGAACGACATCGCGCCGGTCCGCGACATCCTTGCCACCTTTGCGGCCAACATCTGCTGCTTCGACGGCGCCGGCAAGGGCCAGGCTGCCAAGCTCGCCAACCAGGTGTCGCTGGGCGCCTGCATGGTCGGCATGGCAGACGCCATGGCATTTGCCGAGCTGAGCGGCCTCGATCTGGAGAAGACCCGCCAGATGATCCTGGGCGGTACCGGCAAGTCCGGCGCCATGGAGAGCCTGGCTCCCAAGGCGCTCGACGGCGACTACAAGCCCGGCTTTATGGTCGAGCACTTCATCAAGGACCTGCGCTTGGCGCTCGCCTATGCCGACGACCGCGAGCTTGCGCTGCCCGGCGCCGACGTGGCCTTTACGCTCTACGACATGCTCGACGCCATCGGTGGTGCCAAGCTGGGCACCCAGGCCATCACGGTCCTCTATAAGGAGGAGGCCGACGCCATCGCCGCCGGTCTGGACTGGTCGCAGTATCGTCCCGAGGAGCATGGCGCTCACGAGGACGGCTGCGGTTGCGGCGAGCACGGCGACGACCATGAGTGCGGTTGCGGTCACCATCACGGCGAGGACCACGAGTGCTGCGGCGGTCACGGCCATGACGACGGCCATGAGTGCTGCTGCGGCCACCATCACGGGGAGTAGCGCCCATGAGCTGGACGTTCGTGGTACTAGCGCTGGTGCTCTTTCTCTTTGCGATCTACATTGGCTTTTTGTGCGGCCAGTGGGCCTGCGAAAAGCGCGTGATCACCAAGCGCGACTACTGGATTGCCAACTTTGCAGGAGCGGCGGCAGTCGTCCTGCTGACCTGGGTGTTCTCGCTGTTCCCGCTGGTGCAGTTTGCGCCGATCGGCTGGCTCGGCGGCTTTATCGCCGGTCTTAAGATGAGCTTTGGCGAGTCCGTCGGTCCGTGGCGCAAGCACGACGAGGTCTTTAACGTCAACAAGGCTCATCGCGCCGCCGCCGACGCGGGCGACGCTGAGGAACGCCGCCGTGCGCGTCGCAATGGCGCGGCCGACCGACAGCTCATCTCGGTCACCGATGACAGCAAGGGTGCTGGCAAGCACGCTAAGAAATAGTAAGAAGAGGTAACTATGGCAGAAAACAAAGACGAACAGCTCACCGACGAGGAGCTGGCACAGCTTCAGCTGGCAGAGGAGAACGAGAACGCCGTCGACCGTCTGGTCCAGGAGCTCGGCTGCCCCACGCGCCGCATCCGCCAGTTTGCCGCCCGCGTGCTGCACCTGCTCGCCGAGCGAGATCCGCAGCGCGTCGTGCCCTGCGTCCCCGCGCTGATCGAGGCGCTCGATCGCCCCGAGGCTCAGACCCGCTGGGAGGCCCTCGATGCCCTGACGGCGCTTGCCACCACCTGTCCCGAGCAGCTGGGCGATGCCTTTGAGGGCGCCGAGACCGCACTGTTCGACGAGATTTCCTCCACACTGCGCTATGCCGCCTTCCGCCTGCTGTGCGTGTGGGGCGCCACGAGTGTCGAGCGTTCGCGCGAGGCTTGGCCTATCCTGGACGAGGCCATTCAGTGCTACCACGGCGACCTCGAGTATCGCGACATGCTCGGTTGCCTGTACGAGTTTGGCCAGGGCGAGATCGACGCCGAGGTCGCCGAGAAGCTCGCGCTGCGCCTTAAGTTCGATGCCGAGAACGGCAAGGGCAGCTATCTCAAAGCCCGTTCGAGCGAGATTTGCGAAATGCTTGTTAAACGCTTTGACCTTGATCTCTCCAAAAAGAAGAAGCGTGCTAGCGTTAAAAAATCTGACGACGCCGAAAACGAGGAGTAACAGATTATGGCGCACGATGTAGTCCTGATTCCCGGTGACGGTATCGGTCCCGAGATTACGCAGGCCACGCGCCGCGTGGTCGAGGCCACCGGTGTCCAGATCAATTGGAATGTCCAGGAGGCCGGTGCCGGCGTCATGGACGAGTTTGGCACGCCACTGCCCCAGCACGTGCTCGATGCGGTCGCCGAGACCAAGGTTGCCATCAAGGGTCCCATCACCACGCCGGTCGGCACGGGTTTCCGCAGCGTTAACGTTGCCCTTCGCAAGCACTTCGACCTGTATGCCTGTGTGCGCCCCTGCCTGTCGCAGCCGGGCGACGGCTCGCGCTTCCGCGATGTCGACCTGGTCATCGTGCGCGAGAACACCGAGGACCTCTACGCCGGCATCGAGTTCGATGAGGGCGCTGCCGAGGTCGAGGAGCTCTCGCAGCTTGTCGAGCGGTCGGGTCAGAAGGCCTTCCCCGCCGATTCCGCCATCTCGATCAAGCCCATCTCCATCGCCAAGAGCCGCCGCATTGTGGAGTATGCCTTTGAGTATGCCCGCCGCTGCGGCCGCAAAAAGGTGACGGCCGTGCATAAGGCCAACATCATGAAGGCGACCGACGGCCTGTTCCTGCGCGTTGCGCGCGAGGTGGCCGCCAACTATCCCGATATCGAGTTCAACGACAAGATTGTCGACGCCACTTGCATGGGCCTGGTCCAGAACCCCAACGACTTCGATGTCCTGGTGCTGCCCAACCTGTACGGCGACATCGTGAGCGACCTGTGCGCCGGCCTGGTGGGTGGCTTAGGGATGGCCCCCGGCTCCAACATCGGTGCCGACTGCGCCATCTTCGAGGCAACGCACGGCTCCGCGCCCGATATCGCTGGCCAGGATATCGCCAACCCCACGGCCGAGATCCTTTCTGCTGCGATGATGCTCGATCACCTGGGCGAGAACGACGCTGCCAATCGCATTCGCGCCGCCGTATCTGCCACGCTCGACGAGGGCGAGCAGGTTACCGGTGACGTGCGTCGTGCCCAGACCGGCTCCGTCGAGGGGGCCGTGGGCACGCAGGCCTTTGCCGATGCCGTTATCGCGCACCTGGCCTAAGGCATGCGTGCTGCAAACGCCTAAATAGTACTTAAGTGTTTGCGTATAACCTAAGAATCAATACGCCCGGCGCTCTGTCGGGCGTATTCTATTGAGGACTATGTTTCCTAACAAGGAGTAACCGATATGGGTCTGATTCAAAAGAAGGACGAGAAGGACGAGATCGACGGCATCCAGATCATCGAGCGCGGCGAAGGCCCCGACGGTGACGAGGACGAGAAGATCGACCTGGTCGCCGGTACGTCTGCCGAGCACATTGCTGCCGGTACGACGGCCGAGGAGGAGGACGCCCGTCTGGAGGCTCAGATTGCCGCGGATGCCGCTGACGAGAATCTGATGCCCGAGGCCCAGGATGAGGACGACGATATCCTGAGTTCCGATGAAGACGATCGCGTATCCAAGCACAAGAAGACGATGATCGCCGCCTTTGTGGTTGCAGTCGTGATCGCTGCGGTGGTCGGCTTCTTTATTGGCAATGGCGGCTTTGGCGGCAAGGGTGTCGGCTCGGCGACCCTGACCGAGGACCAGCTCGATTCGACCGTGGCAAGCTATAGCTACAACGGCAAGAAGAGCGATATCACCGCGCGCGAGGCCATCGAGAGCCAGTACAGCCTCGACACCGTCAAGGATAGTGATGGCAACTACACCGCTCCTTCTGCCGACGTTATCCTGTCCTACGTGCGCAACCAGATTCTGCTGGACGCTGCCGAGGACGAGGGCATTACCGTCTCTTCCAAGGAAATGAAGCAGTACGCCGAGGATTCCATCGGCACCTCCGACTACAAGACCATGGCCACGCAGTATGGCGTGTCCAAGGATCAGGCCAAGCAGATCGTCCGCCAGTCCGCGACGCTGCAGAAGCTCTACAAGAAGAAGGTGGGCGATAGCTCCGCAAGCATGCCGACCGCTCCGACCGAGCCTTCTGACGGCAATGAGGACACCGCGAGCAAGGATTACGCCGACTACATCATCAACCTTGCCGGCGACGAGTGGGATAGCGAGAAGGGCACTTGGAAGGACGCCGACAGCACCTACGCTAAGGCCTTTGCCGACGATGCCTTTACGGCCGATAGCGCTACCTATAAGCAGGCCATGACCGCCTACTACACTGCTTATCAGCAGTATTCCTCGCAGGCTTCGAGCGCCAGCTCCAAGTGGACCGAGTACGCTAACGGCCTCTACGCCAAGGCCAACATCAGCATCTACGGCCTCTACGCCAAGGCCAACATCAGCATCTACGGCCTGTTTGCGTAAAGAGTCGCACGGCTCATCGAGCATCTAGCCGATAGACAGCAGAAAGTCCGCCAGTACGGAAGTCGTTCTGGCGGACTTTTTGCGTTGAGGGCGTGATTGGCGGCTTAATTATGGCTATTCATCTTTAAGTCCAAAAAGGCTATCGGCTTCATCGTCAGGCATATATTCCAGCACATCGCCCGGTTGGCAGTCGAGTGCCCGGCATATCGCGTCAAGAGTTGAAAAGCGCACGGCAGAAACCTTGCCCGTCTTGATGCGCGACATATTGACCTGGGAGATGCCCACGCGTTCCGCAAGCTCTTTGGATGAGATCTTGCGTTCGGCAAGCATGCGGTCGAGCCGCAGAATAATCATGGATTCCCCCTAGAGCAACTCGTCATCTTGTTTTTGCAGGATATACCCGTAGCGGAAGATGCTGGCAATCAGGCAAATAATCAGGCCTGCAAAGAGCATGGAGGGCTCGAATAACTGGCCGACGAACGCATCGGTAAAGCTGCCGCCAAATCCCGAGAGTATCATTCCCGTGATTACGGCGCCAAGAAGCCTCACGGCAACGCCGCCGATAAGGAATAAATGTCCTACTCGACGAAGTGTCTGGTTACATTCAAGGTCAAAGGGCCTGCCTTCCTTTTCAATGTTGAAGAAAAGCCTGCGCACGCTTATCGCGATGGTAAGCGCGAGGCATGTCATCAAGAGGCTCCCTATGGCAGTGTGACCATCGTGTGCGACGAGCATAAGTGGGGCCTGCGCATCGGTACCGACGATAGCAAGGCACGGCCCTTCGCCGGCTTGAAGTTCTACGGATTGGAGACACGAGCCTTGGGAGAGGCCAGGCAATATGAGTAGAAGGTCAATCGCAATGACTGCGAGGAGCCCCAGAGCGAGCGCGGTGGTAATGCAGATCGTGGCCCATTTGCAGATGCGAGCGAGCTTCCTCAGTTTGGCTACCGTCTGTTCGCGGCTGATGGTTTCATTCGATAAAGACGCGTTTCGATGGACCATAACCCCTCCAATCGGCGTTTTGGATGATACTTGTATCTTATATCATAATTAATGACAAACGATAAATAATTACGGATGCTGACTAAGTAATGATTGAAAACGATTAGCATGAACTATTAGCTCGTTTTGGGTGTCGGAGTTCGGCGCGCGGGGGATGAGGACAAATGTCAAAACTTCCCGTGATCGCGCAAGCGCTCCATTGTGTTTCCCTAATTCATCTGGGAAAACGACTGCAAACGATTGCAAGTAACCGGTGAACGGTCGAAAACTACCGTTCACCGATAATCTCAAAACTGGTTCTAACTGGTATTAAGTCAAAAAGACCAATTCACATATCTTCACAATGACCTGCAATTTTTCTTCACGCTATTTTTAGCCGCCCTGCGTTGTTTAGACACAAAAAAGTTCCGATCTTTTGCCAAAGCATTTCGAAACGGTTTCAAAACCGCAGGTAGAAGTGTTAACGAGCGGTAAACGGTCGATTTATCACCGTGAACGGTGCAAAAACGTTTTACCGTATGAATCAACGGAAGCGGCCTCTTCTGGGGTGATATAGTGACAACAACACGTCACGTGGTTACTACCAGTTTAGAAACCACTGGTCTTCAAAGAACGCTTTCTAAGAAGCTTTAAGGGCGAGCGCCCGCTGGCTTCCGAAAATCATCGGACTCAGATTGTACACACCTTCGGAAGGGAAATTTGAATGGTTGGCTTTATTCTTACCGGTCATGGACAGTTCGCACCCGGCCTAGCTAGCGCTATCGCTATGGTTGCCGGCGACCAGCCCGCTTTTACCGTCGTTCCTTTTGAGGGCGACCAGGCTGCTTCCTACGGTGAGGATCTCCGCGCCGCTATTACCGCCATGCGCGAGGAGTGCGATGGCGTGCTCGTCTTTACCGACCTGCTTGGCGGCACCCCGTTCAACCAGTCGATGATGATTGCCCAGGATGTCGACAACGTCGAGGTTCTGACTGGCACCAACCTTCCCATGGTTATTGAGCTTCTGTTCCTCCGCGGCAATGCCACGCTCGCCGAGCTTGGCGAGCAGGCCGTGACCGTTGGCCAGACGGGCGTCACCGCCCAGACGGTCGCATCCGTTGCCGGCTCCGAGGAAGAGGATATCTTCGGCGACGAGGACGGCATCTAATGGCCGATTTCGGAGCCAACGTCCTGAGCTCCTCGGTCGCCCTTTTAGGCCTGCTTGTCATCATGGGCTTGATTTACACCATCTGGTCGCAAATCAACATGAAGAAGAAGCAGAAGTACTTCAAGGAGCTGCACACCGAGCTCAAGCCGGGTCAAGAGGTTCTTTTCGCCGGCGGTATCTACGGAACCGTCAAAGGCATCGAAGGCGAGAAGGTCCAGATCAAAGTCCGATCCGGAGCCGTCGTAGATGTTTCGCGTTACGCGATTCAGGAGATCAAGTAACTGTCGTCAGCAAATAACGAAAGGAAGCTGATCAACATGGCAGAACCCAACATTCTTCTTACCCGCATCGATAACCGACTGGTTCATGGTCAGGTTGCTACCCAGTGGAACTCCACTCTGGGCTCCAACCTCATCCTCGTCGCCAACGACGACGTGGCGACCAACACCATGCGCCAGAACCTCATGAAGATGGCCGCTCCCGCCGGCGTCGCTACGCGTTTCTTCTCTCTGCAGAAGACCATCGACGTCATTGGCAAGGCGAGCCCGCGCCAGAAGATCTTCATCGTGGCCGAAACACCGGAAGACGTGCTTACGCTCGTCAAGGGCGGTGTGCCTATAAAGAAGGTAAACATCGGCAACATGCACATGTCGGAAGGAAAGCGCCAAGTCGCCACCTCCGTCGCAGTTAACGACGAGGATGTCGCTGCGTTTAAAGAGCTGCAGGAATTGGGGGTGGAGTTGGAGATCAGGCGCGTTCCGAGCACGCCTGTTGAGGACACGAGCAAGCTCTTCTCGTAATCCTCGTGATCCACGTTGTCAGGAGTGAAACCCTGACGTTCTGTACGTGATATCCAAAGTGCGTACATTCATTTTGAAAGGAGGAGCAAGATGGAATACTCGATCATCCAGATCGCTCTGGTCTTCGTCGTCACGTTCATCGCGGCAATCGACCAGTTTGACTTCCTCGAGTCTCTCTATCAGCCCATCGTCACCGGCGCCGTCATCGGTCTTATCCTTGGCGACCTCAACACCGGTCTTCTCGTGGGTGGTACTTATCAGCTCATGACGATCGGCAACATGCCGATCGGAGGCGCTCAGCCGCCTAACGCCGTCATTGGCGGCATCATGGCAGCCATTCTCGCTATCGCTACGGGTCTCGAGCCCAACGCGGCAGTCGGCCTTGCCATTCCGTTCGCTCTGCTTGGTCAGCTCGGCGTTACCCTGGTCTTCACGCTTATGTCCCCGCTTATGTCCACGGCCGATAACATGGCTCATAACGCGGACACCAAGGGCATCGAGCGCCTGAACTACTTCGCCATGGCTCTGCTCGGCCTGATCTTCGCTGTCGTCGTCACCCTGTTCTTCATCGCTGGCGCTACCATTGGTCAGACCATCGCTTCCGCCATCCCGACTTGGCTGCAGACCGGTCTGTCCGCTGCAGGCGGCATGATGCGCTTCGTCGGCTTCGCCGTCCTGCTCAAGGTTATGATGAACCGCGATATGTGGGGCTTCTTCCTCATGGGCTTTGGCCTCGCGCTCATCACCGTTGCCAACGATTCTCTGGCAACCCCTGCTCTGCTCATCCTCGCTCTCATCGGCTTCGGCATCGCTTTCTGGGACTTCCAGCAGCAGACCGAGCTGAAGGGTGCAGCTGTTTCTGACGGAGGTGACTTCGAAGATGGCATCTAATGAGTATGTGATCCCGGAGCACTACGAGGATCTTACTCCTGCTCCGCAGCTCGATCAGAAGACCCTCAACAAGATGGCTTGGCGCTCCTGCTTCCTGCAGGCCTCGTTCAACTACGAGCGTATGCAGGCCGCTGGCTGGCTCTACTCCATCATCCCCGGTCTGGAGAAGATCCACACCAACAAGAACGACCTCGCGGCTTCCATGAGCCACAACCTGGAGTTCTTCAACACCCACCCGTTCCTCGTCACCTTTGTTATGGGCATCGTGCTTTCGCTCGAGCAGAACAAGGTTGACATCCCCACGATCCGCGCCGTCCGCGTCGCCGCAATGGGCCCGCTCGGTGGTATCGGTGACGCCCTGTTCTGGCTGACGCTCGTGCCTATCACGGCCGGCATCACCTCCAACATGGCCATCAACGGTAACGCTGCTGCGCCGATCATCTTCCTGGTGATCTTCAACGCTGTCCAGTTCGCTCTGCGCTTCTGGCTCATGAACTGGTCCTACAAGCTTGGCACCAGCGCTATTGACGCTCTGACCGCCAACATGCAGGCCTTCACGCGTGCCGCTTCCATCATGGGCGTCTTCGTCGTCGGTTGCCTGGTCGTCACCATGGGTGGCACCCAGATTAACCTCCAGATCCCCAACGGCACCACCCGTGGTCTCTCCGCTACTACCGTGATCGTCTCCGAGAAGGAGGCCGAGAACTTCACCGGTATGGAGGGCATCGATACCGAGACCGCTGAGGCCGGTACCATCGCCATGACCGATAAGGACGGCAACGCCCTTACCGCTTCCGATGCCGACGGCAACGCTGTCGAGTGCGGCGTCACCGATCTGGGCAACGGCATGGAGTCCGTGACCTACGGCACCGTTACCGAGGATCCGGTCAACTTCTCTGTTGCCGACACCCTCAACACCATCGTCCCGAAGCTCGTCCCGCTTATGCTTACGCTGCTGCTTTACTACATGTTCGCTAAGCACAGCTGGACCCCGACCAAGGGCATTCTCCTGCTCTTCGTCCTTGGCATCCTGGGCGCTGGCCCGCTTGGTCTCTGGCCGAGCATCTGGTAAGGCTCTAGCTTGAGGGGTGTGTCCCTACGCGGCTCACACCCCGACCCCTTAAGCCATGTGTATGTTAAAAGCCGCGTGCTCGAAAGAGCGCGCGGCTTTTGTTTCTTAATGATTCGGGTGTGGCAGACAGATAATGCATAACACCCTAGGTAGTTAGCCGAATTCGAGCAAAAGGGAGGATAGGATGGCGATCGGAGCGCGTAAGCAACCGCTGTACGATCAGCTGGTCGATATTCTGACCGAAAAGATTGACCATGAATATCGCGCCGGTGACATGATTCCTTCCGAGCGCGAACTTTCGGAGCGCTATGGTCTCTCGCGCACTACGGTACGCCTGGCTCTGCAGGAACTGGAGCGTTTAGGACTGGTGGTTCGGCAGCACGGTCGCGGTACCTTTGTGACCGACCGTTCGGCAAAGGCAACCAATCTTATGCAGTCCTACAGCTTTACCGAGCAGATGCGCGCGATGGGTCGAGAACCCGAGACCACGATTCTCGATTTTTGCGAGATGGAGGCCGATAAGAATCTGGCTGAGCATATGGGATTGCGTATCGGTGATCGCATTTTTAAGCTCAAGCGTCTTCGTTCTGCCGACAACATGCCCATGATGGTCGAACGCAGCTATCTACCGGTTCGTCAATTTCTATCCCTAAAGCGACCACTGCTAGAGCGTAAGCCGCTTTACGATGTGATTGAGCAGGACTTTCAGCAAAAGATTCGCGTGGCCGAAGAGGAGTTCTATGCGAGCATAGCCCGTCCCACCGATGCCCACCTTTTGGGAATTGTCGAGGGCTCGCCTGTGCTCGATTTGGTCAGGACTACGTATAACGAGTCAAACGAGGTAGTGGAGTACACACTCTCGGTTGCTCGTGCCGATCAGTTTAAATACAAGGTTTACCACCAGCGCAGCAACTAGTGCTCGCATCGTTTTCATATGGTGATTCTTTGCATTTAACTGGTTACTACCAGATAACCAACCGAAGTGTATAATTGCACGTCAGAGGATTACTTCTAGAGAGAGGTATTAGAAATGTTCGAGAAGAGTGTCGAGGAGCTCACCGAGCTCGGCGCCCAGATCACCACGGCCGAGATTGCTCAGCAGCCCGAGCTTTGGCGCGATACGCTCAACATCTATCGCGAGAACAAGGAGGCCATCGAGGCCTTCCTGGCCGAGGCTCGCGCTATGGGCGAGGGTCGTCTGTCCGTTGTCTTCACCGGTGCCGGTACGTCCGACTACGTTGGCGATACCTGCGCCCCGTACCTGCGTCACGCTGGCAACACTGATCTCTACGACTTTAAGCCCATCGCCACGACCGACATCGTGAGCGCCCCGCGCGACTTCCTGCGCGCCGAGGATCCCACGCTCGTGGTTTCCTTTGCCCGCTCTGGCAACAGCCCCGAGAGCCTTGCCGCCGTTGCCGTTGCCAAGGAGCTCGTCCACAACGTCAAGTTCCTTAACATCACCTGCGCTCCCGAGGGCAAGCTTGCCGTCGAGTCTGCCGATGATCCCAATGCGCTGACGCTGCTCATTCCGCGCGCCAACGACAAGGGCTTCGCCATGACCGGTTCTTATTCCTGCATGACCCTGCTCTCCACCCTTATTTTCGACACTGCCTCTGACGAGCAGAAGGCCGAGTGGGTCGAGACGATTGCCAAGATGGGCGAGGAGGTCATCTCCCGTGAGCCTGAGATCGCCGATTACCTGGCTGGCGATTTCAACCGCGTGACCTACTTGGGTTCTGGCTCCTTCGGTGGCCTTGCTCAGGAGAGCCAGCTCAAGATCCTCGAGCTCGCTCACGGTCTGGTCGCTACTTCCTACGACACCTCCATGGGCTATCGTCACGGACCTAAGTCCTTCGTCGACGATAAGACGCTCGTCTTCGTGTTCGTCAACAACGACGCCTACACCCGTCAGTACGACATCGACATCCTCAACGAGATCGGTGGCGACAAGATCGCTCAGCACACCGTTGCCGTTCAGCAGGAAGGCGCTACCGTCTACGAGGGCGAGTCCTTCACCTTTAAGGGCTACGAGGCACTTCCCGAGGGCTACCTTGCTCTGCCGTTCGTGATGTTTGCCCAGGCTATCAGTCTGCTCAACTCCGTGCGCGTGGGCAACACGCCCGATACGCCGAGCCCCACCGGCACGGTCAACCGCGTGGTTAAGGGCGTGACGATTCACCCCTTCACCGCTTAATCGCGTCCCCCTGTAAGGGCGCCCGTCCGCTCATAACGGCGGGCGGGCGCTTTTTGTTTTACGTGAGCTGGGTATAAGCATTACCACAGTCAACTGCTTTAGAAGCGAGGAGTGCATATGAGCACGTACGCAATTAAGGCTGACAAGTTCTTCTTGCCGGCAGGCCCGCAACTGGGCGGCTATCTTATGGTCGAGGATGGCGTTTTTGGCGCCTGGCAGGCCGACGAGCCCTCTTGCGAGATTAAGGACTACACGGGATCGTGGATCGCACCGGGTATGGTCGATACTCACATCCATGGCTTTTATAACCACTCGACTACCGATAACGACCCCGAGGGTATCGATATCAGCTCGACTGAGCTCGCTCGTCGCGGTACCACCAGCTGGCTGCCCACGACGTTCACCGATGGCGTCGAGCAGATCAAGGATGCCTGCGCCGCCATCGCCCAGGCTGACGAGGGCCGCGGCCCCGACTTCTGCGGTGCTCGCATTCAGGGCATCTACCTGGAGGGCCCCTTCTTTACCATGAAGCACGTGGGCGCGCAGAACCCCGCTTATCTTATCGATCCCTCCGAGGAGGTCTTCGACCAGTGGCAGGAGGCCGCGGGCGGTCGCATCGTTAAGAGCGCCATGGCGGCCGAGCGCGACGGTGCCGCTGCTTATGCGGCTGCTCTGAACGCCAAGGGTGTGGTGACCAGTATCGGTCACTCCGACGCCACCTACGATGAGTGCATCGCCGCCATCAACGCCGGTGCCAGCTGCTTTACGCATACCTATAACGGCCAGCGCGGGCTGCATCACCGTGAGCCCGGTGTCGTGGGCGCTGCCATGTCCACGCCCGAGACCTACGCCGAGATCATCTGTGACGGCAAGCACGTAAACCCTGCCGCCATCAAGGCGCTGCTGCAGGCAAAGGGCTGGCAGCACACGGTGCTCATCACCGACTGCCTGGGTTGCGGCGGCATGCCCGAGGGCAGCTACACCAGTGGTGGCATGGACGTCATCATGAAGGACAACCTGTGCTGGCTCGCCGACGGCAAGAGCATTGCTGGCTCGGTGCTCACGCTTGCCCAGGGCGTCAAGAACATCGTCGACTGGGGCATCGCCAGCGCCGATATCGCCATTCGCATGGCAACTGAGGTGCCGGCGCGCTCCGCGCACATCGAGGATAAGTGTGGCAGCATCATGCCGGGTCGCGACGCCGACTTTGTCGTGTTCGACCATGAGCTCACCCTCGTCGAGACGTATGTTGGCGGTCAGAGCGTCGGCAACGCCTTTACCGAGTAACGATAGAAAAAGACGGCGGGCCCGAGTCTGCTCGGACCCGCCGTATGGGTTAAATGCTCAAAAGCACCTTAACAGTTACAGCTTGTTAGCGATCTTCTTTGCCGTGCGCTTGACGCCGGCCACAAGACCCCCCGCGGGATGCTCCTTTTCGTATGCTAGACGCTTCTCGCGCTTGGCATACTCTTCGACGATGATATCGCCGTACTCATCTTCGATTTTGTCGAAGAAGTCGACGGCGCCCTTAATTTCCTCAGCGGTCGGGTGTCCCTTCTGGACGCCGCCGGTAATCTTGAACGGACCCCATGTGTCAAATCCGGGGCAGCCGTAGACACCCATAAAGATGGCCTGCCTCATGCGGCAGATGCCATCGATATCCTTGCCGTACCACTTGTTTTTGCCACCGTAGGTCATAAGGCCAAACACCTTGTCCTGCGGCTGCAGCACGTTCGTGAGCACGCGCGCCATATCTTTGTCGATCTCGGAGTAATAAATGCCCGTGGCGACGCCGATCAGATGGTATTCGTGCAGGTCGGGGTACTCGTTTTTACCGAGTGACTTCACGTCGAGGGTATCGATTTCGGGGTGTGCCTCAACGATGGCGTCCACGAGCTTTTTCGTATTGCCGTGGTGGCGTGAGGCATAAAGGATGATGGTTCGCATAAGAAGGCCTTTCAGCTGTAATTGCATCAATGTCTGTATGGTACCCCGTTGCATGCCTGGGAAACCGAACGCATCGATGAACGTGCGGGTTTGTCCTTTGGTCAGGGCCGAGACGGGTTCTTGCGAGCAAAAAGCAGTTGTTCGAAAGGATGGACAATGGAATACGCTCTCTCCAACGATTCGATTTCTATCAAGGTCTCCACGGCCGGCGGCTCGTTTACCTCGATTGAGGCTGGAGGTCGCGAGTGCTTGTGGCAGGGCGATCCCGCCGTGTGGTCCGGCCAGGCACCGATTTGCTTCCCGATTTGCGGAGGTTTGCGCGATAACAGCGCCATGACGTTTGCCGGACATCATGTGAAGCTCGCCCGCCACGGCTTTGCGCGCAAGCAGGAGTGGAAGCTGTTGAGCCAAAGCGCAAACGAGCTGGCTATGTGCCTGGCATCCGAGGATAATGCCGCGCTGCTGAGCGATTATCCGTATCCGTTTAAACTTGTCGCCCGCTATACGCTCGAGGACGCCGCCGTGCGTGTCTCCTATGAGGTTACCAACGAGGGCACCGAGGACATGCCTTTCTTTATCGGTGGACACCCCGGCTTTAGGTGTCCGCTCGACGAGGGCGAGTCCTATACGGACTACGAGTTGCGTTTTGAGAAAGACGAGGCTGCGGAGCTCTGCACCGCCGTTCCCTCGACCGGATTGATTGATGTGGACAGGCGCTCCAAGAACCCCATGGTGGGAAAGACGCTGCCTTTGTCGCATGAGCTCTTCGATTTTGCGGAGACCATCTTTGACGTGCTCGAGAGCCGCCAGGTCACGCTTTCCAAAAAGGGCGAGGACAAGGGCGTTCGCCTGAGCTTTGAGGGCTTCCCGTACCTCATTGTGTGGAGCAAGCCCGAGGGTGATTTTGTGGCAGTTGAACCCTGGGGCGGCCTCTCGACCTGTTCCGATGAGGATGACGTGCTTGAGCACAAGCGCGGCTGCCTTATCGCCAAGCCCAAAGAAACCATCGTGCGCTCGTTCACAATCGAGATTCTGTAGTCGCATGTAGCCAATTCGTTTTGCAAGGCATAAGGAGCCTGCGAGATAAGGAGCTAGAAATGATCCTCACCGTTACGATGAACCCGTCCGTCGATACGCGCTATCAGCTCGATGAGCTCATTATCGACGACGTCAACCGCGTGACGCCCGAAAAGACCGCCGGCGGTAAGGGCCTCAACGTGGCCCGCGTCCTGGGCCAGCTGGGCGACGATGTCGTGGCAACCGGCCTGCTTGGTGGTCATATGGGCGCCTATATGGCCGAGCTCATGGATGCCAACGGCATTAAGAATGATTTTGTGCCCATCAAGGGCGAGACCCGCATCTGCCTCAATATCCTTCATGCCGGCAACCAGACCGAGCTGCTCGAGAGCGGCCCGACGATTGCCCCCGAGGAGCTCGATGCCTTTACCGCCAAGTTCGCCGAGCTTGCGAGCAAGGCCGATGTCGCTACCATCTCGGGTTCGCTGCCCCGCGGCGTCGAGGCGGACTACTACGCCAAGATCACGGGCATTGCAGAGAACGCCGGCGCCAAGGTGCTGCTCGATACCTCGGGCGCCTCGCTCGAGGCTGCGCTCAAGTCCGAGGTCAAGCCTGAGCTGGTTAAGCCTAACCTGACCGAAATTAACGGCCTTCTGGGCACGAGCTTTACCACCGACGATGTGGACGAGCTCCGTTCCGCGCTCGCCTCTGACGCCCGCTTCTCCGATATCCCCTGGGTCGTCGTGTCCATGGGCGCCGCCGGCTCCGTGGGCTTCCACAATGGCCGTGCGTTCCGCGCCAAGACCCCCGATATCCCCGCCGTTAACGCTACGGGCTCTGGCGATTCGACCATTGCCGGCTTCGCACATGCGATTGCTGCCGGAGCCGATGACGAGACGGTGCTGCGTACCGCCAACACCTGCGGCAAGCTCAATGCCATGGATCCCATGACTGGCCACTTGGTTATGGATCGTTGGGATGAGGTTTACAACGGCGTTGTCGTGACCGAGCTGTAGGAGCTTGTGCTGCGGCCCCGGCATCGGTTGCTAGCTCATGTCGACGACAAGTGCAGTAGCATTATGCCGGGGCGCGACGCCGACACTGTCGTGTTCAATCCCGACCTTACCCTGGTCGAGACGCATGTGGGTGGCAACAGCGTCGGTAATGCGTTTGCCGAGTAGCCGCCAAAGAAACGATCCGAGAGGGGATTTAGATGATTTACGGTGCATTGGGCGATATCGAGGAGTACCGTGGAATGCTCAAGGGCCTCGACGTGCTGATCGATTGGCTCGAGGAGAACGATCCGGCGAAGCTCGAGGTCGGCAGCCATCCGATTCTGGGCGACAAGGTCTTTGCGAACGTCATGGCTCCTACGACGCGTCCCGAGGCTGAGGCCCACTACGAGACGCATCAGCGCTATCACGACTTGCAGATTGACGTCGAGGGTCGCGAGGCCTTTAAGGTTGCCACGGGCAGCCTGACGCTGGTCCAGGAGTTCGACGAGAAGGACGACTACGATCTGGTCGATTCCGACGCCTCGATCGCCGGCGATCTTGCTGACGACAAGTTTGCGCTGTTTGTTGCCGGCGAGCCTCACATGCCTACGCTCGAGTTCCAGGGCGATGGCGCGCAGCCGGTCAAGAAGATCTGCTTTAAGCTGCTTGCAGATGCTTACTGGGAGGAGTAGCGCGCTGCTCGGCTGAGCTGTTCGTGTTGTGAGCGTTATCCCTTGGAGGAGCGCTCTTGGGCCCCGCTGATTGCGGTTCCTTTGGGGATTGCGGTCGGCGGGGCTTTTGTTGTTTGAGCTGTATTCTTCGGAGTGACCAAATTAGGCTGAACGACGCAGTTATTGAGACACAATCGATGCTAAATGGATTGAAGAATAATTAAAATAGCTGTGGATACGAGAAATGGCTAATTGATGGGAGCTCTTTATGGGACTCAGCACAACCGCTTTAATTCCTAGGCGCGCTTTCTTGGCGTTGGGGCTCGCAGCTGGCTCTGCTTGCCTCACCGCTTGCTCCGGGAAGGGGAGCTATGATGATGGTTACGCTGCAGGCTATGCTGCTGCTCAGGCAGACGCTGCCGGAAAAGAGAAAGATGGCAGCGGCGGGAACGGCGATATCCCAGCATCGGGTATTGAGTACACCATCACGGGGGCGCAGCGCGGAGTAGAGCAGCTTGATCACAGTAAGTCGCTTTTGATTTTGAATGTAACTGCTAAAAATGTGTCGGATGATCTGCAAGATGCACATTTTGCAGGCAATGAAATTCTAGCATTCCAAGATGGAAAGGGGCTTAATTCGGGCGTGCTTGTGGAAGGCCTTGATCTTCCTGAATCGCGCCAAATACAACCAGGTGCCGTGCTTGAGGGTTGGCTTGCTTACGAGCTGATTGACGAAACGACGCCGGTTGAATGTGAAGCTGGCGGCCAAACCACATCCTCTGGTGATGAAAATGCTTTCTACGGCCTGACCAATCCGCAGACAATTGATTTGAGCACTCTTTAATCCCTGCTCATAGTATAAAAGCTGTCGTAATCCTTGCGAGGGGTCGCGCTTGAGCCCCGTTGATTGTGGTTTCCGCTTGGGAGGCCGCGGTTGGCGGGGCTTTATTGTTGAGTAGGGGGGTGCCTTGCGGTGTAGCGATCGGATTGGCGGACGCGCACTCAAAATCGAAAACAAAAAAGCCGCCCGAAGGCGGCTATCTTGTGCAATGGAGCCAGCGACCGGGCTCGAACCGGTGACCCCCGCTTTACGAGAGCGGTGCTCTACCAACTGAGCTACGCTGGCGGCCATGTGGTGACGCAACTGAGGCGTCAACGGCTGTCTATGATACGGGACATCGCTAATCCGCGCAAGTGTTCTGACGGCTTTTCTCACTTTAAATGCACTAATATTAGAAGCGTGATGTCTGTGGCACCCATTTGGCGTTTGACCTGCTGCTGAGTTGGCTGCTGGCGTCCAGATCGTATGGATGTCGAGCGAAACGAGGCGGCGATGGCTCAACCCAAGATCCTTCTCACGCGTATCGATGACCGTTTCATTTACGGGCAAGACGTTGAGCTGTGGAACGAAGCCGTGGGTTCCAACCTTGTCTTAATCGTCAACGATGAAATCGCAGCGGATTCGCGCCAATGGGCACCCATGAGGGTCGCGGCGCCAGAAGGCGTTTGGACACGGTTTTTCTCGGTGCAAAGGACCATCGACATCATTCATACCGCAACGCCGCGCCAACTGATTCTGATCATGGTGGCCTCACCCGCCGATGCGCTCGCGCTGGTTAAGGGTGGTGTGCCGATCACCAAGATCAGCATCGGTCACATGCAGGCAGGGGAGGGCAAGCGTCCAGCAACGCCCGCAGTCGCCATAGATGATGCAGACGTCGCTGTCCTCAAAGAGCTGCAAGCACTCGGCATAGAACTAGAAATCCGCTACCTCCCCAGCTCCAATCCCGACCCCATCCAACTAGTCATTTAAGAACGTCCCCAATGACTAGGTAGCAAAACGCCCGTCGGCGGTGGTGCCGGCGGGCGCTGCTGTGCGATATGTTGCGTTATGGGCTTAGTGCCTCATAAAGTGGTATTCGATCACATTGCTGTAGGGGTGACCGGGGCCCACAATGCCCTGCGGGAACAGCGGCTGGTGCGGCGTGTCGGGGTACATCTCTGCCTCGAGGGCAAAGCCGGCGCCCCAGCCATAGTTGGCATCGTCCTTGGCGTGCTCGTCACCCAGCCAGTTGCCGGTATAGAGCTGCACGCCCGGGGCGGTGGTGTAGTAGTCCATCTCGCGGCCGGTCCACATTTCCTCAACATGCAGGGCACGGCGTAGGTTGCGGCCGTACTGATAGCCATCGATGCACAGACAGTGATCGTAGCCACGGGCCTGCTTAATCTGCGGGTCGTCGGCTTCCATGCCGGGGGCGACGGGGCGCAGCTCGCGGAAGTCAAACGGCGTGCCCTCGACCGGAGCAATCTCGCCGGTGGGGATGTTCTGCTCGTTAATGGGCAGGTAGTGGGCAGCGTTAGCAACAAAGAAGTGTTCGCAGTCCATGCCGGCGTTATGACCGGCAAGGTTAAAGTACGTGTGGTTGCTCATGGACACATAGGTGGCGCGGTCGCTCTCGCAGCCATACTCGATACGGAAACGTCCGGTGCGCGTCACGGTAAACACGGCCGTAAAGGTGCGGTTGCCGGGCAGGCCCAGCTCGCCATCCTCAAGCGAGGTGGTCATGCGCACGGCGTTGTGAGTCTCGTCGAGCTCAGCGTCCCACACGCGCTTGTGCAGACCATGCTCAAGATCGCTGTGCAGGTTGTTGGCGCCCTCGTTGGCGGGCATATGCCAGTCTGTGCCGGCGATGGTGATCGTGGCATCCGCGGTGCGGTTTGCCACGGGGCCGATGGTCGCGCCAAAGCAGGCGGGGTTGTCAAAGTAATCCTCGAGCTTATCGAAGCCCAACACCACATCGCGCACGTTGCCGGGAATGTCGGGCACATCGATACCCAGCACGGTGGCGCCATAGTCCATAATGCGAACGCAGATCTCGGGCCCGTTGAGGGTGTAACGATGAACGGGGGTACCGCACGGCGCGGTGCCGAAAAGCTCGGAAGTGATCATTTGGTTCCTAACATCGAGGTATTTCGGACAAACTGTAGCGCGAACAGGCAAGATTATCACTACACCCCACTAAAGCAGGGGGTATTTTTCTCAAAAAAGTGATGATTTGGGCTGTGTGGGCGCTCATTTTTGGCGCGCGCGATTCTGATACAATTTGTTCGTTACTGTTTGAATGATATGCGCGCAAAGAACGGCGAGGATTCATCGTGATTAAGGCAGAGCGACAGGATAAGGTTCGTCAGCTGCTCGAAGAGCAGGGCACGGTCTCGGTCAAGGAGATTTCGGATGCGCTGGGCGTTTCGGACATGACGATTCGCCGCGACCTCGAAGAACTTGCGAGTCTGGGCGAGATCGAGCGCGTGCACGGCGGAGCCCGCAGTGCACAGGGGCGTCCGCACGCTATGTTGCGCCATGAGTATTCGCACAGCGAAAAGCGCACTAAGCATGCCGAGGAAAAGCTGCAGATTGCGCGCCGTGCTGTGGAGCTCATCGAGGAGGGCTCGACTATCTTTTTGGGTACGGGCACCACGGTTGAACAGATGGCGTCGATGCTGCCGGCGTTTCGCCTGCGTATCGTGACCAATTCGCTTTCGGTGTTTAACCTGCTCGAGGCGCGCGAAGACTGCGACCTGTGCCTCGTGGGCGGTATGTACCGTCGCCGTACCGCCGCTTTTGTGGGACCAACGGCCGAGGATACCCTGCGTGCGCTGGGCATCGATGCAGCGTTTATCGGCGCCAACGGCATTCTGGATGGCGACGTGTCTACGTCCAACATGGACGAGGGCCGTATCCAGCAGCTCGCCTTTAGCAAGGCCGACTCGCGCTATCTGATCGCCGACTCCAGCAAAATCGGCAAGCGCGACTTCTACACCTTCTGCCGCCTGGACAATTTGGACGCCGTGGTGTGCGAGCCGGGTATTACCGATGCAGACCGCGCCGCCATCGAGGAGCACACGCAGGTCATTTGCTAGCTTAGGTGTTACAGATTGAGTTTTTCTGACCGGACGTCCTGTTTGTCTCGATCTGTAACAGCTGGGACCGAAAACCCCTGCTAGATGTTACAGATCCAGACAAACGGTCTGCTCGGGCCGAGCCAAAACAAAAAGGCCGCATACGAACCGGTTTGGGATTCGTATGCGGCCGACAGGGAGTATGCGGCGGAAACTAGGCCATGAGCAGGCCGGTCTCCGCGACGTTCTTGTACCAGTACGCGCTCGCCTTGGGATAGCGCTTCTGGGTCTCAAAGTCGATGTAGAACAGGCCGTAGCGCTTGTTATAGCCGTTGGTCCAGGAGAACTGGTCCTGCAGCGACCACACAAAGTAACCGTCGACGTTCACGCCGCCGTCGATTGCCTTGAGGATCCACGCGAGATGCTGGCGCATGTAATCGATACGAGGGGCGTCGTCGATAAAGCCGTCCTAGGCATTGAATGGATGGATTGTGACGCCCTTCACAACACGATTGACTGTCCCATTTGGACTTGGCGTGTCCGGCGTGTTTCCAACGCGAATTGAATTTAAAAGTGCAACAGTTTGGGCAACCATCACAAAAGGTAATGCAAGATAAGATTCGGGCAGGCGCTCTGCGCTGTCAAAAGTAAAAGAAATGCCGCTGTAGGGATTGTCGGACTTTTGCTGAATTGCAATTACCTTCTGTGCGATATTGTCATGGTCAATTTCATTAAGAATATCTAGATCGTACTGGCGAGTGTATTCGTTTTCGCTAACGAATACAAACACAAGGGTTTTACTGTCCACGAATGATTTTGGTCCATGACGATAACCCATGGAAGTGTCGTATGAGGTGGCAATAAGACCATGTGCCAGCTCAAGAATTTTAAGCTGAGCTTCTTGAGCGAGTCCTCCAAAAGAGCCAGATCCAAGATACGTCACGCGATTAAAATCATCATCTAAAAATGCAGCAATCTCGTGTTCGCGTAAAATAACTTGTTCGCCCATCTCGGCGGCAATGCTGACCCAACTTTCCTTCTGGTTGATCGATGCATCGTCAAAAATAAGCGTGGCTAAGAGCTCCATGCAGGTATATGATCCCGTCATGGCGAATCCGCCATCGTTTGCTCGAGGGATTAATACCGTATGGGAATCCGGATCAGCTGCAGATTTGACGGCGAGCTTTCCATTGGGTGCACAGGTGATGTTGAGAAACTTTGCCTGCTTCACGCACTTTCGGACGACTTCAATTGCGGCAAGAGACTCTGGGCTGTTGCCAGAGCGTGCAAAAGAAACGAGAAGAGTTGGTTCATCAGGATTAACGAAGTCGAGCGGAGCGGATACGATATCGGTAGTAGCAATGGATTTGAACTCATAGCGTGATGTGTCTCCTGCATGCCTAAGGTAAGGCGCGCATGTGTCTCCGACATAGTCCGAGGTCCCCGCTCCGGTGAAAATGACGACAAGACGTCCGTCTGCCATAGATCTAGCATCAGATAAAAACGTTTCAATATCGTCAAGTTGGTTTCTATAGATCAAAAATGTATCGCGCCAGAGTTCGGGCTGTTGCATAATTTCAGAAGTAGTGGTAGCTGCCCCAAGCTGTTTCAGCTCATCGTGCGTGCGGTGAAACATAATAAGACACCTTTCTAATAAAAATATCAATTGTTAAAACAAACTCGCTGCTCCTTGCCGCGCTTTATGCCGTAGGGAGCACAAGACATGAAGCAAAATAGGGGATCAGGATTTGAATACGTAGTTTTGATAAGGGATTTGCCCAGTTAAGACGGTGCGGCAAGTAATTGCAATTAATTTGCCTCCGGAGTCGTAAGCATATCGAGTTAGTTCGATGACCGGAAGTTTTGCAACACCATAATTGCTGGCTTCGGAATCGCTAAGCTGACGTGCTCTATAGCTTTCTCGAGCAGATTGGATAGACATGGACAACTCGTCCATGATTTTGCTAAATGCCTGAAAATCTAACTGATTATTCGGAACGCGCGACTTTGAAATGAAGAACGTATCAGCGCCTATGAAGCTGCCTTCAAGTTCGTAGGTCAATTCAAGACGCTGAATCTCATCGCGACTTTGACATCCAAATTGTTGGAGCATCATTACGGAAATTGGACGACCTGATGTGCGGCCGCCGAAATGTTTGGTGATGGTATCCGGATCAACACCATCGCAATGGCTTGCAAAGTCAAAGTCTAAAAGTGAATTGAGCTCACTGACGCGTTTCGGTGCAACAAACGATCCCTTACCTTGGATTCGATAGATACTTCCACGACGCTCCAGCTCACTCATGGCAAGTCGGACGGTTGTTCTGCTTACGGCGTATTCGTCGCAAAGTTCCATTTCTGTTGGAAGTTTATCGTCTGCTTGATATACATCGACGATCTGCTTGAGCAGCGCGTCGGTGAGCTGTAAATAGAGTGGCCGTTTTTCGTGTGTATCGAGCATTGGAGCCTCAGTTTGCATGTTGGTGGTATCTGATGATTGCCGTGGTCGGGATATAGCTTGAGTGCAACAACCTTAACGTATCACAGAGCGGCTCAGCATGACGATCTGATGCCTGTAACCACGAAGGGCTTGTCCAAGCGTGAAGATATTCTGGGGCAGACAAATACCGTTCATGGAGTCCCCGATATGTTGGAGGTCAGCGCCAGCGGCTTTTGCTGCAAGGCCTATTTTCTTAATGGTCTCGCTGTCGCAGGAGTCTTGACTGGTCCCGTTCGCCGCCATGACGAGAACCTTTTCTTCAATTGACTTGCCTGCGTTGTGGGATCGTACAAAGTCTACGATGGCGCGCAGGTCTGCTTCTTGGAAACAAGGGACAGTGTAGGGGGCTGGCACGAGAAGGATATCGACGCCGAGATCAACAAACTTGCGCGCTATTTCGAGTGTCATGACAGGTTCCGCAACGCCCGCTCCATGCATTTTTCCGGCTATGACCAGGCCATTGAAATGTTCTTTGGAGAGTTTAATCGAATGGGCGATTGCATCGTTGGAGACGCCAGTTCCAGGGTTGCCCGTCAGGCAGATAAAATCAAATCCGAGTTCGTTAGCCTTTTCTAAGGTCTTGGGAGAGACGCGACGACCCATGGGGATTTCCGTACGGGATTCAGACATCTCTGCCTCGTTATCAACTGGCTCCAGATTGACGCCAATAGGCCTTCCACATGCTCGCTTCACCCAAGTGACCGGGTTTTCATTGAGATCATCTGGAATACCGGCAATAACTGGATCGAACACATCGAGCGCGTTAAACAGAAGCAGGTCGGCACCTGCGGCACGTTCGATTTCTGCATTAGTAACGCCGCCGAGAAATTGGGAAGAGGGTACGTTTTCCGCCATGATGGTACGTCCCTCGGAAGCCAGAATTGCCTGCTTTAGATCCATGGGTGACGTGGCGGCAAAATCGGATGCGGACATGTTCAGCAATCGTTTGTGCATTGTTACTTCCTTTGACTAGAACGACAGGCTTGTGACATTGTCTCTAATATTGTTACAACAATATATTTAATATGTTATATCCAATCGGTAAACGGTTACAAACTTATTGTAATGCTCCGAAAAAATAGCCTTTAGCTGGACAAATCTAAAATTACGCAACTACCGTTCACCGAATAAAGATTTGAATTCTTGACATATCGACAAAGCGGAAAAAGAATTGGTTATGATAAATCGCGCAAATGATATTACATTTCGCACGAGAACGTATTCACTTACGATAAGCGGATACAAACTGGGACGACGACGGTTGAGTCCGGATAAATCGTTGTGTGCCCGGCAATCATGAAAGGATGCGTTATGGACGCTATCGTCAAATTCCTTGAAAAACACCAGGCTCTCTTCGACAAAATCTCAAAGAACATTTATCTGGTGGCGATTAAGGATGGCTTTCTCTCGAATATGCCAATTGTGCTGTTCTCGAGCCTGTTCCTTCTTCTTTCGACGCTCCCTGCCTATGTAGGCATCACGCTTCCGTCTGAGGTGCTGGATTTCTTTAATAAAATCTATGCATATACCATGGGGCTTCTTGGCATTATGGTGGCCGGCACCACGGCGAGCTCACTTGCCATGTCGATGAACCGCCGCATGCCTTCGGGCAAATCTCTCAACCCCACCTCGTGCATGGTTTGTGCCATGTGCGGCATGTTCTTGCTATCGGTGACGAACGATGTTGTCTCGATTGGCGGAACAGATACATCTGTTTTTGAAACCGGCTATATGGGAACCAAGGGTTTTCTCGCTGCGTTCGTATCCGCGTTCTTGACCGTTAATATCTATAAGGTGTGCATTAGCCATAATGTGACGATCAAGCTCCCCAAAGAGGTCCCTGGCGCTATTGCACAGAGTTTTCGCGATATCTTTGCGTTTGGGTTTTCAATCCTTGCGTGCGCCGTTATCGATCTCGCGAGCCGTACGCTGCTTGCTGTGCCGTTCGCCAATTTGGTATCTGCTCTAATTTCGCCGCTGTTCTCCGCGGTCGACACCTATCCTGGCATGGCGCTTATCGAAGGCGCGGTCGCACTTTTCCAATTTATGGGTATTCACGGCGCTTCGGTTGTCATGAGCCCGATCAATGCTGCGCTCTACGGCAATACCGTTACCAATCTTGAGGTTTTCCAAGCAGGTGGACACCCGTCAATTGCTCTCACGCAGGACTTTACAAGCTTCATCGGCGGTCTGGGCGGTTCTGGCTGCACGTTCATCGTTCCTATTATCCTGATCATGTTTATGCGTTCCAAGCAGCTTAAAGCCATGGGCAAGGCATCGATTATCCCGGTGATTTTTGGAGTTAACGAGCCCGTTCTCTTCGGTATGCCGATCGTTCTCAATCCCTATATGTTCGTGCCCTTCCTAGCGGCTCCTATGGTCAACGCCATAATCGGTAAGTTTTTCATTGACGTAATTGGAATGAACGCCCCCATGTATACTATGCCGTGGGCGCTTCCCGGCCCAATCGGTGCATTTCTCACCACAGGTCTTGATCTACGTTCTCTTGTATTGATGGCAGTGCTGTTGGTCGTTGACTTTGTGATTTACTATCCGTTCTGCAAGGCGTATGACCATCAGCTTTGTTTGGAGGAGTCCGCAAAGGAAGCTGCAGGAACCTCGGATGCAGATGCTATTGCCGCACAAGAAAATGCCGCAAAAGCTCTGGAGGCGGTAAAGAGCAAGGCGGAGCAGATCCGCGTGCTTGTGCTTTGCCAGGGTGCCGGCACTTCGACTCTCTTGGCAAATGCTCTTCGCGAAGGTGCCGCTGCTAAGGGTATTGATCTGGTTTCTCAGTCCGGTGCGTACGGAAGCCACTATGAGACGATGAATCAGTACAACGTGATTGTTCTGGCGCCCCAGGCACGCATGTACTATGACGCTATGAAGGCCGATACCGATCGCCTTGGAATTAAACTGCTCACCACAAGGGGTAAGCAGTATATCGACCTTACCAACGATCCCGAAGGTGCAATTGACTGGATCGTTCAGGAGCTGGCCAAATAGTAGATGCACTTCGTCGTTGATCCGTCGGTGTGTAGTGCGGCCCCGCAGCTTATTGAGCTGCGGGGCCGTATTTCGTTGAGTAGCTAATTGAGACAATGAGCGCAGCCGTCGTGAGATCGCATTGGCGCTCTCCGAGTCACCGACAAGCTGCCTTCCATCTGTGTGACCAAAGGTGGCTTATAGGACAAAATATGTGTCCATGTTTGGGGCATCGGCGCAGGTCGATGCCCCTTTTCAGCCGTTTAAATTCCGTGCCCGCTTTTAACCGCTCGGACAGAATGTGTGTCCGGTTGCCTATCGTTCCCGCCGGTAGATTACCTTTTCCGGAACCGTTAAATACCCGTTCGGAAGAGGTGCCCATGAGGGCCGTTTATTGCCCCTACTGCGGCGGTCGGACCAGGCGTAACGGCAGGACATGATCGAGGGAGGGGTGAACTCGCAGCCGGGGGCCGTCCTGCGCAACCACCGGGGGCTGACGTCGGTCAAGCGCGTGAAGGCGGTGTTCTGGTGGTGCCACGCGCGCTCGGGGGAAGCGAGGACAGCGAGCGAGAAGCTCGCCGCGATGCCGACCGACGCGGACATCGACTTCCTGTTCAGCGTCTACTCCGCCTCGCCGTCGCGCGAGGACGGAGGGCCGCAATGGGGCGACGAGGTCGTGTGGGAGGACCTCCACCACAGGGACCCGTACCCCTTCAGGCTGGATTAATGGTTGGAAACGGATGTTCTATCGGGACACACATTTTGTCCTATAAGCCCCAAAGGTCATCTCCGCTAGGTCGACGATGTAAATGACTCTGTTTCCTTTGGGTCCGAGCGGGACGTTGGCTCGCCCTTGCTAAATCCCATGAGGATAGAACTCGATTTGCTCGTGGTGCATGCATCAAAGAGTTTTTTGATCAAGATGCGCCTTCTCACGCATTGATTCAAAACAAATATTCAGCTTGTGGGCTAGACCAGGCGGGCGTAGTCCTGTGACTGATGAAAGATGTGGGCGATATAGATTGTTTCGTGCTCAAACTTGTATAGACACACGTAGTTGTTGACGGGAAACGATCGGTAATTACGTGCCGCCAGCTCTTGCATGTGCGAGAGGGGACGTAAAAGCGGCTGCTCGCGAAGCAGGTCAAGCTGATATTCAAACTCAGCGACAAAATTGCCTGCTGCACGCGGATTCTTGAGGATTTGAGCAAGGTATCCGACAATACTCTCGTACTCATATCGCGCGCTTTTGAGGATTACGACGTTATAGGTCATATTTGTCTCGTATCGAAGCCGCGAAGGATTCGTAGTCGCTGTAGTCGCCTTGCGATATTTCGTCTTCTGCCAACATCATACGAGACAGCAGTTTTGCCTTGGCGATTTCTTCTTGCATGAGGCGATACTGGTCGCTGCTGATGCAGTGCATGGCCTCGTAGCCGTTCTTAGTTACGGTGACGTCGCGCTCAGACTCAACAAGCGTGGTGAATGCAGCAGTGTCCTTCATATCTCGGACGGGCACACAAGCTGACATGGGTACCTCCTTTGCGTTGGGACACAATTGTACCACGGTATATTAAAACGTCGGCGTCGTCGAATTATCTCAATCTGTAGCAGTTGGGAGTAGAAAACCGGGTTAGATGTTACAGATCGAGATCTTCTGCTCCAGGCTATCCGTTTGTCTCGATTTGTAACAGTTAGGGCCGAAATACTCGGCTAGATGTTACAGATCGAGACAAACGGCCTGCTCGGGCCGAGCCACAACAAAAAAGCCGCATGCGAACCCGTGGAGGGGCTCACATGCGGCCGACAGGGGGTATGCGGCGGAAACTAGGCCATGAGCAGGCCGGTCTCCGCGACGTTCTTGTACCAGTACGCGCTCGCCTTGGGATAGCGCTTCTGGGTCTCAAAGTCGATGTAGAACAGGCCATAGCGCTTGTTGTAGCCGTTGGTCCAGGAGAACTGGTCCTGCAGCGACCACACAAAGTAGCCGTCGACGTTTACGCCGCCGTCGATTGCCTTGAGGATCCATGCGAGATGCTGACGCATGTAGTCGATGCGAGGGGCGTCGTCGATAAAGCCGTCCTCAAAGTCGTCCTTATAGCCCATGCCGTTCTCGGTGATGTAGATCTTCTTGTAGTTGGGGTAATCGTTCTTAATGCGCAGCAGCAGATCGTACAGGCCCTCGGGATAGATAATCCAGTCCCAATCGGTGGTGGGAACGCCTTCGCGCACGCATGACTCGCCCACGCCCTTGAGGAACCAGCGCGAGGAGCCCTTGTCGCCGGTGCCATTGTGGTTGATGTCGTTTTCGCCCTCGGCGGCACGCAGGAACTGGCACTTGTAGGTGTTGACGCCCAGGCAATCGTTGTAGGGGAGCGCGGCGGTCAGCGCGGCGATGTCCTCGTCGCGGACGTCGAGCTCGCCGCCGGCGATATGGGCCAGCTTGGCCGCAGCCTCCATGGTGTCGGCTGCATAGTGGCCGCGGAAGGTGGCGTCGAGTACCCAGCGGTTGTTGATGACGTCGGCCATGCGAGCCGCCTCGCAGTCGGCGGCGTTGTTGGGGTCGAGGGGATACTTGGGCTCCAGGTTCTGGACAATGCCGATCTCGCCCTCAAAGCCGCCCTCGTGGAAGGCGACGACAGCCTTGGCGTGGGCCACCATCATGTTGTGCATGAGCTGGAAGGCCTTGTCCAGGCGATACTTCTCGCCGTGCGGCCAGTTGCCGACGATAAAGCTGCCCTCGGCGGTCGCGGGGATCTCGTTAAACGTGAACCAGTGCTTGACCTCGGTGAACTCGGCAAAGCAGAACTTGGCGTACTCGACAAAGGCGTCGATCGTCGTGCGCGTCAGGAATCCCTCGCCGCCGTTCTGGTAAAAGGCCTCGGGCGTATCGAAGTGATCGAGCGTGACATAGGGGATAACACCAGCTTTGTTGCAGGTGGCGAAAAGCTCGTGATAGAAGGCGACGCCCTCGGGGTTAATCTCGCCGGTGCCACTGGGGAAGATACGGCTCCAAGCGATGGAGACGCGAATACCGTTGATGCCGAAGCGCTGGCACAGGGCGATATCGACCGGATACTTGTTGTAGAAATCGCTTGCGGGGTCGGGGGAGAAGCGACCCTGCGCAGCCAGGAAATCGTCCCAGGGCACTTTGCCCTTGCCGTGCGTGCGGGTCTCGCCCTCAACCTGGTAAGCGGCGGTGGCGCCGCCAAACACAAAGCCGTCGGGGAACTGCATGGGGTTGGTCATGAGTCATCCTTTCTGTGGGATACGAATAGGGAGAGGTGCCCAAACTGGGAGTCCGGGCACCAACAGAGGGAGGAACTAGTCGAGGTTCTCGCGGAGCCACTTGATGGCGCCGGCGGGGTCGCGAGTAAGGTCGATATATTCCTTACCGCGCGGGGCGAGCAGCTTGATGCCCAGACGATCGGTGTCGGCCTTCATGTCGTTGTAGTAGCTACGAACCTGCGGGGCAAGCACGATAACGTCGTACTGATCCATGATGGCAGTGTGCTGGCCATAAGCTCCGGCAGAGGAAGCGATGTTCTCTCCGGTCTGCGCGGCACCTTCCTTGATGGCGTTGGCAAGCATGGCAGAGGTGCCGGCGCCGGCGCACAGGACGAGGACCTTCAGGCCATCGACATCCTTCTTAGCGGATGCGTCGGCGGCGGGCTCGGGCTGGTCGGCGACAGGCTTGCTGTCAGCGGCGGCAACAGTCGTCTCGACGGAAGCGGTGGCCTGCTCGACAGCGGGCACAGGCGCGCTGTCGGCGATGGCAGCGGCACCGTTGGACTCGAGACCCAGCTCGGCGGCGCGCTCGGCCTCCTGGTCGCAGAGCAGCTTATCGTATGCCTTCAAGAACGGCAGGTAGATGATGGCGTCCAGCAAGATGATGATCGCGACAAATACCAGGGCAATAAGCTGGAAGTTCGTGGTGATGAAGATGCCGATGGGGGCGGGGGTAGCCCAAGGCACCACGAAGGAGAAGCCGTTCATGCCCACGTTATCGATAAAGAACTTGGCAACACTCACGTTGACGCAGCCGGCGGCAACAAAGGGGACGAGCATGTAGGGGTTAAGGATCATCGGCGCGCCAAAGAGCAGCGGTTCGTTGACGGCGAAGGCAACAGGAACAATCGAGGCCTTACCGACGGCCTTGAGCTGCTTGGACTTCATAAAGAGAATCAGCAGAAGCGGCACGATGAACGTGGCGCCGGTGCCGCCGAACTCACCTACGAGCGACATGTTAAAGGTGAGGGAGTGGGCGGGGTGACCACCGGCCAGCAGAACCTGCAGGTTCTCGGCCTGGTTGGCAAGACGGATGGGGTCGATGCCCGGCTGGACGATCGAGGGGCCGTGGACGCCGATGAACCAGAAGAACGCGGTGGCTGCCTGGATAAGGATAAGGCCAGGATAGGTTTCTGCAGCGGTAAAGAGCGGGGAGAGCAGTTTGATAAGCAGTTCGGAGAACGGGACGCCCATGAGGTTGCGTACGATGACATCGATGATGCCGCAGATGATGACGGCGCCGCCAAAGGGGATGATGTCGCGGAAGTTCTGAGCGATGGCGCCCGGGACCTCCTTGGGCAGCTTAATGGTCAAATCGCGCGAGACGCAGAACTTATAGACCCACACGGTAATGAACGCGGCGATATAGGCCGAGAACAGACCGCGCGTGCCCATGCTGGTGCAATCGAAGACCGAAAGTTCGGAGCCGTTGAACTTGGTGGTGAACTGCGTGACTGCGAGCAGAAGCATGCTGCACTGGGCGGCCACCATGGTGGAACCGTCGTTGAGCACTTTGCCGGCGGGCATGCGACGGTTCATGGAAGCCGTAAAGTTCTTGGCAGTGGTGCCGGCAACCATGATGCCCATGACACCCATGGTGAAGTTGTAGAGCTTGTTGCACCAGTCGATGAGCGGTTGGGGCAAGGTGATTCCGACCACGCCGGGAAGCGTGGCGATCAGCAGGAAGATCGAAGAGGTGAGGACGATGGGCATGCACCCAAGGAATCCGTCCTTGATGGCCTGGAGGTAGATGTTCCTCGAGATCTTCTCAAAGAACGGTTGATGCTTTTCGAGCATCTTTACGATGGCGTCCATAGAGCTCCTTTGCTGCTTGATGCGCGATGCATGTGGATGGAACTGGTCGTCGATGGATGGTCAGGACTGCCCGGAAACCTTCCTGCTTAAGGAAGGCATTGCGAAATGACAACGTTGTCATTTCGTTAATGACAACGTAAGACATTTTTGGAAGAGCAACAAGGATTTACAGGTGAACGGTCGATATTGTCCGATAAACGGCTGATTTGTCAGTCGGGCAGGTAGTGTATGCTAGAACGCAAAAAACAAGCGATTCAAAACCGACTGGAGAAGTAGTGGCAACGATGGACAAGAAAAATGTCTCAATGAATGATGTGGCAGTTGCCGCGGGTGTTTCTCTCAAGACGGTGTCGCGCGTGATCAACGAGCCCGATAGCGTACGAGAGTCGACGCGCGATAGGGTCCATGCGGCCATGGAGGAGCTTGGGTTCCGGGCGAACTTTGCCGCGCGTTCACTCAAGTTGGGCCGTTACGGGTGCATCGGCGTGGTGATGTTCCACTTGTCGGGCGGCGCCGTGGACATGATTGACGGTATCGCCGATGCCGCCGAAGAACGCGGCTTTGCTCTCACGATGATCAAAAAGCGGGCTGGGGAGAAGATGACCCTTGCCGAAGCGGCGCGTAGGATGTCACGGCTTCCCGTCGACGGCATGATTTTCAACCTGCGCCAGATGGTCGACGATTTCGATACGTTCGAGGCACCGAAGGACCTCAAGACGGTGATTATCACGCCGATGGAGCATCCTGCCTGCTCTACCGTTAGTGACGATCAAGAGGGTGGTGCGCGCATGGCGTGCGAGTACTTCTTGAATCGCGGGCACAAGAACGTGTATTTCGTTTCGGGAAAGAAAGAGTCGCTGTCGAGCCAATGTCGTATGAAAGGCTGGCGTGCGGCGCTCGAGGCGCGTGGAATTGAGCCGCCCGAGCCTCTGCAGGGCGATTGGAATGCGGATAGTGGCTATGCCGCGGGCCTTGTGCTTGCCGGTAAACCCGATTGCACGGCGGTCCTCGCTGCTAACGACTGTATGGCAAACGGCGTGATGATGGCTCTACGTGACAAAGGGCTCAGTGTGCCCGACGACGTGTCCGTGATCGGCTTCGACGATGAGCTCTACAAGACGATACCCAACTCGATTCTGACGTCGGTGAAGTTTCGCCACCGCGAGCTGGGCATCCGTGCGCTTAACGAGGTCGTCGCAGGTTTGGAAGCCCCGAGCTCCAGAAGCCGTACGCTCGTCTCGGGCGTGTTGGTCGAGCGTTCCAGCGTAAAGGACCTGCGGGCGTAGGTTTGCTCGACTGCGCGTTCATCTCAATCTGTAACAGGTGGGACCGAAAAACTCAGCTAGATGTTACAGATCGAGACAAACGAACACAGCCCGGCTCGCCCAAAAACAAAAACGGCGGATACGACCAAGGATGCTGAAGCATCCACCGGGAAGGTCGTATCCGCCACACGGAAAGAGGTGCATGGACGCAGCGCCCATGCGATCGGGAATGGTCAGGTGCACGGCAGCGTGATGGACACAGCGGCCGATGGCGTTAACTAGTCCAGACGACGGGTCTGCGCCACGTGCTTATACCAGTAAGCGCTTGCCTTGGGCGTGCGCTTCTGGGTTTCAAAGTCAACGTAGAAAAAGCCGTAACGCTTGTTGTAGCCGTTGGTCCAGGAGAACTGGTCCTGCAGGCTCCACAGGAAGTAGCCACCCACGTTGACGCCCACCTCCATGGCCTTGAGCAGCCAGCGCAGGTGCTGCTCGATGTAGTCGATGCGCGGCTGGTCGTCCACAAAGCCGTCCTTGTAGGGATCCTTGTAGCCCATGCCGTTTTCGGTGATGAAGATCTGCTTGTAGTTGGGGTAGCGCTGCTTAATGTAGACGAGCAGATCGAACAGGCCCTCGGGATAGATGATCCAGTCCCAGTCGGTGGTGGGGATGCCGGGCTTGTTCACATGCTCGCCGATGCCCTTGACGCGCCAGCGGCCGGTGCCCTTTTCGCCCGTACCGTTGTGGTGCAGGTCGTTCTCGCCATCGTAAGCCTTGAGGAAGCGGCACTGGTAATTGTTGACACCCAGGTAGTCGTTGTAGAGCGCTGCCTCGCGCATAATCTCGAGATCCTCGTCCAGGATCTCGATGGTGCCGCCCGAGACGGCAGCCAGGCGGTTGGCGCACTCGAGGGTGTCGGGCGCGTAATCGCCACGGAAGGTAGCGTCGAGCAGGAACTGGTTTTGCAGCACGTGCTCGTTGTTGGCGGCCTTGATGTCGGCGGGGTCGTTCTCGTTGAGCGGGTACTTAAACTCCAGCGACTGGATGACGCCGATTTTGCCCTTAAAGCCGCCGTTGTGGAAGGCCAGCACTGCCTTGGCGTGGGCGAGCATCATGTTGTGCTCGCACTGGAAGGCCTCGGCAAGATGCGCCTTGACGCCACCGGGGAAGGTACCCTCGATGTAGGTGTTGGAGGCGTCGGCCCAAATCTCGTTAAAGGTGAACCAGTAGGTTACCTGGTCGGCATACTCCTTAAAGCAGAAGGTGGCAAAGTCCACAAAGGCGTCGATGGTCTCGCGGTTGAGGAAGTCGCCCTTCTCAAAGAGGGGCAGCGGCGTGTCAAAGTGATGCAGCGTGACAAACGGCTCAACGTGGTGCTTGTGGCACTCGGCGAAGAGATCATGGTAGAACTGGACACCCTCGGGGTTGATCTCGCCGGTGCCGTTGGGGAAGATGCGGCTCCAGGCGATGGAGAGGCGGATGCCGTTGATGCCGAACTCCTCGCACAGCTCCAAATCGACGGGGTACTGGTTGTAGAAGTCCGAAGCGGGATCGGGGGAGAAACGGCCCTGGGCCTCCAGGAAGTCGTCCCAGGCAACCTTGCCCTTACCGTGAGTGCGGGTCTCGCCCTCTACCTGGTAGGCAGCGGTGGCGCCGCCAAAGATAAAGTCCTCGGGAAACTGCGCGGATGGGTTGGTGACGCTAGCAGGATTAACGGACATGATGATCCAATCGTCTAAATCGAAGGGCCAGCCGGCTGTTGATGGTCGGCTGGCCCTGGGCGTTACTTACTTCGATAGTTGCTCGGAGACGAAGGCGAGAGACTTGTCACCGTTCTGGGAGAGCTCGATGTACTGCTTGCCACGGCAGGCGACGCACTTGTTGCCCACGCGTTCGCAGTCTTTCTGCAGGTCGGCCAGGTAGCTTGCGGCCTGCGGGGCCAGGACGACTAGGTCAAAGTCGGGGAGCATGTCGACGTGGTTGCCATAGGCCTCGGCAGCGGTTTCGAGGTTAATACCGCGCTCCTTGGCAGCCTTGGCCAGCGCGTTGGCGAGCAGGCCCGAGGTACCGCCGCCCTGGCAGAGTACGAGCACGCGCTTGCCGTTGAGGTCGCTGGCGGTCGTGGCCTCGGCAGCGGGTGTTGCAGAAGCGGCGGGGGCGTCGGCCTTCACGGCCTCGGCAGCAGCGCCGGCGGCAACGCTCTTGGCATCGGCCTTGCCCTGGAAGGCATCGTTGAGCTTGGCGGCCTTCTCGGCATTCTTGGCGGCGAGCTCCTCCTGGGAGATCTCGGCCTCCTCGGCGCACTTCTGGGCGTCATAGGCACGGAAGAACGGGTAGTACAGGGCAAAGTCGACGACCAGGATGATGGCGAGCATCACAAAGGCGAGCGGCTGGAAGCCCAAGCCCATGATGGTGCCGATGGGGCCAGGGACAGTCCAAGGCAGGGTGTACATAAAGCCGTTCATGCCCAAGAAGTCGATAAAGATCTTGAGGATCCAGATGTTGGCGATCGGGGCAAAGACAAACGGGACAAAGAAGACGGGGTTGAGCACGATGGGCGCGGCGAACAGCAGCGGCTCGTTGACAGCGAAGCAGACCGGGACGATAGCTGCCTTACCGACGGCGCGCATCTCCTGGGATTTGGCCAGGAAGCAGAACATAAAGACCAGGACGAGCGTGGCGCCGGTGCCGCCCATGCAGACGACGAAGTACTGGGCACCCTGGGTCAGGACAGCGGAAGCGTGCTGACCGGCCTGGAACGCAGCCAGGTTGTCGGTCATGTTGGCGACGAGGGCGGCGGCGATGGCGGGCTCGACGATCGAGGGACCGTGGACGCCCACGAACCAGAAGAGGCTCATGGCACCGTAGATCACAGCGAGGCCGATGTAGCCGTCGGCAGCGGTGAACAGGGGCTGGAACACCTGGATGACGCCCTGGGCAAAGCAGAAGCCAAAAGCAGCGCGGAAGACGATGTCAAAGACCCAAAAGACGGTGATGCAGACGGAGAAGGGGATGATGTCCTTAAAGGTCTGCGAGATGTTGGGCGGAACCTGCTCGGGCATCTTGACGGTGATGTTGCGCTTAATAAAGAACTTGTAGATGATGCCGGTCACAAATGCAGCGATGAAGGCAGTCAGCAGGCCTTTGGAACCAAGATAGGTGGTGTTGAAGCCGCTGGCGGCGTCCGTGGCGATCGTGTCGCTCGAAAGGAGCAAGAAGCCGATGATGGCCGCGCACATGCACGAGATGAAGTTGATCTGGTTGTTCTTGGGCAGATCACGGTTCTGGGCGTCGGCGAAGTGCTTGGCCGTGGTGGCGGCGCAGGCGATGGCCAGGATGCCCATGGAGTAGTTGTAGCACTTCCACAGGGCGTTGTTGATGTCATCGGGCCAGTAGAAACCCCAGATGTTAGGGACCGAGGCTACCAGGCAGAAGATGGACGAGAAGATGATGATGGGGATGACGGAGATAAAGCCGTCGCGGATCGCCTTGAGGTACTTGTTGCGGGCGATCGCGTTGAAAAAGGGTTGGCCCTTTTCGATGATGGCGATGAGTTGCTCCATGCAATGCTCCTAAGAGTCGGTGAGTTAGCAACGATGGTAGCTTTTGGCGTTCGGTTGCCAAAATGTTGACGTTGCCATTTTGCGGCACAAAAAAAGACGCGAATCGGTGGTTCCTGTGCCTGCGAACCGTCGATTCCTTACGCGTAAACGTTTGAGCCGCCCGGTGGCTCTGTGTTTGCACAATGGCAACGTTAACATTTGGGCGACAAAAGCCGTTCGGGGAAGCAGGATTGTCGGTGAACGGTAGGTTTTGGGTGGTGAGCGTATGGCGGGAGAGGCGTTGGATATACTTGGAGTCGTTCATTTTGTCTGTTGGGATGCCCGCGATGGCATCGTTGACATAGAAAGATCGACCTATGCCCGCTGTTAAAAAATCGGTTTCCGTTAAGGACGTGGCGCGTCTCGCGGGCGTCTCGGAGCAGACGGTCTCGCGCACCGTGCACGATTCGCCCAGCGTGCGCCCCGAGACCAAGGAGCGCGTGCGCGCCGCCATGCGCGAGCTGGGGTATCGCCCCAATTTTGCCGGCCGTTCGCTGCGTCGCGGCAAGTTCAAGACCGTCGGCGTCGCCATGTTCAACATTACCGGCACCGGCAACCTCGACCGTATGGAGGGCTTTGCCGCCGCGGCCGACAAACATGGCTATGCCATCACCCTCACTAAAGTAGACGGGCATCCGTATACCCTCGAGAGCGCATCGTCGCGCATGAGCGCGCTGCCGGTGGATGGCATGGTTGTGATCATGAATCGCATGCCGGCGGACTTTGGCACCTTCGAGCCGCTGCCCGGTATGCAGACGGTGCTCGTTACCATGCTGGAGCACCCGCTCTGTTCAACAGTCGATAACGACCAGTTCGATTGCTCGCGCCAGGTGGTCGAGTACTTGCTGGAGCAGGGGCACAAGACCGTGCACTTTATCTCGTGCCCCGAGCGCTCGCTTTCGGGCATGCGGCGCGAGGAGGGCTGGCGCGAGACATTGCGTGCGCATGGCATTGAGCCACCGCAGCTCGTACGCGGCGATTGGACGGCACAGAGCGGATATGCCGCCGGCCAGGTGCTTGCGGACGATCCGAACTGCACGGCAATTTATGCTTCCAACGATGCCATGGCATATGGCTGCATCCGTGGGCTTGAGTCGCGCGGGAAACGCGTGCCCCAGGACGTGAGTGTGGTGGGTGTTGACGATAGTTTGGGCGATATCGTGCCCGATCGTCGCCTGACTACGGTGCGCTTTGACAACAAGCGCGTCGGCATGTGGGCGGTCGACAAGATTGCCGGCGCCGAGGGCGCTGCACCCGGTGTGGAGCACATGCTGTTTCCGGGCGTGCTCGTCGAGGGCGATACGGTGCGCGATTTGCGTTAGGGTGCGGCCCCGTTTGGGTTTCCGCTAATTGTGTTCAAGAATGTTCGGATTGCTTTAAAAACCGTTCACGGGCGAAAAACGACCGTTCATAGCTCGAAATTACGTTTTGCGCTGTTCTTTTTTGTTTGAATGTTAATGTTCCTGCCATACACAGCGCAGCGCGTATGCCCGGACGCGATGCTCTCCGTTGGTTCATATGTGAAAGGAACGCAATATGGCAACCAAAGAAGAAATCTCGATGGTTGGATTCGAGATTGTCGCATACGCAGGCGACGCCCAGACCGATCTGCTTGCAGCGCTCGATGCTGCTCGCGAGGGTGATTTTGAGAAGGCCGAGCAGCTGCACAAGGATGCCAGCGATGCACTTATCGGCGCCCACGACACGCAGACCAAGCTGCTTTCGCAGGAGGCCGGCGGCGGCGAGATGGAGATGACCTTCATCATGGCTCACGCTCAGGATACTCTCATGACCACCATGATCCTGGAGAAGCAGACCCGCTTTACCATCGATGCCTATAAGCGCATCGCCGCACTCGAGGCTAAGCTCGCCTAACGAGCTCTCACAACCAAGTCCCCTTCCAAAAGCCCTGCCGCAAACCCGCGACAGGGCTTTTTCTGTATCCCATCTGTCTTGGTTGCGGTGAAATTTGGGTTGACAGGCCAAGATGACCCGCTTTCCTTCGTCCCCCGAGGGGCAGTGGCGACGCTCGCCACGAAAATAGCCCATCTACTACGTTTAACCCGATACCCCCGAACACACTCGCGTTTCATGAAAAACTGCAAGCGTTCTACCTGTGGTTTTGTTTTTACGTCACGGGGCATGATCGGGGGTGTGCAGTTAAACGTAGTAGATGGGCCCATTTCGTGGCAAGCGGGTCATGCGGCAGCCCGTTGCGCCTCCTGTCGTTCAGTTTTTCGCTGGGTGGGTATACTTCCTTTCGCATTAAACGCCGGAATGAGGAGGTATCCAAATGCCGGATAACGGGTCAATACAAAATAGAGGCGCGCACGAGATGGCTCATGGGCGTCCTGTCCAGATAACTGAGCACACGACGGTAACCGAGCTGCAGCCCAGCCTGTCCGATGTCGTGTGCGCAAACAAAAAGCTGCAGATTGGCTTTATCGTTGCGCTCGTGGTGCTGGCGCTGCTGTCGGGTTTTGTAGCTCGTCCGCATTTCGCCGATACCAAAACTTGGGACTCCACCATCGAGGTCATCGATCAAAAGAAAGGTAACGTTTTGGCGCTCACGGCTTCATGCGTTGCTCTATCTGCGGGTATTACGGCGCTGCCGGGTGATACGGGTACGCCGGTCGCTGAGCAGCTCGCACAGCTTTCGGGCAACTTGGGCATCGTGCTTGCCGTGCTCTACCTCGAGAAATATTTGCTCACGATTTTGTGGTCGGTTGGTTTGGGCATCTTAATCCCGTTTGCGTTGGTGCTCTTTGCGGTGTCGCTCGGCATTCACGGGCGCTGGAGCACGAGCGCTGTCCTGCGCCGTGTGGCGACGCGCGTGCTGGTGGTTGCCGTGATCGGCATGGCGCTTGTACCCGCGAGCGTATGGGTATCGCAAAAGGTTGACGAGACATATCGCGTAAGTATTGAGCAAGCTGAGCAAAAGGCGGCGGACGCTGCGGAAAAGACCGATACCACGGACAAGTCAGGCGAGACCAGCTCAAAATCGAACAAGAAAAAATCCGAGGCCACGGAGTCCAAAAACGTGCTCGAGCAGTTGACTGACGGGGCCTCGAGCCTGGTCACGTCGGTAACCAGCGGTGCCAAGCAGATGACCGACGAGATCGTGCGGCAGGTGACCGATCTGATCGAAGGCGTCATTGTGATGATCGTGACCTCGTGTGTGATTCCTCTACTGGTGCTCGTGGCGTTCCTATGGCTAGGACACGTGTTGCTGGGGATCGATGTCTCCGGTCCCGCGAACTATCTGGCGGGTCGTTTCTTGAGCGCTCCGTCCAAACATGCCAAGAAGAGTGGGCAGACTGAGTAGGCGGCAAAGCGATCTTTGGAAGATCAACCGTAAGAAGGGCGACCGAGACACGTTCTCGGCCGCCCTTTTGTTTGTTGAACACATGGTCTCTGCGTCTGCGCCGGGCTCAAACGGTCGGCAATCAACCGTGAACGGTATTTGTTCAAAAAAGAACAAAGTTAAACAAATAATGGTTGCACCCGATGTTCGAATGTGTTCAAATAAACATGAACAGTGAAGAACCGCACATTCAGATGCCCGGACCTGAGCGCGATTCAACACTTCCAAACAGAAACTACGCACCTGCGTATCTCTCAAGGAGGATGTCATGAGGGTTGTAATCGCTTCCGATGCCGACGGTATGTCGATGAAGGAGTCCATCAAGGAGATGCTCATCGCCGACGGTCACGAGGTCGTCGACTATTCCGAGACCCCTGCCGCGGACTTTGTCGATTCCGCGACCGCCGTTGCCAAGGACCTGCTGGAGCACAAGGATTCCCAGGGCTTCGCATTCGATAAGTACGGCGTCGGCTCCTATATGGCCGCCGTCAAGATCAAGGGCATGGTCGTCGCCAACATTTCCGACGAGCGTTCCGCTTACATGACCCGCGAGCACAACGGTTCGCGCATGGTCACCATGGGCCCGGGCGTTGTGGGCACCGAGGTCGCCAAGAAGATCGCCCGCGAGTTCCTGCGCGCCCAGTACGCCGGCGGCCGTCACCAGATCCGTGTCGACATGCTCAACAAGATGGCCTAACGAGAGCCACCGAGAACTCGAACTTCTACCTCAACTTGTGAATTCAGACGAAAGGACGTTCTGATGAAGAAGACCATCGCAATCGGTTGCGACCATATCGTTACGGACGAGAAGATCTATCTGGCCGACCGCCTGGAGCAGGCTGGCTACAAGGTGCTCGACTGCGGCACCTACAGCCACACCCGTACGCACTATCCCATCTACGGTAAGGCCGTGGGCGAGGCCGTTGCCAGCGGCAAGGCCGACTTTGGCGTGGCCCTGTGCGGCACCGGCATCGGCATCACCAACGCTGTCAACAAGGTTCCCGGCGCCCGTTGCGCGCTGGTCCGCGATATGACCTCTGCCCTGTATGCCCGTCGCGAGCTCAACGCCAACATCGTGGGCTTTGGCGGCAAGATCACCGGCGAGTTCCTGATGGCCGACATCATGCTTGCCTTCCTGGAGGAGCCCTACGAGAAGACCCCCGAGCACGATGCCCTGATCGCCAAGATCGATGCCTGCAATAAGGCCGACGCCGAGGCTCAGGCTGACCCGCACTTCTTTGACGAGTTCCTCGAGAAGTGGGACCGCGGCGAGTATCACGACTAAGGAGGTTACGCGGTTTTGCCAAACCGCGTAACGGGTCGACGCTGCGAAGCCATCTGGCGGGGAATCTGCCGTTCAGTTTCGGCGGCATGACCAGAAGGTCAATGCCGCCGAAACTGAACGGCAGATTGCCTCGCCAGCTGGCTTCTCGCTGATGTCTGAGTGACCTGTGGGGTTACCGCTGTTGTTGCGAAGCATTCTGGTTCGGTAGGCTGCTCCGATAACACGTTTGCTTGCCGAGCTTGTGTGCTTCGTTTTGGCGGTACCCGGCATTCTGCAGCTTTTCAATTGACGGCTCGCGTTTCTGTGAGGGGGCGCGGGCCGGTTTTCTATCAGCCCCACTGACTCGGCGGGCTGGCGTACGAAAGGGAAGGCTCCTATGGAGTTTGTTCTTGATAACGGTTCTATTCGTGTGGCACTGAGCACAGCTGGCGGATCGTTCACTTCGATTAAGGCCAACGGTCGCGAGTACCTGTGGCAGGGCGACCCGGCGGTCTGGTCGGGCCAGGCACCTATTTGCTTCCCGATCTGCGGCGGCCTTCGTGACGGTCGCGCGATGACTATGGGCGGCCGCGAGGTCAAGCTTGCCCGCCACGGCTTTGCCCGCAAGCAGGAGTGGAAGCTCGAGGAGCAGGGCGACAACATGGTTGCGCTGAGCCTAAGCTCTGCCGACCATGCCGAGTTGCTCGAGCAGTACCCGTATCCGTTTAAGATCGTTGCTCGCTACAAGGTCGATTCGGAAAAGGTGGCCGTGTCGTACGAGGTGACCAATGAGGGCACTGAGGATATGCCATTCTTTGTGGGCGGCCACCCCGGCTTTAAGTGCCCGCTCGACGAGGGCGAGTCCTATGACGACTATGAACTTCGTTTTGATCAGCGTGAGGCCGACGAGCTCTGTACTGCCGTTCCCTCGACGGGCCTGATTGATGTCGAGCATCGCAGCAAAAACCCGATGGTCGGCCAGAACCTGCCGCTTACCCACGAACTCTTCGACTTCGCGGAGACCATCTTTGACGTGCTCGAGAGCCGCGTGGTTACGCTGGCCAAGAAAACCGAGGACAAGGGCGTGCGCCTGACGTTCCCCGATATGCCGTACCTGATTGTGTGGAGCAAGCCCGAGGGCGACTTTGTGGCCGTGGAACCGTGGGGCGGCCTGTCCACCTGCTCCGATGAGGACGATATTCTGGAGCACAAGCGTGGCTGCCTGGTTGCCAAGCCGGGGGAGACCGTCACCCGCGGTTTTGAGATCGAGATCCTTTAAAGAGCTATCGTATGTTTGAGGCGGGTCGTGCCGCCCCGGAACAGGAGTTCAATATGATTCTGACCGTTACCATGAACCCGTCGATCGATACGCGCTATCAGCTCGACAAGCTGATCATCGACGATGTTAACCGTGTTACGCCCGAAAAGACCGCTGGCGGCAAGGGCCTCAACGTGAGTCGCGTGCTGCTGCAGCTGGGCGACGACGTGCTCGCGACCGGCCTGCTCGGCGGCCACATGGGTGCCTATATGGCCGAGCTTATGGATGCCGACGGCGTCAAGAACGACTTTGTGCCCATCGCCGGTGAGACGCGCATTTGCCTGAATATTCTGCACGAGGGTAATCAGACCGAGCTGCTGGAGAGCGGCCCGCAGATTGCGCCTGCCGAGCTTGAGGCCTTTACGGCCAAGTTCGCCGAGCTTGCGGCGAAGGCGGACGTTGTGACGCTTTCGGGCTCGCTGCCGCGTGGCGTCGATGCCGGCTACTATGCCGAGCTCGTCAAGATCGCCGAGGAGGCGGGCGCCAAGGTGCTGCTCGATACCTCGGGTGCATCGCTGGAGGCCGCGCTGGAGTCCGACGCTAAGCCTGAGCTCGTAAAGCCCAACCTGACCGAGATTAACGGCCTGCTGGGCACGTCCTTTACGACCGATGATGTCGATGCCCTGCGCGAGGCGCTTGCCGCCGATGGCCGCTTTGCCGGTATCCCCTGGGTTGTCGTTTCGATGGGCGCTGCCGGTTCGGTGGGCTTCCATGAGGGTCGCGCGTTCCGCGCCAAGACGCCCGCGATTGCGGCTGTGAACGCGACGGGTTCCGGCGACTCGACCATCGCCGGCTTTGCGCATGCCATTGCTGCTGGTGCCGACGATGTCACGGTGCTCAAGACCGCCAATACCTGCGGCAAGCTCAACGCCATGGACCCCAAGACCGGCCACCTGGTCATGGACCGCTGGGACGAGATCTACAACAGCGTTGAGGTCGTAGAGTTGTAGCGGTTGCGACTCCTAATAGAATGAGCGTGGATAATCTCCCGCTTTTGGTGCCCATACGAGCTCAAAGTGGAAGATTTTCCACGCTCGAGTCATTAGTCGTCGGGGACGTTCTTTAATGACTAGTCGTTTAAGAGCGTCCCCAATGACTACACTCAAAAACGGCGTCCGTCGGCGATGTTGCCGGCGGGCGCCGTTGTCGTGTGGGTGGCTATGTCGTGGAGGCTGCCGTTGAGCGTCCGGGCCTGTGCTCTACAGCGAGTCGATAAAGCGCTGCTGGGCGGCGCGGCCGGCTTCGTCCCACTTAAAGACGCCGGCGTTGTCGAGCACGTGGCCAAACACCATGCCGACCTCCTCGTGCAGGATATCGATGGCGTTGTCGGCCGCAAGCTCATCGGCACGACGAGCAAAGACGTCCTCGGCCCATGCGGCGTGGCTGCGGCAAAGGTCGTCGCCCTCGAGCGCGGCGGCAAGGTCGTAACTGGCATCGGCCTTGGCCGCCAGCAGATGCTCGCGGACAGCGCCGAGCTCGGGAACCAAGCGCGGCGGCAGAATGGCCAGGCCCATGACCTCAATCAGGCCGATGTTCTCCTTCTTAATGTGGTGATACTCGGCATGCGGGTGGAACACGCCCAGTGGGTGCTCGTCGGTCGTGATGTTGCAGCGAAGCGCCAGGTAGGCCTCGTAGATTTCGCCGCCGGCATTGCCGCGGGAGTCGACGCGGCGGATGACGGGCGTCACGGTGTTGTGCGCCACGCCATCGGCTGTGTGCGCGATGACGCCCACAGACTCATCGGTCCACTCGCGCCAGGCGAGGATAATCTTCTCGGCAGCGTCGAGCAGCTGGGCGCGGTCGTGCGAGCGCAGGCGCAGCACCGAGAGCGGCCACTGCAGCACGGTACCACTGACCATGTCAAAACCGGGCACGCTAAACTGCGAGACCTCGGCGGCGTGCATCATGGGAAACTCGTGCGCGCCGCCCTGGAAGTGGTCGTGCGACAGAATCGAGCCGCCCACGATGGGCAGGTCGGCGTTGGAGCCGATGAAGTAATGCGGGAACAGGTCCACAAAATCGAGCAGGCAGGTCAGGCCCTTGCGGTCGACGTGCATCGGACGATGCTCGGAGCTCATGGCAATGCAGTGCTCGTTAAAGTACGCGTACGGGCTGTACTGGAAGCCCCAGCGCTCGCCGTCGAGCTGGATGGGGATAACGCGCAGATTCTGGCGGGCGGGGTGAGCGCCGCCGTCGGCTGCGGCGGAGCGTCCGGGATAGCCCTCGTTTTCGATGCAGAGCTGGCAGGCGGGATACTTCTCGCCCGTGTTCTTGGCGGCACCGGCCGCGGCGATATCGCGCGGGTCCTTCTCGGGCTTGGACAGGTTGATGGTGATCTCAAGATCGCCCCAGTTGGTGGAAGTGCTCCATTTGATGTTGCGCGCGATGGCGGCGCGGCGCACGTAACCGGCGTCACAGCACAGGCCGTAGAACCAGTCGGTCGCGGCGCGGGGCTCGTTGACGCCCATACGTCCGTTGAACTCCTCGTTTACAACCGAAGGCCTCGGCATGAGCGCGCCCATGATGCGCATGGCGAGGCGGTCGCGGCCGGACGCCGTGTCCTCGGCAGCACCGTTGGCAACGGCAGCCTCGGAAAGCGCGGCAAGCGTGCCCTCCAGGTCAAAGTCGGGGAGTGTATCGGGGTGCAAGAGCGAAATCTTCTCGGTCTTGAGCGCCCAAGCCATGTCAAGTGCGGGCCCCGTGGCGCCAATGCACTCCAAAATGGTGTTGTATGCCCAGATGCGATCGTCCTGGCCGATCATCGATCGATGGATGGCATACTCAATCAGGCTCTGCGCGGCTTCGCGCACATCAGTCATTACAGCCATGCCGCGTAAGCCCCCTTGTCAGAAATTGCGTAGTGACGGGCAGAGCCCTCGCCCAGCCAGCCGTTCATCTTGGCAATGAAGGTGTCGACCAAATCGAGCGGCACGAAGGCCTGGATGGTGCCGCCAAAGCCACCGCCGTGGATGCGGACGGCGCCGCGGCCATCGAGCACGTGCTCGGCCAGCGCCAGGGCATACATGGAAGGCTGCTCGGAACCCAGCTTGGCAACAACATTCTGCAGGTACATGGCAGAGCTGGCGCCGGACTCGCGCGTCAGGACCAGGAACTGGTCAATGTCGCCGGCGTTCAGAGCTGCCCAGCGCTTGTCGACCAGGCCGTTCTCGTACCAGTAGTGAACGGCGCGCAGGCAGGCGCGGTCGCCCAGCTTGGCGCGCAGCTCGGGGAGTTTGGAGTCAAAGTCGGCAACGTCGACCTCGCACAGGCGCGCCTTGCCAAACTCGGCGGCGACGTCCTGCATCTCGCGCGGAACGGCGGCGTAGTCGTCGGTGGCGGCCACGTGGTCGGCGCCAACCTTAACGAGCACGAGCGCATAGCCGTGATCCTCAAAGTTGAGCTCGAGCTTCTGGGTCTTAGGCTGAGCCTGGTCCTCAAAGTCCATGTAGGCAAGGCCACCCAGGCACACGGCAGCTTGGTCCATCAGGCCGCAGGGCTTGCCGTAATAGTTGTTCTCGGTGCGCTGGCTCATCTGCGCAAGCGCGACGGGCTCAATGGCGGGCGCGCCCCAGAGCGTCTCCATGGCGCGGCCGTATGCGGCCTCGACGGCAGCGGAGCTGGAAAGGCCGCCGCCCGAGGGAACGGAGCAGGTGAAGGCGAAGTCGAAGCCCTTGGGCTCAACACCAAGTGCTGCGATCTCGTGGGCCATACCGCGGACGAGGCTTGCGGACGTGCCCTTCTCGGACTCCTGAATATCTAGCGTATCGAGCGTGATCTCAAAGGTGGGGTAGCCCTCATCGGCGACGCGAACCTTGTTGGAATCGGTTGCCACGGCGATGCCGTCGACGGCGACATCGAGCGAGCCGGCGATGACGTGGCCACCCTCGTGGTCGGTGTGGTTGCCGCTGATCTCGGAACGGCCGGGCGCGTGCACGTAGAGCACCTGGCGGTCGCCGATAGGGCCAAACTCCTCCTCAAACAGCTTGGTAAGTGTGGCGAATGTCTTTTCGTCGGGCGTGGTCATGGGAGTCCTTTCCTTGGCGCGCACGGGTGAGTTTTGCGTCGTTATGAGTACGTTAACAACTTGAAGCGGCATGAACCAAGTGTTTGCGATACCGCACGTTACGGGCTATGTTAACGTACTCATAACACATCGCTTGTCACTTTTTGAGAATCTGGTAATCGGTAGAAATTCAGCCGTGAACGGTACTGCCGTATGGACTTATAAAGCAGAAGAGATGCAGATAGAAAAAGTAGAGTACGTTAACATGCGTCCGACGATAGCGGGCCTCGGCGCGGGATGTATTTCTGCCCGGGCCGGCATTCACGCTATTCAAATCTCGCAAGGGTGAAGGTGATCCTGTGGCAAGGCGCCCGTCCAACGATACCAGTTCGCGTCCGGTCTCCATGGCCGACGTCGCCCGCGCTGCTGGCGTTTCGCAGCAGACGGTTTCGCGCGTCGCCAACGGCTTGCCCAACGTTAACGAGCAGACGCGCCAGCGCGTGCAGGCCGCTATGCAAGAGCTCGGCTTTCGTCCGAGTTATGCCGGTCGCTCGCTGCGCGACGGCCGTTACCATTCGGTCGGCCTATGCATCAACGATGTCACCAAGTTCGGCAACCTCTCAATGATTGACGGCATCGCCAGCGCTGCTCGCGAGCATAATTGCGCCATCACGCTGGTCGAGATGTCCAAGACCGAGGAGTTTTCGCTTGCCGAGGCCACGCGTCGTATGGCCGCATTACCGGTGGACGGCATCATTATCGGCATGAGTCGCATGGCGCCTGATTTTGAGACGTTTGATCCACTGCCGGGCATTGGCACGGTCATCGTTACCATGTACGCGCATCCGCGCGTGACCACGGTCGATTCCGACCATTACGGCTGCTCGCTATTGCTTATGGATCACCTGTTTGAGCTGGGGCACGAGCAGATTCGCTATATTGGCGGCCCGTCGTTCTCGGTCGACGAGCAATTTCGTCGCGCCGGTTGGCAAGATGCACTCGAGCGTAAACACATCGAGCCGGTAGAGCCGCTCGAGGGTGACTGGTCTGCCAACAGCGGTTACGAAGCCGGCAGATATCTGGCCGAGCACGACCGCACCATGACGGCGATCTATGCGGCAAACGACCAGATGGCAAATGGCGCGATTGCCGCGCTGCGCGATAGCGGCCTGCGCGTACCCGAGGACGTAAGCGTGGTGGGTGTCGACGATTCGCTCGATGATTTTGTCGCGCATAACGAGCTTACGACCGTTCGATTCGACTTGCATCAACGTGGGCGCGAGGTGTTTGAGCATGCGGTTCCCGAGGCGGGTACGGCGGGCAAAACCGTTGCCATTCGTATTCCCGGCCAGCTCATTATTCGACATAGCACGGCGATACCGCGCGCATAGTTTGTGCAGGTAAACGGCGGTATATTCCGCCTCAATAACAATCGATAAGGATGCTGACAGATAGCCGTGGCTATGAAGGCGAGTGCTATGATAGACGGGTTCTTTTGTCTATCTAGGAGGCTTTGCCTGATGGAGATCACCAAGGATATCCGCTACATTGGCGTCGACGATCACGACATTGACCTGTTCGAGGGCCAGTACGACGTGTCCGAGAACGGTATGGCATACAACAGCTACGTTATCTTGGGCGACAAGATCGCTGTCGCCGATTCGGTCGATGGCGGCTTTGTCGACGAGTGGCTCGGTAACCTCGAGGCCGTGCTCGATGGCCGTACGCCCGACTACCTGGTCATTCACCATATGGAGCCCGATCACTCTGCTGGCATCGCCGCCTTTATGGAGCGCTATCCCCAGGCACAGATTGTGGCCAGCATGGGCGCTTTCCGCATGATGGTCAACTACTTTGGCACCGACTACCCCGAGCGCAAGATGGTCGTCAAAGAGGGCGACGTGCTCGATCTGGGCGGTCACAGCCTAACGTTTGTCGGTGCCCCCAACGTGCACTGGCCCGAGGTGCTGTTCTCTTACGAGGCCACCGACAAGGTGCTCTTTAGTGCCGACGGCTTTGGCAAGTTCGGTGCCAACGATATCGAGGACCCGGAAGGCTGGGCTTGCGAGGCACGTCGTTACTACTTTGGTATCGTGGGAAAGTTCGGCAAGTTTGTGCAGGCTGTGCTCAAGAAGGCCGCCGATCTGGATATCCAGATTATCTGCCCGCTTCACGGCCCCGTGCTGACCGAGAACCTGGGTTACTACCTCGACACCTACAACACCTGGTCGAGCTATCAGCCCGAGGACGAGGGCATCACCATTGCCTACGCGAGCGTCTACGGCCATCTGAAGGCTGCCGTTGAGGAGCTTGCATCTGCGCTCGAGGCTCGCGGCCAGAAGGTCTCCGTCTTTGACCTGGCTCGCGACGACATGGCCGAGGCCGTTGAGGACGCGTTCCGCTATGACCGTCTGGTGCTCGCTTCTATCACCTATCAGGGCGAGATCTTCCCGTTCATGAGCACCTTTATCCACACGCTTGCCGAGCATGCCTACCAGAACCGTACCGTGGCGCTTGTCGAGGCCGGTTCCTGGGCGCCTGCAGCTGCCAAGGTTATGACCAAGGAGCTCGAGGGTATGAAGGACATCACCCTGGCGCAGAACAAGGTGACCGTCCTGGGTTCGCTCAACGACGCCTCGCGCGCTCAGATCGAGGCCCTCGCCGACGAGCTTTCCAAGTAGCGATACGTTCACTTTTAACGCACAAACCACTACAAAGGGGACAGGCACCTTTGTGGTGGTTTTTGTTTAAGCGCCGGCGATGAGGAGATTTGGGCGGACGTTGTCGACGATCTCGGCGATTGAGGTGGCGACGTCGTGATCGGGGTCACGGTCCATCACGATGGCGTTGACGTCGGTCAGCTCGGCAAAGCGGTACATGCCGCGTCCGTTGACCTTGCTCGCGTCCATGAGGGCAACGCCTTGACGGGCGGCGGAGATCATGGCTGTTTTGGTCTCGGCCATCTGCGGAAAGTCGGTCGTAAAGCCGCAGCCGGGAACAAAAGCGCCGGGGCACATGACGGCAAGGTCGGCATGGACCATTTGGAGCGCCTGCATGGTGAGCGGTCCGTACAGATAGCGATGACCTTTGCGCAGTGCCCCGCCCAGCATGACGACATCGACCGAGGGCATGCTTTCGTCGATGTAATCGGCGATGGTGATGTCGGCCGTGATGACGGTGATGCCGTCGCGCTGGTCGAGCAGGCGGACAAATTCGAGCGCGGTGGTGCCCGAGTCGACAAGCAAGGTGTCACCATTGCCGACGAGTTCGATGGCGCTTTGCGCGATGGCCTGCTTGGCGGCGACATTGACGTTGATACGGCGATCCTGGGTGGATACGGTCAGTCGCTTCTGGAGCGACACAGCGCCGCCATGCGTGCGGCGCAGCTTGCCGGACTCGGCGAGCGCGTCTAGGTCGGCGCGGGCGGTAACGGAGGATACGCCAAAGGTCTGGGCAATTTCTGCTACCTGCACCGAGGCGTTATGTTCGAGCATTTCCATAATGGCGGAACGACGCTCATCGGCGAAAGCTCGGGTTGTTGCATGGGCCATATCCGCTCCAACATTGTCAGAAATTTGCAGGAATTGTGTTGAGTCTATTTTCGTTCATTTTCTTTTTAAGTAAGAAAACGCCTTTCGATTACTTATCTTTTCTATAAAAGAAAGATGCTGAACGCCCAAAATTCAATATCGAACACGCCCACTCGGTTCCAACTCCTTCCGTTTACTTTTCAAAAACGACTGTATTGACCTGCATGGGTTCAATATCTCGCACATATAAAGCCGCTGAATTTCATACAATGAGCGCAGTAAAACGCAAGGTAAAACGCCTTGCGGACACGTACGCCCGATGTCCAGATGCGGGCGAGGGAGAGGAGCAAACGCTCATGGCACTTGTTACCACCGAAAAGATGCTCAAGGACGCTCAGGCCGGCCACTACGCTGTTGGCGCTTTCAACGTCGAGAACCTCGAGTTTGTTATGGCCGTTCTGGCCGCTGCCGAGGAGACCAAGTCCCCCGTCATCATGCAGACCACCCCGGGCACCATTAAGACCGCTGGCCTGGATTACTTCTATGGCATGGTCAAGGCTGCCGCCGAGCGCGCTTCCGTGCCCGTTGCTCTGCACCTCGATCACGGCGATGGCTATGACCGCTGCATGCAGGCTTTCCGCACGGGTTACACCTCCGTCATGATCGACGGTTCGCACGAGTCCTTCGAGGACAACATCGCTTTGACCAAGTCCGTCGCCGATGCTGGCCGCGCCATGGGCGTGCCCGTCGAGGCTGAGCTCGGTAAGGTTGGCGGCAAGGAGGACGACGGTCCCGCGGTTGAGGGCGAGAGCCCCTACACTGATCCGGCCGAGGCCAAGGAGTTCGTTGAGCGCACCGGCTGCACCTCGCTGGCCATTGGCGTTGGCACCAGCCACGGTGTGTACACGAGCGATCCGCACATCGAGCAGTCCGTGGTCAAGGCAATCCGCGACGCCGTCGACGTGCCGCTGGTTCTGCACGGCACCTCTGGTGTGCCCGATGAGCAGGTTGCTGAGGCTGTGAAGAACGGCATCTGCAAGGTCAACTACGCCACCGAGCTGCGTCAGGCCTTCACCAAGGGCTTCATGGCCTACATGGCCGAGAACCCTGCCTGCTTCGATCCCAAGAAGCCGGCCAAGGAGGGCATGCGTGAGATCACCGAGCTGGTTAAGATTCGCATGACCAACCTCAACTCTGTGGGCAAAGCAGAGTAACAGCAAGGGTACTCTGATCCCATCGGACGGCTTGGGCGGGTCCCCGTACTTAGTTTCCAAAACGTCCTCGCGCATGAAGGCCCCCGTTGCCTCGCTTCTATGAAGCGTTGGCAACGGGGGCCTTCGCGCTGCGGAATGATTTTGGAAACTAAGTACGGGGACCCGCCCAAGCCGTCCTGCTCAATCGCCCTTGTGGCGTTGGGGCGGAATAGTGGTGCGCGAGGAGCTACTTTGTTGGTGGGGGCTAGTATGCCCTTGCTTGGTTGGGGAATGTTTTGTCTAGGGATGCTTGGAGCTTTTCGAACGATGCTCGCAAGTTGTGACTCTGGTTGGTTGAGCGTTTTACTTTTGTGGTTGGGGAGTCGAGGAGGCCGTCTCTCTGTGTCGGGGGGAAGGAGAAAAGGTCTGCATGTTTTAGGGATGGCTGCTGTGTTGCGTCATTGGAAGAATGCATGCTTATGCGGCCTCCTCGATGTCCACCAAAAGGTCGCGCACGGGGTGTGCTGCTAGGTCCCGTGCGTTGGCAGTATTATGCCGCGGCTGCTGCAAAGAAGCGCTAAAGAAAGGCTTAACCTGGTTTGATGTTACGATGAAACTGCAGGTCAGAGGTATCGAGTAACACTCTTGAAAGGTTTTGGGCTTAAGGGCTTTCTAAGGTTTGTGACGTGGATGTGGCGCGGACGTGCGGAGCGTGTGAATGCTCGCTGTTAGCGCTGCGGTTCTGCGGCCCGCACCTGCTCGATGACCTTCTCCATCGTGGCGTCGATGCGGTCTTTTTTTGAGTTCGCATTCCCAGATGGTTATGGGTGTCCAGCCCATTTGAGTGAGTGCTGCCACGGCAGCGCGGTCGCGCTCGACGTTACGGCGGAACTTTGCCTCCCAAAACTCAACGTTACGCTTGGGCTGGCTGGGATTGCACTTGGGGCAGCGATGCCAAAAGCAGCCGTTGACAAAGATGGCGATCTTGCGGCCGGGGAAGGCGATGTCGGGCTTGCCGGGAACCTTCCATTCCAAGCGATAGCCCGTAAGGCCCGCTGCGCGCAGACGCTGTCGTACGAGCAGCTCGGGCCTGGTGTTGGCGCGCTTGTTGCCCTTCATGGACTTTTTGATGGCGGCGCGACGGCGGACGAGTTCACGCTCATCGGCGGAAAGGTCCGAGGTATCGATGCCGTCCAGCAGGCCGGGCTTGGGACGCTTTTTGCTGCGGCGCTTAGGTTTACGTTTGGGCTTGGTAGCAGATTCGTCTGCCGCGGTGGCCTCGGCGTCGTTGGTGCTGCCGTTAGCCTCGAGCCGATCTTCCTTTAATTCAATCAGAGCATCGATAAGCCCCTTGTCGGCAGGCATCCACTCAACGGTGGCAAGCGAGGTGCGCGGAATCCAGCGGATATCGAGCTGGCGGTCGTGCTTCTGGGGCTCATCGGATTCATCGACGAGCGAGCAGTAGTAGCACTCCATGGAGAGATGGAAATCGGGGTAGTCGTACTCAACGGTGTAGAAGTCACGCAGGTTGGTGACCTTCACCTGTAGCTCTTCCATGAGCTCGCGGCGCACGGCGTCTTCGGGCGTCTCGCCGCGCATGAGCTTGCCGCCTGGGAATTCCCAAAGTCCCTGCATGTCGCCGTAGCCGCGCTGCACGGCAAGCAGCTCGTCGGATCCTTCCTTGCGAATGATCCCAGCGGCAACATGAACAGTTTTCAACAGGAGTCCTCTCTCAACATCAACAAGTGACAGACTAGCTACCCGTACCTTACACAACGGTAAGGCAAGCGTAAGCCATATCGATGGTAGCCGACTCGGCTTCTTGCGACTATAGATGCCGTAGACTAATCGCAAGAAAGGACTCGGTATGCAAACCACGCACATGGCGACCCCGGTACTGGAGGTCGCGCATCTCGAAAAGGTATATGGAGCGCTGGGCAACGTGACCCGTGCGCTCAACGACGTCAGCTTTACCGTCAACCGCGGCGAATTCGTTGGCATCATGGGTGCTTCGGGCTCGGGCAAGTCGACGTTGCTCAACTGCGTGTCGACCATCGATAGCGCCACAAGTGGCACGATCCGCATCAACGGCCAGGACGTGACGCGCATGAAGCAGGCTAAGCTTTCGCAGTTCCGCCGCGAGGAGCTCGGCTTTATCTTCCAGGACTCCAACCTGCTCGATACGCTCACGGCACGCGAGAACATCGCCCTGCCGCTCACCATTGCCCGCACAAACTCGGCAGAGATCTCGACCCGCGTGCAGGATGTGGCAGCGCGCCTGTCCATCAGTCAGGTGCTCGACAAGTATCCCTACCAGATGTCCGGCGGCCAGCAGCAGCGCGTTGCCGCGGCTCGCGCGCTCGTCACCGACCCCACCATGATCATGGCCGACGAGCCCACCGGCGCCCTCGATTCTAAGAGCGCTCGCCTGCTGCTCGAGAGCCTGGAGGCCCTCAACCGCCGCCTGCGCGCCACGGTGCTCATGGTTACGCACGACAGTTTTGCCGCCAGCTACACGAGCCGTGTGCTGTTTATTCGCGACGGCAAGATCTTCACCGAGTTGCGCCGCGGCGACACCGACCGCCGAGAGTTCTTCGACCGCATCATGGAGGTCGTTGCCATGATGGGCGGTGAGGGCTCCGATGCTCTGTAAACTCGCTTGGGGCAACGTCCGCCGCGCCGGCCGCGACTACCTCGTCTATCTTTTGACGCTCACCCTGGGCGTCACCGTATTCTATGCCTTTAACACCGTTTCGATGCAGGTCGATATTGCCGGCATTGAGGAGGAGGGCCTATCCGAGCTCATGGGTACCATGCTCGGCTACCTCACGTACTTTTTGGCCGGCGTCATGGCCTTTTTGATGGTGTATGCCAATAACTTCATCATGAAACGCCGCAAGAAGGAGTTTGGCCTGTACCAGGTGCTCGGCATGGGGCGCGGGCGCGTCGCCACGATCATGGCGCTCGAGACGGTGATCGTTTCGGTCGGCGCCTTTGTCGCCGGTATTGTGCTGGGCGTGGGGCTCTCCCAGCTCATGACGTTCTTTACGGCCTCGCTCTTTAAGACGCAGATCGCCAATTTCCGCTTCTTTTTCTCGGTGCATGCGTTCAACCTGACCCTGGCCTGCATGCTCGTAATGTTTGTGCTCACGCTGCTGCTGAACCTTCGCGCCGTGCGTCGTACCAAACTCATCGAGCTTATGGGTGCCGAGCGTCGCAACGAGAGCATCAAGACGCGCAATCCCTGGATCGCGATTGCCATCTTTGCTGTGGGCGTGGTGCTTGTGGGCGTGGCCTATTACCGTCTGCTACGTGATGGGTTCCCGCTAACCGAGACGGGCGACAAGCTGGACGGGGCAATGAGCCAGTTTGGCATCACCACGGCCATGGTCACGGTAGGCACCTTTGCCCTGTTCTGGGGACTCTCGGGCATGCTTATCAAGCTGCTGCAGAGCTTGCGCGGCGTGTATTGGCGCGGCCTCAACATGTTTACTGTGCGCCAGCTTGCGGCCAAGGTCAACACGGTGTGCTTTTCGATGGGCGTCATCGCGATGATTCTGTTTTTGGCCATTACCTCGGTGACCTGTGGTATGTCGATTGCCAACGTGATGAACGAGAATCTGGAGCGCTATAACCCTGTTGACGTGTCTCAGACGTATGTCTATTACACGCCCGAAACGCTCGACTACTACAAGGAGTATGTCAATCCGTCTGAGGCCGATCGCATGGTGCTGGCCGATGCAACGGTCGATTTGTACGCTGCATGGCATGGCGATCGTAAAGATCCCGATAACGTTGCAGACGGTATTAAGGGCAAGTCGGCGGACAACAACGACGAGACCGGCAAAAAGGTCAATATCGCCGATGTTGCCGGTGAGCATGTGCAGATCGATTCGTATCTGAGTTACCCGCTTGGCGGCTCGGGCCCCTCGGTGGTGGCGGGTGAGATGTGCAAGGCCATGGGCGAAAAGCTTCCCAAGGCGCTCGAGGGAAGCAACGCCGATGCGATGGGTCTGTATGTGACGCCGGCGAGCCAGTACAACAAACTGCGCCAGATGATGGGCGAGGAGCCGGTGAGCATTGGCCGGGACCAGTACTTGCTTACGTGTGATATGGGTGGTGAGCTGGGCGACCTGTACACCAAATACATGGCCGGCGGCCATACCCTCACCTTGGGCGGGCATGAGCTCAAGCCCGCAACCGATAAGTCGGACGAGGACACGGCGGCCATCGCCAACTCGGCGATGGGCAGCAATCCCGGTACCGTGGTCGTAGCCGATGAGCTGCTGTCTCAGCTTAATCTGCAGCCGTATTCCAGTAATCTGCTCGTTAACTACAAGCAGGGGATGGATGTGACCAAGGCAGACGAGAGCATTAAATACACCATGCTCGACATTCTGCTCGTTGACGGCAAGGAGCCGGGGGGATGGGGAGTCTTCATCACGCGTTCCGAGATGTACACGCAAGCAGCGCAGATGAACGGCATGATTAGCTATCTAGCCATCTACATTGGCTTTGTGCTGGTCGTTGCATGTGCGGCGATTCTGTCGATCCAGCAGCTCTCCAATGTGGCCGACGGCAGCCGCAGCTATCGTGTGCTGGCACAGATCGGCTGTGACGACCGTCAGATCCGGCATTCGGTGATGGCGCAGCAAGCGGTGTTCTTCCTGTTCCCGCTGGCAGTGGGCTTGGCGCACTCCTTTGTGGCGCTCAAGGTGATCATCGAGCTGGTGAGCGTATTCGGCGATATGAGCATCGCCGGCACCGTGGGCCTCACCTGCGCGATTTTCCTGGCGGCCTATGGTGGCTACTTCCTGGTAACGTACCTCATGAGCGCCGGCATGGTACAAGCTGCCATCGCCACCCGTTATAGCGAATAACTCGTTCAGCTCGGAATTATCGTAAGTTGAGCATAAGTCAGCGAAAGCGCCCCTAGGCGAACAAGGTGACGTGAAAGAGGAGGGAAGCGTACTTTTGTACGCGACCGACGATTGAACGTCAGATTGCCGCCTAGGGGCGCTTGCAGCGTCGAGCCGTTACGCGGTTTGGTAAAACCGCGTAACTTCATCGCTTCCAGAAGTGGAGGATGAGCGTGGTGCGGTTTTGCTGTTCGGTTTTGACCAGGATGTTGTGGATGTGAGTCTTGACGGTGCCCACGGCAAGGAATAGCTCGTCAGCAATCTCTTGGTTCGACTTGCCCAGCACAACAAGGCGCATGACTTCGGTCTCACGGTTGGAGAGCCTGTAGGCGTTACGATAGAAGGGCATTTGCTCTTCGATGTGTCGATCAAGATCGCTGACGTTCTTTTCCTCGGGCGCCTCCTGCATGCGGATTGAAAGCACGTGGTAGGAGTAGATAATCAGCAGAATTGCAAAGTAGCACGCAAAGACGTTTTCGCTAAAGTTGCGCTCGGACAGATATAGCTGCAGCCAAGAGGGCGCCAGACTCATGGGGACGACAAGGATGTTGTAGAAATCCTCGGCAACGATGCAACCGACCAGGATGGCGCCGATAATCAGGTGCTTTCGCTGGTTGTTGACGCGTGCCTTCAGCTCAACCTTTGTACTCTTATGAGCCGTCCAACAGATATACAGTCCCACAAAGACAAGGAATACCTGACGCATCGTGTAGTAGAGCCACTGATGCATGGGGCCGGAGGGGACAGCGATGATAATCAGCGACTCGCACAGCAAAAACGTTAAGACGGGGATAACGAACTGCTTTTTAGAATGTTTGTCGAGCAAGTCCATGGCAATCAGCCAAATAAAAGCCTGTGAAGCGGTCGCCACAAGGGTCCGCATTACAGGCATGGTAATTGCGTAATAGTCATTGGCCGGAAAACTTCGGTTTTGCAACGTGTATTCAAAAAAGAAGATCTCGGTCATCTCGATGGCGTAGCAAATAAAAACGCCGCCGCCATAGATAAAGAAGCGTCGACGGGACGAGGCATAGGCGGCAAGCGAAAGCACTGCCGTCACAATACAGATCACGAGTATTGCTAGGGTATAGAAGAACATGAGTGTGTCCATCTGTCACCGTCCTGTCTCATTTGATCTCTTATAGAGCCCGCTATATCCCCCGGGTATACATGCCTCAGCCGTTCGTTCCATTGCGGATTAAACGCCAAGATACAGCATAGCCGTATACCGTTCACGGTTCCAGACGGTAAACCCCCTGTAAACTCTTGACCTGCGGGTTTATATTGGATTAGAGAGGGTGTAACTCCGTGAACGGTCTTTAATCCCGAATAAACTAGGTAAAAATTGCATACGGGTGAATGATGGTCTTGTCAACACGAGGCGTGATGTTCGAGCGCCTCATAGTTAATAGTCGGCAAGACCGGCGGAAAGGAAATCGACATGGCACTGCCTAAGGATTTCATCGACACCAACGACTTCACCAAAGAGCAGATCCTGGCTATCGAGGATCTTGGCCTGGCAATGAAGAAGGCCATCAAGGTTGACGGTTATTATCCGCACCTGCTCCGCAACAAGAGCCTTGGCATGATCTTCCAGCAGGTCTCCACCCGCACCCGTCTTTCCTTCGAGACCGCTATGACCGACCTCGGCGGCCATGCTCAGTTCTATGGCCCTGGCACCATCCAGCTCGGCGGTCACGAGTCCCTGGGCGACACCGCTCGCGTTATGGGCTCGCTGCTCGACATCATGATGGCTCGCGTTGACCGTCACAAGGACGTCGTCGGCCTCGCCGAGGGCTCCGCTGTGCCCGTCATCAATGGCATGTCCGAGTTCAACCATCCCACGCAGGAGATGGGCGACCTCATGACCATGCTCGAGAACCTCCCCGAGGGCAAGAAGATCGAGGACTGCACCCTGGCCTTCATCGGCGACGCCACCCAGGTCTGCGTCTCCCTCATGTTCATCGCCTCCAAGATCGGCATGAAGTTTGTCCAGTTTGGACCTAAGGGCCACCAGATCCCCGACGGCGGCCTGCACGTCGGCACCGTCGAGGAGCGCGCCGAGTTCGGCAAGCAGATGATGGCCATCGCCGAGGAGAACTGCAAGGTTTCCGGCGGCTCGGTTGTTATCTCCGACGACATCGAGTGCATCAAGGGCGCCGACTTCATCTACACCGACGTGTGGTATGGCCTGTACGACGAGGAGGTCTCGGGCGAGAACTACATGGACGTGTTCTATCCCAAGTATCAGGTCACCATGGATATGATGAACTTCGCCGGCCCCAACTCCAAGTTCATGCACTGCCTGCCGGCCACCCGCAACGAGGAGGTCGTCGACGAGGTCATGGACGATCCCGAGCGCTCCCTGTGCTGGGTCGAGGCCGAGAACCGCAAGCACTCCATCCGTGCTCTCCTTGCCGCCCTGGGCAAGCGCACCCCGCTCAACGACGAGGGTGTCGAGTACTCTGCCAAGGCTGAGCTCCACGCCGCTCTCGAGGCTCTCGAGCAGCTCTAAGCCTCAAGGCTTCTAAAAGCACGTTTGCGGGCGGCGGATGCTCGTCTCCTGTCGCCCGCTCACCGAGGCCCAAGCAATTGCCTTAATACCTTAGGGCCTCGGATCTGTCCAAGACTGAGCGAAGGAGCTCATCATGAGCGACGGAAAGAAAAAGCTTTCCTTCTTGACGGTCATTTCGACCATCATCTGCGTCGTCTTCGTTTGCGAGGCCGCCGCACCTGCTGCCGCCATTGGCAACCAGCAGTTCTTCTGGTGGATCTTCCTGATCCTGACCTTCCTGCTTCCCTATGGCATGGTTGTCGCCGAGCTCGGCACCACCTATGACGGCGAGGGCGGCATTTACGACTGGGTACGCGATGGCCTGGGCGACAAGTGGGGCGCCCGCATTTCGTATTACTACTGGGTCAACTACCCGCTGTGGATCGCCTCGCTGGCCACCATGTTCCCCGACATCCTGGGCATGGTCTTTGGCGTCGAGTTCAACCTGATTGCCAAGATGGGTATCGAACTTGCCTTTGTGTGGATCGTCTACCTTATGGGCCGCTCCAAGGCTGCCGACTCCGAGTGGGTCCTCAACGGTGGCGCCATTATCAAGGTCGCCGTTGCCGTTATCGTCGGCGCCCTGGGCATCTGGTATGCCATGGAGAACGGTTTTGCGAACGACATGTCCGCTGCCACCTTCCTGCCCGAGCTCACCAACACCAACGCTCTTGGCTACCTGTCCATCATCATCTTTAACTTCATGGGCTTCGAGGTCATCTGCACCATGACCGACGACATGGCCGATCCCGCTCGCGATATTCCCAAGGCTATCATCGTCGGTGGCGTGGCTATCGCCGTCATCTACCTGTTCGCCGGCTTCGGCATCGGCGCCGCCGTGCCGGCCGACTCCATCGACCCCGACTACGGCATGATCGTCGCAGTCCAGACCATGGTGGGCGACTCCATGATCTTCAAGGTCATCTGCATCGCCTTCCTGATCACCCTGTTCGCCAACATGGCCGCTTGGTCCTTCGGCGTCAACTCCGTCGCCCGCTACGCTGCCGAGCACGGCAACATGCCCAAGGTCTTCGCCTCGATGATCTCGGATGACGACATGCCCAACGGCGCCAACCTGGTCAACGCCGTCGTTGCCTCCCTGGTGCTGTGCCTGCAGCTCGTTCCCATCGACGCCATCTCCAACGGTGTCTTCTGGATGCTCTTCGGCACCTCCGTCGTCTTCCTGCTGCTGACCTACATCCCGATGTTCCCGGCGTTCCTCAACCTTCGTAAGAACGACCCCAACCGTGAGCGCATCTTCACGTTCCCGTTCAAGGGCGCGATGATGAAGGTCATGCTGGCCATCCCCTGCATCGAGCTGGTTCTTGCCATCGTTGCCACGCTGATCCCGTTCTCCGCTGCTGAAATTGGCGACAAGGTCCCGATGATCGTCATCTTCATCGTGCTCGTGCTCATCGGCGAGGTCGTCCGCGTCGTCAGCGCCAAGGGCCGCAAGGAAGAGTACAAGGGTCTGACCCCTGAGCTCGCAGCCCAGCGTCTCGCTGAGGAGGCTGCCGAGGCCGAGGAGAACTAGAGCACCCGGATTCGGGGCTCCAACCCTCATCATCTTCTAACCATTCCCTGGGGTGGGTGTGAGCGATAGCTCCGGTAACCACCGCCCACCCCAATCTCTCTCCGTATCCTTCGTGCGTTTTGTCTCCGCGCACTTGGTTACGTCGTCGCTTGCCGGTGCGATTCCGTGAAAACCGGCACCGGGCGCCCCGACCTTTGCCGGGGAACGGGCGCCTACCATCTCTTGGTTTTAGGCTGCGGGTAACCCGCCCGCAGCAAGCGATCGTTCGATTTGGAGGAAATCTTATGCGTACGATCACCGAGTCCGAGTCCACCCCCAAGGCCGACGGCTTCTTCATGCCCGCCGAGTTCGCCCCGCAGGATCGCGTGTGGATGGGCTGGCCCCACCGCACCGACACCTGGGCCCACGGCGCCAAGCCGGCCCAGAAGCAGTATGCCGCCATCGCCCGCGCCATCTCCGAGTTCACCCCGGTCTATATGTGCGCCAACCAGGTCGACTACGCCAACTGCAAGGCCGTCTTCGAGAACGACGAGAACGTCACCGTCATCGAGATGACCACCGACGACGCTTGGTTCCGCGACACCGCCGCCACCTACGTCATCAACGGCAAGGGCGAGAAGCGCGCCAACCACTGGCACTTCAACGCCTACGGCGGCCTCGTCGATGGCCTGTACTTCCCGTGGGACAAGGACGAGCAGATCGCCCTCAAGATGGCTGAGCTCTCCGGCTGCCGCCGCTATCGTCCCGATGACATGATCCTCGAGGGCGGCTCCATCACCGTCGACGGCGAGGGCACCCTTGTCGTGACCGACCAGTGCCTGCTTTCCCCGGGCCGCACCTGCTCTGCGGTGCTCGAGGAGGAAGAGGATCCCGAGTCCATCTGGCCCAAGTACCACAAGAAGTTTGAGCCCTGGAGCGAGGAGCTTCGCGCCTACATGGACGAGCACCTCAAGGATTACCTGGGTGTCGAGAAGGTCATCTGGGTCAAGGAGGGCATCGACCCCGAGGAGACCAACGGCCACATCGACGACGTCGCCACGTTCATCGCCCCGGGCGTCATGGCCTGCATCTGGACCGACGATCCCGAGTATCCGTTCTACGAGCAGTGCCACGCCGCCTACGAGACCCTCTCCAACGCCGTTGACGCCAAGGGCCGCAAGATGAAGGTCTACAAGCTCTGCATGCCCGTGAACCCGCTGTTCATGGACCAGGCCTCCTGCGACACCATCGACGCCGACGAGAACGCCGAGCCGCGCGTCCCCGACGAGCCGCTGATCGCCTCTTACATGAACTACCTGGTCACCAACCACGGCGTTATCGTCCCGCAGTACGGCGACGAGAACGACCAGCTGGCCGTTGACACGCTCCAGAAGATCTACGACGAGGTCTGGGGCGAGGGCGTCTACAAGTGCGTCGGCGTTCAGTCCGAGCAGGTCGTCTTCGGCGGCGGCAACATCCACTGCATTACCCAGCAGGAGCCGTCGGCTTAATCGTCTGGCTTTCCGAGGCACCCCATCTCGCCGCTCAAGCCGTCGCTCGCGTACCAAAGTACGCTTCGCTCCTCTTTCGCGGCGACCTGGGGCACCTCGAAAACCCAGTCGATCAATCGGACAGGGACTACCTGATTGATTGGTTGGGTTTTCTTTGGGCACTCCGTTGCCTCCACATCGGAGTGCCTTTTTCTTTGATTGAATACGCGTCTGATCTGGGATTTATTGCGGGTTAGGCCAATTGTTCGCTTGAATTTCCCAGGTCAGACGCGTATTCAATTGCTGATAGTTTCCGGTTGCGAGCGCGACCGTTTTGATCGGAGTATCTATGTACCAGCGTATCGTTATCTACACGCGCCTGTTCCGCGAGCGTTGGTCCAACAATTGCATCCTCTCCTCTCTTTGGGATGGCACCTGTACCGGTGACGCGGCCTGCAACCCTACCTTGGGCTGCGCCTTCGGTACAGATGCCATCCTTTTTGCTGTAGGGGGAGCGTGCCGTGGCAGGTAAAAAGTTCTCCCTGTTCGAGGTCATCCTCTCGGTTATCTGCGTTGTCTTTACCATCGAGGCGGCTGCTCCGGCATCTGCCATGGGTAACGTGCAGTTCTTCTGGTGGATCTTCCTCATCATTACGTTTTTGCTTCCCTATGGCCTGGTGGTGGCCGAGCTGGGTACGGCGTTCGATTCCGAGGGCGGCCTGTACGACTGGGTTCGCCTGGGCTTGGGCGACCGTTGGGGCGCACGCTGCTCCTGGTGCTACTGGGTCAACTTTCCACTGTGGGTGGCAAGTATCGCCTGCATGTTCCCCAGTGTTATCAATGCGGTATGGGGCATCGAATTTTCGCTTGGGGTCCGAATTGCCATCGAGCTTGCCTTTGTGTGGGGCGTCACGGTCATGGCAATGCAGCCGGTGGCCGAGGCCGATTGGGTCATGGATGGCGGCGCCGTCATCAAGGTGCTCATTACCGCCGTGGTGGGAATCGTCGGCATCTGGTTTGCCTGCAACAACGGCTTTGCCAACGATATGTCGTTTAAGACCTTTGTCCCCAATCTGGGAGACACTAACTCACTGACGTATCTTTCGATCATCCTATTCAACTTTATGGGCTTTGAGGTGGTCGCGACCTTTGCCAGCACGATGAAGAACCCGTCGCGCGATATTCCCAAGGCGGTTATCGCCGGTGGCGTTGCCATTGCGGCAATTTACATCATTTGCGGCATCGGCATTGGGGCTGCGGTTCCCACCGAGCAGCTTTCGCTCGATTCGGGCATTGTGGACGCGGTTGCCGCCATGGTGGGGCGCAGCCACCCGCTGACGATGATTGTGGGCATGGCCTTTTTGGTGACGCTGTTCGCCAACATGATCTGCTGGAGTTTTGGCGTCAACAACGTGGCGAGCTATGCCGCGCGCCATGGCAACATGCCGCGTCCCTTTGCGCTGGTGTCCAAGAAGACCGGCATGCCCAACGGCTCGGCACTCATTAACGGTTGTTTTGCCAGCTTGGTGCTGCTACTTCAGATTCCACTGGGTGAGGGTTCCGACGTTTTTTGGGTCTTCTTTTCGATGAACGTCGTCTTTCTGCTCATGAGCTATATCCCGATGTTCCCGGCGTTTTGGCGCCTGCGCAAATACGACGACCGCCCGCGCGTGTTCCGCGCGCCCTTCGAGGGCAAGGTGCTTGCGGTAGCGCTTGCGGTGCCGGTGATAGAACTCGTGCTTTCGATTGTTGCGACAATCGTGCCGCTTAACAGCTCGCCCGCCGAGATGTCAAAGTTGCCGATCCTCATGGGTGTGGTGATCGGCGTGTTGCTGGGCGAGGTTTCGCGCCTCATATCGCGCCGCGGCCGCAGTGTCGACAATCCCGGCGTTGGCGTGTGTGGAAAACGCAAATCGTGAGGGGGTTCGGTTCGACAGCGCGGGACTCAAAACCGGAGTTGCTTCCGAGTTAACAAATTGCTGCGAGGATTACTGCGGCAATCGTGAAGGTTATGCTAGCAGTTGTGCTGCTCGATATCAGAGGAGAGTTTAGGCGCAAAGTAGGGGACATGGCCCAGGTAGGGGCAGCTGTCGTTGCGTTCATCAACGATGCAAGGAACATCATCGTAGGTCATGGTCGAACCGATCTTGGCGATGGCCTTGGCGGCAGGCGCGACAATAATCTTGAGCGGTGCAATCGGTGCCATGGCCTCTCCTTTCGATCTTGGTATTCGTTCGATGTTTCTACCATAACCGTAATGCAGAATCAAGCTGGTTGTGCGCGGAATGAGGGTAGTATGAGCTTCGCATTCTTTATCTACACGATTCTTGTCATGGGCGTTGGATTGGTGACGGCATCTACTGCGCTCGTAATATGGCTCATGACTCGTCGACGCGATTGTTTGGTGGCGGCCGCGGGCTTCCTTCTCTATATCTTCGATATGTCGGTGATCTTCTTTGATGAGTACAACCGGCTCAAATATGACTATGTGGTGACGTTTAATGAGCCGCTTCAACATCCGTTACTGCGCTGCGCGCTGGGCGTGGCGATTCTTGCGTGCGTATGGCTTTGGGTAACGTTTCGCTTACACGATGAGGTGACCGTTAAGCGCGTTGCCGCATATGTCGTACCGATCGCCGTGCTTCAGCTTGCTCTGGTGCCTCGTACTGGCTTTGCGGGCCAGGTTCAGCAATATCTTTTTTGGCTTTCGCGCGATTTGGGAATGGCATTCTGCTTGGTATATGCTTACGCCTGCTATCGCAAGACGGAGAATAGGGCTGAGCGGCTCGATCTTGAGCGCTCTCGGACGTTCTTTCGCATAGCCTGCGTGCTTACCGTGATGGTGGTTATCGAAGATACCTATATGATCCTATTCTGCACGCCTGACGTTGACAACGTGATGGTGAGCGCCTTTTTATGGTATCTGGGCGAGCGGAATATCTCAGAGAATTTATTGTTTGTGGCTGCAGCCGTTCGGCTATTTAAACAGTTCAGCCATATCTTACGTGTGTTCTCGCGTCACCCTCGTGCCGATGAAGAGGTAGCGACAGAGCGCCGTGATGCACGGGAGGACCTTGTCTCGCGTGTTGTGATTTTCTCGGACGAGCATGGGCTTTCAAAGCGTGAACAGGAAGTGCTTACACTCGTATTGCGTGGACTCGATGTCCAAAATATTGCTAACGAACTTGTGATTAGTCCGGGTACCGTCAAGGCTCACCTGCATCGCATCTATGTAAAGAGCGAAGTCAAGGCGCGTGACGACTTGATTGAGACATTCTGGCGCTCGTAAGGCTGGAGTGGTTCGGCTGACAGCGTATCGCAGACCACTTGGCGTAATGAAGCGACAATAAACTTTGACAATAAAATACCTGCTCAGACGTGTAAACCTGCTTAACCCGTCCGTTCGCTCGCTTCCATCTTGGCAGCTTGTGCAGGAGGTGCGTCAATGGGTGTTGACACGGGGCGTAGGGCGCTGGACAGACGCCCGACCGCTCGTAGGCACGTGTCATGTAGGGAGCGACAAATGCTCCCTCACCGATTGGGCGCGTCGTATCGTGGCGCTCATCCATTGTCCTGTAACGTCTGAGGAGGCTCATATGGACAAAGCGGATTTAGTCATCAAAAGTAATGCTGTGTTCACTGGTGACGGGCTGGCCCCGTTCAAGGGCGGCGTTGCCGTCGCAGGTGACAGGATTGTTGCGTGCGGCGAGGATAAGTACCTCGACGCTTTTATCGGGCCCGATACCGAGGTGCGCGACTATGGCGATAAGCTCGTCATGCCTGGCATCATCGACTCACACACTCACTATGCCCAGGGCGCCTTTGTGTCCGATCCCGATTTCGCCGTCAATCTCATCGATTGCACAAGCTTTGAGCAGTGTATGGAACGCGTGCAGGCGTTTGCCGAAGACCACCCGAACAACGAGTGGATCGTGGGCTATCAGGTTATTCAGTTCCAGTGGGACGTGCCCGAGATGCCTACGGCAGCAATGATCGATGAGTACATTTCGGACCGTCCGGTCTTTTTGCAGCAGGTTGACGTGCACACGTTTAGTGCCAACACCTGCGCAATCGAGAAAATCGGCATTACTGCTGAAACGCCAGACCCATCAGGCGGCAAGATTCTTAGGGATGAAGCTGGCAACCCCACTGGGGTCTTCTCGAATAACGCGGGAGCCCTTTTCTTGGATGAGGTATACAATCCTGCCCCCGAGGTGGCTAGTGCTTCCTTTGCCAAGACCGCGCATCGTGCCAACGCTCTCGGTATTACGACAGTCGGCATGGTTAACCCCACTTTTGTGAGCATGGATAACCCCTATAAATTCCTCGCGGAACTCAACCGCAAGGGCGAACATCCGTTGCGCGTGTTCATGTACACAGACCTTTTTGAGAACGAGGCCATGACGCTCGAGGAGATTCGGGCGAAATACGACTTCCCGGGCACGCAAGTTGAGTGGCATGGCTTTAAGCAGTTCATTGACGGCGTGTGTTCCGATCATACTGCTTGGATGCTCGAGCCCTATGCTAATGCTCCCGAGACCTGTGGCGAGCCGGCTGAGGAACCGGAGCGTGTGCGCAAAGCCATCCTTAAAGCGCTTGAGTGGGGTGTCGACACGCGCATCCATGCCATAGGCGATCGTTCCGTACGCTTTATCCTGGACTGCTTCGAAGAGGGTGAGAAGCGTTACGGTCTTATGGGCTGTCGTCACTCCATGGAGCACAACGAGACTGTTCAACCTGAGGATTTGCCGCGCTATGCGGAGCTCGGCGTCTGTCCGGCCATGCAGCCGTGGCATATGCTGCTTGATATGGCCGACTTGGCAAAGGACGACGCCGTTGGTCCCGAGCGCGCGGCGCTCTCGTGGCCAATTCATAGCCTGCTCGCGAGCGGTGCCTGCGTGCATCTGGGCTCCGACTTTCCGGTCGTGGGGCTTGAGCCTATGGAGGAAGTCTATGGAGCGGTCTACCGCATGCTCGAGGATGGATCTAATCCTGAGGGTTGGTTCCCCGAGGAGCGAATCACCATGGCCGAGGCCCTGCGCGCATACACCTACGGCGCTGCCTACGCTATGCATGCTGAGGACCGCATCGGCACACTCGCCTGCGGCAAGCAAGCCGACATCTGCGTACTCGACCGCAATCTCTTTACCTGCGAGCCGGCAGAGGTGCTCGAGGCTACCGCAGCCCTCACGATGATCGCCGGCAAGGTGGTCTTTGAGGCATAGCGCCATCGCTTGGCCGGGCGGCTTGGCGCCAGTTGTCAGCCGCCTGACATCCATTCAGCACTACTCTCTCAAGGAAAGGGGAGAACAATGGCAGAAGAAGTAACCGCTGCCGTGGAAGAGGAGCGCGAGCTCGCCTCCCAACCGATTCCCGGCCTGGTGCGTAAGTACACCATCGTCACCGGCCAGGGCATGCTCGCCCAGATCATCATGGTGGTCCTCGAGGGCCTCGTGATGGGTTGGGGCCTGGGTGCCCACGGCCTGGCCTGCGTCTCGATCATCATGTCGGTCGAGTACATCAACCTGGCCTTTGGCAACCTGTTTGGCACCGGCGTGCCCGCCGTGGTGGGCAACCTTTTGGGTGCCGGCGACATTAAGGGCGCAAGCAAGGCTTTTAGCCAGGGCTTTTGGCTCACCACGATTGTGAGTGTGCTGCTTGCTGTGGTGATGGCCGTGTTTACCGAGCCCATCTGCGCATTCTTTGGCGCCACGCCCGACATCATGGCCGATACCGTTGCCGGCGTGCGCACCTTCGCCGTGCTGCTGCCGCTCACGGTCATTGGCCAGATGGTCACCGCTGTGATGCGTGTGGACGAGAAAGTACAGATTCAGGCCAACCTCATGACCGTTTCGGCCATCGTCGCCATCTGCTGGCTCGCGCTTTCCACGTTTGTGCTCAAGTTTGGCGTTATGGGCGCCGGCGTGTACTACGGGCTTTCCATCGGTATCTGGGCCATCGGTATCTTCTGGTTCATCGGGGGCAAAAAGTCCCAGCTCCAGATTAGCCTGGCCGACCTTAAGCTCGACCTCGCCGTCTGCGGCCAGATCCTCAAGATCGGCTTCCCGTTCTTCCTGGTCCAGGGCGCGACCTTTATCTTTAACACAGTTGCCAACTCGCTTTTGGGCTCGCTCGGCGGCGACATGGGCTCGCTCTACATCGCAGCCTTTGGCGTGATCAACGGCTACATCCTCTACATCACCATGATGGTTGCCCAGTGCTTCTCCTATGGCCTGCAGCCCATCGCTGCCTTCAACGCCGGTGCAAAGGCTTGGGCACGCCTTAAGGAGACGCTCTCCTGCACGCTTAAGTACCAGGTTGTGACGCTGGCGCTGGTCACCGTCGCGCTCTGGCTTGCCGCCACGCCGGTGTGCGCCTTCTTTGCCGGCAGCGATCCTGCGCTCGTTGAGGTTGCCGCCAACGCCACGCGTACCGTCATCCTGGCTGTTGCCCTGGGCTATCTTGCCATGACCATGTCGATATATTTCCAGGCGGTCGAGAAGGTTGGTGTCGCCACGTTTACCGGCCTGCTTCGCTATGTGATCTGCTCGGTGCCGCTTATGTACCTCCTCGGCAACATGATGGGTGTTGAGGGCGTGTGGATCGCCCTGGTGGTGGCCGACGCCATTACCGGCATCATCTCCATTGCGCTCGCCGCGCACGAGTCCAAGCGCCTGAGCGGGCTTCCCGCGTAGCCAACGCGCGCTTGCGACACATGACAGCGACTGTTTAATGCAAGCCGCCGCAGATGCTCCCAAGGCGTCTGCGGCGGTTCTTTGCAACGAGGTTCAAATAGGCAATCTACCAGCGCTACTTTCAAATTAAAGGCCGGCTTATGATTGTTCTCGAACCAATGCCATGAGGCCCAGGCGGTTTTTGACGCCGAGCTTGTGATAGAGGGCGTTGACATGCTTTTTTACGGTCGACTCCGAGATATAGAGCTCCTCGGCCATTTCGCGGTTGGTCTTGCCGGCAAGCATCATCTTGAGCACCTCTGCCTCGCGGGGGAGGACTTCGAGCTCGCTGATGAGCGCCTCTAAGGGGTTCTCGCAAGCTTGCTGTGCGGTGCTCTGCGCAAGGATCCCGTACAGGCGCAGGCTCAGGTGCCGCGCGAGCTGGCGTAGGGCTTCGAGCTCTTCGTCCGAAAAATCCCCCGCTTCTCGTGCGCGAAACAGCGTGAGCGACCCCAGGGATGTGCTCCCGTGCGCGAGCGTGGCAGTGCAGCCATAGTAGATGCCGAGCGGCTTCATCCACTCCTGATAGATGGGCGTTGCGTTGCGGCGCTCGACATCCACAAGGTCCAGGTCGCGATAAACATGCACGTTGTGAACGTCAAAGCTCCAAAGGGTGTAGTCAAAGGCGGCATAGCGTTCGTAGTAGCTCTCGAGCTGGTCTTCTGCCATGCCACGGGCAACGGGGCTTACGAATTCTGTCTGTCCGTGTGTGCCGGCGCGTGCGATATCAAACATCGAGGCCCGGTGCGATATCACCTGATTAACTCTATCAAGAAGCCCGGCTTGAAGCGTGGCGAAGTCGTCGCAGCCATGAATCCATAAGGCGCATTCGTTGAGGGCGGACCAGCGGCTCCCGTGGATCTCATCGGGGTTAAAGCGGGTATGCGTGGTATTGGTCATGGATGTCCTTTCATGCGGCTTTGTCAGTATGACACGTCTCGCGCGCCACTAGAACTTTAGGTCAGTGAACGGTGTCCTTTTGGGTGGCGAAAGGGTCCCCTAGGCCCATTGAGAGTGGGCTTCCGGAGCCGCACAATGGGGCCGTCATCACAAAGGGTCGTCCATATCGTTAGGAGCCAACATGAAGACCATTTACGAGAGCGAGTCTACGCCAAAGAAGGACGGATTCTACATGCCCGGCGAGTACGAAGAGCAGGAGCGCACCTGGATTTTGTGGCCGCATCGCTCGGATGTGTGGCGCTGCGGTGCCAAGCCGGCGCAGAAGGTCTTCACCGAGATCATCAAGACCGTTGCACGTTTTCAGCCCATCACTGTGGGCGTCAACACCGAAGACTTCCCCGCGGTGTGTGAGATCTTCGACGGCGTTGAGAACGTGCGCGTTATCCACATGGAGTACAACGACAGCTGGATTCGCGATCCCGGCCCGGCGTTCCTTGTCAACGACAAGGGCGACGTGGCACTCTCGCACTTCCACTTTAACGCGTATGGCGGCTTTATCGACGGTCTGTATTTCCCGTGGGACAAGGATGCGAGCATCGGCTTGCAGGTGGCACAGCTCGAGCAGGTCAACCGCTATCGTCCCGAGGACTACATCCTCGAGGGCGGCTCGTTTAACTGCGACGGCCAGGGCACCGTGGTGACCACCGAGATGTGCCTGCTCAATGAGGACCGCAACCCCCAGTACACCAAGGAGCAGATCGAGGAGAAGCTTGCCGAGTACCTGGGCATCGAGAAGGTCATTTGGATCAAGGATGGCATCGACCCGTTTGAGACCAACGGGCACGTGGACGACGTCGCATGCTTTAGTGCGCCCGGCGAGGTCTGCTGCATGTGGACCGATGATCCCAACCATAAGTTCTACAAGGAGTGCCAAGAGGCGTATAAGACGCTTTCCGAGACGACGGATGCCCGTGGCCGCAAGCTCAAGATCCACAAGGTGATTATGCCTGCGACCTCGGTATATATGACCGAAGAGGAGGCCAGCACGATTGACCCCGTCGAGGGCGTGCTGCCGCGTACTCCCGAGGACGCCTTTGAGCCCAGCTACCTCAACTTCCTGCCCATCAACGGCGCAGTGCTTGTACCGCAGTTCGGCGATCCCAATGACGCCCAGGCGCTCAAGGATATCCAGGCTGCTTATCCGGACCGTGAAGTCATCGGTATCATGACTCGCGAGGTTATTTACGGCGGCGGCAACATTCACTGCATCACCCAGCAGCAGCCCAAGGCGCGCTGCAAGTAGAGGCGGTTGCAGGCACACGGGGTAGTGTCGATATGACCTGGGGCCCGCTGGCGCACACGCTGGCGGGCCCTTTTGCGTGCGGCGGGCAGCGTTGCACGCGGGCACTCGGGTCTAAGCGAGGGTACCAGGGGCCTTGCTTATCGTCGATAGTTGGTCTAGAATCGTCGATAGTCGATGATAGGGGGTAGCATGCAGCTTGTTGAAAGTGAGACCGTGGAGTTCAAGTGCACATTTACCCCTAAGCTGCTCAAAGCTGTGGTGGCGTTTGCCAATTCGAATGGCGGTACCTTGTATATCGGAATCGACGATTTTGGCAGCATCGTCGGCGTGGACGATATCGATGCCACCATGCTTCAATGCTCTAATGCAATAACCGATGGCGTGTATCCCGACGTTTCTGAAATCACGACGGTCTCCGCATTGGACATCGATGGCGCAGCGTTGGTGAAAATCGAGGTGGAAGCGGGTCCTCACAAGCCGTACTGCCTGTGCTCGAAGGGATTTGTTCCCGCCGGGGTATATCGGCGCCTAGGTCCTGCCAACGTGCCCATCGAGATGGCCCAGATCCGCTCGATGATCAAGCGCACCGACGGCGATTATTTTGAGACCGCGCGCTCTCATGAACAGAGCTTGACGTTTTTTGAAGCCGAGCGGGTCTTTAGGCGCGCGGAGATTACGTTTGACCAAACCTCTCAAAAGAATCTCGGCCTTATCGATGAGCTGGGCTTTTACACCAATTTGGCACTGCTGGTCTCTGACCAAAACCCCTTTGCAGTCCGCGCTGGCCTCTTCAACGACGATGCGTATACCGAGTTTATCGACCGCCAGGATGGCGAGGGCTCGATCTTCAGGCAGATAGAGGATATCGAACGGTTCCTCAATATATCGAACGCAACGCGTATGTACTTTGTGCCGGGAAGGCTCGATCGCATAGATAAGGACGACTATCCCCGCGAGGCTGTTCGAGAGGGAATTCTGAACCTGTTTATCCATCGCGACTACGAATCTTCGGTGGCGTCTCTTATCAAGATGAGCCGTACGGCGCTTGAATTTACCAATGCGGGAGGGCCGCAGCACATCAGCGTCGAGGAGGCGCTTGCGGGCGGCTCGGACGCTCGGAATCCAAAGCTGCAACTGCTCTTTTTGCGTCTGGGGATGGTTGAGGCGTTTGGAACGGGCCTCAAGGGGATCCGTGCGCTCTATGAGGCAGAAGGGTTGGAACCCGAGGTCTGCGCCTACCCTGCAATGTTTAGGTTGTCGCTGCCCAACGTCAACGCCGTGCGCAATTCCTATCTGACGCCTCGTGGCAATAGCGGTCCCAACTTGCGTGGGGATTACAGCGATTATGAGCAGCTCGAGCGGGAAGGGGCGCTGCCGCCCGATGTTTCGCAGGCGTTTGCATCCGTGCGAGCGCAGCGAGAGGGGCACGTGTCGATGAATGGCGACTGCGGCCACGAGGTGCGTGCCAAGCTCGTGGAGGAGCTTGGCTTTGATGTTGCGTGCAAGGCGTCCGCGATGCTACAGGATGTCTCGGACGAGCGACGTGGTGGATACGCTCGCGCCTTGATTCGCTTTGCCCTTGAGCGGCCCCGCGGTTTTACGCGCCAGGATGCTTCGGACGCTCTGGGAACTGGGCGCGACGTGACGCTGCGGGTTATCAACGGTTTGCTTGAGGAAGGCGCACTCGTTAAAGAGGGGCGCGCTCGGGCGACGAGATATCGCGCTGTCGGGCAGGTTTAGGGACGGGCGGTCCGGCCCCCTGGGGTATTCCTGGGCAGAGGCCAAGGGCCGGGTGCCCGGCGCACCTTGATTGAAGGGGTACTTAGAGCGTGCCTCCGTACATATAGACGATAAATCCGTCACCGGTGTCTTGGCTGTGGTCCTCTAGGATGCGCTTCATGTTGAGGTGCTCGTAAAACTGCCAGTCGGAGTTGCAGTCGCTCATCAGAAAGAATTTGGTGCAGCCTGCCTTGGCGAGCTCGGCGCGCGCAAGGTCGATGAGCTCGCGGCCGAGTCCCTTGCCCTGCCATTCAGGCACAATGATAATCAAGTTGAGCTGACCCTGGGCATATTCGTTGCCTGTGGCGGCAAAGCGATCCGCTGTGGCCTTTTCGCGGCTGTCTCCAAAGAGCGAGCCCTCGAGCTTGGCATCGGCGGTCTTTGCCATCTCGGTTGCCTGGGCGAACATCTCGTTATAGCAGGGCTCCCACGTGGGATTGGTGCGCGGCTTGCCGTCCTCGAAGATGCCGATGCAGCAGGCGGCGATAATGCGGCCCTCGGTCTCGGCGACGAGTGCGATGGGGGAGCGCTGCAGCTGCATGGCGATGTTAAAGCGCGCGCAGAAATCGGCAGCTTCGACGTCGCCGCGGTTGCGCAGCGTGTTGCACCACAGCTGGTTGTAGATGGCGGCGATGCCGGCCAGGTCATCGAGCGTGGCGGCGCGCAGGGTTACGTTGTCAAGGCTCATGGAGGCTCCTTCCAAGTTGGGTCAGGCCACCTCTGAGTGTGACATGGCCGCAGAGCGCCCGCATCAATCATTCGGCAGACGAGCCACGATACCTCGGGGACGGAGGGCCCTAAGAAGGAATGAGGGCGGATTTTCGGACACTCTCATTCTGGGTAGTCGTTGGGGACGTTCTTAAACGACTGGTCAAACAAGAGCGTCCCCAACGACTACCCCAAGGAATGTCCCAGACTGCCGGCAGAAAAGGAACGTCCCTAACTGCCGCATCCGGAGTAAGACAACGCCGCAGGTAGAGGACGGACAGCGACCGGGTCGCATTTGAGACAAGGTGACGTGAAACGAAAGGGCGCTGACCTTCTGGTCGCGCCCTTGAAGTTGAACGTCAGATTGTCCAAATGCGGCCCGCGTAACTAAACCCGCTCCGCGATCTCGTGGATGAGGTAGTCGGTCTTTTCCCAGCCCAGGCACGGGTCGGTGATCGACTTGCCAAAGACGCAGCCATCGACCGGCTGGTTGCCGTCCTCAAGGTAAGACTCGATCATAAAGCCCTTGACCAGCTTGGAGATGGACTCGTTGCGGCGGCAACTGTCGAGCACCTCCTTGCAAATGCGATACTGCTCCAGCGGACGCTTGCCCGAGTTGTCGTGGTTGCAGTCGATGACCGCTGCGGGATTGGCATAGCCGGCGTGCTCGGTATAGCGCTCGGCCAGGCGCTCCAGGTGCTCGTAGTGGTAGTTGGGATAAGTGCGGCCGTCGAGGCCGATGTAGCCACGCATGACGGCGTGCGCGAGCGGATTGCCGTCGCACTCAACCTCCCAGTTGCGGAAGATGAAGCTCTGATGTGCCTGGGCGGCGTAGATGGAGTTGAGCATGACGGTGGTGGAACCGGCGGTGGGGTTCTTCATGCCGACGGGCACCGAAATGCCGCTCGACACCAGGCGATGCTCCTGGTTTTCGACCGAGCGCGCGCCCACGGCAACGTAGCTCAGCAGGTCAACGAGGTACTGGTAGTTGGACGGATAGAGCATCTCGTCGGCGGTAAAGAAGCCAGTCTCCTCGATGACGCGCAGGTGCATGTGGCGGATGGCCTTAACGCCTTCGAGCAGGTCATCGGGCGCCTCGGGGTCGGGGTTGTGCAGCAGGCCCTTGTAGCCGGTGCCTTTGGTGCGCGGCTTATTGGTATAGACGCGCGGAATGATGATGAGCTTGTCCTTGACCTCCTCGGCGACCTTGGCCAGTCGGTTCATGTACTCAAGCACCGAGTCCTCGCGGTCGGCAGAGCACGGGCCGATGATGAGCACCTTGCGTGCGTCCTCGCCGGTAAAGACCTTGGCGACCTCGGCGTCGAATGCCTGCTTTTTGGCGGTAAGCTCGGCGGAAAGCGGCATTTCCTTGCGGATCTCCATGGGGATTGGCAGCTTGCGTTTAAATTCCATGGCCATAGGGACCTCCTCAATCAAATAAGTCAAAGCGTGAATTGTCGAATGCACGGCATTATCCGCTGTCGCATGCTAAAGTGCAAGCCCTTGTCACCCTGAAACCTGCCAAAAAGGGACAGCCTTGATTATCAACTTTATCCGAACACCTCCCACATTCATCCGCACATGTGCGGATGAATGTGGGAACCCGATACCC
>NZ_WWSY01000007.1 GCF_009876115.1 Collinsella aerofaciens | reverse complement strand
AGCATGTCCCGGAAGGGCAACTGCATCGACAACGGCGCGACGGAGCAGGTGTTCGGCCACATCAAGGACGAGTTCTTCCGCGGAAGGACGTGGCCGGACTTCGAGTCCTTCAAGGCGGACCTCGACGACTTCGTGGTCCATTGGAACACGAGGAGGCGCCAGGTTAAACTGAAGGGACTGACCCCGGAGGAGTTCCGGAGACAGTCCCTTGCGGCGTAGTTCTTATTTAAGCCGTCCAAGTTTTGGGGTGCAGTTCAACACGCCCGGCGGGGACTTTTTTCTATGCCGGCCGCCCGACCACCGCAAAGGTGCCTGTACCCTTTGTGATGGTTTTTGGTCGGCTAGCCTTCGAGTTGAGCCACTTTGTAGCGGTAGGCAGCGGCTATGACGTCTTTGCAGCCTTCGCGGCCCAGCTTGGCGCGGTTGACGACGATGTCTTTACCGCTCGTCATCTTCCACTTTCCGGCGCTGTAGCGCTTGTAGAACGCCTCGCGCGCCTTCTGCTGCTGCTTGACCAGCTTGGCGCCCTTCTTTTTATTAAGGCCACGCTTCTTGCGTACGATCTCGACGCGGTCCTCAAAGGGTGCGGTCACCAACACGGCAATGTGGTTGGGGTTGTTACGCAGCAGGTAATCGGACAGACGGCCTTCGATAATGCAGCTCTCGGTCTCGCCCAAGTCCAAAATCACCTGGCTCATCTTTTGGAACAACTTGTCCGAGTACGAGCGCGCGTCGTAGCGGTCGGGCAGGAACGCCATGTTCTCCACAGCCAGACGCTCGTCATAGGCGGCCATCTTATCGAGTGACTCGCCCGCACGCAGCGACGCGCGCACCAGCAGCTCGTTGTCGTACAGAGGAATCCCCAACTCGTTGGCGAGGATGCGTCCGATCTCGTGGCCCTCGGCACCAAAGTCGCGCGCGATGGTAATGACCACAGGATTCTTCTTGTTCTCCAGATCGCTCATCGCGATTCCTTTCTCTGTGTGGCAAAGGGGCTGTCCCTTTGCCACATTCTACGCTGCCACAATACGGCGTTGATATGCTCGAACCAGCAGCGAGATACCAAAGTTGAGCACGAAGTACATCGCAAACACCAGGCCGTAGAGCATAAGAACCTGCGACAGGTCGATCGCGTGGGCCATCACGACGTTTGCCGTGTACATGAGCTCGGCCACGTTAATGCCCGAAAGATACGAGCTGTCCTTAATGACGGTCGTGCACTGGCTAAACAGCGCCGGAATGATCGTCTTAAACGTCTGCGGCAGAATGATGTAGCGCATGGTGGCAAAGAAGCCGAAGCCCTGGCTCTGCGCCGCCTCAAACTGGCCGCGCGGAATCGAGTTGAGGCCGCCGCGCACAATCTCGGCCATAACAGCGCTGGTAAACAGCGTAAAGGCGATGGTCGAAATCACAATGTCCAAACCCTGCACCGTAAAGTAGATAAACAGGATCCACAGCAGGTTCGGCGTACAGCGGAACAGCTCGATATAGGCACTCACCAAAATACGGAACGGACGGGGCGCATAGCTTTTAACGAGCGCCAGCACCGTGCCAAAGATGAGCGAGAAAAAGATCGACAGCGCCGAGATCTCGATCGTCTTAACAAAGCCGCCCCAAATGTAGAGCAGGTTGGTCGCGTTGAAGATTTCCATGCGCTAGGCCTCCTCTACGTTGTCGAGCCCCAGCCCGGCCAGGCTCACACCGCGCGGACGCTCCTTGGAGCGGCGCTCGAGCCACTGCACCAGCATGGCGAGCGGAAAGCAGATGATGAAGTACATAAGGCAGCAGACGATGTATCCCTGCAGGTAACCGTACAGACTCACAAAGTTGTCGGAACGGTACATAAGGTCGCCGCCGGCCACGAGCGCCAGCACCGACGTGTTCTTGACCAGGTTGAGCGCCTGGTTACACAGCGGCGGCAAAATGATCTTGAATGTCTGGGGCAGCACGATGTACCAGTACGCCTGCGCACGGGTGAAGCCCTGGCTCTGGGCCGCCTCCATCTGACCGCGCGGAACCGCCTCGATACCGGTGCGGATGACCTCCGAAATGTAGGCCGCGTGATACAGGCCCACGCCCAAGAAGCCCAGCACGAACGGCGCGATGCGCACCGGCTGGTCGACACCGGTTATGGCCTGCAAAAACTGCGGACCGGCCATGTACATAAAGAGTACCTGCACGGGCAACGGGGTGTTCTGGTAGAACTCCACGTACACGCGGCTTATGGCACGAAGCACACGCGAACGGGTGGTAGAGAACACGCCCAGCAGCGTGCCCAGCACCAGCGACAGCAGCAGACCGGCAACGACCACCTGCAGCGTCACGCCAAAGCCCTCCCAGAAGGGCCCCATGTTTTGAAATGTCGTCGACCAACGGTCGGCGTCAAACAATCCTTCGAGCATTTGATTCCTTCCTTGGACGATGCGCCTATACAAGACCCCAGGTCTTGACCTCTTGGTCGAGCCAGCCATCGGCCAGTCGATCGCAAATCACCTGATCGACCACGGCCGAAAGGTCGCAGCCCTTCTTGGTCGCCACGCCGTAGCCCTGCTCGCCAAACTTGACCTCGGGCTGCAACAGTTCAACGGTCTCGTTCATGTAACCGGCCAGCGTGGAGCGGTCCATGGCAAAGACGTCGATATTGCCGGCGTCGAGCGAACTCTTGATGATGGGGTAGCCGCTAAAGGCCCTAAACTCGGGCTTGCAGCTAAAGCCGTTGTCCTTGATCATCTGCTCGATCAGGCCCTGCGTGGTAGCGCCCTGGCTCACGCCAATGACCTTGCCGTCCAAGTCCTCAATCGAGGTAAAACCCGAACGCTTCTTGACCATGAGTCCCACGTAGTCGGTGCGGTACGGCGTCGAGAAATCCCAGCTCTTCTTGCGCTCGTCGGTGATGGTGTAGGTCGCCGCGACCACATCAAGCTGGCCGTTATCGATCAGCGGGCCGCGCGTCTTGGGCGTTACGTCGGTAAACTCGACAAGCTCCTGGGCACGGGCCTCCTTGTAGCTCACGCCAAAGACGGCAGCGGCGATCTGGTAGCACAAATCGACTTCCATGCCCTCAAAGCGACCCTTGGCGGTGTCGTAATAGCCATAGCCGGGAACGTCTTTCTTGACGCCGGCATTCAGATGGCCGCGCGACTTGATGGCCGCAAGCTTGGACCCCTTGTCGGAACCCTCGCCGCTGGTGGAGTTATCGCAACCGGTAAGCGCGGTTCCCGTCAGCGCGAGCATGCCGACGCCCGCCAGCTGCAAAAAGCGGCGGCGCGACACGGCCGCCCTCGTCATATCCGTCATGTCCATCACCGCACCTAGTGCAGAATCTTGGACAGGAACTCGCGACAGCGCGGGTTCTCGGGGTTATCGAAGAAGTGCTCGGGCGTGCCCTCCTCCAGAATGCGGCCGTCCTCCATAAAGATGACGCGGTCGGCCACCTGGCGCGCAAAGCCCATCTCGTGCGTCACGCAGATCATGGTGATGTCCTCCTGCGCGAGCTCAATCATAACGTCCAGAACCTCCTGGACCATCTCGGGGTCGAGCGCCGAGGTCGGCTCGTCAAACAGGATGATGGGCTGCTTGGTGCACAGGGCACGGGCGATGGCGATGCGCTGCTGCTGACCGCCCGAGAGATTCTGCGGATACTCGCCGGCCTTATGCGCCATGCCGACGCGCTTGAGCGCGGCGATGGCGATCTCGGTCGCCTCCTCCTTGCTCTTCTTTTGTAGCTTGATGGGCGCGAGCGTCAGGTTGCCCAGCACCGTCATGTTGGGATACAGGTTGAACTGCTGAAACACCATGGAACTATACTTGCGAGCCATCTCCAGGTGATTCTTTTTGGTAAGCGGCGTACCGTCGATGATGACCTCGCCCGACGTGGGCTCCTCCAGATAATCGACGCAACGGATGAGCGTCGACTTACCCGAGCCGGAAGGCCCGATCATTACGAGCTTCTCGCCGCGCTTGACGGTGAGGTTGATATCTTTGAGCACATGCAGGTCGCCAAAGTACTTGTTGAGATGCTTGATCTCGATCATGTCTGCCATGAATGTCCCTTCCCTGCGTTTACACGAGTTGAACTATTGTACGGAAAGAACCACGTTTCCGCAGCCCACACTACATCCCCGTAAAGAACCCGCAATCTTCCACCCACTCATTAGGCACTCATTGGGGACAGACTTAAATGAGTGCCCACAACCGCCCTTGTTGAGCATAAGTCAGCGAAAACCCGTACACGCGAGCAAGGTGACGTGAAATGAAAGGGCGCAGACCTTATGGTCGCGCCCTTGAAATTGAACGTCAGATTGCCGCGTGTACGGGTTTGCAGCGCCGAGCCGTTACGCGGTTTGGTAAAACCGCGTAACAAATTACGCCAATTTCGCGCCGACGATCTTTGCTGCTGCCGGCTTATCGAAGTTGCCGCCGGTGGCCTTGCCGAGCGCGCCCATGACCTGGCCCATCTGCTTCTTGGACGTGGCGCCCAGCTCGGCGATAACCTGCTCGATCAGGGCCTCGAGCTCCTCGCCCGAAACCTGCGCGGGCAGCAGACTCTCCAGAATCTTGACCTGCTCGGTCAGGTTGTCGGTACGCTCCTGGTCGGTGCCGGCCTTGATGGACATCTCCAGCGTCTCGCTCGTCTGCTTAATCAGACGCTTGATCATGCTGTTGACGTCTTCCTCGGTCACATCACGACGCTCGTTGACCTCGATGTTCTTCACTTCGGCCTTAACCTGGCGAATGATGGACAGGCGAACCTTGTCCTTAGCCTTCATGGCCGCGATCATTTCCTTCTGCAGCTCTTCGTTGGTCATCTGCAAATCCTCCTCAATAGTGCGGGCGGCACTCGCACGAGCGCCGCCCCATGATTACTTAGTCGTCGACGAATCGTCGGTCGAACTCTTGGTGACGCCCTTCAGGCTGACGTTGTACGGCACGTCCTTGGGCATGGGGTTAACAGTGATGTCGGCGTCCTTCTTGTACTGCTCCAGCCATTCGCTGTACGCGGTGCTCTCTGCCTGTGTCTTCACCACGTTGGAGACGTACTTCTTGATGTCCTTGGGCACCTGCTTAATGTCATCGACCTGATTATCGACATGGAAGTAGTCGGTGCACTTGATGATGTGATAGCCATAGGTCGACTCGACGACACCGCTCACATCGCCCTTGTTAAGTCCCTCGAGCGCCGCCTGGTAGCTGTCGACGAAGGTGGTGAGCTTGTCCCAACCCACATCGCCCTTCTTATCCTTGGAGCCGGTATCGTCGGAGTACTGCTCCACGGCGTCCTCAAAGCTCAGCTCGCCGGAGTTAATCTTGTCCAGGCACTCCTGCGCCTTGGCCTTGGCGGCGGCCTTGTCCTCATCGGAAGCGTCAGAATCGACCTTGATCAGGATATTCGACGAACGACGGGCATCGTTGTAGTTGGACAGGTTCTCATTGATGTAATCGACAATCTCGCTGTCCTTGGGCTTGCTGGTGGGTGCCACGGCATCCTTGAGCTTCTGCTGCGCCAGGCTCTCCTTGAGCGAATCCTTGTAGGTGTCCTCGGTGTAGCCGTAGGTCTTAAGCGTCTTCTTAAAGGTCTTGGCGCCGCCCGCGCTCTTGCACGCGTCCTTCCAAGCCTTCTCGACCTCCTTGTCCGACACCGTCACGCCGTTTTCCTTCTGCGCCTGCTGAAGCAGAATCTGCTGCGTGTAGGAGTCGATGAGCTGTTTGCGGTACTTCTTGGGCGTGAGGTCATTGTCGACCAGGTACTGTGCCCAGTCCTTGTCCTTGGTGTAGCCATAGGACGTGCGCATGCTCATAATCTGCTTGGTCACGGTGTCCTCGGTGAGGTTGGTGCCGTTGATGGTAGCGGCGACACCACCGGTGAGCTTATAGCCCGAGCTGGTGCTTTCGGTCTGCGACATCAGGCCGGAGCACGCCATGGCAGAGACGGAGAGCAGCATCGCCAGCACGCCGATGACAACCAGGACAATCTTGACGGTCTTGGACACATAGGTCTTGCGCTGCTTCTTGCGAGAGCTGGAGGCGGCGCGGGACCGTTGCTCGGGCGTCGGCGCGACCTCGGGGTTCTTTTTCTTGTTTGCCATGTTTGGCCTTTCGCATCACGAATCGAACAAACGCCATTGTGTCACAACGCAGCCCCCGCGGCACACCTGGTGCATGGGGGACAGGTTAATCTGCACCATTTTGGTGCAAAGGGGACAGATCTGGCAGCCGGCAGTTAGGGACAGTCCCCAAGTGCCGGCAGAAAAGGAACGTCCCCAAGTGCCACCCTAAAAGTGGCGGCGGATGGCGTCGACCATGCCCTGGGGCGTGGTCTGGCCGAGCACGTCGGCTGCAGCGTCGGCATCCATAAAGATATTCATGAGTGCCTGAAGTGCCTCGACCTGGCCGCCCGGCTCGGCAATGCCCAGATTGATGACGATCTGCGCCGGCACCGGGGCGCCCATGCCCGCCATCGCGTTGAACGTCACAGGTGCGGCGGGCTTTACCACCGCGATATAGGGCTTGGCCACAAATCCCGGATCGGTATGCGGAATGGCGATGTTTGCCGCCGGCATAGCGAGACCCGTGGGATAGGCGTCCTCGCGCGTGCGGACGGCGTTGAGCCAGCCCTCGGCAATGTAGCCGCGCGGGGCGAGCTCGCCCTCGAGCCGTGCAAACACCTCATCCGGCGTCGCACACTCCCAATCAAAAAACACCAGCTCAGGCGTAAACAGAGCTTCGTTATCCGCCATGCGCTCACCTCTCTCACCTAGTCATCGGGGACGTTCTTGAATGACTAGTCGCTAACGAACGTCGCAGGTGACTACCTAAAACAAAAGGTGGCCACGCGCGCCTTGGCGCCAATGACCACCCTGACTACTCGGCTAAATTGTACTGTGCGCCGCTAGCCGCGAGGCGCGTCAATTGCGACCTTACCGCTCTCCAGCACGTGAATGCGACCGTCAGCGAGCATCTGCACGACCTCGGGATACAACACATGCTCGATCGCGTGAATGTGTTCCTCTAGCGTGTCGACGTCCCAGCCCTCCTCAACAGCCAGCGCACGCTGGGCGATGATGGGGCCGTTGTCGTAGATCTCGTTGGCAAAGTGCACGGTCACGCCGGTCACCTTGACACCGCGAGCAAACGCATCGTCAATCGCATGGGCTCCGGTAAAACTCGGCAGCAGCGCCGGATGCAGGTTGACCACGCGATTGGGGAACGCCGCCAGCAGCGGCGTGTGCACCATGCGCATATAGCCGGCCATGACCACATATTCGCAGCCGCGCTCGAGCAGCTCATGCGCGATGATCTCGTCAGCCGCGATGGGGTCGGCATAGATATCCTTGGACAGCGTGAGCGTCTGGATGCCCGCACGCTCGGCGCGCTGCAAGCCCTTGGCCGAAGGACGGCTCGACACCACAAGCTCAATCGAGGCGTTGAGCTTGCCGACGGCGATCAGGTCGATCAGCGCCTGCAGGTTGGTACCCGAACCGCTGATAAGCACGCCGATCTTGAGCGGCTCGGCCGTATCGGTGCCGGTCGGACGGGTGTAGGGCACAAAACCCAGACCCTCGGCAGCAGCCATCTGCTCGTTAGCGCTCATCGGAGTACACGACCTCACCGGAACCCTCGACGCACTCGCCCACGCGGAACGGCTTCTCGCCCAGCGCGACCAGAGCCTCGGTCACGGCAGCCTCGTCCTCGGGGGCGACGATCAGGCACAGGCCGACGCCCATGTTGAAGGTCTTGCATGCCTCGTTGGGCGCGAGCTCGGCCTGACGCGACACGTAGGTGATGACGGGCGGAACATCCCAGCCCATCTCGGCGCCGTTGCGGGTGACCACGGCGTCGACGTCGTCGGCGAGCGCGCGGTTGAGGTTCTCGGTAATACCGCCGCCGGTGATGTGGGCGATGGCGTGCACGTTGGCGCCGCCGCGCAGCAGCTCCAGAATCGGCTTGACGTAGATGCGCGTGGGGGCCAGCAGAGCGTCGGCCAGCGAAGCACCGCCGAGCTCCTCGAGCGGACGGCTTAGCTCCTCGGCCTTAGCGGCGGCCTCGGGCGTACCCGGCTTGATACCGTCAACACCGATGACCTTGCGCACGAGTGAGTATCCGTTGGAGTGCACGCCGGTGGAAGGCAGGCCCAGGATCACATCGCCGGGGCGAACGTTCGCGGGGTCAAGCATCTTGGGACGGTCGACGACGCCCACGGTAAAGCCAGCGAGGTCGTAATCGGCCGGAGCCATGACGCCCGGGTGCTCGGCCATCTCGCCGCCCACGAGCGCGCAGCCCGCGAGCTTGCAGCCGTCGGCCACACCCTTGATGATCTTTGCCATGTGCTCGGCCTCAATGTGACCGATGGCAACGTAATCCAGGAAGAACAGCGGCTCGGCGCCCGAAGCCAAAATGTCATTGACGCACATGGCGACCAGGTCCTGGCCCACCGTCTCGTGACGGTCCATGATCTGGGCGAGCACGAGCTTGGTGCCCACGCCGTCGGTGCCGCTGATCAGGATCGGGTCTTCCATATCCTTAAGCGCGGCGGCCGAGAACAGGCCGCCAAAGCCACCGATGCCGCCGATAACCTCGGGGCGGTTGGTGTCCTTGACCATCTGCTTAATAGCGTCGACGGCGCGGCCGCCCTCGGCGGTGTCGACGCCGGCGTCCTCGTACGTCACATGCTTGCTGTCGCTCATCTGAGCCTTCCTCTCCCATTACCGTGGCGCCGCGCGGGCGCCAAACGGTGCTCATAGTTGCGTTCATTTCGGCGCGCGTCATAACAGCGCGCGCCGTCATATCAACAAAACAGCAGATAAAACCTGCCAAAATAAACCTGTCCCTAAATGGCAGGTTTTAGGCCTCGCCGTGCTCCTCTTCCCAGCTGCGGTCATCGTATTTCTCGACCACGGCGTCGTCGTCAAAGTGCAGCGGCTTGTCCAGGTTGCGGGGCTTAAAGCCCTCCATGAACTTGTCGCGGCCAAAGCTCTCGGGAATCGCCACGGGATAGCGGCCGGTAAAGCACGCGTCGCAGTAGCCGCCCTTGGGCATGACCTTCAGCAGGCCCTCGACCGAAAGGAAGGCCAGCGAATCGGCGCCGATATACTCACAAATCTCGTCGACGGTCTTGTTGGCACTGATGAGCTGCGATTGCACGTCGGTATCGATACCGTAGAAGCACGGCCAGATGACCTCGGGCGAGTTGATGCGGATATGAATCTCCTTGGCGCCGGCGTTGCGCAGCATCTTGACGAGCTGCACCATGGTGGTGCCGCGGACGATGGAATCGTCGATGACGACCAGGCGCTTGCCCTCGATGTTGTCGCGCAGCGGGTTGAGTTTCATACGCACGCCCATGGCGCGCAACTCCTGCGTAGGCTCGATAAACGTACGGCCCACATAGCGGTTCTTGATAAGGCCCTCGCCAAAGGGAATGCCGCTCTCATGCGAATACCCCTCCGCGGGCGGCAGGCCGGAGTCGGGCACGCCGATGACCAGGTCGGCCTCGACGGGCTCCTCGTGCGCCAGCTGACGACCCATGTCGTAGCGGCAGGCGTAGACGCTCTTGCCGTTCATGATGGAATCGGGGCGAGCGAAGTAGACCTGCTCAAAGATGCAGTTAGCAGGCTCTTCGGCAGCAGGCACACCCTGCTCGGACACCAGCCCCTCAGCGCTGATGCGCAAAATCTCACCGGGACGGACGTCGCGGACGTACTCGGCGCCCACAATGTCGAGCGCACAAGTCTCGGAGGCGACGACCCAGCCGCCGGCGCGGGTGACATGGGTGGTGGCGCCAACCGTCGCGGCGCCGTCCTGCGACGGCAGCTGCGAAACGGATGCGGCGTCGGCTTGGTCCAGTCCCTCATCCACCAGCTTGCCCAACACGAGCGGGCGAATGCCGTGCGGATCGCGGAAGGCGTAGAGTGCCTGCTCATTGATGAGCGTCATGGCGTAGCCGCCGCGCACGAGCTCCATGGTCTTGCGAATGCCCTCGCGCAGATGGCCCGTACGCTGGGTAAAGTAGCCGATGAGCTTGGTCGCGACCTCGGAATCCGAGTTGGAGAGAAACGGCACGCCCAGCTCGATCAGCTGGCGGCGCAGCTCGTCGGTGTTGACGAGGGTGCCGTTGTGCGCGAGCGCAATAATGACGCTATTGATGGTAGAGAGGTGCGGCTGAGAGGCTTCCCAGCTCTTGGCGCCGGCGGTGCCGTAGCGCACATGACCCACGGCCAGCTGACCGGAGAGCGTCGACAAGTCGGCGTTGGAGAACACGCGGTCGAGCAGGCCCAGATCCTTGCGGACCATAACCGTACCGCCGTCACCCACGGCGATTCCCGCCGATTCTTGGCCACGGTGCTGCAGTGCACGCAGGCCAAAGTACGTCAGTCGAGCCACGTCGCGTTCGGGCGCCCAGACACCAAAAACGCCGCATTCCTCATGCAGCTGGTCGGAGTCCGGATCATACGTCGACATGGCGTTCACCTGTCCCGCGGCACGCTCGGCCGCGCGGATGGTTTCTTGAGACATGGCATCCCCTCAGAGCCTCGTATTTTGGCGTTACCCGCCTTATTATACGCACGGCGCGACGCGCTCCCCAGCGCATGAGCAGCGCTTTTTAAAAGCCCACTGAGCTAATAATCCGTTTTGCGGCCAAACATTTTATCGGTCCGTCCAGTGCAAGCGCCCGCGCCCCAGATGGCCGCCGCGTCCACCGTTGGGGATTACAAAGTTGCAATTGGGACGTTCGTCCTGTCTTTTGGCAGGTCGGCGGCGTATCCTTATAACCTACAACAAAGCGAGAAAGGTTCTGTATGGATCGAAACGAACTCGACCCCAGCGTCCCCAGCGCCACGGAGGTCAAGAAGATCCCGCTCATCATTAAGGTGTACGCCGTCCTGTGCATCCTGTCCGGCGTGGGAACGCTCCCGTCAGTCGGCGCCTTTATGTGGCAGGTCATCACCGCGCTCATCAACGGCAACGCCGCCGCCAAGCTCGGCGACAACACACTCGTCGCGGTCGGCCTTATCGTCGCCGGCATCATGCTCTCTGCGGCAAGTGCCGTCATCCTAATCATCTTTGGCCTGGACCTTATCAAGAACCAGCGTCGTAACGCCGCGCGCCTGTCCTATATCCTTATCGCGTTTACCGTCGTCGAGCTTTTGGTCGACGTGATGCTCCAGGGCATCGGGCCCTTCTTGCTTCGTCCCGCTATTCAGCTCGGTATCCTCATCGCGCTTTCGGCCACCGTCGACCCCACACTGCGCCAGGAGCGCGAACTGCAGCGCCGCCTGCAGGAGATGCTCGACCGCGACGCCGCCGCCGAGGGCATGCTCGGCCGCGATGAAACCGGCGAGGGCTACATCAAGCTCAACTACTTCAACCTGTTCTGGGTATTCTTCGTCTGCTGCGTGCTCGGCCTGATCGCCGAGGACATCTGGCACATGACGGTCGACGACCCGGGCGTCTACCAGAACCGCGCCGGCATGCTGTTTGGTCCCTTCAGCCCCATCTATGGCTTTGGCGCCGTACTCATGACCATGGTGCTCAACCGCTTCTATAAAAAGAACCCCATCATCATTTTCCTGGTAAGCGCTGTGCTCGGCGCGAGCTTCGAGGTGTTCGTGGGCTGGTTTATGCAGACCTCATTTGGCGTGGTCTCATGGAGCTACTCGCACATGAAGCTGTTTGGCATGCCCGACCCACTCGCCGTCCTTACGGGCGGACGCACCTGCACGGGCTTTGCCTGCCTGTGGGGCCTGGGCGGCCTTATCTGGATCAAGCTACTGCTGCCGAGGCTGCTCAAGCTCATCAACATGATTCCGTGGAAGAGTCGCTACTCGGCTACCGTCATCTTTACCGTCATTATGCTGGTCGACGGCGTCATGACGCTGCAGTCGCTCGACTACTGGTACCAGCGCGTCAACGGCACGGAGCCGGATATTCCCGTCGCGCAGTTCTACGGCAAGTATTTCGATAACGACTACATGGAGAACCGCTTCCAGAGCATGACCATGAGTCCCAAGGATGCGACGCGCGTGTAGCGCTCACCGCGCCCAAAACGCAAAATGCCCGCCGGTATCACACGTACCGGTGGGCATTTTTATAAACGATCCTTCTATCGACGCAATCCTCTATGCCTCGCGCTCGACCTCACTCACGCATTCGTTCTTGATGGTGCCAACGAGCGCCTGCAGCGCATCGACCACGTGCGGGCGAATGTCCCCGCCGATAAGCACGAGCATGATGTCGTCACCTACGGCAAGCTCGCCGCTTGCCAGCCACACGCGCACATAGCCGATACCCGGCATCGCGCGCGTGGCCTCGATAGCAGACCGTACCTTTTCGGCGTCGTAGTCAAAGACCATGCCGCCCACCCTGTGGCCTGGTGCCACGCCATCGGTCTCGACTCCGCGCACCTCGGCCTTGGGCGTCGCACGCACCACACCGTTATGCGTCAGATACATCCCGCAGCCTGCCGCCGAAGCATCGGCCTTGGCCTCACACAGCCAAGCATCAATCGAAGGCATCAATTTGCCACTCTCGAGCATCATTTCTCCCTTACCGTCGTCGAGTAGCTAATTTGGGACGGGGCTTTTTAGCTACTCTCGAACAACTTATTCCTCGACCGGCGTGAGCACCATGACGGCGCGTGTGTTGCTCAGCGACAGCGAACGACAGGTCACAAGCGTTACAACCTTAGTTGCCGAAGCGGCACGATCGGTAGCATCACTCGCCACGGCAGAAGCGCCGTCGAGCATCTCGGACAGGTAGTTCTTGAGTCCGTCGTCGCCCTCAAAATTGGTCGTGCGCGCCTTGGCATACGTGTCCTCGACCACCTTGGTCGCCAGCGGACGCAGCTTATACGTCGCATCGCGCGTGATGTAGTACACAAACTCGATGCTATCGAACGTCGCCTGATCAGTGGTGTCCGAAATCACGTTGAACATCGATCCGTCGTTCATATGGTGACCGTAGATCGTGGTCTGCTGGTCGACCATTCCCGGCGCGGTGTCATCGCTATCCAGGAAAATGGCACCGGACGCGTTAGCCGTTCCGTCGAACAGCGTGTTGAGGTATTTGGAGTTGTTGTTGGTCTGCACCACGGGATAGTTGATGTTGGTTCCCGGCACGTAAATCCAACCCACAATCTCGGGGTTCGTCTGAGCAAGCGCATCAAAGTCGATAATCGGCACGCCGCTGGCGTCCTTATCGCTTACATATTGCTTCTCGATTTTCTGATACGAATCGCTCGCCTGCTTATAGCCAATCTGGGCATTAATAAAAATAGCGGCGGCGGCGACAATCAGACCGATACCGATGATGATGAGCAGAATGGGAATAATGGAGCGGCGCTTTTTGCGCGGCGGCTCGGTGCAATCCGACGGCGCGGCATGCGATGAAGACCGGGGCGGTTTCTTAGCGGTGCTATAAGACGAAGGACGATATGCGGCCGGCGCGTCCTGTCGACGATGCGTCGCCGGCGTCACGGGACGCGACGCGCGCTGCTGCTGAGGAGAGGATGTCCGACCCTGCTGTGCCGCACGGGCAGCACCCGGCTTCGACGGATCGGGAATCTGAGAAGCCTTGAATCGTTTTCCCTGATAGTCGGACATGGCTCTCCTTATACTGCGGCGAAACGGCGGAACGTCTAGGCGTCAGCCATCTCCTGCTTCATCTTCTCGATAACCTTACGGTACTCGGGGTCGCAGGCGCCCAGAATCTGCGTGGCGTAAATGGCAGCGTTCTTGGCACCGTTGATGGCCACACAGGCAACGGGCACGCCCGAAGGCATCTGCACCATCGACAGCAGCGAGTCCATACCACCCAGATCGCTCGTCTTCATAGGCACGCCGATGACCGGCAGCGGCGTAAACGCAGCCACGACACCGCCCAGGTGAGCAGCCTTGCCGGCGGCAGCGATAATCACCTTGATGCCGCGGTCGGCAGCAGTCGAGGCCCACTCATGGACCTTCGCCGGCGTGCGGTGCGCGCTTGCAATCACGAGCTCATAGGGCACGCCCAGCGCCTCGAGCTCGGCGGTGCAACCTTCCATAACGCCCAGATCGGACTTGGAGCCCATGATGATCCCGACAACCGGCTTCTGATCTGCCATAAACAAAGACCTCCTGTTGAGAGCGGTGACGCGGCGAATCCGCGACCCTTAACTACTGAGAGTAGTATAGCTGCTCCCGTCCCTGCGGTCTGCGTGGTGCTTTGCGGGCGGGACAGGCTTTATCTTCACTCCGGTTGCTTTGCAAAGTCGTTCAGATAAAGCCTGTCCCGCCCGCAAAGCACCCCTCGACCTACCGGGGATTGCTATGACGTACGTTGGCTGATTTGGGTTGGAATGAAAGGTTTGCGGAGGGTTGTGGACAGTTAGTTCAGATACGTATTTTTTGGCCGTGCTTCTTGGCGCTAATAGAGTGGTTTGAAGTCACTTTGAGCCCCATGACAACCTTTCTCCCCCTTATATGAGCGTCTCCACCGGTTCAGAAAGTCAAATTCAGCCCAATCGGGCTCAGGTCGGCCTTTACACACCCTCTGAAAAATACGTATCTGAACTAACTGTCCAGCGACATTCTCGATCAACAGCAAAAGGCCTCCTGGCGAATGAAAATTCGCTAGGAGGCCCCTTACAAAACGTGGGCTCCTTCGTTCGAATGAACGAAGGAGCCCATACTCTTTTTTTAGGACAGGAGGCCGCGAGTCGGGCCACCAGCCGCCAATCAATCGCACTCGCCAAGCGAGCGGCGCAGCGTGCGCACAGCGCCAAGCAAATTGGCATCGTTGCCGTTCTGTGCTGGCTTGATGCAGGGCCTCGGTATGATGGGAAGAACGTGAGCCTGATCCATCATGCGCTCAAATGCCTCAAACAGCTCGGGACGGGCGCTGATTCCGCCGCCGACCACGATGACCTCAGGGTCGATGACCGACTGCAGCCCCATCAGCATGTTGTCGAAGACCAACGCGTATGCATCCAGACCGCGACGAGCGTCCTCATCCCCCTCTTCAATCCAAGAGAAAATCCGATATCCGTCGATATCATCGGTCGGATCAATCCCCTTCGCCGCACACACCTGGCCTCGGAGCGCCCGCCAGCTGGTGACATCACCGTACACCGACCCAAAGGTCACGGGCTTGCGCACATCGTTGCTCACAAAGCACACGGTGCCGGCGAGATTGTGCGCGCCTCGCAAGATGTGACCGTCAACAACGATGGCACCGCCGAGACCCGTACCGATCACCACCATCAACCCCAGGGAGACCCCCTTCAGCGCGCCGACGGCATATTCTCCCAGTGCCGCGCACATCGCATCGTTCTCGATGGTTACGGGAAGCCCCGTGCTCTCGCGCAAGATGCGACCGAGCGGATATCCGTCCAAACAGTGAAGGGCGCCGCCTCCCCCAACCACGCCATCGGAATCGCCTTCGGAAAAGACTCCGGGCATACTTATTCCCACACCCCTCACCCGGGCGCGATGGGGCTCGATCACCGAGCGGAACGTTTCGATAACCTGGTCGGCGGGCGAGGTGCATGTTGGGATACTTCCGTGCTCCTCAATGTGGTAGTCGGCGTTCACCACCGCCCATTTCACCTGAGTGCCGCCCGCATCTATACCGAAATAGCAGTCCATAATCTTATCCCCTGTCCCATAGGGTTAGTCCAGGTCCTCGCCGTTGCTCTCGATGACCTTCTTGTACCAATAGAAGCTGTCCTTGCGGCTGCGCGCGAGCGTGCCCTTGCCCTCGTCGTCGCGGTCGACGTAGACGAAGCCGTAGCGCTTGCGCATCTCGCCCGTGCCGGCGCTGACCAGGTCGATGCAGCCCCACATGGTGTAGCCCATGAGGTCCACGCCGTCGAGTTCCACGGCATCCTCCATGCTCTGGATGTTCTTGCGCAGGTAGTCGATGCGGTAGCCGTCATGGATGGAGCCGTCGGCCTTCACCTCGTCGCTCCAGCCGATACCGTTCTCCACGATCCAAAGCGGCTTGTGATAGCGGTCGTAGAGCTCGTTCAAGGCGATGCGCAGGCAGTACGGATCGGTCGCCCAGCCCCAGGCGTTGGTCTCGAGGTAGGGGTTTTTCACCATGCCGAAAGCGAGATTGCCGGACGCGACCTCGAGCTCCTTCTGGCGCAACGATACCGTCGAGCCTCCGTAGCACGAGAACGACAGGAAATCTGCCGGATAGGTTGCGAGAAGCTCGAGGTCGTTCTCGCCCATTTCCAGCTTGATGCCCGCGCGCTCCATCTCCCTCAAGCGATAGGCGGGATAGTGGCCGCCCACCTGCACGTCGGCATACCACAGCGCGTCACGCTCGCGTTCCATGGCGAGCAGATGATCGGCGGGGTCGGCGGAATAGGAGTAGATGGGGTTGTACGCGAGCATCTGACCCACCATGATCTTAGGGGAGATTTGGTGCGCCGACCGAACCGTAAGGGCAGACGCCACGAACTGGTTGTGCGCCGCCTGGGCCTTCGCATGGGGGCTCCCATCCGTAAGCCCGCCCGCCATGAAGCTCCCCATGCTCATCATGTTGATCTCGTTGAAGGTGAGCCAGTACTTCACCTTGCCCTGATAGTGCTTCATGACGCAGGTGGCGTAGCGCACGAACAGGTCGATGAGCTCGCGGCTCTTCCAACCGCCGTACTTGTTCACGAGCGCGAGCGGGGTCTCGTAGTGCGAGAGCGTCACGAGCGGTTCGATGCCGTACTTAGCGCACTCGTCAAACACGGCGTCGTAGAACGCTAGACCCTCGGTGTTGGGCTCAGCCTCCTCGCCCGTGGGGAAGATGCGCGCCCAGTTCATGGACAGGCGGAAGCACTTGAAGCCCATCTCGCCCATGAGGGCGATGTCCTCGGCGTAGTGGTGGTAGAAGTCGGTGGCCGTGTGGCTGGGATAGTAGTAGCCATCAACCACCGCCACCTCCAGCCCTTCAGGAAGTCCCTCCTCGCAAACCGCATACACGGGAAGCGCGCCGGTTTCCCCTGTCGCGGTATTACGCCACGTTATCTGCCGTGACACCGTATGGCTACCGCTGGTCATGGCGTCCGAGGTGTTCGGTCCTTTGCCGCCCTCTTCCCAGCCGCCCTCATACTGGTTGGCGGCGGTGGCGCCACCCCACAGGAAACCTTCCGGAAATGCCATTGGGTACCTCCTCGATCGTGAAAACATCTTCATGAAACGGGAAGACGGGCTGCATGGCAGTCCCGGCTTCCCGTCAGATAATCAGTTAGGTGCTTGCACCCATGCGTTGATAGACCGTGATGAAGCGCTCGGCAAGGATACGGAAGCCCTCAGCGCTCATGAGCTGATCCTCCGCATGCAGCAAGATGATGCGAAACGGCAGCTCCTCGCCGCTGGCCTCTTGCTGAAGCAGTTTCATGTGAGCGTCGTGGCCTGCGTTGAACACCACGTTGCCCTCGTCGATAAGTTTCCGGGCGGCCTCAAAATCACCATTCTCGGCACAGGTTATCGCTTCGAGGTAGCAGCTGCGCGCGCTCCCCACCTGAGCGACGATAGAGAAGCACGTCATTTCAAACTGATCGATCGCTTCTTGTTTGATCTCTGACATGGCTATGCCCCCAGCAACTTTCGAGCCTGTTTGAGCACGGCCTCGCCGTTCATTGTCCCATACGCTGTCATATCAATCGGCTCCACCGGACAGTTCACTTGATTCTTCACCTTGTTGAGTTCAAAGCGAACCTGCGGTCCCAGCAGGATAACGTCGCTATCCGCATATTCCGCCGCTTGGTTGACAGGGTGCGCCTCGATGGTGCACACGAAACCGTCTTTTTCAGCCGCCTGTTGCATGCGCTGTACCAGCATGCTCGTCGAAGCGCCCGCGGCGCACATAAGTACGATATGTTTCATCCTACGCTCCCAACCTCATGGAAAATGATGGTGTGAATATGAAAATCCCTATGCGGCCGATTCCTCGAGAGCGGCCTGCTCCTCTCGCAACGCCTGGCGATCAGCCATAAGGGTGAAGGGGGTATACATGAGCACCGACACCGCCAAAACCGCAACCGAGATCACCAGGCACCCGATGCCGCCCTGCATGAATGCGATGACCGGCTGGGGAAGCACCCAGGGAAGCTGAATCGTGGGATTGAACGCAGCCCCAAGACCGAGGGCGTAAAGCGCCTGGACCACGATGGCGCAGACCGGGATGTTCAGCACGAACGGGATGAAGTACGTGGGATTCAGCACGACCGGCAGACCGAACATGAGCGGCTCGGAGATATTGAAAAGCGACGGAACAAGCGCGATGCCGCGAATCGCCTTGAAGCGCTCGGACTTGGTGAAGAGCAGCGAGATGCTGATGCCCAGGGCGTTAGCCTGGCCACCGATGGCGGTGCCGAGCGCGACGACGGCCCAAGCGCCATAGGGCAGTGCCTCGCCCGCGATGATGGCCTCGGTGTTAGCAGCGCTGCAAGCCATGATTACCGGAGCGTAGAAGTTGAGCATCACGTTGGGGTGGACACCGAAGAACCAGAAGATCGACTGCAGCGAGCACACGATGATATAGGCCAAAGGAGAGGCACCGACCATCGTGACCGGCGTGCCGATCAAGGTGTTGATCATATCGAACAGGTTGCCCCACGGGGTGAAAGAAAGACCCCACTTGGCGAACCACACCGCAGTGAATAGCACGATGGCGGCAAACATCGGCGACAGCGAGTCTGCAACCATGGGCGGAACCATATCGGGGAGCTTGATTTCAAGCTTGCTCATCAAAATGGCTGTCACCTTCGGCACGATCAGGCCAAGCAGAATGGCGACGAAGATGCCGTTCGATCCCATGTACGACGTGTTGATGAAACTCGCCATGGGAATATCCTCGAACGATTGCTGCGGCATGAATGCCAAAAACACCGCGCCGCTCACGATGCCACCGGTATAACCGCTAAGGCCGCACACCTTACCCCACCTCAAACCGATGAAGAAGGAGATGTATATACCCATCATGTTCATGGTAACGGTGAGGATGGAGTTGCCGGTCGCCATGAGACCGCTCGAAACCACCCAATCGGAGAACCCCGGAATGGGGAAGTTGATGAGAATCGCGATAACCGAGACGCCAAGGGTCATGGGCAGCGTGCACATCATGCCGCCCATGAGGGCGTCGAGCATCTTGCTGTCAGCAACCTTGCTTGCCACAGGTGCGATTGTCTTATCCATTATGTTTTGGATCTTGTCGAATACCGCCATGTTTCAGCTCCAATCTTTGCAGTGAACTCTATCGATGCCCGTGTGCGGCATCTTCCCCTCTAGATAGCGCATCCACCTCTCTTCAAAATCACAACGACGTGCTTCAGGCAGTACGCCATTCAGCGTGAATTGGCGAGATTGCCCCAGCGGACGCTTACGTCAGGTCCGCGTACGTCACGAGCCCCACGTCCTGCTCTGCAAGCCATGCGGCGACATCAGGGTCGACAAGCATCGCGGCTTCCCGGATGCGGGCCTCGAGCATGGTCGAGTTATCTCGCAAGTACGCGTCGATATAACCTGGGTGAAACACCATGAGACGGCATATCCCTTCCGGTGTCGTTTCAAGCGCCTCTCGAAGCGCCGCAAAGGGATCCGCTTCATATGACGAGAAATCCTTGGGAACATAGGAAAGCACCGGCGTCGAGCGAAAGGTGACTGGCTCGCCCGGAGCACCCATCGCGAAATAGGGCAGGTCGTGACGCTCGGCAACGATCTCAAGGCCGCGGAAGAACATGGGGCTTGCGACCGCATGTCCCTCGAAGTAATCGGGCTCACGCCCGACGAGCTCAAGGAATCGCCGATACTGCGCCTCGATTTCGATAATGACCTCGTCAAGCACCACGAAGTCCTCCCCAGCCCGCGCGGCGGCGCGATATGCTGAGCTCCGCTTGAAATTGCCATCATCGTCAACGATGCTCGAGATGAGCGAGGAATCGCTGAGGGGCCTACCCGTGCAGATATTGGTGTGCTGACCCAAGCAGAGATCCTTGATTTGCAGGCGCGCCAAACCGCTTTCTGCAAGCGGCATGTTGGTCATGACGCCCACCGAGCGAATGAGCCCCGCTTGGACCGCGGCCGCTATCCCGCAATTAACACCGTCGCTGTAACCTAAATCGTCTGCGCGCAGCAATAACCGCTTCATCTGATCCTCCTCAACCGATATCTCGTCGAGCGGCAAAGCAACGAAGCGATGCCCTGTGTAGAGCCGATGCCGTATTCCGGCGGGGCGGCAAGCTTCGTCGTCTCTTCTTGCATTAAGTATGACGCCGGCTATATCCAAAATCGGTTACATGCTGTGCCACAAGGTTGCGAGATGGCTACGCGAGTTTCATAACGTGAAACTCCGCAGGAATACCGGCATGTTTGAGCTATAGTTTGGTCAAATGAGGCCCTCTTATTCGGGCCACTGAGCATAAAGGGGACAGCCATCATGGAAAAATCCATCTCGATGGGATCGGTTGCCGAACGGTTGCTTGACTACATCGACACCGCAATGCAGCACGACACCAACTACGAGATAGCGACCACGCTGGTGAAAAACTACAGCAAGCTGAGCGAGCTCTCGATTGGAGAAATCGCCGACATGTGCTTCGTCTCGAAGGCTTCAGTGTCGCGATTCTGCCGGTTTATGGGTTTCGCTGATTTCAAGGACCTGCGCAACCAGCTTGAACATGACGTCCTCAAAACCGGGTTGTTTCCACATGCCTTTGTAGAACAGCTGTCAAACGACACGGAAGGCGCTCTGGCATCCTACCGGGAGGCGATCCTGCTCAATATCGAAACGACCATCTCGGCGGCAAACATCGCGAAACTGCCCGCCATTGTCGATGATTTGCACGACAGCGGGCATGTCGCGTTCTTCTCCCACCACTTCCTCTGGGACGTGGGCCGCTACTTCCAAAGCAGGCTCACCATCATGAACCGCCCCATCGAGCTTTACCTCGATTATTCATCGCAGCTCGCCTGCGCGCAATCGCTCACCAAATCCAGCCTCGCCATCATTTGCAGCATAGGGGGAACATACCCCATTCGTTATCCAGAAATCGTCAACGCACTCGCCGCCTCCGGCTGTCGTCTTCTCGCCATCACACAAAACACCTCAAGCGCCTACTGGAACCATGCCTCCTGCATACTGAGCTGCGGAGTGACCAACAACATCGACACGGGCAAGTTCGGTGCGCTTGCCGCCATCGACTTGATAGTCATGGAATACCTGAGGCGTTATGGAGCCGATTCCGGTACTGGCGAGTAATCTCGTCGGACCACCGATGCTCAGCAGGGCAAGCCGTTTTCTCTAATCACGTCCTGATACCAGAAGAAGCTGTCCTTCCTGAAACGAGCGCATTGCTTCGCATCGGTTTCCGTGCGATCGACATACAGAAGGCCGTAGCGCTTAGTGAACCCCTGATGACTTGAGCATAGATCCATGAGGCTCCAAACGCAGTAGCCGAAGACGGGATAGCCTTCGCGAATGAGCTCCTCGACCTCGCCCAAATGTCGTGAAAGGTATTCGATGCGCACGGCATCATGCACCCTGTTCTCCTCGTCAAGTGACTCGGAAAGCGCCATGCCGTTCTCCGTGACGATCATCGGAAGCTGGTAGCGATCGTAGAGCTTGCGCATGCCCACGCGAAGCCCAAGGGGGTCGATGCCGTTCGACATCCACTCGGTCGGCGCGATCGCAGGGTTATCGCAGAGTTCGAAATCCCCGCCCGACCACGGAGGGAACCGGTCGAAGCGGATGGGCTCCGTGCGCTCATGCGCACAATTGCTGAAATAGTAGTTCACCCCAAGAAAATCGGGCCTCGTCGCGACCAGGATGTCGTGGTCCCCGCACTCAACAACAGGGTAGAAACCTTCGCGCTCCAGGTAATAGCGCGCATAAGGCGAGATGTCGCCGCGCACACTCAGGTCGAGCAGGTAGTTCTGCATCATCTCCTCGGCGTTCATGGCCGCAAGCACATCCGCCGAAGCGCTCGTCCGCGGGTTGACCACCTGCATGGCGACAACGGGGCCGATCTGCGCATCGGGGTCGATCTGTCGCAGGCACGCGATGGCGCGATGCTCGGCAAGAGCGACATGATAGCTCATCTGGTAGGCGTTCTTCTGCCGTTGGCGCGGATCGGTTTCGGTGTCACCCGTGTTGCTGGGCGCGGAGGTCGCAATTAGCTGTTCATTCACGGTAACCCAGCGCTTGACGCGCCCCTTGAAGTGCGTGAAGCAGATTTCGGCATAGCGCACATAGAAGTCGATCATCTTACGGCTCTTCCAGCCGCCGAAGGCCTCGACCAACGCACTCGGACATTCGAAGTGATACAGGGTGACCAAGGGCTCGATCCCTCGCTCCAGCAGGTAGTCAATCAGCTGGTCATAAAACGCCAAGCCCTCAGGATTGGGATCCCCCGAGGCATCGGGCATGATGCGGCTCCAAGCGAAACCCATCCGGTAGACCTTGATGCCGAGCTCGGCCATGAGGTCGACATCCTCACGCCAGTGATGATAGTGGTCCGAGGCGATCTTGTTATCGGCGATGCCGGGACGCCCCGGGCCGCGATCGGTGGTTGCCGGACCTTTGCCTCCTTCATCATACCCACCCTCAACCTGAAAAGCGCTGGTGGAAGCACCCCAGAGGAAACCTTCGGGAAACCGGTGCTGAGTCATGAGTTCAACCTCTCGTCACGGATGTCACTTCTTGCAACTCCCGTTATAACGGATGTACGAACCAAAGCCTGTTACTCATTCCCGGGCAATGTTTCACGATTTGAAAACGGCCGTGCCATCATGCACCGCAAACTCTAAAGAACATGCCGTCGCGAAGGCCAAGCCTCATGCCCGCCACCGTCACGTGCCGGCGCCGCAAATGCCGAGCCGCTACTCCCCGTCGCGGAAGGTCAGGAGGTCGCGGTAGTCCGTGTCGCGCGTGCTGCCCGTCTTCGAGAACGGGTTCACCGAAGCAGGACACCTCATCCTCAAGATCTACCTCCTCGACGAAACCAAGGTCGATTTAGGAGACGCAACGTTACTACAGCGCAGGGAAAACGGCCCGCCGAATAAAATCGGATCGATCCCCCGTCTTTCGGTCGATTGCCACCACCATGGATGCCGGAAAGCGCACGGTAACTGCAACAAGCGGCTCATCAGCAACAACGCCAGGCCTGACATGGATGCGCTCAAGACGACCCGTCCAAGTCTCTTGCTCAAACTCTACGCTCTCGCGCTCGATATCTTCGTCTGTCAGGACCGATCCATCAGCTAGTTTGTACTCATTCATTATCTAGAACCTCCCTCTCAGACAAACCATGCTTGAGAGCATTGCGGTGGACAATTGCCATGGAAGTATCCTCTCCTCCAGGCAGAGTTTGTCATACTCATTGCATGACAAACTCTGCCTTGATACGTTCCCCACCCCATGCTCATCGGCAAAGCTCAAGGCCATAAGCGAAATAAGCTTCTAGCACCGAACAATTCCTACCGCTACCCATCAGACCTCTCCAGCAACATCCGTAAGTCATCGATGGGCGGCAGAGCATCGAGCAACTCTCGTGGCATATCCTTCGACGTCTTATAGGTGGCCACACCCATGGGTTTTGTGAAGTCTTGGATCACATAGTCAACAAATCCCTTGTCCATGTCTTTGCAAAGCACAAGGCCTATGGAGGGATTCTCGTGCTCGCGACGCTCAAAGTCGTCCAGGATGCGTAGATAGCCAGAGAGCTGGCCGAGATAGGCCGGCTTGAAGGGGCCGCTCTTGAGCTCGACTGCAACTAAACAGTTGAGGTCGCGGTTGAAGAACAGGAGGTCGATGTACTGATCGATGCCAAAGGCGTCGAGATGGTACTGGTTTCCCACAAACGCGAAGGCTCGACCGAACGTCATGATGAACTGCTTGATATTCTGCACGATGCCTTGCTCTAACACGCGCTCGTCGACATCCTCCGCATCGCGCACCCCGAGTTCCTCAACATTGATAAAGTCGAGCAGATACTCGTCCTTGAACGTGGCGATAGCGCGCAGCGCCTGCTGACCCTTTGGCAGCGTTGAGAGGAAGTTGTTGGAGACCTCTCCTTGATGATGAAAGTCGTCCGCCTTCAGCGAGCGTTTGAGCGCCTCCACACTTAAGTGCTCAAATGCGCACTTGTGAATGTAGAAGAGCCGCTCGTCAAGGGTCTTAGCACCTGCAAGGATATACCGATGATGGGTAAACCCAATCGCTAAAAAATCATCGAGAGAACATGTGTTTGAATTCGTCACTTGCAAGTGACGAATTTGCAGAAGGCCACCGTCTGAAGATTCGTCACTCACGAGTGACGAATCGAGAAACGCCTGTTCATCGCCCGGAGCAGACCAAGCTTCAAAGAAGATTCGCATATATTTAAGACTTGTTGTGGAGAAGCCCCTGAGTCCTGGCAGCTCCTTCCGCAATTGTTCGCTGATGGTTTTGAGCGCGTTGGTTCCCCACGTGCCATTGCGCGTGTTGGCGGAGACGTAGCCTCCCACGGCGAAATAGAGCTGCAGCTGCTGAGCGTTGGCGCTCTTCGCCGCAGCATACTGCGCACGCAATATCGCCGTCTTGATGGTCTGAACTTCCTCACGATAGCCCGTAATCTCTGACATCATGGCGTCCTCCTCTTCTTACGAACTTGTGTTCCATGACGCGTTCTATGCTATCAACGCGTGCGGACACAAAATTGCGCGTACCATAGAGGCGTTTTCTGCTTCGCCTCGTTTGGGAGATGTATGTCCAAACCCTCATCCGCACTCGACGCCAGCTCTTGCGATGTTTACGCCGACTCCGCGCGCCACCCTCTCACGCGCACATGGTGCGTAGCTGCGCTCGCCCTCATCTGCTGCGCGCTCTGGGGCAGTGCGATCCCCTGCATCAAGATCGGCTACGAGCTTCTCGGCATCCAAAACGGCGACGTACCATCGGAGTTTCTCTTCGCTGGCGTGCGCTTTATGCTTGCCGGCGCTATCGCACTTGCCGCTGCAGTCATAACAAGACGTCGCTTGCCTCGCGTCTCACGCACGGGATGGCCACTCGTTATCAGACTCTCGCTTGCCCAAACTATCGTGCAGTACGCCTTCTTTTATATCGGCGTTTCAAACGCTTCGGGTGTGCGCGGCTCAATCGTCAACGCTATGAACACGTTTCTCTGCGTGTTGATGGCAGCGCTCGTGTTCCGGCAAGAACGGCTCACTGCGCGCAAAGTCCTCGGCTGCGCTATAGGTTTTGCCGGAGTCGCTATCGTCAACCTCACCGGTGGCGATAGCGGCGGCGCCGTCACGCTCACAGGCGAGGGCTTCATCCTTATTGCCGCTGTCTCCTACGCTGTCTCGTCTGCCCTCATCCACACCTACTCCCAGCGCGAGGACCCCGTGGCGCTCAGCGGCTACCAGTTTATCAGCCCTAGTCATCGCGCAAAGCCCCTTCGGCAGCACGCGGTGCAGCCAAGTCACCGCAGGCCGGGGCGGGAGGGGCTGAGTTTCCTCCTGAGCGACTCTGCTTGCAGCCGGAGCGAAAGGGTGAAATCTCGGCCCCTCCCGCCCCGGCCGGCCAGGTCACATTACACCGTGTACTGCGGCAGGTCCTGCAGGGCGATGACATCCATGCCCATGTCGTTGGCACTGCCGTGGCCCTGCTGGTCCTCGCGCACGGCCTCGATGGCACTCACGTACGTGTTGGCGGCAGACATCGCCGTCACGCAGGTCACACCGCGGCGCACGGCCTCGGTACGTAGCAGGTAGCCATCGCCACGCGAGCCCGGACCGTACGGCGTGTTGACGATCACCGCGATCTTGCCGTCGGCGATGAGGTCGCCGATGTTGGGGCGCTCGCCGTCGTGCGGGCCGCTGATCTTTTCCACGATCTCGCACGTCACGTTGCCTCCACGCAGCACGCGCGCCGTACCCTCGGTAGAGCAGATGTCAAAGCCCAGGTAGCGCAGAATACGCGCGACCGAAAGGATGTGGCGCTTGTCGCGGTCGCACACGCTGATGAACACCTTGCCGGCGCTCGGGTCGGGCAGCTTGTAGTCAATCGCCAGCTGCGTCTTGGCGTATGCCTCGGGATAGCTCTTGGCAATACCCATGACCTCGCCCGTCGACTTCATCTCGGGACCCAGAATAACGTCGGCTCCCGGGAAACGACCCCAGGGCATAACGGCTTCCTTCATGCAGAACCAATCGAGTTGACGCTCGTCGCTCGGCAGGCCCAGGCTCGCGATGGAATCGCCCGCCATGATACGCGCCGCGCACTTGGCCAGCGGCACGCCGGTGGCCTTGGAGATGAACGGCACGGTACGGCTGGCACGCGGGTTGGCCTCGATCACGTAGACGGTCTCGCCCTTGATGGCATACTGCACGTTGACCAGGCCGCGTACGCCCAGCGCCATCGCGATGCGGCGTGTGGTCTCGCGAAGCTTTGCCTGCAGGCTCTCGCTAAAGCTGAACGGCGGGATGCAGGTCGCAGAGTCGCCGGAGTGAATACCGGCCTCCTCGATATGCTCCAGGATGCCGCCGATGTAGACCTCTTCGCCATCGCACAGGGCGTCGACATCGGACTCGATCGCGCCCTCCAAGAAGCGGTCCAGATACACCGGGTAGTCGGGGCTAATGCGCGCGGCCTCGGCCATGTAATCGCGCAGATGCTCGGCATCGTAGGCGATCATCATGCCGCGGCCGCCCAGCACGTAGCTCGGACGCACCAGCAGCGGGTAGCCGATATGCGCGGCCACGGCCTCGGCCTCCTCAAACGAGGCTGCCTGGCCCGCCGGCGGGTACATGATGCCTAACTTGTCGAGCAGAGCGGCGAAGCGCTCGCGGTCCTCGGCAAAGTCGATGGCATCGGGCTTGGTGCCCATAATGTTCACGCCGCTCTCCTCGAGCATGCGCGCCAACTTAAGCGGAGTCTGGCCGCCGAGCGTCACCACGACGCCATCGGGGCGCTCAACATCGATGACATCCATGACGTCCTCGTAGGTGAGCGGCTCAAAGTAAAGGCGGTCGGACGTGTCGTAGTCGGTCGAAACGGTCTCGGGATTGCAGTTGACCATGATGGTCTCGAAGCCGCGGGCCGCCAGCGCGTAGCTCGCGTGCACGCAGCAGTAATCGAACTCGATACCCTGGCCAATGCGGTTGGGGCCGGCGCCCAGGATCATCGCCTTGGGCTTGTCCGCCGGCGTGGTCTCGTCGGGAGCCACGCACTTCTTGGCGTCCGGGCTCGTGCGGTAGATGTTCTCGTACGTCTTGTAGTGATATTCCGTGGCGCTCGAGAACTCGGCGGCGCAGGTATCGACCGTCTTCATGCTGGGAACCACGCCCAGGCCCTTGCGGTAAGCGCGCACAAAGCGCTCGTCCGAGCCGGTCAGCGCGGCAATCTCGGCGTCACTCGTGCCGTACTGCTTGAGCAGGCGCATCGCATCGGCGTCGATATCCTCCACACGCAGGCCGCGGATGCTCTCCTGGACCTGCACCATGTCATTGATACGGTTGAGGTACCACGGATCGATGCCGCAGATAGCATGGATGCGAGCGATGTCCCAGCCGCGGCGCAGGGCCTCGACCACAAAGAAGATGCGATGCTCGGTCGGGGTTGCCACGGCCTGAGCGAGCTCATCGTCGCTCAGCTTGTCGGCACCCTCCTTGCCACCGGCACAAATGCCCTGATGCCCGTCCTCCAGTGAGCGCATGGCCTTGCCGAAGGCCTCCTCAAAGGTGCGGCCGATCGCCATAATCTCGCCCACGGCCTTCATGCGCGTGGTGAGCGTGGGGTCGGTACCCTTGAACTTCTCGAAGGCAAAGCGCGGCACCTTGACCACGCAGTAGTCAATCGTGGGCTCAAAGCAGGCAGGCGTTGCCTTGGTAATGTCGTTGACGATCTCGTCGAGCGTGTAGCCCACGGCCAGGCGCGCGGCGGCCTTGGCGATGGGGAAGCCCGTGGCCTTGGAGGCCAGCGCGGACGAACGGCTCACGCGCGGGTTCATCTCGATGACGATCAGGCGGCCGGTCTGGGGGTTCACGGCAAACTGCACGTTGGAGCCGCCGGTCTCGACGCCAATCTTCTCCAGAATGGCGAGCGACGCGACACGCATGCGCTGGTACTCAAGGTCGGAGAGGGTCTGCGCTGGCGCCACGGTGATGGAGTCGCCGGTGTGCACGCCCATGGGGTCGAGGTTCTCGATGGAGCACACGATGATGCCGTTGCCGGCGTGGTCACGCATGACCTCCATCTCGTACTCTTTCCAACCCTCGATGGACTCCTCGACCAGCACCTCGTGGGCGGGCGAGAGTTCCAGGCCCTGGCTCACGATGGAGACGAGCTCCTCGTGGGTATGAGCGATGCCGCCGCCGGCGCCGCCGAGGGTAAAGCTCGGGCGCAGTACGCAGGGATAGCCCACGCGCTCGGCGATGGCCTCGGCGTCGGCCACGCTGTAGGCATAGCCCGAGCGCGCGACCTCCAGGCCGATCTCGGCCATGGCCTCGTTAAAGAGCTTGCGATCCTCACCGCACTCGATGGCGGCAAGGTCGCAGCCGATCATCTCGACGCCATACTTGTCGAGCGTACCGTCCTTTGCCAGCTCGACGGCGGCGTTCAGACCGGTCTGGCCGCCCAGTGTGGGCAGCAGCGCGTCCGGGCGCTCTTTCTTGATTACGCGCTCGATAAACTCGGCGGTGATGGGCTCGACATAGGTGCGGTCGGCAAGACCCGGGTCGGTCATGATGGTCGCCGGGTTGGAGTTGACCAGGATGACCTCAAAGCCATCCTCCTTGAGCACCTTGCAGGCCTGGGCGCCGGAGTAGTCAAACTCGCAGGCCTGGCCGATAACGATGGGGCCCGAGCCAATGACGAGGATGCGCTTGATGTCAGTACGTTTAGGCATGTTAGTTCTCCTCGGTCTCGGTCGCGGCGGTCTCGGCAAAATTCCAGCCAGCCAGGCGGTCCTTCGCGGTGTCGATATCCAGGTAGTTCTCCTCGCCGTCCATGAGTCGCATAAAGGCGGTAAAGAGATAGTGGGCATCGGTGGGGCCAGGCGAGGCCTCGGGGTGGTACTGGACCGAGAAGCACGGGGCGTCGAGCAGCTGGATGCCCTCGGCGGTGCCGTCGTTGAGGTTCACATGTGTCAGGCGAATGCGGCCGAAGCGCTCGTTCATCACGACTGGCGCGATTCCGCGGCGCACCCAAACGCGCAGATCTCCATCGGCCGCATGTTCGATCTCGCCGCCGGAAAGCTCGGGGACAAGCTTGCCCAAGCTGGGGAACAGCAGGCCAAAGCCATGGTTTTGCGCGGTGATCTCCACGCGACGGCTTACCAGGTTCATGACCGGCTGGTTGCCACCGCGGTGACCAAACTTAAGCTTTTCCATCTGGGCGCCGCAGGCCAGGCTGATCATCTGGTGACCAAGACAAATACCAAAGACCGGCACCTTGCCGATCAGCCGCTGCACCTGCTCGTAGGTCTCCACCACGGCGTCAGGGTCGCCGGGGCCGTTGGACAAAAAGACGCCATCGGGATTCATGTCGAGCACCTGCTGGGCAGGCGTATCCCACGGCACGACAGTAAGGTCGCAGCCGGCGCGGACGAGGCCCTCCAGAATGCCGCGCTTGACGCCGCAGTCGTAGGCGACCACTTTGTGACGGGCAGGAGCGGCAACCGCAAGTGCAAAGTCATGCGTGGCAGGCAGGTCGGCGGCCACAAACTCGTGAGGCGCGGGGCAACTTACGGTCTTCACCAGGTTCTCGCCTACCAGCGTGGGCGCTGCGGCCAGACGCTCGGCAAGCTCGTCGACGTCGAAGATCTCGGTCGAGATAATGCCCATCTTGGAACCATTGTCGCGCAGATGGCGCACCAAAGCGCGGGTGTCGACACCCTCGATAGCGACGATGCCGTGAGCGCGCAGGTACTCCGGCACGCTGACGGCCGAGCGCCAGTTAGAAGGCGTGGCGCACATGTCGCGAACAATCATGCCGCGCATAGCCGGAGCGCTCGCAGGGCGCACGGCGTCGCCGGGGAAGGCCGACTGGACATCGGTCTCGTCGATACCGTAATTGCCGATCTGCGGATAGGTCATGGTTACAATTTGGCCGGCATAACTCGGGTCGGTCATGACCTCAAAGTAGCCCTCGAGCGAGGTGTTGAAGCAGACTTCGCCGGTCGCGGTGCCCTCGGCGCCGCATGCACGTCCATAAAAAATGGTCCCATCCTCAAGATACAGGATGCAGGGACCGCAGGCGCCCTTGCTGGTTTTGGCCAGCATACGCTGGCAAAGCTCGCTGGGCGCGAAGGTGCGGGCGGCAGCGCCCGCGGTATGGTTGTTCGCCATAATTCTCCTTCCCGGTCTCACAGGACCGGCTTAAAGGTGTGTAGTTAGGCCTCGCGGTATTGTAACCGCAAGCATGCCTCATGGCGTTAATTTCATCGAAATGTTTACGAAATGATAATTATGACTTTCTATGCATAATGATTTTTCTGGGACGGGGATTAAAAATCATCCCGCGGGGCTTGTGGCTCACGCGGGATGATGGCGTCTTACTTTTTCTTGTCCTGTTCCAGCAGATCGGACGGTGAGCGATCGGGCTTGCCGCCGCGGAAAATCTCGCGGCCATGCAGACGATGCTCCAGGTCACGTTCGGCCTTTTCCTCGTCAATCTTGGTCTGGCTCACCACCGGGTCCTCGATCAGCGACGAAACCGAGTTCACCTGTTTTTGAATGCGCTCGGCAATGGTGTCGTCCATGCTTACGATGCGCATCTTCCAGTCGATACTCGTGGCGTTGGATGAGCTCTTGGTCCACACAAACGTCAAAATGGCGCTCTGATGACCCCGCGCGGGGAACATGCCAAAAAAGGAATCGTGCTGAATGTTGCTATCCTCGTCGATATAGGCGTGAACGTTATACACCACGCGGTCAATCTTGTCGTTGAGCAGGGCGTTGGTCGCAAGCGCCGCGGCCTGGATCTGCCCGTTGGACAGCAGCTCGAGCTCATTGGCAGACGACGTGTCCAACACCGTCACCTCAACCGTGCCCGTGCGCTCATCGGCCTCGTCGACAGAAAAATCGAGCGGGAACTGCGTAAAGCCGTTGCCCCATTCAAGTCCACCCTTGAGCGCGGTCGAGACGGTATCCACCGAAACGCTCTCGGACAGGTTGGCGGTGTTCAGGCGTCGCATCACGCCGTAGCCAATCTGCATGCCCACGATCAGCACCAGAATACCGATGACCACGGCCATCGCGGTCTTCGTAATGGTATGGCTCACCTGCGAGCCCGAAGGATCGTCCTCGGACAGCGGGTCGATATGTTTTGCCTGGCTCGCGCGGTCCTCGCTGCGCAGCTGCGCTAGCGCCGCTTTGTCACCGCGCTTGGCCGCAGCCTCCTTCTCACGCATGCGCTCGGTTCGCTTTTTGGCAAGCGTGGGATCCAAGACACCGGATGCATCGATTTCGGAGAATAACTCCGTCACTTCTTCCGGAGTCAAAGGGTTCTTGTCAGCCATAAACTTCCTGTCATATCAATCAGTCGAGCTCGTGCGCACGCGCACCTTCGAACTGCATTCGATAGTAACGGGCATAAGTGCCGCCACGGGCGAGAAGCTCCTCGTGCGTGCCACGCTCCACAACGCGACCATGCTCAACGGTCGCAATCTCATCGGCATGCTTAATGGTCGAAAGACGATGGGCGATGATAATCGTGGTGCGGCCGCGTGCCAGCTCTTCGAGTGACTCCTGCACCGCCTCCTCGCTCTCGTTATCCAAAGCACTCGTCGCCTCGTCCAAAATCAGGATCTTGGGGTTCTTGAGAAACACACGCGCAATGGCAACGCGCTGCTTCTGTCCACCCGAAAGACGGCTGCCGCGCTCGCCCACGACCGTGTCATAGCCCTGTGGAAGCGACTCGATAAAGGCATCGATGTTGGCGCGACGGGCGGCCTCGGCGATCTCTTCTGCCGTAGCGCCCGGCTTGCCGTAGGCGATGTTCTCGCCGATTGTTCCGTCAAACAGGTAGACATCCTGCTGCACCAGGCCGATGGCGCGGCGCAGGCTCTGCTGCGTCACATCGCGCACGTCCTGGCCGTCGATGCTAATGGATCCGGTAGCAACGTCATAAAAGCGCGGCAGCAGCGAACAGGTCGTGGACTTGCCGCCGCCCGAAGGGCCAACCAAAGCGATGGTCTGCCCGGGCTTGATGGACAGGTCCATATGGTCGATAACGGGACGCTCGTCGGCATCGCCCTCGCCCAGCTCAACATCCTCGTAGTTAAAGCACACGTCGTGATAATCCACGGCGCCGGCGGTCACCTGCAGATCCGTGGCGCCCGGCTTGTCCTGGATATCCGGCGCGGTCGAGAGCACCTCGTCCATGCGCTTAAAGCCGGCGATGGCCTTCTGATACGTTTCGGCCGAATTGACGAGTGTCTCGAGCGGCGTGCAGAACAGCGAAATATAGAGTGCAAAGGTCGCCATATCGACCGCCTGCAGCTGTCCCTGGGCGACCAGCCAGCCGCCCAGCAGTACCACGATCACATAGAGCACACCCGAGAGCAGGCCATACGTCGCAGTATAGACGCCCATGGCGTGATACATGTTCACCTTGGACGAAAGATAGCGATTGTTGGAGGCGCGGAACTTGAAGCGTTCGGTCTCCTCATTGGCAAAACTCTTGACCACGCGCATGCCCGCCAGCGAATCCTGCAGCTGCGCATTGATGCCGCTGATCCTTTTGCGGTTGTCGCTAAAGACCTCGCGCATGCGCATGTTCTGCCAAAACATGATGACCGCAAACGCCGCCGTCACCACGGCCATGGCGAGCGCCAGCACCGGGGCGATGGTAAAGAGGATCACAAACGAGCCGATAATCTCGATGCCGCAGATGATGATCCACTCGGGCACGTGGTGCGCCGCCTCGCAGATATCGAACAGGTCGTTGACCACGCGACTCATCATGTCGCCCGAGCTGTTGCGATCGAAGTATGCAAAGCTAAAGCGCTCGTACTGATCGAACAGGTCCTCGCGCATCTTGGACTCCATGCGCGCGCCCATCACATGGCCCCAGTAGCTCACAAAGTAGCGGCAGGCGCAGCGGACGGCATACATCAGCACCAAGCCCACCGCAATCATGCCGAGCGCCTGCATAATGACAGCCTGACCCTGAGTAAAGAGCCCACCGGTCAAATTGCGCAGGATAATGGGGAACGCCAGGTCAATGGCGGCAAGCACCAAAGCGCAAACAGTATCAGCAACAAAAAGCCCCATCTGGGGCTTGTAATACGAAAGAAACCTTTTAAACATGCAATCCTCGAAGAGAAATAAATAGCGTGAGAAATCCGGTTAACCGGTCAGGCTGAAAACAAAGCGTCCCAACAAGCATAACGCCGATGTTCTGGCAGCGTCAGCGAAAACGTCCCTAAGCGAGCAAGGTGCCTTGAAAGAGGAGCGACGCGTACTTCGGTACGCGAGCGACGATTGAAAGGCAGATTGCCGCTTAGGGGCGTTTGCAGCGTCGACCCGTTACGCGGTTTGGTAAAACCGCGTAACCTAGAGCTCCGCTCCGCCTAGTCGGTGCGCGATGCTATCGCAGGCCAAGGCGCCTACGACGGTCTTGGCGTCTTCGATCTTGCCGTCGAGCACGGCGTCGATCAGCTCGTGCAGCGGCACCAGGTCCACGTTGACAAACTCGTCATCATCGGGGTTGGGCGCATCAAACTCGAGCTTGGTAGCCAAGTAGATGTGGATGATCTCATCGCAAAAACCGCAGGACGTGACAATCGACGTCAAAAAGCGAATGCGACTAGCCCTAAAGCCCGTCTCCTCATGCAGCTCGCGTTTGGCGCAATCGAGCGGGTCCTCGCCTGGATCGAGCTTGCCGGCGGGAATCTCGACCGTCACGCGGTCGATAGCGGTGCGGTACTGACGCACCAGTACGATCTTGCCGCTCTCGGTCAGCGCCACAACGGCCGCCGCACCCGGATGGCGAACGATATCGCGGGCGCTGCGGCGACCGTTGGGCAGCTCAACCTCAAGACGGTGGACGTCGAGGATCTTGCCCTTCCAGGCGCACTCCTCCGAAAGAATCTTCTCGTGCAGCTCGGCATCGTGCGGGTCGTCGTCGCCCAGCACCAGCGCCGGCTCGTCAGCGACCTCGCCGCCAGGCTCGCCCTCGGCGTGCCCATACATGCGGCTGTCCTCTTCAACGATCTGCGCATCCACGAGCTCTTCGTTCTTCTCGTCCATCCGTCTCATTCCTCTCGGATTTTAGGCATCCCAGGCGTCGCGGCCGCGCAGCGCGCGCAGGCCGATGTCGTGGCGCAGGGTCTTGCCTTCAAAATCAATCTTCTCGCAGGCCTCGTAGGCAAGGTTGCGAGCGTTCTCGAACGTGTCACCCAGAGCGGTCACGGCAAGCACGCGGCCACCATTGGTCACGAGCTGGCCGTCCACCACGGCAGTGCCCGCGTGGTACACGGTCACGTTCTCCATGACCTCGGCATCGGCGATACCGGTGATGACCTTGCCCTTCTCGTAGCTGCCGGGATAGCCCGCGCTCGTCAGGACAACTGCCACAGCCCACTCGTCACGCCAGTCGAGCTCAATCTGATCGAGCTCGCAGTTGGCGCAGGCGAGCATGACCTCAACCAGGTCGTTCTTAAGGCGCGGCAGCACGACCTGCGTCTCGGGGTCGCCAAAGCGGGCATTGAACTCCAGCACCTTGGGGCCGGCAGGCGTGAGCATAAAGCCGCCATACAGGCAGCCGCGGTAGTCGATGCCCTCGGCAGCGAGGTCGGCAACGGTCTGCTCCATGACCTTCACCATGGTGGCGTGCTCCTCGTCGGTCACGATGGGCACCGGGCTGTAGACGCCCATGCCGCCGGTGTTGGGGCCCTTGTCGCCCTCGAGGGCGCGCTTGTGGTCCTGCGAGGTGGCCATGGGGCGCACGGTCTTGCCGTCGGTAAAGGCGAGCAGCGAGCACTCGGGACCAACGAGCATCTCCTCGATAACCACGGTGTTGCCGGCATCGCCAAAGGTGCCGCCAAAGCACTCGCGCACGGCCTCCTCGGCCTGCTCAAGTTCGGTCGCCACGATAACGCCCTTGCCCGCGGCAAGGCCGTCGGCCTTCACGACCAGCGGAGCGCCCTGCTCGCGCACGTAGGCGAGAGCCGAAGCCTCGTCGGTAAACGAACCATAGGCTGCCGTCGGAATGCCCGCACGCTCCATGAGCTGCTTGGAGAACAGCTTGGAACCCTCCATCTGGGCACCCTCGGCACCCGGGCCAAAGCAGGGAATACCCGCCGCGCGCACGGCGTCGGCCACGCCCGCCACGAGCGGAGCCTCGGGGCCAATTACCACGAGTCCGCATCCGTGGCTCTGCGCAAACGCCGCCACGGCCGCAGGATCGCAATCGTCGAGAACAACGTTCTCGCCACAGCTCGCGGTGCCGCCGTTGCCCGGCGCGATGTAGAGCTTCCCGGCGCGCGGTGATGCTGCGAGCTTAGCTGCCAAAGCATGCTCACGGCCGCCGCTGCCCAACAACAGGATGTCGATGGTTTGAGTGTCCGCCTTCAAGGGTGCCTCCTCTATGGATGAATGGCCCGCTCCGCGCGAGCCCTTTGCAAGCAAATATACCCCTCGGCCGCCCGTCCGGGCTGCAAAGGGGTATATCGCAATAACCAAATAGTCCCGATTACTTCCAGAATCGGTTGATGATCTGCTCGCGACCAGCGCCAACGCCAATGAACGTCACGCGGGTGTGTGCCAGATCCTCGATAAACGCCACGTAGTCCTGAGCCTCTTGCGGCAGCTCATCAAAGCTGCGACAACCGGTGATGTCGCACTTCCAGCCGGGGAGTTCCTCGTAGATGGGCTTGGCATGCTCAAAGCGCACCTGATGCTCGGGCACGCTGGTGTAGCGCTCGCCATCGACGTCGTAGGCCACGCACACCTTGATGGTGTCGAAGGCCGAAAGCACGTCGAGCTTGGTCAGGGCGATATCGGTGAGGCCGTTGACGCGCGAGGCGTAGTTGGCGATGGGGCCGTCGAACCAGCCGCAGCGACGACGGCGACCGGTGGTCACGCCGTACTCATAGCCCTCCTCGGTCAGCGTGTGACCGGCCTCGGACTCATAGGAAAGCTCGGTGGGCATGGGGCCCGAACCGACGCGGGTGATATAGGCCTTCATGACGCCCAGCACGCGGTCGACGTTCTTCATGCCCACGCCGGAGCCGGTGATGGCGCCGCCGGCGGTGCAGTTGGAAGACGTCACGTACGGATAGGTGCCGTGATCGATGTCGAGCAGCGTCGCCTGGGCGCCCTCAAACAGCAGGTCCTTGCCCTCATCGATCATGTTGTTGAGCAGCAGGCTCGTCTCGGTGATGTAGGGGCGCAGACGCTCGGCCATGGGCAGGTACTCGTCGCAAATCTGGTCCACGGTGTAGGTGGGCAGGTTGTAGATGAGCTCGAGCTCAGGGTTCACGCGGGCAAGAGCGGTCTCCAGCTTGTCGCGGAACAGTGCCTCGTCCAGCATGTCCTGCATGCGCAGACCAATGCGGGCCATCTTGTCCTGATAGCACGGACCGATACCGCGCTTGGTGGTACCGATGTTCTTCTTGCCGAGCTTCTGCTCAAAGGCGCCATCCAGATCGATGTGGTACGGCATGATGACATGCGCGTTGCCGCTGATCTTGAGATTCTTGGTGGTGATGCCGTCGGCCTCGAACATGTCGATCTCCTCAAGGACAACCTTGGGGTTGACGACGCAGCCGTTACCGATCACCGACACGTGGTCGGAATACATGATGCCGGAGGGCACCTGGTGCAGGCCGTACTTCTTGCCGTTGACGACGATGGTGTGGCCGGCGTTGTTGCCGCCCGAGTAGCGCACGACGGCATCGAAGTCGCCGGCGACCAGGTCGCAAATCTTACCCTTGCCCTCATCGCCCCACTGGGCACCGACCAAAACGGTTGACGGCATGTTTACTCCTTACATTCATGGACTGTCTACGCGCCACGCCGGCACGCAGAAGCACAAAACATTCCCAGTATACCCGTGCAACGGGCGCCTGTCCTACTCCTCGGCATGTGCCCCATCAAGCTCATAGAACTTAGTGGATGCCGGCAGGAACATCAGGTCGACGTCGCCGATCGGGCCCGAACGGTTCTTGGCCACGACGATACGCGTAACGCCCTCGTCGGGTCGATCGTCGCGCGAGGCTTCGGCCTCGTCGGCGGAGCGGTCCAAGAACATAACGATATCGGCGTCCTGCTCGATGGAGCCCGATTCACGAAGGTCGGAAAGCTGCGGGCGCTTGCCGGTACGGGATTCGACCTGACGCGAGAGCTGCGACAGCGCGATGAGCGGGATCTTGAGCTCCTTGGCCATGATCTTCAGACCACGCGACATCTCGGAGACCTCGACGGTACGGCTCTCGGAGCGGCGTCCCGGCGGAGGACTCACCAGCTGCAGGTAGTCCAGGATGATGATGGCCTTCTCCTTGTTGTGGAGCATGCGGCGGCTCTTGGCGCGAATCTCGGTCACTGTGGTGCCGGGCGTATCGTCAATCAGAATATCGAGCTTGGACAAGGTCTGCGTGGCCTCGTTGATATTGGCCCACTGCTCGGGGCTAATACGGCCCATGCGGAAGTCACTGATCGAAATCATGGCGTAGGCGCAAATCAGACGCTGGGCAATTTCCTTGCCCGACATCTCCAGAGAGAAGAAGCCGACGGTATAACCGGCGGCGGCGGCGTTGAGCGCCAGGTTCAGGGCGAACGACGTCTTACCCACAGCAGGGCGGGCGCCGATGATGATGAGCTGGCCCTCGCGAAAACCCATGAGCATGCGGTCGAGCGACGGGAAGCCCGTGGGCACGCCCGCAGCCTGGCCGCCGGCCTGGCACACTTCCTCGGCCTCGTTATAGGCCTCGACCATAAACTCGGTCAGCGTCTTGTAGCTCGACTTGACCTCGCGCGCCGTGACCTTGAGCAACTTGCTCTCGGCCAGCTCCACGACCTCTTTGGTGTCGGTGGGGGCGTTGTATGCCAGCGCGTTGATCTCGTTGGTGGCGCCGATCAGCTCACGCAGCATCGAATCGCGGCGAACGATAGCGGCATGGTGCTGCCAGTTGACGAGCGACAGGGTCTGACCCATCAACTCCAAAATGTACGCTTCGCCGCCCACGGCATCGAGCTTGTTGATGCTTCGCAGGTAATCGATCAGCGAGATGGAGTCGATGGGAATGCGGCTGTTGTACATATCGACCATCGCGGTATAGATGGTCTTATGAATGGGCCGGTAGAAGTCATCGGGCTGCAGCTCGACCTGGGCCTCTTCGACTACCTCGGGCGATAGCAGCATGGCGGCCAGTACATTGGCCTCTGCATCTTGGTTTTGGGGGAGACCCAACTTGGAACCACGGTCCTCGACCGTCAACCCGGTCTCCCTATCGTCATATGCCATGAGCATCCTCATTCATATCGCTTGCGAGCATCCATAGTATCAGCCACGGTCCCAAAACGCGCCGCGCGCCGCCAATCATCACCGAACCAAACGGATGAACGGTCCTGTATATAGGACTTCGACACAACGTTCACCATGACACTCACTCAGCGCAAAAAACAAAAGGGCGCCCTGGTTTCCCAGAGCGCCCTTCTTAGAACAAGATTGTTGCGTTGCAGCAAATGCTACTCGGCAGCAGCCTCAGTCTCGACCTCGGCGGTCTCGGCCTCGGCGACCTCAGCGGCCTCCTCGACCTCAGCCTCGGCAGCGAGCTCCTCGGCGGTAACGCCGACGAGAACGACAACCTCGGCCTTGATCTCGCGGTACAGCGAGATGGCAACGGTGTGGGCACCGGCAACCTTGATGGGCTTACCGAGCTCGACGCGCTTGCGGTCGATGTCCATACCGAGCTGAGCCTTGATGGCGTCAGCGATCATAGCGGCGGTAACGGAGCCAAAGAGGATGCCCTCGTCGCCGACCTTGACGTCAACGGTGACCGTCTTGCCCTCGAAGGCAGCCTTGGTCTCGTTGGCGGTAGCCAGACGGACGGCCTCGCGCTTGGCGATGTTGTTGCGACGCTCGTCAAGCTGCTTGAGGTTGCCCTTGGTGGCGGCAACAGCGAGCTTCTTGGGGAACAGGAAGTTCTCAGCGTAACCCTGAGCGACCTCTACGACGTCACCCTCGCCGCCCTTGCCCTTGATCTCATCGAGAAGAATAACCTTCATGATGCGTCTCCCTTCTTAGCCGCGGTCGCGGTTGCCACGAGAGGAAACCACGGGGACGGTGTACGGCAGGAGAGCCATCTCGCGGGCGCGCTTGATGGCGTTGGCGATGTCATGCTGATGCTGCGTGCAAGCGCCAGTGACGCGACGGGGCTTGATCTTGCCACGGTCGGTCATGTACTTACGGAGAAGCTGAGTGTCCTTATAGTCGATGAACTCAGTGTTCTCCTTGCAGAACTGGCAGTACTTACGACGCGGCTGACGTGCAGAAAAATCATTAGCCATGTCAAAATACCTTTCATTTGGCAACTTCGGCGAACCGAAGCCGCCTCTCACTCAAAACTAGGTGAACAACCCTTAGAACGGGATGTCCTCATCGTAGACGTCGACCGCGGGCGGCGTAGCCACCGGTGCGGCAGGACGTGCTGCGGGCGCGGGAGCTGCGGGGGCGTAACCGCCCTGGTCGTAGCCACCCTGGCCACCACGGGAGCTCATAAACTCGATCTCATCGACGATGACCTCAAGCTTGCTCCGGCGCTGGCCGTCGCGCTCCCAAGAGCTGTAGCGCAGCTTGCCCTCGATCGCGACCTTGTTTCCCTTTGCCAGGAAACGGCTCACGGCCTCGGCGCGGGTGCCGAACATAGTGCAGTCGACAAAGTTGGGATAGTCCTCCCACTCGCCAGTCTGCGCGTTGCGGCGACGATCGTTCACGGCGACGCCAAAGGACAGAACCTGGGTTCCGCCGGCGGTGGCGCGCAGCTCGGGATCGCGGGTGAGGTTACCGGTGATGTTCACTCGATTGATGCTCATAACTCACTACTTCCTCTTGGGGCACAAGCCCAGTCCAAAACGACAGTCTTACTCCTGGTCGTCGCGACGGACGATCATGTGGCGGACCACAGCGTCGGTGATGCGCAGGACGCGATCAAGCTCGGCGATCTGGGTAGGATCTGCGTGGAAGTTGATGAGGGTGTAGTCACCATCGGTGAGGTCGTTGATCTCGTAGGCGAGCTTGCGCTTGCCCCACTCGTCAACGGAGTCGACCTTGCCAGCGCCCTCAGCGATCGTGGTATCGATACGCTTCATAACAGCGAGACGAGTCTCGGGGTCGAGCGACGGGTCAACAAAGAACAGCAGTTCATAAGCCTTCATATTGTCACCTCCTCTGGGCAAATGTGGCTTCAGGTCGTGAAGGTGCGCCTGAAGCAGGAAAAGACTTGGTAATAATATCTTTCAACCTCCTAGGCTGCAAGAATATGCAGCTACAACCTCATGACCTCCACATATGCCCATACTCACACGACGTTTCATGCGCATTCCAACCAAATGCTGACCAAAAGCTTGACGGATCTGTTGACAAGATACGGTGCCGTGGGGACAAGCTGAGCCAAGCCGCAGGTCAACGGGCACAAGGCTGTGGTCGCAAAATGCATACCAGTGGCCCACAGCACCACCCAAAGATTTTTAAATTCATTGCCAAGTCGCTTATGAATACCCTTTTTTGAACAATTGAGTTGATCAACCACGCTGGTCGGAAGCCGTTTTTTGGGACCTCAAGCCCCACTGCAGCGCCAAGCACGGCCAAGCGTTTTAAAAAATGCCAACTTTTCTGTTTGCACTTTGCGATTCCTCGTGTATACTGACTTTCGCATTTAACGGAGAGTTGTCCGAGTGGCCGAAGGAGCACGATTGGAAATCGTGTAGGCGTCAAAAGCGTCTCCAGGGTTCAAATCCCTGACTCTCCGCCAGTTAATTCCAAAGCAGGCCTTCGAGCCTGCTTTGTTTTTACCCCACGCGGAGGGGTGGCAGAGTGGTTGAATGCGGCGGTCTCGAAAACCGTTTGGCCTGTATAAGGTCACGAGGGTTCGAATCCCTCCTCCTCCGCCATTTTGGTTGAGAAAGCTCCCAACAACGGGAGCTTTTTTGTTTTGAGTCCCTTACAAACAAATACGGCGAAGGAGGAGGGATTCGAACCCGCCAGGGCGCAAAGCGTAAAGAAAACGCGCCAGTGGCGCGTTTTTAGCGCAGCGCGGTCGGCGTAAGCCGACCGGATAAATTTTGAGCTCCGCTCGAAATTTGGACATCCCTCCTCTTCAACCCACACCCCCATCACGTTCAATCCCAACCCAACATCCCAAACATGTACATCACCCTCCAAAACCGACATTTTTCGACATCTTTGGAGGCTGGTGTACACCTTTGCATATTGTGCCCGGCGGACGATCGACCGTTTTGCCAGCATCCGGTATATTTCCCCACCTCAACGGACATAAGAGTTGGGTATCGACTCAGAGCGAGAGGTCCCCAATGGATACCCCTGTTCTCATTTCGCATAAAACTGCATGGCTCGTCCATCACGCGCCACAAGGCCTGGTTCAAGCGGTCGCGCAACACGACTACCAGATAGGCGCAAGAGGTCTCTCCACCCAGCAACGCATCGCGCGCATACGACAGGCCCTCACCGACTGCGGCATTCCGCCCGATATGTTCAAGACTATCGATATCTCCGTAGTGTTTGCTTTCGAGCGAATTCGCACTAACGGTGTTTCTTGCCATGTTCTCGGCCAAAGCCTACCCTATGGCCATATTGACGAGCTTACGCCCGGCATCTTTATCACCGACGAAGCCTTCACCTTCGTGCTCGCCGCCGAGTGGATGGATAGAATCGAATACCTCGAGTATGGCTACGAAGTTTGCGGCGACTATCGCATGGGCCTTAATCCCTCTGACCCTTATACCGAGCAACCAGCAACCACCTCCAAGGACGAAATTGTCGAACTGCTCGATCAACACCCTGGCAAACCCGGTGCCACACGCGCGCGACTCGCGCTCAGACATGTCTACGACCACTCGGTCTCGCCTATGGAGGCTGCGTCGGCAATCGCCCTTTCACTTCCAACAAGCGAAGGCGGCGTTGGCATTCGAGGCATCGAGCTCAACCAACCGCTCGAGATCCCTCAACGTCTTTGGCATTGCACCAAAGCCCGAACACTCAAAATCGATGCCCTCATTACCTATAAGCGCAGAGAGCTCGGCATCGAATATAAGGGTGGCTTTCACGACGAGACTGACCGTAAGGGAGCAGATGCGGAACGCGAAGCTGTGCTCGCCCAAATGGGTTATCGCATCGTCACACTCACCTCAGCGCAATTTGCCAGTCAACTCGCTTTTCACCGTGCCATGAACAATATCCGCGAAGCACTCGGTATGCCCCGCTGCACGGATGCCGAGTATCAGCGAAAGCAAAACGAACTGCGAAAGGCACTTATCCGCAACTGGAAGGGCACGAAGGACATAGAGACGCCCTCCGAGTAACGTCACCCGCTCGCCCCGCGCCAAAACATGTACATCATCCTCCAAAAACGACATTTTTCGACATCTTTGGAGGCTGGTGTGCATGTTTGGTACCTATGACCGCACCCAACCCCTACCGTTTGCCGAGCAATAGGGTCGCAATCGCCGCCAACCATGTACTATGTACGGGCATTGTCTAAACTCGCAATCAGAAGGACCCCATCTTGCCCGTCGTCGCCGCTATGACCGTTACTTCACACGCTTCGGATGCCATGGTCGCTATCCCATTTTGGCTCGAGATGTTCGCCGTTGTCGCGGCATCGATCTCGGGCGTGCTGGTCGCGCGCGAGCACAAGCTCGACCTGGTGGGCGCGGTCGCGCTCGCGGTGGTCTGCGGTCTGGGCGGCGGTCTTTTGCGCGATATGACACTCCAGGTGGGCAACGTCTACATCCTCAACCAACCAATGGCGTTACCGCTCTCCATCGCCACGGCGGCCATCATCTACATTTTCCCGGCAATCGTCGACAAGCCCGAAAAACTCATTCCCCTGCTCGATATCATCTCGGTGGGTATTTATGCGGCAACCGGCGCAGACAAGGCGCTGGTCTACGGCTTTGCGCCCGCCGTGTGCATCATGATGGGCTTTTTCACCGCCGTTGGCGGCGGCATGCTGCGCGACGGCTTTATGGGCGTGGTACCGGGCATTTTCCAACGTACGAACTTTTATGCCATCGCGGCCATTGCCGGATCGACAAGCTATGTCTGCCTCGTCATGAGCGGCCTCGTGAGCAATGTCGCCGCGCTGGTCGTATGCGTTGTCGTGACCATGGGTCTGCGCTGGCTCTCGCTACGCTTTGACATCAAAAGCCCCACCGAGGAAGACATCGCGCGCTTCTTGCATCGCAAAAAGTAGACAGCACGGCACAACCCTTCGAAATGCAACCGAGAGGTTCTTTTAGAGCGCCCGCGCGTTGGGTACCCTGTTAGATACCTATCGAGCATCTAACGAAGGATTCACTATGCCCCGCAATCAATTCCCGTCGACCCAGCGCCGTAACGCGTGGGGCCGCATCGCCATGCTATTTGCGCTCATCGCGCTGGCGCTCACCGCACTTCCCGTGGCGTCGTTCGCCGGCACGGACGCCGCAGGAAACGTACTTGCGACTGACGGTGACGTCAATCCGTCCGGCGTCGAGGGTGACCTGTACTGGGCCGGTCAGGCCCTCAACTTAGACGATGCCTCCATCGACCGCGATATCATCGCCGCGGGCGATACCCTCTCGATCCGCGACTGCACGGTGGGCGGCGCCGTCCGTCTGGCGGCGCGCACTATCGACATCGCCAAGACCACGGTTGATGGCAGCGTGACGGTGGCAGGCCAGCACGTCGTGCTCAACACCGATAGCACCGCCAACTGTTTTTACGCGGCAGGCGAGACGGTTGCCCTGCGCGGCTCTACCAAGTCGGCAGCGCTTGCGGGCGACACGGTGACCATCGATGGCACCGTCGAGGGCGATGTCGAGGTTTGGGCCGACAAGCTCATCCTGGGCAAGAACGCCCGCATCACTGGCACGGTGAACGCCCATGTCTCGCAAGACCCCGAGCGAGCCGAGGGCGCTCAAGTCGGAGCACTCAAGATCGACCGGACCGAAAACGAGGACACCTCTACGGTCAACGACACGATCGGCGGCATCGTTGCCGCAGCGCTTTCCACTTGCTTTGTCGCCATCCTCCTTGAGCTCGTCTTTCCGCGCGCGACCGCCGGCGCCGCAGGCATGCTCCATCAGCGGCCCGCGCCGCTGTGGGTAAGCGGTCTTCTGGGCACGGTCGCCGTCGTCCCCGCCGTTTTGCTGCTCATCGTCTCGATTGCTGGCCTGTCGCTCGCCGGAGCCCTCATGTGCGGCATCATCGGTATCGCTTTGGTCTCGGCGGCATTCACGGGCACCGCGATCGCACGCATGGTCGGACACAACCAGAACCGCTTCGCCATGGCCTCCGTGGGCGGTATCCTCGCGGGAACACTCACGGCACTTCCTCTTATGGGCAGCTTTATCAGCGGTGTGGCCTTCGTCTTCACACTCGGCTACGTCATCCAGATCATATGGCGCAACGCCCACCTCAAGCCGCAACAGCCGACTAACACGCCGGAACTCCCCACCGCTTAGCCGCCAACCGCCACAAAGGGGACAAGCACCTTTGTGGCGGTGCAAAGGGGTCAGGTTACTTTGCACCAACAAACGAAGCGGGGCACCCGATCGCATCGACCGGGTGCCCCGCTTTTTCATGCTCGTGTTGATATTCGAGGCGAACAGCTACTCCTCAGAACCGTCGTCGCGCTTACGGCTACGGATGAGATGCGCCACGCCAATGCACAGCACCGCGCCACCGGCGATCCAAGTGAAGGTCACACCATTAAGACCGGTGAGCGGGAGGTTAATCTGCTTGGTATCGCCAACGGTGATGTTGAAGGTGCCGTCGGTGTTTGTGAGGGTGCCCTCTTTGAGATCAAGTTTATTATCGCCAACCTTTCCGGCACTTTTATCATTAAGGCCAGCGATGATCTTGTTGTTCTGGCCCTTGCTATCAAGCGTGCCCTCAAGCTTTGTCAGCTTGTAGGCTTGGCCCTCTTCATTAATTGTCGGCGTAATTGTGAAATCGAAGGACGAAACCGCGGTATAGCCATTGGGGGCTTTTTTCTCGGCCACGGTATAAGTACCAGCATCAAGACCGGTGAGGCGAATTGAACCATCATCACCCGTCTTATGAACGATCTCGCTATCGCTCAGCGTGCCATCCGCTGCGACATATTTCTCCTTCGCATTTTTCTCATCGCCCTTGGTCGTAATGGTGAATTCAGCGTCCTTGAGAGGCGCTTCAGTACCCAGGTCAACCTTATTAATCTGAAGGCCGTAGGTGTAGTCCACGACGGTGTCGGGCGCCGAGGTGCCAGTGCCTGCGACCATGGGGTTGTTAGAATACTCGAGCGTAACAGTATTGGGGTTGCCCTCCAGCTCGTTGTTGGCCCCTGCAATAACCGCCTCTGCGTTGAGCTTTGCCTTGTAGAAGACAACAATCTTGGTGTTGGCATTGATCGAAAGCGTTCCGCCATTTTTCGCGGTGGCCGACTTCAGACCCTTGGTTCCAATAAAGTTAACTGTCAAAACACGATGATTTGACTCAGAAGGGGCATCCACATTGTAGCTACTCGAATCAATCTCGGTATATACACCATTATTCAACGCATAAACGCTGAGCGAGCTATTGATGTAATCAAGGCCGTCCGTCAGTTGATCCATAAACTTATAGGAATAAGAGTCATAGCTGTCGTAGTTATCTGCAATCGTACCGGTAAGCCTATAGTTCACTTCCTGGTCGATCTGGGAGTCGGCAGCGTCCTTCCAATTGGCCTCTGCCTCCCCAGTAATGGCACCGCCCGTCACCTTTGAATCATCAAGGATCTTTTTCTCAACCGTGGGGATGTTGGACTTCTCACAAACGGTCACGGCGCTACCACCCACGACTGCAAAGATCGGGGACGTGCCGGTGTTCTTTTTGTTAGGACCCAGGCTATCCCCGTCGGTCACAAACAGGTAGTAGCCGCTGCCGTTCTCGGCACCGGGAGTCCAGGAGGCGCCGGCAGCGATATCAGACGCAGCCGGTGTCTGGTCCTTTACAGCATTCGCGACTGCGTAGAGAACATTGTCGGTCTTAATCCGAGTTCCCTTGCTCGACCCGTCAGGCGACCCAGCGGTAGTGGAGCCCGCATTCGCCATGAGGAAGTCGGCGACTTCCTGGGCCGTAGGGTTCTCAGACAGCTGCTTATCATTACTCAAGTTGCTATAGCCAGTCCAATTAAACTTGATGGCGTTGACAACTTTCACTCCAAGCGCATCACTCGACCACGTGATGTCCTGAGCAGTTTTGCCGTTTTCAGTGTCGGTAACCGTGGCTTTAAAGATCTGGTACGCCTTAAACGTGGTGCCATCGTTTCCCTCGGCCTGGCTAATGGTAATGCTGCCCGAAGTGCCCTCCGCAGCAAACGCCATGGTCACCGGCGCCATCACGCCGCCGAGGCTCAGGGCTGCCGTAAGTCCGGCGGTTATTGCCAGGCGGGCGATGTTCTTGGTTGTCTTCATGTTTGGTCCTCTTTCTTGGAGGGTTCTCTAGTAACTTTTCAAAACCAATGATCATCAGGTCGGTAGGCCTGCGCGTCACTCGCTACGGAGGCAGTACGCAATTGAGCAAGGGGGGGGGGACAATTATTTTTCACGGCGATCTCCTCCCCACTTGATGACGAGCGCGGCAACAATAGCCGCCGCTCCGATGGCAGCCAAAGCCGCCACCAGCACCAACGTTCTATCTCCCGTCGAGGGCATAAAGCCTCGACTTGCTTCTTTGCTTGGGGTGTTGAGCACCGACAGCTCAATCGAACCCGTCCCGGCATCGGCGGTATCAACCCACAGGGGGCTTTCGGCCGACACGGTCACTTTGGGCTTCGCGACTGCCACCTGCTTAACGTCCAGGCCCTCGGCCGTAACCGTCACCATACGTTTGCCCTCAAAGGCGGTGTAGCCCTTGGGAGCTGCGACCTCTTCGACGGTATAGATGCCCGCGTCCACGCCGGTCAATTCCACATGGCCGTCCGCGTCCGTGGTGACACAAGCGTCGGCATCCGTCGACCACGAGCCGTCAGTCGTTAGAATGCGCCCGCGGTCATCGATGATGCGCAGCTTGGCGCCCGCGAGCGGCTTATCGTCCGAGCTTGAGCGCTTGATCAGACTGAGTCCCCAGGTGTAGGCGCACGCATCATCGCTCGGCGTACGGGTGAAGCCGGCGTCGCCGGACTGGTCGGCGAGAGGAGAGCGCGGGTAGCGCAGGTAGACCTCGTTGGGATTGCCCTTGGTGGCGCCTCGATTGCAGTTGGCCCCCAACGGCGCATTGTAGACAGCAACCACGCGGGCGCCCGCGGCGAAGGCGTCGGCCCCGCCGAGCGCGGCGACCAGGTCGCCGGTGCGCACGGTGAAGGCATTGCCCTCGACCGAAACCCTGCACTGTGAAGTAATGTCTGTCCACCCTTTAGCCGGCGTCGAGTTGGCGTTGCCGCCCTCACATGCGACGGCGTCAAAGCCGCCGTCCGCGCCCGCCGCCGCGTACACGTGCATGCTCGCGGCCACCTTGGAGGGGTCGAGCCCCGCGCCCATAGTATCGACGAACTGCACCGCATAGGTGTCGTAGGCCGCGAGTCCCGCCGGGACCGTGGCCGAGAGGCGCCAGTACAGGTCGTCGCCGACCGTGGCGTCGGCGGCCTTGCCCCAGGCGGCGGTGCTGTCCTCCAGCACGCGCTTGGCCACCTTGGGCGTCGCCGCCTTGGGCTTGACGGTTACGGCGCTGCCGCCGACCAGGGCCATGATCGGCGCGGTGCCGACCTCGCCTTGGGCGATGGCGTCGTCGGCGACGACGATGAGCCAGTAGCCGCAGGGCAGCTCGGCCGCCGTGCCCGCGTTAAGGGTCACAGAAGGGACGCCGACTTTGCAAATTTCTCTGGCAAGTTTTGCCGTCAGCGCCGTCGTCATGCGCCCGTCGACATTCATCCATTCGGCAGCCGCTTGCGCCGTCGAGACCGTGCTGTCGAGCCCCGCATCATGAAGCATCGGAAGAACAGCTTGACGAACCGTGTCATTCGCCCACGTTACGTCAGTTGCAATTTTTTGGTCAGTATCGGCGTCGCCGACAACGGTCGCCGAAAAGAGCTGGTACGCGTCATACCGCGTCGCAACCGCACCGCTCACCGTAATGGCACTGGTATCGGTAGCATGAGCCGTCCCAGGGGCAATCGCGAAAGACAGAATAGCGACCATGATTATCGTCGCGGCAGCCAACAAGCGGCGACAAAGCCTACTCACGGCGACCACCTCGATCTTGATCGCGATGGCGACGAGCATGCATCCATGTCGCAGCAAAACACAGCAGCGATGCACCAGCCAGATACGTCATAGTCAAGCCAGCCCCGCCCGCCTCAGGAAGCGTGGTCGAATACTTGTTGGTAAAGGTCGGTGGGGTTGTAGAGCCGTTGTCGTAGGTGACCTCGGTGTTTAGCTTTCCTTCTCCATTAGTCACGACAACCTTAACCTCATGTTTGGTCGTGTCGTAGGTGATGTGGTCCTTGACGTTGTTCTCGGCGCCCGCGGGAATGACCTCGGAGATGGCGTACTCATAGATCCCCGTCTTGGTGTAATCCAAGACAAAGTTAATATCACCATCCGCACCGTTCCTGATGGTCTGGAGAACCTTACCGGTCTTCTTGTCCTTGAGCGCAAACCCGAACTGGCTTTCTTGCAAGGTCGAGCCTTCGAGCATCTTGGTGGCAGAAATTGTAGCTTGACCACTATAGGGCGCATCATAGACCGTGATGTCGGTACTCACCGTTGGGGTGTCAATGTCGACACCCTTTGCCCTCAGCTCTTCCGCCTTAGTAAGGGCCTTCTGATAGTCGTCCTCATTGTTGCCTTTGAGCAGAATCCACACTGGTTTAGGGGCAATATTGTATCCGCCGGGCGCCTTGGTCTCCTCAAGGCAATACAACTTGTAGGCTTCCATCTTTTGCGTAGGAGTGCCGAACGTTACCGTGCCCGTTTCGTCTGTTTCATCACTCCGAATCAGCGTTTTCGCAGAATCGAGGCCGAACTCTAATGCCTTGTCCATATCAACCTCGTAGAGCGTGAACTCAGCACCGGGCAGCTTTTTTGTGACATCGCTCTCGTCGACCTTGGTAACCGTTACGCCGTAACCGCTACCGCCAGCCAAACCAGATGCCTTTTTAATAGCCCAGTCTTTTGAATGGACCGTATCACCGTCATAGACACCCGTAAGCGACGCTTTGTTGCTCAGAGAAACCGTTTCTCCCTCGTTACCCGCAGGAATGACCTCGTACTCAACTTTGAGATATTCCTTATCGGGCACGCGGAGCGTCATCTTTGTACACGCCGCGCCGTTTTCATCTTCAATGGTCCTAGCGGAAACGGGGCATTTGTCAGAGCCAAGCAACTTCCAGCCTGTCCCATCGTATTGGGACACATTGACCGAATCCGTCACCAGCGTGCACTTGGCATCCATGACATCGACAAGCTCGAGGAAGTCGCTGTCGCTCTTAAGGTTAACTGCCGATTCGTTAACCAAGATGGTGTACTTGATACGGTTGCTATTGGCGACCTGGTCGCCGGTCTTTTGCAGTACGTTGTTCTTAATGGTGACGGTCCCACTACCGGAGTCGAACGTTTTGCTCCCCGACTCGGCACTGGCTAAGTTGGTGAACTTCACCTCGTTCTTAGAGGTATCGAGCTCACCACGCTTGACCGCCGTCTGATACGTAAGCTTAGCGTAACCAGCATAGTTGCCGAGCGCCGTCGTGGGGATGGAGAAGGTAACGGTGCCTTTGTCATCACTGACGTTCGCAGGGGGTAGGCTGTCGGCGACGGTCTTCTCTCGCTGGGCGGTACCGTTACCTGCTTTCTGGTCATACGGATTCTGAAACAGCGAGTATTTGGCAGACCCTGGCACATAGCTCATACCACTCGGCAGCGTGTCAACGACGTTCAGCGGCTGGTTATTAAGCTTGCCAGCGCCGTAAGGCTCCCCTCCCGGCGTCTTGGCCCTATTCGCATAGACCGTCCACTCAACGATCCATGCACCTTTTTCGGAAGACCCATCGATCTTACTCCAGTCGAAATCCTCACGCCAGGAAACAGCGGTTTTCGCAGAGGGCTTCTCAACCTTAGGAGTCGAGTCCACATCGACGTAGTAATAGATAAAGTCCGTGAAATACTTAGTACCGTTTACTTCCACTGATGCAAAATTGGAGTACCAGCCAGGAAGCGCGTCGGATTTTGTCATATAAGTAAGCACCGCATCTGGGTTATCTTTGAGCGCATCCCTTACCTTGTTGTTTATCTGAATGGTAAGGTTGAAGTTCTTCTTGGTTGCAAACGACGTTGAATCATTGTAATCATCGAACCACCAATCGGTTCCCCGCTCCAAAGGGACATTGCCGATCATAATGGAATAGCTGTCGGCGTCTGGGCCGATATTCTGCTTCCAAGCAGTCTGGAACGTATCAAACACTCGAACCGTCTCCGGATTCATCGCATCAACAATGGAGCCCAGCGCTATCCGAAGCTCCCAGGTTGCCCGACCTGTTGTCGCCGCATCAGGTTCTTTCAAAAGCCTCTTTACAATCTGCGTCCCCACCAGCTTCGGCGTAAACGTGCCACTGTCCGTGCCGGAAACGGAATTGTCACGCGAGATATTCGCACTATTGCTCACCGTGTCATACGAGTCCTGATCTTTCATTTGAGTGTGATAGACAATGCGATAGGGCTTGTACTTATCTGTGTCAGATAGACCTGAGAACTTATAGCTAAACGTTTTACCAGTGGAGCTATCGAGATCGCCGCGAGCGATCTCGTCTTCCCCGTAGAGTCCCCTATAAACGATGTAATTACCCGTATACGTCTGCTTGTCGTCCAGCGTGTCGGTGAATGTATAGCCATTCATGTCGGTTTTGATATCACCGTTGTTGAGCGTAACGATCCATTTGATATCGGACGGCGTTCCGGTGCCATCGCTCTTGTTAATCATGTCATAGCGAAACTTATTTGCTTGACCTTCACATTTATTCGAGTTTTCTTTGTTTTGGCCCCAAGTCCAGGTGGCGTTGTTTTTTGAACCGGGGAGCTCATCAATCCAAACATAGTTGTCCACAGAAACATTCGGGTTCATAACCGAATCATAGGTAATCGTATAAGTCCCTTTGGACAAGTTCCCCAAATTAAGAGTCGCGGTCTGCCCGTTAATGCTTGGCTGTTGCTCGAGCGTCTTGCCGTTCAACTTAAACGATTCAGACACAAACGTAAAATTGCTACCCAACTCATCGGTGAGCTGGACATTGTGAGCATAAGACTCGACCACCAGCTTAAGAGTCCACGTTACTTTTCCTTCGCCGCCGGATTGAGAGAACTTCCCCTCCTTCGTTCCCGCAACGTCGCCGTCTTTGGTCGAAATGTCAATTCCGGCCGTTCCAGGAAATTCGACTTTTGTTGTGTCGCCGGAGCCAACGTTCTCATTTGACAGCTTGAATGAAAAATCAACACCAACATGAACATCGGACGGATTCGTATTAATCCAGTTTTGGTCAAAAGTGAAGATCAGCTTATTATTCTCGCACTTCCAGGTGACAGCCTCTTTGCCCGAACCGTCATAGAGCAACCCGCTTTCATCCTTCAATAACTTAACATTGCTCGGAAGAGAGTACTCCGCAACGTTTTGCGCCGAGCTCGGGGTATGGTTCGGCTTAAAGTCCGCGCTAAACGAACCGTAGAGCGTGTCGGTCGAAAGCACGGCAGTATTACCCAAAGGCACTTTACGGTTCTCGTCGGTATACAGCTCGACCGTAACTTTCGCCGTCGTCTCATCAATCACAATCGGCGTCGGCGTCGTCACGTCATCGGCGCGCACTGGAGCTGCGCCGTGAAAAACTGCGGCGGTGAGGTTAATTAAAATGAAGATCAGGGCCGCAATACCCAGCGACCGTGAGCGGCGTGCGTCCATAGTTGTCCCCTAATTCCTACAACACAGTGTGGAATACGGCGAATCGTCGGATCGAACACAAACCCCAACATCAACGAGAACCTACCTAGCGCATTGCAAGAACCCATTGGGGAGCAACTTCTAAGACGGTTCGTCTATGCCACAATGCATAAAATACAATATAGATACCAATCATGTAAACCGCAGGTAAAGAGGTCTTTTAATTTAATACCAGTTGATATTTACCTGTTAACGGTTTTGCATTAAAGCAGTTATATTCTGTGGAATTATGTATATGTTTAAACAACTTAACTTTGCCTGAAAAGCCACTCGGGGGGATAACCTCCTCCACCGTGGTGCAAAGTAACCTGTCCCCTTGCACCAAAAAGGGCGCCGACCATTGCGGTCGACGCCCTTTCTTATTGGCGGTTATAAGCCCCAGTGCTTATTTGTTGACCTGACCGGCGCGGACAGCAGCCTTCTTACGGTCGGTGGCGTTGAGCAGACGCTTGCGCAGGCGGATGTTCTTGGGGGTGATCTCGACCAGCTCGTCGTCGGCGATGTACTCCAGCGCCTCCTCCAGCGAGAAGGTGCGAGGCGGCACCAGCTGGACGGAGATATCGGAGGTCGAGGAACGCTGGTTGCCCAGGTTCTTGGTGCGGGCGATGTTGACGACCATGTCGCCAGCCTTGCTGCGCTCGCCCACGATCATGCCCTCGTAGCACTCGGTGCCCGGCTCAACAAACAGCTGGCCGCGCTCCTGCAGCGTACCCAGAGCGTAGGCAACGGCCTTCTCGGTGGTCATGGAGATCATGGCGCCGTTCTGACGGTTACCGATCTCGCCGGCGTAGGGGCCATACTCCAGGAAGGTGTGGTAGAACACGCCCTCGCCGTGGGTGACGTTCATAATGCGGTTCTTAAGACCCATGATGCCGCGCGTCGGGATCTTAAACTCGAGGTGCGTCACGATGCCCGAGGTATCCATGCTCGTCATGATGCCGCCGGAGGTACCGAAGACCTCAACGACCTTGCCCGAGTACTCGTCCGGGCACTCGACAACGGCCTGCTCGACGGGCTCCATCTTGTTGCCGTTCTCGTCCTTCTTAAACAGAACGCGGGGACGGCCAACCTGGAACTCAAAGCCCTCGCGACGCATGGACTCCATCAGAACGGACAAGTGCAGGATGCCGCGACCCGAGACCTCGACGCCGCTCTTGTCCTCGAGCTCCTCGATCTTCATGGTCACGTTGTTCTCGGCCTCGTTGAACAGGCGCTCCTTGAGCTGACGGGCACCAACGATGTCGCCGTCGCGACCGACGAGCGGGGAGGTCGAAGCCTCAAAGACGATGGACAGAGTCGGCGGGTCGATCTCGATGGGCTCGAGCTCAACGGGGTTCTCGGGATCGGTGTAGACATCGCCGATATCGGTGCGGTCGATGCCCACGACGGCGGCGATGTCGCCGGCGCCGACTTCCTGGCATTCGGTGCGGCCCAGGTAGTCGAAGGTAAAGAGCTGCTTGACGGTAGCGGTGGCGCTGGAGCCGTCGTTCTTGACGACCAGGATCTGATCGCCCTGATGGATGGTGCCGGAGTACACGCGACCGATGCCGATGCGGCCAACGAAGTTGGAGTGGTCAATGGTCACGCACTGCATGGCCAGCGGGGCGTTCTCGTCAACCTCGGGAGCGGGCATGTCGTCGATGATCATGTCGAGCAGCGGATACATGTCCATGTTGCCGTCGTTGGGGTCAAGACGGGCAAAGCCATTCATGGCGCTGGCGTAGACCACGTGCTCCATGGCGAACTCGAGCTGGTCGTCGGTGGCACCCAGGTCGGCCATAAGGTCCAGGCAGTCGTTGTAGGCCTTCTCGGGGTTGGCGCCCGGACGATCGATCTTGTTGATAACGATCATGATCTTGAGGCCGGTGTCGATAGCGTGACGCAGCACGAAGCGGGTCTGGGGCATGGGGCCCTCAAAAGCGTCAACCAGCAGCAGGGCGCCGTCGGCCATACGCAGCACACGCTCGACCTCGCCGCCAAAGTCGGCGTGGCCCGGGGTGTCGATGACGTTGATCTTAACGTCCTTGTACTCGATAGAGATGTTCTTGGCGAGAATCGTAATGCCGCGCTCACGCTCCTGGTCGTTAGAGTCCAGGACGCGGTCCTCGACCTGCTGGTTGGCACGGAAGGCGTCCGTGGCACGCAGGAGCTTGTCGACCATCGTCGTCTTGCCGTGGTCGACGTGGGCGATGATGGCGATGTTCCTCAGATTGTCTACGCGCATGTAGTTCCCCTATCTTCTATCCATATACAAACGGCACGCGTATGCGGCCCGCCCAGCGATACAACGCTCAGCGGGAATATTGAGCCTTTTACCGAAAACTCGTTTATTTTAGCGATTTTAGATAAGAGAGGTTTCCTCACCTGCAGGTTCAGGGTCGCTCCACATAAAACCATCGCCGGCGCCCATGCCCTCATACAGCACGTATGCCGAAAAACCGCTCTCGAGCGTGGTTTCGAAGAAGCTCACGAGCAGGGCGTCGTGATAGCCGCCGTCAATTTCGACACAACCGGTGTAGCCGATGGCGTAACGGGCGATGCGGCCCAGCCCCTCGTCCTTAAGACCCATCTTGTGCTCGGAGATAAAGTTGGTGGCAGCCTCGAGGCACGCCTCTTCGCCATCCTCATCGAGCGCCGCCAGATATCGGTTGGAAGCAGCGTCCTCAATTGCCACAACTACGCCCGGATTCTCGCCGACGGCAAGGTCGTCCAAGAACGCACCAATCAGGTCACACACCATGGCGTCGAGCTCGGCGGAGACGTTACCGGCGTCCTGCATATCCTGTGCCATCTTTAGACCTTCCCATCGAGTCCGGCGTCGTTACAGTTCTTGTGCCTCGGCAGCAATCTTGGCGGCGGCGTCGCGGGCGCGCATCATATCCATCGCGCGCTTGTCGAGTACCTTGATCTGGTTGGTCAGCATTACTGCATCGACCACGCCCCAGATTACCAAGCCTGTTGAAATCGAAAACCCAAGCGCACCAACTGTACCACGAAGGCGCGAGCAGATTGCCGCGACAAGGGCGGAGACGACAACCATCTTGATAAACGAGCCGCGGCGCTCGCGAAGCGTGCGGGCCTGCGTCACATAGGCAATGCGAGCCGCCTCAGAAGCCTCCGAGCGCATCTGGGCTTCACGCGCGATGGCGGCCGCTTCAGCCGATACGCGGGTACCCATCAGCGACCTCTCCGCTCGCGTGCCAGACATTTAGAAGTCATCGGGGGAGAGCGTATGGACGAACTCGTCGAACTTCTCGAACTCCTGCTCGTCGTCGACTTCCTCGGCGTGGGTAGAAACAGTGCCCAGGCGATTCATGATGTCGTCCTCCACAAACATGGGAGCATTGCTGCGCACGGCAAGGGCAATGGCATCACTGGGACGGGCGTCGATCTTGCGCTCCTCGCCATCGGCCAGTACGACGATCGTCGCGTAGAACACCGGCGGCTCGGCGCGAACGATCTCGATGCGCTCGAGCTTGGCGCCCAGGGCGTCGACGGTGTCGAGCAGCAGGTCATGGGTAATCGGGCGCTCGGCGCGGCCGCTATCGATGCCGCGGCTGATGGCAGCAGCTTCAAACGAACCAGTCTGAATGGAAAGGGAACGCAGCGGCGCGGGCGAGTCCGATTTGCTGCTGCGCTCACGAAGTACGATAAGCGATGGCACGGGACCGGCGGCCATGACGATGGTCTCTATGTCGACACGAACCATGGAACACCTCCGGTACGTAGCGGTTAACACGCGGCAGCCCGCCGCATTGAATAGCTATACTACCCAAACTTTCGCACAGCACACAAAACCAAAATGAGATTTATCGCAGACAAGAAAAAAGCCCTGAGGCAACGCCCCAGGGCTCTTCACAGTTTTGATGGTGGACCTGACAAGATTCGAACTTGTGACCTCCCGGTTATCAGCCGGACGCTCTAACCAACTGAGCTACAGGTCCATCATGGTGGAGGTTAGGGGGATCGAACCCCTGACCTCAGGCTTGCAAAGCCCGCGCTCTCCCAGCTGAGCTAAACCCCCACGGAGACAGTAATAAACACCCCAGCGGCGACTCGGCTCTCGCTGGGGTGTTTATTGCGAAAGAAAGTGGTGGACCTGACAAGATTCGAACTTGTGACCTCCCGGTTATCAGCCGGACGCTCTAACCAACTGAGCTACAGGTCCATCATGGTGGAGGTTAGGGGGATCGAACCCCTGACCTCAGGCTTGCAAAGCCCGCGCTCTCCCAGCTGAGCTAAACCCCCACGGAGACAGTAATAAACACCCCAGCGGCGACTCGGCTCTCGCTGGGGTGTTTATTGCGAAAGAAAGTGGTGGACCTGACAAGATTCGAACTTGTGACCTCCCGGTTATCAGCCGGACGCTCTAACCAACTGAGCTACAGGTCCATCGCGCAAGGGATATATTAGACGAGTCGTTACGCGCGCGTCAACAACTTTTTTGAAAATCTTTGAGGGGTGTTCGCCCCGGCTGCCCGGCGGCATGCGAAGTCGCCTGCTCGGACAGTCCTGCTCGCACGGAGAGCACATTAAGTGCTCTCCGGCTCGTGCGGAACTCGCGATCGACTTCGCATGCCGCCGGGCAGCCGGGGCCGACGTGGGGTTCAAAGATTTTCAAAAAAGCGGTCGGCGCGCAGTGCGCCGACCGCCAATATATGGAGTCTGATGATTTTCACCAGCTAGGGCCTCTTACTCGTCGAGGAGATCTTCTGGCATGTCGTTGCCGTCGCCTAGATCGACAGGGGTTTCTTCGGGTGCAGAGCCGTCTTCTGTGGCTTCGCCCTCGGGCTTCTCTTTGGCGGCTGTCATGCGAGCTACGGCGCAGATGCGGTCGTTGTCGTCGACGGTCATCATCTTGACACCCTGGGTGGCGCGGCCGGTCTGGCTGATCTCGTCGGTCTTGACGCGAATGACCGTCGCGCCTTCCGTCACGATGAACAGCTCGTGCTGCGGGCCCACCGTCTTCATGGCCGCGAGGTTGCCCTTACGCTCGGTCATTTGGATGGTGTAGACGCCCTGGCCGCCGCGATTCTGCTCCGGGTAGTCCGCGACCGGCGTGCGCTTGCCGTAGCCGCGCTCGGTGATGACGAATAGATCGCCGTTGCCGTTAGTGACTTCCATGCCCAGAACGCTCACACCGTCCTTCATACCGATACCGCGAACGCCGCTAGTATCGCGGCCGGTGGCGCGCACCTGCTCCTCGGAGAACATGATCGCCTTGCCCGCGGTGGTGGCCAGAATAATCTTGTCGCCCTCGCGCACGCGGCGCACGTTTAGCAGCGCGTCGTCGTCACGCAGGTTGATAGCGATCAGGCCGTCGCGGCGGCTGCGGTCATATGCGCTCATTACGGTCTTCTTGACCATGCCGCTCTTGGTGGCAAACATCAGGTACTCGTCGGCAGGGAACTCGCGGCAGCTGATGACGCTCGCGATCTTCTCGCCCTCCTCGAAGGGCAGCAGGTTGACGATCGCGGTACCGCGTGCCTGGCGCGTACCCACCGGCAGCTCGTGCACCTTCAGGCGATAGACCTTACCCTTGCTCGAGAAGAACAGCACGTACTCGTGCGTGGACGCGATGAACATCTCGTCGATGACGTCGTCCTCTTTGAGGTTGACGCCCGACACGCCCTTGCCGCCGCGTTTCTGGGCGCGGTAGGCGGCCACCGGGATGCGCTTGACATAGCCGGTGTGGGTGATGGTCACGACCATGTCCTCGTCGGCAATGAGGTCCTCGACGTCCAGGTCCTTCTCGACCTGGCTGATCTCGGTGCGGCGCTTATCGCCAAACTTCTTGGAGATCTCGCGCATCTCTTCCTTAATGACGCCCAGGATCTTCTCCTCGTGCGCCAGCAGGTCCTCGTAGTAGGCGATGGCGCGGCGCAGGCCGTCCAGCTCTTCCTGGATCTTGTCGCGCTCCAGGCCAGTCAGGCGGCGCAGCTTCATCTCGAGGATGGCCGTGGTCTGCTCGGGCGTAAAGCCAAAGCGCTCGATCAGGCGGCTGCTGGCCTCGGAATCGGTCTGCGAGGAACGGATGATGCTGATGACCTCGTCGATATGGTCAAGGGCCATCAGGTAACCCTCGAGGATATGCGCGCGGGCCTGAGCCTTCTTAAGGTCGAAGCGGGTGCGGCGAGTGACGACGTCGACCTGGTGGTCGATGTAGTGCTGCAGCATCTCGCGCAGGCTCAGGCATTTGGGAACGCCGTTGACAAGCGCCAGGTTGTTGGCGCCAAAGGTCGTCTGCAGCGAGGTGTACTTGTACAGGTTGTTGAGCACGACCTGCGGGATGACGCCCTTCTTGAGTTCGATGACCAGACGGATACCCTTCTGGTTGGACTCATCGCGCATATCCGAGATACCCTCGATGCGCTTGTCGTTGACGAGCTGGGCGATCTTCTCCTGCAGGGTGCCCTTGTTGACCATGTAGGGAATCTCGGTAAAGACCAGGCGGCTGCGGCCGGTCTTGGTGGACTCCACGTGAGCCTTGGCGCGCACGGTAATGGAGCCACGGCCGGTCTCGTAGCTCTGCTTAATACCGGCACTGCCCATGATGATGGCGCCGGTGGGGAAGTCCGGACCGGGCATGATCTGCATGAGCTCGTCGACAGTGGCGTCGGGATTATCGATCAGGTAGCAGGTTGCCTCGATCGCCTCGGTGAGGTTATGCGGGGCGATATTGGTGGCCATGCCGACGGCGATGCCCTGGCTGCCGTTGACCAGCAGGTTGGGGAAGCGCGCAGGCAGCGCCTGAGGCTCGGCGAGCGATTCGTCGTAGTTGGGCTGCCAGTCGACGGTATCCTTCTGCAAGTCACGCAGCAATTCCATGGCGGGCTTTGCTAGGCGGCTCTCGGTGTAACGCATGGCCGCCGCGCCGTCGCCGTCGATGTTACCGAAGTTGCCGTGACCGTCGATGAGCGGCGTGCGCATGGAGAACCACTGCGCCAGGCGGACCATGGCCTCATAGACCGCGTAGTCGCCATGCGGGTGGTACTTACCGATAACTTCGCCGACCGTCCAGGCCGACTTCTTATGTGGGCGGTTGGGGTAGATGCCGCTCTCGTTCATCGCATACAGGATACGGCGGTGTACCGGCTTTAAGCCGTCGCGCACGTCCGGCAGGGCGCGCGCCGTGATAACCGACATCGAATACTCGATAAACGACTGCTTCATCTCGCGACCGAACTCCGAAATCTGGAGCTGGCCGCCGTTGATATCCTCGCCGGCCGAGGCGCCACGGTCGACTTCGCCAAAGCTCTCCTCGAGCTCACCGTCGTCGTCCTCTTCCTCATCATCATCGGCATCGGGGTTATAGGCGTCCGGATCGCCGTCCTCGCCCTGCTCAGCACGGGCGAGCAGGCGCTTCAAATCGTCGGGCATGCCGGCATCGCCGGCCTCGCCCATACCCTCGTTATTGTTGATATCGTCTGCCACGTTACCTCCTCATGGTTTGCGTGGTCCATTAGTTCCCTACCACGGAGACGAATTACCGGGAACACCGGATAACCCTCCTAGGTTTTCCAGGTGCCCCAGGTTGCCCTGAAGGATGAGGGCGCGCGCCTTGCGTGCGGCGCCCGAAATCCTGAAGGGCAAGATGGGGTGCCTGGGAAAGCTAGGCGTCTAAGAAGCGTGCATCATGTGCATGCTTCTCGATGTACTCGCGACGATAGCCGACCTCGGAACCCATCAGCTCGCGCACGGCGCGGTCCGCCACCACGGCGTCCTCGATCGACACGCGCTGCAGAATGCGGGTCTTGGGGTCCATCGTCGTCGAGGCAAGCTGCTTGGGGTCCATCTCGCCCAGGCCCTTGTAGCGCTGGACGGTATAGCCCTTGCGCTTTTTGGTAATCTTGCCGTCCTTGGCCTTGCCGTCCTCGTCGTTATCGTCGGGGTTCAGGCCCAGACTCTGGATGGTGTCGCGCAGGATCTCGTCTTCGGGCTGGCGGCCGTTGGGATACACGTAGTGGATCTTGTTGCGCACCTTAATGCCAAAGATGGGCGGGCAGGCAACATAGACGTAGCCGGCATCGATCAGCGGACGCATGTACTTGTAGAAGAACGTCAGCAGCAGGATGCGGATATGCGCACCGTCGACGTCTGCATCGGTCATGATGATGATCTTGTGGTAGCGCGCCTTGGTGATATCGAAATCGCCGCCGTCGCCGGCACTCGTCGTGACGCCGCAACCGATCGCGGTAATCAGCGACTGAATGGTGTCACTCGAGAACGCGCGATGGTCACCAACGCGTTCGACGTTCAAAATCTTGCCGCGCAGGGGCAGAATCGCCTGGATGTCTCGGCGACGGCCGTCCTTGGCCGAACCGCCTGCCGAGTCGCCCTCTACGATGAAGAGCTCGGTCAGCTCGGCATCGCGCACCGAGCAGTCAGCGAGCTTACCGGGCAGGGACGCCGTCTCGAGCAGGCTCTTGCGGCGGGTCGCCTCGCGCGCCTTGCGGGCGGCATTGCGCGCCTTGCAGGCCTGTTGCGCCTTCTTGACGATCTCGCGAGCGGGCTTGGGATGCTCCTCGAGGTAATCGACAAGGCCGTCGGTCACAATCTTGAGCGTGAGCGCTCGCATATAGGAGCTGCCGAGCTTTGCCTTGGTCTGGCCCTCAAACTGCGGATCGGGCAGCTTGACCGAGATAACGGCCGAAAGGCCCTCGCGCACATCGTCGCCGGTCAGATTGGCGTCTTTTTCCTTGAGCAGGTTCTGCTTGCGCGCATAGTCGTTGATCACGCGGGTGAGCGCGGTGCGGAAGCCCTCAAGGTGCATGCCGCCCTCGGGGGTGTAGATGTCGTTGGCAAACGACATGACGTTCTCGCCGTAGCCGCTATTCCACTGCAGGGAAACCTCAACCTCGCCCATCTTGGCCACAGGTGCGTCCGGGTCCGATTTGCCCTCGATGTAGATAGGCTCCTTAAAGGCCTCGGGGACGTCCTTGCCCTCGTTAAGGAACTTGACGAAGTCGATGATGCCGCCCTCGTAGCAAAACTCCTCCACGTGGGGAGTAGACTCGCGCTCGTCAGTCAGCACGATTTTGAGGTTCTTATTGAGGAACGCCGTCTCCTGCAGACGGTTGTGCAGCGTATCGAAATCGTAAATGCAGGTCTCGAAGATCTCGTCGTCGGGCCAGAAGGTGACGGTGGTGCCCGTCGAATCCGAGGTGCCCACGACCTCCATCTTCTTGACGGTCTTGCCGCGCGAGAACTCCATCTCGTAGGTGTTGCCGTCGCGACGAACCTGAACGACCACGCGCTTGGACAGTGCGTTGACGACGGAGATGCCAACGCCGTGCAGGCCGCCCGAGACCTTATAGGCCGAATTATCGAACTTACCGCCGGCGTGCAAAATCGTCATGACGACCTCGAGCGTCGGGATCTTTTTAACAGGGTGCTCGTCGACGGGGATACCGCGCCCGTTGTCGACGACCGTGATGGAGTTGTCGGCGTGGACCGTCACCTGGATCTCGGTGCAGAAACCGGCCATGGCCTCGTCGACGGAGTTGTCAACGATCTCCCACACCAGGTGATGCAGACCGCTGGCGCTCGTCGAGCCGATATACATGCCCGGGCGCTTACGAACGGCCTCGAGACCTTCGAGAATCTTAATCTCGCCGCCATCGTAATCGTTTTCGTTTGCCACACGTCCTCCTTCAGTCAAGAAAATGTGTACAGCCTTACTAGTTTATCGTAAAAAAATACCCTCGGGAACGATGGTATTTGGCTCTACAAGGCCACCAGATGCGATTTAAGGCTCTTTTTTGCTTTGCACGCCCTTGGCCCACTCGGCACTGGCTCTCATGGCGTTCTCGAGGGCCTCGCGCAGTTTTTGGTCTTCGATGGGCGCCACTTGGCGCTCAATCTCGGTGCGCTCGGCATCGCTGAGGTCGGCGTGTGGGGCCGGCGGGCGCTCGGTCGCCGCTGGGCGAAGGCGCTCCTTGGCGGCGGGCGGCGTGTGACCGGGCGCGGTGGTTTTGAACACCAGGCCATCCACATGCGCACCGGCGCGCTCCATGCGCGCGCGGATGATCTCGCGCAACAACGTCATTTCCTGCGTCCACGAGGGCGAGTCGAGATATACCAGCAGCTCATTGGACTCGGGCAGGTAGCGCAGGCCCGTCACATGCCGCCCCTCGCGCGTGCCCGAGCACACCGCGTTCCACGCGCGATAGACCGCGCGCGACTCCTCGGCGGCCTCCATCTGCGCACGGCGCTCAGGGGTCGCAGCCGCCAGGATGCGCTGGCGCTCTGCGTTCAACAAGCCACTGAAGGCGACCGTTTCGCTCTCGCGCTCGTAATTAGCACGTCTCACCCATGCTCACCACCTTGGCTCGATCAAGCAGGTCATCGGTAAAGTACCCCAGGTTGGTCGTGGTTATGACCGTCTGGATATCATCGCCGATCAGCCGCAGGAAAGCACCGCGGCGTTCGCCGTCGAGTTCGCTCATCACGTCGTCCAAAAGCAGCAGTGGGGCGGTGCCCAGGACATCGCGAGCCACGGCCACCTCCGCCACCTTCCAGGCCAGAACCAACGTTCGCTGCTGACCTTGGCTGGCAAATGAACGGGCGGAGCGACCCGCCACAGCAAACTCAATCTCGTCGCGATGCGGTCCCACCAACGTCACGCCGCGGCGAATTTCCTCGTCGGCGTGCTCATCAAGGGCAGCCAGCATGCGCTCGTACGCCCAGCCCTTCAGCTCTTCGCGATCATCGACCTGGGGCAAATCCCCCAGCGTGGACGCATAGGACACGTTGGCGGCTTCACCGGACGCCACTTGCCCGTAGGCAGTACGCACATGGCCCGCCAGCCGGTCGAGCAGGGCCAACCGGTGCACGAGCAGAGCCGCGCCCGCGCGGGCAATCGAATCGTTCCACGCGCCGAGCATCTCGCGGCAGCACCAGGCCTCCTTGAGCAAGGCGTTACGCTGGGTCACGCAGCGACCATAGGTGCTCGCAAGATCGGCATAGCGTGCGCTCAGTTGCATGCCAAAGTCGTCGAGGGCGGCGCGGCGCACACTGGCGCCTCGCTTAACCATGTCCAGATGGTCGGGGCAAAACAGCACGCTCGGCAGAACCCCGCGCACACCGGCGGCAGAGCATCTCTTGCCGTTGCGGCTAAACGAGCGTTTACCGTCCTCCGCGCTCAATCCCATATCAAGCACGCGGCCGTCGCCCTCGAGCCTCAGCTCGACCTTGCACGAGCCCACGCCGTCATGGACGAGCTCGGCTGCGGTCGGATGCCTAAACGAGGCGCCGCTCGTCAGCAGCTGCAGCGCCTCTATGAGATTGGTCTTTCCCGCCGCGTTGGGTCCCGCAAGTATCGTCACGCCCTCGTCCAGGGCAAGGCGATAGCTATCGAAGCTGCGGTAGTGCGCGACGGAAAGATCGCGGGCGAACATGGTCATAGGGCAGTTGCTAGATGCGGACCGGCATGACCAGGTACAGGTAGTTGATCTTGTCGTAGGACTTGAAGATGCCCGCCTGCGAGTAGCTCTTGAGCTCCAGCGTGATCTCCTTCTCCTTGGACAGGGCATTGAGGCAGCCAAAGATGTAGTGGTAGTTGAAGGCGATGGTGCCCGACTCGCCCTCGGCCTCGACATCGATCGTCTCCTGCGCAAGGTCCTGGTCATTGGAAATGGAGGACAGGCCCATCTGCCCGTTCTCGACATCGATCTCGAACTTGACGGCGGGGTTGGCGCTCGCGATAACGGCCACGCGCTTGAGGGCGGCGTTAAAGGCGGCGACGTCGATCTTGACGCTCGTCACGCACGAATCGGGGATGAGCTGCTTGTAGTTGGGGTACACGCCCTCGATGCGGCGCGACACGTAGGTGGTGTTGCCGGCCTCAAAGACGACCTGGGTGTCGGTAGCCCCGATCATGATGGTCGCCTGGCTGGCCATGATGTTCAGCGCGTCGTTAAAGGCGTCGGCCGGAACGTTGAGTTCAAAGGAGCCCTCGAGGGTTGAGGTCTCGACCTGCGTATCGCACACGGCCAAGCGGAAGGAATCGGTCGCCACCAGGCGCACGGTGTTGTTCTCGACCTTCATGTGCACGCCACCCAGGATGGGGCGGGCCTTGTCAGTCGAGGTGACGCGCCACACGCGGCCGACCATTTCGGACAAGATATCGGTCGGCAGTTCCACGGCGCTCTCGATGGCATAGGCCGGAAACTCGGGGAAGTCATTGGCATCGAGCGTGTTCAGGCGGAAAGAGCTCTTCTCACAACCAATCAGCACCTGGCGCTCGGACAGCTCAAAGGTGACCGGGGCATCGGGGAGGGTCTTGGTGATATTGGAGAGCATCTTACAAGGGATAACCATCTCGCCCCCTTCTTCGACATGTGCCGCGATGCGATGACGGATCGAGATGGTGTAGTTAGAGGTCTGGAATTCCAAGATGCCGTCTTGCGCCTTGACGAGCACGCCCGACAGGATGGGAAGGGTGGACGCCGAAGCGACACCCTTCATAACGACGCCGATGGCTTGTGTAAGCGAGCTCTGGCTGACGGTGAACTTCATCTTTTAATACCTTTCTTTAGATATAAATATCTTAATAATAGTAATAGCACTGACGAAACTGTTGATTACTCCCAAAGACGCAGGTCAGACCCAGAAAGAGAATCGACAGCAACCTGTGTGCAACGGGGGTGGTTTTCCACGTTCAAAACCTGCGCAAAACTTTTCACCACCGCGGGTTGGGTTTTAGACACCTTATGCCCATGGTTTCGACAAGTTTTCAACAGGTGTCTCTATTTCCCTACGAGCGCAGTGTAATTTTATCGCGCAGCGATTTGAGGTCTTCGGTGACGGTACGGTCTTCCTGGATCATCTTCTGGACCTTTTTGTAGCTCGTGCTGACGGTCGAGTGGTTGCGGTTGCCAAATTCGGCGCCCACCGCCGTGGTCGTCATCTCGCACATCTCGATGGCCAGGTAGATAGCGATATGGCGTGCTTTGGCGATATTGGCGTTGCGACGCGGGCCGATGAGCTCCTCGTGCGTCACGCCGTACTGCTCTTCGATGACGGACTGAACCGTCTGGACGTTGATCTTTTTGGCCGATGTGTCGAAGTACTGGCTGGCGATGGCGTCGATATCGTCAAAGGTGAGCTCCCCGCCCTCGCGCTCGCGGTCGCCCGCCTCGCCGGCGCAGCGCTCGCAAAAGCTCTCGAGTTCGCGGATGTTGGTGCCCGAGACCTCGGCCATGTGTTTAAAGTGCTCGTCGGTCAGGTGTCCGCCGTCGCCCCCATAGGCCGCCAGCAGCGAGTCGTCGCCTGCCTCGGGAGCGGCGACGATGGTGTTCTCGTAATAGCGCTGCAAGATCTTGTATTTCATCTCGTAGCTGGGCTCTGCGACCAGGCAGAGCATGCCGGCGTTGAAGCGGCTGGTCAGACGCTCGTCCATGCTCAGGTCCTTGGGGGCACGGTCTGCCGCGATGACGACCTTCTTGTTGTTGCGGATGAACTCGTCCATGAGCTGGAAAAAGTAGTCCACGCTCGCGCGCTTGCCGATGATGTTTTGGATGTCATCGATGATGAGCACGTCCACGCCGTGGTACGCCTGCATGATGGGGGCGTTGCTCTTCTTTTGGCGGTCGAACTCGGTCATCAGGTCGTCCAGATATGCCTGGGAGTTGGCATACTTGACCTTGATCTCGGGCGACTTCTCGGCGAGCTCGTTTTTGATGGCAAGCAGCAGGTGCGTCTTGCCCAGGCCCGATTTGCCGTAGATGAACAGTGATGTGCATGTGCCGCGCTCGTCCGCGAGGGCGGCAAACTTGAGTGCCGAGCGATAGGCATGGCTGTTTTCGGGGCCGTAGACAAAGTTCTCAAAGGTAAATTTTGAGTTCGCGGCGAGCGGGGCTCCATCCGTATTCTGCTCGGCCGGCACGGTCGGCGCCGGTATGGGTGAAGCGGGGGTCGCAGCTTGCGTGGATTTAGTCGGCGCTCCGCCCTTCATCTGGTTCATCATGCGACGAAAATCATCGGCCGAGAGCGTGTTCTTGATTGCAATGCCCGAATCCGCGCCCGCCGCTGCGTCGTGAGCGATAGGCATGTGCGTGACGGGTGCGTTCGTTGACGTCGCCGCCGCGGTCGGCAACGGTGCCATGGTTTCACGGGAAACATCGCTGTGCTGGTGCTCGATTGTCGGCACGTCGCCTGCGGAGGTCGGTGCCGCCGGGGAAGCGGCGGGAGCCGTGGCGGGCGCCGTCGCGGCAGCGGATTCCGTTGCGGCGCCTTGCGGTGCCACGATGTCGAGCGCGATCGGTGCAAAGGCGATTTCTTCCAGATAGGCCTCAATAGTCGGCTGATGCTTTTTGAGCTGCGCGATGGCAAAGCGCGAGGGGGCCTCGATCGTGAGCGTATCTTCGGTCAGGCTTATGGCCCGCGATTGCCCCAGCATGTTGATGAGGCGTGCATCTTGGCCGTCGCGCTGGCAAAAGGCGATGGCATCCCCCAGGATGATGCTTGCTTCCTCGTCCACTGTCTCTCCCGTTCTTTAGCTCTGAGCTCGCACGCGAGCGGCGCCGAGTTCGGTCAGATGGTATTTCTGGCCATGCTTGATGACCAAGCCGGCCTGCGCCAAGTCATTGAGCGTGCGTGACCAAGTGGGGGCCGAGTTTCCAAACGCCCTCGCCAGATCGGTTGCACCGCACGCTTGATTTTGCGCCAGATAGCCCAGCGCGGCGTTGCCGCGATCGCTTACGAACACGTCCGGTTGTGGCTGCGCATACTGATTTGCTGCATTAGGATACATCATTTGAGCTGCTGGTTGTTGAGAACTCTGCATCGGCGGCATTTGCTGTTGAAAACTTTGAGGCCACTGTTGGTAAGGCTGCAGAGGCATCTGTTGGGCCCAGGGGTTGTACTGCTGCTGCGGCATCTGCTGGTACGGCTGCTGATATCCCTGCTGGTACTGCTGCGGGAACTGCTGGCCATACCCCAGTGGCGGCATCTGCTGATATGGATATCCCCGTTGGTACGGCTGATAGCCCATTTGCTGGCCACCCGGTGCCCCCGTCGCCTGCTGCATTGCTGCTGCATCCTGATCTGCCAGCGGCATGGCCTCTGGCATGTTTGGCGTCATCGACATAGATGCCGCCTGGGGCTCTTGTGTGGGAAGCATTCCGGGCTGCTGCATCTGCCCCACGGGGGGCTGCATCTGCTGCGTTGCCATGGGCTGCTGCGCAAAAGCTCCCGGCAGGGGATATGTGGGCTGCTCCGTCTCGGGCCGCACGGCAGCACCGCGTCCGCCGGCACGCTCGATTTCCTGCACGCGTTTAGGGTTCAGGCTTACCGTAACCACGGTGCCGTTGCCCATGTTGTCCTCGATGGATACGGCACCGCCGGCGTTTTCCAAATACTCCTGCACCATGGGAAACCCTGCTCCGGTTCCACGGATATAGCGCTTCATCTTGCTGTTTGCGCTGGTAACGCCAAAGTCGAAAGCGCGTTCCTTGTCGTCGATGCCGGGTCCTTGGTCAGCAAAGCGGATGGTGTCTCCGCCGTCCAGAATCGAGATGATGGGCTCTGCAAAGTGTGCGTGGATAAAGTTTTCGACAATCTCGCGGATGACCATGAGCGAGATATGGCCACCTTGTTCTTTCATGCACTGGTAGACGGTGTTGGTCGTCTCTTCCAAATACGTGCGGACATCTTGCGGATCGATGACGATCACACGCGGTGTCGACAGCATGTCGTCATAGACGGCGATGCGCGCGGCGTACATGGCTTTTGGCGCCTGCGTTGTCGTCTGTTCACCTTCGTCACGCTCTTCGCGCACGCCGGTGATGTGCTCGTTGTCGGGTGCCGGGTCTCCGGAATCGACCATGGTGTAAAAGTCGTCAGACATGCCGCTCGCAATCTTCCAAAAGGTTTCGAACAAATAGTAGCTCACCGTGCAATGTTTCTCATCTTTCGACAAACTTTCAAAACCTGTTGAAAACTTTGGAAAATGGACGAAAAGTTCTCAACATTGCCAACATGACCCGTTGAAAACTCGATGAAATATCATGAAAAGTTGCCATGCACCGCTAAATCGAGCTTGGCTTATGGGGGAACCGTGTGAACTGCGCAACCTTTTACCTTTGATTTCTTGACATTTGAACATTGATTTCCCTACAATCTTCAAGCTCACGTGTCTATATCTGCGTCCGCGTCCCCGCGGACACTCGAAATGCAGCAGGAGGAACTTAAGATGAAGCGTACGTATCAGCCTAATAAGCGTAAGCGTGCCAAGACCCATGGCTTCCGTGCCCGCATGGCCACTAAGGGTGGTCGTGCCGTGCTCGCCCGTCGTCGCGCCAAGGGCCGCAAGCGTCTCACTGTCTAGCAGCGATACACACATCTCGCATGAAGACTATTAAGTCTCGGCAAGATTTCGAGCATGTGTTCAGTCAGGGGCGTCGTTTCAATCACCCTCTGATTCGAATGACCATATGTGAATCGGTTGGCGAAGGCGACTCCGGAAGGGTCGCCTTCGTTGGTGCTAAGCGACTCGGTTGTGCCGTCGTGCGCAACCGATCTAAGCGTGTGATGCGCGAGGCCGCCCGCAGCTGCGGATTTCCCGTTGCGGGTTATGACATCATCTTGTTTGCAACTCCCAAGACGAGGGTTTCCTCGCCGCAGGAGATGGACAAGGCGTTGCGTTCGCTTATGAAGCGCGCCGGCGTTGCCGGGGAGGAGCGATGAGCAATCACGTTTTGCGACGTGTTGCCATCGCTCCTATTCGCATATATCAACAGGTTATTTCGCCCTTATTGCCTGACGCCTGCATTTATTACCCAACGTGCTCGCAATACGCCATCCAGGCGATTGAGAAGCACGGTGTTTTGAGAGGCTGCTGGCTTGCCGTGAGGCGCATCGCTCGCTGCAATCCCCTGCACGTCGGCGGTTATGACCCTGTGCCCTAGCGGGCACTCGCTATCGGAGGAAAACTTACATGTGGGATTGGATCGTTAACATCCTTTTCGAGCTGCTCAAGCTCATCCAGACCTTTGCGGTCGACTGGGGCCTGTCCATCATCATCCTGGTGGTCATCATCCGTCTGCTGCTGACGCCGCTTATGCTCAAGTCGACCAAGTCGACGGCTCGCATGCAGGTGCTGCAGCCCAAGATGCTCGAGATCCAGGAGCGCTATGCCGACGATCCCCAGCGTCAGGCCGAGGAGATGCAGAAGTTCTACAGCGAGAACAAGTTCAACCCCATGGCTGGCTGTCTGCCGCTGCTGATTCAGATGCCTATCCTGTTCGCCCTGTTTACATTGCTGCGCAACCTGCCGCAGTACTTTAACAACGGAACGTTCTCGTTCTTCAACATCCTGCCCGACCTGACCACCACGCCGAGCGCTTCCTTTGCCGATGGCTTTATGGTTGCACTGCCTGCGCTGGTTTGCCTGATCCTGTTTGCCGTCCTGACCCTGATTCCGCAGCTCTATATGTCGCGCAACCAGACCGGCCAGCAGGCTCAGAGCATGCGTATGATGGCCGTTGTCATGACGGTCATGATGCTTTGGATGGGCTGGAGCCTTCCCGTTGGTGTTCTGCTGTACTACGACGTCTCGTCTGCTTGGCAGGTTATCCAGCAGATTTTTGTGACGCAGAAGGTCATCGACAAGGCGAAGGCCGATGAGGAGGAGCGTCTTAAGAACGCTCCGCTGCAGGTTGAGGTCACTCGTCGCGAGAAGAAGCCGCGCCCGCACAAGAAGAAGTAGTGGGATATCAATCTTATTTAGGTACCTAACTTTTGGAGTACGTTATGTCTGAAGAGATCATCGAGGATATGCTTGAGGAGGTTGCCCCGCAGGTCGCGGGCGATTATCCCGAGATTGCACAGCGCTACAAGGCTGGTGAAGAGCTGACCGATGAGGAGCTCGACACCATTGCCGATGTTGCGATTTCCATCCTGCGTTCCATCCTTTCGCACTTCGATGCCGCCAACTCTCCTATCGATGAGTATGAGGGCGACGAGGGTGAGCTGATTTTGGATGTAACGGCTCCCGACCTTGCTGTTCTCATTGGCCGTCATGGTCGCACTCTTGATGCTCTTCAGGTTATGTTCTCTTTGCTGGTGAGCCGCAAGCTTGGCTTTAGGTATCCGGTTGTAGTGGACGTCGAGGGATACAAGAGTCGCCGTCAGGATAAGGTCGCCTCCATGGCTCAGTCTGCTGCCGAGCGTGCCATCCGCACTCATAAGAGTGTTTCGCTTCCGCCCATGAATGCCTACGAGCGCCGACTGGTTCACATTGCACTTCGTGGCAACGATGCAGTCGATACTCATTCTGAGGGTTCTGACCCTGATCGCCATGTGGTGATTGTTGCTCGATAATCTACTCGAGCTTATGCTAGGGGGACGTGGTTTCCACGTCCCCTTTTTTTGTCAAAAGTTCTCGATACGCTGATTTTTGTCAGAAAGGAGCTTCTGTTGTTTGTACTTACCGATCAGCAGGCTGACGAGATGTTGAGTCGCCTAACTTCCTATTGCAAAGAATATTCCTTGAGCGTAACTGATATTGAGCTGAGGAAATGTATCCAGCATTTGGATTTGGTTCTAGAAACAAATAAGACAACCAATCTCACCCGTATTCTTAACGTAGAAGATGCTGCCGTACTTCATATCCTCGACTCACTTGTTTTGCTCCCCTATATCAATAAGGCTCCTGAGGGAGCTTTGCTCGATATGGGAACAGGTGCGGGCTTCCCTGGTATTCCATTAACCATAACCACGCATCGTAAAGCTACTTATATTGACTCTGTTGGCAAGAAGGTTGATGCGGTTAATTCCTTTGTCCATGCTCTTGGATTGAAACATGCTCATGCGGTTCATGATCGTCTTGAAGAATATGCTCGAAGCCATAAGAAGCAGTTCTCCGTTGTAACCGCCCGCGCACTGGCCCCTCTACCGATTCTTGTTGAGTATGCGGCTCCGTACCTGAAGGATGGAGGGCTATTTGTTATCACCAAGGGCAATCCTTCGGATGAGGAGCTTGCTTCCGGCATGTCAGCAGCTAAGATTTGCGGCTTCACTTTGCTTCTGAATGACGCAATTGATTTGCCTGAAGGCTTGGGTCACAGGGAGTTCATTGTTCTTAAGAAGAGTCATTCAGCATCCGTTTCATTGCCTCGTGCAAATGGCATGGCAAAGAAGAATCCGCTTGCCTAGATGTTTCACGTGAAACATAATGGTTACTAACAGCTTGCAGTGTTTCACGTGAAACATAGCAGTTGCTATCGATTCGGAATGTTTCACGTGAAACATCCTCCGTTTGACAGCTTTAATACACACCAGGAGGGACCGTGGGATTTCGCGACGTTAAGCGTTCTAAGAGCGCAAAAGACACGCGTATCATTGCAATCATCAATCAAAAAGGCGGCGTCGGTAAGTCAACGACGGCTGTAAACCTTGCAGCAGCACTGGGTGAGCAGGGTCGTAAGACACTGATTGTTGATTTTGATCCGCAGGGAAACAGCACCAGTGGATTCGGAATTGAAAAAGAAGACCTTGATCACTGCATCTATGATGCATTGCTGAATGATGTGCCGGCAGAATCGCTTGTTCTTGATACAAATTGCAAAAAGGTATTCGTAATTCCGGCTACAATTCAGCTTGCAGGCGCGGAAATTGAACTCGTAAGCGCAATTGCTCGTGAAACCCGTCTCAAAGATTTGCTTGAGCCGATTCAGGACGAGTTCGATTTTATTTTCATTGACTGCCCTCCTTCGCTCGGCCTGCTTACTATCAACGCTTTGACCGCAGCAGACAGCGTTTTGATTCCGATCCAATGCGAGTATTACGCACTCGAGGGCGTTACGAAGCTGCTTGAGTCAATGAAGATGGTCAAATCTCGTCTGAACAAGGGCTTAGACACCTACGGTGTGCTTATGACCATGTATGACTCGCGTACTTCTCTATCGAATCAGGTTGTTGAGGAGGTTCAATCGTACTTTGGTGATAAGGCATTTAAGACGTTGATCCCCCGTACGGTTAAAATCTCCGAAGCTCCGTCTTTTGGGGAACCGGTAATTACCTATGCACCTCAAAATAAGGGTGCAAAAGCATATATGAACCTTGCAAAAGAGGTGATCAAGCGTGCCTAGTGTAAAGAAACGTGGCGGATTGGGACGTGGACTCAATGCTTTGGTCTCAGAGGCCGAGTATGAGACCGGTGGTTCGGCTTCATCGGCTTCGAATGCCGCATCTGAAACAAAACTACCTATTGAGGATATCGTTCCCAACCCTAATCAGCCGCGAATTCACTTTAACGAAACTGAACTTCGTGAGTTGAGCGAATCAATCCAAGAACATGGCGTCTTGCAGCCGCTTTTGGTTCGCAAGCATGGAAACGGCTATGAGATCATCGCTGGTGAGCGTCGTTACCAAGCGTCAAAGCTTGCTGGTCTTGAGGAGCTGCCTGTCATCATTAAAGATGTTAATGATGAAGAGATGCTGGCTCTTGCTCTGATCGAAAACCTTCAGCGTTCTGATCTGAATCCCGTCGAAGAGGCTAAGGGCTATCGCCAGCTTATCGATGCCAGCGGTATGACCCAGGAGGCATTGTCGAAGGCAGTCAGCAAGTCACGCTCTGCAATTACAAACTCGCTGCGCCTTCTCGATCTCCCTGAAGTTGTTCAGCGGATGATTTTTGAGGGCAAACTTACTGCTGGTCATGCACGTGCGATTCTTGCAGTTCCCTATGAGGACGCTCGAATTCGACTTGCAGAGAAGGTTGTTGCAGAGAGCCTTTCCGTAAGAGCGACAGAAAATCTTGCTCCGTTGTTTTCTGCCGGAGAGACACCTAAGACGCCGAGGCCTGCAACGCCTCAGTCTTTTAAAAAGGCTGCCCGCGTGCTTCGTCAGGTTTTTAATACCAACGTGCGTGTTAAGAGCTCGCGTGGAAAGAATAAGATTGAGATTGAGTTTAAAGACGAGGAAGAGCTCTCTCGTATTCTTGGCGAAATGATTCAGTTTGATCAAGGAGGCCAAGATGAGGAATAGGATTTTAACTGCGATTGCATTGGCGACGACTGTCGCGGCTGGTGCCTTTGCTGGCTATAAGATCGCGACAGACGATGAACTTCGAGGTCGTTTGCTTCGTAGTGCGCAAGATATTGTCGATACATCCAAGAAGAAAATGGATGTTATGACAGAAGATGTTGCCATGCGTACGGCTCAGGTAACGAAGAATCCCAAGATTAATCAAGGTTGGGTTAGTAACCAATGGGAAAATGTAGGCTATTAGGTACCTAACAATTACTTAGCATATTTTGAGGGGTCCTTGTCTGATTCACGAGGCAAGGACCCCTTATTTTGGCCGTAAAAAATGGGACAGGTAGCAGCTGAGTTAAAATCGAAGTCAATAAATGAAACGGCCCCGGTTGCATATTCTACAACCGGGGCCGTTCGATGTTTCACATGAAACGTTTTGAGGTGCGACTCCCCTATGCGTTCTTCTGAACTTTGAAGCGCTGCTTCAGCTGACCGCAGGCGGCATCAATATCATTGCCGCGAGAATTACGGATTGTAGTCTCGATGCCGCGAGACTCAAGGCGGCGCTGAAGATCCTCAACCTTATGAATCGGCGACGGCTTGAGCGGGCTACCCTCGATGTCGTTAAGCTGAATGAGGTTAACGTGGCACAGCGTTCCCTCGCAGAAGTCACAGAGCGCCTGCATCTCGGGATTCGTATCGTTGACGCCTTCGATCATGGCATACTCATAGGTCGGGCGGCGGCCAGTCTTCTCGGTGTAGAGCTGAAGCGCTTCGTGAAGGCGAAGCAGCGTGTACTTCTTAACACCGGGCATGAGCTTATTGCGCGTCGACTGGATGGCGGAATGCAGGGAAACGGCAAGCGTGAATTGCTCGGGGATGTCGGCAAATTTGCGAATACCGGGAATAACGCCACTGGTAGAGACGGTGAGGTGACGAGCGCCGATACCGATGCCGTCGGGGTCGTTGAGGATTCGCAGCGCCTTGAGAACCTCGTCGTAGTTGGCAAACGGCTCGCCCTGGCCCATGAAGACAACGCTCGTGGCGCGCTCGCCAAAGTCGTTGGATACATGAAGTACTTGGTCGACGATCTCTTGAGCGGTCAGAGAGCGCTTGAGGCCGTTGAGACCGGTAGCGCAAAAGGCACAGCCCATGCCGCAGCCTGCCTGGGTGGAAACGCAGACGGAAAGCTTGTTACGACGGGGCATGCCGACAGTCTCGACGGAAACGCCGTCGTGGTACTCGAGCAGATACTTGCGCGAGCCATCTTTGGAAACTTGCTTGGTGAGTTCAGTGGGCGTGTCAAAGGCAAAAGCCTCTTTAAGCTGCTCGCGGAAAGCCTTGGGAAGGTTGGTCATATCGTCAAACGAACAAACGTTCTTCTCGAAGACCCATTCGATGAGCTGCTTCGCGCGGAAGGCGGGCTGGCCAAGTTCGGCCACGAGCTCGCGAATATCGTTTTGGCTCAAGTCGCGAATGTCCTGAGATTTAGTCCTGGGATTCATGGAAGCCTTTCGATTTTGGGGAAACGTAGAGGGTATCGCTACAATATGGTATCAGCTGCAGAAATTATAGAGGAGGAGTCTGCCCATGCCGGGTAAAAGCCTAGAGAACATGCACGTAGCGGTCTTGGCGGGCGGTCATTCCGCTGAGCGCGAGATCTCGCTCAATTCGGGAAAGAACGTTGTGGTGGCACTGAAGGAAGCCGGCTACACCTCGGTGGAGCTGCTCGATACGGCCGCTGATGACTTTATGGTAACCATGGCGACCGGCGGCTTTGACGTGGCGTTTATCGCCATGCACGGTGCCGGCGGCGAGGATGGTGCCATGCAGGGCGCCATGGAGACCCTGGGTATCCCCTACACGGCCTCGGGCGTGCTTGCTAGCGCCTGCGGTGCCGACAAAGAGGTCTCTAAGCTCCTGTACGCCAAGGCGGGCATTCCCGTTGCCCCCGGCCTTGCGCTCGAGGTGGGCGATGAAGTCGATATCGATCATATCGTCGAGGTTTGTGGCGAGCGCAGCTTTGTGAAGCCGGCCGTCAACGGTTCCAGCTATGGCATTTCCCTGGTCCATGAGCCCTCCGAGCTGCCCGCGGCAATTGCCAAGGCGTTTGAGTACGGCGACAAAGTGCTGGTCGAGAAGTGCATCGAGGGTACCGAAATCACCGTCGGCGTGTACGGCGAGGACGACGTGCGCGCCCTACCGATTGTCGAGATTCGCAAGCCCGAGGACTGTGAGTTCTACGATCTGGACGTGAAGTATGTCGACCCTACGGACATCCATCGTATTCCGGCGCAGATTTCACCCGAGAATTACGCTCGCGCTCAGGAGCTTGCCTGTGCTGCTCACAAGGCCCTCGGTTGCCTGGGCATCTCGCGCAGCGATTTTATCGTGAGCGAGGACGGCCCCGTCATCCTCGAGACCAACACCATTCCCGGCATGACCGATACGTCGCTGTATCCGGATGAGATTCGCCACACAGACGATATGACGTTCCCGCAGGTCTGTGACAGCCTGATCCGTATGGGCCTTCGTCGAGCGGGCATTGCATGCTAATCGAGGACGCGGTTTCGTCAGGAACGCCGCAGTTTGTCATCGACTCCTATGCCACGCTTGCCGAGCGCGCCAAAACGCAGTCCTTCGGCCTTATCGAGGAAGATGTGATCGTCCTCGATACCGAGACCACGGGTCTTTCGGTGCAGGACAATGAGCTGATCGAGATCTCGGCGGCCCGCCTTTCGGGCCGCGAGGTCGTCGACCGCTTCGATACCTTCGTGCATCCCAAGCAACTGATTCCCGCCGAGATTACCGAGCTCACGAGCATTACAAATGCCGATGTGGCAGATGCCCCGTCGGCCGTTGAGGCCGTCGCCGCTCTCGCCGATTTTGTCGGTGGTTGCCCGGTGATCGCACATAACGCCACGTTCGACCGCTCGTTTATCGAGTCGGTCAAAGGCGGCGTCAACGTGAGCGATATTTGGATCGATTCGCTGGCGCTGTCGCGAATCGCGCTTCCGCGCCTGGCCTCGCACAAGCTGTCTTTTATGGCCGATCTGTTTGGCTGTGACTCGGTATCACACCGTGCCAATGCCGACGTCGACGCCCTGTGTGGCGTATGGCGCGTGTTGCTCGTGGCGCTCACCGACTTGCCCCAGGGCCTCATGGCGCGCCTAGCCGACATGCATCCGGATGTGCCTTGGTCCTATCGTCCTATCTTCTCATTCTTGGCAGGGCAGAACCCTGGTTCTATCTTCTCTCTCAGCGCCGCTCGTGCTGACGTTCTCAAGGCCGATCGCGCCGACGATCGGGTGGACGCCGACGAACTGCCGGTCCTCAAGATGCCGAGTCGTGAGGAGATTGAGGCAGACTATGCGCCAGGTGGCCTGGTCAATCGCATGTACCCCACCTACGAGCCGCGTGATGAGCAGATTGCGATGGCGCTCGAGGTCCGCGATGCGCTGGTCACGGGCACTCATCGTGTAATTGAGGCGGGCACGGGCGTCGGCAAATCGATGGCCTATCTGGTGCCTTTTGCCGAGGCAGCACGCCGTAACAACATCACGGTTGGTATTGCGACCAAATCGAACAATCTCGCCGACCAGCTCATGTACCATGAGCTGCCAAAACTTGCCGAGCAACTGGACGGTGGTCTGTCATTTTGCGCTCTCAAGGGGTATGACCACTATCCGTGCCTGCGCAAGCTTGAGCGCATGAGCCGCGGCCAGGCCGAGATTACCACCAAGCGCGATCCGGCGGACACGCTCACGGCGGTCGCGGTCATTATGGCGTACGTCTGCCAATCAGCCGATGGCGACCTCGACTCACTTGGCATTCGGTGGCGCAGCGTCAACCGCCCCGACTTTACGACGGCCTCGCGCGAGTGTGCTCGTCGCCTCTGCCCGTTTTTCCCTGATAAATGTTTGGTCCACGGCGCTCGCCGTCGTGCGGCGCATGCCGATGTGGTGGTCACCAACCATTCCCTGCTGTTCCGCAACGTTGCGGCCGAGGGCAGGATTTTGCCTCCGATTCGTCATTGGGTAATCGACGAGGCCCATTCCATCGAGCGCGAGGCGCGCCGCCAGTGGGCGCGCGTGGTGTCGGCGGACGAGTCACGCGTTCTGTTTGAGCGCCTGGGTGGCTCGAGCACCGGCGCGCTAAGCCAGGTTTCCCGTGATTTGGCAACCTCCGAGGGCTCTACGCTCTATCTGGGCCTTACTGCCAAGGCGACGTCGACGGTTGCGCGCGCGAGCATGGCAATCGCCGACGTGTTCGATGGCGTTCGCGAGCTCGGCCGCCGTGCCCGTGGGGGTTATGACAATGCCAATCTATGGATTGGCCCCGAACTGCGCGAATCTGACGACTGGCATGATTTCTTACAGTCGGCCTACGCTGCCATCGACGCGTTGGAACAGGCTGACAAGAGCGTCGACGCGCTGGTGCAAGCCGTCGCCGCCGACAAGCCCGAGGTTGTTGTCGACCTGGGTGATATCTCGCGCCGCTTGCACGAGCTGGCCGAGAACCTCAAACTCATCATTGACGGCACCGATGAACACTACGTGTATTCGCTGCAGGTCAATCGCAGGTTGCGTGCCGGCGGAGAGTCAATGACCGCAGAGCGCATCGACATTGGCGAGGCCTTGGCAACCGAGTGGCTGCCCGAGGTTCACACGGCTATCTTTGCCTCGGCGACCATGACGGTGTCCAAAAGCTTTGAACACTTTAACCACGCGGTCGGCCTCGATCGCATCGGTGCTTCAACATCCTCATCGTTGCACTTGGACTCGAGCTACGACTTCGATTCGAACATGGCTGTAGTCGTTGCGGGTGATATCCCCGATCCGCGCGATCGTGAGAGCTATCTTACGGCGCTCGAGCGCGTGCTGGTCGACGCCCATCTTGCCATGGGCGGATCGGTGCTCACACTGTTCACCAATCGGCGCGACATGGAAGACCTGTACGCCCGCGTTGAGCCCAAGATGGCCCGTGCGGGTCTGGAACTCAACTGCCAGCAGCGCAACTCATCTCCTCGTCGCCTGCGCGACCGGTTTATCAGCGAGCCGACTTCATCGCTTTTTGCGCTTAAGGCCTTCTGGGAGGGATTCGACGCCAGCGGCGAGACGCTGCGCTGCGTCATCATTCCCAAGCTGCCGTTCTCGAGCCCCACGGACCCGCTCTCGTGCGAGCGCAACCTGCGTGAAGACCGCGCTTGGGCGCGCTATTCGCTGCCCGAGGCGGTGCTCGAGGTCAAGCAGGCGGCCGGCCGCCTTATCCGCTCGTCGACCGATTGCGGCGTGCTGATTCTGGCCGACCCGCGCCTGGTGACGAAGGGCTACGGAAAGAAGTTCTTAACGTCGCTGCCCACGAGCTCCTACCAGCGCATCGAATCGGCACAGATTGGGCACTATCTGCAACTGTGGCGTGCACGCCACGAGCGGCGGCGCTAAAGCGGACAGACGAGGGTTTTTGCCATATCGCACAGACGCTTTGACAGGGCGGGGTCATCCAAGATGCGGATGGCTCCGCCCGCTGCGATTACCTGGCTCAGTAGCCAACGCTCGGAGCCATAATGCACGGTTACCGTTGCCATGTCTGCCCCGCTGCGCTCGATTAGGGTGATGCCGGCCCAGTCCAGATGCTCCGCCATATCGAATGGCATCAAGAGCTTTGCGCTACGCTGCGTCCGAGCAAGGGAATCGTGGAGGGATGTGACGTCCGGTGCATGAGGCACGACGGAGTCTTCCGTCAAGGCGAGTCCCTCGATTTTATCCATGCGATAGGTGCGCTGCTCATCGACCGCGATGTCCCAGGCAATCAGGTATGTTTGGTCGCCGTTTGCCGTAATGCGCAAGGGGTCGACCAGACGCTCACGTGGCCGTGCATCGTCCATCGAGCGATACGAGATGCGGCAGCGAACACCGTCCTGAATGGCGCAGCTCAGCTGCTGCCAGTGCGACCCGTGGTTGACGGTGTCAAAGACGCGCTGGTTATAGCCGAGCTCTTCGGGTAGAAGGGCATGTCGAATCCGAGCTGCCGTATGCGGCTCGATCCCCAACGATTCAAGTTCATGGTTGAGCACAGCGCCCTCGGCGGCACTCAAGCGCAGCGGTAGCACACGCCCGGCGTCACCGGTGAGGACCACACGCTCGCCGCGGCATTCGCAGATGATGCGCGCGCCCGATTCTCGGTCCGCGAGCGTCGAGACGATCTCGAGAATCTCGTCGAGCGATACCCCCGTGATGTCAAAGCGACTGCAAATCTCGGTCCGTGTCATGCCGCTCTCGCCGGCGGCGTAGAGGGCCTCCATGATGTCGATGGCGCGCGAGAGTCTCTGCTCGCTGGTGAGTTTACGCACGGGCATACTCGTGCACCGTCCTTTCAATGAGGTGGTTCCACGCCTGTTTGAGCGATTTGGGGGCCACGGGCCTCATGCCGTCCATGGCGTGGGCCATGCAAAATGAGGCGCCGGCTTCAAGATCGCGCACGTCAACGGTCCAGGTCCATCCCACATCGGTGTGTACGAGCTCACCTCGCCCACGCGTGAGACCGTTGATCATATCGATCTGCGTCTGCGGGGCGAACGAGAACGTAGCCGCAACGGGCGGTCGGTCGGCAAAATCGAATTCAAAGAACAGGTAGTCGCTGAGGTTGAAGTCCGCGGGGATGACGTAGGCCTTCGAAGGACGCCAAGCGCGAACGATACGGTCGCAGCGGAATGTCCTGATGTCGTCGGTGACGTTGTCGAGGCCGCAGAAGTAAGCCACGCCCTCGCGCTCGAACATGCCGTAGACGCAGACGGTACGTTCTCTCTGCTCGCCGCGTCCGTTCTGATATAAAAATCGCAGCGCGCATCGCTCGGCAAAGGCGCTCCAAACCGCATCGACGGTGGGAGAGCGGCTGATCGGCGCCTCGTCTACCGTCGTCCTGCCGGTGAGATAGGCAATCTTGGAGCGAATATCGGCAAGCGGTGCGGCAAAAGTGGATGAGCCGGCCGCTAGTGTCTGGTCGATGGCGTTGAGCAGGATATCGGCGTCGTCTGCGGTAATGAGGCCGCCTGCCGCAAACGTGTGCTCGCGGTCGATTGTCCACGAGCTTTCCTCGGTCTCCTGCGCGCCGGTGGGGCGAACCTCCTTGATTAAGATGCCGCGTTCGAGCAGCTTGTCACGATCGCGTCGAAACTTGCGCTTATCCGAGTCGATATTGCCCGAGCCATATCCCAGGTCAGAATCCAAGACGATCTGCTCGGTCGTCAGCGGTTCGGGGGAGCTATTGAGCACAAAGAAAAGATTGAGGATGCGCTGAGCCGTTTTATCGAAACTGGGCTCCGAATTTCCCTTTTTAATTGTCTCGGTCGTGTCGCTTGCCGTCATAGAGTCCTCGCATGAGAAGTGGTTTGCTGCCATGATTTTAGTCCGATATGGAGATTAGGCTATATCCTTGTCCGCTCGGGGCGTTAAGATGGCCCGAATTCGGTCGTTTGCGCTCGCTCGGGGTATACTTTCGACTATATACGGTTCTAATGTGCATGCATTGGGCCTATTTGTCGGATTATGGATGTGGAGCGCACATGGCGAACACCCAGAACTATATTAACCACCTGCTGCAGAACACCGGCATTACGCCGGCATGCAGCGAAGAAGAGCGCTTGGCTGCCGAAGATATCGCTCAGATCTTCCGCAACCACGGCTTTGACCCCGAGGTTCAGGAGTTCAATGCCCCGGCGCCCAGTAGGTTGGCATTTGCCGTTACCGGTATTCTTGCGTTTGCCGGCGCCCTGCTGATGGGCATCGGCGGCGGTATCGGCTTGGTCGGCACCTTGCTGGCCATTGTCGGCGCCGTTCTTTACGTGCTCGAGCGCACGGGCCACCCCGTGGTTTCGCGCCTGGGCAAGACGGGCGTGAGCCAAAATGTCATCGCCTACCACAAGGCCTCGGGCCCGCTCGCGTCCCCGCGTAACCGCCCGGTGGTCGTTGTCGCACACTACGACTCTCCCCGTGCTGAGCTGCTCGCCCGCGAGCCTTATGCTTCGTATCGTGCGCTCATCGCCAAGCTGTTGCCCGTTGCCACGGTTGCCCCCGCTGCCGTTGCCATCCTGCGTATTCTGCCGCTCCCCGGCGCGCTCAAGGTTCTGCTGTGGATTGTCGCGATCCTCGCTTCCCTCGTTGCACTCGCCAACGCGGTAAACATCATCTCTAACCGCCACATTCTTCCCTATACGTCTGGCGCGGTGTGCAACAAGTCTTCTGTCGCCGCTATGCTCGGCGTTATGGACAACGTTGCTCCCTTCCAGGGCGAAAACGAGTTTCCCGACGATGTTCCGTTCGATACCTATTTTGGGGAGCAGAAGCGTCGTGCCGAGGAAATGGCGCGCGCAGCGGCGGAATATGCCGCGGCCCAGCAGCAAAACGACTACGGCAACACCATCGAGTATGAAGAGCCTACCTACGCCGAGGACGAATTCGGTCAGCCGATTGCTCCCGACGCTCAGACCGAGCCCGAACAGGGTGAGGCTTTCGACGAGCAAATCGAGGGCTTTGAGGGTGCGTCTGCCGACGAGACGCTGATCGGCGCTATCGTGCCCGAGGATCAGAATCAGGCTGCCCAAGCCGAAGAGTTCAATGACGAGGTTCCCGCTGCCGAGCCGGCGGAGGAGTCTGCCGAGCCCGAGCCCAAGCTCTATCGCAACGCCGCCGGCAACATCCGCTTTGGTTCGGATGCCATCCGTGCGCTCGGAATGCTTCCCGAGTCCTGCACGCTCGATTACGAGGAGGGCGAGGAGCCAACGTTTGAGCCCGAGCCTGCCCCCGTCGTGGCTGCGCCTGCGCCCGTTGTCGCTGCGGATGATGAGTCTGCCGCGGTTACCGCTGCCGTTGCCGATCCCGAGGCGGTGTCCGCGTTCGATCCCGCGGCAGGACTGGACATTTTGGCTCCCGCCGCACCGGCGCAAGACGTTGCGGACGAGTCTGACGACGATTACGTTGAACAACCGAGGCGCGTGTCTTACGAGAGCGATACTGATTTCTCGGCCGAGATTCCCGCGGCAACGCCGCATGCCGACATTGCATCCGCGTTCTCGTCGATTGGTGCCAGCGCTTCCAACTTCTTTAAGGGTGCGTTTGCAAAGGGCAAGAAATTTGTCGACGATTTCGAGGAGAAGCGCGCTGCCGCACGCGAGGCTGCCGAGCAGGAGGCTATCGCTCAGCAGCAGGCAGCCGAGGCGGCACGTGAGCTCGCGGCGCAAGAGTTCGAGCAGAACGAGGCTATGCAGTCCGCGCCCGTCGAAGCCGCCGAAGCTACAACGTCCTTTGAGTCCCAGCAACCGGCGTCCGCGGATGTTGTTGAAGCGACGACGTCTTTCGAGGCTCAGCAGCACGTCGATAGCACCATGTCGTTTGATGCCGCGCAGTTCGATTCCACGATAACGTTTGAAAAACAGGGCACCGCGATTGCCGAGCCCCTTCCTGTTTCCGATGAGCAGGGCGACGCGGCAGACGATGACGAGCCTGTTGATGCTGCCGAAATCCAAGATGCCGCCGAGGACGAGCCCGTCGAGGCCAACTCTGACGAAGAGCAATACGCGGCAGCCGAGCAAGATGATTCGACCGAGGTCGAGCAGGAGGAAGTGCCTGCGGTTTCCGAGACTCCCGAGACGGATGAGTCGAGGCCTTATTCCACGCAGATTTTCACCATGCCGACCCCGAGTGGTTCCGGTGCCACGGTTGCCAATGTCGCTCCCACCCAGGACGAAACGGTCGATTCCCTTATGGCCCAGATTTCCTCCCAGGCATCGCCGCGCCCGCAGATGAATGTTCCCGATCCGGCGTCGGCACCGTCGCCTGCACCTTCCTCGTCTCCGCTGGCTTCGGTCCCCGATCCGTCGCTGCCGTCTATGAAGCAGGCAAACGTTGCGTCTCGCACGTCGCTGTTCGACCTTCCCGATCCCTCCGCACAGGTCAACGACCCCTTTGCTACCGCCCAAGGCCCCGAACCCACATCGGCACCCGTTGCGCCTCCTATGCCCGTTGCGTCGGGCGCACAGCCGATCGAGACCATTTCGGCTCCCGCCCCGGCGGCACCCAAGTCTCGTAAGCGCGGCCTGGGTGGTCTGTTCGGCCGTAAAAAGAAAAACGAGCAGGACAGCATGAGTGACTGGCTGGGCGTCGAAGACGATTACGATGCCAAGAAGTCCGGTCGCGGTATCGGTTCGTGGGATAACTTCGAGGACGATAACGATGGCTGGAAGGGTGGCGCTACGTCTTCCGATGGCGCTTCTTCCGAAGATATGCTCTCGGCTGTCGCCTCTATGGGCGATGATGAGCTGCTCGGTCACGATATCTGGTTTGTGGCAACGGGCGCCTCGGATTGTGATGGCGCTGGCATGAAGGCCTTCTTGGCTTCGCATCGCGATAAGCTCCGCGGCGTATTCTTTATCAATCTTGAATCCGTCGGCGCCGGTAGGCTTTCGGTGGTGACGGTCGAGGGCGAACAACAACTGCTCAAGGGCGATCGCCGCATCATGAACCTGGTCAGCAAGGTCTGCAAGTCGTTCCATGTCGATTGTGGCGCGCTCGAGATGCCCTATGCCAAGACCGATGCCTATGCCGCGCTCGAGGCGAGCCGCCGAGCCCTTACCATCGCCGGCGTGGACGGCACGCGTCTGGCTTGCGCTCGTACCGAGGACGACCTGCCCCACAATGTCAACCCGACGAACATTGCTACGGTATCCGAGGTCGTGACCGAGGTTATCCGCCGTTCGTAGACGGAGCTCTAAGGAGTCAACGTGTTTTCGTATATTAAGCGCCATTGGCCTGTCTACGTGATTTTGACCTTGATTGCCATTGCGTTAGGATTTGGGGCTGCCTACATCGTGGGCGCAAAGGGCTCGACCCCCGCTTCCGCAATCAGCGAAGAGGTGGAGCAAGAACAGAGTACGGGTGCTGATGGGATTCCTGAGTCCGAGCAAGCAATCGTTGATGGTGGATCTTCGTCTGCAGAGTAGATACGGCGATTTACATGATTGAAAGCGGGTGAGCCGGGGGACTGGCTCGCCCGCTTTTTGATCGCGCTAGCGCTTCTTTGGGATCGACCTAAGGCGAGCGAACCATAGGGCTGCGGCACCCGAGGTCAGGAACGCGGTGATGCAAGCGGCGATGGGAACTGCTCCTGTTGCCGGTAGGTCCTGCGGTAGGGTACAGCGTTGAATGACACAGTCCTCGTCATGTGACTCAAGTTTATCGCCGCCGCCGTTGCGGCAAAGATCGACGCGTGCGCTGTTGGTGAGTGCAGTTTGGGGCGTATAAGCCGACGTTGCCTGCATGTGCACGACTGCGCCCCGAGCGTCTGTGCCAAGGATTGCTTTGGCATCGTCAAGGTCGTCGTGCTCATCTTTGAGATCATCGCGGGTCCAAGAATCCGCATCGCTTCGAGTCGTAAAGTCGGCGGCTACCGCACCGTATTCAATTCGAATGCCCGTTACGACGGTATTGGGTGTAAGGTCGAGCTCTTCCGCCTCGAGTGTGGTGGATTCCGTGGTCGAGACATCCGCCTTCCAGAGGCGCCAGCCGTCGTAATCGACGAGGCGACAGTCCTCACCAAGGCTCTCTTTTACTTCGTCGGACTCAAGCCAAGGATTTTCGTGCCCATCGTCAAGTGTCGCGTTTGCCGGCTCACCGACGTCTGTCGAGTCCAACGGCGTCGTGCGATACCATACGTTGCACAGACCGTTGAGGTCGCCGATGGCGACGGGGGTTTCGATTGAGATGAATCTCGCTGTGCCGTCTTTGGCGCACTCAAGATCATCGGTAATCGTAAACTCATCAACCCAAGTAGCGGAATCGTTTCGAGCATCGATGGTATAGGAGAAAAGCCCATCACTATTGGTTTGCGTCGTGGCGCGGTTTTTACCATCGCCGTTAGCCAACAGGCCCTTTTCGATAGGTTGGACAAGTTCCTGACGCTTGTCGACCTGTCCCTTGATCTCGATGGGCGCATCCTTCATCGCGACGGTTTGGACTTCTCCCGTATCCTTTATTTCAAACGTTATTTCCTCGGCAAGGTCATAGGTCCGCGGAGACATCATTTCGCGCAACGAGTAGGTGCCGGGTGCAAGATGTTCGACGCGGTGTGGTTTGTCGGATGAGGTCCAGGAGTCTATTTCGGTTTTATCGGGACCATATAAGGTGAGTTGTGCGCCTTCCACTTCCTGCTCACCGCTTGCATCGACCTTGGAGATATCAACCTTGGTGTAATCGTCGGATACGTTAAGCCGTGCTTCTACAACGGGTGTTTTCTGGTCGGCATAAGTAAGGTCGACAATATGGGTTGTCCGATCGAGCAAGAAGCCTGCCGGCGCTTGAGCCTCGACAACCTCGTAGCGTGCGGTGCCAAGTCCCAGCGGGAGGTTGTCCGCGCGTGCTTCTCCAGTTTCATCCGTCGTGACGGTCGCGACAGTCTCACCGTCGAGCGCGGCAATGCTACCGTCGGGGCGCACGATATCACCCGAGGCACGGATCTCAAAGACGGTGCCCGCGAGGCTGCTGCCGTCTATGGCATCGGTTTTAACGATCCTGATGTTTCCGGTCGCGGCGTGGTCATAATACGAGGCGACTGCAACGGGCGTTAGGTTCATGTCGGCGGGTATGTTTACCTCGATCTCTTCGCCGACAAGATAGGGCTCTTTGGCCGAGGTTTCGCGTACATAATAGGTGCCCGGCACGAGCGATTCGGGCAGTGTGACGGTCCCGGTCGCGTCAGTCGTAAAGGTGTCCATTACGTCATGTGCTGGATACCAGCAAGTTTGTGAGACAGGTTCGTGATTGCTGTCGAGGAGTTGGAAGGTGAATCCGGCTAGGGGAACAGAAGCGCCTGTTTGGGCATCGCGTTTTACAATCTGGAGATGCGTCGACAGAGCGTGGTTGCCCACGATATATTGAAGCTCGGCGCCGTCGGAAATCTGATTGGCCCCGACGGTCCATTCCCCTGCACGTTTAAAACCCTCGGGGACGGTTTCCGGAACCTCGCGAACCGTGTAGCCGGCACGGTCGTATGGGACGGCTCCGTGGACACCGGCGGGTCGCTTGCCTGTGCCGAACCATGCTTCGGGCTGATCTTTGGTGGAGGCAAAGCCATAGATGTTTGTGGTCAGTGTGCCAACAACCTGCTGAGAGCTGTTGCTGACAACCTCAAAGACAACACCACCCGCCGGCTGCTCCAGGCCGGATTGGTCGCTATTGCCGTAATCCTTGAATTTGGAAATCTCTAGGTTAAACGCAATGGGGATATCGGAAACGCGAGATTCGATCTCGACCACGCCTGAATCGCCGAGCTGGTCGGCTCCAACGGTATAGGTCCAGCTGTCGTTGGATGGCAGGTAGCCCTCGGGGGCTTTTGATTCGTAGATGGTAAAGGTTCCTAAGGGGACATCGGCGAGGGTGGCCCGACCGCTTTCGTCGGTCGTGAGGATTTGCGCCCATCCAGGGGTTGATTGCGACACACACGTGAACTCTGCTCCTGCGAGTGAAGAGCCTACCTGGGGGCCGGCATTCGTCGCGGTATCGAGTTTTACGATACGCAGGTTGATGGTGCCGGGCTGTTCATCAATGGCGACCCGCCCGCCGTCATTCCCCGTGGTAAAGGCGATGCGATCGTGGCGGGGGACATAGCCGGCCGGCGCCTTCGTTTCAACTAGGTAGTATGCTGTGTTGGGCAGAAGTGTTGCTTGCGCCCGACCGTTGCTGTCCATCTGGATGGTGCCAACACGTGCGTCGCTGGCGCTCTCAAAAACATCGAATGTTGCCCCGGCAAACTGATAAGTATTGTTTCCGCTGGTAATGGCAGCGTTTGCAGACTGCTTTTGGAAGGAAACAGAGACCGCCGGCAGTACATAGAGCATGTCCTGACGTTTGCTGCCGCCCGATACGGCTCCTAGATAGCGCCGCGCGCGGTGCGGAGCGGCTTTGATGCTTCCTGATTTTGCGCTGTCGTGGAGCCACCGCGCCGCCGCCACGACTTCATCGTCGGCGGTAAAGTGCCCGCTCTTGGTTTTGCCCTGAGCGGTCGTGTAAGAGTAGGTACCGTCGACATGGGTAGTGCCGTTGAGCATCCATACGGCAAGCTGGGTTGCGGCGCGGGCACGATCGGGTGAAAGATGGTAACCGCCAAACGACGTGGCGGTAGGATATCCGTGACAAACGATTGCCGCGAACTCGTCGTCGAGCCACACCCAGCCTTGATCAAAGTTGAGCCATGGGCCGCCCGGCTTGGTGGGGCCGGGGCGCTCCTGGTTCATGCAGTAGGCAATCGAGGCGTCTTGAGCTTCATACTTGCCGATGAGGAAGGGCCCACAATCATCGCTAATAGTGCGGAAGCCGAGCTGGTCGTAGCCATCGACGGCAAATGCGGCTTCCGGTGCCAGGCAGCCGAAAAGCAGGAAGAGGAGCAGGAGCAGCGGACCTGTTGCGATTGCGCTGTGGACAGAGTGCGTGGGTGCGTTGGACATGGCTGCTCCTTATCCCTCGTGCGCCGCACGGGGAGGCTGCGACGCGTAGGATGAGGCTACCCCCGAGGTTCATGCGGGTAAGTACCGGAGCCTGACCAAAAGCTTGCCCAATTCCTGACAAATTGAGCTCAAATACAACAATCAAGCAAAAGTGCAGGTAGAAGATAGGGAGAACAGGAAGTCAAAGGTCCTCGTCTCCACAATTGGCGTGATTTTCAAACGAATCTCCACAGCTAAAACAAGCATCACCACCCTTGTGTCGAACAAGACAACCGCGTTATACTAGCCAACACACAAGCGGGCATCGCCAAGTGGTAAGGCATCAGCTTCCCAAGCTGACACTCGCGGGTTCGAGTCCCGTTGCCCGCTCCAGCTAGAAGCACAAGCACGGCACCATTACGGTGCCGTGCTTTTTTCAATAAAGCGCCGGGACTCGAACCCGACAGGGTGCGAGCGTAAAGCAAACGCGAAGCGTTTGTAGCGAGCAGGCGAAGGCGCCGACAGGCGCCTGAAGCCGGTGCGGATTTGCGAAGCAAATACGCGGATGTCCCGTTGCCCGCTCCATCGAGTGCGGGAGACATGGGGACGGCCAATTCAACAAAGTCTTCCCCCGCGGCTTCGTGAGGCTGAGGGGCTCGCCTGAAGCCGGTGCGGATTTGCGAAGCAAATGCGCAGACGTCCCGTTGCCCGCTCCAATTCCAAAATGTTAGGTTAATGCCTGCTGCCCATACTTGCACCTGCGCACGGTACAATGGTTAGGTTACGACCAACGTGCCAATAACCAAAAAGGAGCCGCTATGATCGATCGCTATACCCGCCCGGAGATGGGACACATCTTCTCCCTCGAGAACAAGTACGCCATTTGGCAGGAGATCGAGGTTCTGGCCTGCGAGGCCCAGGCGGAGCTCGGCAAGATCGGTATTTCCAAAGACGAGGCCCAGTGGATCCGCGACCATGCCAACTTTGAGAAGGCGAAGGTCGATGAGATCGAGGAAGTCACGCGCCACGACGTCATTGCCTTCCTGACCAACATGAAGGAATACATCGATGCCGATGTTCCCGAGGGCGACCCCAAGCCCAGCCGCTGGGTTCACTATGGCATGACCAGCTCCGATCTGGGCGACACGGCCCTGTGCTACCAGCTCACCCAGGCCTGCGACCTGATCATCGAGGACGTCAAAAAACTCGGCGAGATTTGCAAGCGTCGCGCTTTTGAGGAGCGCAACACGCTCTGTGCCGGCCGCACTCATGGCATCCACGCCGAGCCGATGACCTTCGGCATGAAGTTTGGCTCTTGGGCCTGGGAACTCAAGCGCGATCTGGATCGTCTTGAGGACGCCCGCAAGAATGTTGCCTTCGGTGCTATCTCGGGCGCTGTCGGCACGTACAGCTCCATCGAGCCGTTCGTCGAGGAGTACGTCTGCGAGCACCTGGGCCTGGTCCACGATCCTCTGTCCACGCAGGTCATCAGCCGCGATCACCATGCCTACCTTGCCGGCGTGCTTGCCACTACAGCGGCCACCTGTGAGCGCATCGCTACCGAGGTTCGCAATCTACAGAAGACCGATACGCTCGAGGCCGAGGAGCCGTTCCGTAAGGGCCAAAAGGGCAGCTCAGCCATGCCGCACAAGCGCAACCCCATCACCATGGAGAAAGTCTGCGGTCTGTCGCGCGTCGTGAAGTCCAACGCCCAGGTTGCCTTCGATAACGTCGCCCTGTGGCACGAGCGTGACATTTCGCACTCCTCTGCCGAGCGCGTCGCCCAGGCCGATAGCTTCATCGCCCTCGACCACATGTTCCAGTGCCTCATCCGCGTTATCGACGGCCTGCAGCTGTATCCCGCCCGCATGATGGCCAACCTCAATAAGACCCGCGGCCTCATCTTCTCCTCCAAGGTGCTGCTCGCCCTCGTCGATACGGGCATCACCCGCGAGGACGCGTACGCCATTGTGCAGGAGAACGCTATGGTAACCTGGCACGAGGTACAGGATTGTGTCTCCGGCCCCACCTTTAAGGAGCGTCTCGAGGCCGACCCGCGCTGCACCGTCAGTCAGGAGAAGCTCGACGAGATCTTTGATCCGTGGGACTTCCTCACCCGTATCGACACGGTCTTTGATCGTCTGGAGCAGCTGAGCTTCGAGTAGGCTCGGGCATAACGTTAGCTTTTTAGGGCGCTTTGCTGGTAATGTGTGTTGCCGGCAAAGCGCCTCGTTGCATTTAGGGAAAGACGGGGATAATAGTCGTCTCGAATAACATTCTGAGAGGGGATCGCATGATTTCGTTTGATTACAAGCCTCAGGGCGTGTGTGCTCGCAATATTCACCTTGACCTTTCCGATGACGGCAACAAGGTGATGGGCGTTGAATTTACCGGCGGCTGCGACGGCAATCTCAAGGCTATCTCCAAGCTGGTCGAGGGCGCTCCTGCCGATCGCGTAATCGAGGTTCTCGCCGGTAATACCTGCGGTATGAAAAAGACCTCCTGCGCCGACCAGCTTACACGCGCTATCGAGGCCGCTCGCGCCGAGATCGCCTAATGGGTATCGCCGATCACATCAAGAACGGAATATCGCGTCGCGGCTTCGTACTCGGTGGGGCTGCCGCGGGCGCTGCCACGGTACTTGCCGGATGCTCGAAAAAAACGGGCACCAGCGATGATGCCGCCGGCGAGCCGCAGGTTATCAAGGACGATTCCAAGATCATCTCGATTACGGATGAGTACGAGGCAGTCGACATCGATCTTGAGCCGGCGGCGTCGTGGACGCTGCCTCTGGGTACGCTGCTGTACTACTGCGACGGCGATTACGCCGCGGCGATGATGGCGCCCGCATCGGCGCTGCACGCCAACACACTCGGTGTGCTCAACCTGGGTGATGGCTCGCTTACCACATTAATCGAGGATCCTATCGAGGGCACGGGATATGCATTCTACGATGTCCGTGCCGGCGACGGCGTATTCGCGTGGGTTGAGATGAACTTTGCCAATTCATCGTGGAAGCTCTACGCTCAAAATCTGTCGGGCGCTTCGCTCTCTGGCGACGTGGTTGAGCTCGATCGAGGTGGCAAGGACTATGATCCGCCCCTGTTCACGGCGTTCGGGTCATCGGTCATCTGGTATAAAATGCCTTCGGCAGGCGGCAATAAAACGAGTAGTGATTCGTTTTGCTATCGTCGCTCGCTTGATGAATCCAAGGCCGAGGTAATTTGGAAATCGACGGGCCGCTTTGCATCGGCCCCGCGCGCGAGCGACGGCATTTTGACCATCTCGCCGCGTGTCCGCAACGACGAGGGCGTCTACTACGGCATAACGGCAATCGATCTGACCGACGGCAACAACACCAAACGTGCCCAGCTAGTTCTTCCCTCGTCAGTCTCGCCTTTCGAGGCCGTATATATGGGCGATACCTTCGTGTTTTCTATCGAGGCGGCCTATAGTGGCGTGGGCAGCCTGGGCAACATGGGCACGTATATCGGTAATGAGGGAGGGCCGTATCTCTTCCTGTCCCGCGAGCCGCTTGCATGTGCGGCTGGCAAGAAGAATAAATACCTTGTTAAGGTACAGGCGTCGCATTTCCTGATCGACACCTCTGCCAAGACCTATGGCTCGCTGCTGTCGCCCGACCGCGCTTTGGAGTATGGCGATTATCCAGCTACGGCGGGAAAGTCGGACTCATTCCTTACGTACGCCACGGTGCGCAACAGCCAGGGTATACCAGAGACAGTCACTGCACGCCTATTCTCTCTTTAAGCTTAGAGGGGTTAAAAAGGCGCCAACAGGGGAATAAACGCGTTGTAATTGTGAGTACCGCCCGCCGAGCTGCCGCGTCATAGCGGCATCTGGCGGGCTCAGGTGCGTTAAAATGGGCTTGTTCTTAGCTAATTGAGACAGGGGGGCCGTGTTATGGCTTCAGATGCAAAAAAGATTCTGCTGGTCGAGGATGAGAAGGCAATCCGTGACGCCGTCGCTGCCTATCTCGAGCGCGAAGGCTACTGGGTTGTGGGCGTCGGCGACGGCCAGTCCGCGATCGAGGAGTTCGAGAAGCATCAGTTCGACCTGGTCGTGCTCGACCTTATGCTCCCCAAGATCCCCGGCGAGCGCGTTTGCCGCACCATTCGCGATACCTCGGATGTCCCCATCATCATGCTGACGGCTAAGGGCGAGATCGAGGACCGTATTATCGGTCTTGAGCTCGGCGCCGACGACTATCTGATTAAGCCGTTCTCGCCGCGCGAGCTCGTCGCCCGCGTTCGCGCTCTGTTCCGCCGTGCCCATCAGGCCGACGAGCCCGCCGTCGAGGTACTCGACTTCGGCGATCTGGTCATCGATATCTCGGGCCACAAGATCTTGGTCGAGGGCAAGGAAGTCGATCTGACGGCTTCCGAGTTCAAGCTGCTCACCACGCTTGCCCGCCATCCCGGCCGTGTGTATAACCGCATGGAGCTGGTCGAGAAAGTGCTCGGGTATGACTTTGAGGGCTATGAGCGCACTATCGATAGCCACGTGAAGAATCTTCGCGCCAAGCTGGGCGATGATCCCAAGAAGCCCAAGTGGCTCTACACCGTCCATGGTGTCGGCTATCGCTTCGAGGCTCCGGCCAAGACCGATAAGTCGGACGAGAAATAGGGAAATCACATATGACACCTGCGCGCTTTGAAATCGGACAAAAGCACAAGCAGGAGAGCGAGGCGGGTTCCAAGGCTAGTTGGAACACGCCTCGCTCCGATTCACGGCCAACGATGAGCTATCCCTCGCGCATGGCACTTGCTTTTGCTCTGACATCGCTCATGACAGTATTGGTGCTGGTGGGCGTTGTCTCTGTTGTGTGGGGCACGGTCTTTTCGGATTACACACGCTCCAATATCGTCGAAATCGCAAATTCCGCTGCCGAGAAGTTGGCAACCTCATATGAGGAAAACGGCTCTTGGACCGCGGGAGAACTGCGCACGGTCGCAACGTCGAGTTTGGTTTCCGACGATCTGGGCATGCAGGTCGTCAATAAAAAGGGCGTGATCGTTTATGACGATTCCTGGCCCTCGGCAAGCGCCACCGCCGATGTACGCGAAAACCAGGCTACGACCGACGACACGAGCGGCAAGAGGGCATCGCATAGCCCGGTCTCGTCTGCTCCAACCGACTCCGATAGCGTTGCTAACGTCGAGATTGTAACGTCTTCCGGCGAGCATGTCGGACAGGTAAAGCTGTGGGCCATCGGCTCCGACGCTCTGCTCACCAAGGCGGACTCTGCGTTTAGGGAGAAGACCTTTAACGCCATGGCCCTCGCCGCGGTTGTTGCAATCTGCATTTCGGTCGTTATCGGATCGCTCGTGTCGCGCATGCTCACCAAGCCGATTCATCGCATCACCAGTACCGCAAAGCAAATCCGTGACGGCGACCTGTCGGCTCGCACGGGACTGCGCGGTGATGACGAGATCGATCAGCTGGGTGAGACCTTCGATGAGATGGCCACTTCGCTCGAGAAGGATATGAAACACGAGAAGCGCCTGACCTCAGACGTTGCACACGAGCTTCGCACGCCGCTTATGGCCATGCTCGCAACGGTCGAGGCCATGCAGGATGGCGTGTATCCCACCGACGATGAGCATTTGGAAACCGTTGCTTCCGAGACGCGTCGCCTGGCTCGTCTGGTGCAGCAGATGCTCGACCTGTCGCGCATGGAAAACAGCACGGCTCCGCTCAACCTTGAGCCGGTGGACATGGTTCCTTTCGTGCGTTCCATCGTTAATGCCCAGGAGCGCCTGTTTGTCGACCGCGATCTGCGCCTGCGTTTTGCGGACGAGACCCAGGGTCACGACGATGTCGTCGAGGCCGATCCCGACATGATCACGCAATGTGTTATCAACCTCATGAGCAACGCCATGCGCTACACCCCCGAGGGCGGTTGGGTCGTGGTGTCGGTGCTCAGTGACCGCAAGCACGTCAGCATTGCCGTTTCTGATACCGGCATCGGTATTGCCAAGGACGATTTGTCGCGCATCTTCGGGCGGTTTTGGCGCGCCGATGCCAGCCGCGCCCGCGAAGCTGGCGGCCTGGGCGTTGGCCTCGCCGTGACCAAGCAGATCGTCGAGCGTCACCATGGCTACATATCCGTGGAGTCGGAGCTTGGAAAGGGTACGACTTTTACAATTCATCTGCCCCGCGAGCACACGGCAGACGCGGCATCTACTACAATGGAGCACTAGCTTTTCGTTATTCGGTGAAGGAGGGGCCGCGTCCCTGCCGCTCCGAGTTTGCGAAAACATGCGGGAAAGAACCCGCATTTCTGTCGTATTTAGGTAAGGAGTGACTCACGTGACAACGATGGAGCGTCGTCCGGATTCCCGTGGCAAGGTTCGTGATATCTATGATGCCGGTGAAAACCTGCTGATGGTCGCCACCGACCGCATTTCTGCGTTTGACTTCATTCTTCCCGACGAGATTCCGTTTAAGGGAGAGGTACTCAATCGCATCTCGGCATTCTGGTTCGATAAGTTTGCCGACATCGTCCCCAACCATCTCGTTTCCATCGACCCGGCGGATTTCCCCGAGGAGTTTGCTGAGTATCGTGACTACCTCGCTGGCCGCGCCATGCTGGTTAAGAAGGCCCAGACGATTCCTATCGAGTGCATCGTCCGCGGCTATCTGACCGGTTCGGGCAAGAAGACCTACGACGAGAACGGCACCGTCTGCGGCATCCAGCTGCCTGAGGGCCTGACCGAGGCTTCCAAGCTTCCCGAGCCGCTGTTCACGCCGTCCACGAAGGCCGAGATCGGTGACCACGACGAGAACATCTCGTTCGAGCGTTGCTGCGAGATCGTGGGCGAGGATATCGCCACGCAGATTCGTGACCTTTCCCTCAAGATCTACAAGGCTGCCGCCGAGTACGCCGCGACCCGTGGCATCATCATTGCCGACACCAAGTTCGAGTTTGGTGTTATTGATGGCAAGGTCACGCTGATCGACGAGTGTCTCACGCCCGACTCCAGCCGTTTCTGGCCTGCTGCCAGCTACGAGGAGGGCAAGATCCAGCCTAGCTACGACAAGCAATTCGTCCGCAATTGGCTCAAGGCCAACTGGGATATGACGGGGGAGACCCCGCACCTGCCCGCCGAGGTCATCGATGGCACGTCCGAGCGCTATCGCGAGGCCTTCCAGATCATCACGGGCTCCCAGTTCACAAGCATGAAGGAGAACGCATAAGTGAGTACCCGTAGCGCCACGAACAAGCGCACGCAATCCCACGAAGTTACCGGGGTTGCGCGCAAGTCTGCCGCATCTGCTAAGCCCGCCCGCCAAGCAGCGAGCTCCGTTCGCGTCGTGCCGGCTTCGTCTAAGGCACGCCGCAAAGAGCTCGAGAAGGGCGAGAACCTCGAGGGCCTCTCTAAAGAGGAGAAGCGCGCCCGCAAGGCTAAGCAGCGCGCCAAGGAGGACCGCATCTATACGGTGTCGAATATCCTCCTCAAGCAGGACGAGGACTACACCAAGCGCCGTCGCATCTGGTGGATTGTGCTCGCCATTGGCATGGTGCTCGGCGTGGCAATTTGGGCCTCGCTGTACTTCGCTCCCGCTGGCATGGTGTCCAGCCCTGTCCAGATGGTCGGCATTGTTTTGTCCTACGTCATCATTTTGGGCGACTTTATCTATGACTTCGCTCGTATTCGTCCCTTGCGCAACATGTACCGCGCGCAGGCCGAGGGCATGTCCGAGAACAAGCTCAATGCTCTTATTGAGCGCGCGGCTGCCGAGGAGGACAAGAAGGACTCCAAGAAGAAGTAGCGTTTGCATACATACTTATCGCTAAGATATAAGGCGCGTCGTTTTTGCGGCGCGCCTTTTTACTGTTCTATAGATAGATGGAGTGGCACATGATTCGAGCTGCCCTGACGGTCGAAGAGGCTCTGGAGGGCATGAAGGCCCTGGAGCCCAAGATTAAAAACTACGCGCGCCTGGTCGTCCGCAAGGGCGTAAACGTCAAGCCCGGCCAGGAGGTCGTCGTTCAGTCTCCGGTCGAGTGCGCGCCGTTTGCGCGCGTGGTGGTCGCGGAGGCCTATGCTGCCGGCGCCGGCCACGTGACGGTCATTTGGGCCGATGATGCCGTGACGAGGCTCACGTACGAGCATGTCGAGAAAAGCTATTTTGAGCAGACGCCCGAGTGGAAGCGCATGCAGCTGGATTCCTTGGCCCAGGATGGTGCCTGCTTTGTCTTTATCGAGGGTGCGGATCCTGCGGCCCTCAAGGGCATCGATCCAGCCAAGCCGGCCGCGGCATCAAAGGCGAGGAATACGCAGTGCAAAGTTTTCCGCCGTGGACTGGATTACAACATCAATCCGTGGTGCATCGCCGGCGCTCCGGTCGTGGCTTGGGCGCACGAGGTGTTCCCGGGAGACGCCGATGAGGTTGCAATCTATAAGCTGTGGAATGCGATTCTGCACACCGCGCGCGCCGATGGCCAGGACCCAGAGAGCGACTGGGAACTCCATGACGCCGCATTCGAAAAGAACCTGCGTTTCCTGAACGACAATCGTTTCGACTACCTGCATTACAACGCGGCAAATGGAACCGATCTGACGATTGGCATGACGAAAGGTCACGAGTGGGCCGGCGGCAAGGGCAAGACGCCCGATGGGCACCCCTTCTTCCCCAACATTCCCACCGAGGAAGTCTTCACTTCGCCCGATCGCATGCGCGCCGACGGTATCGTGTACTCGGCCATGCCGCTCATCCATCACGGCAATAAGGTCGAAGATTTTTGGATTAAGTTCGAGGGCGGCCGCGTGGTGGACTACGACGCCCGCGTGGGCAAGGCAACGCTCGCAAGTATCATCGATACTGACGAGGGCGCTGCTCACCTGGGAGAGGTCGCGCTCATTTCCAAGAACACGCCGATCCGCGAAAGTGGTGTTCTGTTCTACGATACGCTCTATGACGAGAACGCTAGCTGCCATCTCGCGCTAGGTGTCGGTTTCCCCGAATGCATCGAGGGTGGGTATGACATGTCCAAGGAGGAGCTCCTGGAGCATGGCGTTAACGTCTCGAGCACGCACGTCGATTTTATGATCGGCACGGACGACATCGATATTACGGGCATTACGCCTGATGGACGTGAAGTTGTGATTTTCCAGAACGGCCAATGGAGTTGGGAATAGTCCCAGACCGTGGTACAATGCCACCCGCGGGCCGTTAGCTCAGCTGGCAGAGCAGGGGACTTTTAATCCCAAGGTCCAGGGTTCGAACCCCTGACGGCCCACCATAGAATAGAAAGCGATCGACTCCGGTTGGTCGCTTTTTTTGTTGCCGGTGCACGGGTTCGAACCCGTCGGGGCGCGGAGCGCCGCAGCGGCCGCCTGCGGAGCAGGCTGAACCCCCGACGGCCCACCCAAAGAAAGGAAAACGAAATGAAAACAGACAGATACGGAATTAGCGGCAGCACATTAAAGATAATAGCGGCCATTTCGATGGTTCTCGATCATGTAAGCAGGATCGTCCTGACCAATGGAATCATGACTCACACATCGTACAATCAGATATCAGACGAGCAGTGGGCGATTCTAAGCGAGGCTTCGGATGTGCTTCATGTTCTTGGCAGAATTGCATTTCCCTTATTTTGCTTTTTGATAGTTGAGGGATTTTTGCATACTCATGACATAAAGAAGTACCTGCGAAATATGCTTGTCTTCGCAATCATTGCGGAGCCCATATACGATTTCGTTCAAACCGGGCAACTATTCGACCTTCGGCAACAAAATGTTATGTGTGAGCTCCTGCTTTCCTTGGTCTTTTTGATTATTCTGGAAAAGATACAAAGTCTTTCAAAATGGAAGAGGCACATCGCAGAATTTGCTCTGATTGTTTTGATAGCACTGGCAGCTGAATACACTAAACTAGATGGCGGCGTGTATGGCATTCTGCTTGTGGCTGCATTCTATTTATTCCACGACAGCAAGGCCAAGATGCTCTTTGCTGCAGTATGCGCAGTGCTCCTTTCGTCATGCCATATAGTTGGCGGCGGATTTGAGTTTGCTACAGCTAATGTATTTAATCCTGATGTTGCTGCCGCGGTCGTTTCGTTGCTGCTTATCAATCTTTATAATGGCAAGCGAGGGCTGAAGCTCAAATATTTCTTCTACATTTTCTATCCGGCACATCTTGCTCTGCTTTATGGCGTCTCACTTATTGTTTTGAACTGTCTTTAATAACTCTCAAACAAGTCTCTGAAAGCAGAAACAAACTGACCCTAAGACTGCTTGTGAATTTCCGGAAGACCTGAGAGATGCGAGGATAGACAACGAGGGCTGCAGAAAGATGCTTCGAAAGCATGAATGGCAGCGAGAAAATGAGTTCGGAAGCACCCCTCTGGATGCTCCAGCATAGAATAGAAAGCGATCGGCTCCGGCTGGTCGCTTTTTTGTTGCCGCGCCACGGGTTCGAACCCGAACTTCTCTATATATAAGAACGCTTGGCGAACAAAACCTGCCTTTTACCGACGGGAAACAAATAGCTGATGCTTTTGGAGTAAAGTGGCGCTCCAGAGATGACCGATGCCTTAACACCTATAAACCAGCTGGTCATCGCCAATATCAGAAGCCAATGCTTCAGTTTTAACCTCAGTGATGCGACTGAGGGACCTATTCATTTGTGAACAAAATATGGAGTGCGCGATTCCCGCCCCCGGCGCCCCTCCGGTCTGGCAATATATCTCCTTGCCGCGCGGCCCGGTCGGACCGGATCAGCCGCCAGGCGTGCACCTTGAGAACCGGATACTGCGAGGATGGACACATTCAGTGTCGCATCCGGGCAGACATCGAACCATTTGAAATGGTCTAACTTGGATTTGTTTTTCGCAAGGCCGCCGAGAGGC
>NZ_WWSY01000006.1 GCF_009876115.1 Collinsella aerofaciens | reverse complement strand
AGGGTGAGGGGGGTGAAGTCGTAACAAGGTAGCCGTACCGGAAGGTGCGGCTGGATCACCTCCTTTCTAGGGAGATACGTTCTTAGAGAGACTAACTTTAACTCGAATAGAGGGCAGGAGCCCGTCCGGTAGATGTCTGACCTGGATGAAGTCCCCGCAGCACCCGGTCCCCGGGGTCGCACCCGCGTACCTTGAGAGCCGCATAGCGATAGGAGAGAGATGGAAGATCCAATTCTTCCAGACTCGATTCTTTTCTGCGATTAAATCAAGAATGATAGCAATCATTCATCCGATCCAAACAAGAAGAATTCACTTATTAATGAGTGAGGAGCATCTGATCGCGAGCACAGTACAACTGCTGTGCCGCGGTATGAGATACCCGAATTGCGACATACGAGCGCTATTCATGATATCGATTAATTAGATTAATTAGCGACACGTGGATATCCCGCGGGCCCGATGCGGTCCCGCAAGATACCACGGGCGCACGGCGGATGCCTTGGCACAGGGAGCCGATGAAGGACGCGGCAAGCTGCGATAATCCCCGGCGAGGAGCACACATCCTTCGACCCGGGGGTCTCCGAATGGGCGAACCCATNTGTACACACCGCCCGTCACACCACCCGAGTCGTCTGCACCCGAAGTCGCCGGCCCAACCGCAAGGGGGGAGGCGCCGAAGGTGTGGAGGGTGAGGGGGGTGAAGTCGTAACAAGGTAGCCGTACCGGAAGGTGCGGCTGGATCACCTCCTTTCTAGGGAGATAAATCTTCTAGAGAGATCAACTTAACTCGAATAGAGGGCAGGAGCCCGTCCGGTGGATGTCGCCCGGGGGAAGTCCCCGCAGCACCCGGTCCCCGGGGTCGCACCCGCGTACCTTGAGAGCCGCATAGCGATAGGAGAGAGATGGAAGATCCAATTCTTCCAGACTCGATTCTTTTCTGCGATTTAACAGAGAATGATAGCAATCATTCATCCGATCCAAACAAGAAGAATTCACTTATTAATGAGTGAGGAGCATCTGATCGCGAGCACAGTGAAGACACTGTGCCGCGGTATGAGATACCCGAATTGCGACATACGAGCGCTATTCATGATATCGATTAATTGACTTAATTAGCGACACGTGGATATCCCGCGGGCCCGATGCGGTCCCGCAAGATACCACGGGCGCACGGCGGATGCCTTGGCACAGGGAGCCGATGAAGGACGCGGCAAGCTGCGATAATCCCCGGCGAGGAGCACACATCCTTCGACCCGGGGGTCTCCGAATGGGCGAACCCATCCACAGCAGTGTGGATATCCCCACCCTGAACACATAGGGCCGGGGAGGACAACCCGGGGAACTGAAACATCTAAGTACCCGGAGGAGAGGAAATCAATCTCGAGACTCCCCGAGTAGCGGCGAGCGAAAGGGGACCGATGGCCAAACCGTCGAGCGGGCATACCCGGCAGGGGTTCCGCCGACGGGGTTGCAGGGCCGCGCATCCGGGGGCTGCCGCCCCCGGGCGCAGGTCCGGCTGGGGAGCGGAACGGCATGGGAGGGCCGGCCGCAGCGGGTGACAGCCCCGTACGCGAACCCAGACCGGACGGCGCGACGCGGTCCCTGAGTAGGGCCGGGCACGTGAAACCCGGTCCGAACCTGGGTGGACCACCATCCAAGCCTGAGTACTACCCTGTGACCGATAGCGCACCAGTACCGTGAGGGAAAGGTGAAAAGCACCCCGGGAGGGGAGTGAAACAGTACCTGAAACCGTGCGCCCACGAGCAGTCGGAGCAACTTTCAGTTGTGACGGCGTGCCTTTTGTAGAATGAGCCAGCGAGTCGCTGGCGCGGGGCGAGGTTAACCGAAAGGGAGCCGGAGCGAAAGCGAGCCTTAACAGGGCGACTTGAGTCCCGCGCCGCGGACGCGAAGCCGGGTGAGCTATCCGTGGGCAGGCTGAAGCGGGGGTAAGACCCCGTGGAGGGCCGAACGCACGTCGGTTGAAAACGGCGGCGATGACCTGCGGATAGGGGTGAAAGGCCAATCAAACCCGGAGATATCTCGTTCTCCCCGAAATAGCTTTAGGGCTAGCGTCGCGCGTTCACCGCCGGAGGTAGAGCACCGGATGGACGAGGGGGCTTCGCCGCCTACCGAATCCAACCGAACTCCGAATGCCGGCGGCCCAGAGCGCGGCAGTCAGAGCATGTGGGCTAAGCTGTGTGCTCGAGAGGGAAACAGCCCGGACCGCCCGCTAAGGTCCCCAAGTTCCAGCCGAGTGGCAAAGGATGTGCGTCCGCCCAGACAACCAGGATGTTGGCTTAGAAGCAGCCATGCATTCAAAGAGTGCGTAACAGCTCACTGGTCGAGTGGACATGCGCCGACAATACACGGGGCTAAGCTGGACACCGAAGCGGCGGGATTTTGATTTTCAGAATCGGTAGGGGAGCTTCCCATGGGCGGTGAAGCCGCCGGGCGACCGGCGGTGGAGCGCATGGGAGTGAGAATGCTGGCATGAGTAGCGAGAGACGAGAGAGTAACTCGTCCGCCGTGAACCCGAGGTTTCCTGGGCAAGGCTAATCCTCCCAGGGTCAGTCGGGGGCTAAGGCGAGGCCGGTAGGCGTAGCCGACGCGCAGCAGGCAGACATTCCTGCACCGCGCACGCGGCGCTACGACCGACGGGGCGACGGATGGGGGTGGCTCGGCGGGGTTCTGGACGTCCCCGTGATGGAGCGCGGCCCGCGGACCAGGGAAATCCGGTCCGCACGAGGGCGAGGCTCCGGACGAAGCATCAGAGCGAAGCGAGTGAGCCCGAGGTCCCTAGAAAAACCCCTAGGCAGGCGCGTGCGCGCCCGTACCGCAAACCGACACAGGTGGGTGGGTAGAACATACCGAGGCGATCGGGTCAACCATGGTCAAGGAACTCGGCACAATGGCCCCGTAACTTCGGGAGAAGGGGTGCCCGCGCGTACGTGAACCGGCTCGCCCGGGGAGCGGAGGCGGGCCGCAGTGGAGAGGCCCAAGCGACTGTTTACCAAAAACACAGGACTCTGCAGAAGCCGCAAGGCGACGTATAGGGTCTGACGCCTGCCCGGTGCCGGAAGGTCACGCGGAGGAGTTAGCCGCAAGGCGAAGCCCCGAAGCCAAGCCCCGGTAAACGGCGGCCGTAACTATAACGGTCCTAAGGTAGCGAAATTCCTTGTCGGGTAAGTTCCGACCTGCACGAAAGGCGCAACGACTTGGGCGCTGTCTCGACCATGGACCCGGTGAAATTGCACTGGTCGTGAAGATGCGACTTACCCGCGGAAGGACGGAAAGACCCCGTGAACCTTCACTGCAGCTTGGCATTGGCCGCTGGTCCCGCGTGTAGAGGATAGGCAGGAGGCACAGATCCGGAGGCGCCAGCCCCCGGGGAGCCGCCCTTGGAATACTGCCCTCGCGCGACCGGCGTCCTAACCCGAGGCCGTCAACCGGCTCGGGGACCGTGCCAGGCGGGCAGTTTGACTGGGGCGGTCGCCTCCTAAAGGGTAACGGAGGCGCGCGAAGGTCCGCTCGGGACGGTCGGCAACCGTCCTTTTGAATGCAAGAGTACAAGCGGGCTTGACTGCGAGGCCCACAAGCCGAGCAGGTGCGAAAGCAGGCTCTAGTGATCCGGCGGCCCCGAGTGGGTGGGCCGTCGCTCAACGGATAAAAGGTACTCCGGGGATAACAGGCTGATCTTGCCCAAGAGTCCACATCGACGGCAAGGTTTGGCACCTCGATGTCGGCTCATCGCATCCTGGGGCTGGAGCAGGTCCCAAGGGTACGGCTGTTCGCCGTTTAAAGCGGTACGCGAGCTGGGTTCAGAACGTCGTGAGACAGTTCGGTCCCTATCCTCCGTGGGCGCAGGAGAATCGATGGAGGCTGCCCCCAGTACGAGAGGACCGGGGTGGACGCACCTCCGGTGAACCGGTTGTCGACCAACGGCACGGCCGGGTAGCCGCGTGCGGCGCGGATAACCGCTGAAGGCATCTAAGCGGGAAGCCGTTCCAGGGATTAGTTCTCCTTCCGGTAAGGGCCCAGGTAGACTACCTGGTCGATAGACGGCAGGTGCAAGGCTGGCGACAGCCTCAGCCGAGCCGCACTAATCGCCCGAGCTCTTCCGGAACCGCACCTCGCGGCCCGCGGGACTGAGCGCTCATGCGCGGTCCGGGCACGAGGATGCCCCCGAGTCGACTCCTCCTATGCGCCATGCGGCCCCCAGGGCACGTGTATGCGACCCAGGACACCGTAACGGTGGGCGCCGCCCACCGGTCAGCGGCCAGAGCATGGGGGGCACGCCCGGTCCCGTTCCGAACCCGGAAGCTAAGCCCCATCGCGCCGAGAGTACTGCGGGGCCAGCCCGTGGGAGGCCAGGGCGCCGCTGACCGGTGGACGGCACCGAGCCGTCTGATGACTTGAAGAAGGGGGGGGCCTCGCGGCCTCCCCCTTTCTTGCGTTTACGGGGCATAAATGACTCATTTACGCCAGACGATTTAATTCTTTTTGGTATTGAGCTTTTATTTAAAGAAAATAAATCGAATAACAAGGGCAACTGCTATGGCCACAATGATCAAAAGCAGGATTGTCAGTCGATGCTGCTTGCGTCGTTTACTTGACGAAACGAAGATCGATTTTCCCTGTTTTGGCGTTTCGAGATAGCGAGCCGAATGCGTCAAGGTTTGCTTTGGTCGAGGACCTCTTTGTTGATGAGTGACGGATGCTTTCATTGGCTCATCACTAGTTGCGCTGTGTTTAGATAATGGTGCGTCTTTCAGATATACAGGGTCTCCCGAGGCGACGCCCATATGTTTACGTCCCGTTTGGGCATCCTCGAGCGTTTGATATCGATTTCTCGTCACATACTCGGGCTCCGGATCATTAATGGGCTCTTGCGAGATGTGGGGGCGATGGAACCGCGGCGGCTGCGTGGAAGTATCTTCCCCCTGCGTCGGCATAAACATTTTGTTCTGGCTTTGTTCGTCCATGATGCCCTTTAGCTCGTTACCAACAACGTGTACGCGCTCATTGTAAGCCCCTTGCTATTTGTAGCTGCGAACATACTTGTTATTTAAGCTCTGGTTCAAAGAACCTTAACCTTACTAAAACCTTAGTCATGCACACTTAGATATGCTTATAGTACTGGACTCAAAAAACTTTATAGTCGATGTATATATAAGCACTGTGTGGGCATATATAAGAGCGTCAAAAGAAGTCCCAGTCACCTAGAAGATGGCTCGGCAGTCCTAAAAGGAGTGGTAAACATGGCAAGCATGGTTCCTTATCGTTCGGTTTTTGGCGTTCGTCCTTCTGCTAGCTCGCTGTTCGATCTGTTTGATGATATGACCGACCTTGCAAATAACTCGATTGCTTCCAAAGCGTTTCCCGTTGACGTTGAGGATAAGGGCGACGGCTATGAGGTCAAGGCCTATCTGACCGGTGTCGCCAAGGACGATATCGATGTCGAGCTCAATGAGGGCCGTCTGTCCATTAGCGTGAATGTCGAGGAAGACGAGGAGAACGAGGGCAAGAACTTCCTGCAGAAGGAGTTCAGCTCGTACAGCGCGACGCGTGGCGTGTATCTAAAGGACGCTTCGAGCGAGGGCCTCTCGGCTAAGTACGCTGACGGCATCCTGACCGTTACGGTTCCCAAGATCGTCGAGAAGAAGAACGTTACGAAGATCTCCATCGACTAACTTCGTTGGTGTTCTGCGCTATTAAAAGACAGCAAAAGGGGCTGGGAAGCGATTCTCGGCCCCTTTTGCTGTCTAGGACAGTCTATTGAATGGTTGCCGGCTGATACTGACTCGCAGGGCGTATCGAGAGTTTTCGCGATCCTTGGAGAAGGGTTGCGGAGCTGCCGACCTCGTCATTCAGGGTTGCGGCCAGAGCTTTGGCATAGCTTTTGACGGTAAGGCTCGGACGATTGTTATCTTGGCTGATATGCATGGCAATGAGCTGTTCGGTGCGATCGGTAACAAGTTCGCGCGCGGCTTCGGCGGCTTGGCCATTGGAGAGGTGTCCCCTTGCAGACAGGATGCGCTCCTGAAGAAAGCGGGGATATTCTCCCTCGCGCAGCATGGTCACATCATGGTTGCTTTCGAGCGCGAGGACTCGACAATCTTTGAGGGTGTTCATGGCTTGGCTTGATAGCTCTCCGGTGTCGGTGGCAAAGCCGATGGAATCATCGAGGGCGTCGAATCGATAACCGACTGGATTGATGACATCGTGTGATGTTGAGTAGGTTTGCACGTGGATGCCGGCAATGGATAGGGCGTCGCCGGGATCGAATTCCTCGACAGGCAGATGCGAAAGATTTTCTTTGTTCGAAAGAGTGCCCCTGCTGGCAAAGAGGGGACCGTGCCAGTGCTTGCACCAGACATCGAGACCCTTGATGTGATCGCTATGCTCATGAGTAATGAGAAGAGCCGAGACGTTGTCTGTCGAGAGCCCCAGTTCTGCCATGCGCTTTAATGTCTCGCGGCGAGACAGTCCGTCATCGACCATAATGAGCCCCTGCGGGCCCTCGATGAGTGCGCAGTTGCCTTTAGAGCCACTGCCGAGGATATGAAGGTGCAGACGAGACATAAGATTCCAAAGGATACAATGGGTGCGGACGAATAGAGGAGGAAGCAAATGCCTACGGTATCTCAGCATTATGGACACCATGCCGTGCCTGGGGCAGTCGATGAGACCCGGACGAGGCAGCAGGCTGCTCCTGTCGTGCTCATGGTATCAGGCGGCGCGGACTCGACGGCACTGCTTCTTATGGCGTGCACATCAAAGCTGGATATCCAAGACGGACGCGGTGTTGCCCCCATTGCTCGCGAGCGCCTGCATGTGCTGCATGTAAACCATCATCTGCGCGGCAAGGCGTCCGATGGCGACGAGGCCTTTGTGCGTGAGCTCTGCGCGAAATATGGTTTACCGCTGTGCGTGGAGCACGCTTATTTTGATGGGGAGTCGGGCAATATTGAGGCCGCGGCCCGCGAGGTGCGCTATGCCGCGGCGCGGAGGTATGTTCGCGAGCTCTGCGCCCAGACGGGGGCACCGCGAACGGCGGCTCGTATCTGCACCGCGCACACGTCTTCGGATCGCGCGGAAACGTTTTTGATGAACGCGATTAAGGGTTCGGGGCCCGCTGGCCTATCGAGCATTCCTCGCCGGAGGAATATCGTGGTGCGTCCCTTGCTCGACCTAACTCATGGCGAGCTCGTGGGCTATCTACAGGTACATGGTCAGCCGTGGCGTGAAGACGAGAGCAATGAGGATATCTCGTATCTGCGAAACTACGTACGCCATCGAGTGATGCCGGTGGTGGCGCAGCGCAACGCGAGCGTCTGCAAGACGATTGGCGCCGCCTGCGAGATCTTAGGCGATGAGGACGCGTTTTTGTCTCAGCTTTCGGCACAGGCGTTTCGAAGCTGCCTGCGTAAGGAGACGGCGGGGGCGCTGGTGCTCGATGCCAGGCGCCTTGCTGCGGCCGAGGTGGTAATCGCGCGGCGCATCGTGCGACTGGCGATTAAGCGCATCGATCCGGACGCTCGTCCAGAGATGCGACATGTGGAGCGAGTCCTTTCCTGCGTTGCCGAGGGCGCCGGCTCGGTCACGCTTCCGGCGGGGATTGACGCACGCATTGAGTTTGGCATGCTGGCGTTTAAGGCGCCGGCGGCTCGCGAGGGCCTGGTTGCGGGCTGGGTTACCGTACCCGGTCGTTTGCCGTTGGGCGGGGGACGTATGCTGGTCACAGAACCGATGGTCGTTGAGCCGGGATGCGATATCGTGCGCCGCGCCCGTGAGCTTGCGGCTGCCGGGGAAGTGACAGCTTTGGTAGACGCGGCTGCCCTGGGTTTTGCCGACAGCGATAGTGAGCGGATCCTGGCGGGCTCGCGTGGCGAGATCCCTGCCGAGGCGCGATTGGCGCGCCTGTGGGTGGACGGTCCCGCACCGGGAGACGTGATGTGCCCGTTAGGGATGAGTGGCCGAAGCAAGAAAGTATCCGACTTGCTAGGTGAGGCTCGCATTCCCGTTTCCGAGCGCGCCGGCGTGCCCATGGTGAGGACGGCGCCGGGGGGTGCCGTGGTGTGGGTCGCCGGAGTTCGCGCGGACGAGCGTTTTAAGTGCACGGCCGCAACGCGCGTGGCATATCTGCTCCGCGTGGTCGATGCGGAATAGCGTCCCACGCCTGCTATTCTGTGCGACGTTGACGGTATTCCCGCGCTGATGGCGCACGGGCTGGTAAATTTACCCCGTGCGCTGCTAGAATGTGTAGTTCGCGTCCATACGGCGGTGTGTGGGCGATAAGCACAAGAAAGGGTTGTCATGGCTTCTCAACATCCGGATATCGAGAAGGTTCTGTTCACGCAGGAGGATATCGACGGTATCGTCTCTCGCTTGGGCGAGCAGATTACTCGCGACTACGCGGGTAAGGATCTGGTGCTGATTGCGGTCCTGCGCGGTGCCGTGGTCTTTATGGGGGACCTGATGCGCAAGATCGAGCTGCCGACCAACATCGATTTCATGGCTGTTTCGAGCTATGGCGACGGCGTGAAGTCCTCGGGTATCGTGCGTATCATTAAGGACCTGGATATCGACATCCGTGGTCGCGACGTGCTGATCGTCGAAGACATTCTGGACTCGGGGCTGACGCTCAAGTATCTGATGAAGAACCTTGAGAGCCGCAAGCCCGCCTCGCTGGAGGTCGCCGCCTTCCTGTGGAAGGACGTTGAGGACCGCGTCTCGGCCGTCACGCCCAAGTATGTTGGAACCCATTGCCCCGATGCCTTTGTGGTGGGCTACGGCCTCGACTATGCCGAGCGCTATCGCAACCTTCCGTATCTGGGCATTTTGAAACCGGAGGTTTATTCGTAAGATGCCCGACGACCGTAACGACAACAATTCCCAGACTCCCCGGGACCCAAAGATCCCGGGGATGCCCGGAGGCAAGAAGCCCACGCGTACGGGCTGGCTGTATTTTCTTTTGGCTTGCGCGCTCCTGGGTTACGCCTTCTTTAACATGGGCTCCGGCTTTGCCAAATCCAGCAATACCGTAAAGCTCGCGACGAGTGAGATGGTCAGCGCCATCAAGCAGGATCGCGTCGAAGATCTGACCTATACGGTTCAGGACGGAAGCGTGACGGGTCATTACTGGAAGACGAAAAAGGACAAGGGCGACACGAGCGAGCTCAAGAGCTTTTCCTCGACCTATGTCGGTTCCGATTCGCTTGCCGAGCTCATGGCGGAGCACCCCGATACCAAGTACATCGTCAACACCAACGACCCTGATTTTTGGGGCGACTTGGCGATGAGCGTGCTGCCGACGATTGCCCTGATTGCCATCATGTTCTACTTTATGCGCCAGATGATGGGTGCCAACAGCAGGAACATGCAGTTTGGCAAGACCAACGCCAAGACCAACGAGGCTACGCGCCCCAAGGTCAAGTTTGAGGATGTCGCTGGCGTGGACGAGGCGGTCGAGGAGCTCGAGGAGATCCGTGACTTTTTGAGCGATCCGGAGCGCTATCGCAAGCTGGGCGCCAAGATCCCGCGTGGCGTGTTGCTGGTGGGCCCTCCGGGTACCGGTAAGACGTTGCTGGCCAAGGCCGTTGCCGGCGAGGCGGGCGTGCCGTTCTTTAGCATCTCGGGCTCTGACTTTGTCGAGATGTTCGTAGGCGTCGGCGCCAGCCGCGTGCGCGACCTCTTTAAGGAGGCCAAGTCCCAGGCCCCGTCGATCATCTTTATCGACGAGATCGACGCCGTAGGACGTCAGCGCGGTGCCGGCTTGGGCGGCGGCCACGACGAGCGCGAGCAGACGCTCAACCAGCTGCTGGTCGAGATGGACGGTTTTGAGGAGAGCGAGTCGGTCATCCTGATCGCTGCCACCAACCGCCCCGACATTCTGGATCCGGCACTGCTGCGTCCCGGCCGTTTTGACCGTCAGGTCACGGTCGACCGTCCGGACGTAAAGGGTCGCGAGCAGATTTTGCGCGTGCATGCCGAGAACAAGCCGATGGACGAGGACGTGAAGTTCGAGAAGCTCGCCCAGATGACCGTTGGCTTTACCGGTGCCGATTTGGCGAACCTGCTCAACGAGTCCGCGCTGCTTGCCGCTCGCCGTCATCGTTCCGTGATTTCGATGGACGAGGTCGAGGAGTCGATGGAGCGTGTGATTGCCGGACCGCAGCGCAAGGGCCGTGTGATGACCGAGGCCGAGCGTACCACGATCGCGTATCACGAGAGTGGCCACGCGTTGGTCGGTCATATCCTGGAGCACTCCGACCCCGTCCACAAGATCTCGATTGTCAGTCGCGGTCAGGCTCTGGGCTATACACTGCAGCTGCCGCAGGAAGATCACTTCCTCAAGACCAAGAACGAGATGCTCGACGAGCTCGCCGTGTTCTTGGGCGGTCGCGTGGCCGAGGAGCTCATGTGCGATGACATTACGTCGGGCGCGAGCAACGACCTGGAGCGCGCAACTAAGATGGCGCGCGAGATGGTCACGCGCCTGGGCATGAGCGAAGAATTGGGTACGCAGGTTTTCGGTGAGGCGCAGCATCAGGTGTTCTTGGGCCGCGACTATGCCGATCATCAGGATTACTCCGAGGAGACGGCGCGCCGTATCGACATCGAGGTCCAGCGCATTATGCGCGAGGCCCATCGTCGTGCTGTCGAGATCCTGGATGCCCGTCGCGATCAGCTCGACCTGATGGCCAAGGTGTTGCTCGAGCGCGAGACTGTCGAGGGCGATGCCGTGAATGCCCTGCTCGATAACGAGTGGGACGCCTACCTTGAGCGCGAGGGCGATATCCTGGCGGCCAAGGAGGAGCGCAACGCCAAGGCGGCCGGTATGCCGCCTAAGAAGCGTGCGCCTCGCATGAGTGAGGAGGAGCTGGCGGCCGATGCCGCGGCTTTTGCGCAGGCGGCCATGCAGGAGGATGCCGAAGCCGCATCTGAGGATGCTGACGAGGGCAATGCCGTCAATGCTGACGGCAACACCGACGCCGACAAATAGTTCTTGTAGCGAAAGCCTCCGCTGGGAAACCTGCGGAGGTTTTTCCTTTTGGCCGATATGGGGCCGTCTGTTGATTGGGGACAGACTTAAATGAGCGTTTTCACGTATTTAAGTCTGTCCCCAATCAACATTGCTGGGGTACTTTGCTCAGCTAAAGCGTACAATAGCGCCTATGCGAAAGGGGAACAGATGATCAACGAAACCATGTTTGCTCGCGGCGCGGAAAGCTCCATCATCCGCGAGATCTTTAGCTATGGTCTTGAGCGCAAGGCGCAGATCGGCGCAGAAAACGTGTTCGATTTCTCGCTGGGCAACCCGAGTGTTCCGGCGCCTGCTGCCGTGGCTGAATCCATTAAGAAGGCTTTGGAGCTGCCGAGCGACCAGCTGCACGGCTACACCCCCGCTCCGGGCCTGCCGCAATGTCGAGCAGCCGTCGCCGAATCGCTCAACCGTCGCTTTGGCACGAGCTATGAGGGCAAGGATGTCTTTATGACGGTAGGTGCGGCGGCCTCGCTCACCTGCACGCTCAACGCCGTTACCAATCCGGGTGACGAGGTCATCGTTATCGCCCCGTACTTTCCGGAGTATCGCGTTTGGATTGAGAAGGCCGGCTGTACGTGTGTCGAGGCGCTCGCCGATGAAGATACGTTTCAGCTGAGCGTGGGTAACGTGCTCAAGGCGATCACCGACAAGACAGCGGCGGTCATTATCGATTCGCCGAATAACCCCACGGGTGCCGTGTATACGCGTGAAACGTTGACACGCCTGGCGAATACTCTGCGCGAGGCCAACGCTCAGCGCGATCCCGAGAATCCGATTATGCTGATCTCGGACGAACCGTACCGTGAGATTGTGTATGGCGCCGAAGTGCCCTGGGTGCCTTCGATCTATGAGCACACCATCGTGTGCTATTCGTATTCCAAGTCCCTTTCGCTACCGGGTGAACGTGTGGGCTGGATTTTGGTCCCCAATACCAATCCGCAAGCTGCTCGCCTGATGCCGGCCGTCGCCGGTGCCGCCCGCACGCTGGGCTTCGTGTGCGCACCGGCCCTCTTCCAGCGTGTAATCATCGACTGCATTGATGAACCGAGCGATGTCGAGGCCTATGCACGCAACCGCACCGCGCTTACCGACGCACTAGCGGAGTATGGCTACACCTATGTTGAGCCGGATGGCGCGTTCTACCTATGGGTGAAAGCATTGGAGCCCGATGCGAATGCGTTTTGCGAGCGCGCAAAGAAGTATGAGTTGCTTGCGGTTCCCTCGGACAGCTTTGGTATGCCGGGTTGGTTCCGCCTGGGCTATTGCGTGAGCTACGAAACGATTGTCAATTCGCTACCCGCTTGGAAACAGTTGGCGGACGAGTATCGTTAAAAGTAAAGCGCTCTGCCTACAATGTTTTACGTGAAACGGGGTTTGGTGTTAAGCCGGACCCCGTTGTCATGGACGTTGTGTCTTTGGGATGGAGTGGTTTTACGACTATCGAAGGCTATGCGTACAATGAATATAAGCGACGGCCGTGCCAGATAAGGAGACCTGATGCCCTACCTGCTTTCTTGTGACATTCATACCCATACGATGTTCTCTGCGCATGCATATTCGACCATTGAGGAGAATGTGTACTGGGCGGCAGAGCGTGGTCTGCAGGTGCTCGGATCTGCCGACCATTTGAGCTCTATGGTTACGGCTTGCCCCAATGACCTGCGCAGTTACCAGTTCTTTATCAACCAGGATATCTGGCCGCGCATTTGGAGCGGCGTGCTGGTGCTGCGTGGTGCCGAGGCCGATATCGTTTCGCTGGACGGAAGCCTGTTTGGCGAGGACACTCCTGTCACGCTCGATATTGCCGGCGATTCGTACAGCCGTCAGCATTCGCTGTTCGATTTGGTTACGCGTAATTTGGATTATTTGGTTGCGAGCGTGCATAATCCGCAGATTGCTGAGGGCGCGACGCTGGCCCAGACGACCGAGATGTATATCAATGCCCTGGAGCACCCCAAGGTGTTCATGCTGGGTCACACGGGGCGTTCGGGCGTGCCGTTCGATATCGACGAGGTGCTGTTGGCAGCTAAGGCCAAGCACAAGATTATCGAGATCAACAACCATAGTCTTGAACACGGTGTCGACACTGAGCATTGGGCCGTATGCCGCAAGATTGCCGAGCGCTGCGCCGAGCTGGGCGTGGGCATTGGCGTGTCGACCGATGCCCACATTGGCATGGCCATTGGCAAGCTCGATCACGCGCGCAAGATGCTCGACGAGATTCACTTCCCACTGGATTTGATCGTGACGCGCGACCGCGAGACGCTGCTGTGCGAGATGGCGGCAGCCGGCGTGTGCGATCTGCGCAATGGGATGTAGCGGAGTTTATAAACCAAGCGAAGGGGGCGGCCCAGGCGGGTCGCCCCCTTTCTTGTCCCAAAAATCTACTGAGGTTGGTTAGCGGCGTTCGAGGACCGCTACGGTTTCGGTGTGGTCGGTGTGAGGGAACATGTCGACTGGCGTGATCTTGAGCAGGCGATAGCCTCCGTCGAGGAGCTGGTGCAGGTCGCGCTCTTGGGTCACGGGGTTGCAGCTGATATAGGTGATGCGGCGCGGCTTAAGTGCGCAGGCAGCTTCGAGGAACTCGGGCGTGGAGCCGGCGCGCGGCGGGTCGATGGAAAGAACGTCGACGCGTTCGTTGTTGTCGGCGGCATCCAGGATGTAGTCGGTGGCGTCGTCGGCCATAAACCAAGCGCTGCGGGTGAGGCCGTTGAGCTCGGCATTGCGACGTGCGTCGGCAATGCCCGCCGGGTTGCGCTCAACGCCGAGCAGCATAATGCCGATACCCTTGTTCTGGGCATCTTTAGCTGCGCAAAGACCGATGGTACCGCTGCCACAGTAGGCATCCATGAGCACATCGCCCTGGTGCAAATCCATGCCGTCGATAGCGAGCTGATAGAGCAGCTCGGTCTGTTGCGGGTTGGTCTGATAAAACGCGGTGGGGGAGATGTCGAATTCGCAGCCGAGCAGCTGGTCGCGCATGCATTCGGCGCCATACACGATGCGGGTTTCCTCGCCGAGGATGGCGTTGCCGGGGCGTCCGTTGATGTTTTGGGCGACGGTGACGATGCGCGGATCGAGTGCGGCGACAGCCTCAAAGAACTCCTGCGCATGCGGCAAGTCGCGCTGAGCGGTCACGAGCGTGACCATGACCTGGTCGGTACGCCAACCGCAGCGGACGACGGCATAGCGAAGCAAACCAAGATGCTTGTCCTCATTAAAGGCGGGAATATGCAGCCGCTCAGCTTCGCGTGCGATGCCGTTGAGAATCTGACGGGCGCCCGGTGCCTCGACGGGGCATTCGGGTACGGCAACGATCTTGTGCGTGCCGCGCTCAAAGAAACCGCAACGGACAGCGCCCTCCTTACCGGGAGCAAAGGGAGTGGCGGCCTTATGGCGAAAACCGCGCGGCGCAGGATATTTGCCCGGGTCGCCCAGGGTGACACCCATGCCACGAATAGGATCTACAGCAATGCCCTCACGCTCACAAAGCGAAGCAAAAAGCTCCTCCATAGCAGCCTGCTTAGCTGCCAACTGCTTTTTATAAGGACGATTGAGCGCCGTGCATCCGCCACAAGCTCTCATGATGGAACAGGGAGACTTGGGATCCACAGCCTCACGCGCAGACGGAACCGGATTCTTATACGGGCGCTTGGAGCGAGTCTGAGATGCCTTATCCTCGCTCCGACGAGAGCCGGGACGCTTGGCCTTAGCCTTGCCCTTAGCCGACTTACCCTTCGCATTCAGAGACGACTTGGATTTCTTAGAAGATTTTTTCTCCCCCGACCCCTCAGCCGCCTCGATCAAAGCACGACGAGCCTTACGCTCCGCACGAGATTCTGCCATGAATTAACCCCACTAATTTACAAATTGAAATCTGAAAGCATTGTATCGTGCCAAGCTAGCGGACGATATGCAAGCGCCCACTTCATGTCAGTGATAAACCCAACGACGTTTGCCCGCCGGGTGCCGGGGCAGGGGTTAAGTTTGTCGCGAGTTCCGCACGAACAGGAGAGCACTTAATGTGCTCTCCGTCGCGAGCAGGACTGTAGAGCAGCAAACTTAACCCCTGCCCCGGCACCCGGCGGGCAAACCCTCCCTTGTACTCCATCTCACTAAAGTGTATGATTCTGGACGTTACACGACTCACTTTACTTAACTAAAGTGCCATCAAGGGGGGATACCATGAACACCGATATGTCTCGTCGTCAGTTTGTTGGTCTAGCCGGCTCGCTCGCTACGGTGCTTGGCCTTGGTCTTGTCGGTTGCGGCGGTGGTGCCGGCAAGGGCTCCGCTGCTGGCTCTGCCGCGGCCAAGGATGTGAAGGGCGCTGCGGAGTCCAAGAAGCTCGTGGTGGGCTTTGATAAGTCCTATCCTCCGTACGGCTTTGTGGGCGACGATGGCGAGTACACCGGCTTTGATCTCGATCTGGCCAAGGCTGTTGCCGATAAGCAGGGCTGGGAGGTCAAATACGAGGCCATCGACTGGGATGCCAAGGATACGCTGCTTAACTCGGGCGCCATCAACTGCATCTGGAATGGCTTTACCATGGAGGGCCGTGAGGACGACTACACGTTCTCCGAGCCGTACATGCTCAACGAGCAGGTGCTGGTGGTAAAGAAGGATGCAGGCATCAAGAGCTGGGACGATCTTGCCGGCAAGACCGTGATTACCCAGACCGATTCCGCTGCGCAGGATGTGCTTGAGGGTGACCAGAAGGATCTGGCGGCGACGTTTGCCACGCTCGACACCATCGGTGAGTACAACACGGCGTTTATGCAGCTCGAGAGCGGCGCGGTCGATGCCGTGGCTTGCGACCTTTCGATTGCCCAGTATCAGCTTGCCGCCAAGCCCGATGCTTATACGCAGCTTGATGAGCCGCTGTCCAGCGAGCACTACGCCGTCGGCTTTAAGAAGGGCGACACCAAGTCGGCCGACGCCGTGACCGAGTCGCTCAAGGCACTCTACGATTACGGTACGGTTAAGGATCTCTGCGACAAGTATTCAAGCTATGGTCTATCTTTCGATAATTGGGTGCTCAAGTAATGTCTATTCAGGTCATGATGCAGATGCTTGGCCAGGGATTCTTGGTCAGTTTGCAGTTGTTTGTGCTGACACTGCTGGGGTCGATTCCGCTGGGAATCCCCGTGGCGTTTATGCGCATGAGCAAAATCGCGCCGCTTCGCTGGATTGCGCGCATCTACATTTCGGTCATGCGCGGTACGCCGCTCATGCTGCAGATGTTTGCCATCTACTTTGCCCCGTACTACGTGTTTGGCATTTCGCTCACGCCCGATTCCAAGTGGACGGCGTGCGTCGTGGCGTTCATCATCAACTACGCCGGTTACTTTGCCGAGATCTATCGCTCGGGCTTGCAGTCCATTCCGCGCGGTCAATACGAGGCTGCCGAGGTGCTGGGCTATTCGCGCGTGCAGACGTTTCTGTATATCGTGATGCCGCAGGTCGCCAAGCGTATTCTGCCGGCGATGGGCAACGAGATCATCACGCTGGTCAAGGACACGTCGCTGGCGTTTGCCATTGGCGTGGGTGAGATGTTCTCGACGGCCAAGGCGCTGGTCGCCTCGCAGGTGAGCATGGTGCCGTTTGCGATCGCGGCGCTGATTTACTGGGTCTTTAATTTCGTCGTCGAGATGCTGCTGGGCGCCGCCGAGAAAAAATTGGATTACTACCATGATTAATTCGGTAATGAATATATCGAACGCGCGTAAGGCGTTTGGCGGCAATGAGGTGCTCAAGGATATCTCGCTTGAGGTGAAGCGTGGCGAGGTCGTGGCGATTATCGGGCCTTCGGGTGGCGGCAAGTCCACGCTGCTGCGGTGTGCCACGCTGCTCGAGTCACTCGACGGAGGCTCGCTCTCGTTTGGCGACCTTGCCGTTGCGACGGATGCGGGTTCGGGCGCGGTCTATGCGAAGGGCGATGTGCCCAAGCAGGCGCGCTCGCGATTCGGCCTGGTGTTCCAAAATTACAACCTGTTCCCGCACTATACGGTGATGAAAAACATCACCGATGCGCCGATTCGCGTGCTTAAGCGTCCGCGCGAGCAGGCGGAAGCCCGCGCTCACGAGCTGATTGCACAAATGGGGCTGACGGGCAACGAGAACAAGGTGCCGTGTGAGCTTTCGGGCGGTCAGCAACAGCGTGTGAGTATCGCCCGCGCCCTGGCGCTCGATCCGGAAATCTTATTCTTTGACGAGCCGACCTCGGCGCTCGATCCCGAGCTAACGGCCGAGGTGCTGCGTGTCATTAAAGACCTGGCGGCGCAGAATATGACGATGGTGATCGTGACCCATGCGATGCAGTTTGCGCGCGATGTTGCCGATCGCGTGGTCTTTATGGACGGAGGCCGCATTGTCGAGGAGGGCCCGGCCGAGCAGGTTATCGATCATCCGCGTGAGCAACGTACCCGTGAGTTCTTGAGTCGTATCGAGGGCTAAGCTCAGCTATGTATTGAGAAGAAGCCGCCGCGGGTCTTATGGACTGCGGCGGCTTTTATTTGTATCGATGGGGTTTAATAATCACCTGGCATACTTGCTCTGTCCTCTCGCCGCCTGTATTCATACGTGCGCCGAAAGGTATGCATGGACAGCCGCCCGTGAGGGTAGGGTGGTGGCATAGGACATTTGGAGGGTGAGTCGGCTCGGCTGCCGACCATGCTGCTCCCGGGATGGCACCGACCGCGAACTCTCCCCGTTGGCGTCGCGCATTGCGCGCGGCCCTGCAAGGAGGTCATCATGGGTGCTCCCAAGACCGGTAACGTAAGGAACGTGGTGCTCGTAGGCCAAGGCGGGGTGGGCAAGACTTCACTCGCCGAGGCCATGCTCCACCTTTCCGGCAAGACCGCCCGCCTGGGCGGCCACGACGGCACCAAGCCCACGCTCGACTATGACCCCGAAGAGGTCAAGCGTGCATTTTCCATCTCGACGACCATCGCGCCGATCGACTGGAAGGGCGCGCGCATCAATGTGCTCGATGCCCCGTGCTACCCCGATTTTATCGGCGACGCCTTTGCCGCGATGAGCGTCTGCGAGACGGCTCTGTTTGTGGTCGACGCCGAGGCCGGCCCGCAGCCTACGACGGTTAAGCTCTGGTATGCCGCCGAGGACCTGCGACTGGCGCGTGCGGTGTTCGTAAACCGCCTGTCGCGCTCCGAGGCCAGCTTTGCGACCACGATGGACCTGCTGCAAGAGCGCTTTGGCACGCGCCTGGGCGCCGTGACCCTTCCCTGGGGCGAGGGCGAGGACTTTGACGGCATCATCGACCTGGTGCGCATGAAGGCGCGCCATTGCAACGGCACCGAAGCCGTTGAGTCGGAGATTCCCGAGGAGTATCGTGCCCAGGCCGAGGAAGCCCATGACCATCTGTGCGAGCTGGTGGCCGAGGCTGACGATGAACTGATGATGAAGTACTTGGAAGGCGAGGAGACGCTGACGCAGGAGGAGCTTGAAGGCCTGCTGTCGAAGGCGATCGCCGAGCGCATCTTTGTGCCGGTCTTTGCGGGCGATTGCATTAAGGAGCAGGGCGTCAACTCGCTGATGGACGACATCGCCACATACTTCCCGGCGCCGACCGACTACGGCGAGATGCCGCTTATCGACGGCGATTCGCTCAAGATTTCAAGCGACGATGATCGTCCGGTGGCGTTTGTGTTTAAGACCCTGGCCGATCCGCAGCAGGGTCGCATCAGCTTTATTAAGGTGCTGACGGGTACGCTTGAGCCGGGCCTTGAGCTGGTCAACGCGCGCACGCGCAAGGGCGACCGTCTGGCTCACCTGTATGTGATGTGCGGCCGCGACATGACCGAGGTCGGTCACGCCTATGCCGGCGACATTATCGTGGCACCCAAGCTGGCGGCCGAGACGGGCGATACGCTCTCGATTACCGGCAAGGTCGAGGCTGCGGCGTTTAAGTTCCCCAACTCGCAGTACCGCATCGCCATCGAGGCTGAGAATCGCGGCGACGAAGAGAAGCTCTACACGTTTATCGAGAAGGCCTGCAAGGCCGATCCGACCATGAGCATCGATCGTGACGAGGAGACGGGCCAGACCATTATCTCCGCCGTTGGTGAGGCGCAGGTTTCGGTGCTGCTCAACCGTTTGGAGGATCGCACCAAGGTCGTGGCCAAGAGCGTGCCGATCCGCATTCCGTATCGCGAGACCATTCGCCGTACGGCAAGCGCGCAGGGCCGCCACAAGAAACAGACTGGCGGTGCCGGTCAGTATGGCGACTGCTGGCTGCGCGTTGAGCCGCTCATTGGGCCCGACGGCACGAGCGATGGCTATGAGTTTGTAGACGAGGTCGTGGGTGGCCGCATCCCGCGCTCGCTCATCCCCGCCGTGGACAAGGGTGTCCAGGAGACCATGAAGGACGGCATCATTGCCGGCTACCCGCTCACGGGCATTCGCGTGGCTGTGTACGACGGCTCGTATCACAGCGTCGACTCCAACGAGATGGCGTTCCGCGCGGCGGCTCGCATCGGCCTGCGCAAGGCGTGCGCCGATGCCGACCCGGTGGTGCTGGAGCCCATCGAGGAAATCACGGTGACTATTCCCGAAAGCTACGCCGGCGCTGTGATGGGCGACATCTCGGCATCGCGCGGTCGCGTGACGGGTATGGAGACCGATGAGCGCGGCGACACCGTGGTCATTGCCCAGGCGCCGCTGGCAGAGCTGACGGATTATTCGACGCGCCTGCGCTCTATCACGCGCGGCACGGGTGACTTTACCATGAAGCCCGCTGGCTACGAGCAGGTTCCCTACGATGTTCAGGCCAAGCTGGTCGAGCGCTATGAGGAGGGCCGCGCCAAGTAGCGTGTGGTTTTGCCTGCAATGTGGACGCTGACGAAAAGGCCGCCCTGGGTAATCCAGGGCGGCCTTTTTTGATCCCATGGGGACGGAGGAAAACGAATCATTTTTGGGTTACGGGCGGTGCGGTCGGCACTAGTCTCCGGATGCCTGGTTGCGGCCGGTGGCGTAGTCGATCTGCACGTGCGGCTGCAGGTTGTAGCAGTACACGTGGAAGCAGAGGGTCTTGCCGTGGTCCTCGACCGATTGCGCCTCAAGGCGCACGCCGCGGCAGACAAGTTCCTCTTCGTTATACATGGGTGTGACGCGATAGAGCACGTGGTTGCCCGTCTCGCGGATGTAGCCGAGAATCTGCTCCTCAAACGGCAGCATGCCTGTCTCGTTGAGATAACGCGTGCCGGTGAGGAGATTCTTGCGGTTGGCGTTTTCGCCGCAGAGCGACCAGGCGATGAGATGGCAGCGGTTGTAGAGGCTCTGGCCCGGAATAAAGTCGTAGCGCTGCTGGCGCCATCCAGCGGGATGGATACGCGAGATATCGCCGCGCTCGCCTTGACCGAGTGATTCGGGGCCCACGCAGGCGAGCGCTTTGCGGGTGCGGCCCAGGCTGTCAAGCTTGGAGAACTTCTTAAAGCAACCCTCTTCTGTAGCGCGCTCGTATTCATCGAGCGTGAATGATGGTGTGCCGAGCGGGTGCGTGCTGTCGGCGCGCAGGGCAACGTAGGGGTTGCCGGCGTAGTCGGGAATGCTGCTGAGATAAACACCGCGGGCGCGGTTGAGGTCGGGGTTTTCGACCTCGTCGATGGGGGTGGCGGCGCTGTCCGCGGAAGCGCCGTCGCCGGTGTCGGTTGTGGCGGAATCGGAGCCATCGCCAGAGTCCTGGCTGTTTTGAGGGTCCGGGGAGCTCGCCGTTCCTGATTCGAGCCGATCGACCAGGTCCGCCTCGTCGTCGGTGCGGCTGGGACTTTCGTTTTGTTTTTCGGCCAGAGCTGCCGCCTGTTCATCACTTTGCGGCGACAACAACTTGGGCGCTCCGTCGAGCGACCCTGTGAACAGCGCAAACCCCAGCACCACGGCGGCGCCGATGGAAAGTACTTGCTTGTAGGCGGACTTGCGCGACATTGCGGCTCCTGGATGGACGGTTGGGAATCTACCAGTCTAGCAGGAGCCGGCAGGGGCCGTTCTGTCGAACAAATACTCAAGATTTGGGATAGACGCTACTGATTCATTTGCCTCATATGGAGCTGCGGTGGTTGTGTATGTGGGGCTATTTTGCGTTTCCCTAGATAAAACCCGCCAAAATAAACCTGTCCCTTTTTGGCAGGTTAATCGGGGGACTATTTCACCGCAACTTAGGGCACGGTTAGGGAGTGTGCACCTTAAAGAGTGGTGCCCTTGATTAGAGAGGTCGCGCTCGTCTCTCTAAATGTCTCTCCAAAGAGAAAGCCAGTTAAAGAGATAACATTGGGTAATCTAACAGCGAATTCGATACATCTCTCTAAATGTCTCTCTAAAATAAGGTGCTTATCTCTCTAAAGTTAGAGAGATATACTATACTTTAGAGAGATAAATCTATCGTTTTAGAGAGACGGAATGCCAATGCTGCTGGATGAACCTCTTGGCCTTATCGTCGAGCGCCTTCGCAGGCGAGGGACCGATGACGCATCGGTAGAAGTTAAAGCCTGCACGAATAAATTGAGTGCAGACGTATGGGAGACAGTGAGCGCTTTTGCGAACACTGCGGGTGGGCTCATCATTTTGGGCCTGAACGAAGCCGAAGGATTTGTTCCTTCGGCTAACTTTGCTATCGATAGGGTGCGCGATCAGTTTGTTTCGGGTATCGGAGACGGAGGCTCAGCGGCGGTGGTGACCCATGCGCCGCGGTACGAGCTTGATCGAGGTGAGGTCGACGGGCTCCAGGTGCTTCTGGTGCGCATCTTTGAACTTGAGCTTAAAGCGAAGCCTTGCTATATCGGCGCGCGCGGCGTGCAGAACGGTAGCTACAAGCGCGTGGACGATAAGGATATCAAGATGTCACCCGCTGAGCTATATGAGCTACAGAGTGCGTTGCTTCCGAGCGATGCAGACGGCACGGTGGTTTCGGAGGCAACGGTCGAGGATTTGGATCCAGATGTCGTGCGGTCTATTATCGCAAATCGCCGGCTGCAGACCCCGCGCGTTTTGCGCGGGGCCGATACGCTGGAAAAGCAGCTGGTCAGACTCAATATCACTACAAAGGATGGTGCCGTGAAGCTCGCGGGGCTTCTTTCGGCGGGAATTTACCCCCAGCAGTTCTATCCCAAACTCATGATCGATGTCGCCGTTCATTCCGATGTGGAAAAATCTGCACCCGGGCAGCCCCGGTTTATTGACCGCCAGTTGTGCGATGGCCCGATTCCGGCTTGCATCGAAGATGCCCTCGCCGCGATTGGACGAAACTTGCGCAAAGCGGCGATAGTGCAAGGCACTGGCAGAAGGGATGATTGGGAAGTTCCCCAGGAGGTTTTGCGCGAGGCCTTGGCAAATGCCTGCATCCATCGAGAATATTCACCCATGTTTGTGGGGCAGGCCGTGAGTGTCGATATCTATCCAGACAGAATAGAGATCAAAAACCCCGGCGGGCTTTGGGGCGGAAAGACGGTGGACAATCTTGCGGACGGGGAATCGCGCTGCCGAAACCCAAAGCTCATGAGCCTAATGGGGGCGACGCCGTTAGAGCATGCCGAGGGGGCCGTTGCGGAAAGCCAAGGATCTGGTATCCCGGCTATGATTCGCGAGATGGAGTCTCGTTCGCTTGGCAGGCCGAAATTTATCGTTAAGGCCGATTCGTTTACGGTGCTGCTTTCCCGGCACGGGGCGGAGCTAGCTGAAAACCGCACGTGGATTCAGAGCCATGTGGGCACCGAGCTGACGGATCGCGAGGAAACACTGCTCATGTTTATGCGGGAGCATGGGTGCGTATGCGATGTTCAAAAAATACGAGAGGCCCTAAAGTGGGATTCGGATGACATTCGCCTGATCTGCGGGGACCTTGTGGATAAACATGTCCTGTCAAAATGCGGCAAAGACACGTTTGAAATTATCGATTTGAACAGAGGATCGTCAGCTTCGACGGCGGATAGGATCCTGGAGGCTCTCAGCGCCGAAGTGGATATGACGGCGCGAGAAATAGCGGTTGCATCGGGGGTCAGAATTTCGTCTGTCCGTTACCATCTGCCAAAAATGGCAGATAAAGGACTCATTGAGGTAATGGGTTCATCGACGAGTCGTAACCGCCGATATCGGAAGAAGTAGATGCAGCCGAGTCGCCTCTCTAGTGCCTCTCGAAGTTAGATGGGTGCTAGAGGGGCGACTGCCTCGCGACGTTTCCCCAGATAAAACCTGCCAAAATAAACCTGTCCCTTTTTGGAAGGTCTGCGGGTCCATGCCCGCCAAACGGAGTTGCGGTGGAATAGTTCCTGTTTGGGCCCGATAGGCCGCAAAACAGGAACTATTCCACCGCAACTTATCGGGATACGCTACTGGTTCATGTTGCCGTGGATGTAGGGGGTGACCTCGGGGGAGATGTGGGCGCAGCCCAGCTCGCGCAGCGCGGGCTCGATGGCGGCGGGCAACGGGGTCTTGCCCTCGCCGTCGACGGCGGCACCGCCGAGAGCGGCAATCTTGGCGACATCTGCGGGCGCGGCTTCGATATGCATGCAGCCGCCGACCAAGCGCGCGCGTACCTGCGCCAGGTCGAGATCGTGCAGGTAATCCTCGCAGGCGCGAATCAGGGAGACCTTCTCGCGCGTAAGCTCCTCGCCCGTGGGGACGCGCGTGGCAAGACAGGCTCCCGCCGGCAGGTTCCAAACGGGATAGCCCCATGCGCGCAACAGCTCGCGCTCTTCGTCCTTGGTAAAGCCGACCTCCATAAGAGGGGAGCGTACGCCGAGCTCTTCTGCGGCGCGCATGCCAGGACGGTAGTCACCGCGATCGCTTGCATTGCTGCCATCGATGACGGTGGAAAAGCCGAGCGACTTGGCGTGGTTGACGATGGCGGTAAGGCCGGCCTGCTTACAGTGGTAGCAGCGATTGGCATCGTTGCAGGCTACTTGGGGGAGCTGCAACTGATCGACCGAAAGATTGAGCACAGGGAGCTTAAAATGCGGCTCCTCATTGGCTTGCCCGTCAACGGACCGCTCAAACGAAGCCTGTTCAGGCGTGCCGATGAGCGGCGTGGTGAGGTGAACGAGAAGCGTGCTAGCCGGCATGATGCGGGCGCAGACCGCGGCTAAAAAGCTGCTGTCGACGCCACCGGAAAAGCCGATGGCGACGCGTCCGTATGCCAAAAGCAGCTGTTCGAGCGCTGCGAGTTTGTCCTGAAGCTCCTCTGCAGGTGCGGTGGTGTCTGAAAGCATGAAACGTTCCTTACCAATATGTACTCGGTCGAAAACTATAATCCTACCGAGCTGCTTGTCATAAGATTTCTACCTATGTAATGAAAGCGCAATATGGTATATACGTTATATACAAGTTGCCAAATGCGGTAGAGTTGCGGCAATGCGACAGCGAGAGTCGATGGGGGACCGATATGATCAAGGCTGTTATTTTTGACATGGATGGAACGCTGGTCGATACCGAGCGTCTGGGCATCAAGGCATGGAAAGCGCCCGCTGCTGAGCTGGGGCTCGCGATTGATGACACGCTGATCCATCAGTTTATCGGTCGCACGCTGCCCGATGTCATGGACATCCTTGAGGCGCATTACGGCAGCAGAGAAACCGCTGAGGCGATCTATCGTCGCCACAAGGAGATTCGCGACGAGATGGTCAAGACCGAACTGGAACTTAAGGCCGGTGCCGCCGAGTGCCTGGACGAGCTGCTGGCCGCGGGCTATCACGTGGGCCTTGCGACGTCATCGCGTCATGCCACGGCCGAGCACAACCTTAAGATGGTCGGTCTCTTTGACAAGTTTGAAACGGTGACCTGTGGCGAGGACGTCGTGCACGGCAAGCCCGACCCCGAGATGTATCTGCTCGCCTGCGAGCGCGCGGGCTTTGTCCCCGAGGAATGCGCCGTGGTCGAGGATTCGCGCAACGGCTGCGTCTCGGGCATCACGGCCGGCTGCCACGTCTTTGCCGTCCCCGATATCGTGCCGTTGCCGCAGGACGTGGTGGATGGCTGCGAGGCCGTGCTCGATACGCTGTTCGATCTGACGGCGGCGGTCAAGGCCGTGCGCTAGACTCTGCACCTGAGCCATTTCAATAGCATTTTAAAGATGCGGCCAACCGCTTAGCTGGGTGTCCGCATCTATATCCAAGATCCCGATTGCGCCCGTGGGCGTTGTCTGCCGCTAGCGGTGACGACAGCGGCGCCCGCGCGGAAGCGCTGATACGGCCAGCCCCTCTTATCGGCCAAGACTGCAGTTTTGGCCGATAAGAGGGGCTTTGTGCTTTAAATAATCGAGGCAGCCGCCTTGGCAAGAGGTTGGCGGGGCTTTGGACGTTACGAGTTATTCTGAGTATTTGCTCGCTTGAGCACTGTTGAATATCGCGAAACAGCACCGCCGATATCGCGCTTGGGCACCGGGGCCGACACTGGCCCCGGTGCTTTTTTATTGCTACCGGTCTATCCGCGGCGCTGCCGCATGTTGGCCTCGCCCATGTCGACCCAGACCGCGTTGTGCACGATCCTGTCCATGATGGCGTCGGCATGCACCCCGCCGCCGAGCCTCGGGTGCCAGTCCTTCTTCTTGAACTGGGTGCAGAATACGGTCGAGGCCGTGCCGTACCTCAGCTCCATCAGCTCCAGCAGCATCGACCTGAACTCGGTGTCCGGCCTGTCGAGCAGCCACTCGTCTATCACGAGCAGGCCGAACGCCCCGTACTTGCGGACGAGCTTGCGCTCGCCGCCGGGCCGGTCACGGCTCTCGCGCCAGAGGTCCTCGAGGTCGGGCTGGCGGACGTAGCACGACCTCACCCTCCTGGCGCAGGCGGCCTTCGCGAGCGCGCAGGCCAGGTAGGTCTTGCCCGTGCCGGTGAGGCCCTGGAGAACCACGTTCTCGCCGCGCCCGACGAACCCGCAGGTCGCGAGCTCGGCCACCGCCACCCTGTCGAGGCCGCGGCCCTCGAAGAAGTCGACCGAGCGGACGTCGGCCTCGGAGTACCTGAGGCCGGCCCTCCTCGTCAGGTTGCGGACCTTCTGCGTGATGAAGTCGGAGTGCGCCTCGTCCACCGCCATCTGGACGCGCTCGGCGAACGCCATCCCGGCGCACACGGCCTCGTCCTGGGCGGAGAGGGCGGCGAGCAGCTCGGCCGCCCCCATCTCCCTGAGCTTGCGGGCGGTCTCCGCGTTGACGTCCATGCTCACTCCTCCCCGTAGAAGCCGGCGCCGCGCACGTAGCCGCAGTCCCCGGACGCCTCGCCGGCCGGCGCCCTGTCCTGCCCCGACCTCAGCACGGGCTCGACGTCGCGGTAGCGCGGCGACCTCTTCCCGGTCGCGAGCGCCATCCCGCACGCCCGCTCGAGCCTCGCCGGGGTGTAGCGCCTGGACAGCCTGAGCACGGCGAGCGCGGCGTTGAAGCCCTGCTCGTCGAACTCGTAGCAGGCGAACACCCTGTCCACCAGCTCGGAGCAGGAGGGCCCGACCCTCGAGGCCCAGGCGCGGATGCGCGGCGCGTCCCAGTCCGACCACGCCCTGCCCTCGGGCATGTCCGAGCCGCGCGTGGAGTAGCGGTTCCTCGCGTAGGACGGGAACCTGGGGTGCGTGGCCACGCGCTCGCCGCCGGAGAAGACCTCCACCTTGCCCTCGGTGACGCGCAGGTCGACCGTCGAGCCGACGAGCAGGTGGCTCACCGAGTAGTAGTTGCGGGCGTACGCGACATGGCAGTTGGCCTGGACCTTGCGGCCGTAGACCCACTCGCACACCTCGAAGGGCTCGGCCGGCAGGGGCCTCAGCAGCGGGCGCTCGACCTCCTCGAACACCTCGCGCCTCGAGCCCTCGCGCTTGGCGAACGGCGCGTCGTTGTGCTCCGCGACCCTCCGGGCGACGGCGGCGCGGAGGGCCGCCATGTCGGTGAACACCTCGTCGCGAAGCGCCGCTATCACGTAGGTCGCGGCGGCCCAGACCTCGTTCTCGGCGCTCGGCTTGTCGCGGGGCCTCCTGACCCTCGCCGGGATCACGGCGGAGCCGTAGTGCGCGGCGAGCTCCTCGTAGGCCGCGTTCAGGACCGGCTCCCCGGCCCTGGGGTGGGCGGTGACGCCGGTCCTCAGGTTGTCGGGGACGATGCAGGGCGTCGCGCCTCCCAGGAAGGAGAAGGCGTGCACGTGGCACAGCAGCCATGTATCCTGCTTCATGTCGAGCGTCGGCTCGACGTAGCTGTACCGGCTGAACGGGAGGCAGGCCACGAACAGGTACACCTTCCTGACCTCGCCGGTCGCGGGGTCCACGAGCCGCATCGTGGGCCCCGACCAGTCGACCTCCATGTTCCTGCCCGCCTTGTGCCCGACGCGGCTCACCACGTTGCGCGACACCGTGTACTGGCGGTAGCGCTTGCAGAACCTGTCGTAGGACATCGACGGCGCGCCGGCCTCCGCGCACCCGTCGGCATACTCCGCGTGCAGGAGCTTGAGCGTGACGCCGGTCCTCGCGAGCTCGCGGTGGACGCGTGCCCAGTCGGGGTCGGCGTGCACCGGCCCGGCGTCGCCCCTGCCGGGGAACAGCAGCGCGTAGGCGGCCTCCTCGGACATCCCCTCGACGTCCTCCCAGGAGACGCCCCGCTCCCTCGCGGCCTCCAGCACGTCCTGGACGCTGTGCTTCGAGACGTGGGCGGTGCGGGCGATCGCGTTCTGCGAAAGCCCGTTCACCGACCTCAGCCTCAGGACCTCCCTGGCCCTGATCCTTCTCGCCATGTGGAACCTCCTCGTTCTCTGGACTGCATGGCAGCCCGAGCGTAACGGGGATGCGCGGGAAGGCATTTAATGGCGGTGCCGAACGGCAATATTCGGTCGGGTGGGCGGCGGTGCTGATTCGCAATATAGGTGGTGTCGAAAGGGCCTAGGACTCAAGTTATTCCAAGAGCCAGTCGATTACGTTGCGCTTGCGAACTCCTTCGTAGTTTGCGTCAGCAAATAGCGTGTCGAGCGTAAGAAGCGTCTTGGGATAGTTGTCTCGGGCTTTCTTAAAGGGGGCCAACTCGCGGTTGAGGGTGGTTTCGTCGAGCGTAGTGGCTGAAACCTGAAAATAGGCCGTCTCGTCTGAGCCTAGGGCAACAAAATCGATCTCCCCATCATCGATATCGCCCACGTAGACGTCGTATCCGCGGCGTAGAAGCTCGAGATAGACGACATTTTCGAGAATATGACCGATGTCGCTGCTCTGAGTTTTGACGAGAGCGCCTCTAAGTCCAAGGTCAACGGCGTAGTATTTTCCGTTTGTTGTTAGAAGCTGTCGACCGCGTACGTTGTAGCGCGGCGCTGAATACAGTACGAGACTGTCTGTTAAGCCTTTGAGGTACTTGGCGACGGTCTTCTGATCGGTTTTGTTGCCGTTGGACGAGAGCGTGTCGGAGATTTTTTTAACCGAGGTTCGGCTTCCGATGTTATGGAGTAGGAACTTGGTGATATCGCGCAGGGTCGAGACGTCCGAGACCTTCAAGCGTTCGATAACGTCGCGTATGACTATGGTGTCGTAGAGACTCATAAGGTAATCACGCGCCTGGGGGCCCTGGATACCCGTTTCGGCGATAAAGGGAAAGGAGCCCCGGGTGATGTACTCGTCAAACAGCTGGGTAGGAGCCTTTCCGCCATTGGTTTTTGCCGAGCAAAACTCTTTAAAGGAGAGAGGCAGCATCTTGAGCTCTACGTAGCGACCGGATAGTAAGGTTGCCAGCTCGCTCGAGAGCAGATAGGCGTTGGAACCGGTTATGTAGAGATCGACATTATCCCTGATAAATAGGCTGTCGACGGCTTTTTCGAAGTGCTCGACATGCTGTATCTCGTCCAGAAAAACGTAGTTCATCTTATCGGGGACGAGTCTGGCGGAAACGTAGTCGTAGAGTTCTCTATACGACGTAAGAGACTCGAATTCCAGATCTTCAAAGTTGAGGGATATAACCTGGGCATCTGTGGTTCCATGGTCGCGCAAATGACCACGGTAAATCTCGAATAGCTTCGATTTGCCAGACCTACGCACGCCCGAAACGACCTTGATAACATGCGAGTCTTTCCACGAAATGAGCCAGTCGAGGTACTGTTTGCGGTCAATCAAATCCATAAAGCCTCTCCCTGGGTCTGAAAATATTGGAACAAAATCAATATTTATATAAAATTACAAAAAATATGGAACCGAATCCATTTTATCAAATTAATTCATGAAAATATAGATTGTATTCCATAAATATCCGTAGCTGTAGCCCTGGCTAATGGGTGTGGGGCCGGAAAAAGCGCCGCAGCGGGGCTGATTCCGCTGCGGCGCTTTTTGCTACAGGTAAGCGCCGAGGTTGATGGCGGTGGCTTCGGCGTGGTTGCTCGCCTGGGTGCTGGCGCGTTCGAGGAGGAACGGCCGCACGAGTTCTTGGCGGTTGATGTCCTCGGTGGCCGTGACCGCGGTGACGGGGCGCGCGGCAGAGCCGATGCGGATATGTTTGGTCTTTGTCGGGACCTTGTTCTCGATTTGCTCCATCAGCAGTTGGACACCCTTGCGGCCAATTTCGTAGCCCGGAGGCGCTACCGTGGTCAGTGGGACCGACCCACTCCATGCAAGCGGATTGCCGTCGCATCCGGCCACGCGAATCTGCTCGGGGACGGAGATGCCTTTGTCGACCAATGCCGAGATAACACCCGAGGCCAACACGTCGGTCAGGCCGACGACAAAATCGGGACGTTCGTCGGCAGGGCGCCCGGCAATCTGAGCGCCAATGCTGTAGCCGTCGGCAGCGGTATTCCATTCGCCGGCGTCGATGACTTCGATTTTGATATCGGGGTGCAGGGCAAGGGCCTTGTGAATGCCAAGCACGCGCAGGGTGAGCTGCATGAATGCCGCTCTGCCCACAACGGTGATATGGCGTGCGCCGCGGGCGATGGCGAGCTCGGCGATAATGCGCCCCTGCGCCTCGTTGTCGGCGGCCACGTAGTAACCGGGCTCGGAACAGTGGATGTCCAGATGGACGATCGGCACGGGCATCTTGGTCATGGCGGGGTGCCAGTCGGGGGACGCCATGGGCTGAACCATGACGCCGGACATCTGCGTGCCCATAAAATAGCGCAGGTAATGGTCCTCGAGAATATCGTCGTTATCGGCATTGGCGATGAGCAAGTCATAGCCGTGCTTGCGTGCCTCGTTATGGGCGCCGCTGGCAATTTGGAGCGAGAAGCCGTGGTCGAGACGGGGGAGAACCAGGCCAAAGGACTTGGTGGTGCCGCCCGCGAGCTGACGGGCGCTTTGGTTGGGCAGATAGCCAAGGCGACCGATGGTCTCGTTGATGAGCTTGAGGGTCTCGGGGCGCAGCTTTTCGGGGTGGTTGAGTGCGTTGGAAACCGTGCCCAGCGAAACCCCTGCCTCGCGCGCGACATCGCTGATTTTTACCTTTGCCATAGCGGCCCCTTTGATGCGTTTCAAGTACAAGCCAGATTGTAGCATCGCCCGCCCCTAGGGTGTCAAAACCTTCCAATTAGGGACAGGTTTATTTTGGCAGGTTTTATCTGGGGAAACGCTGGAGACCAAGCCACCACAAAGGTGCCTGTCCCCCTTTGTAGTGGTTTTGATGCGGCTGGGCTGCGCGCTCAACAGTGGAGTGTCTACAATAGAAGCCGTTTTGAACGTAGATTGAAAGGCTTTGGTATGACTCGCTCTGTTTCTCGTCGTGATTTCCTGAGTTTGCTTGCCGGTACAGCAATGGTTGCGGCGAGCGGTTGCGCTGGCAATGGCGCTGACAAGGGCTCTGCCGCTGGTTCTGCTGCGGGTGCGGGCGACGATATCAAAGGCGCCAAGCTCACCTTTGTGGGCGACGATGCCTTCGCGCCCTATCGCTATCTGGAGACGCAGTCGGACGGCAAGCAGAAGGTTGTCGGCCTGGATATTGCCATTGCCGATGAGATGGCCTCGCGCCTGGGCTTTTCTTACGACTTTGAGCCGCAGGACTTTGCCGCCACGCTTGCATCGGTGCAGAGCGATGACAAGGCCTTTACCATGGCGATGAGCTCCAACGAAGAGCGCGAGCAGACGTACGACTTCACGCGCGGCTATTATCAGCCGCTCGTAGGCGTTCTCACACTTGGCGGCGATCCTGTCAAGCGCGTCGAGGACCTTGCTGGCAAGTCCATCGCCTGCACCACCGGCACCGTGCAGAACAAGTTCATCGCCAAGGTTATGCCCGATGCCGATATTCACACGTACGACGGCGGCGACCAGTGCCTGCAAGAGGTGCTCGCCGGGCGCATCGATGCCTACCTGTGCGACGGCGCCGAGGGCCAGTCCATGCGCGATGCGAACGAGGGCCTGGTGCTGGGCCTGCTCGATCGTTCCGAGACGAGTGGTCATGTGGGCGTGTACCGTCTGATGGCCAAGAAGGGTGCCGGCTTTGTCGCGGCGCTTGACGAGTGCATCGGCGAGATGCTCGAGGATGGCACCATCGACGGCTATATCAAGCAGTATGTGGGCGCCGACTTTATGTGGAACGGCGACTATTCCGCTTCCGGCACGTCGACGGTTGCCGGAAAATAGCGATCCGGTGAGGCGCACGCCGAGGGCATGCTGATGAAGTTTGAACTGCTAGAACCATATATACCGATGTTTATGAGCGGCCTGGTCGTGACCTGTCAGGTGACGGCCGCCGCTCTGGTTATAGCGCTTGCCCTGGGCTTTCTCATTGCCGTGCTCAAGGTTTTACCCTGTCGCCCATTGCGTGCGGTGCTCAGCTTCTACACCTCTATCTTTCGCGGCGTTCCGCTTATCGTGCTGCTCTTTTTGGCGTACTTTGCGACGCCGCAGCTCACGGGTTTTAAAATATCGATGTTTGCCGCCGGTGCCATTACGCTGGGGCTTAACGGCTCAGCGACGGTGTCCGAGGCGGTACGCGGTGGTATCGAGGGCGTTGACCGGGGTCAGTACGATGCCGCTCGGGCCATCGGGCTTCGCTATGTTCCCATGATGCGCAAGATCGTTGTTCCGCAGGCGATGCGTTCGATTGCCCCCGCCCTGGTCAACGAAGTGATCACGGTCCTCAAGAGCTCCTCGCTGGTGGCAACCATCGGCCTGATGGACATGATGCGTGCCGCCCAGAGCGTGCAAGCGCTCACCTATCGAGCCTTTGAACCGTTTTTGGTGGTGGCTGTGGTCTACTACGTCATTGTCATGGCGCTCACTGCCCTGGGTAATCGGCTCGAGCGTCATCTGCGCCTCTAGAACCGGTCAAGCCGCCGCAAAGGCGCCTGTCCCCATCGTGATGATTTGGGCATGTGTGCATCGGGTGGTATCTAAGTTGAGATACCACTTCTGGTATATCAGCTTGCGCTTGCGTGAGTACAATACTCGAACGTTATACGTCTCAGCGCCCCCCGTGCGTGGACGTCTTGCAGTCACGCGAACGAAGGGATTTATCCTATGTGCGGAATCGTCGGCTACACCGGATCTGATATTGCAAAGAACATCCTGGTCACAGGCCTTAAGCGCATGGAGTATCGCGGCTATGACTCCTCGGGCGTCGCGCTCGAGGTGGGCGAGGGTGCCGCGGCGCACCTCGACGTCATCCGCCGCGTGGGTAAGGTTGCGGGTCTGGAGAGCGAGCTTTCCAATATCGATAGCGACGCAACCTGCGGTATCGGTCACACCCGTTGGGCCACCCACGGCAAGCCTTCCGTCGTTAATGCTCATCCCCACACCAGCTGCGACGGTCGCGTCGCCATCGTCCACAACGGCATTATCGAGAACTTCGCCGAGCTGCGCGAGGAGCTGGAGGGCCGCGGCCATCACTTTAAGAGCGAGACCGATACGGAGGTCTTCGCGCATCTGATCGAAGAAGCCTATGCCGAGACGCACGACCTGATGGCCTCCGTGCGCGAGGCTTGCACCCACGTGGTAGGCGCCTATGGCTTGGCCGCCGTGTGCACCGACGAGCCCGGCGTGATCGCCGTGGCCCGCAAGGACTCTCCGATTGTGGTCGGCGTGGGCGAGACCGGCTCCTACGTTGCCTCCGACGTGATCGCGCTTATCGATGCCACCCGCGATGTCGTGGTGCTCGAGGACGGTCAGTTTGCCAAGCTCACGCCTGCAGGCGTCGAGTACACCGACGAGGCCGGCAACGTCATCGAGCCCAAGGTCACCCACATCGACTGGGACCTGGACATGGCAGAAAAGGGCGGTTATCCCGACTTTATGCTCAAGGAGATTCACGAGCAGCCTCGCGTCGTGCGCGATACCCTGGTTGGCCGCATGACCCCCGCCGGTGAGCTCGATATCGACGAGCTGGGTCTTTCGCTCGAGGAGCTCAACGACATCGACCGTGTCTACGTGATCGCCTGCGGCACCAGCTATCACGCCGGACTCATCGCCAAGAACCTTATTGAGGGCTGGGCTCGCATTCCCACCGAGGTTGAGGCTGCCAGCGAGTTTCGCTATCGCAACCCCATCATCACGCCGACGACGCTCGTCGTTGCCGTGTCCCAGTCGGGCGAGACGGCCGATACCCTCGCCGCCATTCGCGACGCGCGCATCAAGGGTGCCAAGGTCTTTGGCATCACCAACGTGGTGGGCAGCCCGGTGGCGCGCGAGAGCGACGGCGTCATCTATACCAAGGCCAACAAGGAGATTGCCGTCGCTTCGACCAAGAGCTTCATCGGCCAGGTTGTGAGCCTGACGCTGCTGGCTCTGCTGCTGGCGCAGGTCAAGTACCGTCTGACCACCAAGCAGACGCGTATGATGTTCCGCGAGCTTTCCGATACGGCCGAGCAGATCCAGTGGATTTTGGACACGCAGACCGAGGCCGTGCACGAGGCCGCTCTGCTGTGTAGGGACGCGCAGTCGGCACTGTTCGTGGGCCGCGGTATGGGTGCTGCCATCTCCTACGAGGGCGCACTCAAGCTCAAGGAAGTCAGCTACCTGCACGCCGAGGCGTATGCTGCCGGCGAGATGAAGCACGGCCCCATCGCGCTGATCGATCCGGGCTTCCCCGTCATCGCCGTGGCCACCAAGAGCGCCACCTACGACAAGACCGTGTCGAACCTCATGGAGTGCAAGGCGCGCGGCGCCAAGGTCATCGTCGTTGCTACCGAGGGCGACGAGGAAATCAACAAGATTGCCGACTGCATCATTCGCGTGCCGGCCGTCCGCGACGTGTTCAGCCCCATCACGGCGAGCGTCCCGCTGCAGCTGCTCGCCCGCGAGGTTGCCATCCTGCGCGGCTGCGACGTCGACCAGCCCCGCAACCTGGCAAAGAGCGTTACCGTGGAGTAGTTGGTTCCGCCATTCTGGCGACCAAGGCCCGGCTCCGTTGCAGCGGAGCCGGGCCTTGTTTCATTCAAGACTTTAGTCCGCTGGCCGCGCAGCGGCCAGCTTTAAACCACCCGCTACGCGGGTGGAGACAAACGGCTTTACAAAGCCACCCCTCCGACCGATATTGACGATTGTTCAGGCCGTCAAGAATTCGAGTCGAAGGGGTGGTCGCCATGGCCCAGAAGGCCTACAGCCTTTCCCACACGAAGTGGATGTGCAAGTACCACATCGTGTTCACGCCGAAGTATAGGCGCAAAGTGATCTACAACCAAATCAGGAGCGACATAGGGGAGATCCTCAGGAAGCTGTGCGAGTACAAGGGGATCGAGATAATCGAGGGGCACCTGATGCCCGACCACGTGCACGTGCTGCTGGCGATCCCGCCGAAGTACAGCGTCGCGAGCGTCATGGGCTACCTGAAGGGGAAGAGCTCGCTGATGATATTCGACAGGCACGCCAACCTCAAGTACAAGTTCGGCAACAGGAAGTTCTGGGCGGAGGGCTACTACGTGTCCACCGTCGGCCTGAACGAGGCGACGATCGCCAAGTACATCAGGGAGCAGGAGTCCCACGACATCGCGCTGGACAAGCTGAGCGTGAAGGAGTACGAGGACCCCTTCAAGAGGGGGTGATCCCGCCGGTTCGACCGGCGCGCCACGGGTCAAGATGCACTAGGCCTGGACGAAGTCCGGGCCCGCGCCTTTAGACGCGAGCCCGGGGCCCGTGGGTTATACCCTAAGAGCAAACCACCCTTTTTAAGGGTGGTTCTGATTTGCCCAGATAAAACCTGCCAAAATGAACCTGTCCCTATTTGGCAGGTTAGCGGAGCTTGCTGGTCTCGAAGTACTCGGGGAACTGGTCCAGAACCTCGGTCTGGTTGCGGAACATCATATGCAGGTGCTTGCTGACCAAAAAGCTCGCTTCGATGGGGTCGCGACCGGCGATAGCGCGGCGAATCTGCTTGTGCTCGTTCACGATGTCCTGATTGTCGAGAACCTGCGTGGCGGCGCGCAGCCAGCGGAAGCGCTCCAGGTCGGCATTGGTCTCTTCGAGCCACGACCACACGGTGCTGCGACATGCGATGCTAAAAATCATGTGATGCATGAGGTTGTCGCTCAAAAAGAAGCCGATGCGATCCTCTTCGGCCATGGCCTTTTCCTGCAGCACGATGGCGCGGTCGAGCTGCTCGATGCCGGCCGACGTGGCGCGCGCACAGCACTCCACAATCACCTGCTTTTCCAGATGCTCGCGGATGTAACAGGCACTCTCGGCAAGGGTGAGGTTGATGGGCGAGACGTAGGTACCGCTCTGGGGCACGGTGCGCACCAGGCCTTCCTGCGCCAAACGAACCAAAGCCTCGCGCACAGGGGTGCGCCCCATATCTAGGTCGTCGCAAAGTTGCTTGACGCCCAGCTTTTCGCCCGGCTTGTAGTCCAGGTAGACGATTTTGCGTCGAATGGTGTGGTAGGACTGGTCCTGTAGGCTCGTTTCCTGCTCGCCGACGTGCATCGATTCTTCCATAGCGCCTCGCAACTGTTCTATCAAACTCATATGTCAGTTGTTAATTATGCCGCGAATCAGCTCTCCGCGGTGGGCAATTCGGCTGTTGCCTGAGAACTATTGCGGCATCTTAGTCTGTGTTTGCGCAAGGCTGTGCTCAATGTTGCCGTATCATAAGCCGTCGCAAACGTGAAATAGAAAGAAGGAATCCCATATGCAACTGGCAAATATCGTTCGCGAGCGCTGGAAAGGCGTCTTGTTCTGCCTGATCATTGCCATTCCCGCGACGTTGCTCGGCAAACAAATTGAGGTGGTCGGCGGTCCGGTATTTGCCATCCTCTTTGGCATGGTCCTGGCGCTCGTCTTTCCCAGGAAGCGTCGCGAACAGCTCGCCGCCGGCGTCACCTATACGTCCAAAAAAGTCTTGCAGTACGCGGTTATCCTGCTTGGCTTTGGCATGAACCTCTCCCAGATTCTGTCCAAGGGCGCCCAGTCGCTGCCGATTATCGTGGCGACGATCTCGACCTCGCTTGTCATCGCCTTTGTGCTCTGCCGCGTCATGAACGTACCGGGTAAGATCGCGACGCTTGTGGGTGTGGGTTCGTCGATTTGCGGCGGTTCGGCCATCGCTGCGACCGCGCCCGTCATCGATGCCGACGATCGCGAGATTGCCCAGGCCATTTCGGTCATCTTCCTGTTTAACGTTATCGCGGCGCTCGTGTTTCCGACGCTCGGCGGCATGCTCGGGCTGACCAACGAGGGCTTTGGCCTGTTTGCCGGCACCGCCATCAACGACACCTCGTCGGTAACGGCTGCGGCGAGCGCCTGGGACAGCATGCATCCCGGCGCCAATGTGCTCGAGAGCGCCACAGTGGTCAAGCTCACCAGGACGCTGGCCATTATTCCCATCACGCTGGTCCTCGCATGCTGGCAGATGCATCTGGCACGCAAGGCCGGCGGTGACGCCAAAAGCACGTTCTCGCTTAAACGTGCGTTTCCCATGTTTGTGCTGTTCTTTGTGCTGGCGAGCGTGATCACCACGGTGCTTCAGCTTCCCGCGTCCATCACGGCGCCCATCAAGGAGCTGTCGAAGTTCTTTATTGTGATGGCCATGGCGGCTATTGGTTTTAATACCGATATCGTCGAGCTGGTCAAAAAGGGCGGCAAGCCCATCGCGTTGGGCTTTTGCTGCTGGATTGGCATTGCGTGCATGAGTTTGGGAATGCAGCACGTGCTGGGAATCTGGTAGAGAAGTAGCTTATTCGCGTGCTGGCTGCCGGTGAGCGCAAGCCTTCGGTGGAGCGATAGGAGCTCTTGCGGGTATGGCTTGTCCGCAGGTTTATAAGTCCCGAAGAGCTCTTATCGCCCCGCCAGGATGGCGATGCGGGGCAACACCTATACTCGCAGGACGGCGCTTTCTGCCCTATAGTGTTTGGTGAGCAATATCGTTCAATTTTGAAACACTCGGTCGTGCGACCGTCGGCGGTTGCACGTCGCCGCGGACAGGGGCAAATCATGGATAGCAATGCTAAGCTGAACATCTTGACCGATGCCCTAGCTGCTGCCGGGGCCTCGGCATTGGCAATCGATGCGCGTGGGGACGTCGCGATCTCGACCATGAATGACGCGGCGCTTGAGCGGGATGTGGCGGCTTTTGTCGCTGAGCGTCTCGACCGTATAGGAGACGGCGCGCGTCTGGTTATGGGGCGTGAGGGTACGCGCCTGAGCCTGACCGTTCGCCCCACCGACAAAGAGGGCGGGAGGCTTTGGGTCGTTGTGGTCCGCGAGGTGCGCGGTGCCGCGGCGCATGCGGGCATCGAGTGGCTCAACGCCGACGAAGTTGAGGTCCGCTATGAATCGAGCGCGTACGGCATCGTTGAGGGGGCGGCCTCGGTGGCTGTACCGGTTACCGAGAGCTATGCGCGCGGCGTGCCCCTTATGCTCGAGGGCGAGCTGGGAGCGGGTCAGGTCGAGATTGCCAAGCGCCTCTATCTGGATGGCCCTTTTGTCGATCAGCCCTTTGTTTCCGTCGCGCTCGATGAACTCACCGATCGCGGTTGGCGCCATGTGCTCAAAAGCTCCGAATCGCCGCTGTTCCAAACGGGGCTGACCCTTTGCATTGAGGGCTGGAATGCGGTTGGCCCCCAGCGCCTCCGCGAGCTGGTCTCCACGATGACCGACACCGCGTTGGCGACGCGCTGCCATGTGGTGCTGACGGCGAATGACATGCCGGGCGGCGGCGAAAGTGATCAAGCCGCCTTTGTGACCGAGCGCTTCGCCTGTGCGGTGAGCGTCGCGCCGGCAATCGCCGAGCAGGGAGCCGCGTCGACGAAGGTCGCGCGCTATTTGGAATATCTCGCTGATGCATTTGGGACGGCAGCGCCCACGCTGTCTGCCGCGGCGACGAAGACGCTCGATGCTTACCGCTGGCCGCGCAACTATCTGCAGCTCCGCGAGGTCTCGGAACGACTGTATATATTGGTGGGGACGGGCACGGTGGACCGCGCTGTGGCGGAGGAAGTGTTCGCCCAAGAGGACGTGATTAAGACCGCAACCTTTGGCGCCCCGACGCTTGAAAGTGACCTGTATATCCTGCGACCGCTGGCCGATACCGAGCGAGATATCGCGCATCTGGTTGTAGACCATCTCCACGGCAACCGAACCCGTGCGGCGGAGGTGCTGGGCATAAGCCGTACAACGCTGTGGCGCTTGCTGAAGGACGATGACCGTTGAGCGAGGCGCCCGTGACCGCACGCGACGCGTGTGCTACAGTCCAAAGCGTTATTGTTTCGATTTGGTTACGGCGTGCGAGGGCATATGGCTGAGACTTCAAAACCGAGCCGCAGAAGGCGGAGTGCCGCGCCGGTCAACCGACGCACAACATCGGTGACGTGGGGCAAACACGCCTCGGGGTTTGATGGCTCGTTCAAGCGCACTAAATACGGCTATCCTTCGGCAAGCGCCCGCTTGGCAATGCAGGCAGAGTCCTCGCTGTGGGGCCGCAAACGCGTGGTGGGCTCAAAGCTCAAGCACGACGGAACGCTCGGCTACATCAGCCGCGGGGCGGCTCGCCGCAGCGGGCTCAATCCCGCCGGCTGGCATCGCTACGTGCCGATCGTGGCCGCCGTTGCAGTGATCGTCATCGCGCTCGCTGCGCTCGGATATGCCGGCGGTGGCGCCAACTTGGACGCAATGTTTAAATCGCCCGAGCTCGCGCATGTAGGTACAGAAGTTGTCGAGGGCGCTCAGGCCCAGACGAGCGTCGCGCCCCAGCGCGGTATCGTTGCGGCGGCCTCCACCATCGCCGATGTGCAAAAGGACGAAGACAAGCAAGGCGACGACGTCGATGCGAATCAGACGAGCGAAACGGCAATAACTCCATCGGCGGGATAAGTTGCGAGTGGGGCAGCTAATTTGGGACGGGGCTTTTTTAGCTGCCCAAGACAGTGGCTCATTCGATGTCAGTCGCCAAAAGCGAGCGAGCCGCATTTGCGCCAAGGTGACGTGAAATGAGAGGGCGCTGACCTTCTGGTCGCGCCCTCGAAATTGAACGTCAGATTGGCGTGAATGCGGCCCGCGCAGCGTCAACGAGCCCGCCGTTCGGTAGAATGGCGGAACTAATTACCTTACGTAGACCACGTTGTCGCGGCGGGGTTTGGGCTCGGGCAGCGTGTCCTCGGCATAGCCCAGAATGCAGTGACCGACACCGCGCAGGCTGCCGTCGGCGGGTAGACCCCAACTGGCCAGTAGCTCCAGGCCCTCGGGCGAATCGAAAACCTCGTGGGCGCGATGAATCCAGCACGAATCAACGCCCAGCGCATAGGCAGCGTTGAGCAGGTTGCCCATGGCGAGCGAGCCGTCTTCCAGATGTGTGGGCACGCTGCGGTCAACCAGCACCACCACAACGGTCTTGGCGCCATAGAAGGGGTCGCTGTTGCTGCCCATGACTTGCGCGTTGAGCTGCGAGAGACGCTCGACGGTCGCGGGGTCGGTGACGGCGACAAACGTCACCGGCTGGCGGCCCATGCCGCTCGGTGCATATTGGCCGGCTTCGATAATACGTGCAAGCTTTTCGGCCTCGACGGGACGATCGCTGTAGTTGCGGCAGCTGCGGCGGTGAATGAGTGCTTCGATAGTCTCCATGGTGTCTCCTTGCGGTGGCGTTGCAGATGCCCCGTTCATACCCGTCGGGCTCAAACGATAGACGGTCAATTGCCCGGCCAAAAGGATAGATTCCAATTGGGAAAGTAGGTTTGCATAAAAGTACCTTCAGAATGTGACAAACAAATGGGATGGTTAAACGTTTTATCCCGTCTACCCTGCGGTTTTTTACCACTTGCCTAAATGACGAACGCATAACCTCTGATAAGGGTTTTACTAAAGGAGTACCAACGTTTATCAATGCGCCGTGGTGGCGCCGGGCCAGGAGGTAACATCATGTTCCAGGCTGGAGATGTCGTCGAGACCGATTTCGAAGGATTTCTGAAGCTGCTGCGTTCCAAGACGCGCGCTTTCGTGTCGATCAACGATCACGAGTACTACATCACGCACACCGATGGCTATTGGCGTGTTCAGGATTGCGAGGCCCTCAACGACAAGGGCCACTTTACTGACTGTTCTGAGTTGGTCAACACGGTCTGCGAGGTCGTCGAGCTGCCGTGGATTGCCGGCAAGAGCCTGCATGACAGCTTCTCGGGCGCTACGGTCTATGAGGCCGTCGCCGCTTAACAGGCAATAAAACCCGATTTTCACGTGACCGCTGGCGCCGCCCCCGCGCCGGCGGTCTTTTTCTGCCGATAGGCCATAAAAATGCACGCATTTGCGGAGAGCCTGTTGACGATAGTCAAAACTCGGACTAATCTAGAGACACATAATTGGTCAAAAATCGGACAATTGAATGGTGGGATAGATGAATAGTGCGGTTACGCTGGTCGACTTCGATCGGTTGCTCAATGGACTCGACCATATCTATTCGGAGTTCTCGCGCGCCTGCGGCCTTTCGGACTGCGCCTACTGGATGCTCGTCGACACGAGTGCAGCGGGCGGAAGCGTTGCCGTGAGTCGGCTGACGAGTGAATGGTTCTACAGCAAACAGACCATCAATTCGGCGATTAAAACGCTTAGGGCGCGAGGGCTTGCGACGTTGGAGTTTGCCGAGGGCAGTCGTAAAAACAAGGTTGTACGACTGACCGAAGAAGGCGTGCGGTTTGCCAAGCGCTACGCGTTGCCGGCGCAAAAAGCCGAGCAACAGGCATTCGAGGCGCTCGAGCCGTGGGAACAGTGCGAGATCATGCGCTTGGTCGGTAAGTTCTCCCATGTTCTTAACGAAGAGTGCGAGGCATTTAAACGGCAAGTGGCCGCCGAGAACGAGACTGACGATAAGGGCGAGGGGGACGCATGCGACTCTTAATGAGGTTTATGAGGCCGTACCGCGGTCTGATTGCGGTGACGCTGTTTGCGGTGCTGATAGATAACGTCGGTACGCTGTTGGTTCCCACGATGCTGGCGAACATGGTCAACACCGGTATTACCACGGGTGATGTCGACTATATATTACGCAACGGCCTGTACATGCTTATCGCGACCGGCATGGCCAGCGGCGGCACGGTGCTGGGCTGCTATCTTTCGGCGCGCCTGGCCGCCAACGTGGCCTGCGATATCCGCAATGCCGTGTACGACAAGTCGCTCGAGCTGTCCGCCAGCGACTTTGAGCGCTTTGGCACGGGTTCGATGATCACGCGCTCGCTCAACGACATCAACGTGATTCAGCAAGCTGTCCTTCAGACGATTCAGCTGGTGCTGCCGGTGCCGTTCTTGGCCGTGGCAGGCATCATTTTTGCTTGGTTCATCGATCCCGCCATGGGTACGCTGCTGGGCGTGGTGGTTGCGATCGTGCTGGTGGCGGCGGTCTTTACCGTTGCCAACGCCGCGCCGATCTTTATGCGCCTGCAGAGCTTTATCGACCGCATGAACGTGGTGCTGCGCGAGAACATCGTGGGCGTGCGCGTCATCCGCGCATTTAACAAGGAGCGCCACGAGGAGCAGCGCCTGGACGAGGTGTTTAGCGATTACGCGGCCAATGCCATCAAGGTCAACCACCTGTTTGTGGGTCTCGACAGCTCCAGCTTCTTTTTGATGAATATCGCCGAGGTGGCGGTGCTGTGGGTGGGCGGCAACCGCGTGGGCGTCCACGCCATGCAAATCGGTAGCATCTCGGCCGTGCTGGAGTACGCGATCCTGATCCTGTTCTTTGTGATGACGGCGCAGATGGTGATTCTGACGCTCCCACGCGCCGCCGCATGCCTGAACCGTGCGCAGCAGGTGTTGGAGATTGAGCCGAGCATCGTGGACGGCAAGCGCACGCTGGACACGTGCGCGGCGGAGTCTGTTGACGGTGCCGACGCGGTGGCCGTGTTCGACCACATGTCGTTCCGTTTTGACGATGCCGACGAGGATACCCTGTGCGACCTGAGCTTTGCCTGTCGCCGTAGCCAGACCACGGCGATTGTAGGCTCGACGGGTTCGGGCAAGTCGACGGTGGCCAAGCTCTTGCTTCGCTTCCACGATGCCACGAAGGGCGCCATTCGCCTGAATGGCATCGATCTGCGCGACCTTTCGCAAGACGACATCCGCGGGCGTATCGCCTATGTGCCGCAGAAGGCATGGCTGTTCTCGGGTACGGTGGCGAGCAACCTGCGCTTTGGCAACGAAGACGCGACTGAGGCTGACATGCTCCATGCGCTGGAGGTTGCCCAGAGCACCTTTGTGCTCGACCAGCCCCAGGGGCTCGATACGCCGGTGGCCCAGGGCGGCACGAACTTCTCGGGGGGTCAGCGCCAGCGCCTGGCGATTGCCCGCGCACTCATGAAGCATGCCGATCTATATATCTTCGACGACAGTTTTTCGGCCCTGGACTTTAAGACCGATGCGGCACTGCGCCATGCGCTGCAGGACGAGACGTGCGATGCCGCGGTGCTCATCATCGCCCAGCGCATCTCGACTATTTTGCATGCCGATCAGATCGTGGTGCTCAAAGACGGCGAGATCGTGGGCCTAGGCACGCACGACGAGCTCATGGAAACCTGCGAGGTGTACCGCGCAATCGCGGAATCGCAGATGAAGGGAGGTGAGTAGCATGACCGAGGAGCTCAAGAAGCAGGGCATCGTCGATGGCGCTGCGGTTGTAGAGACAGTCGAGGAGACGGGCGTCGCGCCCGACCTGGACGAAGCCGCCAAGGCGGCGGAGCGCGAGGCTCGCCGCCAAGCGCTCTACGAGGAAAACGAACGTGCCGAGGACGAGCGCGCCCGCGCCGAGGCAGAGCGTATGCGCGACGTGGACGACGAAGACGAGGACGAGACGCCTCGGGATACCTGGGCGACGGTGCGCCGCCTGTGGAGTGAGGCTGCCGGCGACCATTGGCGCTTCTATATCGTGTTCGCGAGCATTGTGTTCTATGTCATCTTTAACACCGCCGCGCCGGCATATAGCGCCCGCGTGATCGATGAGCTGTGGGGCCACATTCAGGTGGCGTTTGCCAACGACACCACTTTCAGCATCACCTGGGAGAACTGCGGCAAGACCATTTTCGTCTACTTTATGATCTGGACTGCCGCTGCCTCGTTCTATGCGCTCCAGAGCTTTTTGATGTCGAGCGTCGCTGAGCGTCTCAATCTGCGCCTGCGCAACCGCATCGCGCAAAAGCTCAACCGTCTGCCGCTCGCCTATTTTGACGCGCATCGTCCCGGCGAGGTCGTCAGCCGCGCGACCAACGACCTGGACAAGATGTCCGAGAGCATGCAGCGCGGATTGCTGCAGCTGCTCGTGTCGATCGGCACGGTTGTTGGTGCTGTGAGCGTGATGTTCGTGTTCAGCGTGCAGCTTACGCTCGTCTTTCTGTTCTTTACGGCACTGTCGCTGCTGGTGACGAAGGTCGTCTCGCGCCGCACACACGATGTGACGGGCGAGCGCCAGGAGTGGGTGTCCAAGATTACGAGTGCGGTCGAGGAAGGCTATTCGGGCCGTCTGGTGATCCGCGCGTTTAACCGCGAACGCCAAAGTTCTGCCGAGGTGCACCAGGCCTCGGGCGAGCTGGCACGCGTGAGTGCCAAGGCCGACTTTATGATCAATGCCGTCGGCCCTGCGGTGCGCTTTATCGGCCGTTTGGCGCAGATCGTGATCGCGCTGGTGGGCTGCAGCATGCTGGTTGCCGGTCACATGACCGTCGGCGTGTTCCAGGCGTTCTTCCAGTTTATCTACGAGGCGTCCGAACCCATGACGCAGCTGTCGTTTACCTTCAACTCGCTGCAGAGCGCGTTGGCGAGTGCGGAGCGCGTGTTCGACCTGCTCGATGAGCCCGAGATGGAGGCCGATCCGCTGCCGGACGAGGCCGCCAAGCTGCCGGGTCGCGTTGAGGGTCGCGTCTCCTTTGAGCACGTGCGCTTTGGTTATTCGCCCGACAAGCCGCTTATGCACGACGTGTCGTTTACCGCCGAGCCGGGCCAGAAGATTGCCGTGGTGGGAACCACGGGCGCGGGCAAGACGACGCTCATCAACCTGCTCATGCGCTTCTACGAGATTGACGGCGGGCGTATTACGCTCGACGGCGTGGATACGAGCCGCATGGACCGCGGCGAGCTACGGCAGCAGTTTGGCATGGTGCTGCAGGACGCCTGGCTGTTCGATGGCACGATTGCCGAAAACATCGCCTACGGCTGTCCCGAGGCGACGCGTGAGGAGATCGTGGCGGCTGCGCGCGCCGCGCAGGTCGACTTCTTTGTGCGCACCATGCCGCAGGGCTATGACACGCGCGTGGCCAACGATGCCGAAAGCATCAGCCAGGGCCAGCGTCAGCTGCTGACCATCGCACGCGTGCTGCTCAATAACCCGGCGATTCTCATCCTGGACGAGGCGACCTCAAGCGTGGATACGCGTACCGAGCTTGCCATCGGTCGTGCCATGGACGCGCTCATGCGCGGGCGCACGAGCTTTGTGATCGCGCACCGCCTGTCGACGATCGTGGACGCCGACCTGATCTTGGTCATGGATCACGGCAACATTATCGAGCAGGGCACGCATAAGGAGCTGCTGGCTGCCGAGGGTGCCTACGCCGACCTCTATCTGAGCCAGTTCGCATAATGTGACAAAGGGACAGTCTCTTTGCCACATCACAAATAAGGCGCGCCGGGGATGAATTCCCTGGCGCGCCTTTGCGTTGATGCCGATGTCGTTTTGTGCCGCTTGCGTTCCTAGCGTTCGTCCACGAGCTTGGCGACGAGGGCCTTGAGCTCGGCCACCTCTCGCTCGAGTTCCTTGACGCGGCGGGCATTCTCGGTGATGCCCTGGCGGTTGAGGGCGGACTGCTCGGCGGCGTCATCGGGCATGTACTCGCGATGCTGCTTGGCGTCGAAACTCTCCTCGAACACACGGCAGCCGTTGCGCTTGATGATGCGTCCCGGCACGCCCACGACGGTGCAGTTGTCGGGGACGTCCTTAACGACGACCGAGTTGCCGCCGATCTTGACGTTGTTGCCGATGCAGATGTTGCCGAGCACCTTGGCGCCCGTGCCCACCGTGACATTGTTGCCCAGGGTGGGGTGACGCTTGCCGGTCTCGTTGCCGGTGCCGCCGAGCGTGACGCCCTGGTAGAGCACACAGTTGTCGCCCACAATGGTGGTCTCGCCGATGACGACGCCCATGGCGTGGTCGATAAAGAAGTGCTTGCCAATCTGCGCGGCAGGGTGAATCTCGACGCCGGTGATGTGGCGGGTGATTTGCGAGAGCACGCGGGCGAGCGAGCGATGACCGTGCTCCCACAGCCAGTGCTCGGGCACGTGGTTCCACTTGGCGTGCAGGCCAGGATAGGAAAGAAAGATGACCAGACCGTTTTGCGCGGCGGGGTCCTGCGCCTGGACGGTCTTGATGTCCTCGCGAATGGTATTGATAAAGCTCACCGGCCGCCCTCCCTTAGCGCCATGGCAATGCGATTCAATAAAGTATAGCGATTCGCTAGGGATTAAAAAGGACAATCTTGGCGGCTTTGCGCTACAAGTGTCAGTTATGCAAACTTGCTGGTAATGGAGTCATGCTTTTGTGGGGTTGCGCACGAGGGGGCACCGCAACCGTATACTGGTCAACTTGGACGTATCCGCGCCCACAACTGAGAGGTTTTACTTCATGGGTTTCATCAATTTTATTGCCGAGCTGCTTAAGGACCCGCGCACCGCGATCGCCAGCTGGATCGCCGCCGGCCCGCTTATGGCCTACGGCTGCGTGTTCCTGATCATCTTTATCGAGACAGGCGTGGTGTTCTTCCCGTTCCTTCCCGGTGATTCGCTGCTGTTCGCCTCGGGTTTCTTTGCCCACAACGGCGGCTTTAACATCGTGGCGCTTCTGGCCACCGCATGGGCCGCTGCCATTTTGGGCGATCAGTGCAACTTTATGATCGGTCACTTCTTTGGCCGCAAGATCATCGCTTCGGGCAAGGTCAAGGCCATGACGCCCGAGCGCATCAAAAAGTCCGAGGACTTCTTGGACAAGTGGGGTCACCTGGCCATCTTCCTGGGTCGCTTCTTCCCGTTTATCCGCACCTTTGTGCCCTTTATCGCTGGCATGGGCGGCATGCACTGGCGCAACTTTGTCGTCTTTAACGTGCTGGGCGGCATTACCTGGTCGACGGTCTTTACGCTGCTGGGCTACTTCTTTGGCGGCATTCCCTTTGTGCAAGAGCACTTTGAGCTGCTGATTATCGGCATCGTTGCCGTGTCGATCATCCCGACCGTGGTCGGTCTGGTTAAGGCCAAGCTGGGTAAATAGAACGCCTAGCTCGAGCCAGCGCGCAGACCGTACAGTTGAGGCCCGTCACCGCTTACGGTGGCGGGCCTTTTTGCTTCGGTCAAATGAAAATACTTTACTTAGTTAAAGAAAAGCGTTTTATCAGACGCGTGCGGGGAGTACAATCTCGTGCATGCGAATCGACGTGCCATCGGCTTTGATGCTGCTCGCGTGTCCCGTCCGGCTCTACGCTCCGGGCGTGCGACGTTGCGACGCGGTCGGCCTCGGTCCTTGCGTGCGGGTTCGCGAGTATGCAACTGTGTATGTAAGGAGCGACATATGACTGTCGAGAAGAAGGATATCGATTGGGGTAGCCTCGGCTTTGGCTACATGAAGACCGATTACAGCTACGAGGCTCATTGGAAGGATGGCGAGTGGGACGAGGGCGGCCTGACCACCGACCACACCCTGCATGTCTCCGAGTGCGGCGGTATCTTCCATTACTGCCAGGAGGTCTTTGAGGGCCTGAAGGCCTACACCGCCGAGGACGGCAGCATCGTCTGCTTCCGTCCCGACATGAACGCTGAGCGTATGTATAACTCTGCCCAGCGCCTCGAGATGCCCCCGTTTCCCAAGGACAAGTTCGTTGAGGCCGTCAAGCAGGTCGTTTCTGCCAACGCCGCCTGGGTTCCGCCCTTCGGTTCCGGCGCGACCCTGTACGTGCGTCCGTTTATGATCGGCTCCGGTGACGTGATCGGCGTGGCTCCCGCTCCTGAGTACACGTTCCGCATTCTCGTGACCCCGGTCGGTCCGTACTTTAAGGGCGGCCTCAAGCCCGTCAAGCTGCGCGTTTCCGAGTATGACCGTGCTGCACCGCACGGCACCGGCAACATCAAGGCCGGCCTGAACTACGCCATGTCCCTTAAGCCCACGATGGAGGCCCATCGCGAGGGCTATGCCGAGAACCTGTATCTCGACTCCGAGTCCCGCACCTATGTCGAGGAGACCGGTGGCGCCAACGTCCTGTTCGTGAAAGAGGATGGCACGCTCGTCGTTCCGCAGTCGCACACCGACTCCATCCTGCCCTCTATCACCCGTCGTTCGCTCGTTCAGGTTGCTCAGGACCTGGGCATGACCGTTGACCAGCGCCCCGTCGAGTGGGCCGAGGTCAAGGCCGGCACCTTTGTGGAGTGCGGCCTGTGCGGCACCGCTGCCGTCATCTCTCCGGTTGGCGAAATCGACAACAAGGTTTACGGCGCCGACGAGACCGTGACCTTCCCGGCTGGATACACCGAGATCGGCCCTGTGATGAAGAAGCTTCGCGAGACCCTGACTGGTATCCAGTCTGGTGCTGTCGAGGACAAGCACAACTGGGTTTACACCGTCGCGTAATTTGTCTTACCTATCCGGGCAGAGAACAAGTTCCCTCCCGGCGCGTCCTCGGACATGCAAGAAGCCCTCGCTGCGCACTTCGTGCGGCGAGGGCTTCTTGCGTCCTGCGGAGTGCGCCGGGAGGGAACTTGTTCTCTGCCCTGCGGGTTCGGCGATGTCACAACGGGCAATGATTAATCTGAATAAAGATGGTGCGCGGCCTTTTAGGCTGCGCTTTTGCTTTGCTTCGCGCCATGTGGGGGCGGTGGCGACGTGCATTTTTGCGAGTATTCTGCAGTCGAAGGTCCCTGCATACCGATCTCGGGCAAAAAATCGGGAGTTCTCGATGTTTTCTACGAATGATGGGCGGGGTTATGGGCTGGCAGCGTTTGATTTGCAGGGATATTCGCGGTCTTTGGCATTTATCGTGGCGCCCGAAGCTCTTGGTTATGTTGAATACTCCTAAAAATGCACGACGCTTAGAGGGGGACCTTCGCGAAAAAGGAAACCGCCCCGTCGAAGTATGCATTCGACGGGGCGGTTTATGCATTTGGCCGATTAAGGATGCGCTGTCAAACTACTAGAACTTGACGGTCGGGGCCTGGCGGGCTGCTTCGGCGGCCTCGAAGCCCTGGCGCTCCTTAAACTGGAAGATGCCGGCAAAGATGACAGCCGGGAACGTCTGAATGGCGTTGTTGTAGCTGAGCACGCAATCGTTGTAGCTCTGGCGTGCATAGCTAATCTTGTTCTCGGTATCCTCGAGCGATGCCTGCAGCTGCGTAAAGTTGGTGTTTGCCTTAAGATCGGGATAGGCCTCGGCTACGGCGAAGAGCTGACGCAGCGCACCGGTCAGCACGTTGTCGGCTTCCATCTTGGCTTCGGGCGTGGTGGCCTTGACGGCGGTGTTACGCGCGCTGATCACGGCGGAGAGCGTCTCCTGCTCGTGCTTGGCGTAGCCCTTGACGGTCTCGACCAGGTTGGGGATCAGGTCGTTGCGACGCTGCAGCTGCGTATCGATGTTCTGCCAGGCGTTATCGATGCGGTTACGCTTGGTGACCATGTTGTTGTAGATGCCGGCGATGGCGCAGGCAATCACAATGACAACAACGATGCCGATGATGACGGGAAGCATGATGTCTCCGTTTCGAATGGCCGCGGCGTCTTCCGCCGGCTGCCGTTGGTGTAACGCTACTAGTATACCCGCAACCTTTGGCGATACCGAACTTTCCGGTAAGCGTTATGTTTCCACCAAGGTGAGGCCATTCGCCAAGGGTGGGCGATACAGGTGTAAGATATGCGACAGATTAGTGAGCGCTGTCTTTTCCTTGAGGAGGGCGATACGTATGGACCTTCGCATCAAGAAAACCTATCGGGCCCTGTTCGAGGCCTTTACTGAGCTGCTCGAAGAGCATCGGTTTGAGGACGTGACGGTTGCCATGCTGTGCGACTGCGCTATGATTCGTCGGACGACGTTCTACAAGCACTTCCGCGACAAAAACGATTACTTTGCCTTCTATATCGATGAACTCATGTCGGGCCTGCCGCAAAAGCGGGCCGATGCGGATGGCGCTGAGGGCGCCGAGGACGTGCGAGCGCTTCGCCACGAAGTGTTCGCCGATGCCATGGATTTGATTTTGGCGCATGAGCAGCTCATGGATAACATTTTGGCGAGCAGTATGTCGGGTATGCTGACCAGCATGATTTGCGACCGCATCGCGCGCTCCATACGCGGGCGCGTGATGAGCGCGCTTGACGAGGACGCGCTCGCGCCCGTATCGCTCGAGACGACGTCTGAGTTTGTCGCCGGCGGCATTATTCGGCTCTTTACCATGTGGTGGGAATCGGGCCACGTACTAGAGCGCCGATCCGAAATCGCCGACGTGGTCGATGCGCTGTTCGAGCGGACCATGACGCCGGTGAGTCACTAAGAGTGGCGGAGAGAGGGGGATTCGAACCCCCGGAACGCTTTCGCGCTCAACGGTTTTCAAGACCGCCGCATTCAACCGCTCTGCCATCTCTCCGTGAGTCGTAATGATAGCATCGTTTTGGATTTGCAACAGGGGAGGCGAACGATGACGAGCGCCGGAATCGATGAGAAGTTCATGCGCGAGGCGCTGGCGGAGGCGCGTGCCGCCGCGGCGGTGGGCGAGGTGCCGATCGGTGCCGTGGTGGTGCGCGCGGGTGAGATTGTCGCGAGGGCGCATAATCGCCGCGAGCTCGACCAGGATCCTTCGGCGCATGCCGAGTTTTCGGCCCTATGCGCCGCCGCGCAGTCGCTCGGTCGTTGGCGCCTTTCCGATTGTACGGTCTACGTGACGCTCGAGCCCTGCTGCATGTGCGCGGGGCTTATGGTGAACGCGCGCGTGGGGCGCTGCGTGTACGGCGCGGCCGATGCTAAAGCGGGCGCTTTGGGGTCGCTATACGACCTCAATGCCGATCCACGCCTGAATCATCGGTTTAATGTGACCGCCGGCGTGCTGGCAGACGGGTGCCGCGCGGTGCTGAGCAGCTATTTTAGTGGGCTGCGTAGCGCCGATGGTGCTGGCTGCGATTGTGGGGCCGATCTTGAGGCACATGCCGCCCACGCCGAGGCGCTTGCGGGTGTTGGGGATCTTGCCGATGAGGCGCTCGACTTTGGCCCCGTGCAGCGCCGGCCCCGCCGCGTGCTGTTGGCGATCGATTCCTTTAAGGGTAGCGTTTCGAGTGCGCAGGCGGAGGCGGCCGTTGCCGAGGGCGTGCGCCGCGTGTGGCCCGATGCCCAAGTAAGCGCGCTGCCGCTGGCGGATGGTGGCGAGGGAACACTCGATGTCGTTGCCACGTGTGGCGGTGAGCTCTCGACCTGCGAGGCTGCAGGCCCCTTGGGCGACCGGGTGTCTGCCCGGATGCTGGTGGACGGCGAGCGCGAATCTGCTGTTATTGAGATGGCCGAGGCGGCGGGTATTGGGTATTCGCCTTGCACGAAATCGGCGGCGCTTGCGGCTTCGACCTATGGCGTGGGTGAGCTGATGCTCCGTGCGGTTTGTGGCGGGGCAAAGACTATCTATATTGGTTTGGGCGGCAGCGCCACCAACGACGGTGGCGCCGGTATGCTGCAGGCGCTGGGCGCGCACGTTGTCGATAAGCGTGGCTGCAATATCGCCCCCGGTCTCGCAGGCCTTGAACACGTGGCGAGTATCGATTTGGCACCAGCGCTTCGGGCGCTGAATGGCGCACGCATCGTCGTGCTGTCCGATGTCGAGAATCCGCTCGTGGGGCGTCGAGGCGCACTGGCGGTGTTTGGTGGGCAGAAGGGTTTGCTGACGGGTGATGCCGAGGCGCTGCGCGGGTACGACAGCTGGATGGTCGGCTACGGTCGCCTGCTCGATACGGCGATTGTCGAGGCACGGGCTCAGGGGTTGTTGCGCGTGCCCGAGGGTGTGCGGACATTTGGCTCGGTGCTCGGTGTGCCCGGTGCCGGCGCCGCCGGCGGCCTGGGCGCCGCGCTGCTAGCGCTCGGTGCGGAGTTGCGCTCGGGCGTGGAGACGGTGCTTGATTTGATTGGGTTTGACGAGCGCGTGCGCGATGCCGACCTGGTTATAACGGGCGAGGGCAATATGGACGAGCAATCCGCTGCCGGTAAGGCGCCGGTGGGCGTGGCCCGTCGTGCCAAGCGCTATGGCAAGCCGGTGGTCGCCGTCGTGGGCGGTCGCGCTGACAACCTGGATGCGGTGTATGGGCAGGGCGTCGACCTGGTTTTGCCGGTCTGCCGCAAGCCCATGGGCCTTGAGCTGGCGCTCGATCCCCAGGAAGCCACAACCAATCTCATCTGCGCCGGCGAAGCGGCCGCCCAAGCCTTCGACCTTGGCCGTATCTAAAAGTAGTCAAAAAGCCCCGTTCCAAATTAGCTACCTTGCCCCATCGGGCGGGAGCGGGTAAGATATATCGAGCGCCTAGCGCGTTCGATGGGTTCGGATGACGACATGTTCCGAATCTGGTCAGGTCCGGAAGGAAGCAGCCATAAGGAGCCTCTGTCGGGCATCCGAATCCATCGAGCGCACGGGCGCTTTTTGGTGCCGCGACATGGCCCGGCCGGCGACGAGGTATTTGGTGTCTCGCTGGTCCTCGGCTGCGCCTGCGGGATCGCTCGACTACCAAATACCTCGTCGCCGGCCGGGCCCCGTCGTCCAAAAATCACCCGCAAAGGCGCTTTTATCTGAACAATTCAATCCCGTGCTTAGTGGAACTCGCTGGCGTTGCCAAAACATCGGCTGCTACGTGCCTTGGGCGCTAGCGACCGTTGCCCTTACATCTGTAACGAGTTGCTTACGCATCTCCAGGGTTCTCCGTACTATCATGAATCAGATTGAATAGAGATGATGATAGGGAGCGCCTATACATGATTGAGCTGCTCAGGCGTTTTGGTGGTAAGTATCGCCGGTATATGGTGATTGGCCCTGCGTGCAAGTTGATCGAAGTGATCTTTGACCTGCTGACGCCGCTGGTGATTGCCCAGATGATCGATAAGGGCATCGGCGCACACGACGTGAACGCCGTTATCCGCTACGGCATGGTGCTCGCCGCCATGGCCGTGATCGGCATCTCGTTTACGCTCGTCTGCCAAAAGATGGCGGCGCTCACCTCGCAGGGCATGGGCACCGACATTCGCGGCGCACTCTACCAGCACATCAACAAGCTGAGCTATGCTGAGCTCGACCGCTTTGGCACGCCGTCGCTCATCACGCGCATTACCAACGACGTTAACCAGGTGCAGCTCGCCGTGGCGCTGGGCGTGCGTATGCTCATCCGCTGGCCTTTCCTGGCGGTGGGCTCCATGATTGCGGCCCTTGCCATCGACCTTAAGCTCGGCATGATCTTTTTGATTTGCACGCCCGCCATCGGCCTGGTGTTTTGGTTTGTCATGGCGCGCTGCATTCCGTATTACAAGCAGCTGCAGGCAAAGCTCGATCGCATCGCGCTCATTTGCCGCGAGGGGCTTTCGGGCGCCCGCGTGGTCCGGGCGTTTGTGCGCGAGGGTCACGAACGTGAGCGTTTTGCCCAGGCGGCCGATGACCAGGCGCGTGTCGCAATCGCGGTGGGCAAGCTCTCGTCGATTCTCAACCCCGTCACGTTTTTGGTGATGAACCTGGGCGTGTGCGCCATCCTGTGGGTGGGCGGCATCCAGGTCAACGTGGGTGAGCTCACGCAGGGCCAGGTCATGGCGTTCGTCAACTACATGACGCAGACCCTGACCTCCATCGTGTATGTCGCCAACCTGGTCGTGGTCTTTACCAAGGCGAGCGCCAGTGCGTCGCGCCTCAACGAGGTACTCAATTGCGAACCGAGCATCACCGACGAGGGCAACCAGCCGGTTGCGCTGCCCGAGCTGAGCGCGATGGGCAACGCTGTTCCGGTCCCCGCGCTGAGCTTGAGCCATGCGAGCTTCTCCTTTGGCGCGGGCGCCGCCAATGCCGTCAATGACGTGACCCTGGAGCTGCCGCTGGGCAAAACGCTCGGCATTATCGGCGGCACGGGCAGCGGTAAGTCGACGCTCGTCTCGCTCATCCCGCGCCTGTACGACACGGGCGCGGGCAGCGTGAGCGTAATGGGTGCCGACGTGCGCGCCTGGCAGCTCGACCAGCTGCGCCACGTGGTCGCGACCGTACCGCAGCGTGCATCGCTCGTGAGCGGCGCGATCCGCAGCAACCTAACCTGGCGCGACGAGTCAGCAACCGATGAGGAGCTGTGGGCGGCGCTCGAAATGGCGCAGGCCAGCGAGTTCGTGCGCAACAAGCCGCAGGGGCTCGACGCTCCGGTCGAGGCGGGCGGCAAAAACTTTAGCGGCGGTCAGCGCCAGCGCCTGACCATTGCACGTGCCCTGGTGGGCTCTCCGCAGGTCCTGATCATGGATGACTCCGCCTCGGCGCTCGACTTTAAGACCGACGCGGCGCTTCGCCACGCCATCCGCGAGCGCAGCGCGCGCGGTGCCGCCGCGGGCGGGCTCCCGCTGACCACGGTGATCGTGAGCCAGCGCGTCTCGACTGTGCGCGATGCCGACATGATTTGCGTGCTCGATCACGGCTCGGTCGCGGGCCTGGGTACGCACGACGAGCTGTACGCAAGCTGCCAACTCTATCGCGAGATTTGCCAGTCGCAGCTTCGTCGCGAGGAGCTTGAGGGTCAGCAGGGGAGCGCGACGCCCGCGTCTGTCCCAAGCCCCGCGTCTGTCCCGGCTGCCCCGGCATCCACTTGCGCAAAGGAGGGCTGCTAAATGAATCCGTATACTTCTTCCGGTTCGGTCGCCACGATGACGGCCAACGTGTCCGGCAACGATAACCTCAACGACTTGGGTGACGGCCCGCGCCAGCCCGGCGATCCCGAGCGCTATCCCGCCAGTGCGGTAACTCGCCGCCTGCTGGGCTACGTCCGTCCGCATCGCATTTCGTTTACGGCGTCGTTTGTGAGTGCCGCCATCTCGGTGATCTTGCAACTCTATACGCCTATCCTCATTGGCGAGGGCATCGACCTCATCGTTGCCGCCGGGCAGGTGGACTTTGACGCGCTGCTGCCGCTCGTTACCAAGCTCGCGATTGTCGTGGTGGGCGCGGCGGCCTTCCAGTGGCTGCAGGGCTACTGCGTCAACCGTCTGTCCTACGAGACGGTGCGCGACATGCGCGTGGAGGCGAGCGACAAACTCAGCCGCATGCCGCTCAGCTTTATCGACAGTCATGCCCATGGCGACCTTATGAGCCGCGTAGTCAACGACGTCGACCAAGTGGGCGACGGCCTGCTGCAGGGCTTTACGCAGCTCTTTACCGGCGTCATCACCATCGTGGGCACGCTCGCGTTTATGCTCTCCATTAACCTGGCCATGACGCTCGTGGTGGTGCTCGTCACGCCGCTTTCCATCTTTGCAGCCGGCGCCATCGCCAAGCTTTCCAACAAGAGCTTTACGGAACAGCAGCGCATCCAAGGCCAGCTTGGCGGTCATATTGAGGAGTACGTGGGCGAGCAAAAGCTCGTGGACGCCTTCGCCTACGGCCCGCACGCTCAACAGCGCTTCGATGTCCTCAACGCCGAGCTCTATACGGCGGGCGAGCGCGCGCAGTTTATGGGTTCGCTTTCTAACCCCGGCACGCGCTTTATCAATAACATCATCTACGCCGTGGTCGCCGTGATCGGCTGCGCGGGCGTGATCACGGGCGTGCCTGCGGCGCTCACGGTGGGCGGCGTGCAGATCTTCCTGTCCTACGCTAACCAGTACACTAAGCCGTTCAACGAGGTCACGAACGTCATCACGCAAATCCAGACCGCGTACGCCTCGGCGCGCCGCATGTTCGCGTTGCTCGATGCGCGCGAGCAGGAGCCCGACGCGGCGGATGCCGTGGAGCTTGCCGCCCCGCAGGGCGAGGTGACCTTTGAACACGTGGACTTTAGCTATGTGCCCGACCGCAAACTGCTGCAGGATATCTGCATCGATGCCAAGCCCGGTACGCGCTTTGCCCTCGTCGGCCCCACGGGCTGTGGCAAGACGACGCTCATCAACCTGCTGCTGCGCTTTTACGATATCGATGCTGGGCGCATCGCGGTCGATGGTCGCTCCTCGCGTGACTACACGCGTGCGAGCCTGCGCCGCGCCTTTGGCATGGTGCTGCAGGACACCTGGCTGTTCGAGGGCACGGTGGCCGAAAACATTGCCTACGGTTGCCCCGATGCCACGCGCGAGCAGATTGTCGAGGCCGCCAAGCGCGCTCATGCGCACAAGTTTATCGTGCAGCTGCCAGGCGGCTACGATACGGTGATCGGCGAGGACGGCGGCACGTTTAGCCAGGGTCAAAAACAGTTGCTGTGCATCGCGCGCGTCATGCTCACCGATCCGGCGATTCTGCTGCTGGACGAGGCAACGTCGAGCATCGATACGCGTACCGAGCTGCAGGTGCAGGCGGCATTCGACGAGCTCATGGCCGGCCGCACGAGCTTTGTCGTGGCACACCGCCTGTCGACGATTCGCAACGCCGATTGCATCCTGGTAATGCGCGATGGCGAGATTATCGAGCGCGGCACGCACGATGAACTGCTCGCGGCAGGCGGCTTCTACGCCGAGCTCTACCGCAGCCAATTCGCCCAGTGAGGAAGCCCGTGGGGCAAATCAATCAATCGACAGACGGTGGTTTACATCTGTCACGTTAGTACTAAGATATTCATCTAATAAATTGCATTAGTGGCTTTAATTTTGGGGGAAACGAGGCAACGTGACTATGACGTGCTCTTTGGTGGTTAACAGCAAGAGCGGTAATACCAGGATGGTTTCGGGCGCGATCAAGCGCGCTCTGCAGGCTGCGGGCGTTGAGTTTGTCCATGCCGCGGCGTTGAGCGACGATGCGGATGCAGATCAGGTTGCGCTCGAGGCGCAGGGCGCCTGCGCGGCCGACACGGTGCTCGTCGGTTTTTGGTGCGACAAGGGCGCGTGCACGCCTTCGGTCGCGGCGTTGCTCTCTGCCTTGCACGGCAAGCGCGTGTTCCTGTTTGGCACCTGCGGCTTTGGGGCCGACCAGAGCTATTACCAGCAGATTGTCGACCGCGTAACTTCCAATCTGGCCGAGGATGCCGAGCTTGCGGGCTGGGCGATGTGCCAGGGCAAGATGGGTCCCGCGGTTAAGCAGCGCTATGAGGCAATGCTCGAACAAGATCCCGACAACGCCCGATTTAAGATGCTGCTCGACAACTGGGTTGCCGCGAAGGACCATCCCACCAAGGAAGATATGGATAACATGGCGGCGGCGGCCAAGAAGGCCGTGCTGGGGGAGTAGCTCCCATCGCTGACGGCGGTCGGTCCATCTTTCTAAATGAAACGTCCTCCCGGGCGTCGGGGCACGAAGTTCCCTGCTCTACAGTCCTGCGCAAGACGAAGGCCACATTAAGTGGCCTTCTTTGCGTGCGGAACTCGCGATGAACTTCGTGCTCCGCCGTCCGGAAGGACGCCTCTTTATTGATGGGAGGCCTGATAGGTCGATGGTTCCGTGCCCGGATGCGTCCAAAGTGGGACGGGCTTTCCGGATGGGCAGGCTTTCGAAAAATGCGTCCCGGAATTTGCCTTTGGAATGGGACGTAGTTTCCCGTTGAGGTGCTTTGCGGAAAGTGCATCCCACAATCAGCCCTCAAAGTGGGACGCCGTTTCCCAATGAGGCTCAAGCGGAAAATGCATCCCGGAATTTGCGCTCAAAGTGGGATGCGGTTTCCGGTTGAGGGTCTAAGGGGAAAGTGCGTCCCAGAATCGACGCTTGAAATGGGATGCAGTTTCCCGATGAGGCACTCGACGGAAAATACATCCCAGAAATGGCCTTTGAGCTGGGATAAGATTTCCGCGGCATCTCGGATTCTCAAAAATGAGACACGCCGTTGGCGAAAATGAGACACGTGATATCGGGCATCGGACGTATCATTTGCAAAAGATGAGTCCACTCCACTCGAATAAAGCGAGGTCCCTCATGTACGTTCCACACCCCCGTATCCGTAGACTGTCGAAAATCCCGCTTGTTGGGACGGCGGCGCTTGCTGCGTTGATCGCCACGAGCGTCGCCTGCTTCACGGCCACGCCCCAGGTTGCCCAGGCGGCAGACGCGCCCGCAATCACCGATATGACCGAGCAGGATTATCAAGCCCTGGGTCTGGGCACGAGCGAGGACATTCCGGCCGATACCGTTGGCCCCTATTCCACTGATACCCCCACGACGTTTGCCACGCGCAGCGAGGTCTATATGGCAGCTAACGGTAGCCATGGCAATCGCTACACTCTGCGCGACAAGCTCGAGAACGTCGAGCGCGGTGACATTGGCGGCAGCAGCAAACTCACCGATGGCTATGGAAGTGTGTGGGGCGCCGCAAAGTTCTGGCAAAACGTCAACAACTTCGATACGAACAGCGATCTCTACAAGCATAGCGACTACGGTGGCGGCACCTGGTCGTACCTAAGCAACAATGAGTCCTCAACAGTACTCGCCAACGACAACAACGGTTTCTCGGGCATTCACGCCACGAGTGTTGAGTTCTGCAGCGACGCCAGCACGGGCAAAAAGAGCCGCGTTGCCGAGCTCCGTGCCTACGGCGACAGTTCCTCCACGACGATTGACGGCAAGTCATACGCCGGAAAGGTTGAGCTGGTCCTCTACTCGTTTAGCAACGGGCGTACGCGCACTCTCGACACACACCTGCCGGTGACGGTCAACACTAATATGATGTACGAAGGCCGTTTTAAGTACCTGGATGCCGGTTACCTGCAAGAGCACGACGCCGTCTTTGATGTCGAGGCGGGCGATGTCGATGGCGACGGCGTCGACGAGCTTTTTGTCTACGCGGGCTGCTATGTCGACGAGAACGGCGTGCGCAAGGCTGTAGTCGACATGTATGACTTGGAGGGCGGCAACTGGAAGCAAAGCGTCGTCAAGATCGATGCCGGTAACGCCGCGGACTACACCACGCACAACAAGGGCGGGAACGACTCCTGGACGCAGCTTCAGTCAGCTCCTGTCGTTTCGCTAGCGGCCGGCGACCTCGATCGCGATTTTTGCGATGACCTCGCCATCGTGGTCTCGGCACCCTACGGCAAGAAGAATATTGATAAGTCGACGCATTGCGAGCTGTTTTCGTGGGATGCATCCAAGGGTGCGCTCGTCCATGTCGATGCTCTGGGCGACGCGGGCGCAATCTCCCTCTCCGCGAACGGCAAGACCATGGTCGCTGCGAATGCGACGTTCGGCACGTTTGCCGCCTACGATGAAGAAGGAAAGAAGACGGGTGAAACCGTCACGGGCCTTATTCTTGCGGGCTATGACTGGCAACGCAGCGCTTTTGATTACGGCGCTTCTGACGGCAGCAAGGGGCTGTACGGCGCGCTGTACCGCTACGCGTATTTTGACTCGGAGTCTGGCGAGTTCAAGCTTTCCGATTGCAAGGAATACAGAGACGGGCTCCTCGCCTCCTATGGGCTGATGCATGTGCCCAACAGCGCATGGAAGGATAGCGCTCAGGATAAGCGCTATCCGTGCACCTTGGCGCCTATTGCCCTTGCCACTGCCAACCTTGACGGCCTGTCCGAGCAGCTGGCGGTCGACGAGGTGCTCGTGGGCGGCGATGTGTTCCGCGACTTTGCCTGCAACACGGCACAGAGCGGGGCTCAGGGCTTGGGGTCCATGGTCGGAACCATGAGCATGAGCGGTCAGCAATACAACAGCAGCAACAAGCATGACCACAAGGGTATAGAGCAGGTGTGGATCAGCGACGTCAAGGCGGGCAGCGTCTCGGGTTCGGACCGCTATAACGAGAGCTTTATCGCTGTGGTGGGCAAGCACCGCGACGAGGACCTGCGCAAGAACGATGACTACTATTGGATGACCGCCTCGCATTTTTCGCTCGACGAGAACGGAAAGGTGCGCCGCGGCGAGGAGCAGGTGATTAGCGAGAGCAACCGTCGCGGCACTACCTACGGCACATTTATCTCGCTCGCGCTGCCCGATGTCGACAACGACAGCGTCAAGATCACGTACAAGGACCGCTACAAGGTCTATACCAACCCGCGCGTGCTTGCCGTGCTGCAGGATGCGCCCTATGTTGAGGATCTGGAGCAGGCATACGGCTATCTGGTGTTGGGCGGCACGTCATACGGAGAGGAAAAGGGCACGGGGACATCCCAGGGCTATACCATTGGCGCCGAGTTGGGCGTTGCCGTCGAGGTGCAGACCGGTCCGCCCCTGGTCGCGATGAATGCTTCAGTCGATTTTGCCGCCGAGGGATGCTATGACTACCGGAGCGAGCGCACGGTCAGCGCAAGCGTAAGCTATGAGTCGCATGCCGGCGAGGGTGACAAGGCCGTGCTCTACACGATTCCGATGGTCTATTACGAGTATGAGATCGAAAATGAGGAAACTGGTGGCAAGGGCGTGATGGCGGCGCCCGTGTCGCTCGGCGCGCAGACCTCGGTCGTTAATGTCGAGGCCTATGACCGCATTGCCAAACAGCACAATATGACGCCGCTCAGCTACTTTTTGACCAACCGGTCGGGAGAACCCGGAACCTATCAAACGACGCTCAACGGCGAGACTCCCGTTGGGGATTCCTTTGGCCTGGGCAAGCCTGGCGTAACGCGCGCCTACACGCACGATGGGTTTAACGGCGCCGTCGCGCAGTCGGGGGCGAGCATTGAGCAGACCATCGAAGTCGAGGAGGGCAAGGAGCAGGAGCTCGAGCTCGGCTTGACGCTGAACGGCAGCGTTGTCATGGGCGCGAAGCTCGCAAAGCACGAGTTGTTTGGCGGCCTGTGCTTTGGTGCCAACGCAGGCTTTACTACGGGTAACTCCTCGAGTGAATCGACCGAATACGGCGGCACCGTCGACAACCTGCCCGAGGCCGCGCAGGGCAAGTACGGTTTTGTGTGGCGTCTGGGCGTCAACGCGGTGGATGTCGACAAGTTCGAGGCAGACTCGGGCGACAAGCTCGGCACCAAGGACACCGACCAGTTCTGGATCGTGGGCTATGACGTTAAGGACGTCGAGATGCCCGACGCGCCGGCCGTGACGGGCTTTACGGCAAACGCCGTCGATTCGACCAGCGTTACGTTTAGCTGGGACGATGTACTCGCAAACAAGAGTGGCTTTAGCTACGGCGTGGGCATGCTGCAGAGCAATGCGGCGGATGCGGTCGTCAATAGCTGGAAGATTGCCGACAACACGCAGACCTCGCTCAAGTGGGATGGGCTGCAGCCCAATACGGAGTATCGATTCGCCATCGCCGCCGTTAAGAATGGATCCACGACCGAAACAGGTATTCGCTCGGCAATCATCACGGTCAAGACCATGCCCGATGGCGTGACGATGACCGTGAGCGGACCTGCGGCGGATACAGCGGAGAGGTCGGCCCTCGAGTATGTCTCTTCGGTCGAGTGCGCGGAGGGAGACAAGCTGACGCTCTCGGCGATTGGCCATGTGACGCAGCGCAATGCCGACGGAAGTGAAACGGAGCTGGCACCGTCGTATACCTGGTACCGCAAGGGCCGTGGCGAGACTGAGTTCCAGCTCGTCGGTGCCGATGGCAACCTCGCGGCTGGAACGGCCTCAAAGCTCGAGATTGACCTGACCGCAGACGATGACGGTGCGCAGTATTACTGCCACGTGGGATACAACGACGTGGGCCTCGACACCGGCACGACGCTCGTGAATATCGAGGCCGAGGAGACGGCGCCCACAACGGTGAACGCCACCCCGATCCGCACGCGCCGCCTGTTCTCACAGGCAAGTGCGGGCGCCAAGAAGTTCCTGGACCATACGCTGGTAAACACCGCCGGCCCAACCGATTCCGAAGGCTCAAAGGACCCCGAGACTCCTGAGACCCCGACGAACCCGGACAAGCCCAAGTCCGACAACGGAGCTAAGACCGACACCAAGGTCAAGACTACGACCACAGCGAAGAACCTCGCAAACACCGGCGACCAAACATTCGCCCTAGTCGCCACCGCAGCAGCGGCGGGAGCGACGCTCGTAGTGATAGCCCTCATCATGCTGATCAAGCGCCGCAAGACCCACTAGTAGCCAGTCGAACATATCGACAACCCAAAAACCCGGGTAGCCAAAAAACAGGCCACCCGGGTTTTCTGTTGAGTGGAGACTCCGCAAGCGGAAACTGCATCCCACAATTAGCGCCCGGAACGGGACACATTTTCCGTCAAGCCCTCATCCGGAAAATCCATCCCAGTTTGAGCGCCCAGACCGGGACGCACTTTCCCAAAGGGTCCTCAATGGGAAACTGCGTCCCATAATTAGGCCGAGAAATGGGATGAACTTTCCCAATGAGAGCCAACCGGAAACCACGTCTCAGAATCAGCCCCCAAAGTGGGACGCACTTTCCCAACGAGCCTCAACCGGAAAATACATCCCGGAATCCAGCTGAATAGTGGGACACACTTTCCCAATCGGGTCCCAAGCGGAAACTGCATCCCATTCCAGACAAGAATTCCGGGACACACTTTCCGCAAACAAAGAAGGCCACATAACGTGGCCTTCGTCTTGCGCAGGACTGTCCGAGCAGGGAACCTTATATGCCTCCGCCCGGACAGACGTTTCAGTTATGAACTCGCAGCTGGTCGCTACTTGATCTTGGTCGTACCCGGTGCCAGGTTGGGGTCGGTCTCGTTGGCCTCGGTCTGGAAGTGCTCCGTATAGACGTTCTTGCCGTCGCGGAACATCTCGTAGTACTGCATCTTGGCGTAATCCTCGCGCGCCTTGGTGGCGGCTGCTGCGGCGGCGTCGTCACCGGTGACGTTGGAGGAGAGCGCCCAGCGCAGGCTGGCGTCCTCATAGCCCACCGAGTTGATGGCGGGCAGCGACTCGCGCAGCGTCATGTGCGCTTTCTGGTAGTCGGTCAGCGGGGCGCCGATCAGCTGCATAAGCTGCGTGGACAGGTAGTTGGTGGACAAGTCGTCGACCTCGCTCGTCTGGTCGCAGCCGGCAACGTCGTAGTTGGCCCAGATGATGTAGTCGGTCTGCCACAAACGCTCCTGGTGGGTGGCGTCGTCCTCGCCGGTAAACCACTTGTCATTGAACTTGGACGGGAAGAACGGCTGGTGGTCGCCCCAGAACACCACGACAACCTTGCGGTCGAGCTTGCTCAGGGCGTTGAGGAAGTAGCGAAGCGCCTGGTCGGACTGCTCAATGCACGAGACATACTCGTCGACATCGGAGAGCGTGCCGTCCTCGACGGTCTTGGTGTCCAGGTCAGTCGTGTCGATGTTGAGATGCATCTGCTTGTCGACCGGCAGCAGACCCGTATCGTAGCCCGAGTGGTTCTGCATGGTCACGTCGAAGATAAACTGAGGATCGGCGTTCTGGTCGAGCAGCTCCAGAATCTTGTCGTAGGTCGCCTGGTCGGTCACCATGCCGCGCAGGGTGTCGGCTCCCTGGAAATCGTTGATGGACAGGAACTGGTCAAAGCCAAAGTCCTTGTAGACGTTCTCGCGGTTCCAGTTGGTCGCGTGGTTGGGGTGCATGGCCGTGGTGGAATAGCCGAGCGATTTGAACTGCTCTGCCAGGTTCCCGGTCGTCTCCATGTTGTAGATGGTGTAGGGGTACACGCCCGAGCCCAGGTTGGCCATGGAGTTGCCGGTCATAAACTCAAACTCGGTATTGGCTGTGCCGCCGCCGTAGGCGCTCACGTAGAGCTTGCCGCGGCTGAGGCAGTTGGACAGGTTCTTAAAGTACTGCGGGCCCTCGTAGCCGGCACGCATGTTCTGGTAGATCGACAGATCCGAGAACGTCTCGTTCATGATGGCGATGACCGTGGGCTTCTCACTGTCGAACTGCTCCTTTGCGGCGGTGCGCTCGTCACTCTTGGCGGCATCGGACTTGTCGTAGGCCTTGGCGTACTTTTTGAGCGTGGCCTTGGCGTCATCGACAGAATAGTCGGCGGGTTTGGGCGGCTTGATGGACTGTGCCGCGCTAATAAAGGCAGGCAGGTAGCCCTCGCGCCAGTAGCTCTCGAGCGGACGCCAGGTGTAGACGGTGATGCCGAGGGTATTGTAGTAGTCGATGAGCGTGACATGCGCGGTCACGCCGCCCAGGCACAGCACCGCCACGAGCAGGTTGGTGAGCAGCATGCGCTTGGCGTTGGCGGCGCCCTTCTGACGGTGCGGCGCGACCAGGCCGGCGTACTCGCACAGCAGCATGGCGATGGCGGTAAAGCCCATGGATAGCACGCAGAACAGCGAGATCGAGAAGGTGTAGCCGGTGCCGGCGACTGCGGCGGCGGTGGAGATGGCCGAAAGGTCGCCCGGCTGGATGGGCATGGATTTAAACGTGATGACAAAGAACTCGGCAATGCCCAGGACAAAGAGGGCAAAGGCCAGGACCGCGGGAGCTGCGCCGTGGCGCTGGAACAGGAAGAACAGGCCGGTCATGAGCACGGTGATGATGGCCCACTCGAGCAGGATGCATAGGGGGTAGACCCAGGTAAAGTCGTGGTTGGACGAGACCTCCATGCCCAGCAGCGCAAAAACGCCGGCGAGCAGCAGGCACAGGACGGCGGCGACGAGCGGTTTGCCCACAAAGGCGCCGCGCAGGCGGGCGAGCTTGCCGGTGGGGGCGGGGGCGTCGGGCTTGGCGAACGCAAAGACGCGCGGGGCGATGCGGTCGCGGGCGATGCTGGCCCAAGCGCAACCGGTGAGAATGGCATTGGTCAGGATGAGCATCACAAAGGCGAGCGGCTCGTTTTGCGCGACGAGACCAATAGCGCCCCAGACGGTCAAAAAGAGCTGGAACAGACCGAAGGCGACGCTCCAGGCGAAGGCGCCCTTGGTGACGGTGCCCGACTGTGCGCGAATGGCCTTTGCCTCGCGCAAGACAAGGTAGACGGTCGCCGCAAGACCGACGAGCGAGATGGCGGCAGCGAACATGCTGAGACTCCTCACAAACTAAAACCTACGAAAGCGGGGGTTTACCCGATTGTTACCAAGATATGCGCTGCAATTGGAGGCTGCGCACAACAACCAGCCATATTAACGCGCACGTGTGGCGGTGTGGCGCAATGTAGTGGCGACCTGCGCGATAATGGACGGGAATTACACGGAAACGTAAAGGCTTCTTAAAGAAATGGCGAGGGCAGGGCGATGAGCGAGCAGGTTTGCAAGGCGGACATGGACGGCGACGGAGCGGCGGTCGATATATGCGGCTATCCGGTCGAGACTACGGGCAATCCGGTGCTGGACATCTTGGAGCATCGCTCGTCCACGCGCGCTTTTGCGCGCGATGACAGTGACCGTCCCGTGGCGGTGACCGACGAGCAGCGGGCGGCGATTCTGCATGCGGCGAGTCGCGCGCCGTCGGCGGGCGCCATGATGATGTATTCCATCGTGAGCATTCGCGAGCAGGCTACGCTGGACCGTCTGGCCGACCTGTGCGATCACCAGCCCATGATCGCCAAGGCGCCCTGGGCACTTATATTTGTGGTCGATTATGCCAAGTGGATTGATCTGTTTGAGCACGTGGGCTGCTTTGAGCCCGAGTTTGTCGAGCGCACGGGCAAGGCGCCCCGCCGCGCGCCGGGTTTGGGCGACTTTGCCATCGCGGCCCAGGACGCCGTGATCGCTGCGCAAAACGCCGTGGTTGCCGCCGAGGCCCTGGGGCTGGGGAGCTGCTACATCGGTGATATCGTCGAGAATGCCGAGGAAGTCGCCGAGCTGCTCGATCTGCCGCCCTATACCATGCCGCTGTCGATGCTCATCATCGGCACGCCCCGTAAGGAGCGCCCGGCCATTGCGCATCCCGTGGTGAACCTGGTACACGAGGAGCGCTACTGCCGTGCGGATGCCGCGACCATGGACGCGCAGGTGGCCGAGATGGACACGATGTTTCGCCCGCATGCCCGCGAGGTGGGCGAGCGCGTGGTGGATATCTACACCCGCAAGCACACGAGCCCCTTTATGGCCGAGATGAGCCGCTCCATGGAGTGGTGGTTCAAAAACTGGCTCGGAAAATGACGAATGTGACAAAGGGACAGTCCCTTTGTCACATTCCATATCGCGCGATGGCATAAAGGCCGTATAAATGTTTATCTAGCTGGGAAAACGGTGCATTAAAACATGGGCCGATTGCCTATAATCCCTTCGAACATTAAAGTTGGGAGGAAACCGGCTTATGGAACAAAAGGTCAAGGAGGCAGCCTCGCACGCTGCGATTCCTGTGAGCATCTCGGCGATGCTCGTCACGCTGGGCGTGGTGTACGGCGATATCGGCACCAGCCCTATGTATGTAACCAAGGCGCTCGTTGCCGGCAACGGCGGCATCGGAAGCGTGACGGAGGAGTTCGTGCTCGGCGCGCTCTCCCTTGTCGTGTGGACGGTCACGCTGCTGACCACCATCAAGTATGTGCTCATCTCGCTGCGCGCCGATAACCATGGTGAGGGCGGCATCTTTGCCCTGTACAGCCTGGTCAAGCGCTGCGGCAAGTGGCTTATCATCCCCGCCATGCTGGGTGGCGCCGCACTGCTCGCCGACGGCATCCTGACGCCGGCCGTTACCGTTACCACGGCCATCGAGGGCCTGCGCACCATCCCAGCGGTCCATGCCGTGCTGGGCGATGACCAGGGCCGCGTCGTCGCCATCACGCTCGCCATCATCATCGTGCTCTTCTTGGTACAGCGCATCGGTACGGCCAAGATCGGTCACGCCTTTGGCCCCATCATGACGCTGTGGTTCCTGTTCCTGGGCGGCACGGGTCTGTTCTTTGTCTTTCAGCACCCCGCCGTGCTGCTGTGCCTCAACCCGGTGCGCGGCATCGCCTTTTTGCTGAGCCCCAACAACCACGCGGGCATCATGATTCTGGGCAGCTGCTTCCTCGCCACCACCGGTGCCGAGGCGCTCTACTCCGACATGGGCCATGTGGGTCGCGGCAACATTTACGCCACCTGGCCGTTCGTTAAGTGCTGCTTGCTGCTGTCCTATATGGGCCAGGGCGCTTGGCTTATCAACAACGCTGCCAACCCCGAGCTCATGGGCATTGCCGACCTTAACCCGTTCTACCAGATGCTCGCCCCGGGCTTGCGCCCGTTTGCCGTCGGCCTTTCCACCGTCGCGGCCATCATTGCCTCGCAGGCGCTCATTACCGGCGCGTTTTCGCTGGTGTCCGAGGCCAGTCGCCTGGACCTCATGCCGCACATGCAGGTCTTCTACCCTGCCGAGACCAAGGGCCAGCTCTACATCCCCATGGTCAACAACGTCATGCTCGTGGGCTGCGTCATCGTGGTGCTGCTGTTCCAGAACTCGGCGCATATGGAAGCCGCCTACGGCCTTGCCATTACGCTGACTATGATGTGCACCACGCTGCTGCTCTTCTTCTACCTGCACGAGGAGCGCAAGCTCAAGGTTGCTCCGTGGATCTTCGCGGCCTTCTTCCTTTTGCTCGAAGGCTTCTTCTTCGTGAGCTCACTCACCAAGTTCTTCCACGGCGGCTACTTCACCATCCTCATGGCTGCACTCATCATGGGCATTATGGTGTGCTGGTACAACGGCACGGCGGTCGAGCAGCGCCAGTTTACGCTGCTGCCGCTGCGTAGCTACCTGCCGCAGCTCAAGCGCCTGCGCGACGACGATCGCTACGAGCGCATGAGCGACAACATCGTGTACCTGACCAAGGACACCCATACCGACTACATCGACCGTGATATCGTCTACTCGATCTTGGACAAGCATCCCAAGCGCGCTCGCGCCTGGTGGTTCGTGAATGTCGAGACCATGGACGAGCCGCATACCTTTGCCTATTCGGTCGAGACGTTTGGCACCGACTACGTGTTCCGCGTGCATCTGTACCTGGGCTACAAGATCAACCAGCGCGTCAATGCCTACCTGCGTCAGGTCGTTCAGGATCTGGCTGCCACCGGCGAGCTGCCGGCGCAGACGCATGACTACTCGGTCTACAAGGATCCGGGCAACATCGGCACGTTCAAGTTCGTCATGATCCGTAAGCTGCTGGCGCCCGAAAGCGACGTGGAGCCGAGCGAGCGTACGGCCATTACGCTCAAGTACATCATCCGCCGCGCCGCCGGCACGCCTGCGCGCTGGTACGGCCTGGAGAACTCCAACGTGAGCTTTGAGTACGTGCCGCTGTTCACCAAGTTTAAGGCTGTGAGCAAGATGCAGCGCCTGGCCCCCAACGAGCGCCCGTAGTCGACGGAGACTACACGGAGTTGATTATCGATGGGCAAAACTAGAGCCGGGGAGGTAAACATGGATGCAAGGACACTTGACGTCCGCGAGGCGGGTATCGACGCCGCCGAAGATCGGTTCTTTACGAATCGGGCCAACATGGACATGGTCGATCGCGTGATTTCGATCGTGGCATTGGTATTTGGAGCGGTGTGCGTGTGCGCCCTGCTCGCGCACGTGCTGTTTGTCTAACGACTGTCGGTCGTAGAAGGCTTTACACTTAGAACCACCACAAGGGAAAACCACCACAAAGGTGCCTGTCCCCTTTGTGGTGGTTTTTGTTTTTGAGAGAGGGGCGGGGCGCTGATGGACGTCCGTACGGACGGCGATTTTGCCGATAGCTTTTGGTGGCGGCGCACAACGCTGACGCGCCGCACTCCTCTGTATGACGCCTGCGTATCGGTGGGGCTGCTGGTCGCGGCGACGATTGTGGGCGCGCTGCTCGACCATCCGGGTCTCGCGCCGAGCATCATGATCGTCTATGTGTTCGCCGTGCAGCTGTGCGCATTCTTTACCTGGAGCCGCCTGTATTGCCTGCTGAGTTCGGCTGCCGCTGTGGCGCTCTACAACTTCTTGTTTGTCGACCCGCGCTACTCGCTGTCGTTTATCGACCGCGTCTATCCCGGCATGTTCTTCATCATGTTCGTGGTCTCGCTCGTGTCGAGCTCGATTGCGTTGGCCCTGCGCCGCGCCTTGGCACAGGCTGCCGCCAGCGACCGTCGCACGCATATGGTGCTCGAGACCAACCGCATGTTGCAGCGGTGTGCCGATCAGCAGCAGATTGTGCATGCCATGGCAACGCAGCTGGCGCGTCTTTCGGGCTGTCCGGTCGTGTGGTACAGCGCCGACGCCGAAGACGATGACTTGCTGCCGCGTACGACGTACACGGCCGTGGGCGATGCCGCGCCGCTTCACGAACTGGCGCCCCAGATGCCGCCGCGGCTCTCGGCGTCTGCCTATGTGGGAACGCCGCTCGATGCCACCTATGGCGGCTCGGCGTTTTATGGCATCTACCTGACGGTTCGCACGGGCGACGGATTCGTGCGCTCGGGCGACCCCGCCTCGGTTGTGGGCGTGCTGGCTATCGTTGCCGAGCCCAACGTGCTGACGCACGAGGAGCGGACACTTGCCGATGCCATCGTGAGCGAAGGCGAGCTGGCACTCGATCGCGCCCGCGCCATGGAGGCCCGCGAAGAGGCGGCGGTGCTTGCCAAAAACGAGCAGTTGCGCGCCAACCTGCTGCGCTCCATTTCGCACGATCTGCGTACGCCGCTTACCAGCATTTCGGGCAATGCCGACGTACTGCTCGACCAGGGCTCGACCGGCACCGCCGAGCTCGACGACCAGACGCGCCGCGGCATGCTCCTGTCCATTCGCTCGGACGCGCAATGGCTCAACGCCACCGTCGAGAACCTGCTTGCCATCACCAAGCTCGAGGGCGGCGGAATGCATCTGTCGACTACGCTCGAGCTCATGGACGATATCGTCGAGGAGGCGCTGCGCCACGTAAGTCCGGCCGTGCGCGAGCACGACCTTAAGGTGGTGGCGTGCGATGAGCCGGCGCTCGTTAACGTCGACGCGCGTCTGATGGTACAGCTCGTGGTGAATCTGGTGAACAACGCCATCACGTATACGCCCGCGGGTTCGCATATCGTGATTTCGATTGGCGTCGACGATGGGCACGTGACGTGCTCGGTGGCCGATGACGGGCCGGGCATTGCGCCCGAGGACCGCGAGCGAATCTTTGAATCGTTCTACACCGCCAACCACGGTCTTGCCGACAGCCATCGCAGCGTGGGCTTGGGTCTTTCGCTCTGCCGCTCCATTGCGTTGGCGCATGGCGGTAGCATAGAGGTTGCCGCGGCGGACCCGCAGGGCTCGGTCTTTACGATTGAGCTTCCCGTCGCCGATGTTTCGTTTGATAAGGAGTAGCGCCGTGCCGAACTCTGCCGTAAAACCGCTCATCTTGGTCGTTGAGGACGATCCTGCCGTTCGCAACCTTATCGTTGCCGCGCTCGAGGCGCACGGCCTGCGTCATATGGCTGTGGAGACCGCCCATGCCGCCATCGCCGCCGCCTCGTCGCAGGCACCGAGCATTGTGCTGCTCGATCTGGGCCTACCCGATATGGATGGCGTCAAGGTGGTGGAGTCGGTGCGCGCATGGTCGGGCATGCCGATCATTGTGGTCTCGGCGCGCAGCGAAGACGCGGACAAGATCCGCGCACTCGATGCCGGTGCCGACGACTACCTGACCAAGCCGTTTTCGGTCGAAGAGCTGCTCGCGCGCATTCGCACGACGCTCAGGCGCCTTTCGTATGCGCAAACGGGCGGTGTTGCCTCCGAGGGCTCGTTCGATACCGGTGAGCTGCATATCGATTTTGACGCCGGCATCGCCACGATGGATGGCGAGGAGCTGCACCTGACGCCGATCGAGTACAAGTTGCTCTGCTTGCTGGCACACAACGCCGACAAGGTGCTGACGCACCAGTTTATATTGCACGAGATTTGGGGTACGGCGACCAAGAGCGATCTGGCGAGCCTGCGCGTCTTTATGGGCACGTTGCGTAAGAAGATCGAGTCCGACCCCGCGCATCCGCGCTATATCCAAACGCACGTGGGCATTGGCTACCGCCTAGTCATCCAAGGCTAGATCGCCAACCACCATCCCAATATGAGTTGCGGTGAAATACGGTCTAAATTTGCCTAATTCCAGGCAAAACAGTCCGTATTCCACCGCAACTTTGTTATTTGCCCTTGGGCTTGCTGGCGTAGAACTTCTTCTTTTTGGGCTTGCCGGCGGGGGAGGGTTTGCCGGCAAAGTTGGACTTGCCGTTGCCGGCCTGCGCGTGCGCGGGTACTGTCACACGGGGCTTGCGGGCCTCGGGGTTGCGCAGTTCCTCGACGCGCTCGGCAATTTCCTCGGCGCTAAAGCCGACCTCGGCCATGGCGTCCTCGATGGGCAGGCGGCGCACGATATAGCAGTGGTGCACCTTCTGGTTGCGTGCGAAGTCCTCGGGGATGGTCTGCGCCGTAATGTCCTCCAACACCACGCCCGCGCGGGCGAGCTTGCGCGTCTCGGGGCGGAAGCCACGCAGGTTGCAGCTAAAGATGGCATGGCCGCCCTGCGCGAGCAGGCGCGATACGCCGGCCAACAGCTCAACATGGTCGCGCTGAACATCCCAGGTGCGACGGCCCATCTTGGACGAGTTCGAGAACGTGGGCGGGTCGACAAAGATCAGGTCCCAGCGGTTGCGCGTCTGGCGCTGGTCACGAATCCAGGCGAGCACGTCGTCGCGCACAAAGTGATGCTGCGGTCCCACAAAGCCGTTTTGGCGCATGTTGCGCTCGGCCCAGTCCAGATAGGTGTTGGAGAGGTCGACCGTCACGGTCTCCTCTACGCCGCCGTCTGCCGCGTAGCAGGTGGCGGTGCCGGTATAGGCGAACAGGTTGAGGAAGCGGCGCGCCTGTTTGGCGTGTTCGCGCACCAGGTTGCGGGTGACGCGGTGGTCCAGGAAGATGCCCACATCCAGATAGTCGTCAAAGTTGACGGCAAAGGTAAGGCCGCCCTCCTCGATGAGCGGTAGACGACGGCGTGCGATATTGGCGCGCTCGCCCGATCCACCCTTGCCGGCACCCTGCTTGCCGTACTGCGAGCCGCCGCGCGAACGCATGCGGGCCTTGGCGTGCACATGCTCGGCGGGAACATCTAGGATGCGCGGCGCGATGGTCAAGATGTCGAGCATGCGGGCCTGGGCAAGCGCGGGGTCGATGGTCTTGGGCGCGGCGTATTCGGCGATGACGAGCCAGCGGCCCGGCGTCTGCGGACAGCCCTCGTACAGGTCGATGGCGGCGGAGTAATCGGGCAGGTCGGCATCGTAGACGCGGTAGCAACTCACGCCCTCGCGCTTTGCCCACTTGCGCCGCAGGCGGGCATTCTTGCGCAGGCGGTTGGCGAACTGCTCCGACTCGGGGATGAGCACGGGCAGCGGCTTGCCGTCGCCCAGGTCGAGCATGGCGGCAGGCTCGGGCATGGTGGGGGCGGTCCTGCCTTCATCATTGGCATTGTCGGCATCTGCAGTCTCGCCTGCGGCATCTGCGCTGGTCGCAGCCTCAAACGCTGCGGCGGCGTGGTCGAGCGAAGGCCAGACTTCGACGGTCGCCTCCTCGTTGTTGGGCATGACGGCGATCGAGCGCTCGGGCTCGGCGTGGAGCGCGCGGGCCAGCAATCCGTCGCGGGTGAGCGCGGCGACCGGCGCCGCGGCAAGCTCGGGCGCGCGGCGCAGCTCACCGACCAGCGTCATGGCGTCATGCATGAGCGAAAGCGGTGTCTCGGTCGTATCCGCGACCACGGCGGCACCGGCGACGGCGCCCGCATGGTCCAGCACGGTGGCGGACTTGGCGGCGCAAAAATCGACAAAACGCTTGTAGCCGGCGCACTTGACCATACGCTCGGCAGTCTTGCGGGCGGCGGGGTCAACATCCGCGGCCACGATGCGCGCCTGGCGCTCGCGTGCCGTCGTCTCGCGCTCGCGTGCCTCGGCAAGCAGCTGCTCCCACAGGGCGGCGTCGTGCAGCTGCCAGCCCTCAAAGCCCCAGTGCTCGCGGGCGGCTCCCGGAGCGCGGTCGGTTAGGATATTCACTGCCTCCAGCAGCAGGCCGCCGCCGGCGCACGAGGCGTCGACCAGCGTGGGAAGGGCCTCGTTCTCGTAATCGTCGGCCGTTAGCTCGTGCTCGCACAGCGCAGTCCAGCCGACCTGCGTCAGCACCAGGGCGGCGTAGTCGGGGCGCAGCACGTGAGCGCCCTCGTTGGCGCGGGTCGCGGCGGACGGCAGGCGCTTGAACAGCGGGTCGCCCGAAAGGTCCAAGCTGATGCTCGCACGGCGCTGACGCAGCGAAAGCAGCAGGTGAACATCGGGGTCGGCGGCATCGACATCGGCACGACGGCCCGTGGTCTCGGCCAAGCGGTCGCACAGCGCGTCCTTGGCGCGCAGGGCCGAGAAGCGCGTGTTGCGCAGCTGCTCGGTCACGCCGCGGGCGGTGATGGCGATGGTGGCGCCGGGGCGGACGATGGTCTCCCAAGCGATGTCGTAAACGCCGTCGTACAGCTCGTCGGCATCCTGCGCCTCAAAGCGTCCAAGCACCACAAACACGCGGCTGGCCAGGCGCGACCACAGACAGGCGCGGTAGCCTTCTTCGAGCTCGCCCTCAAACGTAGCGCGGCCTTTCAGGCGGCGGACATGCGAAAGCCCGAGCCACTTGAGCTCGTCGGCGAGTGCGGATTCAAAGCCCTCGGGGCAGCTTGCATAAAATTCCATGGGTGACCTCTCTGGTTGCGTCGCTCCATTATATGATGGATGCTTCGTTTGCCATCGCCCTCGAAAGGAACCCATATGATTGATGCGTGCTCCGATTCCGCTGTATTGTTTTTTGACGTGGACGGCACGCTGACGTCGTTCGACCCCGACAACATGACCGACAAGGACTTTTCGGCGGTTCGCCCTTCGCAGACGGTCGTCGAGGCGTTTCATCGTCTGCGCGACGCAGGGCACAAGGCGTTTATCTGCACGGGTCGCCCCTTGTGGCTGATTGCGGACAGCCTGCGCGCGCTCGACCCTGCGGGTGTCGTGGCCATGGCGGGCGCCACGCTCGAGGTCGAGGGGCGTGTGGTGCACGAGGATTGCATTGACGAGGGTATTGTCGAGGAGCTTGCGCGTCGCATTGTTGCGGCAGGGTTCGAGGCCTTTTTCGAGGCCAATGCTGCGACCTTTGCGCTGGAGCCTGCGGGCGTTGAGCAGTCGTCTTTGATCGGCACTGCTGCGGTGCACAGCGCCGAGGAAATGCGCATCGACGGTCGTCTGCGCGTGGGCAAGGTGTGCCTTAACGCGCCCGGCTTGGCTCGCGTGGCCAACGACGATGGCTTTATCGACCGCAACTTTGAGCTGTGCAATACCGGCGGCCAGAATCGCGAGCTGAGCCCCAAGGGTATTGACAAAGGCGTGGGTGTGGCGCGAGCGCTGGAGTATCTGGGCCGCGAGGGAAATGCGCGCACCTTTGGCTTCGGCGATTCGGGCAACGACCTGGGCATGCTCGCTGCCGTCGAGACGGCTGTGGCCATGGGCAACGCCATGCCCGAGGTCAAGGCGGTCGCCGACTACGTGACCGACGATGTCGCACACGATGGCACCGTCACAGCGATGCAGCATTTTGGGTTGATTTAATAAATGGCCGGGTCGCCCACAGTGGGGGCGACCCGGCCATTTGAGCTATTTTGCAATATAGAGCTTGGGATGACTGCGACTGCTCTCGATCGCCGCCGTCATGATGCCCTCGTCGTCTCCATCAACGATGATGCCGTCGAGGTCATCGATCTGCGCGGACTGATAAAAACTGGTCTTGTTGAATTTTCCCTGGTCAACCATCATGTAGCCCTGGTTTGAGTTGGTAAGGTACATATGCTTGATCATGGCCGAGAAGTCGTGCTCGACGGTAAAACCGTGGTCGGGGTGGAATCCGTCGGCACTGACAAACGCCTTGTCGGCATGTAGTTTGCTCATGCAGTCGAGCGTTAGTGCGCCCGCGAGATAGAGGTGGCCCTTGCGTACGGAGCCGCCCAGCAGCACTACCGAAGCATTGGGGAGATTGAAGCTGGCGTAGTTCGCGATTGCAAGATCGCCGGTGATAATGGTGATCTCACGCTTGTCCATGAGGGCCTTAGCGAAGTAAAAGCCTGTGGTGCCGATATCAATTACCAGAACATCGCCATCATCAACAAGAGTTGCTGCGGTTGCGGCGATGGCTTCCTTGGCCTCGACTTGGACATTGATGCGCTCCTCGGGATACGAGATTGCGTTGGAGCGAGAAAGCGATACCGCTCCGCCGCGTACGCGACGCAGCTTGCCTTCGGATTCCAGCGAGATGAGGTCGTGTCGTGCGGTGACTTCCGAAACCGAAAAACGGCGAACGATGTCGGATACCGAGATATTTGGCTTTTCGGCCAGCCAATTCATGATAAATCGCTGACGCTCGGCCGGTGAAAGGTCTGAAGTAGATGCCATATGCCGCTCCTTTTGAACAAAAGGTAAAAAGATGCGCCTTTCGTAATCGAAATATAACGTATCGATATGAAAAGAACAAGGCAAATTCGAATGAATCAAAAGAACGGAATGGCATGTCATAAATGCATGCGTAGCAGATAGTTCGCACGTAAACGGGCTATAAAGAGTCTCATTCCGAAGGTGCCGCCCAAAAGAAGTACGTTCACGCCCGATATTCGACCGTTCACGGAAAGTTGACAATTGAGCTTTCGATAGCTTTTGAAATGGTTTATAAAAGAAAACCGAAAAGCTTTTGAAACAAAGAAGAAGGCTTTCGATAGCAATAGTGTTAGATGAGAAAGGACCGAACATGGCGATCAAGGTGTTTGCCGACGGCGCTAACCTCGAGGGTATGCTTGACATGCATGACAATGGCAACGTTCAGGGCTTCACGACCAATCCTTCCCTTATGAAGGCCGGCGGCGTGACCGACTACCGCGCTTTTGCCAAGACGGTTCTTGAGCACATTACTGATGTGTCGGTCTCTTTTGAGGTATTCGCCGACGACGAGGCGGGTATGGAAGCCGAGGCTCGCGAGATCGCAACCTGGGCAGACAACGTCTACGTTAAGATCCCGGCGCTCAACACCAAGGGTGAGTCCACTGCCGCGCTGGTCAAGCGCCTTTCAAACGATGGCATCAAGGTGAATGTCACCACTATCTTCACGCCCGAGCAGGTCGACGAGTTTGTCGATGCCGTCTCTGCCGAGACCCCCTCTATTCTGTCCATCTTTGCCGGTCGCATTGCCGATACCGGCGTCGATCCGCTGCCCCTCATGGCGGAGTCCGTAAAGAAGGCTGCCGTTAAGCCTGCTGCCGAGGTTCTCTGGGCGTCTACGCGCGAGGTTCTCAATATCTTCCAGGCGGAGTCCGTTGGATGCCAGATCATTACGGTCCCCAATGCCCTTCTTGCCAAGCGCAAGAATTTCGGGAAAGATTTGCTTGAGTACTCGCTTGATACGGTCAAGGGCTTTGCCCGCGACATTCAGGCGCTTGGTTTTCATATTCTGCCCGAGGAGTAGGGGACGAGCATGCTGACCGATCTTCTTAAGCCCGAGCTTGTTGCCTGCCACGTCGAGGCCTCCGACTGGGAGGAAGCGATCAGGGCATGCGGTAAGTTGCTCGTAGACGCTGGCAAATGCGACCAGAGCTATGTTGACGCCATGATTTCATCGGTTCACAAATTCGGCCCCTATATGGTCTTGGAAGAGGGCATCGCCATGCCCCACGCTCAGGCAGATGGCAATGTGAGTGAAGCGGGGATCTGTATCGTCACGCTTGACCCTGCCATTGCGTTTGGACACGAGGATTTCGATCCAGTTCACGTGCTCGTGGGTATTTGCGCACCCGACCCCAAGGCTCATCTTGGCTGCTTGGCGGAGCTTTCGCAGATGTTCGAGGACGAGGACTGCGTTGCCAAGCTCAGCGCATGCGATACGCCCGAGCAGGTTTTGGAGACCATGCGTTCATTCTTTTAGGCCTTAATGGCACGGCGATGCGTCGCCGCTTTTGGATAGACGGAAAACCGTCACGTGTAGGAGAGGAAGGTTGCCATGCATATCATCACCGTATGCGGAAACGGCATCGGGTCCAGCCTGATGCTCGCTGGCAAAGTCGAGGAGCTTTGCGAGGAGGAGGGCATCAAGGCCGACGTTGAGTCTATGGACCTGAACGGTGCTTCTTCCGCAAATCCGGATCTGTTCATCACCGTTAAAGAACTCGCCCCCGAGCTCCACGGCAACGTTGTGATCGTTCGCAGCTATGTGAACAAGAAGAAGATCCGCGAAGACGCCCTCGAGGCAATCAAGGCGGCCGCCGCTAACGCCTAAAGCGGCACAAAAAAGGGCGGTTCCCTGTGGAAGAGGGAAACGCGCCCACGTTAGAGAGAAAGGAAGCGCAGATGCAAGCCATCCTTCCCATACTTGAGTTTATCCAATCGATTCTGACCAAGCCAGCGTGGATTATGGGTCTATTTGCCTTTGTGGGCCTTGTCGCGCTTAAGCGTCCTGCCCACAAGGTGATGACGGGCACCCTGAAGCCCATTCTTGGTTACATCATGCTGTCCGCCGGCGCCGCTGTTGTTCAGGAGAACCTTGCTCCGCTGGGTACCTTCATCGAGACCGGTTTCCACATCACCGGCGTCGTGCCCAACAACGAGGTCGTTGTTTCGATGGCTCAGAGCGTCCTCGGCGTTCAGACCATGATGATCCTGATTCTCGGCTATGTCGTGAACATTATCATTGCCCGCTTTACCAAGTTTAAGTACATCTTCCTGACGGGCCATCACAGCATGTTTATGGCCTGCCTGCTGTCTGCCGTTCTGCAGGCATCTGGCTTCCAGGATGTCCAGCTTGTCATCGTGGGCGGCATGTTCCTGGGCCTCGTGAGCGCTATGCTTCCCGCCGTTGGTCAGCGTTTCACCGAGAAGGTTACCGATGGCGATGAAATCGCCATGGGCCACTTCGGTTCACTCGCCTATTACATCTCCGCTGCAGTCGGTACGCTTTTTGCTAAGGACGCCGAGGAGAACAGCACCGAGAAGATCGAGGTTCCCGAGAAGTTCGCCTTCCTGCGCGACACTACCATCTCCACGGCTCTTACCATGGCCTTCTTCTACCTGGTTACCGCTTTCGCCGCTTACATCGCAGATCCTGCGGTCGTTACCAAGACCGCTGGCGGCGACAACGTGATTGTCTATGCCCTGACCTGTGCCCTGTCCTTTGCCGTTGGTGTCACCATCGTCTATAACGGCGTTCGTATGATCCTTGCCGACCTGGTCCCGGCTTTCCAGGGCATCTCCAACAAGCTGATCCCCGGTGCCATCCCCGCCGTCGACTGCGCCGTCTTCTTCCCCTATGCTCCCACCGCCGTCATCCTCGGCTTTGTCGCATCCTTCATCGGTGGCGTGGTCGGTATGTTCATCGTGGGCGCTACCCTGGGCATCTTCATCATCCCGGGCATGGTTCCCCACTTCTTCTGCGGTGCTACCGCAGGCATCTACGGCAATGCTACCGGCGGTCGCAAGGGCGCAGCTCTTGGCGCTTTCGTCAACGGCCTGCTCATCACCTTCGCCCCGGCCCTGCTCCTGCCCGTTCTTGACGTCTTTGGCTTCAAGAACACTACGTTCGGCGACTTCGATTTCTCCGTCATTGGTATTACGCTTGGCCGCGCTGCCGAGGCCTTCGGTACCACCGGTGTCTACGCGATTCTTGCTGTCCTTCTGATCGTCGCCTTCGTCCCCAACTTCATCCACACCAAGGGTGCTGTGATTAACCACGTTGAGGAAGAGTAATCCAGGCATACGTTAAGCCCTAATCGGGCGGAGCTCCGATAACCGGCTCCTACACGGAAGCGGTGGCGTCTCAAATGAGGCGTCACCGCTTTTGTTTTGGAGTGGTTGTGAAAACGTACCGGTGAAGCGCTGTCTCTGCGCCGCGAACGGAATCAACCGCGATGATCAGCAAAAACGTTTTGCCGCTGGGGTGTCGATATAAAAATGGTAAAACTGCAAAACCGTTCGCCGAGAAGATGAAAACCCGCAGCTCACGCCTTGATAAACGTAGGTAAAGTGTTTAGCAGTTTATCGCCCATGTGCAAGCGAAAGGAATCAGGCAGATGGCAATCAAGGTGTTCGCTGACGGTGCAAACCTCGAGGGCATGCTCGACATGTACGAGAACGGCAACGTTCAGGGTTTCACGACCAACCCGTCCCTTATGAAGAAGGGCGGCGTGACGGATTACCGCGCGTTTGCCAAGGAGGTCCTGGCCCACATCACCGATGTGTCCGTCTCGTTTGAGGTCTTTGCCGACGACGTCGAGACCATGGAGGTCGAGGCCTGCGAGATCGCTACCTGGGCCGAGAACGTCTACGTCAAGATTCCGTGCGTGACTACCAAGGGCGAGTCCACCGCCGAGCTGGTCCGCAAGCTTTCGGCCGACGGCATCAAGGTCAACGTCACCACCATCTTTACGCCTGCGCAGGTCGACGAGATGGTCGAGGCCGTTGACGCCGAGACGCCGTCAATCATCTCGCTCTTTGCCGGCCGCATCGCCGACACCGGCGTCGACCCCATTCCGTTTATGACGGAGTCGGTCAAGAAGGCCGCCGCCAAGCCCAACTGCGAGGTCCTGTGGGCGTCCACGCGTGAGCTTATCAATATTTACCAGGCGGAAGGATGCGGTTGCCAGATCATCACGGTGCCCAACAGCATCCTGGCCAAGCGTAAGAACATCGGCCGTGACCCGTACGAGGTCTCGCTCGATACCGTGCGCGGTTTTGCCAAGGATATCGCCTCGCTCGGTTTCCATATCCTGCCGTAACGCGAACGCTGGCTACATCGCGGGTTGTTCGCCCCGGCCTTTCCTTTCCCTATCGCTCACGCGCTTCGCGAGGGTCGCGCTAGGCAAAGGAAAGGCCGGGGCTGCCGACACGAACTTGCCGGTAGGTTGGTGATAGGCTTCCATATCCTGCCGTGGACAAAGGTACCCCCGCCTGCGCCGTGCAAAATTGAGAGTATTCAGCAAGGTAAAGGCTTTTACCAGCTGGGTGAAGCATGGAACAGCCCCCGTTTTGGCTCTGATGACGCTAAAACGGGGGCTGTTTCTTGCTTTTTCGTCTCTGAGGGGCATCCGGAACGGTGGAATTTGCAGAATACTCGCGATTTTGCACGTCGCGAGAGGGGGGACCCTTGCTTGGCGGTTTACTTCCCCTGCACCATGGTGAGGGAGATCTTCTTGCGGTCGCGATCGACCTTCTCGACCCATACCTTGACCGTGTCACCGACGCGTACCACGTCGCTCGGGTGCTTGACAAAGCGGCTGGCCAGCTTGGAGATGTGTACGAGGCCGTCCTGGTGCACACCCACGTCGACGAAGGCGCCAAAGTCCACAACGTTGCGCACCGTGCCCTTGAGCTCCATGCCGGGCTCCAGGTCGTCGATGGAAAGCGCCGAGCGGCTAAAGACTACCTCGGGCGCGTCGTCGCGCGGGTCGCGACCGGGCTTCTTGAGCTCGTTGACGATGTCGATGAGCGTGAGGGTGCCGCAGTCCAGGTCGCTTGCCAGCGTCGAGATGCTGCCCAGGCGGCGCTCGATGTCGGGCACGCCGCCGCGGTTGAGCTCGCTGGCTTTAACGCCGGCGCGCTCCAGGACAGACGTGGCCACCTCATAGCTCTCGGGGTGGACGCTTGTCGCGTCGAGCGGGTTTTTGCCGCCGCTGATGCGCAAAAAGCCCGCGGCGTTGAGATACGCCTTGGGTCCCAGCTTGGGGACCTTCTTAAGCTGGCGGCGATCGGTAAAGGCGCCGTTTTCCTCGCGGTAGGCCACGATGTTTTTGGCCACGCTTGGCGTAATGCCCGACACGTAGCCCAGCAGGCTCGCGCTTGCGGTGTTTACATCGACGCCCACGCGGTTGACGACGTCCTCCACCACGTGGCCCAGGGTGCGCGAAAGCTCTGCCTGGTCAAGGTCATGCTGGTATTGGCCCACGCCGATGGACTGGGGCGGAATCTTGACGAGCTCTGCCAGCGGGTCCTGCAGGCGACGACCCAAGCTCATGGCGCCGCGCACGGTGACATCCAGATCGGGATACTCCTGGCTCGCGAGCTCGGAGGCGGAGTACACCGACGCGCCTGCCTCGTTGACGATGGTGTATCGTAGCCCAGGCGCCTGCTCGGCAATGAACTCCGAGACGACTTCCTCGGTCTCGCGGCTGGCGGTGCCGTTGCCGATGACGATGGTGTTGACGCCGTCCTTCTTGACGAGGCGAGCGAGCTCGCGCTTGGTGCCGGCGACGTCGTGGCGCGGCTTGGTGGGGTAGACCACGCTGTGGTCGAGCAGCTTGCCGGTCTCGTCCATGACGGCGACCTTGCAGCCGGTGCGGTAGCCCGGATCGAGCGCGAGCACGCGGGCGCCGCGCACGGGGCGTGCCGAGAGCAAGCCCTCGAGGTTCTTGGCAAAGACGTTGATAGCCTCGGTCTGCGCGCGGACGGTGAGCTTGGCGCGGGCCTCGCGCTCCAGCGAGGGGGCCATGAGGCGCTTGTAACCATCGGCGATGGCGGCATCGAAGATGGGAGCAAACACGCCCTGGCGTCGGGGCCAACGGCTGCCGAGGCGTGTCGTGGCGGCAGCGCCGTCGACGTTCACGCGTACGCGGAGCTTGCCCTCGCGCTCACCGCGGTCGATCGCCAGCACGCGGTGGTTGGGTATGCGGCGCAGCGGCTCATCATAGCTGTAGTACGGCTCGTAGGGAGTCTTCTCGGCGGGGTCGGTGGCCTCGACGACGATGTCGGCGGTGTTTTGCGTAAAGGCGCGCAGGTCGGCGACGTTCTCGGGGTCCTCGGCCACCGTCTCGGCCACGATGTCGGCGGCGCCGGCGAGCGCCTTTTCGGGCGTGTCGAAGCCGGCCTCCTCGTTGACGTATGCCGCGGCGGCGTCGAGCGCGCTGCCCTTGGCCGAGGCCTGCATGATGATCATGTTGGCGAGCGGCTCCAGGCCTGCCTCGCGGGCCTTCTGCGCACGGGTCATGCGCTTTTTGCGGTAGGGCTTATAGAGGTCCTCGACACGCTGGAGCTGCGTGGCCTCGTGAATCTGCTGCTCGAGCTCGGGCGTGAGTTTGCCCTGGGCGTCGATGAGCAGGATGACGTCCTCTTTACGCTGCTCAAGATTGCGCAGGTAGGACAGGCGCTCGTCGAGGGCGCGCAGGGCGACGTCATCCATGCCGCCCGTGGCCTCCTTGCGGTAGCGCGAGATAAAGGGGATGGTGTTGCCCTCGTCGATGAGCTTGACAGCCGCCTCGACGTTGGCGGCCTTAAGGTTGAGCTCGCGGGCGAGCTGGGCGATAAGATCCATGAAACTCCTTGCGTTTAAGGTGCGTTTGCAGCACGGAGCTACCAAGGATACCACCCGTCACATCGCCCAAAAAAGACTGTTTTGGCGCGGAACCACGAAAGCGGCCTATCTACTACGTTTGAACCGTGTGGGTCGACCATCCCCCGGTTTTCCGAAAATGCGCAACCCGTCTACCTGCGGTTTTTATTCCGCGAAATTTGGCATGGTTGAGGGCGATCGGTTAAACGTAGTAGATAGGCCCATTTCGTGGCGAACGAACCAAGCTGAGGCGCAAAATAGCCCCCTGCCCCAGAAAGATTGTCGGCAAGGTAGCAAAAATGCCCCGCGGGCAGGAGGCTGCTCGCGGGGCAAAGAAGAGGGGCTTATTTGTGGCGGACCGAGGGGCCCGGCATGGGGTTTCTGCCGCGGCCTGTCCTAAGGTGCTACAGCTCGACGAGCTGGCCGGTCTCGGCGGCCTCCTTGATGGCGTTGAGAAGCGTGAGCGTCTTGACGTTGTCGGCGGGGGTTACGACGGGCTCGACCTCGCGGCGGACGACCTTCACAAAGTGCTTGAGCTGCATCTTGTGGGGAAGCGCCGGGTCGACGGCCGGGATCTCCATCTGCAGCGGCTTGTGCCAGTTGGAGGCGCCGTCGTAGGAGAACTGGTGCAGGCGGGGCAGCGACAGGGCGCCCTTGGTACCGCCAATAAAGTAGGCATCGGCGTCGAAGGGGCGGTACTGCGGGTCCTCGCGAGCGGTGGCTTCCCAGTTCCAGGGGCTGGCGGTGGCGTCGGAGATGGTCATGCTCGCAAGCGCGCCATCGGCAAAACGGACGTTGACCACGGCGGAGTCCTCGGTCTCAAAACCGCGCGCGGCGCTGGACTGCATGCCCTGGACGGCAACGGGCTCGCCCAGCAGGTAGCGGAGCAGGTCGACGTCGTGCACCAGGTTGACCAGGATCGGGCCGGCACCCTTCTTGCGGCGCCACTCGACGTCAAAGTACTCGTCGTTCTTATAGATCATGTAGTGGAAGCTCGACACGGTGAGCTTGCCCAGCTCGCCGGACTCGATGATCTCTTTGGCTTTGTTGACGAAGGGGTTGTGACGACGGTGCTGGCCCACGAGCACGGGCACGCCGGCGGTCTCGGCCTCGGCGGCAAAGGCCTGGGCATCCTCGAGGTCATTGGAGATCGGCTTTTCGACCAGCGGCACGATGTTGCGCTTCACGGCCTCGCGGGCAACGCCCAGATGCAGGTCGTTGGGGGTGGCGATGATGACGGCCTCGGGCTTGACCTCGTCCATCATCTGGGCGGGATCGGTGTAAAACGGCACGCTGGCGGCCTCGGCCGTGGCGCGGGCGCCCTCAAAGGCGTCGGCGATGGCGACGAGCTCGGCTTCGGGCTCCTCGGTGACAAAGCGGATGTGGTTGCGGCCCATGGCACCGGCGCCGATAACGGCAATGCGGACGGGGTTGAGCTCAGACATTTCGACTCCTTAATACTGGTGACCGGTGGAATGCGGCAAGAGGACGGCCCTTGCCGCGTCAAGCAAAACTAAGCGGACTTCTTCTTGCTGTCGGAGACCATCATGTAGACGGTGAGTACGACGGCGATGGCGGCAATCACGATGGCGCCGTAGAAGGACTGCTGGTAGGCGGCGCTGCCGGCCTCGGCGTGATACAGCACGGCGGTGATGGGCTGGCTGATCCAGGTAGAAGCGGCGTAGCCCAAAAACATGATGCCGTAGTTGACGCCGATGTTGCTGGTGCCAAAGGCGCCACCGGTGAGCGGCGGGTAGATGACGAGCAGGGCGCCAAAGCTAAAGCCGAGCAGAGCGAGCGCCACAAAGAACATGCTCTGCGTAAAGCTCATCGACATGATGACGAGCGCGACGATGGTGACGACAAGGCTGATGAGCAGCGACTTGTAGGCGCCGAGCTTGTCGATGATCTGGCCAAAGGACAGACGGCCGACCAGGTTGGCGCAGGTGTTGACGGAGACGACCACGCCGCCGAGGGCGACGGCCGCGGCGCTCGTGGGGTCGGCGAAGAGCTGGACAGCGGCGATGGAGGCAACCTTGCCCACGAGCAGGGTGCCCGCGGTGGCGGCGAAGGCGAAGGTGGCGATGAGGACCCAGAAGCGCGGGGTTTTGACCATCTCGCCCGGGGTGAGGTCGCCGAAAGTGCCGGCGTGCGCGCCGCCCTTGGGGACCTCGAAGCCCTCGGGCAGCCAACCGGCCTCGGGGGCCTTCAGGAACAGGGCGGAGGCGGCGATCGTCACAAAGAAGATGACGCCGAGTGCCTTAAGGGCGCCAAAGATGCCAAGGCTCGGGATGAGCAGCGAGGCGAGCACCGGGGACAGCACGGCGGGGCCGGCGGTCGAAGCGGCCAGGGTGATGCCGGAGGCGAGGCCCTTTTTGTCGATGAACCACTTTTGGCCGGTGGTGAGCGCGGGGTTGTAGCCCAGGCCGTTGCCGATGGCGGCGACGAGCGAGAACCACAGGTAGAACTGCCACGGCTCGGTGACGGTGCCGGACATGAACCAGCCCACGCCGTAGCACACGGCGGCAGCGATCACGACGTTGCGCGGGCCGATCTTATCGGAGATGCGGCCGGCGAAGATGCCCGTCACGGCCATGATGGTCTGGAAGACCGGGAAAGCCCAGGTAAGAGCGCTGGACCACTCGGGATAGACGGCGAGCAGGTTCTTGCTCACAACGGAATACAGCGCGATGGAGCTGATGAAGAACATGGTGACGCACGCGGCGGAAAGCACGACGGCGCGACCCTTGTTGGAGTTGGTGGAAGCCATTGGACTCTTTCTAATCGATACGGGGGAGGGGAGGGGCAAACGCCGCTGAGGTGCTTGCCCCGCGCCCCTTTCTACCGGGCTGGTTTACTGGTCAGTCGGCTTTGCGACGCCGGACTCATCGGACCAGAGCTCGACGCCCTTGTTCTTGAGGTAGTTGTCGGCAAAGGCGCGGCGGCCGCCGGGCTTGGCGGTGAGGTCGCCCATCATGTTGGAGAAGCCGCCGTCGACCTTGATGGCGTCGCCGGTGGTAAAGTCTGAGCGCGTGGACGCCAGGAACATGACGGCGTTGGCGATATCGCTGACCTCGCCGATGCGACGCGTGGCGATGAGGCGGCTGCGGCTCTTCTCGACCTCGGGATCGGCGTAAAAGCTTGCCGACATGGGGGTCTTGACGAAGCAGGGCTCGACGCAGTTGGAGCGCACGCCGTAGGGACCCCACTCGGCAGCCAGCATCTTGGACATCATGTTGACGCCCGCCTTGGTGGAGCTGTACACGCCCGAGAACGTTTCGGGGGAGTGACTGGCGACGGTGGAGATGTGAACCAGGCGGCCCTGGCCGGCCTTGATCATCTCGCGACCAAAGCGCTGCGAGGTGATGAAGTAGCCGGTGAGGTTGACGTTGATGACCTCGTTCCAGTCGGAGAGCGGCAGGTCCTCCATGGCTGCGAAGCGCAGAATGCCGGCGGTGTTGACGAGAACGTCGACGCGGCCGAAGTTGGCGATGGTGGCGTCGACGGCGGCCTGAACCTCGGCCTCGTCGGTGGCGTTCATCTTGTAGCCCTCGGCGTGGATGCCAAACTCGGCAGCGAGGTCGGCGGCAGCGGCCTTGACCTTCTCCTCGTCCAGGTCGAGCAGGACGACGTTAGCGCCATTGCGGGCGAACTCGCGGCAAATCTCGACGCCCATGCCGCCGAGCGCTCCAGTCACAGCGCAGACATCGCCCTCGAGCTTAAGCCAATTGCTCATAGGAACTTCCCTTCTTGTGCCTCCCGGTGGGTCGCTCCCATTAATCGACCCACGTGGTTTTCGCTGGTTATCGTATGCTTTGCATTTGCGCAGGTGAATTGCATATTTGTTAGAAGGGCGTTAACCATAGGTTTATACTATGCATTGAGGTTTGTTCTCAATTGAGCGCGTGACCTGCGAAAACGACCCCCTGCGGTGCTGTGCGCCCGCGCGTGCGAAAACGGGAGATTGACGTGTACGATCGACGACTTGACGCTATTTCGGCCGCCGCGGAGCTGGGAAGTTTCTCGCGCGCGGCGGCAAAGCTGCGCGTGTCGACGCCGGCACTCGTCAAGCAGGTTTCGGGCTTCGAGGCCGAGTTCGGCATCACGCTGTTCGAGCGGTCGCACTCGGGCGTCAAGGTGACGCCGGCGGGCGCGCTGTTGGTGGACGACGCGCGCTCGATCATGCGCCAATCCGAGGATGCGTTGCGCCGCGCCCGGCGAGCGGCGGGCGATGGCGGTGCGGTGCGCCTGGGCGTATCGATGATGTGCCCGGGGCGCCACACGCTCGCGCTGTGGCCGCAGGTGCACGACATGGAGCCGCGCTTGCGTTTTGAGATTGTGCCGGTGGGGGACCTTTACGATGAGCGCGAGACCGTCATGCGCAGTCTGGGGCGCGAGGTGGATGTGGTGCAGTCGAGTTTTTCGACCCCGCGCTGGGGCGACGCCTGCCAAAAGCTCCGCATCGTTACCGTGCCGTTTTATATCGACGTGCCGCGCACGAGCCCGCTTGCGCGCAAGACGCGCATCACAGTTGCCGACCTGGAGGGCATGCGCCTGCGCGTGCTCCGTCACGGCAACGACGCCATGGACAGCCTGCGCATCGACCTTTTGGCCGACGGCGGCGTGGACGTGATCGACGTGGATAGCTTTGACTTTGCGCTTTTTAACGAGGCGGAGGAAAAGGGCGACGCGGTGCTCACCTGCGGAGCTTGGTCAGGCGTACACCCGGCCTTTGTAGGCGTGCCGTTCCTGTGCGGCCGCGAGGTGCCAGTCTATTTGCACTACCCGCTCGAGCCTACCCTCCAAGTCAAAAAATTCGTCAACGCCATGGCCCAACTCCTCAAGTAGCTTACACAAAACGAGGCCCTGGCCAAACGGCCAGGGCCTCACTAACTTTTATTCCGTTTTAAATGACGGGCTAATCGCGTACAGGAGGGTGCCCCGGGGACGGGCGGGGTATTTCCTCCGCGCGCAGTTTCGCAGCGCAGCGAGAATGTTTGAGCACGGAGGAAATACCCCGCCCGTCCCCGGGGCACCCTCCGTCAGTAATCGGTCCTACTCCAGCTCAAACGCTCCGGTGTAGAGCTGGTAGTAATACCCGCGCTTGGCGATCAGTTCGTCGTGGTTGCCGCGCTCGATGATGCGGCCGTGGTCCAGACAGATGATCGCGTCAGAGTTGCGCACGGTGGACAGGCGGTGTGCGATGACAAACGTCGTGCGGCCCTCCATGAGCTTGTCCATGCCCGCCTGTACGATGGCCTCGGTGCGGGTGTCGATGGAGCTCGTGGCCTCGTCCAGAATCATTGCCGGCGGATCGGCGACGGCGGCGCGTGCGATCGAAATCAGCTGGCGCTGGCCCTGCGACAGCTGGGCGCCGTTGCCGGTGAGCATCGTGTCGTAGCCGTCAGGCAGGCGGGTGATAAAGTCGTCTGCTCCGGCGAGCTTTGCCGCTGCGATGCACTCCTCGTCGGTGGCATCCAGGTTGCCGTAGCGGATGTTATCCATCACGCTGCCGGTGAACAGGTTCACGTCCTGCAGCACCACGCCCAGCGAGCGGCGCAGATCGGCCTTGCGGATCTTGTTGACGTTGATGCCGTCGTAGCGGATCTTGCCGTCGGCGATGTCATAGAAACGGTTGATGAGGTTGGTGATGGTCGTCTTACCGGCACCGGTGGCGCCGACAAACGCGACTTTCTGGCCCGGCTTGGCAAACACGGACACGCCGTGCAGTACCTCGTGGTCGGGCGTGTAGCCAAAGTCGACGTTGTCCATGACCAGGTCGCCGCGCAGCGGTACGTACTCGATCTCGCCGGTTGCGCGGTGCGGGTGTTTCCATGCCCACATGCCGGTGTGGTGGTCGGCCTCCTCGAACTCCCAAGTCTCGGGGTTCACCTGCGCGTTGACGAGCGTCACGTAGCCTTCGTCGGCCTCGGGCTTCTCGTCGATGAGCTCAAAGATGCGGTCGGCGCCGGCGAGGCCCATGACCACGGCGTTGATCTGCTGCGAGATCTGGCCGATCTGTCCGCAGAACTGCTTGGTCATGTTGAGGAACGGCACCACGACGGCGATGGACAGCGCCATGCCCGAGATGCTCAGGTTGGGCACGCCCAGCGCCAGGAAAATGCCGCCGGCAAGGGCCACCAGCACGTAGAGCAGGTTGCCCAGGTTCATAAGGATGGGCATGAGGATGTTGGCGTACATGTTGGCCTTCTGGGAGACCTCGAAGAGCTTTTCGTTGCGCTCGTCAAAATCGGCCTCGGCGGCAGACTCGTGGCAGAACGCCTTGACGACCTTCTGACCGTTCATGACTTCCTCGATATGGCCCTCGACCACGCCGAGCTCGGTCTGCTGCGCAATGAAGAAGCGCGCGGAGTTGGAGCCGAGCAGCTTGGTCATAAAGGTCATAAAGGCGACGCCGGCGATGATGACCAGGCACATCCACACGCTGTAGTACAGCATGATAAAGAACACCGTGACGATGATGATGATCGTCATGAGCAGGTTGGGCAGCGACTGGCTGATCATCTGACGCAGCGTGTCGATGTCGTTGGTGTAGTGGCTCATGATATCGCCGCGCTGGTGCGTGTCGAAGTAGCGGATCGGCAGGTCCTGCATGCGGTTGAACATCATCTCGCGCAGCTTCTCGAGCGAGCCCTGCGTGACGATAGCCATGGCGCGGTTCCAGAAGAGCGAGGACAGGACGCCGACGCCGTAGATGCAGGCGAGGGTGGTCACGAGCTGCAGAATCTTGGGCTGCGCGGCTTCCCAATCGCCCGACTGCCACGATTCGCTAATAATTTGCAGGGCGCTCTGCAGGAAGGTCGCGCCGATGGAGTTGATGATGGCGCAGAGCACCACGCCGGCGACGACAAGGGGCAAAAGCACGGGATAGAAGCCAAAGAGCGTCTTGATGAGGCGCGACATGGTGCCGCCCTTGCGGTTGAGCGCGCGCTCGGCGGTCGTTGCCTTACTCATGTGCCTCGCCTCCTTCCTGGGTCTGAGCTTGCGTTGCGGATGCCTCGGTGTCGGCCTCGACGGCCCCTTCGCCCTCGGCAGACATCTTGTTTTGCGAGGTAAAGGTCTCGCGGTAGATCTCGCTCGTCTTGAGTAGCTCGTCATGGTTGCCGATCTGCGCGATACGGCCGCCCTCCATGACGATGATGCGGTCTGCGTCCTGCACGGAGCTGATGCGCTGGGCGATGATGAGCTTGGTCGTGTTGGGCAGATAGCTTGCCAGCCCTGCGCGGATCTTGGCGTCGGTCTTGGTGTCGACGGCGCTGGTGGAGTCGTCCAGGATCAAGATCTTGGGGCGACGCAGCAGGGCGCGTGCAATGCACAGGCGCTGCTTCTGACCGCCCGAAACATTAGAGCCGCCCTGTTCGATCCAGGTGTCGTAGCCCTTGGGGAAACCGTCGACAAACTCGTCGGCGCAGGCCAGATGCGCTGCCTCGCGGACTTCCTCGTCGGTGGCGTTCGGGTCGCCCCAACGCAGGTTCTCGGCGATGGTGCCGCTAAACAGCACGTTTTTCTGCAGCACCATGGCGACCTGGTGACGCAGCGCGTCCAGGTCGTAGTCGCGCACGTCCACGCCGCCCACGCGCACAGCGCCTTCGGTGGTGTCGTACAGGCGGGCAATGAGGTTGACGAGCGTGGACTTGGCAGAACCCGTGCCGCCGATGATGCCGATGGTCTCGCCGCTCGTAATGTGCAGGTCGATATCGTCGAGCGCCTGGCGTTTCGCATGCGCGGAATACTTAAAGCTGACGTGGTCAAAGTCGATGGAACCGTCGGCAACCTCGAGCACGGGCTCGGCGGGATTGGCGATCGTGGGCTCGGCGGCCAGCACCTCGGCAATGCGGTGTGCCGATTCGTCGGCCATGGTCACCATGACAAAGATCATCGACAGCTGCATCAGGCTCATGAGAATCTGGAAACCATAGGTAAAGGTCGAGGAGAGCTGGCCCACGTCGAACAGCGTACCCTGGCTCGTGATGATGAGCTTGGAGCCCAGGTAGATGATGACGACAAACGCGCCGTTGACGCAGATGTTCATCATGGGGTTGTTAAAGGCGAGCAGCTTCTCGGCGCGGGTGAAGTCCATCTGGACGTCGCGCGCGGCGGTCGCGAACTTCTCCTTCTCAAAGTCTTCGCGTACGTAGCTCTTAACCACGCGCATGCCGGTGACGTTTTCCTCAACGGACTCGTTAAGGGCATCGTACTTGTGGAACACGCGCGAGAAGATGGGGCGCACCTTAAAGATGATAAAGAACAGCCCAAAGCCCAGCAGCGGGATGATGACCAGGTAGACCATGGCAACGCTGCCGCCCATGATAAATGCCATGGTAAAGGCGAAGATCAATACCAGCGGCGCGCGCACGGCGATACGGATGATCATCATAAAGGCCTGCTGCACGTTGTTGATGTCGGTGGTCAGGCGCGTGACGAGCGAGGAGCTCGAGAACTCATCGATGTTGGCAAAGCTGAACGTCTGGATTTTGTAGAACAGGTCGTGACGCAGGTTCTTGGCGAAGCCGCAACTCGCATGGCTGCAGGTGACGCCTGCCGCGGCGCCAAAAGCAAGCGATGTCAGCGCGATGAGCACCAAAAGGCCCGCGGTGGGAAGCATCTCGGCTACGGTGGCGCCGTCTTTGATGGCGTCGATCAGGTTGGCGGTGATAAATGGAATCAGCATCTCGCAGAGCACCTCGCCAAGCACGAGCAACGGCGTGGCAACGGTGACTTTCATATAGTCGCGGATGCTGCCCATGAGGGTTTTAATCATCCAGTTCCTCCCAGGTTACACGGATTTTCTCGAGCATTTCGGCGAGCTGCTCGCGCTCGTCGTGGGTGAGGGCACTAAAGGCTTGCTCTCTAAAGCGAATGCGGGCCGCCTGGTCGATGCGGGCGTTTTCCCGGCCGGTTTCGGTCAGGCGAATGGTGAGCTGCCGTCGATCCTTGGGGTTACGGCTGCGCTCGATGAGGCCGTTGAGCTCGAGCTTGGACAGGATCTCGGAAAGCGATCCCGGCTTGAGGTCGAAGTGCATGCCGAGCTCCTGCTGCGACATCTCGCCGCCGGGTTGCTTGGCCAGCAGGCAGATGATGGGCGCCTTGCCGGACACGCCTCCGCCATGAAAATGCATGTAATGGCCGCAAAAGCCCAGGCCGCTCAGGATGCGCTTGGCGAGTTTGTCTTCGGCGCTGACCGCTTCGGGTATGTCTACCGGTTGCGACGGGTCACCGCCGGGCTCATGCGGAAGGACGAGTGGTTCAACACACATATCTAAGCTTCGCTCCTTTCTTTAGTTAGGTAGTTGAATTGTTTTGTGCCTAACCAATTTAGGAGCACGGTAAATAAATGTCAAGGTACCAAACTTATTATGTTCGAGCGGCACTTAGGGACGTTCCTTATGTGCCGGCATTTGGGGACACTCCTTGTGTCGACTAGTCATTTAAGAACGTCCCCAACGACTAACTTTCTCCTTCCCGTAACCTTTCCGCAACAATTCGTCCTCTGCGGTGCCAGCGCCCGTTCACAACGTCCCCTGCGCTACACTTAGTCGCACTGTGGCGCTGCCGCGCCGCACCCGAAACAAGGGAGACCCTCATGAAGAATACTCAGCTGCTGCTGGTTAACGATATGTGCGGTTACGGCAAGGTCGCGCTTTCCGCCATGCTGCCGGTGCTGTCGCACATGGGCTACCGTATCCATAACCTGCCGACAGCGCTCGTTTCTGACACGCTCAACTACCCCAAGTTCTACATCCACGACACCACCGAGTACGTGCGTCAAAGCCTCGCTATCTGGGAGGAGCTCGGCTTTGAGTTCGACGCCATCTCGACCGGCTTTATCGTGACCGAGGAAGAGACGCGCATCATCTCGGACTTTTGCCACCGCCGTGCGCAAAAGGGCACCAAGGTGTTCGTCGATCCCATCATGGGTGACAACGGCAAGCTCTATGCCGGCGTGCCCGAGTCCACGATTGGCCTCATGCGGCACCTGCTGGAGTGCGCAGACTACGCGGTGCCCAACTACACCGAGGCCTGTCTGCTCGCCGATACGCCTATTGCAGAGCAGATCACGCCCGATGAGGCCCGCGCCCTTGTGGACGCCGTGCGCGAGTTGGGTGCCAAGTCGGTGGTCATTACGAGCGCCGTGGTCAATGGCACGAACGCGGTTATCGGTTACGACCATGTAGCGGGGGAGTACTTCACGATTCCCTTTGAGCTCATTCCGGTCTATTTCCCGGGCACGGGCGACACGTTCTCGGCGGTGCTCGTCGGCCGCGTTATGGCAGGTTGGAGTCTGCAGCGCGCGACGTCCGATGCCATGCGTGTGGTGGCTGAGCTTATCGAGCGCAATGCCGACCAAGAGGACAAGTCGGCCGGCCTGCCCATCGAGGCCTGCCTGGACGTGATCGACCATGAGTAACGCTGGCGAGGGCGGCGTCAAGCCTGCGGGCGAGAACAAGCCGCTCGGCGCGCCGCGTGGCAAGCGTCCGCGTATCCGCGTGAGCTGCGTGGACCAGCTGGGTGCGTGCCGCTGCCACCATGGTCACAAGCCAGGCGACGTCTTTGACTTCGACCGAGACCGCGGCAAGATGTGCGCCATGGCCTGCCATGTGGGCTTTCCCTATATCGATATCCTGCGCTATGGCGGAACCGTGCCCGGCAACGAGCCTGGTACGGCAAAGTTCTGCTGTCCCGAGGTCGATACGTTGAACGTCTGGCTCGCCGAGATCGTCGACGAGTAACCGAGCGAGGATTTTCTCCCGTCGAAATATCGAGCGTGGATTATCTCCCGTTTTGGGCGCAATTTCGCACTCAAAGTGGGAGATAGTCCTCGCTCGATTTGTATGCGAGAATCCCGACCTCACTTATGCCCATGCTTAGGCGCACGCGTCGTTGTTCTGTGCGCGAGTAAGCTCAAATTTCTGCATTTCATCCGATTTCGATACTAAAAATCTCTGCATTTCATCGATAATAGTCGATATAAATATCTGCATTTCATTTATCGAGGCGATGGGAGAGCTTATGTTGCGCAGGAAAATCGCTGATGAGCTTGATTGTTGGCAGAGATCCATTGAACGAAAGGCGTTGTTCGTCACGGGTTCTCGCCAAATCGGTAAGAGCTACTCGATTCGCGAGTTCGGTAAGTCAAACTACGCAACCTATATCGAGCTCAATCTCGCGGAAAACCGCCAGGCAAAAGACGCCCTTCTCGGGGCGAGGGATGCTGATGACTTCATCAGCAGGGTGACGCTTCTCACGGGCAAGTCGATAGCGCCGGGCAAAACTCTTGTATTTATCGATGAGGTGCAGGAGGCGCCGGACATCATGACGATGGCCAAGTTCCTTGTCGAGGACGGCCGTTGTCGCTGGGCATTCTCGGGGTCCATGCTTGGGACCCAATTCAAGGGCGTCAGGTCTTATCCCGTGGGGTACGTCCATGAGCTCAGGATGTTCCCGCTGGATTTTGAGGAGTTCAGCTGGGCGATTGGGGTGAGCGAAGAGGCGCGAAGCTCGATTCGCAATGCGTGCCGCAACGAGACGCCGGTTCCTGGTTATATTCACGAAGCGATGATGGCGAACTTCAGGACCTATATCGTTGTCGGCGGTATGCCGGAAGTCGTGCAGCGATTCCTCGACACGCAGGGTGATTTGGCGTCCGTCCGCCAGCTCCAGTCTGAGTTGAACGGGCAATACCGTCGGGATATCTCAAAATACGCGAACGGACGCGCGCTCCAGGTGCAGAGCATTTTCGACCAACTGCCCGTCATGCTGGAGGGCGAGAACAAGCGTTTCGTGCTCAACTCCATAGATCCCAAGGCTCATTACGAGAAATACCAGCGAGATTTTGTCTGGCTTGTCGATGCCGGCGTCGCTCTCAAGACCGACATCGTGACCGAGCCCAAGTCCCCGCTGCTTAAGACGGCGCGGCCGTCGCAGTTCAAGCTGTATCAGTCCGATACCGGGATGCTGATGGCCCGTTATCCCATCGGGGTCGCCCAGGCGGCGTACCTCGACAGCAAGGAGCCCAACCTCGGCGGCGTGTACGAAAACGTGGTGGCTCAGCAGCTGGCTGCCCAAAATCGCCAGCTTTACTACTATCAGACAAAAAAGCGCGGTGAAGTGGACTTTGTGGTTGACGGACCGGATGGAACAGCTGTTCCGATCGAGGTTAAATCGGGCTCCTATTACCATGCGCACGCCGCACTCGGCCATGTGCTTGATACGGCCGAATATGGTGTAAGGCTCGGGATTGTTTTCTCGAGAGGCAACGTTGAACGCAGCGGAGCTGTTCTTTATTTGCCGCTATATGCGACCTGGGCCCTTTCGGATGTTTTGGGTGACTCCTGTGCCGAGGGGATAAAGCTGGAGGTCAAGCCGGTCTAGGGACAGTCCCCGACGCGACAAAGGGATAGTGCCTTTGTCGCATCCGCTATCCGAGATAATGAGCGTGGATTTTCTCCCGTCTAGAGCGCACTTGAATGCTCAAAGTGGGAGAAAATCCACGCTCGATCTGTATGCCGATGACGCGGCTCGCGAGGTTCGTGCCTCCGCGAACCTACAGCTGCTCGAGCATAGCGGCGCAACCGGCGAGCACGTCGCGGTAGGTGGCATCGAAATTGCCGGTATACCAGGGATCGGCCACGTCGCCGGGGCGATCGGTCCAGTCGAGCAAGCGCGTAATCCTGCCGTCGGGGTCGTCGCCAAAGATGCGACGCAGGCCGCGCGCGTTCTCAGCATCCATATAGACAATGCGATCCCAGTCGCCATACTCCGCGCGACGCACCTGGCGCGCGCGGTGGGCGACGACGGGGATTCCGACCTCGCGTAGCTTGGCAACGGTACCGTGGTGCGGCGGGTTGCCGATCTCCTCGGTCGAGGTCGCTGCAGAATCGATGACAAACTCGCCCGCGCGCCCAGCGCGGCGCACCAGCTCGGTAAACACGGACTCAGCCATCGTCGAGCGGCAGATGTTCCCATGACAGATAAACAGTACGCGTTGCATAGGACGATACCTTTCATATAGAAGGCTGCTAAAGGGTCGAAGCCGGACGCATGCCAAGTTTTATTTCTTGGCCAGTTTGAAGTAACGCTCAAATATCAATTCGAAAACGTAATAGAACATCAATCGACTGTCGAGGTCCATGCTGCCCAAGCGGATTTCTTTTTGCACGGTGTAGATGGGGTAGTCGGCTAGTTTCGAGAGAGAATTTCGAGAAAAGCCGGTGAGCGTGACGACCTTGCATCCGCGCGTTTTGGCTATCGATGTGGCGTCAATAGACACCTGCGTCTCACCGCTGACTGAAACGCTGAAGACCAGGTCGTTTTTGCCAAGCAGTTCTGCGTAATGCCTCATGACGTGGCGTTCACTGAGCGTGTCGGTATTCTTGCCCATTATTTTGAGCTTTTCAGCCATTTCGAGGCACGGGTACTTCGAAAAACCCGAGCAGAAGAACACGATATGCGAGGCGTCCTGGATAAGACTCACAACCGAATCGATGACCCGGTCGTTAAGCAGATCTTTGGTCTGTACGAGCTGGGTATCAAGAGGAAGTGCCTCGATAGTGAATCGATTGCGGTCGAGCGAGGCGGAATACGATTGTTTGAGCTCCGTAAACCCCGAGAAGTCAAGCTTATGGGCAAGCCTGACGATTGTATTGGGAGCGACGAAGAACCGTTCAGCAACGCTCTTAAGCGTGACATCGTCAATATCATCACGCAGCTCGATGATGTAGCGCATGATCTCGCTTTCGAGATCGTTGAGCTTGCTCTCGCCAGCTCGCACATGATCATAAAAAGATTCTTGATCTTTCATAAGATGTTTCAGCCCCTCGCACCTCGCCGTATATATGGTACCGCTTTGTGTAGCCAGGTGAGAAATCGGTAATCGGTCAAGATTGCCTATTGCCCATGAACTGGGCAAACGCGCGTGTTTGCCTACACATATCTGTGTCGTGAGCGAAATCATGTGTCCCCGTTTCGCATTGGCCCACACGGGGACTCGCAAATGACCTTATGTCGCAAAATATCAATCGAAACGAAGCAAGCCGAGGACAACCGCGGAGCCCAAGGTCTTCGAGAACACCGATCAGCCAACCCTGGAGGGACGGAACATGAAGGATAAGCTCAATATTGTGATCGTTGGCGGCGGCTCCACGTGGTGCCCTGGCATTCTTAAAGCCCTGACCAAGCACATGGACATTCTGCCGCTGAACCGCGTGATGCTCTATGACATCGATGCCGAGCGTCAGCGTCCGATCGGCGAGTTTGGCAAGATCCTCTTTGCCGAGGAGGAGCCCGGTGTGGAGTTTGGTTACACCACCGATAAGGACGAGGCATACACCGACGTTGACTTTGTGCTCTGCCAGATTCGTACCGGCGGCTACGAGATGCGCAGCAAGGACGAGAAGATTCCGCTGCATATGGGAATCATCGGCCAGGAAACGGTGGGCCCTGGCGGCATGGCTTACGGTATGCGCTCCATGCATGACATGGTTGAGATCGTCAACGACGTTCGCGCTCATAGCCCGGAGGCGTGGATTATCAACTACACCAACCCGGCTGCTATTGTGGCATATGGTCTCGAGCGCGTCCTGCCCGATGAGCATCGCGTCCTCAACATCTGCGACCAGCCTGTCAACCTCATGCGCTCTTACGGTCGCCTGCTCGGTCGCGATATGAGCAAGACGGAGCCCGTGTACTTCGGCCTCAATCACTTCGGTTGGTTCAAGCACATCTACGATGAAGAGGGCCATGACCTCGTCCCGCAGATTAAGGAGTACACGGAGAAGAACGGCTTCCTTCCTGCCGATGCCGAGCAGCGTGACCAGTCCTGGCTTGATACCTACGCCATGGTCAAGGACATGCTCGAGGACTTCCCCGACTATCTGCCCAACACTTATCTGCAGTACTATCTGTATCCCGAGTACAAGGTCGCTCACCTCGACCCCGACTACACTCGCTCCGACGAGGTTATCAACGGTCGTGAAAAGCGCGTGTTCGCCGAGTGCGAGCGTGTTGCCAAAGTCGGCACCGCAAAGAACTCCTCGGTTGTGCAAAACGACGCTCATGGCGATATGATCGTGGAAATCACCTCGGCCATTTATCGCAACACCAACAAGACCTTCATTGTCATCGTGCCCAACAACGGCATTATCGAGGGCATGCCCGATGACGCCATGGTCGAGGTCGCGGCAAGCGTGGGCGCCAATGGCCCGCAGCCCTATGCTGTTGGCAAGATCGGTACCTTCTATCGCGGCCTTATGGAGAACCAGTACGCCTATGAGCGCCTGACTGTTGAGGCTTGGATGGAGGGTTCCTACGAGAAGGCTCTGCAGGCACTCACGCTTAATCGTCTGGTCGGTGACGCAAAGAAGGCTCGCAAAGTGCTCGACAAGCTCATCGAGGCCAATAAGGATTACTGGCCGGAGCTTAAGTAGCTAGTTCCATAGCGCTTGATAACTGTTATGGGGCGTGTGGGTTGTAGAACTGCACGCCCCGTTTCTTTAAGAGGGGTATCCCATGAACAAAGATGAGCTGCTGGCAAAGTTCCAGCGTCTGGGCAAAGTCCTCATGACGCCTGTCCTGATCCTGCCAATCGCCGGCATCCTTCAGGGCTTTGGCAATGCCTTTACCAGCCCCACCCTTACGGCAGCTGTTCCCTGGCTTGCTGCTCCGGGCTTTGCGATCTTCTTTTCGATTCTCAAGGCCGCTGCCAGCATCGTTATGAACAACATCCCGGTTATCTTCTCGATTTGTCTCGCCTATGGCTTCGCCAAGTCCGAGAAGGCTACCGCGGCGCTTTGTGGCTTTTTGGGCTACATGTGCATGAACTCCGTGATGGGCACGTTCCTTACGGCGACTGGTGTCATCGATCCCGCGAATCTTACGACGGGCCAGAGCACGATCCTCGGCATCACCACGCTCGACACCGGCGTTATCGGCGGTCTTCTGGTAGGCGCAATCGTCGCATGGTTGCATAACCGTTACTACAAGATTGAGCTGCCTGCCGTGTTCTCCATCTTCAACGGCACGCGCTTTATCCCGGCGGTGACGCTGCTCTCATGCAGCATCCTCGCATTGGTCATGTCCTTTGTTTTCCCGTTTATTCAGAACGCTCTCGGTGCGCTGTCCGAGTTCATCAAGACTACGGGTGCCTTTGGTGCATTTGTCTACGGCGCCGGCGAGCGCATGCTCCTGCCTTTTGGTCTGCACCACTTTGTCTATTTGCCGTTCTTCTTCACGTCGCTCGGTGGCGTCGAGACCATCGACGGCCAGACTGTTCAGGGCGCTATCAATATCTACAATGCGATCCTGGGCTCTCCCAGCACGCCGTTTAACATCGAGGTCAGCCGTTTTGTCATGAACGGCAAGGTTATCTTCGCCATGTTCGGCCTGCCCGGCGCTGCACTCGCCTTCTACAAGACGGCGCTTCCCAAGAACAAGAAGAAGACCGCAGCACTCATGATCGCCATCGTGGTGCCTTGCATCCTCTCCGGCATTACCGAGCCGCTCGAGTACTCCTTCCTGTTTATCGCGCCCATCCTCTACGTGTTCCACGCTCTTATGGCTGGTCTTGCTTATGCGCTGACCTATATCCTGCAGTTCAACGTGGCTGGCTCCGCGTCCTTCGGCGGCCCGCTCTTGTCGTTGATCTTTAACGGCATTATGGGTGCAGCCAAGGGCTCCAACTGGCAGGTTATCCTGTTCCTCGGCCCCATCTACTTCGTGGTGTACTACTTCGTCTTCAAGTTCATCATTCTTAAGAAGGACCTTAAGACCCCCGGCCGCGAGGAAGAGTCCGACGATGAGGCCGCAAAGGCTCCCAAGACTGTGATCAGCGACCTCATTCCCGCCATCGTTGAGGCAGTGGGCGGCGACAACAATATTAAGTCTGTCGAGGCCTGCTTCACCCGTCTGCGCATCCAGCTCAATGACTGTGACAAGGTGGTTGATGACGCCGAGTTTACCGAAAAGCTCGAAGCGCGTGGCATCGTGCATGTCAACGGCGGCGTGCAGATTGTCTACGGCAACATGGCATCTAACTACGCAACTCAGATGCGCGAGCTGCTGGGCATGGAGTAAACGACTCGCATATCTATAAAATCCAGTATAAAAGGCGGCGGCAGACAATGCGTCTGCCGCCGCCTTTGAGGTGCCCCGCGCACATTTCGTGTACTTCGGATACACGAAAACTGGAAAATCGTGCATTCGAAGTACATGCGATCGAACCACAGCTAAAGGAGCTGGCTTAGTCTGTCGTCAGGTAAGCGTCGCGACTGGAACGATAGACGTTTTAGAGGGAACCTCGCTCTACGTCCTTGCCCGCCTGCGCTCCCAGCGAGCCAACTTAATCGTCACCAGCGTAAGCGCCCAGGCCACAAGCGAGAACGCGGCGCCCACTGCGCCTACGTATGCAATGCCAACGCTGCTTACCACGGCGCCGCCCACTGCAGTGCCAAACGAGATACCGACGTTAAACGCCATGGGCTCAACCGAACTTGCGAGTACCATCGACTTGGGATGGCGGCTGCGAGCCACGTCCATAAAGTGCGTGATGCACGAGACCGAGAACAGGTACATGAGCATTGCCAGACTAAAGACAAAGACAAGTGCGAGCGGCATGGCAGCGCCCACGGCAAACAGCCCAAACAATGCCGCCGCCTGCAGCGCGAACGTAACCAGCAGTGCCTTCATGCCAAAACGCGCGTCGATCCATCCGCCCAAGATGTTCGAGATTAGGCAGAACACGCCGTAGGCCATAAGCGTGGTGCTCGCCTGAACAGTGCCCATGCCCAGCACCTGCTCAAGATAAGGCGTCACGTAGCCGTAGAACACATAGACCGATCCCACGCCAAACAAAAAGATGAGCATGCCGGTGATGATGCTCGGTTCGCGTAGAAGCCCCGCCTGCTCGCGAAAGGTGGCAGGCTCGTCGGTTTGCCCAGCGCGCGGCATAAACGCCACGAGCGCTCCGCAGATCAAAACGGCAAAGGTCAGCGTGCCGTACATGGCCACGTGCCAATCGAGCGTGTCGGCCACGAACTTGCCGATCGAAGTGACAAAGACCATTGCCACGGAAAACGCACCATATACCACCGAGATGGCAAGCGAAGTTTGCTGCGGGGACAGCAGCTCGGGGATGTACGTCACGCCCACGGCGAGCAGTGCGCCCGAGACGGATCCCAGGACAATGCGCGAGATAAACAGTACCTGGAAGTTGGGCGCCAACGCCATGACCAGATTGCCGAGCACAAAGATAATGCTGTAGCACACGAGCAGCTGGTAACGACGGAAGCGCCCCGTGCTGAGCGCAAGCACCGGCGTCGCGATGGCGTAGACCAGTGCAAAAACGCTGATGAGCTGGCCCGCAGTGGCAAGCGAGATGCCGAGTTCCGTCGCCAAGTCACTTTCGATGCCGATGACCACGAACTCGGAGCAGCCGAGCGAGAATCCCAACAGCACGAGCAGCGCCAGGCAGAGCCTGGTGCGCGCGGGGGAGAGCGCGGCGGCGGTTGATTTACTTTTAGACGTGGTTGCGGCGGTCAAGGTTGTCACTCCAATGTCGCATGAATAAGCGGGATTCAATCCCTGCAACTCTAACAGAATGTGTCAGGTGCCTGCCTCCTTTGTCGCAGGCTGCGCTTGCCTGTATAGTCGCAATACAGGCGAAGATGGTCTCAGGTACATTGCGGGCGACAGGAGATCCCATGGGTATGCACACGACAAAGGTTGCAGTGGGCGAGGGCAAGTTTGTGCTCGAGGCCCAGTTGACGGTGACGCCGCGAGGCATGGCGGTGTACGCCTGCTCGCCTGAGTTCGCGCACCTGGGCGCCACGGCGCAGGCCATTCCGCGCCTCGAGCCCGGCCGTACGGCGACGGTGAGCATCCTGGCCGTTCCGTGTCATCGAGACGAGATCCCGGCGCACGATATCGCGGCGGCGCTGGCCACGCGCTTTGGCGTGCCGGTAGTCGTAAGCACGGGTTTTCATGTGGAGAACGCGACCGCGGACGACTTGCGGCGCATGCTCGATACCACCAAGGAACTCATTGCCGCGCTCGAGGAGGCCGCAGCCCGCATTCTGCGCGCCGGCTGGGATGAGGGCGGCGCAGGCGCCGAGGTCGTGGCGGTCGATGCCGCGACCGGCGAGGCGCTCGGCCCCGTCGATCGCATCGAGGCCCATACCGGCGAGGGCATTCTGCATCAGGCATTTCTGACGCTTCTGGTCGAGGGCCAGGGCGAAGACGCGCGCCTGCTGCTCTGTCGCCGCAGTCCGCTCAAACGACTGTGGGGCGGGGTGCTGGCCGATAGCTGTGCCGGCCATCCGCTCCCCGGGGAAGACGTCGCGGCCGCCACGGCACGTCGCATCAACGAAGAGCTTGGCATCACGCGCGAGCCCGATCAGCTCAAGCACCTCGGACACGTGGTGTACCGCGAGGACCACGGCGACGGCCGCTGCGAGTGCGAATGGTGCGAGGTGTTCGTAGCCCATGTTGAGCCGGGCGAGCTGCATATCAACCAAGAGGAGATCTCGGAAGTGCGCCGCGTGGCGCCCTCCGAGCTCAAAGGCTATCTGCAGGGTCACCCCGAGCAGCTGGCCCCCTGGCTCCGCGAGGCCCTCAGCGACCCATCCATCCGTACGGCTCTCGCTATGTGAAACAAAAGACAGTCCCTTTGGCACATCCAAACCGTCACAACATTCGATGAAAATCTCGAAAACGAGGAAAAGCGTCGAATGTTGTGACGGTTTTTGTCTAGGGGATCGCTTCTCATCCAAAAATCCCGCTTGACTGTATTGCCGCAACACAGCGCAACGTAAGGGGTGTCCGATAACGGGCGCCCCTTTTTAAGTGGCAACGTGGCTGCGAATCCGGAGCGCCCCCAACAAGAAAGGTGGGGAGATGGAAGCGGAAAAGAAGGCGTTTAAGATCACCAAGCGCGAAATTGGCTTTGTGCTGGGTATCGTTGTCTTTTTGCTGGTGAAGTTTCTTCCTTTGGCGGAGCTGAGCTCGACGGTCGAGCTTACGGTCGGCGCTCAGACCTGTCTAGCACTGACGCTCGCCACGGTGGTGTTCTGGGCATGTGGCGTGGCACAGCCGGGCTTTGTGGGCCTGCTCTACTGCGCGCTGCTCGTTCTGTTCAAGGTGTGCGTGGACGACACGGGCGCCGCGAGCATCTCGGCGACGGTCGCCTCCACGTTTAGCTCGTGGACCAAAGCTACCATGTGGCTCGTCATCGGCGCCTACCTCATCGCCAGCGCGGTCAAGGAGTCGGGCCTGGGCGAGCGCATCGCCTATGCGTTTATGCTCAAGTTCGTGCGCGATGCCAAGTCGCTCATCATCTCAATCTTCGCGCTCACCTTTGTGCTGTCGCTGCTGATCCCGCACCCGTTCCCCCGCGCCTTCCTCATCCTCGCCGTCGTCTCGGTCATCGCCGAGTCCGCCGGCTACGGTGACGATGACCGCGGCAAGCTCGGATTCCTCGTGTTTGCCGCTGCCGCCCCGGGCTCCATGTTCTTCCTGACGGGCGACTCCACACTCAACCCGCTCGTCGCGCAGTACAGCGCCGAGGCCGGCGGCATGAGCCCGTCCTTCGTCGACTGGTTCCTGTACATGAGCGTGCCTATGCTGGTCGCGCTGCTGTGCACCCTGTTCCTGGGCCTCTTCCTCTTTAAGCCCAGCAAGGAGCTCGTTTACGATCGCGAGCAGATCGTGGCCAAGCAGGCCGCGCTCGGCAAGCTCTCCGTCAAGGAGATCCGCACCATCGTGTGGCTTGTCATCGCCATCGCGCTGTGGCTTACCGTCTCGGGCGATTACATCGGCTGGGTGACACTTGCCATCGGTGTCGCGCTCGCCATGCCCATCATCGGCGAGGTTCTCACTCCTGCCAGCTGGAACGCTGTCGACATCAAGTCCCTCATGTTCCTGACGGCCGCCATGGCCGTGGGTTCCGTGGGCGGCGCCACCGGCATGAACGCCTGGATCGCCGACGTCGTGCTTCCCAGCTCCGTGCCCGAGAACATCTTCCTGTTCGCCCTGCTCGTCGCCGCGCTCTCCATGATCATCCACATGTTCATGGGCTCGGTCATGGCCGTGCTCGGTGTGTGCGTGCCGGCGTTCATCAGCTTCGCGGCCGGCTCCAGCGTAAGCCCGCTTGCCGTGGCGCTCATCGTCTTCACGTCCATCAACATCCACTACATCCTGCCGTTCCACAACCTGCCGATCCTTATCGGCGAGGGCAAGGACGCCGGCGGCTACACCTCCAAAGAGGCCATGCGCATGGGTATTCCCCTCACCGCGGTCGTCTTTATCGTCGTGCTGGTCGAGGCCGCCTGGTTCCACCTCTTTGGCCTGATGTAAGCAGTCGAGTGCTTGGCTGTAATTAGCCGAGTGCTTGAACTGCGAGTGCCCGAGCGCCCCATCTATGAGCGCTGCGGCCCCATTACGTTACCAAGCCCGGCGGCATCCTCGCCGCCGGGCACTCTCCCGAAAGGAGCATGCTATGTCCACTACCGATGCTTCCCAGATCCACGACCTGCGCTCCGCGCTCGACTTTTTGCGCGAGATGCCGGGCCAGCTGCTCGAGACCGACACTCAGGTCGATCCCGATGCCGAGGTCTCGGGCGTCTACCGTCACGTCGGCGCCGGCGGTACCGTTATGCGCCCGACCAAAGAGGGTCCGGCGATGGTCTTCAACAACGTCAAGGGCTTTGACGATGCCAAGGTCTGCATCGGCATGCTTGCCAGCCGCAAGCGCGTTGCCGCCCTGCTCGACCTGGACGAGGAGCACCTGGGCCTCGAGATCGGCAAGCGCTTCGAGAACCTGATCGCGCCCGAGCAGATCGCCGAGGGTGTGCACGTCGACTGTCAGGAGGTCGTGTACAAGGCGACCGACGAGGGCTTTGACCTGCGCAAGATCGTTCCCGCTCCTACCAACACGCCCGTCGACGGCGGCCCCTACATCACCATGGGCCTCGCCTACGGCACGAGCCCCGACGGCTCCCAGTCCGACGTGACCATCCACCGCTTCTCCTGCGTCGACAAGGATAAGCTTGCCATGTGGATTACCCCCGGCAGCCGTCACCTGGGCGCGTTCTTTGACGAGTACTGCCAGCGCGGCGAAGACATGCCCATCTCCATCTCCATCGGTTTGGACCCCGCCGTGTACATGTGCTGCGGTTTTGAGGCTCCCACCACACCGCTCGGCTTCAACGAGCTGCAGATCGCCGGCGCCCTGCGCGGCCACGCCGTCGAGCTTGCCGACTGCGTCACCGTTCCGCAGAAGTGCATCGCCAATGCCGAGTATGTGCTCGAGGGCTACCTCATGCACGACGAGACCATCAACGAGGACGTCAACGGCCACGGCTACGCCATGCCCGAGTTCCCCGGCTACACCGGTGGCGCCAAGGTCTGCCCGGTGATCAAGATCACCGCCGTCACCACGCGCGTCAATCCCATCATGGAGAGCTGCATCGGTCCCTCGCACGAGCACGTGTCCATGGCCGGCATCCCCACCGAGGCATCCATCTACAAGATGGTCGAGACCGCCATCCCGGGCCGCCTGCTCAACGTCCACGCTGCCCCCTGCGGCGGCGGCAAGTTCGTTGCCATCATGCAGTTCAAGAAGTCGAGCAAAAATGACGAGGGCCGTCAGCGCAACGCCGCCATGCTCGCCTTCTCGGCATTCTCCGAGCTCAAGCACGTCATCCTTGTTGACGAGGATGTCGATATCTTCGATATGAGCGACGTGATGTGGGCCATGACCACGCGCTTCCAGGCCGACGTGGACCTCATCACCATCCCCGGTTGCCACTGCCACGTGCTCGATCCGTCCAACGACCCCGCGTTCGACCCCACGATCCGCGAGCACGGCATCGCCTGCAAGGCCATCTTCGACTGCACGGTCCCGTTCGACCTCAAGAAGAACTTCATTCGCTCGCAGTTCATGGAGATCGACACAGACAAGTGGGCCAAGGAGATTGCTTTCTAGTAAGTAGCCCTACCAAGTAGTTAAGGAGCCGTCATGCCTGAGTCTTCTGTCCGTCCCCGTCGCATTGTCGTTGGCGTGTCTGGCGCCAGCGGTGCCGCGCTGGGTCTTGAGTGCCTCAAATGCCTGCGCCAGGCAGGTGCCGAGTCGGCGCTTGTCGTCACGCGCGGGGGAGAGATCACCATCGAGCAGGAGCTCGGCATGACGCTCGACGAGTTTGCCACGCATGCCGATGTGGTCTACGACAACAAGAACATCGGCGCCGCCATCGCAAGCGGCACCTATCCGGTCGACGGCATGATCGTGGCCCCGTGCTCCATGAAGACGCTCGCCGGCATCGCGAGCGGCTACAGCGACAATCTGTTGCTGCGTGCGGCCGACGTGCAGATGAAAGAGCAGCGCCGCCTGGTGCTCATGGTGCGCGAGACGCCCTTCAGCGCCATTCATGTCGACAACATGGCGCGCCTTGCGCGCGTACCGGGCGTCATGCTCATGCCGCCCATGCTCACGTTTTACAACGGCCCCGCCACGCTCGATGACGCGGTGCACCACATCGCCGCCAAGGCGCTCGAGGCCGTCGGCGTGTCATGCGCAAACTATAAGCGCTGGTCATAGGCGTCTTTAGGGTAGGATACGAGTAGTGTTTGAGCCCGCTGCCCCTGTGGGCGGCGGGCTTTGTGCGCAAAAAGGATGTGTCGGGAGGACCTATGCAGACGGGCATGTATGCGATTAGCGAGATGGCGAGTTTGTTTAACGTTTCGCGCCAAACGCTCATCTACTACGACAAGATCGGCCTGTTTAAGCCCGCCGTGGTTAACGAAAAAGGCTACCGTTTCTATTCGCCCACGCAGATCCCGCTCATGCGTCTGATCTGCATGCTGCGCGACCTAGGGCTCGAACTCGATGAGATCGACCGCCTAGCCTCGACGTTCGACATTAGCGAGATGACCGATCACCTGCGCTCGCGGGTGCAGGCGCTCGACGAGCAGATTGCCGGGCTCAAAGCCGAGCGTGCGAGCGTGCAGGAGCGTCTGAGCTTTTACGACGAGGCAGTTTACTGGCGCGAGCGCGAGGGCAAGCCGGAGCTCAAGCAGTTCGAGCGCCGCTTCGTGGTCTTTGAGGAGTTTCCAGGCGATATCGAGCGCGGCCGCTCGATGCTTCACCCCACGCTCATGCGGGCCATCCTGCGCATGCGTGCGTTGACGGGCACGCGCCCTATGCGCGGCTGGGGTGCCATGCTGCGTCGTGAGGCGCTGCATTCCGACGACCCTATCGCCGGCGCGGGCTCCTTTGCCGTGCTGCCGCGCGGTGTCGAGGAACTGCTGCCGAGCGATCCCGCCGAGCTGGCAGAGATCGGCATCGAAGTGCTGCCCGAGGGCACATACCTGTGCATGAGCCGCTGGGGTATGCCGTACGAGCCCGAGGGCATCCGCGCCATCGTTGCCTGCATGGACGAGCACGCGCTCCAGCCCGTTGGCAACGCTTTCGACTTTTGCTACCTCGATACCACGAGCTACGACGAGTCACACCAAGAGGACTTTTGCTGCATCCAAATCCCCGTTACCCTCCAGATGTGACAAAGGGACAGTCCCTTTGTCACATTCGCGGCATGGCTGCCGCCCAAACCATCACAACATTCGATGAAAATCTCGAAAACGAGGAAAAGCGTCGAATGTTGTGACGCTTTTCCTGTCTGTGCCGGCGAGCTCCCGTGTCATCTGGGGGTATAAGGCTAGCAAGTGTTTATTTGCGAGGCCAAGGGGGCGCCCCGTATGGATATCGATAACTTTGAATGGTGGTATAGCGAGGGCGAGGCTCCGGACGAAGAGTGGGACGAGCCCGCGCCGTGTGACGTGTCGAGCGACGAGGACGAGACCGGCAACGATGCCGGTGTCGAGCCTGAAGCCGCCTCCGATGCCGCCGAACCCCTAACCTTTGAACAGGCTTGGGCCCAGGCCGAGGCCGACGAGGCGAAGGCCGATGCCACGGCCACGCTCGGCGAGCCGGCGGACATGTCCATCTCGCCGGCCAAGATCCCGCAGCCGCGCCATAACATCGACCCCGGCAGTACGGCATCCTTCAGCATTCTCGACGTGCCCTCGCAGGGTGCCCAGGCGCCCGCGCCCACGCATCGCCCCAATCTGTCTCGCGAGGAAGATGCAGGACGTCGTTCTCCGCTTGGCCCCATCCTTATCGCCTTCATGGCCGGCGTTATCGCCTGCTCAGCAATTGGAAACGTCTGGAGCCATGTCGAGCAACAGCGAAAAGACGCCGCCAAGGTCGAGATGTCCGTCGAGCAATCGCTCGGTCGTACGCGCTCGGTACATGTGTCGGTCGAGGTCAAGGACGGCGCGACGTGGGACACCGCGCGCGGCGACAGCCAAATGCTCATCCACATCGTGGGGCGCACGCTCAAAGGGCAGACGATTGACGAGTATCAATATGTCAACTCCGCTGGTGACGGCATCGAGCTCAAGCCTGGCGACTACGAGCTCACGGTCGATGAACCGCCCGTCGCCACCGATGGCACGCGCTTCCGCGCCTCAAAGCGTATGGTCCCCGCGAGCTTTAACTCACAGGCGCCCGACACGGTCGACACCACACCGCAGGGCGGGTTTGACCTTTACGTGGATACCCAGTAGGCGCTCGCCGCTCATTCCGCTATGGCTACTCAATAATCGCCTGCCGTCCCGTCCCGCCGCCAAGAGTGGGACAATAGCCCTCGACACTGTTGTTTACTTTTGGAGGAAGTAGCATGTCCACCGTCACCACCATCAAGCGCGGCGGCCTCACCGCGGCCATCGATTCCATGGGTGCCCAGCTCACGAGCCTTGCCCTCAACGGCAACGAGTATCTGTGGCAGGGCGACCCGGCCTTTTGGGGCAAGCACGCGCCCATTCTGTTCCCCATCGTGGGATCGCTGCGCAACAACATGGCGACATCTGCGGCCGGCACCTGCGAGATGCCGCGCCACGGACTCGCTCGTATCGTCGAGCACAAGTTGGTCGAGGTTTCGGAGGACGGCTCCTCGGTAACGTACGAGATCACTGACACGCCCGAGTCGCTCAAGGCGTTCCCGTTCCACTTTAAGCTCAACATGACCTATGCCCTGACTGGTGACGCCACCCTCACGCAGACCTTCGCCGTCACCAACACCGGCGACGTGGACCTGCCGTTCTCGGTGGGCGGCCACCCCGCATTTAACGTGCCCGTCCCCGGTGCTGAGGACGAGGCATTCGAGGATTACGAGCTGGCGTTTACCGAGGCTTGGACTAACGAGGCCCCCATCATCACGCCCGACGGTCTTATGACGTTCGAGGGTAGCTACAAGGCTCCCGATAACTCGGACGTGCTGCCCATCACGCACCGCAGCTTCGATAACGACGCTATCATGTTCACCGATGCTCCGGGCTCCACGCTCACGCTGCGCGGTCGCAAGTCGGGCCACGGCGTCAAGATCGACTTTGAGGGCTTTAAGTACATCGGCGTGTGGTCTGCCGCCAACGACGCCCCGTTTGTGGCACTCGAGCCCTGGACTGGTCACACCACCATGGACACCGAGGACGACGTCTTTGAGCACAAGGTCAACACCATTACGCTGGCGCCGGGCGCTACCGACACCCGTTCCTTTAGCGTCACCCTGTTCTAGATGTGACAGCTAGCCTCCCCGCCATCCCCAGCAGGGAGGCTTTTTGGTAGGTAGTCGTTGGGGACGTTCGTTAAACTTTTGCGTACGCCCCATCGGTTCCGCCGCTGCGCTATCCTGTTCTGTTGTCAGCAAAGCAAAACAGGAAGGCATCAGATGCAACCTCGACTACAGCGCGACGCGCATCCACAGCCGGTATGCAGCCGTCGCATCTTTTTGGGTAGTGCTCTCGCTGCGAGCGCTTCTGTCGTCGCCGGCGCACTTGCCGGTTGCCAGCGCCCCTCCACGCTGGAAGTAGTTCAGCCCACGACGGGCGGCGGTCGCGACGACCTGTCCGATTCCGTTATCGGCAAGGACAAGATCCGCATCGGCATGGAGGCGGCCTACGCCCCGTACAACTGGCAGGTTTCCGAGGCCAGCGAGTTCACGATCCCCATCGACAACGTGCAGGGCGCCTATGCCGATGGCTACGACGTGCAGATCGCCAAGATCGTCTGCAAGGCCCTCGGCGGCGAGCCCGTCGCCGTCAAGCAGAGCTTCTCGGGCCTTATCGACTCGCTCAACAACGGCCAGATCGACCTCATCATCGCCGGCATGAGCGCCACGCCCGAGCGCGAGGAGTCCGTTGGCTTTTCCGATCCGTACTTTATCGGCTACTTTGGCCTATTCGTAAAAGAGGGCTCGCCCTACCAAAACGCGACCAAGCTCAGCGACTTTAGCGGCGCCACGGTGCTCGGCCAAAAGGACACGATGCTCGACACCGTCATTGACGAGATCCCGGGCGTCGTCCACAAAAATCCGGTCGATTCGGTACCCACGGTGTTCTCGAACCTGCTGCAGGGCACTTGTGACGCTGTGACCTACAACACCGAGAACGAGAAGGGCTATATGGCCCAAAACCCGGGCATCGTGCCCATTCGCTTTGCGGAGGGCGAGGGCTTTAAGCAGGAGGTTACGGCAAACGTCGGCTGCCGCAAGGGCTCGGACAAGCTGCTCAAACTTATCGATAAGACGCTCAAGGGCATCAGCCAGGAGGAGCGCGACCAGATGTGGGACGCGTGCCTCGACCGTCAGCCGGCATAGGGAGGCAGCATGAAAACAGTCAATCGTCTGGCCTCCTTTATCAAGGCCGACCATCGTTATGTGTACCTGGGCACGAGCGTCATCGCGGCGCTCGGCCTGGCGTTTAGCCAGCGCAACCCCACACCGCTGAGCTTTTTGGCCCCCACGGGCGTGTTCCAAGATTGCCTTTGGGCGATCCTGTGGGCGTGGCTCGTCGTGTCGGCGGCGGCGCTTGTCACCAAGCTCATGCATTGGGGCGACTATCGCGAAACGTCGCCGTTCGCATCCGAGCGTTTCCGTCGCGGCGCACGCTTGGGCAGCTATGTCGTGGTCGCCATCGCGGCAGTTTTCTTTATCGACCGCTGCGTCATGTCATTTATCGACCTGGTGCAGGTGAGCATTGTCTCGGACTCCAACCCCAGCGACTTCTTGTCGAGCCTGGTCTACATGACCTACAAGAGTGGTGACTTCTTCATCCGCGGTATCGAGATCACCATTGCGCTCGCGACCTTCGGCACCGTCATCGCATTCTTCCTGGCGCTGCTCTTTGTGTTCCTGCGTATTCAGACGTTCGACCGCGTGGATAACGACCTGGTGCGCTTCTTTAAGAGTATCGGCCGCGGCTTTGCGACCGTCTACTCCACCATCGTGCGCGGTACGCCCATGATGGTCCAGGGCCTGCTCATCTATTACGCGGGCTTCACCGTTTTGCGCGGCATGGGCTTCGAGACTGCCCAGGCCAACCAGATTTGGAGCACCTTCACCGCCGGCCTTGTCACCATCTCGCTCAACTCTACCGCCTACATGATGGAGGTCCTGCGCGGCGGCATCGAGTCGATCGACCCCGGCCAGGCCGAGGCGGCGCGCTCGCTGGGCTTGTCGCAGTGGCAGGCCATGCGCAAGGTCGTGTTCCCCCAGGGCATTAAAAACGCGATCCCGGCGCTCACCAACGAGCTCATCATCAACATCAAGGATTCGTCGGTGCTCTCGGTCATCGGCGTGTTCGACCTCATGTATGCCACCACCACCGTCGCCGGCGTGTACTACCGCCAGATGGAGGTCTACTGCGTGGCGCTCGTGGTCTATCTGATCCTGACGCTCGTGGCGAGCCGCCTGCTCGAGGCCTTTGGCAAAAAGCTCGGCGCCGAGGCTCCTGCCACGCTGCCCAGCTCTAACTAGGCTTAAGACGAGGAGAATCATCATGGCAGATACCGCCATTACCGGCGTTGCGGCCGCCGCACAGACCAATGAGCCGCTCATCCGCGTCGAGGGCCTGCGCAAGAGCTTCGGCTCACTCGAGGTGCTTAAGGGCATCGACCTGTCCGTCAATCCCGGTGAGGTTGTCACCATCATCGGCGCCTCGGGCTCGGGCAAATCGACCTTCCTGCGCTGCCTCAACCTGCTCGAGACCCCGGACGCGGGCCACATCTGGTTCCACGGCCAGGACCTCACGGCCGAGCGCTGCAACATCAACAAGCTGCGCGAGGACATCGGCATGGTGTTCCAGGGCTTTAACCTGTTCAACAACATGGATGTGCTCGACAACTGCACGCTCGCGCCCGTCACGCTCAAAAAGATGAGCAAGGCCGAGGCTGAAAAAATTGCGATGGAGCATCTGACGAGCGTGGGACTCGAAAAGTTCGCGCACGCCGCCGTGGGTCGTCTGTCCGGTGGTCAAAAACAGCGCGTGGCCATCGCTCGTGCCTTATGCATGAATCCGCAGATTATGCTGTTCGACGAGCCGACCTCTGCGCTCGACCCCGAGATCGTGGGCGAGGTGCTCGAGGTCATGCGCAAGCTCGCCGCCGACGGCATGACCATGGTCGTCGTCACGCACGAGATGGCCTTTGCCCGCACGGTGTCCGACCGCGTGGTCTTTATGGACAAGGGCGTGGTGCTCGAGGATGCCGCGCCGGCCGAGCTCTTCGGCAACCCCAAGCACCAGCGCACCCGCGAGTTCCTCTCTCGCTATCTCGAGGACAAATAACCGACCGCAAACGCTTACGTTGCAGGGCCGCTCCGGTGGGGCGGCCCTCGTCATCACAATCGAAAGGATGTCATGGCCGAGGTTTGGCGCTTCTTTGCGCATGAGGACGATTTTGCCGATATAGACGAGGCCGGCGCGTGCGAGCGCTTGGGCCGCGTGCTGTCGTTTCCGACCATTTCGAGCATGGATGCCGAGGCGGTGGATTGGCAGCCGTTTGACGACCTGCGCGCGTATATGCAGCAGGCCTGGCCGCACGTATTTGCGGCGGGCGAGGTCGAGCTTGTCGGACATTCACTGTTGGTGACGCTTGGCGGTTCCGACTCCGCCCTTAAACCCGTCATGCTCATGGGCCACATGGACGTGGTCCCCGTGGTGCCCGGCACCGAGGCTGACTGGACGCATGCCCCCTTTAGCGGCCACGTGGACGACACCTACATTTGGGGTCGCGGCGCGATCGACATGAAAGACCAGGTCGCAGGCATTCTCGAGGCTGTCGAGTATGCGCTGGCGCACGGTTGGCAGCACGAGCGCACGCTGCTCCTGGCCTTTGGCCAGGACGAGGAGACTACGCAGTGCGGCGCAGGCGCCATCGGCCGCGCGCTCGAGGAGCGCGGCATTGAGCTTGAGTACCTGATCGACGAGGGTGACTACCGTATCGTTTCGGCTGCCGAGTACGGCGCGGGCGAGGGTTGGCTTATGCATGCCGATCTCGCGGAGAAGGGCTACGCCGATATCGTGTTGAGGACGCGTAGCGAGGGCGGGCATTCGTCCAACCCCTACGGTGGCACGTCGCTCGAGGTGCTCAGCCGTGCCATCGCCGTAATCTGCGATATCGAGTGGCCGACGCGCGTCACGGACCTGCTTGCCGCGCAGCTTGTCGAGCTGGGGCTCTACACGGCGGATGAGATTGCCGCCAACGGGGGCGCCATTGTCCGCGATTGCCTCGCCAGCAAGAAGCTCTATCCGCTCGTGACCACCACCTGTGCACCGACCCAAATCGAGGGCGGTAGCACCGGTGCTAACGTGATGCCGCAGGATATGTGGGCCAACATTAACTTCCGCATGCTCGAGGGCACGAGCGTGGCCGATGTCGTTGCCCGCTGCCGTGAGGCGGTTGCCGGGGCGGACCTTGCCGGTCGTGCCGAAGTGGAGCTGGGCCCCGGCAGCTCCGAACCCTCGCCGTCCCCGTGCATCGGTGGTCCCGGCCTCGAGGCCGTTCGCGCCATTGCCGCCCGCTACTTCCGCGATCCAAAGGGGACGGAGGAAAACGGATCATCCGAGCCGTTGGCGATTGTCCCCTCGACCGTGATCGGCGCGACCGACGCTGCCAACTACCAGAGCATTTGCTCTGAATGCATTCGTTTTTCGGCGTTTGTGGTCGACGATGACGAGTGCGACCGCGGCGTCCACGGCACCAACGAGCGCATCACCCGCCGCGCCTACCTCCAGGGTGTTCGCTTCCTCATCGCCCTGCTTCAAACGCTCTAGAATGTGACAAAGCGACAGCCCCTTTGTTAGCCGTTGGGGGCGTTCTTAAACGACTAGTCGTTAATGAACGCCCCCAACGGCTACGTCCACTCATTCCGTGCGGGTTATATGCAGGTTTGCCTGCGCACGCTATCATGTATGGGTTAGACCGCAACTATGTACCCCATACGCGAAGGGATGCGCATGTATCTGAAGATCGACATGTTCTAGCCGGGCTTACCCCCGCAGCGGCGCCCCGCGCCCCATCAACTCTGCCGATTTTCACCTTCACGCATATAAAGGAGTTCCGCCATGCGCGACAAGCTCGAAAAGATCATCAAGGCCTACGAGGAGCTCGAGAAGAAGCTTTCCGACCCGGCCGTCGCCTCCGATATCAAGGAGTTCACGCGTCTCAACAAGGAGTACGCGCACCAGTCCGACCTCATCGCCGCCTCGCGTGAGTACATCGGCGCGCTCGATGACATCGAGGCTGCCAAGGAAATGCTCCACGATACCACCGATGCCGACGAGAAGGAGATGCTCCAGATGGACATCTCCGAAAACGAGGCCAAGCTTCCCCAGCTCGAGGAAGACATCAAGTACATGCTCATTCCGAGCGACCCCAACGACGACAAGAACACCATCGTCGAGATCCGCTCCGCCGCCGGCGGTGACGAGGCGGCCATCTTTGCCGGCGATCTGTACAAGATGTATCAGCGCTTCTGCGAGTCGCGCGGCTGGAAGACCACCGTGCTCGATTCCAGCCCCAGCGAGGCCGGCGGCTTTAAGTCCATTGAGTTCAAGGTCGAGGGCGACCGCGTCTACTCCGTCATGAAGTTCGAGTCCGGCGTGCACCGTGTCCAGCGCGTTCCCAAGACCGAATCCCAGGGTCGCATCCAGACCTCCACGGCAACCGTAGCCGTACTTCCCGAGGCCGAGGAGATCGACGTCCAGATTAACCAGTCCGACCTGCGCATCGACACCTACTGCGCCTCCGGCCCTGGCGGTCAGTGCGTTAACACCACTTATTCCGCCGTGCGCATCACCCACCTGCCCACCAACACCGTGGTGCAGTCGCAGGAGCAGCGCTCCCAGATTCAGAACCGCGAGGTCTGCATGCAGATGCTGCGCGCCCGTCTGTACGAGATGGAGCTCGAGAAGCAGCAGGCCGAACTCGGCGCCGAGCGCCAGAGCCAGATCGGCCACGGCAACCGTTCTGAGAAGATCCGTACCTACAACCAGCCCCAGGACCGCGTGACCGACCATCGTATCGGTTTCAACTCCACCTACAACGGCGTCCTTCTGGGCGATCAGCTCGGCACCGTCATCGAGGCACTTGCCGCCGCCGAGCGTGCCGAGAAGCTGGCACAGGCTGTTTAGTAGGTTACGCGGTTTTACCAAACCGCGTAACGACTCGACGCTGCAAACGCCCCTAAGCGGCAATCTGACGTTCAATCGTCGGTCGCGTACCGAAGTACGCTTCCCTCCTCTTTCACGTCACCTTGCTCGCTTAGGGGCGTTTTCGCTGACTTATGCTCAACCTGCGGCGCCTTAGAGGTGGTCATTGGGGACGTACTTAAATGACTAGTCAACTTGTTCGCCCTGGACGTCGCTCGCTGTCCGTCCTCTACCTGCGGCGTTGCCTTGCTCCGGATGCGGTATGCTCAACCTGCGACGCTTCCGTGGCCCTAAGTAGTCATTGGGGACGTTCTTAAATGACTAGGTTGGGCACATTGCTTTGAGGTGTTATTCGATTGGTTTTTATGGCTATTAAGCCATCTACCTGCTCAAAGCAATTATCGGCAGTCATTGTATACCGAAAATAATGCTCGAAAAATCGTCCAAGAAGTCGCGGGGCCCTTTTTGGTGCGTCGCGCGTCAAGTGGTTTGGCAAGTTCTTGGTTAGATATTGGTCAGTTTTGGGCAACCTTGCCAAAAGCTTGACGAATGCAGATTTAGACGTCGACATATGAACACATTGGACGGGGACAAACAAAAATTCTGGGCTGATTCTCGATAATTGCTTCCAATCGCCCCTTGCCGCGTGCCACCCTCGCGTACAATCTGCTCCGACATTCGCGCGCCGCCCGGCGCTTAAGAGGGGAGGGCCCCATGGCAAACGAGATCTGGACCATCAAGCGTTGTCTCGAGTGGACCAAGGAGTACCTGGCCGAGCGCGGCGAGGAGCATCCCCGTCTTTCTGCCGAGTGGCTGCTCTGCGCTGCCACGGGTTTGGCGCGCATTGACCTATATATGCGCATGGACGAGGCGCTTAACGCGGCCCAGCTCGAGACCATGCACGCGGCCGTCGTTCGTCGCGCCAAAGGCGAGCCGCTGCAGTACATCACCGGTAGCACGCAGTTTCGCATGATCGACGTCGCGTGTGCCCCCGGCGTGCTCATCCCGCGCCCCGAGACCGAGATGCTCGTCGAAGAAGTCCTGAACTACCTGGATGCCGAGGTGCTGAGCCCCGAGGCCGCCGCCCGCCAGTGCGTGGAGCTGCCTTGGAACGATGAGGTCGAGCAGGCTCGCAAAGCCGAGGCAGCATTGGCCGACGAACGCGCGACCGCCGAGCGCCGTGCCGCCAACCTGACGGCCGCCGATGAGGCTGCGCTGGGTAGCGACGTGCTCGGTAGCCGCGCCTATGCCGAGGAGCTTGCCGATCGCGAGGCCGAGCGAGCCGCTTCGCAGGCGGCAGAAGCAGAGGCCATGGAAACCCCCGAGCCCGAGCTCGACGAATACGGCATCGCCATCGACGGTGCCGACCAGGAGACGGCTTCAGCTCAGGATGCCGCTGCGCCTGCCCCAGCCGAGCCCCGCACTGCCCGCGTTCTCGAGGTCGGCTGCGGCACGGGCTGTATCTCGCTCTCCCTTGCCTGGGAGCGCCGCGGCCACGTTGCCTGCACCGCCACCGATATCGAGCCGCGCGCCATCGACCTTGCTACCAAAAACCGCGATGCGCTTGGCCTCACGTCCGGCGAGGTCGCCTTTAGCCTCACCAACCTGGTGAGCTCCATTCCCCACGACGAGTGGGGCACCTTTGACGTACTCGTCTCCAACCCGCCCTACATCCCCACCGATGTCATGCGCTCGCTGCCGCACGAGGTCAAGGACTTTGAGCCCGATCTGGCGCTCGAGGGCGGTGCCGACGGCCTCGATATCTTCCGCCGCCTGCTCAACGCGGCGCCCTACATGTTGCGCGCCGGCGGCCTCTTTGCCTGCGAGCTCTACGAGGGCGCGCTCGACGCTGCGGCCGAGCTCTGTCGTCAAGCGGGTCTGTCGGACGTGCGCATCGTCCGCGACCTCACCGATCGCCCCCGTATCGTCCGAGCCATCGTCACCGAGCCCAAACAGCGCCAGTAATATTTATTAACTGGTTAGCAAAAATTATAAATTAGTTTATAATTAGGACGGCTGAAAGAGGTCGGCCCATGCAACCTCCTACCTTTCGGGAAATCATTGTCCTACTCAAGCACGATGGATTCGTGAAGGTCGCGCAAGTCGGTAGTCATGCTAAGTATGTTTCTGGTGACCGTGTTGTCACCGTGAACGGCTCTGGTGGTGATCGACCAAAGAAGGGCACGTGGGCAAGTATTCGTCGCCAAGCTGGATGGTAGTTGGAGGCAAAATGAGGCAGCGATTTACCTATGACTGCGTTCTCATAAAAGAAGACGACGGTTACTGCGCCAGCTTCCCGCAGATTCCCGGCGCCTTTGCCGATGGCGATACGCGCGAAGAAGCGATTGCCCATGCCACCGAGGCACTGATGGCGTTTTTGGCCGACGACCTCAACAACGGTTTGACTCCAGCAGGGTACGAACGATCGGCCGAGGTCGTGGCCCTTTCAGTCGAAATCGACCACGAGGACGCTCGGGAAGCGGCGTGCCGAACATTTAAAGACGCAGCGCTGGACCTCAAAGTCTCTGCTCCGCGGATTACCGCGCTGGTCAAAGCCGGAAAGCTCGATGTTGAACTCGTCGACGGCCGTCGGATGATAACGATAGAAAGCATCGAGCGTTACGCCGCTCAAGAACGTCACGCCGGAAGACCAAAGAAGTTCGTAGCCGTCCAATAACCCCCTCACTTTCACCGACTACTAGAGCCGCTCACCAAACCAACATGCGCTCTGGGCAAATAGGTTGAACGTTTCGTGCGAGAATGCCCCACAGTAAACAAACTTGCACCAGAGCGTAAGGGGCTGGCATACACATGCAGACGGTCTATCGGGTATACGAGGGAGCGCGCGAGCCGCATCGGCTTGCAGTCGAGCGCACGGCCGAGCTACTCGGTCGCGGCGGCCTGGCGCTTATTCCAACCGAGACGGTCTACGGTGTCGCCGTGGCGGTCAACGCCTTCTCGGATGCCGTTCCACAAGATACAAGTGAACCTCTGCCGTGGCCGCGCGATCCGCAGGCCACCGTCAACGGCGCCGCGGTCCCCGCACTCGGTACCGGCTATCGTCGTATCTTTACCCTCAAGCAGCGCGAGCTCACCCAAACGGTTGCCTGGCTGGTCGATGATGCCGAGGCACTCGACCGCTATGGCGTGGATATCCCTAACGAGGCCCGCGTGCTCGCCCGACGATGCTGGCCGGGCGCCCTGACTATCGTGGTCAAGGCGGCCCCCTGCGTGCCGACCTTTATGCGCGCCGCCGACGACACGGTGGCACTTCGCGCTTCGGCCTCGCCCGTGGTGCAGGCGCTCATCCGCGTCTGCGGCAGCCCCCTTGCCTGCACCAGCGCCAACACGCATGGCGCGCCCGCGCCGGCAAGCTTTATCACGGTGGAGGAGCGCATCCTGGAGGGGGTCGATGTGGCCGTCGATGCCGGTGAGACCCCGTGTCGCGACGCTTCGACTATCGTGTCGTTCCAGCACGGCGAACTCCAGATCCTGCGCCAAGGCGCACTTCCCGCATCAGAGATCGAGCGGGTCCTGTCCGACCCGATGTAATGGAAAGGTGTAAGCGATGTCGTTGAATCTGGGCAGCCTTGGCATGGAAGATGCCTCGTTTAACTTTGGCGGTTCCTACATCATGGCGCTCGACTGCGGCACCACCTCGGTACTTGCGACCATCGTCGACGAGTACGGATGCATCGTCGCGCAGGCGCGTCGCAGCGTCAAAACCAGCTTCCCGCGCCCCGGCTGGGTGGAGCAGGATCCCACGGAGGTGCTTGCCAGCCAGATCGGCGTGATGATGGAGGTCCAGTTTAAGAGCGGCATCCATTCTGACCGCATTGCCGCCATCGGTATCTCCAACCAGCGCGAGACCACGGTGGTGTGGGACCGCATAAGCGGCCAACCCATCTATAACGCCATCGTGTGGCAATGCCGTCGCACCGCACCTCTGATTGACGAGCTGGTCGAGCAGGGCGCAGAAGAGCTGGTGCGCTCCCGCACGGGGCTTACGCTCGACCCGTATTTCTCGGCCTCCAAGGTGCAGTGGATTCTCGATAACGTCGACGGCGCGCGCGAGAGCGCCGCGGCGGGCGACCTTATGTTTGGCACCATCGACACGTGGCTCATCTACAACCTCACCGGCGGTCAGGTCTTTGCCACCGACTACACCAATGCCAGCCGCACCGCGCTCTTTAATATCCATGCGCTCGATTGGGACGACGATCTGTTGGCGCTTTTCGACGTCCCGCGTTCCATGATGCCCGAGGTTCGTTGGAGCTCGGGCGATTACGGCCGCGTCGCGAGCGACATCATGACCAACATGCCACCCATCATGGGCGTGGCGGGCGACCAGCAGGCGTCGCTGTTCGGCCACTGCTGCTTCCATCCCGGCCAGACCAAAAACACCTATGGCACGGGTTGCTTTATGCTCATGAACACCGGCGACGAGATCGTCGAATCCAAGAACGGTCTGGTCTCCACGATCGGTATCGCCGCGGACGGCAAGATCAGCTATGCGCTCGAGGGTTCTATCTTTGCCGCCGGCTCCACCATGAACTGGCTGCGCAACAACATGGGCATCATCTCGAGCGTGAGCGAGTCCGCGCAACTCGCCGCTTCGATCAACGACAACGAGGGCTGCTACTTCGTCCCCGCCTTTGCGGGCTTGGGCGCTCCCTGGTGGGACCCGCATGCTCGCGGTATCGTGTGCGGCCTGACCGGTGCCTCGAGTCGTGCGACCATTGTGCGTGCGGCTTGCGAGTCCATGGCCTACCAGAGTTATGACGTGCTGCGCGCCATGGAGCAGGACGTGGGACTTTCGATTGAGCGCCTGTCCGTCGATGGCGGTGCCTCGCGCAACGAGTTCATCATGCAATTCCAGGCCGATCTGCTGGATATCCCCGTGCTGCAGTGTGAGACGGTGGAGACCACGGCGATCGGCGCCGCGTACTTGGCGGGCCTTGCCGTCGGCTATTGGGAGGATTTGGAGGAGCTGGAGCAAAACGCTCAGATCGTCAAAATCTTCCATCCTCACATGTCTGCTGAGCGCCGTGAGAGCAACCTCGCTGGTTGGCGTGATGCCGTCAAGCGTTCGCTCAACACCGCTCAGTAGGGTTGCGACGAGCTGCTCGATACAACAAACCGTTAAACTTATGCACGGCGCGCGGCAACAACATCGCCATGCGCCTTGTCAGCAAGGCCATCTTCCGGCCGCAACGAAAGGGGCAATCAACCCATGACCGTCACCTACGATACGTCCCGCGTGACGCTTGTCGACCATCCGCTCGTCCAGCACAAGCTGTCGATCCTGCGTGACAAGAGCACCGGCACCAACCAGTTCCGCCAGCTCGTGCGCGAGCTCGCACTTTTTGACGGCTACGAGGCCATGCGCGACCTGCCCATGGAAGACGTCGAAGTCGAGACCCCCATCACCACCGCCACGTTTAAGCAGCTTGCCGGCAAAAAGCTCGCCATCGTTCCCATCCTGCGTGCGGGCCTTGGCATGGTCGATGGCATCCTCGACCTGGTGCCCTCCGCTCGCGTGGGCCACATCGGTATGGAGCGCGACGAGGTTACCCACGAGCCGCATGAGTATTACTGCAAGATGCCCAAGGATATCGACCAGCGCATCTGTCTGGTTGTCGACCCCATGCTCGCCACGGGCGGTTCGGCCGAGATGGCCATCAGCTACCTGCGCGAGCGCGGTGTCAAGGACATCCGCATGCTGTGCATCGTTGCGGCCCCCGAGGGTCTCAAGTCGCTGACCGAAAAGGACCCCGACGTACATATTTATACGTGCGCCATCGACGACCATCTCAACGAGGCCGCCTACATCGTTCCCGGCCTGGGCGACGCCGGCGACCGCATCTACGGCACGCTGTAATCTCTGGGCCATACCGGCTAACGTCGAAAATACGAAGAAATGGTGCGCGCGGGCGAGCAAAAGTCGTCCACGCGCACTTCTGTTAACGGACGTTTTGCGCTGAGGGGTTCGAAAAAACGTATTACCGTACCTGCGGCATAAAGAAGGCCTTAAGAAAACGTACAGGTGCGTATTAACCGTTTGTTTTACGGTTGTACTTTAGCGATTGGCTCGTACAATAGTCACCAATGTTTGGCTGGGACTGTGCTGTGAGGCGTTAAAAAGGAAAGCGAGGAAGCCAGTGTTTCAGATAGCCGATCTGCTCGCTATCGTTGCAGGCGCCATCGCGGGCGCAATTGCCTTCCTTCCCTTTGTTTTTACGCTCAAGCCGGTTCTTGACGATAAACAGAATGCGGACATGCTCAAGGGCATGGTGAGCCTGGCGGTCTCGGCAGTCGCCCTGCTCGTCTTTACCTTGGTTGTGTTTGCGTTGTTCGGAGAGGCATTTCGCATGTTCCTCCTGGGCGAGGCGATCGGCTTCGTGGCCTTTATGGCCGCCTGCACGGTTCGCGTCGCCAAGGCGCTGCGAGATCCTCATGAGGTCGAAAGGTAAGTCGTGGAAATTTTTGAAAAGCTGCCTGATGAGATTAATCATCTGGTCAGCGAGTTCAGCTCCACCCCTGTCGTGGGCGATCTGAGCTGCGGCATCACGCAGTACTCGTTTTGGCTGATCGTCTCCACGATCGTGCTCCTGATCGTCCTGGCCGTGTTCAAGAAGAAGCAGACCCTGGTCCCCAAGGGCTTCTTCGTCAACGGTTTCGAGTACATCATCGAGTACGTCGAGAACGATATCGGCAAGGGCGTCGTGGGTGAGAACTGGAAGAAGCACTTCCCGTTCCTGTGCTCGCTTTTCCTGTTCATCCTGATCAATAACATGATCGGCCTGATCCCGGGAATGAAGCCCGGCACCGGCGCAATCGGCTCCACCGCCGCGCTCGCCATCTTCGCCTTCGTGTACTTCATCTACTACGGATGCAAGGCTCACGGCGTGATCGGCTACATCAAGAGCCTCGCCCCGCAGGGCGTGAGCTTCCCGATGAACGTGCTTGTGTGGGTCGTCGAGCTTTTCTCGACCTTCCTGCGCCTCATCACGCTCGCCGTCCGTCTGTTCTGCAACATGTTCGCAGGACACGTGGTCATGGGCTCGTTCGCCATCATGGCGAGCATGTTCATGCAGCCGCTGCTTCAGCAGGTTTCCGCGGCCCACGCCGTCGGCGCCCTGCCTTCGCTGGCCTGGCTTGCCATCCTTATCCTGATCTATGCGATCGAGCTTGTGGTCGGCGCCATCCAGGCTTACGTCTTCACGGTCCTTACCGCCGTGTATGTCTCCGAGGCAGAGGAGGTCGCGGAGGAGGAGTAATCTTCCGTTCGCGCCTCAAAGGTAAGGCAATTCGTTAAACCGCCGGTGCCCGTACCCATGGAGCCCGGCAGTTATAAAAAGGTTATCCTGCGTGAAATAAGACACGCACGACAAAGGAGGAATCGTGGGAGTTATCGGTTACGGTCTCGGTGTTATCGGCGCTGGTCTTGCTATCGGCCTGTCTGCTCTGGGTGCTACGGGTGCTATGGCCCGTCAGCCTGAGGTCCAGGGCCGCGTGTTCACCGTCTTCATCATGGGCTCCGCCTTCGGCGAGGCTCTGGCTCTGATCGGCTTCGTTGTCGCGCTGATCGTTAAATAGCACGGAGCGTCAAGTATGAATCTTTCATCCCAGAAGAGCGCGATCGCACTCTCCGCGTCCGCGGCCGCGCTGCTCATGCCGGTTTCCGCGTTCGCCGAGGACGGCGCTGCCGGCGCGGACATCCTCATCCCTAAGATGGCGGAGTTCATCCCGGCGCTTATCGCCTTCCTGATTATCTGGATCGTGCTGGCCAAGGTCGCCCTGCCGGGCATCATGAAAACCATGGAGGAGCGCGGCAAGAAGATCGAGGAGAGCCTCGACGAGGCCGAGAAGACCAAGCAGGAGGCTATCGCCAAGCGCGCTGAGTCCGACTCGATCGTCACTGACGCCCGTCGTCAGGCTGCCGACATCGTTCTCGAGGCCCGTAAGGACGCCGAGTCCGAGCGCGCCCGTATCATCGAGGCTGCCCACAAGGAGGCCGAGGAGATCATCGCCAAGGCCCATACGACCGTCGAGGACGAGCGCAAGTCCATCTACGCCGGTGCCGCGAGCTCCATCGCCGACCTGTCCGTTGCCGTCGCCACCAAGATCGTGGGCGAGGCACTCGACGACGAGGCCGAGCAGAAGAAGCTCATCGAGCGCTACATCCAGGAAGCAGGTAGCCTGAATGCCGACTAGCCGCTATCAGGACAAGGTGCTCGAGACCTACGCGCGTTCCCTTTTGGAATCCGCCAAGGCCGAGAACCATGTGTTCGAGGACCTCGAGATGATCGAGCGCCTGGCTAGCGCCAGCCCCGAGATCATCGCCGTGCTCGACACCATGTCCAAGCGCGACCAGCTCGACCTTCTTCCCAAGGTGGCAGCTGCCTTTAAGTATGTTGCCGAGGAAGACGAGGATGTAGTGGGCGTGACCGTCACCACGGCGATCCCGCTCGACGACGAGCTGCGTCAAACCATCACTAAGAAATGCGAGCAGGACTTCGGCCGCAAGGTATTCCTTATCGAGCAGGTCGACCCGTCTATCGTGGGCGGCCTAGTGCTCGAGGCCCGCGGCGAGCGTCGTGACATTTCCGTCAAGACGCAGCTGCGCATCGCGCAGGAGACCCTCGCAAACTCTGCTAATTCGTACGGAGGTGAAGCCTAATGTCCGAAACCCTCAATGCCCAGGATATCGCCAAGAAACTGCAGGAGCAGCTCACGAGCCTCTCCGCGACGGTCGATACGCATGAGGTTTCAACGGTCGACGAGGTAGGCGACGGCATCGCGCGCGTCTCCGGCCTCAAGAGCGCCATGGCAGGCGAGCTTCTGGAGTTCAAGAGCTCCGATACCGGTGAGACCGTCTTCGGCCTCGCCCAGAACCTTGACCGTGACGAGGTCGGCGCCGTTCTGTTCGGTGCCGTCGACTCCATCAAGGAAGGCGACGAGTGCCGCACCACTGGCCGCATTATGGATATCCCCGTGAGCCGTGCCATGCTCGGCCGCGTCGTCAATCCGCTCGGCCAGCCCATCGACGGTTTGGGTGACATTGTCGCCACGCACCGTCGTCCTATCGAGTTCAAGGCCCCCGGCGTCATCGACCGTACCCCGGTGTGCGAGCCGGTTCAGACCGGCCTGCTGGCCATCGACTCCATGGTGCCTATCGGCCGCGGCCAGCGTGAGCTCATCATCGGCGACCGTAAGACCGGTAAGACCGCCATCGCCATCGACGCTATCCTCAACCAGCGCGGCAAGGGCATGGTCTGCATCTATGTCGCCATCGGCCAGAAGGCCTCCACGGTTGCCAACATCCGCGAGACCCTCGCTCAGCACGGTGCGCTCGACTACACCATCATCGTTTCGGCCACCGCTGCCGATTCCGCCCCTATGCAGTACATCGCGCCTATGGCCGGTGCCGCTATTGGCGAGTTCTTCATGTACAACGGCGAGGACGGCAAGCCCGCCAGCGAGACCAACCCCGGCGGTCACGTGCTCGTCATCTACGACGACCTGTCCAAGCAGGCCGTGGCATACCGTCAGATGTCGCTGACGCTGCATCGTCCGCCCGGACGCGAGGCCTATCCTGGCGACATTTTCTACCTGCACTCTCGTCTGCTCGAGCGTGCCGTCAAGATGTCCAAGAAGAACGGTTACGGCTCCATGACGGCCCTGCCGATCATCGAGACCCAGGACGGCGACGTCTCGGCCTACATTCCGACCAACGTCATTTCCATTACCGACGGTCAGATCTATCTGCAGTCCGAGCTCTTCTTCCAGGGCCAGCGCCCGGCAGTCGACGTGGGCATCTCCGTGTCCCGCGTCGGTGGCGACGCTCAGACCAAGGCTATGAAGCAGGTTGCCGGCAACCTTCGTCTGGACCTCGCTTCGTACCAGGAGCTCGCCGGCTTTACCCAGTTTGGCTCCGACCTTGACGAGGCTACTCAGAAGCAGCTGACCCATGGTGCCCGCATGACCGAGCTCCTGAAGCAGCCGCGTTATAAACCGTTTGAGGTTGGCGAGCAGATCGTTACGCTGTTTGCCGGCAACGAGGGCTTCCTGGATGACCTGGAGATTGCCGACGTGCTGCCTTTCCGTGCCGAGCTCGTCGAGTACATGGACAATGGCTTTGGCTCGCTGCTCGACAAGGTTCGCGCCAAGAAGATCGACGACGACACCAAGGCCGAGCTCTTGCGTGTCATCGGTGACTTCAAGCAGCAGTTCATGGCCAAGCACCATGCCGATACGACTGGATCAGAGGAGAACTAAGCCCTATGGCCAACCTTCGCGACATTAAGAAGCGAATCTCCTCGGTTACCACGACCAAGCAGATCACGCGCACGATGGAAATGGTCTCTACGGCCAAGATCCGTCGTGCCCTCGATCGCTCCAAGCAGGCCGAGCCCTATAAGGAGGCGCTGACCGACGTCATGTTAACGGTCGCCGGCGACGCCTCCTGTTCGGGCACCGATCCCATGCTGCAGAAGCATGAGAGCGTCAAGCATGGCCTGATTGTCGTTATTGCCTCGGACCGCGGCCTTGCCGGCGGTTTCAATACGACGGTGGAGCGCACGGCCGAAAAGCTCGCCGCTTCTTGGGCGAACGACGGCATCGAGTGCGAGATCATCGCGTGTGGGCGCAAACCGGCCACGTATTTCCGTGACCGCGCAAACGTCACCATGCACTTTGAGGGCAATTCCTCCGAGCCCGATTTTAATCAGGCTCGCATGATTTCCTCTCATATCTGCGATGCGTATCGTACCGGTGAGCTTGACCGTGTCGAGCTTGTCTACCACCACGCCAAGAACCGCGTGGATCAGGAGCTTCGCGTCGAGCACTTGCTGCCGCTCGATCCCGAGATGATCGCTATGGCCCACGGTCCGCGTAAGAACGAGACCGACGCCCCTAAGCGCATCTCGTCCACGTTCGAGTTCGTGCCCTCTCCCGAGCATGTTCTCGGCAAGCTTGTGCCGTCATATATCTTGACGGTCATCTACCAGGCCCTGATCGATTCGGCGGCCGCCGAGCAGGGTGCACGCCGCAAGGCCATGCACTCCGCGACGGAAAACGCCACCGCGATCATCTCGACCCTTACCCGCACGTATAGTCGCGTGCGCCAGGCTTCGATCACGACCGAGATTAACGAGATCGTTGGCGGAGCCTCAGCATTGGAGGAACAGTAATGGCTAATAACACCGTAAAGCTTGCGGTCGAGGAAGCCACCAAGAAGACGACTGCCGGTGATGGTCGCATCGTGCGTATCATCGGCCCTGTCGTCGACGTCAAGTTTGACGGTGCGGTGCCCCCGATCTACAACGCGCTCACGGTCGAGGCCGAGACCCCGATCGGTCACCTGAGCACGATCCTCGAGGTTGAGAGCCAGCTTCCGGGCGGCGTCGTCCGCACGGTCGCCATGTCCTCGACCGACGGTCTGCAGCGTGGTCTCATCGCCACCGATACCGGTGAGCCCATGAAGATGCCCGTTGGCCCCAAGACGCTCGGCCGCATTTGGAACGTCATGGGCAAGCCTGTCGACGGTAAGCCCATGCCCGAGGTGGAGGAGTTCTATCCCATCCACCACGCAGCGCCCCGCTTCGACGAGCTCACCACCAAGACCGAGATCTTCGAAACCGGCATCAAGGCCGTTGACCTGCTCGAGCCCTACATCCGTGGCGGCAAAACGGGTCTGTTCGGCGGCGCCGGCGTCGGCAAGACCGTTCTGATTCAGGAGCTCATCAACAACCTCGCCCAGGAGCACGGCGGCACCTCGGTGTTCACCGGTGTCGGCGAGCGTACTCGTGAGGGCACCGACCTGTTCCTCGAGATGAGCGAGTCTGGCGTCATCGATAAGACCTGCTTGGTCTATGGTCAGATGAACGAGCCGCCTGGAGCGCGTCTGCGCATCGGTCTGGCTGGCCTTACCACCGCTGAGTACTTCCGCGATCGCGGCCAGGACGTTCTGCTGTTCATCGACAACATCTTCCGCTTCTCCCAGGCCGGTTCCGAGGTTTCCGCACTGCTGGGTCGTATGCCGTCCGCCGTCGGTTACCAGCCTACGCTGGCTACCGAGATGGGCGACCTCCAGGAGCGCATTACCTCGACCAAGACGGGTTCCATTACCTCCGTCCAGGCTGTCTACGTCCCTGCAGACGACCTGACCGACCCGGCGCCTGCCACGACGTTTACGCACCTCGACGCCACTACGGTTCTTTCGCGTAGCATTTCGTCGCTTGGTCTGTTCCCGGCTATCGACCCGCTCGCTTCTTCCTCCGACGCTCTCGATCCCTCGATCGTCGGCGAGGAGCACTACCGTGTCGCCGTCAAGGTCCAGGAGCTCCTGCAGGAGTACTCCGACCTTCAGGACATCATCGCCATTCTGGGTATGGACGAGCTGTCCGAGGAGCAGCGCCTTACGGTCAACCGTGCCCGTAAGATCCAGCAGTTCCTCTCCCAGTCCTTCCACGTCGCCGAGAAGTTCACCGGCAACCCCGGTGTCTACGTTCGCGTCGAGGATACCGTCCGCTCCTTCGCCGAGATTGTCGACGGCAAGGCCGATGACCTGCCCGAGCAGGCATTCCGCTATGCTTCCACGATTGAGGACGTGCGCGAGCGCGCCCGCAAGATGGGGGAGAAGTAGGTTATGCGTATCCGCATCGTGTGCCCCGTGAGCTGCGCCTATGAGGGCGACGCTGCGTTTGTGTCGATTCCGTCCACGGATGGCGAGTTTGGTGTTCTGCCTGCTCACTCCAGCGAAATCTGCACGATCGACCGCGGTTACGTTCGCGTTTCCGATAAGGCCATGGGCACTGTCGACCACACGTTTGCCGTGGCCGGCGGCTATGCCCAGGTTGCGGACGATGTCGTGACCGTCCTCGCCGAGCGCGCTTGCGATTTGGCGACCGTCGACGCCGACAAGGTTAAAGCTGATATTCAAGGTTTTGAAGAGAAGCTGGGTAATTTGTCGGAGGATGATGCACGCCGCGCCTACCTCTATAATGAAATCGCATGGTGTAAGCTCAAGCTTGCCCAATAGTCAAACGCTTTAGCGTTCGACCATTTGCGAACACATCATGCCCGGGATGGCCCAGCCACCCCGGGCATGCTTTTTGAAAGGGTAGACCTTGGATATTATCCGCGTTGAGGGTGGCCACGCCATCGGAGGTTCCGTGCCTGTTTCGGGCGCCAAGAACTCCGCGCTCAAACTCATGGCGGCAACGCTTCTGGCGCCGGGCAAGACGACGCTGCAGAACGTGCCTGATATTTCCGATGTCCACGTGATGGGCAAGGTGCTCAAGGGCATGGGCGCTACGATCGATGTTCTCGACGAGCATACGCTCGAGATCGATACCTCCCAGGTCGATTCTTGGGAGGCGCCCTACGAGCTCGTTGCCAAGATGCGCGCTTCCACTGCCGTGATGGGACCCCTGCTGGGCCGTTTCCATCGCGCCAAGATCGCCATGCCCGGTGGCTGCAACCTGGGCGCTCGCAAGATCGATATGCATATCTTGGGTCTTGAGGCCTTGGGCGTCGAGTTCGATACCGCCCACGGCTATATCAACGCTAACGCGCCTCAGGGCCTGCGCGGCACCACCGTCACACTCGAGTTCGCCAGCGTCGGTGCGACCGAGAACCTCATCATGGCCTCCGTGCGTGCGCAGGGTACCACGGTTATCGATAATGCCGCCCGCGAGCCCGAGATCGTCGATCTCGCCAACATGCTTAATGAGATGGGCGCCAAGATCGTCGGCGCGGGCACGCCTGTCGTGACCATCGAGGGCGTGGAAGAGCTGCATCCCGTTACCCATCGCGTGGTGGGCGACCGCATCGAGGCCGGTACCTTTATCGTTGCCGGTGCGTTGATGGCAGACGACCGCGGTGTCGACGTCACAGGCTTTTGCCCCATTCACTTGGGAATGGTGCTCAAGAAGATGGAGCTCATGGGCATCGATTGCGAACGCATCGAGGATGGCGTCCACGTTAATCGCGTCGAGCGCATCAAGCCGGTCGATATCCAGACGCTCCCGTTCCCCGGTTTCCCCACGGACATGCAGGCGCAGATCATGGTGCTCTCCGCCCTGGCCGACGGCAGTTCCGTTATCACCGAGAACATCTTCGAGAATCGTTTTATGTTTGCATCCGAGCTGGTGCGCATGGGTGCCGATATTCGCATCGAGAGCCACCACGCCATGATTCACGGCGTCAAGGGCTTCTCCGGCGCTCAGGTAACCTCACCGGATCTTCGTGGTGGCGCGGCACTCGTCGTTGCCGGCCTCATTGCCGACGGTACGACCGAGGTCTCGGCCATCCATCACATTAAGCGCGGCTACGAACAGTTTGTCGAAAAGCTGCAGGCGCTTGGCGCTCATGTCGAGCACGCCACTGTTCCCGATCCCGTCATCTACTAATGCAGGTTGCCTATGTTTAAGAAAAAGCCCATTACGGAATCTCGAAGACCTTCGACCGGCGCTCAGGCAAAAATCTATAGCCGCGATAACGTTGCCCGCTATTCCGAGCGCGCCCGTCAGCGCCGTCGCGGCCATACGGTTCGCCGCGTTGCGCTCATTGCTGTGCTCGGTGTGCTGCTGAGCGCTACGACTGCCGCCGGCCTGTGGTTTGCCACCATTATGGGCAAGCTCGGCGATTCCAATGTCATTACCGACAACCTGCGCCAGATCCTGGTTGATACCGACGAGGCAAAGGACCCGTTCTACGTGCTGCTCCTTGGCACTGACGGTCGCCCGGGCGAGGATACATACCGCGCCGACTCGATTATTCTGGCGCGTATCGACCCCACGCAAAAACAGGCGACGCTCATCTCCATTCCGCGCGATACCAAGGTCGTCTACAACGGCTCGACCATGAAGATCAACGCCTGCCATACCTACGGCGGCGCCGAAGCCATGGTCCAGGCGGTCAACGAGCTGTGCGGTGTCCAGATTTCCCACTATGCCGAGGTCAGCTTCGACGGCATGCAGTCGCTCATCGATTCGGTCGGCGGCATCGACATTAACGCAACCGACGATGTCGACGACCCCGAGCATCTCGACATTAAGATCACCGCCGGTCAGCAGCACATGGATGGCGCGACCGCCCTTACCTATGCCCGTTGCCGCTACATCTATGCCGATGGCGACTACACACGCATGCGCCACCAGCGTCAGGTGCTCGGCGCCCTCGCCAACCAGATCCTCAACAACTTCGATGCCACCAAGGTCTTCGACCTCGTCAATTCGCTGTCCGACATGCTCGTGACCGATATGAGCGTTCAGGACATCGTCTCTACGGTCAATGCCATGCGCGGCATGGATGTTGACGGCATCTATTCGGCCAACTTGCCTTCGTATGCCGATGCCAGCACCATGATTGATGGCGTGAGCTACGTCTTTGTCTACGAGGACGAGCTTAAGGAAATGATGGAGCGCGTCGACGCTGGTAAGGATCCCAAGGGCCCCAATACCATGGGCCAGTCCGATGGCTCCAGCTCTACGATCGGCGACCTGAACAACAACACGTCCGATGATTACGCCAACGGCACCGCAACCTCATCGGTCAGCTCTGACGATTCGGACGATTCGACTGATTCGAGCGATTCGGATTACTACGAAGAGCCCACCGGCGACGGCAACGGCTACGAAGCCAACTATTAAGTTACGGCGTTTTACCAAACGCCGTAACGGCTCGACGCTGCGCGCCGCCCAAGGCGACAATTTGTCATTCAAAAGGCAGGGCATGACCAGAAGGTCAATGCCCTGCCTTTTTCATGCCAACTTGTTCGCCTTGGACGTCGCTCGCTGACGTTGGCTCAACCTGCGGTGCTGACTACTCCCCTTTCACCAAAAACTGCCCCGTTCTCGGTTTTGAGGACGGGGCAGTTTTGCTTACCTAGATTGTTCGAGTTCCTTATGCAAAGCGGGCGACGAGTTCCTGGAGGACGTCGGTCATCTTGACGAGCGAGCTGACCGGGACAAACTCGTTAACGCCGTGGTAGCAGTAGCCGCCCGTGGAAAGGTTGGGGCAGGGCAGGCCGCGGAACGACAGCTGCGCACCGTCGGTGCCACCGCGAATTGGCAGCACCTGGGGCTCAATGCCGCAGGCAAGGTAGGCTTCCTTGGCGACATCGATAAGCTCGGGGTAGTTACGCACGATCTCGGCCATGTTGCGGTACTGCTGCTTGATCTCGACCGTCACGCGCTCTTCGCCCAGGCGCTGGTTGAGCAGTGCTGCGGCGGCATCCATCAGCTCGAGCTTCTGCTGGAACTTGGCGGCATCGTGATCACGGACGATATAGCGCGCCGTGGCATGGTCGACCGTTGCCGAGACGCCCTCAAGGTGATAGAAGCCCTCGTAGCCCTCGGTGTATTCCGGACGCTGCTCGTAGGGGAGCAGGGCATTGAAGTCGCAGAACAGATTGCCCGCGTTGACCATGCGGCCTTTGGCGTCACCGGGATGGATGGACTGGCCCTCAAAGCGAACGGTTGCCTCGGCGGCGTTAAAGCACTCCCACTCCAGCTCGCCAACGGGGCCGCCATCGACCGTGTAGGCGTACTTGCAGTCAAAGGCCTCGATATCCAACAGCTCGGCGCCGTGACCGATCTCCTCGTCCGGGCAAAAACAAATGCCGAGTGCGGGGTGGGGCAGCGAGGGGTCCTGAGCGATACGCGCGACAAGTGCCATGATCTCGGCGACGCCGGCCTTGTCGTCAGCGCCCAGCAGTGTGGTGCCGTCACTGCAGACCAAGTCCTCACCCACAAGGTCGTTCAAGGCGGGAAGCTTGGCGGTGCTCATGGCCACGGGCTTGCCGTCAACGGTACCGCAGACCAGGTCGCCGCCTTCGTAGTGCACAATGTGCGGCTTCACGCCGGCGCCCGGCGCAACCTCGGTGGTGTCGAGGTGTGCGATCAGGCCCAGGGCGGGCTTGTTCTCCGCGCCTGCGCTCGCAGGAATATGCGCGCACACGTAGGCATGCTCGGTCACATGGGCATCGACCGCGCCGAGCTCGCGCAACTCCTCGGCCAGGATGTTGGCAAGGTCAAACTGAACGGTGCTCGAAGGCACCTGGTCGCAGTTTGCATCCTCGGATTGCGTGTTGATTTGGACGTAGCGCAAAAAGCGCTCAAGGACGTCGGGGTTCGTGGCGTTGTTTTCCATAAAGACCGCTCCAATCTTGGTCGTCGTGTGCAACAAGAACTCTAGCACGGTATGCCACGGCATACCGCGACACTTGGATGGGGTAGAATCAGCCTTTGAACGCAGAAGGGACGGAAGGTCATGGATACGACAAATAGCTCGCGCGAGCTGCACCTAACGGTGGCGAACGAAGACTACTTGGAGTGCATGGTTCGCATCGAAAGCGAAGAAGGGGAGACCAATGGCGTGCGATCGGTCGACATCGCGCAGCGTCTTGGTGTCTCCAAGGCATCGGTCAACAAGGCAGTTTCGGCGCTTAAGGCGTCCGAGCTTGTCGAGCAATCGCATTACGGCAAGGTCATCCTGACCGACCGTGGTCGCGAGGTCGGCACGGCTATCTGGTACCGTCATCGCCTTGTCCGCACGTTTTTGGTCCAGGAGCTCGGCGTCGATTTTGAGCGGGCCGATTCCGAGGCGTGCATGATGGAGCATGCGCTTTCCGAGGACACGATGAGCCGCTGGCTCGCCTATCTCGAAAAACAGGGAATCAGCGTCGAGGAATAGCGAAACACATATATGGATACGAGTTATTACAACCGCCCCGGCGGCGAGGAACTTATGCGCCGCATGTCGAGCGAGACCCTGTTGACGCAGGGCCCCATGGGCAGCGTGCTGATGAGTGAATACGACGCTGCCGACATCCCACCGGCGTTTTGGAACCTTGCCGAGCCGCAGACTGTTTCTCGTATCCATCGCCTGTATGTCGCCGCCGGTGCGCAGGTGCTCATTACTAATACCTTTCAGGCATCAAGCTATGCCCTCAAGCAAGATCAGATTACGCCGTCCGTGGCTGAGGTCAATCGCGGTGCCGTCGACGATGCGCGCCAGGCGCACCCTCAGCTGCTGCTGGGCTCGATGGGCCCGATCGGCATTGAGTGGTTTGCCGAAGACTCTGCCGAGTATCGAGAAATCCGAGGCATTTCGCGAGAGCAGGCATACTCCCTGCTCAATGCTGGTGTTGACGGTCTGCTGATCGAGACGGTGACGTCTATCCGTAATTTGCAGCCCATGCTTGCCGGCGCCCAGGATGCCGCCGACGGCATGCCTGTTTTGGTGAGTTTTGTCGTTGACGATAAAGGCGACCTGCTAGGCGATGGCCTCAACATCGAGGCTGCCGTTTTGTACGCCGAAAAGCACGGCGCAAACTCGGTTGGCGTTAACTGCTGTTCACTTGCGGCCGCGAACGTGGCGGTGCCCAGGATGGTTGCATCGGCGACTACGCCCGTCACGGTACGCCCCAACGTGGGCGATCCGGTCCAAACTCAGGATGGTCCTGTGTGGCGCGAGAACCCCGAAGCCTTCGCGCGCGCTTGCATCGAATGGCGGCATGCCGGTGCCGCAATGGTGGGCAGTTGTTGTGGAACCACGGCGATCACCACGGCGGCGATGGCCGAGGCGCTCGATATATAAAGGTCGAAACCGCTCCATACGGGGCGGTTTTTTTATTGCCTGCACATCGTCGGTAGCATTTGCCCAAATGGTGAATGCCGGTTTTGGCAGGTTGCTGGGCGAGCGTTGCGGGTATACCCCATGCGTACCATGATCCAAACACTGTGAGGTGTCTGCGCGTGTGCGCGATAATTCATTTTGGAACTGATGGTTGGCGCGCCCGCGTCGACGACGACTTTACCGCCGACAACGTTGCCCGCATTGCCGATGCCGTCGGCGAGTTGTGGCAAAAGATCAATCCCGGCAAAACAGTATATATAGGGTTCGACACCCGGCCGCAGGCGCGCGAGTTCGCTGAGCTTGCGGCAGGCGTGCTTGCCGCTCACGGATTGGACGCAGTGCTCGCATCTCGGCCTGTTCCGACCCCCGCCCTTACGTGGGCGGCGGCGTATGACGGCGAGGCCTGCGGTGCGCTCATGGTGACGGGATCCCATCATCCGCAGGGGTATCTGTGCCTTAAGCTACGCATGGGAGATGGCTCGACGGCCAATCAGGATGTCATCGAAGAGCTCGAAGAGACCATGGCCCCCGAGCCGATGGGGATCGAGGAAAGCTATCGCACCGCGGATATTATTCCTGACTATATGCAGGCGGTGGCATCGTTTGTCGATGCCGAGGCCATTCGAGCCGCTCACGTGCGTGTGGTAGTTGACCCCATGGGCGGCGCGGCCCAGGGATATCTTGCCGACCTGCTGCGGGAGCTAGGCGTCGAGGTGCACGAGATTCATGCCGGACAGTCGTCCGATCAAGAGGACATTTGCCCCGACCCTGTTGAGCCATGGGTGGACGCTTGCGAGCGTGCGGTTGTCGAGGACGGGGCGTGCGCGGGCCTGGTGACCGACGGCGATGCCGATCGTATCGGCGCGGTCGACGAACGCGGTAGATATATCCATCCGCATCAAATCATGGCGCTTGTTTTGGGCGACCTCGTTCAATTCCGCAATTTGGAGGGGCGTGTCGTCGTCAATCTCTCGTGCTCGACGCTCGTGCGCCGCATTGCTGAGGCACTTGGCTGCCGTGTGACCGTTAAACCGGTCGGTTTCAAATATATAGCTGCAGAGATGAAGAAGGGCGGTGTCCTCATGGGAGGCGAAGAGGCCGGCGGTATCGGCATCGCCGCGCATATGCCCGAGCGTGATGGAATCCTTGCTTGTCTGATTCTGTGTGAGCTTATGGCAAAGACGGGCGCGCCCTTGGGCGTTTTGGTCGATCAGCTCGAGGCCAGTTTTGGCAAGACGAGCTATGGGCGTCGCGATTTGCGCCTTGAGGCCGAAGACGCCGAATCGCTGCGAACGCTGCTTCCTGGCATGAATCCTAAATCGATTTGCGGCAAGGCGCCGCAGGCTGTAAGTCATATGGATGGTTTACGTTTGGCATTCGAGGATGACACCTGGCTGCTGATCCGCCCCAGCGGGACCGAACCGGTGGTTCGCGTATACGCCGAGGGGTTCTCGGTGGAGGAGCGCGATGAATTGCTCGATGCCGGCTGTGCTTTGGCTAAGGGAGCCTATCAGCTTTAGCCATATGACGCTTCTCTATAAAGAGGCCCTCGGTGAGCGGTAGAGAACGGCTGGCAAACGTAAACAGGGTTTCAAGATGTGTAGGAAATGTGTGCGCCCAGATTCCCGCCCACGGCGCCCCTCCGGTCTGGCAATATATCTCCTTGCCGCGCGGCCCGGTGAGACCGGATCAGCCGCAGAGCGTGCACCTTGAGAACCGGATACTGCGAGGATGGACACACCAGATGTGTCGCATCCGGGCAGACATCGAACCATTTGAAATGGTCTAACTTGGATTTGTTTTTCGCAAGGCCGCCGAGAGGCGGCCCCGAGAAATTCCTTTTCCTATACAGAACCATATGAATCGAACGGAACCGATCAGCGTAACAGTTGTGAGGACCGGACGGGCTCGAAGCCCAACATATTTTGGACGGAGAGTTCGATCCTGGCTCAGGATGAACGCTGGCGGCGCGCCTAACACATGCAAGTCGAACGGCACCCACCTCCGGGTGGAAGCGAGTGGCGAACGGCTGAGTAACACGTGGAGAACCTGCCCCCTCCCCCGGGATAGCCGCCCGAAAGGACGGGTAATACCGGATACCCCGGGGTGCCGCATGGCACCCCGGCTAAAGCCCCGACGGGAGGGGATGGCTCCGCGGCCCATCAGGTAGACGGCGGGGTGACGGCCCACCGTGCCGACAACGGGTAGCCGGGTTGAGAGACCGACCGGCCAGATTGGGACTGAGACACGGCCCAGACTCCTACGGGAGGCAGCAGTGGGGAATCTTGCGCAATGGGGGGAACCCTGACGCAGCGACGCCGCGTGCGGGACGGAGGCCTTCGGGTCGTAAACCGCTTTCAGCAGGGAAGAGTCAAGACTGTACCTGCAGAAGAAGCCCCGGCTAACTACGTGCCAGCAGCCGCGGTAATACGTAGGGGGCGAGCGTTATCCGGATTCATTGGGCGTAAAGCGCGCGTAGGCGGCCCGGCAGGCCGGGGGTCGAAGCGGGGGGCTCAACCCCCCGAAGCCCCCGGAACCTCCGCGGCTTGGGTCCGGTAGGGGAGGGTGGAACACCCGGTGTAGCGGTGGAATGCGCAGATATCGGGTGGAACACCGGTGGCGAAGGCGGCCCTCTGGGCCGAGACCGACGCTGAGGCGCGAAAGCTGGGGGAGCGAACAGGATTAGATACCCTGGTAGTCCCAGCCGTAAACGATGGACGCTAGGTGTGGGGGGACGATCCCCCCGTGCCGCAGCCAACGCATTAAGCGTCCCGCCTGGGGAGTACGGCCGCAAGGCTAAAACTCAAAGGAATTGACGGGGGCCCGCACAAGCAGCGGAGCATGTGGCTTAATTCGAAGCAACGCGAAGAACCTTACCAGGGCTTGACATATGGGTGAAGCGGGGGAGACCCCGTGGCCGAGAGGAGCCCATACAGGTGGTGCATGGCTGTCGTCAGCTCGTGTCGTGAGATGTTGGGTTAAGTCCCGCAACGAGCGCAACCCCCGCCGCGTGTTGCCATCGGGTGATGCCGGGAACCCACGCGGGACCGCCGCCGTCAAGGCGGAGGAGGGCGGGGACGACGTCAAGTCATCATGCCCCTTATGCCCTGGGCTGCACACGTGCTACAATGGCCGGTACAGAGGGATGCCACCCCGCGAGGGGGAGCGGATCCCGGAAAGCCGGCCCCAGTTCGGATTGGGGGCTGCAACCCGCCCCCATGAAGTCGGAGTTGCTAGTAATCGCGGATCAGCATGCCGCGGTGAATGCGTTCCCGGGCCTTGTACACACCGCCCGTCACACCACCCGAGTCGTCTGCACCCGAAGTCGCCGGCCCAACCGAGAGGGGGGAGGCGCCGAAGGTGTGGAGGGTGAGGGGGGTGAAGTCGTAACAAGGTAGCCGTACCGGAAGGTGCGGCTGGATCACCTCCTTTCTAGGGAGATA
>NZ_WWSY01000005.1 GCF_009876115.1 Collinsella aerofaciens | reverse complement strand
GGGGCAGCGGGGGCGTTCGGCTAGGTGCGGGAACGGCCTATTTGCTCAATGTGTTCGGCTGAGATCGGAAATCAACCCGCAAGAGACACGACGGCCTCAGTCCTGCCGCCCTACCCCTCCGACGACCCACCTCAAGCCTGGCCGCGAGTTCCTCGAGGCACTCGCCCGTACGCCGCAGCTCAGTTGCAACGTCAACGCCAACGTAGGTGTAGTGCCAGGGCTCGAAGTCCACGCCCGTAAGGGCAGACTTGCCCGGAGGATACCGACGGATGAACCCAAACCGCCACGAATTCTCGAACAGCCAGTCCTGGATCCCCTCGAGGCCTCCCGGGCTACCGTCTCCGCAGCTTATGTCGAGCGCGACGCCCAAGGCGTGCTCGCTCCGACCCGGAAGCGCCACGTAGCGGCACGTGGCTCGCCAAGCTTTACTTGGTTCGGCCGGCGCGATGTCTTCAACACCGAGATCGTTGCGGATGATGGCGCCAATACATGGACGCCGACTAGTGATCCAATCGAATTTCCAAAGTCAAAGGGACACGGCTGGCGCGCATACGTGGAGGCTACGCGGCTCGAGATCACGTGTGGCGAGGCGCCGTTTGTGTGCTCGCGCTACGACACCGTGACGGGAGACGAGCTACCCGTAAGCGAGCGCGTAGGCTTCCTTGACCGCAAGCTTCGCGTTGTGACCGAGAAGACCAAGACTCGCAAGGAATGGGTGCGCCGGGCCCTCGACGCGCTGCGCGCGACGTACGGCTTCGAGTACCAGGGCGACAACCTGCTTATTGCTCGCGTCAATGTGCTCGAGACGTTCGTCGAGCATCTCCGCAATCGCTGGGGGTCGGGCCCCCAACAGGACGAGCTCGAGCAGGCGGCATGGATCGTTTCCTGGAACTTCTGGCAGATGAACGGCTTCACAGACGCCGTGCCCACCAACAAGATGGGCGCCGAGGTGGAGTCGACCCTGGGGACGTTCGAGGAGCCCGAGCCGGAGCCGATGCAACCGTCGCTTTTCGACCTGTTCGATGACGTATTCCCCGACGAGACAACCGAAGAGACCAAAGAAGAGGAGCCAAGGGAAACGGTTCCCCTCTGCGTGATATACGACTGGCAGAACGGCGAGCCCTTCGAGTTCGCCGCATTGAAAGGTGAGGCAGCAATTATGGGAAAGAAGTTCTATGCGGTAATCGGTAATCCCCATATCAGCTTTCAGTGGCGGAACAAGATTCTGGCAATAAGACCTATGCACCGCCCATCTATCACGAGTTTATGGACTCGGCGTTCAAGGTTTCCGACAAGGTGGAGCTTGTCACTCCCGCTAGATTCCTATTTGACGCCGGCTCAACCCCAAAGGCCTGGAACAGGAAGATGCTTAACGACCCCCATTTCAAAGTGATGAGCTATAAAGCGGATGCGTCCAGCGCCTTTCCGAATACCGACATCAAGGGCGGTGTTGCCGTTACCTATCGAGATGCTGATCGGGATTTCGGTGCGATAGAAGTGTTCACACATTTCGATGAGCTTCGTACCATCAAAGAGAAGGTTGTAAAACATGGCATCCAACCCCTCGGCGATATCATCTTCGCGGCCGATAGCTACCACTTCACTGAAGCCATGCACGAAGACCATCCCGAGATTCGTTATGTTGACGACGACCATGGTCTGTTGAGCAAGAACCACGACTATGACCTTAAGACAAACGTTCTCGACAACCTTAACAATGTAGTTTTCTTTGACGAGATGCCTGGCGACGGAGATAGTTGCATCAGAATCTTTGGCAGAGGTCGCGCCGGAAGAGCTTACAAGTTCATTTCCGCCAGATATATCGCTCCGCATCCGAACCTCGACAAATGGAAAGTACTTGTTCCTGCCGCCAACGGATCGGGCGCGCTTGGAGAAGTGCTTTCTACGCCCTTAATAGGGCATACGCAGTCCTTCATAAGCATTGGCAGTTTCAATTCCGAAGCGGAAGCTACGGCTCTCCTCAAATACATAAAATCGAAGTTCGCTCGGACCATGCTCGGAATTCTGAAGATTACGCAGCACAATCCCGCACCAAAATGGAAGTATGTCCCCCTACAGGACTTTACTTCTGACTCCGACATCGATTGGTCGCAGTCTGTTGCTGACATCGACCGTCAGCTCTATGCGAAGTACGGCCTCGACGACGAGGAGATTCAGTTCATCGAATCCCATGTGAAGGAGATGGACTAGCAATGGCGAGCATCGACATCTCCCAGATCATCGAGACCACCGCTCCCGCGGTGCCGCAGATCTATGCCTACACCACGCCCGAGATCGTCCGCCACAACGGCTGGACCAAGATCGGCTACACCGAGCAGGACGTGCGCGAGCGAATCAAACAGCAAACGCACACCGCCGACGTGCAGTGGCATCTGGAGTGGAGCGGCAACGCCACGTGGGAGCACCGTGCGGGCACGTTCCATGACACCGACTTCCACGCCTACCTCGAGAAGCAGGGCGTCGAGCGCGAACCCAAGAAGGAATGGTTCAAGATTAGCGGCGAGGAGTCTCACCAGCAGTTCTACCGGTTCCGCGACACCGACGGCGTGCTGGACGCACCCGGCGCTGCCTCCTACACCCTGCGCGCCGAGCAGCAGCGCGCAGTGGAGCAGACGGGAGCCTTCGCCCGCGCCCATTGGGACGAGGGCGGCGCGCACGGCGGCGAGTTCCTGTGGAACGCCAAGCCGCGCTTCGGCAAGACGCTCACCGCATACGACCTGTGCCGCAGTATCGGCGCGCAGAAGGTGCTCATCGTCACCAACCGCCCTGCCATCGCCAACTCCTGGTACGACGACTACGTGAAGTTCGTGGGCTTGGAGGGCGGCTACCGCTTCATCAGCGGCGTGGACGCTCTGACCGGCAAGCCCTACTGCCTCAGCCGCGAGGAGTACCTGCGCGCCATCCGCAACGACCCGGAAGGCCCCAAGGGGTTCATCGAGTTCGTGAGCCTTCAGGACCTCAAGGGCTCCATCCGCTTCGGCGGCGTGTACCAGAAGCTCGACGAGGTGGCCGACCTCACCTGGGACGTGCTCATCATCGACGAGGCACACGAGGGCGTGGACACCTTCAAGACCGACGTGGCATTCGACCACATCAAGCGCCGCTTCACGCTGCACCTCTCTGGCACGCCCTTCAAGGCCATCGCAAACGAGAAGTTCGCCGACGACGCCATCTACAACTGGACCTATGCCGACGAGCAGCAGGCCAAGCGTGACTGGCCTGCCGACTCTGAGCAGCCGAACCCCTACGCCAACCTCCCCAAGCTCAACCTGCTCACCTACCAGATGAGCGACATCGTCGAGCAGGAGGCCCGCGGCGGCATGGAGATTGATGGCGAGCAGACCGAGTTCGCCTTCGACCTCAACGAGTTCTTCTTGACCAAGCACAACGGCGGCTTCGTGCACGACGCCGACGTGGATAAGTTCCTCGACGCGCTCACCACGCAGGAGAAGTTCCCGTTCTCGACACCCGGGCTGCGCGACGAGCTGCGTCACACGTTCTGGATGCTCAACCGCGTCGACTCCGCCCGCGCCCTCGCCAAGAAGCTGCAGGCGCACCCCGTCTTCAAGGATTACGAGGTGGTACTCGCTGCTGGCGACGGCAAGATCGACGCCGATGACGAGAACGAGAAATCGCTCGACAAGGTACGCCGCGCGATCAAGGACCACGACAGGACCATCACCCTTTCGGTCGGCCAGCTGACCACGGGCGTGACCGTGCCGGAGTGGACCGCCGTGCTCATGCTCTCGAACATGGCGAGCCCCGCACTGTACATGCAGGCGGCCTTCCGCAGCCAGAACCCGTGCCTGTTCGACCTGGGCGGCGGCAACTACGCGCGCAAGGAGAACGCCTACGTCTTCGACTTCGACCCGGCGCGCACGCTTACTATCTTTGAGCAGTTCGCCAACGACCTGTACGGCGAGACCGCGCGCGGCGGCGGCGATGTCGAAACGCGCGAGCGCCATATCCGTCAGTTGCTGAACTTCTTCCCCGTCTACGGCGAGGACGAAGAGGGGCAGATGGTCGAGCTCGACGCCGAGCAGGTGCTCAGCGTGCCGAGGCGCATCCATGCCCGCGAGGTGGTCAGGCGCGGCTTTATGAGCAACTTCCTGTTCCAGAACATCGCGAGCGTCTTCCGCGCGCCGGCAGAGGTCGTGGAGATCATCCAGCGCTTCGATCCCTACGAGCAGGGCAAGGCACAGAACGCCGAGAAGAACAAGGTCGAGATCGATGAGGGCACGGCCGACGAGCTCTCCATCAACGACGAGGGCGAGGTGGAGATTCCCGACGAGCAGGTCGTAGGCAAGGCTGCGGACATCTTCGGGCCGAAGGTCTACGGCGACATCGCCGTCGAATTCTCAGGCCACATGGACGACATCGCGAAAGCCCACGAGGCCGATGACGACGATCGGGTGATGCTCGACAACCTCAAGGAGGCCTTCAAGCAGAGCGTGACCGCGCCTCTGGTACAGGCCGCCAAGGAGAGCTACGGCAGCGAGCTCAAGCCGCGCCAGCAGCAGCAGATCGAGCGCAAGGTCCAGGCGGACGCCGACATCCAACTCAACCGCCAGGTCGGCGACTACCAGATTCAGGCGCGCCGCATCGAGCAGTCGCGCAAGGACGAGCTCAAGGCGGCGACAAGCGAGACCGAGCGCGCCGAGGTGAACAAGCGCCATGACGAGCAGAAAGCGGAGGCGTTCCAGACGCTCGCCCAGAAGCTCGAGGACTCCCGCGAGGAGCTCGTGCAACGCGCCGGCGAGACCGTGGTGCGCGAGGTGGAGACGGCGAAGAAAGAGGACGAGAAGCAGGGCATCGAGGACAAGGTGCGCGCTCATCTGCGCGGCTTCTCGCGTACCATCCCGTCGTTCCTCATGGCCTACGGCGAAGAGGGCACGACGCTCGCGAACTTCGACACCGTGATCCCCGCTGACGTCTTCCAGGACGTCACGAGCATCACCGTTGATGAGTTCCGCTTTTTGCGTGATGGCGGCGACTACACCGATGGCGAGACCGGCGAGGTAAAGCGCTTCGTTGGGCACCTCTTCGACGAGGTCGTATTCAACGACTCCGTGAGCGAGTTCATCAAGCTGCGCGAACGCCTGGCCAATTACTTCGACGAGTCCCAGACAGAGGACATCTTCGACTACGTGCCGCCCCAGAAGACCAATCAGATCTTCACGCCGCGCAACGTCGTGGTTCAGATGGTGGACCTCTTCGAGAAGGAGAACCCGGGCTGCTTCGATGACCCGAGCCACACCTTCGCCGACCTGTATATGAAGTCTGGCCTCTACATCACCGAGATCATCAAGCGCCTGTACCGAAGCGAGGGCATGAAGGCCGCCTTCCCGGACGACCGCGAGCGTTTGGACCACATCCTGGAGCATCAGGTGTTCGGCATCGCGCCCACCAAGATTATCTACGAGATTGCCACCCACTTCATCCTGGGTTTCCACGACGAGGTCGGCCAAGGATGTGACTCTAACTTCGAGCTCGCGGACGCCGCGGAGCTCGCCAAGGAGGGCACGCTGGAGGCATACGTCGAGCGCGTCTTCGGGCCCAAGCTGGGCGAGGCGTAGCGCGTGGCGGAAGTAGTCGACAGCAAACAGGATGGGCGTGCAGAGGCTGCGCGAGCGGCGGTGAGTGCGGCACGGCGTGAGGATACCGAACTTTGCGCCCGTCTAGTCTTTCGCGTCTCGCGCAATGAGCTAAGGCGCGTGGGGATCACCACGCCCATCGCTCTCTACGATGAGCTGAAGCAGGTCTTCTGGAACGCAGACGAGGGCGTCACCCTGGGCGACCACCTCTCTGTCGGGTTCGGCAAGGTCGACCGCCGCCGTCAGGTGCGCGCCTTCGCCGAGCGCCATGCGGACGAGCCCAGAAACGTCGCCGCGAAAGCCTACGAGCGCGAATACGGCTTCAGCGCAGGCATCGCCGCGATATGGCTCGACCTGTTCGCCGAGCCCGCGGACGTGAGCTTCTCGGAGTGGCTTGGCGTCGAGGTCGCTGAATGCCCGACGGGCGCCCCGGCCTCCCGTGCGGATGTGCCCGTAGCGCACGACACCGAGCGCGAGGCACCCACCCTCGAGGGCTTCCTTGCCCGGGAGCTTGCCGGCCGCATCTGCGACGAAGGCCTCGTGCGTCGGCGCTTCGCCTTCGAGTTTCCCGACGATCCGCCCGAAGCGCTCGACCGCGGCATCGAGGATGCGGGCTACTACGAGGACCGCGGCTTGCTCTTCCGAGAAGGGAGCACCCCGAACGACCACTTCACGCGGCTGCTGGCCGAGCATCCGTCTTTCGCGAAGGGCGACGCCGGCTTCGAGAACGCCGTGTGGCAGCACCCCGCCTTCCGCCAGGTGCTGCGCCAGGCGCTTTCGGACCACCGCTTACTTCTCTACGAGGGCGACAGCTACATCTCGTTCTCGCGGCTGCACGACGTGCTAGGCGCGCGCATGGCGGACATCGAGTCGTACGCGCCCGCGGTGAGCGTGGATGCGCCCGAAGGCGAGCCCTTCACCGTGGCGAGCCTGCGCGCGGGCGGCGCCACTCCGCATCCGCTGTACGGGCTGGACATGCCCGACGACTTCTACGAGGGACTGCTCGACGCGGGAGGGCTCCTGCGCAGCTGCACGCTCGCCGGAACCAAGGTGTTCGTCGCCGGAGGCGAGGGGCGGCTTTCCGCAGCCGACCTCATCGAGTGGATCGTCGCCCACCATGAGGGAATCGAGCGCGATGACCTGCCGAGACTGCTCGCGAACGATCTGGGCATCACGTGCCCGGCACCGCTTCTGACGACGACCATTTACAACTCCGACGTCTACTACGACGACATCGGGGACGCATATTACTCATCCATGGAGGCATGGAAGAAGGAGGCACGAAATGAGCTTGCTTGAGGAAGGGATCGCGACTGGCAACGTCCTGCCGACGGGTCGCAAGGAGAAGCACTCCATCGACAACGTGACGCGCGACTTCGACATCTACCGCATCAAGTGCGATCTGCTGTTCTACAACGACCAGAACGACCGCATCGCCACTTGGGTAAGCGAGTACAACTCCGCGCAGGGCGCGGATCTGCTCGCCCTTGGCCGCGACGAGTACAACGGCGTCATCGAGGACTTCATCGTCGAGAGCAACCCCGGCGCGCTCAGGAAGACCGAGAAGAGCATCGCCCTTCGCGGCCAGCTTAGGCCGGGCATCGTGCTCAACGACGGACGCGTCATCGACGGCAACCGACGCCTGACCTGCGTCCGCCGCCTCGCGCGGGCGAACAACGAGGCGGGCTGGTTCGAGGCCGCCATCCTCGACGACGCCACAGGCAGCGACCCCAAGCGCATCAAGCTGCTCGAGCTCGCCATCCAAATCGGCGAAGAGGAGAAGGTGGCGTACGATCCCGTCGACCGCCTCGTCGGCGTATACCGCGACGTGGTTAAGAACCACCTCATAACCCCTGCGGAGTACGGCAACGCGACGGGCATGACCGAGGCGGAGGTGAAAAAACTCGTCGACCGCGCCCAGTACATGGAGGAGTTCCTCGAATTCTGCCAGGCCCCCGAGCAGTACCACCTCGCCCGCGCCCTCAAGGTCGATGGCCCCTTGGGCGAGTTCAGCCGCGTGCTGAAGAAGTACGACAACAGGCGCGACAAACAGCTTGTCAAACGACTCATGTTCGCCAACATGGTGGTGCAGCCCGAGGGCGACATCACCCGATACGTGAGAGACTTCGGCAGCGTGGCAGGCACGGATGCGGAGGCCGACTTCAAGGCCGCCGAGCTGCAGGCCATGTCCGAGCTCCTCGAGAAGATGGGTCCCGACGCCCTCACGCGCGAGAAGGTGAGCGAGCTGCGCTCGGACGGCAACCTCGTCGACGGCTTCAAGCGCGCAGGCGACCGCGCAAGAGAGACCGTGCGCCGCGTCAAGCTCATGGACACGCCCGCCAAGAAATCCGCCGACTGCCTCTCCGAGCTCGAGAAGATCCTTCCCGAGATGCTCGACGTGCTGGGACCCGACGAGCTCGAGAAGGTGCGCCGCAACCTCGTTGCCGTCGCCGACAAGGTGGAAGAGCTGATCGGTGAGATCGATGAGCGCGCCTAGGGCCGTCGTCTGCTACGACGAGGCGCGCCCCGGCATGTACCTGCGCATCGAGGGGCAAGACATCGCCTCGTTCATGGCCTCGGCCGCATGGCGCGCCTGGCTGTACTACCCGGCGAGCGCCGTCGACGGCACCGATCGCGACCGCATCCTACTCGACGGCGGCATGGGCCTTCGCGAGTGCCAGGACATGCTCGAGGCGATCATGGAGGCCGACGGCCACGGCGTCGAGGTCGCGGTTGACCCGAGCTTCGGCGCCTTCGTGAACGCCGGCGAGACCTACATCCGCGAGCGCTCCGAGGTGGGGTTGGCCATCAAGGCGCAGACCGCCGAGGGCATCGCCGACGACCCCCAGCTGGGGCCGCGCTTCCGGGAGTTCCGCGACGTAGTGAACGCCTCGATGGTGCGTCCCCTGCGCGACCGGCAGATGCTCGACGCCTTCTTCATGGCGACGGTTGGGCGCGCGGCCGACTTCTCGGTGCCCGGCGCCGGCAAGACCGCGACGGTGCTCGGCGTGTTCGCCTACCTTCGCCATTTGGGGCTCGCGCGCCGCATCGTGGTGGTTTGCCCCAAGAACGGCTTCGAGTCGTGGGAGAAGGAGTGGGTCGCCACCTTCGGGGATAAGCTGCCTTTGAGCTGCTTCTCGCTGGGAGACCCCGCCATAGCGGCGATGTCGACCGAGCGCAGGCGCAACGCGCTGTCGCTCGACAGCGGCGCGTGCAACCTGTTCACGTTCAACTACGAGTCGCTCTCGGGCTACGTGCGGGAGCTGCATGCCATCATCCCCGACCAGACCCTGCTCGTCTTCGACGAGGTGCACCGGGTGAAGGCCATCGGCGGCAGGCGCGCGGAAGCCGCGCTCGAGGCGGCCGACGGCGCGAAGTTCGTGATCGCCCTTACGGGAACGCCCATCCCGAACACCTACCAGGACATCTACAACCTGCTGCACATCCTGTACCCCGAGGACTACGACACGTTCTTCGGCTACGAGCCGGGCGAGCTCCGCGCGCCCGATGCGGACCTCCAGGCAAGCCTCAACGACAGCCTGGCGCCCTTCTTCTGCCGAACGAACAAGGACGAGCTCGGCGTGCCGCGCCCGGAGCCCGACGAGATCGTGGAGGTCGAGGCGACGCCCGATGAGGACACATTGCTGCGAGTCCTGTACGCGTCTTGCCCCAACGCGCTCGCGAGGATCATACGCACCCTGCAGCTCGAGAGCGACCCCGAGATGCTCTGCTCTGCAGTGGACCCAGGCGACCTCGAGTACGTGCTCGACCAGGTCGGCGATGACTACTCGGATATCGACTACGTCGACTTCTCGCAGACGTTCTACGAGGCCATCGAGCGAAGCCGCCCGAGCTCGAAGCTCGTGGCGTGCGAGCGGCTCGTGGAGCGCATCGTCGCCGAAGGCCGCCCCGTCATAGTATGGTGCATCTTCGTACGCAGCATCAGCAACCTCCGCCGCGACCTCGCCGCCATGGGGATTCCGGCAGAGGCGATCTACGGCGCCACGCCACAGGAAGAGAGACGCGAGATTCTGGACGACTTCCGCGCGGGGCGCTTCAGGGTGCTCGTGACCAACCCGCAGACGCTTGCCGAGTCGGTCTCTCTGCACAGCGTCTGCCACGACGCGGTGTATTTCGAGTACAGCTACAACTTGGTGCACCTGCTGCAGTCAAAGGACCGCATACACCGTCTGGGCCTGCCCGACGACCAGAAGACGCGCTACTACTTCATGCGCGAGAAGTTCATGCGCGACGGCAGGGAGCTATCCCTCGACGCCGTGATCTACGACCGCTTGAAGGAGAAGGAGCAGACGATGCTCGACGCCATCGACCGCGGCTGCCTTGAGGGCGGCTACCTCGATGACGAGGACCTGCGTATCGTCTTCGAGCGCCTGCTGGGAGAAGATGCCAAGAGCCTGGAATACTAAGAGGCCGAACGGCGCACTGACGATATTGGCTCATAAGTAACAACTGCGAAGGAAAGATAGGGCTTTAAGGATGGATGCAGGAAAATCTACGATAAGCGGCGTGTTCAACGGATCGCGCCTGCTCGAAATACCTTTCTACCAAAGGGCGTACGTCTGGGGAGAAGAGCAATGGGAGCGCTTCCTCGGCGACATGGAGTTCGTCACGGCTTCGAAGCGACCTTATTTCCTGGGCTCGATCATCCTGAAGCAAGCCTCCTCCGGCAACACTTGGTCCGAGGTGTCCGAGGTTCGCACAGTCATCGACGGCCAGCAGCGCCTCACGACCATGGTCATCTTCTTCAAGGCACTCTGCGCGAGAATCGACGCCGATAGGCTGTTCGAGCGAGATTTCGTCCTGGAGACCGGCGAAGTCGCCTTGAGACATGGCAAGTACGACCGGCAGGATTTCGAGAAGGTCGTCAGCGCCACGGGCTGCGAGCCTGTCGAGGGCTCCTCGTCCATCGTCCTTGCCTACAACTATTTCCTCAAGAACATCGACCCAGAGAAGGTCGACAGGAACACGATCAAGTCGAACGTCCAGTTCGTCTGCATCGATCTCACCGAGGGCGAGGACGAGCAGCAGATATTCGACACCATCAACTCGCTCGGGGTGCGCCTGACGACGGCGGAGCTCCTCAAGAACTACTTCTTCAACCGCGAGAACGAGCAGGCGTTCAAGGAGTGCTGGGAGGACGTCTTCGAACCCACGGCGGAGAAGAGGGAGTATTGGGAGCAGGAGGTCGTTACCGGGCGCATCAAGCGCACGCTCGTCGACCTGTTCTTCGACGCGTTCCTCCAGATCCTGGTTCAGGACAAGAAGCGCGGCGTCACGACCGAGGACAAGCTCTTCTATTCGCGCACGTCCAACCTCTTCCAGTCCTACAAGGACTTCATCGGCAGGTACTGCAACGGAGACAAGGACGAGATCCTCGACAGCATGAAGGCGTATGCCGAGGTGTTCGAGTCCACGTTCGACCCCGGCTACTGCGACGCGGACATCCCCTCCGCTCCCGGCGTCGAGCGCCTGAACGTGCTGATATTCGGCCTCAAGAACTCGACGCTCATCCCGTACGTGCTCTACGTTCGCAAGAACGCGGAGTCTTCGGGCGAGGAATCCGAGGTCTTCGCCCTGCTTGAGAGCTACATCGTCCGCCGAACGCTGGTTCAGGCGACCACGAAGAACTACAACAGGCTGTTCACCTCGCTGATCCTGAACGAGGTGAAGGACGCGGAGGCGCTGAGGAAGGCTCTTGAAGCAAACGAAGAGGCGACGACGTACATGCCCGGCGATGACGAGGTTCGAAGGGCGTTCGAGGAATCGTGTCTGTACAACCTTCAGTCCAAGGGCGTTCTCTATCTGCTGGAAAGCGCCATTCGCCCAGGCATGAGCAGCACGGCCCTGCTCGGGTTCAACCAGTACACCCTCGAGCACATGATGCCCAAGAAGTGGCGCAACAAATGGGGAGCCCTCGACGATGAGGCTGCCACGCGAAGGGACAGGAAGCTCCTCACGCTCGGCAACCTCGCCATCATCACGCATTCGCTCAACGCCTCCATCCGCGATGCCGATTGGCCCACCAAGAAGCAGGGAAAGGGATACAAGGACGGTCTTGCCCTCTGCGCCGCCGGCCTTGCGACCATGGCCGGCGCCCTGGAGAAGGAGTCTTGGGACGAGGGCGATATCGCCGATCGCGCCGAATGGCTTGCGGACAAGGCGTTGGAGGTCTGGCGTTAAACCTTACATGCGCCCCATCTCGAAGATGCTTGCGGTGTCGGAGCCCGCATCCATGACGGATGTTGTCGGCTCTTCCAAATGCGAGGTTTGCGGTGGCGCTTCCGTCACTGGTGCCTCAACCCCCTCGCCGAGCGCCAGGAAGAACCTCATCACGAGCTCGATCCTCTGCTGCAGGGACTCGCTCAGCTCGCCGTAGGAGGCCGCCAGCCGTACTTCCTTGGACAACTCCGCCATCGAGTCCTTCAACGCCTTCTGCACGCTTACAGAGGGCCTCACCTCGACCTGGGTATCGGTGAGCTTGGCGATGATGTAGTCCTGCCTGCTCATGCCGCTCCAGGCTGCCATCTCGCATATGAGCTTGTGCTCCTCGGGCGTGCAGCGAAACGCCATCGTCTTGCTGCGCTTGCGGGCGCTGTTCTCGCACGGCATCTTGCTTACCCCCTCGCTCCATCGAGCGCGGCGGCCATCTCGTCCTGCTTCGTGGGGAACAGGTGCGCGTAGCGGTAGGTGATGTCCACCGCCTCGTGGCCCATGCGCTCGGCGATGGCCAGCGCGGAGAAGCCCATCTCGATCAGCAGGCTCACGTGGCTGTGGCGTATGTCGTGTATGCGGATGCGCTTCACGCCCGACGCCTTGCACCCGCGCTCCATCTCGTGGGCCAGGAAGTGCTTGGTCACGGCGAACAGGCGCTCGTCGGGGGCGACGTCGTCGCGCATCTCGATGAAGTCCGCCATCTCGTCGCGAAGGAAGGCGGGCATGACGATCGTGCGCACGGACTTGGGCGTCTTGGGGTCGGTCACGGTGTCCACGCCGTGGAGGCTCTGGTACGACTTGTTGATGCGCAGCCGCGAGCTATCCAGCATGAAGTCGGACGGCGTGAGCGCCAGGAGCTCGCCGCAGCGTATGCCCGTCCAGTACAGCAGCTCGAAGGCGTGGAACGACAGCGGCTTGTCCATGACCGCCTCGCTGAACCTCAGGTACTCGTCCTTGGTCCAGAACTGCATCTCGCCGCCCTTCTTCGAGCCTATCTTGTCGACCCTGCGCACCGGGTTGTCGGTGAGGCCGTAGTAGCGCTCGGCGTGGTTGAAGATGGCGTTCAGTTGGTTGTTCACCGTGCGCAGGTACGTCGGCGCCCAGGGCTTCCCGTCGGCGTCCCGGTGCTCGGTGAGCTCGTTTTGCCACCTGATGAGGTCGATCGGCCTCACGTCGCACATGCGCATGTCTCCGAAGAACGGCACGAGCTTGTCGTTGATGATGTACTCCTTGGTGATCCACGTGTGCTCGCGTACGCGCGGCTTCACCTCGGAGGCGTACACCTCGACGAACTCGGAGAACGTCATGTCCATGGCCCCGCCGTTAAGGCTCTTGAACTGGCTCTCCCACACTGCGGCCTCCACCTCGGAGGAGAAGCCGCGCTTCGTCTTGTGGCGCTTCGAGCCGCGGGCGTCGCGGTAGTAGCACTGCACGTAGAACGTGCCGTTGTTGCCATCCTTGTACACGGGCATGTCAGTCCACCTCCGGGAAGTACAGTGCGTCGAAGACGTCGCTTCGGACGCGCCCGCGGATAACCACGCGCCCGCGCGCCTCCTGCTCGGCGTTTATCCTCCTGATCACCTCGTAGGCGCTGCCTTTCTTGATCCTCAGCAGCTCCGCGACCTCGTCGGCGTCTAGCATGTGAGGCCTCGGCGTCTTCGCCACCTTCTCGTCCATGGCTCCTCCAATCAACAGCGTACGTATATGTACGGTTTACAGATTGAGAGTAAACGTACGCATCCGTACTGTCAATAGAATTGCGTACATTTGCGTACGCTGATAAGATGTGCGGGTACGTAATTCCAGGAGGAGGGCGCATGTCCGTAGGCGAGAACATAAGGCGGTACCGCAAGTTGCGCGGCATGACGCAGGCGCAGCTCGCCGAGGCGGTCGGTCTGACCGAGGGGGCCGTGCGCCATTACGAGAGCGGCATCCGCGCCGTCAAGCCCGAGCTGCTCGAGTCCATCTCCGCCGCGCTCGGCGTTTCCGTCAACGCCCTCAAGGATTACGGCGTCGAGACCGCGGGCGACCTCATGTCGCTGCTCGTGCGGCTCGAGGACTCCTTCGGCATCGTTCCCGCAGCCGACGGCTCGGGCCTCTCCCTGAACCCCAAGGCGCCGCACGCTCCCAAAGCCGCGATGGCGATCGAGCTGTGGGCCGAGAAGCGCGCGCAGCTCGAGAACGGCGAGATCGACGCCGACGAATACGAGGGCTGGAAAGCCTCGCTGTAGCGGCTCCCCGCATTTCGCAACCAGCGCAACCGAATCAGGACGCCAGGCTAGGCGGTGAGCTCCGCCCGCTCCTGCGTCTGCTGAGTTTTTACTCCCCATTGCATGTCAAGGCATTTTCGGCGCTCCTGGGGAGTAAATGACGCGGTGGCTTATATGACGGCACGCGACAGCACGCCGCGGCATTTCCCCTGATTACTCCCGTTTTCCTTGAGACGGTGAGATTCTTTACTCCCCATTAACGACCTGGGGAAACGCCGTGCGGAGACCGCCGAAAAGCCTATTGAGTTCGATTTGGGTTTCACGGGCCCCGAAACGGCCTCGTTTCGTCCTCGGGGACAAAAACCGCGCGTCTACTCATTTGGGATGAATCCTTACTCCCATTCCTCCGAATACCGCCCAGTGCTTTGCCGTCTTGAAATACGGGGAGTAAATGGCGAAATCGCAGGTGAAAGGGAGTAAATAGGCAAAGAAAAAGCCTCCGTTCCAACATGGGAGCGGAGGCTAGATTATCGTATTTACTCACCGCCGTCGCCGGTGGCTTTGCCATGACTGTCGTACGAAACGAAACTCAGCGGCACAGCGCGGCACTCAAAAATGCAGGTCAGAACCCTATCGGCCTACTCCCACTCGATCGTCGCGGGCGGCTTGGACGTGATGTCGTAGCACACGCGGTTGGCGCCGGGGACCTCGGCCACGATGCGGCCGGAGATGCGGGCCAGAACGTCGTAGGGCAGCTTGGCCCAGTCGGCGGTCATGGCGTCGCTGGACTCGACGGCGCGCAGGATGATCGGGCGCTGATAGGTGCGCTCGTCGCCCATAACGCCGACGGACTTGATGTCGGGCAGGACCGCAAAGTACTGCCAGCAGCTGTGCTCGGAGTTGCGCTCGCCGGTCTGCTCAAACAGACGCTGGTTGTAGGCATCGAGCTCCTCGCGCACGATGGCGTCGGCATTCTTGAGGATCTCGAGCTTCTCCTTGTCGACCGCACCGATGATGCGGATGGCCAGACCCGGACCCGGGAAAGGCTGGCGGAACACGATATGACCCGGCAGGCCCAGCGCCAGACCAAGCGCGCGGACCTCGTCCTTAAAGAAGTGGTCGAGCGGCTCGATGAGGTCGAAGTGCACGCCCTCGGGGAACGGGATCAGGTTGTGGTGGCTCTTGATGGTGGCCGTCTTGCCGCCCGTCTTGCGAGCACCGGACTCGATGATGTCGGGGTAGATGGTGCCCTGAGCCAGGTACTTGACCGGCTTGCCATCGGTCTCGAGCTGCTGCGCCACGGCGAAGAACTCTTTCCAGAACTGCGTACCGATGATGCGGCGCTTCTCCTCGGGCTCGGTCACGCCGGCCAGAAGCTCGGCATAGCGGTCCTCGGCGTGGACGTGGATAAAGTCGACGTCAAACTGCTTGGTGAAGACCTCCTCCACCTGCTCGGGCTCGCCCTTGCGCAGCAGGCCGTGGTTGATGAACACGCAGGTCATCTGCTTGCCCACGGCGCGGGCGCCCAGCGCAGCCACGACGGAGGAGTCGACGCCACCGGACAGGGCCAGAATCACGCGGTCGTCGCCGACCTTCTCGCGAAACTCGGCCGTCATGGTCTCGACCAGGTTGTCCATGCTCCAGTTGGGCTCCAGGCCGCAGATCTCAAACAGGAAGTTGCTCAGCAGCTGCTGACCGTACTCGGAGTGCTTGACCTCGGGGTGGAACTGCGTGGTGAAGATTTTGCGCTCGACGCACTCCATGGCGGCAACCGGGCACACGTCGGTGCTGGCGGTAATGGTAAAGCCCTCGGGCACCTCGGACACGGCGTCGCGGTGGCTCATCCACACGGTCTGCTCCATAGGCGTGGAGTTAAAGAGCTTGGCGCCAGCCGTGCGCGTGATGGTGGCGCGGCCGTACTCGCCCACCTCGGAGTGGCCGACCTTGCCGCCGAGCGTCACGGCCGTGATCTGATGGCCGTAGCAAAAGCCCAGGACGGGAAGGCCAAGATCAAAGATGGCGGGATCGATGGACGGAGCGTCCTCGGCGTACACGGAGGCCGGGCCGCCAGAAAGGATGAGCGCAGAGGCGTTCATCTCGCGAATCTCATCGGCCGAGATGTCGCAGGGAACGATCTCGGAATACACGTTGAGGTCGCGGACGCGACGGGCAATGAGCTGACCGTACTGCGCACCAAAGTCGAGTACGAGGACCTTTGCGGAAGCCTTTTGATCCATGGTTTCCCCCTCTTGTTGGCGGGGAGCCGATGCCCACCCGCGCGAATGAACGAAAATTGCCTTCATAGTGTACACGTTATATGGGGTTTCTCGTCCCTCGCAGCCATCAGCGCACGGCAAACGCACGACCTGGGCTCCTATTTGACAGCAATTGAAGTGTTACCAAACGTTACAGATGATGTAATACGTTTGAACATTGGACGCCCTGTGCCACAATACTGCCGAACGGCTCCGCCCTTGCGGCGGCAAATACGATAGGAATACCAGAATGAAGCGCATCCTTCTCATCGCCACGGGCGGCACCATCGCATCGACCGAGGACGGCAACGGCCTCTCCCCCGCCCTGACCGGTGAGGAACTCGCCCAGAGCGTCCCCGAGATCTCGGGCCTCTGCGAGCTCGACGTCGTGCAGCCCATGAACATCGACAGCACCAATATGCGCCCCAGTGACTGGATGCGTATCCGCGACGTCATCGTCGAGGGTTATGTCGACCACGACGGCTTCGTGATTCTGCACGGCACCGACACCATGAGCTACACCGCGGCAGCGCTTTCCTACCTGATTCAGGACAGCCCCAAGCCCATCGTGCTCACCGGCTCTCAAAAGCCCATGGGCAATCCCTTTACTGACGCCAAACTCAATCTGTACCAGAGCCTGCTCTATGCGCTCGACGAGCACTCACACGATGTCTCGATTGTGTTTGGCGGCGTCGCCATTGCCGGCACGCGCGCCCGCAAGCAGCGTACCATGAGCTTTAACGCGTTCATTAGCGTCAACTATCCGCCCATCGCCTATATCCGCAACGACCGCATCGTGCGCAACGGGCTTCACGGCACGCATCAGGGCGAAAACCCGGTGCGTTTCTACGACAGCATCGACCCGCGCGTGTTTGTCCTTAAGCTAACGCCCGGCGTGAACCCGGGTATCCTGGACGCCCTTGCCGACAGCTACGATGCTGCAATCCTTGAGACCTTTGGCATTGGCGGCATTCCCGAGTTTGGCGAGTCGGGCGAGTCGTTCCAAGAGGCAATTTTCCGCTGGGTCGATTCGGGCCGCACCGTCGTTATGACCACGCAGGTCCCCGAAGAGGGCCTCGATCTGGGCGTTTATGAGGTCGGCCGTGCTTACGCCGATTATCCGGGCATTCTGCGCGGCGACGACATGACCACCGAGACACTCGTGGCCAAGACCATGTGGGCACTCGGCCAGTCACGCGATGCCGCCGAGATCCAGCGCCTGTTCTACAGCCAAGTCAACCACGACCGCATCCCGATGGCGTAATTCGGTTGTCGACGGGTATCCCCTATTCGATACCCTCGAGAAGTTCTGACACCGTCATGCCGAGTGCGGGCGCGATCTTAAATAGAACCTTGAGCGTGAAATTTGCCGTCCCATCTTCGATTCGGTCGAGGTAGGGTCGGCTGATTCCTGTCGCCACACAAAAATCAACCTTGGAGATACCAAGGTCCCTGCGTGTCTCTTCGACCCGCCTGCCAAGAATCTGTTTCGCACGTTCGTCCATGCATCCGAGTTTGAAATGGAGCCGAACATAAACGTAAACTATAGTTTACGTTTTGCCGAATACACAGGAGTTTTCTATGTCGGGTTCTTCGGTCCGCATGTACCGAGCCACGCCTCGCACAAACAGCGCACCACCCACGCTCGTCGTCGTTGAAGCAGAATGCCTTTCGCCCGATGAGCGCACAGCATTTGCATTGCTATCAAGTCGCGTCGCCGCCGTTCTGGTCCATTGCCCGGCGCAAGGTGAACTTGCCATTCAATGCCAAGCGCACAGCTGCTCGCTCAATCAGGCTGCCGTAATCGCAACCAGCCAGCGTGGCCTGCCACTTCTCTTGGAAGCCGGTACCGCGCTCACCCTTCGCGGCGCCGGATACGAAAACGAGGCCGCCGCCGACATGGTCTTTAAACCACGATCGAGCGGCGGCCTCGCAGCAGCCATTGAATATGCGTGCAGGCTCGTTGCCTAAAAGGACAAGCTAGAAACCAAAGCCAAAGCCCGTTCCGGTAATCGCCGAGTACATAAAGTAAACGTTAATCACGTTGAGGAACACGCCCGTGATGCAGCCGTTTCGCAGGTAGCGCTCGCACACGATGCGCGCCATGGCGGCGGAGTCATCATTGTTTTTAGCCTGGCGTCCCGCCGTAAAGTACGTCGCCACGCTCAGCAACAGGTTGAGCACCGGCAGTGCCAGCAGCTCGTAGCTCTTGCCCCAGCGCGTCACCTCGCCGGCTGCGTTAAACTTTGTTGCAACCTCGGGACCAATGTTGGGGATAACACACGCTGCGACCACCAGCGGAATCACCGCAAGTACGAGCAGTGCAATACCCATGTAGCCAGCTTTTTTGCCATATTTAAACATATGCGTCGTCCTTACACGTTAAAGCGGAAGTGCACGACATCGCCATCGGCCATGACATAGTCCTTGCCCTCGATACGCAGCTTGCCGGCGGCCTTGGCGCCCTGCTCACCGCCGAGCTCGATGTAGTCGTCATAGCCAATGACCTCGGCCTTAATAAAGCCGCGCTCAAAGTCGGTGTGGATAACGCCGGCGGCCTGCGGGGCAGTCGCGCCCTGGCGAACCGTCCAGGCCTTGACCTCCATCTCGCCAGCCGTAAAGAACGACTGCAGACCAAGCAGCTTGTAGGCAGCCTGCGCGAGCATGTCCAGACCAGGCTGCTCCAGGCCCAAGCTCTCCAGGTAGTCGGCCGCATCCTCGGAATCGAGCTCGGAAAGCTCGGCCTCGATCTTGGCGCAGATCGGCAGCGGCTTGACGCCATCGATGGGCGCCAGATCGTCGTTGAGCATATCCTCGTCCACGTTAGCCACATACAGGATGGGCTTCATGGTGAGCAGGAACAGGCCCTTGGCAGCGGCGCGCTCCTCGTCGGTCATCTCCATGGACGCAGCACGCTTACCCTCGTTGAGCCAGGCGAGCAGGCGCTTGGCGACCTCGAACTTGGGCATGAGCTCCTTGTCGCGCTTGGCCTCTTTCTCGAGCTTGGGCAGCTGCTTCTCGAGCGTGCCCATGTCGGCCAGGATAAGCTCGGTCATGATGGTGTCGGCATCGCCGGCGGGATCGACGAACTCGCCCGTGCGGCCCACCTCGCGCATAACGTTGGGGTCCTTAAAGTAGCGCACGACCTCGCAGATGGCGTCGGTCTCGCGAATGTTGGCCAGGAACTGGTTACCCAGACCCTCACCCTCGTTAGCGCCCTTCACCAGACCTGCGATGTCGACGAACTCGACCGTCGCCGGCACAATGCGACCCGGGTTGACGATGTCGGCGAGCTTTTGCAGACGGCTATCGGGCACATCGACGATACCCACGTTGGGGTCGATCGTGGCAAACGGGTAGTTGGCGGCAAGGCCGGTCTTTTTGGTAAGCGCGGTGAACAGCGTCGACTTGCCCACGTTGGGCAGGCCCACGATACCGATGGAAAGGGACACGACAGCTCCTTTTGGTACAAGCATTTCAAACTGCATAAGTATAGCGCCGCCGCAGCATCTGGGCGAACCCGGACACCACGGCGGCACGAATGAAGCAGAGATAGGGGTCGCTGACTAGTCCGCGAGCTTTTCCACCTGGTCGAGCATCTTGTCAAGCTTGGCCTTTGCCTCGGCCTTGACCTTCTCAGCTTCTTCGTGAGCCTTCGCCTTCTGGGCGGCCTTTTCCTCGGCTTCGGGATCGACGACGACCAGATTGGACGCGTCATGCTTAACTAACTTGAGCGCATGCTCGGGGCACACCTTGACGCAGGCACCGCAGCCCAAACAATACGTGGACTCCAACGCAAAGCGGCCGCTTCCCACCAAATCGCAGGCGAACGTGGGACATACATTGACACACTCGCCACACGACGTGCACTTGTCAAAATCACACTCAGGCGTGCTCACCTGCATGTTCTGGGCAAGCTCGGGGTGGTTTTGCAGCGTCGAGAGCACCAGCTGCCGCCCGTGCGTGAGCGAACGGCGACGCTTGGTCGTCGTGGTGCCGCACATGGTGTTGAGCGTGCGCTCCAGTTGGGTGATCTGATGACGATGGGCTTTGAGCTTCTGCGTCACCGAGGCCAGTGCCGCCGTTGCCGGATTGAGCTTTGTCACGGTAAGGCCCGTGGTGCGGGCGATCTTTTCCATGTACTCCTTGCGCTCGTACTCGCGGCGCTTATGGCACTTGAGGCTTTTGGGATCGACCTCCAGACCCATGCCCGTGCCCGCCCACTCCTCGGCGGTAGCAATGGCCTCGCCCAGGATGTCCTCGCCACCGGTGTTACGGCACTTATCGCACACGCCCAGCGGCAGGTACACGCTCACGTTGGGATAATCGGCCAGCACCGAGAACCAGGTCTCGGCCGTAATATCGCCCACACAGGCGACGACGACTTCATTTTCGCGCGGCATGCGCTTGAGGGCGCGCGTGCAGGTGACGTAGGCGGTCTCATGGCTCGTAGCAGCAGAGACAATGTCGTCGTAAACGTTTTTGGGCGCAAGGCGCGGAGAGATGATCGCCTCCGTCGGGCAAGCAGCGGCGCACAGGCCGCACTTGCGACAGGAGTCGAGGATCTCGATGGCGTCTTCCTCGACCTCGATGGCGTTGACCGGGCACACGTCCATGCACGCGGTGCAGCCGCTCTTCTCGTTTTTGCAGGCCAGGCACGGAATCGTGTTGCCGCGCGGACGCTCCTTATAGTCGGCAGGATTCCACTGCGGCGCTGACGGATCGAGTGCATCGGTCACGCCGCCAAGCGGGTTTTTAAGAAAGTCGAAACCCTTGCTGATCTCGATAATGTCATCAAATAGATCGTGTTCCTGCGCCATGCGCGGCCCCTCCCTGAGCAGTGCAAACAAGCAAGAGATAATGATACGCTATCGGCCCACGCCTCGGGCAAATTACACGCGGAGCATCTTTGCGGCAAATAGCCCCGGTCTATCGCCGCCTCGATTGCACAAGGTAGATCAAGCGCCAAACTATGCCTCGCGCATGAGCTCGACGAGCTTTTGTTTGGTCACCTTGGCCTGCTCGTTGGCCATATTGCGTTCGTTTCTAAAGGCCGCATCCGCAACACTCATCAGGTCGGCATCGGAAATCTCGCCAAGGCCCAGCTCCTTGAGCGTCGTCGGCAGACCGACGCGCTGGCAAAACTCGAGCACCTGTTCAAGCTCGGGCGCACGCTCCAGGCGCAGCTGGACCACCAGACCAAACGCTACGGCCTCGCCGTGCATAGCCTTGCACTCGGGCAAAATCGTCAGGCCGTTGGCGATGGCATGCGCCAACGCCAAGCCACCGCTCTCAAAGCCAACGCCCGAAAGCAGGATGTTGCACTCGATCAGGCGCTCAACCGCCGGCGATGTACGCCCCTTTTTGAGATCGCGCTTGGCAGCGACGCCGCATTCCATAAGCGTGTCGTAGCAGGCACGTGCCGCGACCAGCGCCAAGTGCCCCGACGCGCCACCGTGCTCGTTGGCACCGTGCGCCGCGGCGCACGAACGCGCCTCGAAATACGTTGTCAGCGCATCGCCCATACCGGCGACCGTCATACGCAGTGGGGCCGCCGCGACCACGTTGGTATCGACCACGACCAGGTCCGGATTCTTCTCGAGCATCAGGTAGCGGTCGAACGACCCATCCTCGTGATACAGCACCGAAATCGCGCTGCACGGACCGTCCATCGAAGCCGCCGTGGGGCATACGCACAACGGCAGCTCGGCATAAAACGCAACGGCCTTAGCGATATCGAGCATCTTGCCACCACCGATACCGACTACCATGTCGCAATACTCAGCCCGGGCTTCCTTGGCCATTTCGACAACGGCATCTTCCGTACAGGGACCGTTGTAAATTTTAAAGAACGGCTCGCTTAGATCTTCATCCAGAAATCCATCGACGATCTGCCTGCACAGCCGATCCTCGGTGCCCTGGTCAAACAATACGTAGGCAGCGCAGCCCAACCATGACAAATACCTGCCCTGACGCGAAAGTTCGCCCGGCCCCTGAACATACCGGCCGGGACCGCCATAAACCATAGGAAGCGCCATACGCGAATCCGCCCTTCATCAAACAAAGATTGATGCAAAGTAACCTGTCCCCCCTGCACCAACTCGTGCATTGGAACAGGTTACTTTGCACCATAGCAAAAAGGGGCAAAGCCATCTTCCGGCTTTGCCCCTTCCTTAGCGTGATTTACTCATCCATGAGGTAGTAGTGACCCAGTGCGTCGGCACCCAGGATGGCGTTTGCGACCATCTCGGGCGTCACCTCAAACGGCATGTTGCACATGGTGTCATCGGGCGCGCAGGCGGCCTCGGCAACAATCATGGCCTGCTCGCGCGTAAGCTCGGCAACGCCAAGTTCCTTCATCGTGACCGGCAGGCCCAGCTCAATGCAGAAGCCCAAGACTTCCTCGAGTTTCTCAGTCGGAGCATCCTCGAGTACCAGCTGGACGATGGTGCCAAAGGCGACCTTCTCGCCGTGATACATGCCGTGGCACTCGGGCAGCATCGTCAGGCCATTGTGGATGGCATGAGCAGCAGCAAGGCCCGAGCTCTCAAAGCCAATGCCCGAAAGCAGCGTATTGGCCTCGATGATATGCTCGACGGCAGGCGTGAGCGCACCCTTCTCCAGCGCGACCTTGGCCTTGACGCCATCGGCCATAAGCGTCTCGTAGCAGAGCTTGGCGAGCGCCAGGCCGGCCATTCCGCCCTTACCGCCGGCGCAAGTGCCACCGTCGGCATCGTGCGTCGCCTGAGCCTCAAAGTAGGTTGCGAGCGCATCGCCCATACCGGAAACCGTCAGACGCACCGGGCTCGCCGCGATAACCGTCGTATCCATCAGGACAATGTTGGGGTTTGCCTTAAGGAACAGGTACTTATCGAACTGGCCGTCATCGGTGTAGAGCACCGAAAGCGCCGAGCACGGTGCATCGGTCGAGGCGATGGTGGGGCAAATGATAACCGGGGACTCCAGGTAGTAGGCAACGGCCTTAGCGGTATCGAGGATCTTGCCGCCACCGACGCCGACGATGATGTCGCAACCGTTGTCGCGAGCGAGCGCAACCAGGCGATCGACCTCGCCCTTGGAGCACTCGCCGTTAAAGTCCTCAAACAGCAGCTCGGCCTTAGCCTCGGCAAAGCCGCCCTCGATCTTGGCACCGACGCGCTTCTTGCCCGAAGGTGTCACGATGACGAGGGCCTTAGCGCCGAGCGGCTCGACATAGGAGCCGAGCTTGGCGAGCTCGTCCGGACCCTGGATGTACTTGCTGGGGCTATTGAAAATTGCAGCCATTTTTATCCCATTCTCTAAAAAAGAAAGGGGCTCCGTACAGATACGTGCGGAGCCCCTCGTTACGATAACAAGAGTCGATTAGAAATCGATGTCGGTGTCGTAGTAGCAGGCCTTGAGAATCTTCTCGAAGTCGGCAGCCTTGGTCTCACGCGGGTTCTCGGGCGTGCAGGCGTCCTGCTCGGCGTTCGCGGCGATCTCGGGGAGCTTGGCGAGGAACTCCTCCTCGGAGACCATCTGCGGGTTCTCGGCGTCGACCTTCACGCCACCATTCGCGTAATCCTTGATGGACTGCGGAATGTTGAGCTGGTCGTTGAGGTCGCGAATCTTCTGGACGAGCGCAGCGATGAGCTCCTCGTTGGTCTCGCCGGGAAGGTGCAGGATCTCCTTGGCCACGTAAGCGTAACGCTCGGCAGCACGCGGATCCTTGGAGTTCCACTGGATGACCTTGCCCAGGTACATGGCGTTAGCAGCACCGTGGATGATGTGGCCGTTCTCAAAGGCTGCACCGGTCTTGTGAGCCATGGAGTGAACGATGCCCAGCAGGCCCGAGGAGAAGGCGATGCCGGCGATGCACTGAGCCTCATGCATGTGCTGACGGGCCTCATGGTCACCAGCATAGGACTTGGGCAGCCACTCGACGATCTCGCGGATGCCGTGCAGAGCGTTAGCGTCGGTGAACATGGAAGCACAAGTGGAAACGTAAGCCTCCATGCAGTGGGTCAGAGCGTCCATGCCGGTGTGAGCGCACAGCTTGGCGGGCATGGTGTAGGTGAGCTCGGGGTCAACGATGGCGACATCAGGGGTGATGTTGAAGTCGGCCAGCGGGTACTTGATGCCCTTGGCGTAGTCGGTGATGACGGAGAAGGCAGTGACCTCGGTAGCGGTACCGGAGGTGGAGGAAATGGCGCAGAAGTGAGCCTTCTGACGCAGCTCGGGGAAGCTGAACGGCTGGATGATGTTATCGAAGGACTCCTCGGGATACTCATAGAAGACCCACATGGCCTTAGCGGCATCGATGGGCGAGCCGCCGCCGATGGCGATAATCCAGTCGGGCTCGAACTCGCGCATGGCCTCGGCGCCCTTCATGACCGTCTCGATGGACGGATCGGACTCGACGCCCTCGAACAGCTTGACCTCGAAGCCGCCCTCTTTGAGGTCGGCCTCAACGTCCTGCAGGAACCCGCCGCGACGCATAGAGCTGCCGCCAGAAACGATGATGGCCTTCTTGCCCTTGAGGTTCTTCACCTCGTGGCGAGCGCCCTCACCAAAGTACAGATCGCGAGGATTGGTAAAACGTCCCATACTGTGCCTCCTAAACAAGCCCCTCTTAGACTTGCGTATATAACGGAGCACCCAATTGGCTCCGTTAGGACCGTTTGCGCGTTGCCGGCGACGACAATGCGCGATGTCTAAACGTCTCAACGCTCAGACAAACACTATTTTACCGTTCTGGTTGGTCAGTTATTCACCTAAAGCCAACAATGATGAAACGTTTTTTCTATCCCTGAAGACCCTTGTGGGGCATTCATACTCCCAAGCTGGGCAAACGTTTTATCAAGGTTGACTACATATCCCAGGCAGGACTGTGCCCCTCCAAAATGCACCCCGTTCGCCGCCAAAAATCGACCGTTTGCGGCACCGTGATACCACTCAGTCGTCCAAGGTGCCGACATTTGTGCGACATCCGTCTTCGTGGTGCAAAGGTGCATGTCCAAGTGCGGCACCCCCGGTGTGCCACATGCGGGTAAACTAGAACCTTATATAGAGACATTTGAACCCTAACCGCAGCAAAGGAGGCCCCATGGCATTCGATCCCATTCAAGAGGATTGCCATCGCCTCGTTCTTGAGGCCTTGCGCCGCGACAATATCCCGCTCACCGACGGTGCCGCCGTAGAGCGTCTGATGGAACAATTCACCCGCGACCCCGCGCCGCTCATCGTGCACGACCGCGACCGCGCCGGGCACCTCATTGCCAAGGTGGTCGAGGCTGTCGACTACCGCATTCCCTTTATCCCTGACGATACCCAGGCAGAGCAAGAAGAGACCGCAGCCGAAAACATGCTTCGCGAGGCAGCCGCGCTCGACCCGACCAACTGGGACGCCCAGCGCATGCTGTGCGCCCTCACCGCCGAATCTAACGAGGAATACGTGCAGTATCTGGTGTCCAAGTGCGACGAGGTGGAGCACGATCTGGCGCTCAAGATTGCCTCGACGCAGGACCCCTACGAGCGTGAGGCCGCAGGCGACCTTATGCGCCGCCCCTACCTGCGCTGGCTTGCCGCCCTTGCGTCGCGCGCGCTCATTAGCGGCCGCTACCGCATGTCGCTGGATGCCGCGAATCGCAGCCTGGACTTTGCACCCAACGACCCCGCCGGCGTCCGCCATACCGCGATGCTTGCCATGGCAAAGCTCGAATACCCTGCCGAGGAGCTCAAGCGTTTTCGTTCCGCCCACTCCGTGCCCTATCTCGCCAACACGCCGCTGCGCCGTCGTCCCAAGGATGCGGAGCGCGACTTGGACCCATGGACGCTCATCGCGCTGATGAGTGCTGCCTGGCGCGAGCTGGACTACGAGGGTGCCGAGCACTACTTGCGCATCCTTGCACGCTCGTGCCCGCACGCGGCCGAGGCACTCTACTTCCAAACCGAGTTTCCCGATGGCGTCTATGCCCGTGTCAACGTGGGCGTGGGCTCCACCGACGAGCTTGTCCTTGCACTGTCCGAGGCGACGCCGGTACTGCAGGAGGGCCTGGGCGCCCCCGACAACGCCAGCTTTGCCGCCTGGGTCGCCACCAACGATATCGTGCGTTCCCAGATCGACGAGCGCATTCTGCGGGCGGCCGAGCAGGGCTTGCCGTTTAAGGGAGGAGACCTCTAATGGATCCGAGCGTCTACATCCCCGCCTACCTGGAGCGCGCCTACGTTGCGTCGCACCCCGAACTCACCGATGCAGCACGCGAACTTGTCCATAACGACGTGAGCGTTAACCCTCAAATGTACGCGCAGACCGAGCATGCGCAGGCGCTGCTTTCCTATGCCGGCGTGCATCGTCATTTGCTCGACGAGCTCCATCGCATCGAGGACATGGGCAGCGACGAGGAGTTTGAGCAGACGCGCAACCGCCTGTTCGACGATATGCGCGATGAGCTGCTCAAGATCGTTCGCGTCGATGCGCTGGCGGTCGATGCCCAGCTGCTCGCCATCATTTTGGCGGACACACCCGTCGACGCCTGCCTGGGCGACCTGATGAAACTCGAGGCGACCACGGCCGATTACCTGCGGCAAAGCGTGCCCGGGTTCGACATGGAGGCCCCACACTACTGGGCCAACAAGGTTTTGACGGACGGCGTAACGGCGGCCGATCTCACCGTAAGCGAGCCGGCGCTTATCGGGTGGCTCCACACGCTCGAGGCCATCTCGCAGCTGTGCATGGCGAGCGCTCGTTACCGTGCCGCCGCCAACTATTCTCGCCGTGTTCTTAAGGCGGAGGGCTATCCCACCCGAGCTGCAGGCACCGTGCTACTCGCCCTCGCTCGTCTGGAAGACGAGGACGGCTTTTTTGCCCTGGCCCACCAGCTCGAGGAACAGATGGGGGCCGATGTCCTCGAGGACTCCCCCTGGTACCTGCTCGCCCGCACGATCTTGCTGTTCAAAACGAACAAGATGCGCCCGGCTACACGCGCGCTGCGCGAGTTTGCCAACCGCTGCGAGGGCGGCGCGTTCTTTTTGCTGAACCCCATGTATCAGACACCGTACCTTCCCTGCCGGCCCGAGCCGCACGACCCCTGGGACCTTTCGCATCAGGCAGTTTGGGAAGCCGACGGCATCATCTCGGATACTCCCGACTTTGCCCCCTGGGCCAGCGCTTGCGAAGAGGTATCGCAGCTTGCCCAGGAATTTGCGCGCCGTTACGGCTTTTAACGGCGCAAACGTCACGACCATGTCATTCACGTTAGGAACGGCTTCATGAACTTCCGCTCATCTCTCGCCTGCACCTCGAGCGATATCGCCCGCTGGGGGCTGCGCTCCGTCCTTAAGCGCCAGGGCGGCGTACTCCCCGGCCGCATCGCCATGAAGATCGACCCCGAGTTGCTGAGCGACCTCGCGGACCTTGTCGACCGCAGCGTGGTAATCACCGGCACCAACGGCAAGACCACCACCTCCAACCTCATCGCCGATGCCGTTGCCGCCAGCGGCGCCACCGTGGTATGCAACCGTGCCGGAAACAACATGGAGCCGGGCGTGGTGGGCGCGTTGCTCGAAGCGCGCGGCAACCTTAAGCGAACCGCCAGCAGCAAGCGCGTGGGCGTTTTTGAGTGCGACGAGCTCTACACCGTACGCGTTCTGCCCAAGCTCAAGCCGACGTACTTTGTGCTGCTCAACCTGTTCCGCGACCAGCTAGACCGCTACGGCGAGATCGACCATACCCAAGACGTCATCGCCCATGCATTGGAGCTCTCTCCGGCAACAACGCTCATCTACAACGCAGACGACCCGCTGTGTGCCGCAATCGCCGCGCGCGTTCCCAATGCAAGCATCGCCTTTGGCATCGACGGCGCCACGGGCACCGAGTCCGATCGCATTAGCGACTCGCGTTTTTGCTCGCAGTGCAATGCGCCGTTGGAGTACGACTATGTGCAGTACGGCCAGCTCGGCGCCTATCATTGTCCTTCGTGCGGTTGGAGTCGTCCCGCGCTGGTCCGTCGCGTGACAGGCGTTGAGCTCACCTGCAGCGGCTACGACTTTGACCTGAACTTTGGACCCGAGGCCAAAGCGCCCACCACGCACATCGCCACGCGCTACAACGGCCTGTACATGGTCTACAACGTTGCCGCCGCCTTCTTTGCGGCGCGCGAGTTGGGCGTGGACGCGACACATCTGCAGCCCACGCTCGATGCCTACGTCCCCGCCGGCGGACGCATGGGCCGCTGGGAAATCGCTGGCCGTACCGTCGAGGCAAATCTGGCCAAAAATCCCGTGGGATTCGATCGCCAGATTCAGTCCATTAAAACGGCAGGCGGCAGGCTCTGCGCCTTCTTCCTCAACGACAACGACGCCGACGGCCACGATGTCTCGTGGATCTACGACGTCGATTTCGAGCGCATCGCCAATACCCCAGGGCTTGTCGCCTTTGTCGGGGGTACGCGCGCGCACGATATGCAGGTACGCCTCAAGTACGCCGGCATCGACGCCGCCATCATCTCGAATATCGAGCAGGCGATCGGCGCCGTGGCGGACGAGGAGGCTGGCGATACGTTCTACGCCGTCGCCAACTACACGGCCTTCCCGCCGCTGGTCAAGGAGCTCGACGAGCTTAAGGGCACCGATGCAACCACGGTTGCCGCCTGCGCCGTAGCCCGTGCCGACGGCAGCGCTGTCCCCACCGATATTGTGCCGGTCGAGCTCTCGCGCCCCCTGCGCATCGTCTATCTGTACCCCGATGCCCTCAACCTCTACGGCGACGGCGGCAACGTCATTACCCTCGAGCGCCGCTGCGCCTGGCGTGGCATTCCCGTGCGCGTGGACGAAGTCCGTATGGGCGAGACGCTCGATCTCACCGACGCCGACATCGTCATGATGGGCGGTGGCTCCGACCGCGATCAGTTGGCCGTGGCACACGAGCTGCTCGCTCAAAAAGACAAGGTCGCAGCCTATGTTGAGGACGGCGGCTCGCTGCTCGCTATCTGCGGCAGCTATCAGCTGCTCGGCCGTTCGTACTATATGGGCGAGAATCGCATCGATGGCCTGGGCGTCGTTGCCGCCGAAACCGTGCGCGGCTCCGACCGCCTGATCGGCAACGTCGCCGTTAAGACCGACCTGGCACCCGAGCCCTTTGTGGGATTCGAGAACCATGGCGGCCGCACCCTGCTCGATGCAGAGGCCACGCCGCTCGGAACGTCCGTCGTCGCGGGCACCGGCAACAACGGCGACGATGGCTTTGAGGGCCTGATCCACAAGGGAGTCATCGGCACGTACCTGCACGGACCAGCGCTACCCAAGAACCCCGAGCTCGCCGACTGGCTCATCGCCCACGCCCTTGAGCGCCGTGGCGACGCACAGGCCGCCGCCCTGCTGCCGCTCAAACCCCTCGACGACACCTACGAGCACGCCGCCCACGACGCCGCGATGAAGCTCCTCCCCTAGCCACCACAAAGGGGACAGGCACCTTTGTGGTGGTTTTCCAGTTTGCCAACGATATACGCGCCGGCAAAAAAGTCTGCTATACTCTTTCCCGCTGTCCCCATCGTCTAGCGGCCAAGGACGCCACCCTTTCAAGGTGGATATCGCGGGTTCGAATCCCGCTGGGGGCACCATTTAAATTAAGAAGCCCGTACCCCCGCGGTGACGGGCTTTTTGCTACCGATATGCCGGGATTCGAACCCGACAGGGTGCGGAGCTGAGGAAACGCGAAGCGTTTTCCAGCGCAGCACGCAAGGAGCGGAGCGACGCAGCGAAAGCGGGCGGCGCCAGCCGCACGCGGACATCCCGCTGGGGGCACCACAGAATCTGAGAAGCCCGTTACCAATTCGGTGGCGGGCTTTTTGCTACCCATACGCCGGGTTTCGAACCCCAAGGGCATTAAATCACACTGTCATCCAAGGGCCTGTGGGCAAAAAATAGCAAATATGAGTACTGTTACCAATTTAGTAACAGCGATTTCATGCCATCAGAAGACAATTTGGACGCCAAGCGTCCTACGGCGGAGGAAATGCAGGCGTTTATCAGCCAAGTACTTGGATATATGTTGCGTAATTCTGCGTCTTTTTCAAAAAGATAATGCTACAGGACTTGTGACAGTACTCATATTTGACGTTTTTTGCCCACAACCCCTTATTGCGCGGGCGAATCAGTTGCAAAACGGACTCCAAAGCGTCCCTCGCAAACAAAAAGCCGGGGCCCGCGCGATGCGGACCCCGGCTTTCAACCGTGACGGTATGCTGTCCCAGTCCTACACGTAGAACAGGATGTCGTCGTAGGTCGGGACCGGCCAGTAGTCGGCTGCCACGATCTCCTCCATGGCATCCACGGCGGCGCGCAGCGTATCCATAGCGGGAACGACCTCGTGTGCATACACATTGGCCTGCTCCTGGCCATCGAGGGCCTCGGCCTTCTGATGCACGGCGTCGAGCGCCTTGATGGAGTCGTTGATGGCGGTGATGCCGTTGCAGAGCTTGTTGAGCGTGTTCTGCTCGCACTGCATGGCAGCATCGGCGCCGGCAGCGCGGATTGCCTCCAGGCCCTTAGCGACCTTGGTGGCATAGGCGGTGATGACCGGGCGATAGGTACGACGCGCCTCGCGAACCATCGTGGTGGCCTCGATGTTCATGAGCTTGTTGTACTTCTCGAGCTTGCAGTCGTAGCGGCACTGAGCCTCGGCCTTGGTCAGGACGCCCGTCTCCTCAAAGAGCGCAATGGCCTTATCGGAAACAAAGGCGGGCAGGGCGTCGGCCGTGGTCTTGTTGTTGGCAAGGCCGCGCTTCTCGGCCTCGACGGGCCACTCATCGGAGTAGCCGTCACCGGAGAAGAGGATACGCTGGTGGTCGGTCAGGACCTTCTTGCAGTACTCGAGCGCGGCGTCCTGGAAATCATCCTCGGGCGTACCCTCAAGGGCATCGGCGAAGGACTTGAGCGACTTGGCCACGGCGGCATCGAGCACCAGGTTGGAGTCGGAGACGTTCTGCTCGGAGCCGCAGGCACGGAACTCGAACTTGTTGCCGGTGAAGGCAAACGGGGAGGTGCGGTTGCGGTCGGTGTTGTCCTGCATCAGCTTGGGCAGGGTATCGGCGCCCAGGTCGAGCACGCCGCGCGTGGCATGGACGGAAGCCTTGCCATCGATGATCTTCTCGACGACCTCGGTAAGCTGGTCGCCCAGGAAGATGGACATAATCGCCGGAGGAGCCTCATTGGCGCCCAGACGATGATCGTTGCCGGCCGAGGCAACGGAGGCACGCAGGAGCTCCTGATAGTTATCGACGGCCTCGATCACCGCGGTGAGGAAGACGATGAACTGCAGGTTGTCGAGCGGGGTGTCGCCCGGGTCGAGCAGATTCTCGGACTCGGTGCCAAGCGACCAGTTGTTGTGCTTGCCCGAACCGTTGATGCCCTCGAAGGGCTTCTCGTGCAGCAGGCAGACCAAGTCGTGGCGGGAGGCAATGAGCTTCATCTTCTCCATCATGACCAGGTTCTGGTCGATGGCCTCGTTGACCTCGCCATAGACCGGTGCGAGCTCATGCTGGCAGGGAGCGACCTCGTTGTGCTTGGTCTTAGCGGGAATGCCGAGCGCCCACAGCTCATCGTCCAGGTCCTTCATATAGGCCGAGACGGTGGGGCGGATAGCGCCAAAGTAGTGCTCCTCGAGCTCCTGGCCCTTGCAGGGAGCGGCGCCAAAGAGGGTGCGGCCGGTGATAACCAGGTCCTTGCGTTTGCGGTAGGCGTCCTTCTTGATCAGGAAGTACTCCTGCTCGTCGCCCACGGAAGGAACAACCTTCTTGGGAGTCTTGCCAAACAGCGCCAAAACGCGCTTGGACTCACGCGAGAGCGCAGTCATGGAACGCAGCAGCGGGGTCTTCTTGTCCAGGGCCTCGCCCGTGTAGGAGCAGAAAGCCGTGGGGATGCACAGGACATCGTCCTTGATAAAAGCGGGGCTAGTGGGATCCCAAGCGGTGTAGCCACGGGCCTCGAAGGTGGCACGCAGACCGCCGTTGGGGAAGCTGGAGGCATCGGGCTCGCCCTGGATGAGGTTCTTGCCCGTAAACTTGGTAATGGCGGTGCCGTCGTGGTTGGGCTCGAGGAAGCTGTCGTGCTTCTCGGAAGTAATGCCCGAAAGCGGCTGGAACCAGTGCGCGTAGTGCGTCGCGCCCTTGGAGATGGCCCAGACCTTCATGGCGTGGGCAACGGCGTTGGCCACATCCAGGTCGAGCGGCTCACCGTCCTCGAGGGTTGCAGCAAGGCGCTTCCAAATGTCCTTGGGGAGGTAGTCCTTCATGACTTCCTCAGAGAACACCATGGTCCCGAAGCGGTCAGTAAGATCGGCCATACGGAACTCCCTTCGTATCGGCACCGCGTGAGATGCGGTGTTGATTACTAACGAACGAGTCATAGATTAGGCTCGTCGTGTTTCCGCAACATTACCGTTATGTTGCTGTCGCGAAACCAATCAATGAGGTTAACGCATCGCGGCGGCGTTGCCACCCTCAACAGCCAATCAACTGTATAAATTGCAGACCTCTCCCCATAGTTTAAGGGTAGTCAATTTGGGATGGGGCTCTATTAACTGGTATTTCGCATCAGATACCATTCAATATAGCCCTTTCCTACATTGACCGCTCTGTTATAGGAAATGCCGATAGCGAAGCATTTTCGATTGGTATCCCCAAATAGCGAGTGAAACTCCACCGTGACACAGCGGTGCTGTAGAATCCTTAAAACACATCACACTATTACGTATCTAAAGGAGCACGATATGCGCGTCGACGAGGTTTTTAAGCAGGCAGCATCCCAGGGCACCGCGCCCATTTCGTTTGAGATGTTCCCGCCCAAGGGCGAGCTGACCCTCGACACGGCTCGCGAGGTGGCAGGCAATCTGTGCAAGCTTTCGCCGAGCTTTGTCTCGGTCACCTGCTCGGCCGGCGGCTCGGGCAACGGTGCCACCACCGCCCCCATCGCGCATATGATTACGAGCGAATTCGATACACCCTCGGTGGCACACCTTACCTGTGTGGGCCGCTCGCGCGCCGATATCGCCGCCAAGATCGACGAGTATCGCACCGCCGGCGTTGAAAACATCCTGGCCCTGCGTGGCGATCTTCCCGCTGGCGCGACTGAGGACGACAAGCCCGCCTCCGACTACGCCTACGCCCGTGACCTCATCCCCGAGCTCGTCGACGCCGGCTTTTGCGTGGGCGCCGCAGCCTACCCCGAGGGCCACATTGCCTGCGAGGATCTCAGCCTCTCGGTCGAGCACCTCAAGCAAAAGCAAGACGCCGGCGCGAGCTTCTTTGTGACGCAGCTCTTCTTTGATAACGAGTGCTTCTATCGCTTCCGCGAGCTTGCCGACAAGGCCGGCATCACCGTGCCTATTACCGCGGGCATCATGCCGTTTATGGGCAAGTCGCAGATCAGCCGCATGGTCTTTATGTGCGGCGCGTCGCTGCCCTCCCCCGTCATCAAGATCCTCGCCAAATACGAGAACGACCCCGAGAGCCTGCAGGCAGCCGGTGTAGATTATGCCGCCCGCCAGCTTTGCGACCTCAAGGAGCACGGCGCCGACGGTCTGCACCTGTACACTATGAACCGTCCTGCAATCGCCGCGACCATTATGGAGCGTCTGGGGTAATGGAAAAACCGCACATCGATACAACCGTTGTTGAAGTGCCGGCCGACCTTGCGTCGCCGGCGCTTTACCGTATCGACGCTGCCCACCATCCTCGTGTCGACCGTGCCGAGATGCTGCGGTATCTGGGCTACGGCGGCCAGCAGATTGAGCCCGAGCTAGCGCAGCGTATTGAGCTTGTCGTTGAGCGTCTGGAGCTGGACATTGAGCCCCGTGGCGTGCGCCGCATATTTGCCATCGATGCCACGGGCGTCGATGAACAGGGCGAGCCCTGCATTCGCTTAGTCGGCACCAACGTTGAACTGCGCGGTCGCGATATCTATCGCCACCTCAAAGACGCCCGCTTTGCCGCACTCATGGCATGCACCCTCGGCATGGACGCCGAACGCCGTCTGCGCACCACGGGAGCTCAGCAGCCCCTAGAGGGAGCCGTGCTCGACGCCGCATGCTCCGCCTACGTGGAGGCCGCCGTCGAGCAGATGGACCAGCAAGTCAATGCTGCGGCCGCCGCACACGGGCTCGCCGGCAACTGGCGCTTCAGTCCCGGCTATGGCGACTGCCCGCTCTCTGCCCAGCGCTCGATCGTGGATGCACTCAACGCCACGCGCCTCATTGGACTTACCGTCACCCCCACCAGCCTGCTCATGCCCACCAAGAGCGTGACCGCGGTGATCGGTCTGTTTGACGGCGAAGTCCACGACGCCCAGAGCCGCCCCACCTGCAATATCTGCCGCATGCGCGAGCACTGCCGCTTCCGCGCCGCCCACACCACCTGCTATTCCAGCCATTAGGAGCCCCCGATGTTTACTCCGCTTATCACTCATGATCTGGACGGTGCCGCGCTGGCGGCACCCGTTGATGCCGCACGCCGTAATGGCGCCACGTACAAGACGCGCACGATCGACGACCTTCGCATTAAGGACGATCGCCTGTGTGCGGCCATCGAGGGCACGGGACACCTGCTGTTCGACGGCGGCATGGGCACCATGTTGCAGGCCGCTGGCATGAAGGCGGGCGCCCTGCCCGAGCTGCTCAACTTTGAGGAGCCACAGGTCATTACCGATATCCAGCGCCAGTACGTCGAGGCTGGCTGCGACGTAATCACCGCCAACACCTTTGGCGCCAACGCCCACAAGCTCGACGGCGCCGCCACCGTGGCAGATGTCTTTGCCGCCGCGGTCTCTTGCGCCCGCGCGGCCGGTGCCCATTACGTCGCCGGCGACATCGGCCCCATCGGTGCGCTGCTTCGCCCCCTGGGCACCCTCAGCTTCGACGAGGCCTACGACCTCTTTGCCGAGGAAGTGCGCGCCGGCGTCGATGCGGGCGTGGACCTCTTTATTATCGAGACCATGACCGACCTTGCCGAGATCAAGGCGGCCGTCCTCGCCTGCCGCGAGAACTCCGACCTGCCCGTCTTTGCCACCATGACCTTTGAGGAAGACGGTCGCACGTTCCTGGGCACGAGTCCCGAGGTGGCCGCCATCACGCTCGACGCCATCGGCGCCGACGTTTTGGGCATCAACTGCAGCCAGGGACCGGCCGAGCTCCGAGGGCTCGCCGCACGTATGCTCACCGTTACGGACAAACCCGTTATGGTGCAGGCCAATGCGGGACTGCCCCACGTGGACGACGACGGTAATACCGTCTTTGACATCCAGGCCCCCGAATACGCCAAAGCCGTCGCCGGCATGATTGAGGACGGCGTGAGCGTCGTGGGCGGCTGCTGCGGCACCACGCCGGCGCACATGGCCGCCTTGCGCACGCTTATCGATAACCACACGCCCAGTCCGCGCCACCGCAAGCCCAGCATGTCGGTCACAAGTGCCCAGACTGTGGTGGACCTTCCCTGCGACGGCCACAAGATTGCCGTCATCGGCGAGCGCATCAATCCCACCGGCAAAAAGCGCCTGCAGCAGGCCCTGCGCGACGGCGACCTGGACTACGTCGTGAGCCAGGGCATCAGCCAGCAAGAACAGGGCGCCGACATCCTGGACGTCAACGTGGGCCTGCCCGAGATCGACGAGGTCAAGGTCATCCAGCAAGCGACCGAGCAGCTCCAAGGCTCCACGCTGCTGCCGCTGCAGATCGACTCCACCGACCCCGCCGCCGTCGAGGCCGCCGTACGTCGCTACGCCGGCAAGCCCATCATCAACTCGGTCAATGGCAAGCAGCAGATCATGGATGAGATCTTTCCGCTGGTCGCCCACTATGGAACCAACGTCGTCGGCCTTACGCTCGACGAAGGCGGCATCCCCGATACCGCCGAGGCCCGCTTTGCCATCGCCGAACGCATCGTGGCCGAGGCCGCCCGCTACGGCATCGGCCCGGACCGTATCCTCATCGACTGCCTGGTCATGACCGCCTCGACCAATCAACGCCAGGCCGAGCAGATCCTACGCGCCATGTCCCTGTGCAAGGAGCGTCTGGGCGTCAAATGCGCGCTCGGCGTGTCGAATATCAGCTTTGGCCTGCCTGCCCGCCCGTTGCTGGGCTCAGTCTTTTTGGCCGCCGCGTTTGGCGCGGGCCTGGACGCCCCCATCATGAACCCGGGCTCCAAGCGCTTTATGGATACCGTCTACAGCTATCGCGTCCTGAGCGTTGAGGACGAGGGCTCGACCGGATACATCGAGCGCTATGCCGGCTGGACCGATCCGTACAAGATCGCCGCCAACCCGGCAGCGGCTCAGGCCGCATCGACCGACACCGCGCCCGCTGCCGGCACCGCCGGCACCGACGGCAACGACGACCCGATTCGTCGCATGGTCGTCTCGGGCCGCAAGGGAGAGATCGCTGCCGAGACCGAGCGTCTGCTGGCAGACCACGACGCTATGGACCTCATCAACAATCACTTTATCCCCGCCCTCGACGAGGTGGGCGTCCTCTTTGACCAGGGCAAGTTCTTCTTGCCGCAGCTCATGGCCTCGGCCGAGGCCGCGCGTGTGGGCTTCGACACCATCAAGCGCCTGATGCCCGCCGGCGAGATTGCCGACAAGGGCAAGATCTGCGTGGCCACCGTCAAGGGCGACATCCACGATATCGGCAAGAATATCGTCAAAATGCTGCTCGACAACTACGGCTACACCGTCTTTGACCTGGGCCGCGACGTCGATCCGCAGGAGGTACTCAAGACCGTCAAGGAGCGCGATATCAAACTCGTCGGCCTCTCGGCGCTTATGACCACCACCGTCGTCGCCATGGAGGAGACCATCAAGCTGCTCCATGCCGAGATTCCGGGCGTCAAGATCATCGTGGGCGGCGCCGTGCTCACCCCCGAATACGCCAAGCAGATCGGCGCGGACTACTACGCCAAGGATGCCGCCGAAAGCGCGCGCATCGCCGAAGAGGTCTTTGGGCAGTAACACAACGGAAACAACCGAGCACCAAAACGTGCCGCATGCGCCACTTGGCACGTGCGGCACGTTAGAATAGATAAGACTATGCTCGTTTTGGCAGATAGGAGCGCAAGGATGGCGATCACGCCCGCAGAAATCGCGGAAACCCGCGGCATGGTTGAGGAACAGAACCTCGACATCAGGACCATCACCATGGGTGTTTCGCTCATGGGTTGCGGCGACGAGAACCTCGACCGCATGTGCACGAAGATCTACGACCACGTGACGCACACGGCTGAGCATCTGGTCGAGACCGCCGAGAACCTCGAGCGCGAGTACGGTATCCCCATCGTCAACAAGCGCGTTTCCGTCACCCCGGTGGCACAGATCGCCGCATGCTGCAAGGATGAGGACCTCACCCCCATCGCGCATGCCCTCGACCGCGCGGCCGAAACGCTCGGCATCGATTACCTGGGCGGCTTCTCCGCACTCGTCCAGAAGGGCATCGGTGACGCCGACCGCCGCGTCATCCAGTCCATCCCCCAGGCGCTCGCTACCACCAGCCGCGTCTGCTCCAGCGTCAACGTCGCCAGCCTGCGTGCTGGCATCAACATGGACGCCGTGCTTATGGCCGCCCAGACCATCATCGATGCCGCTAAACTCACGGCCGACCAGGATTCCGTCGGCGCTTCCAAGTTTGTCTGCTTTGCCAACATGGTCGAGGACTCCCCGTTTATGGCGGGCGCCGTCCACGGCGGTGGCGAGGCCGACGCCGTCATCAACGTAGGCGTCTCGGGCCCCGGCGTTATGGCCGCAGCCCTGGAGACGCTGCCCGATTCCGCATCGATGATGGAAGTCGCCGAGAAGATTAAGCAGACCGCCTTTAAGATCACCCGCGCCGGCGAGCTCATGAGCCGCGAGGCCGCCCATCGCCTGGGTGTCGAGAAGGGCATCGTCGACCTGTCGCTGGCCCCCACGCCTGCCATCGGCGACTCCGTTGCCCGCATTCTCGAGATCATCGGCGTGGGCACCTGCGGCGGCCCGGGCACGACCTGCGCGCTCGCCATGCTCAACGATGCCGTCAAGAAGGGCGGCGTCATGGCCAGTTCCAGCGTGGGCGGTCTTTCCGGCGCTTTCATTCCCGTGTCCGAGGATGCCGGCATGATCGCCGCCGTCGAGGCCGGTGCGCTTTCGCTCGAGAAGCTCGAGGCCATGACCTGCGTGTGCTCCGTCGGCCTGGACATGATCGCCATCCCCGGCGACACCCCGGTCGAGACCATCGCCGGCATCATCGCCGACGAGATGGCCATCGGCGTCATCAACAACAAGACCACGGCCGTCCGCGTGATTCCCGCCATCGGCAAGGGCGTGGGCGACTGCGTCGAGTACGGCGGCCTGTTCGGCCGTGCGCCCATCATGCCGGTGAACCCCAACGCCGGCACCGTGCTTGCCCATCGCGGTGGACGCTTCCCGGCGCCGCTGAACTCGCTGAAGAACTAGCCTAGGGATACGAGGCGAGGAGCCCCGCCGCCGGACGGCAGACATATAAGGTCGCCTGCTCGGACAGTCCTGACTCGCACGGAGAGCACATTAAGTGCTCTCCGGCTCGTGCGGAACTCGCGATCGACCTTATATGTCTGCCGCCCGGCGGCGGGGCTCCCGCACATCTCAACCTTGGCTGGGTTCTGGCTCAGTGGCAGTCGCTTCGCTTCTGCCCGCCTTGGTTGGTGTGGCGGTTTGGCGTTGGAGCGGTTCTTTTTCTGATATATGCTGGTTGCGGCTCTTCTTTTGGGAGGAGTCGCTTTTTTGTTGCTAGGAGGTTGGCCCGTGGTTGATGGGGAGATTCGTTCTGAGCTGCTTGCTGCGGATTGGAATGGCGAATGGATGCGTCTGCAGGCCGCTCGGCATCGGGCTGATGATTCTTTTGAATGGGATAAGCGGGCTCGGCATTTTCGGCCGTTGGAGACTGCCCCGTATGCCCGGGACTTTATGAAGCTGTTGGCGTTAAAGCCTGGTGAATCGGTGCTTGATATGGGGTGTGGGGCTGGGTCGATTGCTATTCCGCTTGCTCAGGCTGGGCATCCTGTGATTGCGGCTGACTTCTCCCCTGCTATGTTGGGCACGCTTGATGCTGGCATTGAGTACTATGGGCTCGAGGATCGCATTACGCCGCTTGAGCTTGCTTGGGATGATGATTGGGATTTGGTTGGACCGGTCGCGAAAGCGGTAGATGTTGCCTTTGCCAGTCGCTCTGTCACCACGACCAACCTAAAAGGCGCGCTTGCCAAGCTTAATCGAACGGCTCGTCGGCGTTGTGCTGTCACGATGGTCGCCAACTCCAGCCCGCGCTATGACCTGCACCTGATGAACGCCATCGGCGCCTCGGTTACCTGCAGCAATGGTTTTGTGTATGCCTTTAACATCCTTATTCAGATGGGTGCCCTGCCGCAGGTTACGTACTTTGAATCGCCTCGTCGCGATACCTTCAATAGCCTTGAAGCGGGCGTGGCGGACTTTTCTCGCATGCTCGAGCATGGCAACGAGGATAAGGTTGACCGCCTGCGCGACTATATCGCCCAGCACATGATCGAGAATCCCCATGCCGGCGAGCCGGGGTCCAAGGGCGTGCCGCAGGGGCGCTATATGCTCGATCATGTCCGCAAGGTTCGTTGGGCGTTTATTGCATGGGAGCCGGTCTCTGCGCCCAGCTCATAGCCTGTTCGCAGCCCACGCCGCCCACTCACTCGGCATCCGCATTCTTTTTGAACTGGGCAAACGCGCCCCACACCGCGCCGTTCCTGCGCTATCGTGGGACAGCTCACGTAGATTAAGGCCCCATCGTGGGGCGCCCCATACATAGAAAGCGAGAACCCATGGCACTGACAGGAGCACAGGTCAAGCAGCTTCGCAGCATGGCCCATCACCTCAACCCCGCCATCATCATCGGAAAGTCCGACGTCAACGAGGGCACCGTGGAGCAGACGGTCGCCTATCTGGAGAAGCACGAGCTCGTTAAGTGCTCCGTGCTCGATGGCTCCAGCCTTTCTGTCCGCGAGGCCGCCGAAGAGCTCGCCGATCGCTGCCATGCCGAGGTCGTCCAGGTCATCGGCCGCAAGTTCTCGCTGTATCGCGAGTCCTCGCGCAAGGATATCGAGAAGATCAAGCTCGTCTAAGAGCCAATGATCCGGCGAGCCAACACATAGCAAGCTTACGGGTGCCCGAGTACTTCGGGCGCCCGTTTTTTATCGCTCGACCAGCACGCGGTTGAGCCGACCCTCCACCAAGCGCTCGTATAGACGCCGCGTCTCGGGCTCGGGCACGCCATTGACCTGCTCCCTCAGATGGTGCATATGCCCGCTGTACAGCTCGACGATATCGCGCCGCCGCCCCGCCGCACTGTAGACATGCATGGCACAGCGCACCATATCCTCACGCGCCGTTTCCTGCCGAAGCCCCGACTCCGCCAGCCAAATCGCCGACTGCAGGTCGTTTTCTTCTAGAGCGGCATTGGCCCCCTTAATCATGCAATCGATGTACTTTGACTGCATAATGCGTCGCATACGCAAAAAGTAGGTGGGATTACAGCCATTGGGAACATACAGCGGTCCGGCATAAAGCTGCTCAATCTTAAGGCACAGCTCAACTAAATGGGGCCCGCGCGCACCTGTGCGATTTCCCAAAACCTCGCGGCTTATCTGATCAAACAGCCGTACATCGGTCTTGACGTAGTCGCCGTTGAGTCCAATGCATTCATTTTGGATGAGCACACACGACTTGCCATCCGGCGTCGGCCCCAAAGCCGACCGCAAGCGCGATATCGTCGAGTACAGGTTATTGCGGGCGCTATTGAACTCGGCATGGGGCCACAGCTCCATGGCCAGCGTCTCACGATCGACGAGCGCATCCATGCCCAGTGCAAGCCGCTCGGCAAGTGTCGCCGCCTTCTTGCGGCGCCACATTTTGTCCGTGATGGGAAACCCGTCGCGCTCGGCGCGAAACGCACCAAACATGCGAATCTCGATATGGTCGATGGTATCAACGGCTTCAACCTCGCCGGCCTGGAACAGGCGCTCGCCCTCCCCTTCCAAATCGTCGCGCAGCGAGTACCGCGACAGCTCGCGCACGGGAAGCTTCTTGCGTATCCTGCCCGCCGGCTCGCCCAGACAATGCATGGCAAGGCGCGCAAAGAGCCGATACGATGGCTCTAGAATCCCCGCACGATTCATGGACATCCAGGCCGCAAGATCGCTGTCTCGGCCCGCACAGGCCAAATGCAGAGCCACCATCCAGGCCTCCGCTCCACCAACCTGCGTCTGGCTTATATCGAGTAGCTCCGCTTCCTCGCGCACCGAAACCATCGAGGTGTTACGCAGATACGCTGCGCGCTCCAGCAGCAATGCGTTATCGCGCATGTACGCAATCGACTCCTCGGCAAGTTTGAGCACTTGGACCGCACGGAACTTTGCATTAACCGGCCGTCCCTCTGCCAGCGACTGCCAGCCTTCTAGCAACAGGCCAAACAGCTGAATCTGGTTGTCGCGCATGCGCACGGCAAAACGATCGAGCTCGTTGAACGCCGCGTCGTCGGTTACCGGCAAGCCGGAAAGGAGCCGCCGTGCCGCCAACACCATGCGCACCCAGATAGCCATCGCCTTAAGCCCACGTACGTCGAGCGCCTCCCGCACCATCGTCATCTCGTCGTCGCGCTCGTCGATTCCCGCAAACGACCCGTCAAAGAGCTCCACCAGCATGCTATCGGCCCGTATAACAATCCCCGCGATGTCGAGCTCGCAGTCATAGGCCTTGCTCGTTTTGAGCTGCTGTAGAACGCCGCCGTCATCTCCCCGCTCGGTCAGGCATCGCTTGACCTCGATATGCGCGGACAGCATGTCGAGTGCGGTGTGGGACGTCTCTATTTCTGGCACGGCCAGGTTCGTAGGAAGCCCAAGCCCGTTGTCCCCATAGCAAACAGCCGTCAGTGTCTGGGCCACCCTCCATGAAACAGGGTCTATTTCGCAGGCCGCCCGTTCGCCCCCGCGCTCGATGACCGATGCCATATAGCGAGCGAGCTTTGTATTGGACACGCTGACCGCTGCCAAATACACGCCGAGCGCCTCGGCAGGCGTTGGCTCTGGAGCCGGATCGTCGGCATCGATCGTGCCCAGCGCTGCTCGGCAGACATCGGCCCCGTGCCCCGTCAGAGCCAGATCGACCCCATACTGCCCAGCAAGTTCAAGGACCGCTTCACGGTCCAAAAAGGCGTCCGCCAGGCCCATCGCCGCATCGCATCTACCCGCCTTAAGCAAAATACGGGCCGCCCTCGGAACAAGTTCGGGGCGAACCTCGGCCACCAACTTGCGCAAGCGCAAGCGTCCGTTATCCTCCGTGCCCAGACACGTAAAACTCCGCTCGGCGGGATCCAAGCCAAAGATCGGGTAGTCGCGTACAAAATAGGACTGGTCGACCATCGACAGCCTCACCCCGCAAGCCTCGAGTTCTGCGATATTGCCCTCGCCCATCAAAACCATGAGACATGCCACGCAAAACAGCCCATTATTGTCGAGCGAAGCCAGATCGACAAGTGCCGCGCCATATACGTTGACAATCTCGTTTTCGAGCAGACCGGCTACGTCGCCTTGGCCATACAGACCCGTCTGCAATGCCGAAACGAGCTCGGGCACGCCCTGCGTGAGCTGATAAAAGTCGAGCGATGTGCTGATCGAAAACGCCGATGCCCACGCCGAATACTCATAGGCATGCACCTTGAGCATCTGCGCATTGATCTTAACCGAATCGCCCAGCCCATGAATCAGCTGACGATTTGAAGGACGGCAGGAGATAAAGACCCCTATCCCCATAGCGCGCAGGCCGCGAATCCTGTCGATGAGGTCTTCGGTATCGCGCTGATCGAGGTTTGGCACATTATCAATCGCGATAAGGGAGTGCGGTTTATCTTTGAGTTCTTCGGTGACCACCTCGAGCTGCATAAACACCTCGCGCCCAGTGGCGCGATCGGCCTCGATAATCCGCACGGGGCCTCGCGTCGGGTCGCATTTAACCTCATGGGTGTACTGCAGCAGCACCGAGGTCTTCCCAAACCCGTCGGGCGCATAAAGAACCACGATGCCGGCCTTTCGGCCCTTGGCGATAAGCTCATTCATCAAGCGTTCGCGTCGCACCATATAGCCTCCGCCCAGCGGCATCAGCTCGAGGTCGTCTATACTGCTCAAATCGTTTACCATGCCCGCTCCTCAACTCGACCGTATGGACACTGTAACCGCAAGACCATACAAGCCGCGCTATGAATAGAGCGACCTTGTGTTTTAGGTTGTCTTTTGGTACGCAAGCGGCAAGTTTTTGTACAGCGAGGGCCGATTGTTATTAATCCCCCGACTAATCGGTCTTTAAGCAGGTAAATGAGCTTGTCAGCTTGTCCCATCTAAGCGGCAGTGTAACGCAAATGAACAAGGTTCAGCCATGTCATTCAACTCGCCTAGCACCCGCTACCGTCTACGACCTTTTAGTGGCATTTTTGCATAGAATCTGGTATGGAATGAATCAAGCTGTTGGGCATCCGGCATTCGTCAAGCTTGCGGCAAGATTTTGGTCAAGCGGGCGGAGAGGGATAACAAAAAGGCCCCCGCAAAGCGGAGGCCTTCGGCAAAGCTATGTCGAGGTGATAGGCTTTCGCTACTTGCAGAGCGAAAGGGCGGCCTCGTCGGCAACGACAACGCAGTTGGTGTGCAGTTGCAGGATCGAGGCAGGGCACTCGGGGGTAACCGGACCATAGCACATGTCATGCACGGCCTGCGCCTTGGCCTCGCCGTTGGCGACGACTAGGATCATGCGGGCATACATGATGGTCTGGGTACCCATGGTGTAGGCCTGACGGGGCACGTCGTCGATGCTGTCGAACAGGCGGCTGTTGGCCTGAATGGTGCTCTCGGTGAGGTCGACACAGTGCGTACCCTTGGAGAAGTGGTCATCGGGCTCGTTGAAGCCAATGTGACCGTTGTTACCGATGCCGAGCAGCTGCAGATCAGGGTAACCGGCAGCAGCGACGATCTTGTCGTACTCAGAGCAGGCAGCGGCAGCGTCGGGATTGGAGCCATCGGGCACATGTGTGTTGTTCAGGTCGATGTTAATGTGATCGAAGAAGTTCTCACGCATAAAGTAGTGGTAGCTCTGGGGATCGTCGTGCGAAAGGCCACGATACTCGTCGAGGTTGTAGGTGCTGACCTCGGCAAAGTCGACGTCACCCTTCTCGTACCAAGCGGCGAGCTGCTTGTAGGCGCCAATCGGGGTGGAGCCGGTGGCAAGACCCAGCACGCAATCGGGCTTGAGGATAACCTGGGCCGAGATGATATTGGCGGCCTTGCGGCTCATATCCTCGTAGTCTTTAGCTTTAATAATCTTCATTACGCGTCCTTTCTCGTACAAGAGAGGCAAGGCTCCCCTTACAAGCACTTGCCCGCGGCCCGCGTCGGCCGCAACCAACGTGTGCGGCCACCAGGGCGAGGTCGCGTAATGTATATGTCTCGTGTCTACCCGCGTCGAGGCCCCTGCCCGTCCACGGTGACCCAAAGCTGTTTAGCTTCGGACAAATCCCATCTTGCCACGGAGGGCGTCCTCTTTCAAGGGCGCCCTCCGTAAACGTGTTTGAATTGTAGGCTAAAGGCCGAGCGCGCTCACTAGCGCTCGCGAGCGACGATGAGTTGGTCCATCTCCTCGACATGCTCGCCAACGGAACCCTTGATGCTCGAGAACTCAACGGAGTTGCACACCAAGATGGGAACCGTCACATCGTAGCCCTCGGCAGCAATTGCCTCGCGATCGAACTCGATGAGTACATCGCCCTTATGGACGATGTCACCCACTTGCGCATGTACGGTAAAGTGCTTGCCCTCGAGCTGAACAGTGTCCAAACCAACGTGGATGAGCACGTCTAGGCCATCGACCGTGTTGAGCGCAACGGCGTGTCCCGTGGGAAAAATGGCCTCGACCTTGGCGTCTGCCGGCGCAATCACGCGCGTGCCGGCAGGCTGAATCGCCACGCCCTGGCCCAAAAGGCCGGTGGCAAACGTCTGGTCATTGACCTCGGACAACGGAATGACATCACCCGAGATGGGAGCATCCAGCGTAAGGACTCGACCACGCATACCAAAAGACCTTAGGACTTTAGTGAACATGCTCCCCCTCGGACATACCAATCAATCAAAATAACCTTGTCAGTTTACCACTTGGCACCCGTTTTTGGCCATTAGGGAAGTTCGCGCTTGACAACCTCGACGATATCGTCAACAACACGCTGGGTCAGCTCGTGCGTCTCCGCCTCGGCCATAACGCGAACCAGCGGCTCGGTACCGCTCGGGCGCACCAAGATGCGGCCGCGACCGTTGAGCTCTTTCTCGGCGGCAGCGACGGCGTCCCAAATGGGCTGGCAATCGTCCAGGCCGGCCTTGTTGTCCGAATGCACGTTGACGAGCACCTGCGGGTACTTCTTCATGATGCCAGCAAGGTCGGTAAGGGTGCGGCCGGTGCGCTTGAGCACGGCCAGCAGCTGCAGAGCCGTCACCAGACCGTCGCCGGTGGTGTTGTGCTCCAGGAAGATGATGTGGCCGGACTGCTCGCCACCGATAACGGCACCGTCCTCGAGCATGCGCTCCAAAACGTAGCGGTCGCCCACGGCGGTCTGGACCATCTCAAAGCCCTGCTCCTTCATTGCGATGGAGAAACCCAGGTTACACATGACGGTCGAGACGATCTCGGAGTTGGCGAGCTTGCCGCGAGCAGCAAGGTCGGAGCCGCAGATAGCCAGGATGTAGTCGCCATCGATCTCGTTGCCCTCACTGTCCACGAACAGCACGCGATCGGCGTCGCCGTCGTGGGCCAGGCCGATATCGGCGTGGGTGCGCAGCACGAGCTCGCGCAGGGGCTCAAGGTGCGTGGAGCCGCACTCGACGTTAATGTCGGTGCCGCAGAAATCGGTGTTGATGGCATGCACCGTGGCGCCCAGGCGCTGCAGCGCGGCAGGCGTGGTCTGGCAGGAAGCACCGTGACCGCAGTCGACGGCAACGACCAGGCCGTCGAGCTTAAGGCCGTCGAGCGTGCTGATGGCATGATCGACATAGGCCTTGCGGGCATCCTTCATCTTGATGATGTGACCCACACCGGCGCCGGTCGGCAGCGTGTCGGCAGCCATGGCCTCCTCGGACATGACCCAGGCGCTGATCTCTTCCTCAACCGCGTCGGGAAGCTTCATGCCCTTACGACTAAAGAACTTGATGCCGTTGAACTCCGGCGGATTGTGCGAAGCAGAAATGACAATGCCGCCGTCGAGCTCGTTTTGAACGGTGAGCAGTGCCACGGCCGGCGTAGGGATAACGCCGCAGCAATGCGGACGGCCGCCCTCGGCCATAATGCCGGCGGTCAGAGCACTCTCGAGCATGGTGCCCGAAAGACGCGTATCGCGACCGATGCAAATGTCCGGGCCAAGGAACTTGGTCGCCGCGCGGCCCAGACGAAATGCAAGGTCGCACGAGAGGTCGGCGTTGGCGACGCCACGGACGCCATCGGTACCGAAGATGTTCTGGGGCATAGGATCGCTCCTTCCCAAGTGGGCAAAACGCAGTCGCCCACCCTAGTCGAAAAAGAAAAGCGGGACCCGCCGAGCAATCGGCAGGCCCCGCTTGTACATTGTATCTCGTAAGGAGATAAAACCTTAGCGCTTGGAGAACTGGGGAGCGCGGCGGGCCTTCTTGAGGCCGTACTTCTTGCGCTCGACCACGCGAGCATCGCGCGTAAGGAAACCGGCCTTCTTGAGGTCAGCACGGTAATCGCCAGCGTTCAGAAGAGCACGAGCGATGCCCAGGCGCAGAGCGCCGGACTGACCGGAGATGCCGCCGCCATCGCACAGAGCGATAACGTCGAACTGACCGGCGGTGTCGGTCACCTTGAAGGGGGCAAGGGCGTTCTCAACGAGCTGATGACGGCCGAAATACTGCTCGGCGTCACGCTTGTTGATGGTCACCTTGCCGGTGCCGGGGACGAGACGGACGCGGGCGACGGCGTTCTTACGACGGCCGGTACCCTGGTAGACAACGGTGTTCTCAGCCATCTTTAAGCCTCCAGCTCAATCTTCGTGGGGTTCTGGGCAGCGTGCGGATGCTCGGCACCAGCGTAGACCTTAAGCTTGGTCATCTGGGCACGGCCGAGGGTGGTCTTGGGCAGCATGCCGCGAACGGCGCGCTCGATGACCTTCTCCGGGTGCTTCTCCATAGCCTGGCGGAAGCTCTCAGCCTTGAGGCCGCCGTTGTAGCCGCTGTGGCGATAATAGGTCTTCGTGTCGGCCTTGTTACCGGTAAGCTGGACCTTATCGGCGTTGATGACGACAACGAAGTCGCCGCAGTCGCTGTTGGGCGTGAACTGGGGCTTGTTCTTACCGCGCAGAATCATTGCGATCTGGGTGGCAAGACGGCCCAGGACAGCACCATCGGCGTCGACGAGAACCCAGTTGCGCTGGACCTCGCCCTGCTTGGCGTAGTGAGTCGATTTCGAAATCACTTAGACTCCTCCATGTACAGTACGTGTTGTTACAGAGATTCACGGGGCTCTGCAAGTAACCCGTCCATATTACCCCGCTCGCCGCCCGAGTCAACAGGTATTTTGGCTCCGACCAGAGTTTCTGCACATGTCATCCATGGGTCATGACGTCGCGACACTAGCGCTCGACAAATGCCTCGATATCACTCAGTAGGCGCTTTGCCTCCTGGCGGCCCTGAATATACAGGTCGAGGAGCTTTGCCGGATCATGCTCAACGTGACCGACCTCGACCGGCTTTTGTGGAGCAACGACCAGCGCGCGGCCCTCGCGCTCATACTTCCACAGATGCATGCGCTGGATGTTATAGCGGTCGTGGCGCGTCTCGATAGCCTCAAGCAGGTAGGGGTAGTCGGCATAGCGAGCGCGTGCGGCGGGCATAAACTCGTAGGGCTTTTTCTCGTACGAGCGATCCTGCGTGACAATGACGACTGCACGGTCGAAGCCGGCCTCCTCCAGCACGTGCTCGATGGGGACCGAATCGGCTACGCCGCCGTCGACGTATTTGTGCCCATCGATCTCGACCGGCGGCGTCACCAGCGGCAGCGACGTCGAGGCGCGCACGGCATCGAGGTCGAGCACGGCGCTTTTGACCGGCAGGTATGCAGCGGTTCCAAAGAGCATGTCCGTCGCGACGGCGTACATCTTGGTGGGGCTCGCGTCGAACGCTTCGTTGTCAAAGGGATCCAGGCGGTCCTGGACATCGTTGAAGATAAAATCGTAACCCACGATGGAGCCCGTGGACGCAAACGATGCGGCGCCCATGAAGCGGTTGTCATTGCAGAAAGCCAGGTTGATGCGGTTGGCACGGCCGATCTGATGCGACTTGTAGTTCACGCCGTTGAGAGCGCCGGCCGATACACCGTAGACAGCCGGAATCTCGACGCCGGCCTCCATGAGAACGTCGAGTACGCCTGCGGTAAATTGCCCGCGGAAGCTGCCGCCCTCCAAAACGAGCGCGACCTTGCCGGCGTTCTTTGCCTTATCTTCTGCAGTCATATTGACCTCCTGCGATTGCGTTTTGGCTTTCTTCTACCCAGTTTTGGAATGGAGGGCGCGCAGGTTTTTCGAGGCGGCAGGTGAAGCGAAAAGCGCGTCCCAGTTTGAGGCGGGATTCCGGGATGCGCTTTCCGCTTGGACCGTCATTGGGAAAGCGCGACCCGTTCTGAGCGCGGATTCCGGGATGCGCTTTCCGCTTGAGCTGCCATTGGGAAAGCGTGTCCCGGTCTGAGTCACTGAGGCGTTTTTCTTTACGCCCGCGCCCTGCATAGAGTTCGATTCTCCGCGGGTTTGGGATTCCGTTGATGCGGCGCATGACCGGCTGAGATTCGATAACATCGCATCTGTTTTGGGCTGAGGCTTTGCGCGGAGAATCCGCGTATTCGCTTCGCAAATACGCACCGGCTTCGGCCGGCTGCCGCCGCCCTCGCCCGCGGGCTACAAACGCTTCGCGTTTGCTTAACGCCCGCGCCCTGCATAGAGTTCGATTCTCCGCGGTACGGGCTAGAAATGAAAAGGCAGGTAGATACGAATATCTACCTGCCTGTAACTATTGGTGGAGGCGCGGAGAATCGAACTCCGGTCCACGAAAGCCCCCTGATTGGCATCTCCAAGCTCAGTCGCTGGTTTAGTCTCGGACGCTTTGCGCGCAGCGACACGCTCGCAGCATCCCAACCGGTTCGATCTTAGCCTGCGCCATACCGATTACGTGCGCAGGAGCATTCCCCTAACATGACGTCGCGCCGGTGTCGGGGAAATCACCGGGTTGACGCGCCGCTATAAATTAAGCAGCGAGAGCCATAGGCTCAAAAGAAGAGTTGTTGTCAATTCAATTTGACGGTACCCCTGTTTAACGAGGCGAGGAGACCTCGGCTTGCTTCCTCTCTCAGAGCTATCGTGTCGAAACCAGTCGCCCCCGAATGTCGGGAAAGTCTGGATGGTATCGGGCCTGCAAACACCCGATAACCGTCGACTTTTCAAGGAACATACGGGGCGAGCCCCGCTTGTGGAGTGTTATCTTACCACGTTCTGAAAGCGGACAGCTGTTCTATGCACGAGCTGTGAAGACCCCAATGTGCGCCGCACTTCGCACTTTTGTTACCGATCGCGTCACGTATATTTTCGCCAAGCAAAATTGACCCGTCGAAAGGACCGTTATGGATACCAAGCAGCAACTCGTCAATGCCCTCGCAGGCCTGGGCTCAACCATTACCGAAGCTATGGATGTCATCGAGGGCTTTGTCCCCTGCGGACATCCCGCCCTCACGGTATCGAACGCACTCGTCGCGCTGGACGTTGACGATGATGCAGCTCTCACTCAGCAGCTTGAGACCGTCGAGGGCTTTATCGACCACGTGAGTGAGAACCGCGGCGTGGCCGCCTACCACGGTATCGAGGTCGAGCTCGCGGGTCCCAAGGCCGATCTGTTCGCAGCAATCCGCGAGGTAGGCGCCCTTATGCAGACCGCAGGCGTCAAGAACACCCAGGTCAACGAGTGGGTCTACCGAAGCCTGGCAGCACTCGATAGCTCCGACGAAAAGGCAGCCGAGCAGCTCGCAGAAAGTCCCGCCATTAAGGCCGAGCTTTTGTAAATAGCAGACGCGGGCCCCTTGGCGCATCGTCGTCCAAGAGGCCCGCAAACAGTTTGCGTCAACCGATAGCCGCGCGGCCGCGTTCGGCCAAAGCCAGAATCGGCATCATTTGGCGCGGGGTCTTTGCTGCAAGATCGGCATGTTCGAGCAGCTTGCGATCGTTAGTCACCAAGTAATCGACCTGCGCGCGCTTGCACGCGGCGAGCACCAAGTTGTCTTCGTAATCGCGATGGAGCGCTAAGTATTTGTCGGCCAGCCAAAGGTCCGACGCATCTGCACCCACGGCCGTGGCGTTTTCGGTCATGTTCCGAACAAACGCCAGCGCCGCATCGCCAATCGCGCGGGCAGAAGCCTCGCCGAGCGCTCCCCCGCTGGCAAGAACGCTGCGCTTCAGTTCGTGCTGTACAACATACAGCACGTCCTTGGCGATATGCACCGGAAAGAACATCAATGCCCCTGCCTCCGCCGCCTGCCCAATAAACGCACGCGCGGCAAGCGACTCGGCATGGTCGACGCAAAACGAATCAACCCATACGTTGGCGTCCACCATTATTTTGAGGGGAGCCCCGCTCACAGGATCATCCCCTTTTGGCGATAGCGCTCGTCCATGGCTTCGGAATAGATTGTGTCCCAATCGCGATCGTCGGATACGGGCGACGTAGCGATGCCCAAATCTGCATAAAGCCGGTCTGCCGCTGCCCATGATGCGGCGAACGGAGTATCGGGCGCGACGGATTGCCGCCGGTCGTCGACGGCCGCAAGCACTTCCTCGCACTTCCCGCCGCCCTGCGCAACCTTTGCCACCACCTTTTTGATGAGCTCGGGCAGTGACCCGCCCGAAAGCCGCAGCGCCTCCTCGGCACGGTTCTTGACCTGGCGATCCACGCGAACGTTCACCTGCGCCATGCCGCTAACAGCACCCACGTCGATCCCGCTCCCTTCAATTGCTAGCCCTGTTAGCAACACTATATAGAGAAGCTAGCACATGGTCAAACGCAAAAGGCCTGCGCCCAGACGACACAAATGCCGTCTGGGCGCAGGCCAGATAACGTGGGCGAACACGTCTGCTAATGCAGGTACGCCTTTGCGTTGCTCAGGCTGTAGGCAATCGTCGAGCCGTTGTGCAGTAACGACGACGTCTGCGGGGTAATCGCGCCGGTAATACCCAATGCCAACAGCGCCGAGTTGGTGAGCATCACCTTAGAGTAGGAGCTCGTCAGACGATCAATGAGGCCCTGACTCATGCGGCGCAGGCGCACGATTGCGGCCAGATCCGTATCGGTCAGGATGATATCGGCGACCTCCTTGGCGATGTCGCTTCCGCCACCCATCGCCAAGCCCACGTCGGCCAAACCGAGCGCCGGCGAATCGTTGACACCGTCGCCCACCATGGCAACGTGGCGCCCCTCGCCCTTAATGCGCTCCACATACGCGTACTTGTCCTCGGGCAGCAGCTCGGCCTTAAACTCGTCGACCCCTGCCTCGCGAGCAATGCGCTCGGCCGTGCGCTCCGAGTCGCCCGTGAGCATAACGACATGCTTAACGCCCAACGCGTGCAGGTCGGCGATGGCCTCACGGACCCCGGCCTTGAGCGGATCCTCGATGCCGAGCACGCCGACGACCTTGCCGTCGACCGCCAGGTACAGCGGCGACAGGCCCTGCATCTGGGACTCAATGCGCTCCTTAATGTCGGAATCGAGCTGCGCGCTCTCGTCCTCAAACACAAAGTGTGCCGAGCCGATAATCACGCGACGCCCCTCGATGGACGAAGCGATGCCGTGCGCCACGATGTACTCGACGGCAGCATGGCGCTCGCGGTGCTCGAGCCCGCGCTCGCGTGCCGCATTGACCACGGCACGCGCCACCGGATGCGGAAAATGCTCCTCCAAGCAAGCGGAAAGGCGCAGGACCTCGTCCTCGCTCCAGCCATCGGTGGTGAGCACGCAGGCAAGACGCGGCTGCGCCTCGGTAAGCGTGCCGGTCTTGTCAAACACAATGGTGTCGGCCTTGGCAAACGACTCAAAGTACTTCGCGCCCTTGACCATGACGCCCATCTTGGCAGCATCGCTCATAGCGGTCATGACGGCAACGGAACCCGTGAGCTTGAGTGCGCACGAGTAGTCGACCATCAGTGCCGCCGAGGTCTTGATGAGGCTGCGGGTAGTAAGCGCAACCAGGCCCGCGAGCAGGAAGTTCCACGGGACGATCTTGTTGGCAAGGTCCTCCATATGCGACTGGCCCTCGGACTTGAGCGAGTCGGCCGTCTGCACGAGCGAGACGATTGAGCGCAGTTTGGTTTGCGCCGTATTGGCGCGCACGCGCACCAAGATGCCGCCGTCTTCCACGACGGTACCGGCGAACACGTCGTCGCCCACGCTGCGCTCGACGGCCAGCGGCTCGCCGGTCAGGGTCGCCTGGTTGACCATAGCGCTCCCCTGCTCGACAACACCGTCGATGCAGATGGACATGCCGGTGCGCACGGCGACCAAGTCGCCGGGCTCGAGCTCGGTGGCGGCAACGCTTACCTCGGTGTCGCCGACGACCTTTTGCGCCTTGTCGGGCACATCGAGCAGCGAGTTGATGAGCTCGTTTTCGCTCATGGCGCGCGTGTAGTCCTCGAGCAGCTCTCCCACATTGAGCAGGAACATCGTCTGGCCCGCGGTGTCGACATCACGTTTGACAAACGAGATACCGATGGCCGAAGCGTCGAGCACGGGAACGGTCAAGCGCGGCTGCGCGAGCTCACGCAGGGCGGCGCGCAAAAAGGTCATGTAACCGGCCACGACAAACACCGCACGCAGGGGCGTGGGCAAAAACCAGCGACGTGCGTAATGGGCACCGATAAGTGTGGCAAGATCCATGACGAGCTTGTGCTTGCGTGGCTCAAGCTGCATCACGTAGCCTGTCTTTGCGTCGGCAATGGCCTGAGCGTCGAGCGCACCGACGGCGGCCAGCACGGCATCGCGGCGCGACTCGTCGTATTCGAGCGCCATCTGGCCAATACGGCCGTAGACGCGCACCTTGTGCACGCCGTCGATATCGCCGCTGAGCTTAAGAAGTGCATCGAGATCGCTCTCTGGCACAGGACCCGCCAATTGAAGACGGGTCCTGCCGGGGATCTCGCTGATAATCGAGAATCTCATAGTTTGTGCCTGGGAGCGTTACTCGGCTGCCTCGTCAGCAGCGGCCTCGCTCTGGGTGATGTAGGCCGCCTCGGCAACCATGTCGTCGACATTAGCCTTGGCCTGCTCGACCATGTCCTGGTAGCCGTTCTTGATGCGCATGCCGCACGCGATACCCTGCACGCAGGCGTTCTTTACCGGAGCGCTGGTGAGCAGCTTGATGCCAGCCGTACCAAGCAGAAAACCGCCACCAACAAGCAGGGTGTTGAACGTGGACTTCTTCATGATGTCTCTCCCTTTTGCCGCATTGGACGCGGCATGGTGCCTCAGCACCCGAGTAAACAAGTTTGCTCGAGCACGCTTTGAAATATCTCAATTTTATCTAACTATCTAGGTCAGCCATGGCTAATCTTTTGAAAATTAACGATGCGGAGTAACCGATTGTCAATGTGACAAAGGGACTGTCCCTTTGCCCCTTCTTACAACTGCCAGGTAGCTGCTTCCTTTTGCAGCGCCACCATGCGGGCGAATTCTCCACCTGCCGCCTTGAGCTGCGCCGGAGTGCCCTGCTCGGCAACCACACCATCCTTGAGTACAACGATTTTGTCGGCATTTTCCACCGTACGCATACGGTGGGCAATAACGATAACCGTCTTACCTGCGAGCAGACGGGAGAGCGCCTGCTGAACCACGGTCTCGTTCTCCACATCCAAGCTCGCCGTCGCCTCGTCCAACAGCACGATAGGCGCGTCTTTGAGCAGCGCACGGGCGATAGAGATGCGCTGGCGCTCACCGCCGGACAGCTTGGAGCCGTTCTCGCCGATCATGGTGTCATAACCCTGCGGCATGCGGCTCACAAACTCGTCGCAGTTGGCGGCACGCGCGGCAGCAAGCACTTCCTCATCGGTGGCATCGCGACGACCAAGACGGATGTTTCCCATCACCGTGTCGTCAAAGAGCAGCACGTCTTGGAACACAATGGCGTAGTCGCGCAGCAACACCTCGGGATCCACGCTCGCAACATCCACGCCGCCCACGGTGACCGTGCCTTCGGTGGCGTCCCAAAAGCGCGCGGCCAGGCGGCTCACCGTGGACTTACCGGAGCCCGAAGGACCGACCAGTGCCGTGACCTCGCCTTCCTTGGCGGTAAAGCTCACATCGGTAAGAACTTTCTCGCCGGCGCGGCCGTCCTCGCCCGCACCATAGCCAAATGCCACGTGATCGAACACCACATCGTGGCCTACGGGCTCAAACTGCTCGCTGCCCCGCGCCACGGGCTCTTCCATGATGGAACGCATGCGCTTGGCCGACGACTCGGCGGCAAACAGCTCGGACATCAGCATCAGCGCCTGATCAAAGGGCGCATAGATGCGGCTCACCATAAGCAGGAAGGCAAACATCATCAAAAAGTCGGCCTGGCCGGAGGCGACCATCGCAGCGCCCGTGACCAACGTGGTGGCAATCCCCAGGCGCAGGATGGCAAAGGCGGAGTTGACCAAAAGCCCATTGGCGAGCTCGCCCTTGGTGGTTTCGCGCTCCTCGGCATCGATCACGGCGTTGAGCCCCTCAAGATAATGGGCCTCCTGGTTGGTGGCGCGGATCTCGCGCACGCAGTCGAGCGTCTCCTGGATCGCCTCGGTGACCTTGACCTTCTCGGCGCGCACATGGTCGAACACCGGGGTCATGGGCCCGCGTGTCAGATACAGCACGGCAAAGGCCACGGGCACGCTCCAAAACGCCGCAATCGCCAGCTGCCAGCAAAAGAACAGTGACGCCACGAACACGATGGCACTTGCGATGATGGCACCCCAAAGCTCTCCCAGCACGTGGCTGTAGGCGTGCTCCATGACCTGGACGTCGCCCATGATGGTCTCGGTTAAATCGGCCAGATCACGACGGCCAAAAAACGACAGCGGCAGCTTGCGCAAGCGCTCGGCGATCTCCATACGCTGCTTGCCGCACTCCTCGTAAAAGATGCAGTAGGTGTAGTAATACTGCTGCCAGTTAGAGGCAAAGAGCAACACGAAAAAGACCAGGAGGCCGCCCACAATCGGCAGGGCATCCGGCAGGTCAGCCCCGCTGGCGAGATGTTCGACAAAACCGCCCATGACCAGGAATAAAAAGCCCATGCCGGCCATGGTAATGAGATTAGTGAGCGTGGTCCAGAAAATGCCGCGTTTTACGCCGGCGACGCCTTTATCGGATAGGAAATACTTCTTTTGGAATGAGGCGAACATTTAGGCCTCGCCTCCCTTCGTGACGGCGGCATCCGCGGTCGCTGCAGTGATTTTCCAGCTCGCGGCCTGTTCGTATTCAGCCCACATCTTGGCGTATAGACCCTTTTGGGACAGCAGCTCGGCATGGGTGCCAGTCTCCTGCACGCTACCTTGGTTGAGCACCACGATCTTGTCGGCCCCCACCACGGTCGAAAGCCGGTGCGCGATCATAATGACTGTGCGACCCGCCGCCAGTTTGCTAAAGGCGCGCTGGATGAGCGCCTCGTTCTCGGGGTCGGCAAAGGCTGTGGCCTCGTCGAGCACCACGATGGGCGCGTCCTTAAGGATTGCGCGGGCGAGCGCCACGCGCTGGACCTCGCCGCCCGAAAGGTACGCCCCGCCGGCGCCGAGCATGGTGTCGATGCCCTGCGGGAGCTTGGCCACGATATCGTCGCACTGAGCTGCGGAGAGGGCCGCACGCACTTCGTCGTCAGTGGCCGTGGGCTTGGAGGCACGCACGTTATCGGCAAGTGTTTGGCGGAACAGCTGGTTGGTCTGGAACACGAAGGCAACCTGGTCCATAAGCTCGTGCGGGTCCATGTCGCGAACGTCCACACCGCCTACGAGCACTCGACCCGAGGAAACATCCCAAAAACGCGGGATCAGGCTTGCGCAGGTTGACTTACCGCCACCCGAGGGACCCACCAGGGCGAGGGTGCTACCAGCGGAAACGCTGAAACTCACATGGCTAACGGCAGGTGCTTCGGCACCCTCGTACGTAAAGCTCACGTCCTCAAATCGCACGTCGCTGCTGGCAGGATGCTTGGGTTGAGCGGACACGGAGAGCTGCTTGGAATCCATGACGCTTCGGATGCGAGCCAGCGAATCGGCACTCATCTGAGAGGCCTCGCCCACAAACATGAGCTTGGTCATGGCCGTCGGCACCACGGCCGAAAATATCGCGTAAAACGTGAAGTTGGCCATAAAATGCGCGAAGTCCGTCTCGCCCGGCGCCAACAGCAACGCCACGGGCAATAGGAATGCCACAAGACCATTGAGCGCGGTAAGGTTGAGTACCTGCGGACCTCGACAGAACGTGCCCGCATAGTTTTGCGCCATGTCGGCGTATTCGGCGATCGCGTCGTGGAACGCCTTAAAGGAATAGACCGTCTGCTGAAACACCTTGACCACGGGAATGCCGCGTACGTATTCGGTACCTGTCTTGTTCATCTTGACCAGCGCGCCCATGTAGGCCTTCATAAACTCGCCGCCCTTGCCGCCCATCATGGTAGCCATGGCGCCAAGCGAAACGACGACCGAGATAAGGCACGCCGCGCCCAAACGCCAATCGAGGGCGAAAAGCAGCACGAGCAGACCTGCAACCATGGCGGTGGCGCCGGCGATATCGGGTAGCATGTGTGCGAGCAGCGTCTCGGTTGAGGCGGCGCATCCGTCTACGATACGGCGCAGCTCACCGGTGGCATGCGTGTCAAAGTAGCCGAGCGGCAGCTTAAGCAGATGCTCGCTCGTAGCCTTGCGGATATTGGACGCGCAGCGAAACGCGGATAGGTGCGTACACATGAGTCCCACGAAATAAACCACGATGCTCGCCAGGGCAAAGCCCACAGCCCACCAACCATACATCGCGATGTCGGTGGCCTCGCTCCAGTTAGGCGCCACGGCGATAAGGTCTCGCGCAACAAACCAGATACACACGTACGGGCCAAAGCTCAGCAGCTGCGAGAGCGCCGAGAGCGCCATGCCCAAATACGTTAGGAATTTGCGGTCGCCGGCATATGCAAGCAGCTCGCCGATACCGCCGCCTTCCCTTTTTGATCCCTTTGCCATGAGATTCCTTTCTAACGGCTTGAGAGTTAACCGTAATGAACTTATCATTGATATGTTAGCCTTGGCTCACAATCGAGCCAGGCGTGGACGTTTCTGCAAAGGAAAGGGACGCTTTTGCAAATACGGCGGGCAGCGACCGACATAACCGAGCTCTACGCACCGCAGTTTGAGCAGTTTGGCCTGGAGCTTACCGGCAAGGGCGCCGTCTTTACCGGCGAGGTGGCAAACGACCGGGCGCACGGCCGCGCATGGATCATGCCCCTCTCCCCTGCCTGCATCGTCATGGAGCATTTCATTACCCCGACGCACGATATGTACCTGGCGGAATACACACCCGAGCCGTACGCCTGCGTGAGCGAGGTCAGCGCGCCCACGCTCATATGCATGCCCAAGGCTGGCATAACGCCTGCGAACCTTAAGCCACTGCGCGGGCCGTGGCCGAACAGCGCGGTGTGCAGCTTTATCCAAGATAGCTGCGGCGAGGAGCTAAGTCCGCTGTTTGCAGGGCAGCTTTATCACTCGCGCTCGGTGCTCTTTTTGCCTGGATTTTTTGACGAACTGGAGCACCGCTATCCCACCGAGTTCGCGGGAATCTTCGAGGCGTTTGCCGAGCCATGGCACGAGGAGGCGACGTCTGCCATCTGCCACACGCTGCGTCGGATTAACGAGGAACGCGCCCGTACCGTAGGCGGACACGTCTATATGCAAGGCATCGTGGAGACCATGGTCGCGGAGCTCGCCTGTTCGCGCGCGGCCCACAAGCAGGCGCGGCAGGCGGCAGACACACGCGTCAGCATAACCATTGCCGAAGAAGCAACGGCAATGATTGAGCGCGCGCTCGACAAGGGCAAACATGTGGGCATCAACGAGGTGGCCGAGAGGCTCTACACAAGCCGCTCCAAACTATGCGCCACCTTTAAGGCCCAAACTGGCGAGTCCCTGGGCGCCTACATTCGCAGACGCCGTATGGAGCGAGCACAGGACCTTTTGGCCGATAGCGCGCTCACGATAGCGCAGGTGGCAGAGCGTCTAGGCTACCCTCAGCAGGCCGCCTTCGCCCAAGCCTTCAAGCAACACACCGGCACCACCCCCACCGCTTGGCGTTCCCAACATATATAAAGAATGAAGGCGCCAACGGCACCCTCATTCACCAAATTCAATTCAGCCCCACCTGACCCGAACGGCCGAGTCGTCACGGAACCGAGGGGCCGGGCGCAGGGCCTTGCCTCTCAATGAGTTCCCTTCAAAACAATGGGCGTGCCGACGGCACGCCCATTCACTCTATTCCATTCAGCCCACCTGACCCGAACGGCCGAGTCGTCGCAGAACCCGGGAGCCCCGGCAGGGCGGGTGCTTGCTCAAAATGAGTTCCGCACGCAAAGAAGGCCACTTAATGTGGCCTTCGTCTTGCGCAGGACTGTTTGAAATTTTGAGGAAGCACCCGCCCTGCCGGGGCTCCCGGGTTCCCGCTTACGAGAGCGACGTTCTCAGCAACTCGTTGAAGAGCTTAGGGTTGCCCTTGCCGCGGCTCGCCTTCATGCACTGGCCCACCAAAAAGCCGATGACCTTCTGGTTGCCGTCACGATACTGCTGCGCCTGATCGGCACAGTTAGCCAGCACCTCGTCCACGATCGGCTGCAGTGCGCCGGCATCGCTCACCTGACGCATGCCGCGCTCGTCGACAATCTTGTTGGGATCGTCACCGGTCTGGGCCATGGCCTCAAAGACCTCGTGCGCCTGGTTGGAGCTGATGGCATCGGTCGCCAGCAGCTTGGCCAGCACCGCCACCTGAGCCGGAGCGATGCCGGACTCGGCCAGCGAGACGCCCGCGCCCTTAAGGTAGGCGATCATCTCGTTGACCAGCAGGTTTGCGACCGTCTGGGCCTCCTTGCCGGCCATACCGGCAGCGGCAGCCTCAAAGAAGTCGGCAAACTCGGGGTCGCCGGCAATCTGCTCGGCGTCGGCCGTCTTAATGCCAAAGTCGGCCTCAAAACGGACGCGCCTGGCATCGGGCAGCTCGGGGATCTCACCACGACAGCGGTCGATGAACTCGTCATCCAGATCGAACGGCGCCAGGTCGGGATCGGGGAACAGACGATAGTCGTCGGCCGTCTCCTTAACGCGCATGACCACGGTGCGCTTGCGGCTGGGCTCCCAGTGGCGGGTCTCCTGATAGATGATGCCGCCCTCCTCGAGCACCTCAGCCTGGCGGCAGATCTCGTAGGCAAGGCCGTCGTGCAGGCTCTTGAACGAGTTGAGGTTCTTGAGCTCGGTCTTGGTGCCCAGCTTGGTCTCGCCGCGGCGGCGCAGCGACACGTTGCCGTCGCAGCGCATGGAACCCTTCTCCATGGAGCAGTCCGAGATGCCCAGCGTCACAAAGATGCGACGGAGCTTCTCCATAAACAGGCGAGCCTCCTCGGGCGTACGCAAGTCGGGCTCAGTCACGAGCTCGATGAGCGGAGTGCCGCAGCGGTTGTAGTCGACGAGCGACTCGGCCGCGGCGGTAATGCGGCCCTCGGCGCCGCCCACGTGAACCATCTTGGCGGCGTCCTCCTCCATGTGGATGCGCAAGATGCGGATGGGCACCGTGTAGGAACCGTCCTCGCGACGCTCGGGCATCTGCAGGCTGGACGCGTCATAGCTGGCCAGGTGGCCGGCGCGCTGGTTGCCCTCACGCATGGTCGACGTCATGGACGTGGACAGGCCCTCGGCGTTGGCTGAGGCGCTCGCCAGGCTCTGGGCCTCGGCCTCACCAAACGCGCAGTCGGGGCGCTCGGCGGCACCGCGACCGGTCACGTCCAGGTCCAAGTGACCGTACATGGCAAAGGCGACCGGACCCTGCGTGGTCTGGAAGTTCTTGGCCATATCGGGATAGAAGTAGTGCTTGCGGTAGAACATCGAGTGGCGCTGAATCTCGCAGTTGGTGGCGAGACCGGCCTTGACGATGCTCTCGATGGCGCGCTTGTTGGGCACCGGCAGGGCGCCGGGCAGGCCCAGGCACACCGGGCACACGTTGGCGTTGGGCTCGTCATCGTGGCTGAGCTTGCAATTGCAGAACATCTTGGTATCGAGTGCGGTGAGCTCGGTATGGATCTCCAGGCCGATCACAGCCTCCCAATCCTGCAGGACCTCGGAAAGCTCCTTCATTACAGCTCGCCTCCCTTCCCGGCAAAATCGGGCGCGACGGAAAGCGCGGGCGCACCCGTGGCGGCATCGGCAAAGCCGCGCTCCAGGGCGCGGGCAAACGTGAGCAGCTGACGGTCCTTAAAGGCAGGCCCCACCAGCTGAGCAGAAACGGGCAGCTGAGTATCCTCGCCCAGGCCCAGCGGCACCGAGATGCCACCGTTGCCGCAGATGTTGAGCGAGATGGTGTACAGGTCGGAGAGGTACATCTGCGTGGGGTCGCTGATCTCGCCAAACTTAAAGGCCGTGCGCGGCGAGGCGGGCATGAGGATGGTGTCCACCTTGGCATACGCGGCGTCGTAGTCCTGCGTGATGAGTGTGCGAGCCTTCTGTGCGGCGTAGTAGTACTTGTCGTACACGCCCGAGCTCAGCAGGTAGGCACCGAGCATCTGACGGCGCTTGGCCTCGGCGCCAAAGCCGTGGGCGCGCGACAGCGAGCTCTGGTCGGACAGGTTGGCGCAGCCCTCCTCCTGATAGCCGTAGCGAATGCCGTCGAAGCGGGCCAGGTTGGAGAACGCCTCGGCCGGGCCGATGACGTAGTAGGCGGCGATGGCGGCGTCCAGGTGCGGCAGGTCGACCTCGACCAGCTCGGCGCCCTGATTCTGCAGCTCCTGGGCGGCACGCTGAACAGCGGCCTTGACCTCGGGCGTCAGGCCCTCGGCCTCCATAAACGCAGGGATGATGCCCACGCGCTTGCCCTCGATGCTGTCGTTGAGATGCTCGGTAAAGTCGACGGCGCAATCTTGGCTGGTGCAGTCGTACGGATCGTGGCCCGCGCCGGTAAGCGCGTTCATGGCCAGCGCGACATCCTCGACCGTGCGGCCAAAGGGGCCCACCTGGTCGAGCGACGAGCCAAAGGCAACCACGCCGTAACGGCTCACGGCACCATACGTGGGCTTAAAGCCCACCACGCCGCACAGCGACGCCGGCTGGCGAATGGAGCCGCCGGTGTCCGAGCCCAGCGAGAGCGCGACTTCGCCCGCGGCGACGGCGGCAGCGGAGCCGCCCGAAGAGCCGCCGGGCACGCGCTCGGTATCCCAAGGGTTGTTGGTGCGGTGGAACGCCGAGCTCTCGGTGGAGCTGCCAAAGGCAAACTCGTCCATGTTGGCCTTGCCCATGGGCAGGCAGCCGGCATCGAGCATGCGCTGGACGCAGGTGGCGGTGTAGACGCTCTGGTAGTCCCCGAGCATGCGGGAAGCACAGGTGGTGCGCGTGCCCACGAGGTTCATGTTGTCCTTGATGGCCAGCGGCACGCCCGCGAGCGGGGGCAGCGGCTTGCCTGCGGCACGGTCGGCATCCACGCGCGCGGCGGCCTCGAGCGCAAGCTCGGGCGCCACCTGCAGGAATGCCTGGACCCCGCCCTCGCGCGCCTCGATGGCGGCAAGGGAGGCCTGGGCTACCTCGGTAGCGGTAAAGTCGCCGGCGGCAACGCCCGCGGCGATCTGGGCGGCGGTAAAGGAATCGAAGCCCTGCGCCATTACTCGCTCTCCCCCTCTCCCAAAATGGACGGCACGCGGAAGTAGCGGTCGCGCGCGCTGCCGGCGTTTTCGAGCGCAATGTCGAGCGGCAGGTCGCGCTCGGGCTCGCGCAGGTCATCGCCCATCACGTTGGACAGGCTTCCGATGGGATGGAACGTGGGCTCCACGTCGGGCAAGTCATATTGCAAGACGGGCTCGAGCATCTGGACGGCGTCGTTCATGTAGGACGTCATCTGGGTGAGCTCGTCATCGGTCAGTGCGATCTTTGCGTACTCGGCGATGCCGCGCACGTCTTTCTCGCTGAGTGCCATAGGCGCTCCCTTCCGCATAACAGATAAACCGCTCTAGTATACAAGGCAACGCCGCTTGGAGCAGGTGCTTTACCCAAATGCAGCGAAAACGTAACGAGGGCGGCGGATGCGTCCCGGCGGTTATGCAGCAAAAACCGCATCGCCACAATGCAAAACCGTCCCGCCCACAACGAAAACCATCACAACATTCGACGCTTTTCGTCCAAATCGCGATTTTCATCGAATGTTGTGATGGTTTGGAAGCCCCGACCACCACAAAGGTGCCTGTCCCCTTTGTGGTGGTTCTGCAGAATGACCTATGCCGAGGCCTTGGCCTTGCGGCGCTTACGGATCGTGTGGATCACGATGTCCAGCAGCAACAGCACAATGGCCACGACCACGATGAGCACGGCAAACTCGCGCTTGCCCCAGTGGCGACCGGCCAGCGACTTTTGCTTGTCGACGTCCTTCTTGTTGTACTTGGTGCGCACGCAATGCACCAGCAGGCGATGGTCGTTCACGCCGTAGGGCGTGCAGGTGACGAGCGTCACCTTGTCGGCGCCGGGCTCGATGGTCAGCGACTCCATCTCCTCGGGCAGCACCACCTCGGAGTCCACCATCTTGTAGGCGAGCGTCTTGTTCATGGTGTGCAGCAGCACCAGGTCGCCGGGCTCCAGCGAATGGATGTCGTCGAACATGCTCAGGTTGCGCATGCCCGAGTGCGCGGTGAGCACGCAATGCGTCGAGGTGCCACCCACCGGCAGGCTCGTTCCCTCCAGGTGGCCGACGCCCGCCATAAGGACTTCCTCGCTCGTGCCGTGGTAGATGGGCATGCTCACGTCGATGGAGGGGATCTCGACCCAGCTCATCATGGGGTCACGGTCAAAGATGAGCTGCTTGGCGTAGGGCTCGATCTGGTCGGCGGGAAGCTCGGTGGCCTCGCCCGCCAGCTGCTCGTTAAAGGAGCGCGCCTGGAGCAGGATGCGCTCGCGCTCCTCGGCAGACAGCGCGTCCACGGTGCTGGACACCGTGCTGATCTGGTTGAACACGCCCGAGGCCTCGAGCCGGTCCAAGATCCACGGCCAAGTCATAAGGCCCACGCCAATAAGGATGATGACGATGGTGATGAGCCGGTCGGCCCAGCGCGGCAGCCGCTTGCGGCGGCGCTTGGGCTTTGGTTGAGATTTGGGCTGAGGGCTTGAGCCGCCGTTGTCCACGGCGTTATTGCTCTTCATATGTTTGGCGCCCTGCACCATCGCCGGTCACTCCTCTACAACTCAAGTTGTCTAAACAAATAATAGCCGATTAGCGAGCCCATGCGCCGGACAACGCAGCTAGGAACGAAACACCGCCTACGGTTCGAATTCTTGGAGACCTTCTACAGCGCTTCTTGCCATGGATATTCCTTTCCAAACATGCGATCGACTTCGAGCTGAATTCGCTCATCGTCGATTGCCGCCAAAGATAGCGCAAGCGAAATGTCATCGACGCGGGAGGAGTCAGCAAACACAGGCGCATAGCGCCACGCTTGGATCATCGCCGTCTCGTTATCCGGCAACTCCCCGTCTGCGACTTCGAGGTCGCTCAGTTGACGCCATGCACTTCTTAAGACGGCCTTTTGTTCCATACCCGGCGCAGTGAGCATCGAACGCGCAGCGAGCGCCGTCTCCCCGGCGTCAACAAGACAGTCAATCTGCGGTGTCTTCCTTGCAAAAAAGACCTTTGAGACAGGCGAGGAGAGCTCCGCCATGTGCTCGCTGAGCAGAAGATCGACGGCAACAGGGAACACGACGACACATCGCTCGCGACGCTCGCGCCTCGCGAGCCCCCTATCAACAAGCTCGGTTATGGCCTCACTCGCGCGGCTTGCCGAAATCCCAAGCGCACGACAAAGGTCATAGGGGCGATATGGCTCCTGGGCTGCTCCCCAGATTGCGGCAGCCTGCGCGTTGGGTGACATCTTGGTCGCGTGATTGCGAAACCGGGCACCGCCCCTCTCCGTGCAAGCTGTGCCCATAAATGGAAGAAAAGCCTGTCTACCAGGACAGACAAAGGGAATCCCTTGTGCGACCAATGCTTTGCGCTGACGTGCATCGGCATCAGGAAACGAAACGACAACAGGAGTCTCCGCGCGCAAGGCTAGCTGACTATAGACTCTCTTGGCCTCGGGAAGCCCGACGCCAGTAGGCAAACTTGCAAGCAAAAACGAAAAACCGTTTGCGTCAACAGCGCGGACTTCAATCGCCCGCAGATGCAGCGGCAAGCGTGCGGATCCAGGCCAAGTTTTGGTCTTGGCGGAAAGGCCTAGTGCTTCTTGTAAGTAGATTAGCGCTTCGTTCATTTCCATTGTTTTCGTTCGATTCCAGTTTGTATTAGAATTATACATAATTTTCGGAATTAGCGAGCTTCTTCTCATGCATAGGTCCGCATTTGCGTTTTCAGAATATCCCGGATCGGCGGGGCGATTCGGGATACAATGTCAATAGGAAACGACGCATCCCGCGTAAGTACTTAGGAGCGCGGGCGGCCTAGTTTTCTGGTTTTGTTAAATGCTCGGGATCCGACCCCCGGGCATTCTTATTTGCGCTTGTTGCGGCGCAAATGCCTTCTACCGTCCGCACCGCGCGTGCGCCTACGGACCTTAATCCGAACCTCATACGAGTCAAGAAACGCGATGACGAACGTACCCGCATCGGACGGTGGAGGCTGGCTGCGTTGTCCCAAAAAAACGGGGCAGACTCCAGTGCGGAGTCTGCCCCGAAAAGAGAATGGCAAAGCAAGAACGTGGATGGACGAGAAAAGTGTCCGCAAGTCTCATGGCCATCACATCCCACCTGCCAAAGGGATGGGTGAGCGAGCGTTACTCCTGCTCGGACTCCTCAGCCTGCTTACGGCTGCGGATGAGGTGCGCCACGCCGATGCACAGCACCGCGCCACCAGCAATCCAAGTGAAGGTCACGCCATTGAGACCGGTCAGCGGGAGGCCGGAGCCCTTCTTGTTCTGGATGGTGACAGGAATGGTCGCGTCATTTGTAGCACTGGAAGTAACCATTTCGGTATTGCTGGACGTTACATCGAGACTCTGCAGGCTACCGTCTGCGTTGTACTTCGGCTTCACCGTAATGGTAAACGGAGCAAGGGTGTTGTAACCAGCAGGAGTATTGCATTCGGTAATCTCATACGTTCCCTCTACAAGACCAGGGATATAAATCTTGCCAGTTTCCTTGTCGGTCTTGAATTTTCCGGCATCTTTCTCATTTTCGGTAATGCCGCCAGTTTGGGTCAGCCACCTATTAGTCTTAAGCGAAGTATCTCCCTCTTTGGTCATTTTGACTTGGAAGGTAGCTTCAAGTTTTTGATTCTGGTTGTCCTTTTCGACCTTGGTCACATCCAGGCGGAAGACATGGTCAGTAACTCGCTCCGGCGTGGAGGTGCCAGTACCTTCAACCATGGGGTTATTCGAATAGACGAGTTTGACATCATTGGTGTTGCCGGTGGCAGTGTATTCAGCCTTATCGGTCAGTTTTGCTTTATAGGTCACAACGACCTTAGAGTCGCCCCCAAGCGTCACGCCTGCAGCTGCTGCAGCATCCTTAAGATTGGAGAAGGAAATCGTCAGGTCTTGACCGCCAGTAAGGTTCCCAGAAGCGTTCTTAGTGTCCACAAGGTCTACCGTGTAGCCATTTGCAGGCTGGATAACTTGACCGTTAATTTTCACCTCAACGGAGCTCTTGATAGCCTCCAGTCCAACAGAAAGATGATCCTGGAACGTATATTCGTACTTGGTGAAGGTGTCGATGTTGCTCGCAACGGAGCCAGTCAGTTTATATTCGAGCTCCTCGCCAATATACGAGTCACTCACCTTTCCCCATGTCGCGCCCTCACGAACTTCCTTGTTGACGGTAGGAATGCTGGTCTTCTCGGCAACGGTCACGCTGCTACCGCCGACAACGGCGAAGATGGGCGAGGTGCCCGTGTTCTTCTTTGCCGCTTCGGAAGTGCTCAGTGAAGATTCATCGGTCAGGAACAGGTAGTAACCCGTCTTGGGGGAATTATTCTCATCGTTAGGCACAGTGAAACTATTGCCTGCCAAGAACGAACTGCCCGTAGCGGTAACGCCACTTTTCACAATACCGGCAATCTTGTTGAGAAGGTGATCCTTATTAACAGCAGTCTCAGCATTAGTACCGGTAACGTTCTTAGTCAACCAATCGGCCACGTCCTGGGCGGTAGCCTTATTGGGCAGCTTAGGATTAGAAGTCTCATACTTCGAATCCGCTTCAATAGCCGCGATAATGGCATTCTGAACACTCGGCTCCACGTCGTCTGCCCACTTGACGTTGGAGACGATCTTATCAGCCGTCCCCTCCTCAGTAGGATCTACGACATCGGCCTTAAAGATCTGATATGCCTTGAACGTAGTGGATGCGTTACCCTCCGACTGCGTAATGGTGATGCTGTTGCCGCCATCATCAGCAAACGCCATGGTCACCGGGGCCATTACGCCGCCGAAGCTCAGCGCTGCTGTGAGGCCGGCGGTTACTGCCAGGCGTGCGATGTTCTTGCTCATGCTCATCTTCTTTTCCTCTGCTTTCTGCTCGAATTCCATTTGATCTAAATCTGTCTGTCTGTGTCTTAGCATCTACTTCGCTACGTCTCGCCCCGCTCTCTGTGGGGCTGCCAGCTACTCTTTATGGCTGCCACCTCCCCGCTTGACCAGGAGCGCGACCACGATGAGCGCGGCTCCGGCGACCGCTGCGGCGGCCGCGGCGTACATTGCCATATCGCCAGTCGAGGGCATAAAGCCTCCGGTGGTAATGCTAGGGGGTGTGCCGGTGGGCGTGTTGATGAGCGACGCCTCCAGACTGCCAGTCGACCCGTCCGCGCTGTCGGCGCGCAGGGGCGACTCGGCCGTGATGGTGAGCTTGGGCTTGGCGGCGGCCACCTGGTCGACGTCCAGACCCTCGGCCTTGACCGTCACGGAACGCGTGCCCTCAAAGGCGGTGTAGCCCTTGGGTGCCTTGAGCTCGCGGACCTCCAGCTTGCCCGAGTCCACGCCCGAGACGGTCACGCGGCCGTCCTCGCCCGTGGTGACGGTGGCCTTGCCCTCCGCATCCCACGTGCCGTCGGCCGCCAGTGCGCGACCGCGGTCGTCGGCGATGCTCAGGACCGCCCCGGCAAGCGGCTTGTCGCCGTCGCTGCCGCGTTTGGTGAGTGCGAGATCCCAAGTGTAGGCGCACGCATCATCGCTCGGCGTGCGGGTGAGGCCGGCGTCACCGGACTGGTCGGCAAAGGGAGAGCGCGGGTAGCGCAGGTACACCTCGTTGGGGTTGCCCTTCGCGATGCCGTGGTTGCACGCGCTGTTGAGCGGTGCGTTGTACACGGCGACCACGCGGGCACCCGCGGTGAAGGCGTCGGCCCCGCCGAGCGCGGCGATGAGGTCGCCGGTGCGCACGGTGAAGGTCTTGCCGTCGGCCGCTACCTTGGTGGCGCACTGGGCCGTGATATCGGTCCAGCCCTTCGCGGGCTCGGTGCCGACGCGGCCGTCCTTGCCGGTCTCGACCGCGTCAAAGCCGCCGTCCGCGCCCGCCGCCACGTACACGCGCATGCTCGCGGCGACCTTGGAGGGGTCGAACCCCGCGCTCATGGTGTCGACGAACCGTACCGTATAGGTTTCGTAGGCCGTGAGGCCCGCCGGGACCGTGGCAGAGAGGCGCCAGTACAGGTCGTCGGCGACCGTGGCGTCGGCGGCCTTCTGCCAGGCGGCGGTGCCGTCCTCCAGCACATGCTTTTGGACCTTGGGGGTCGCCGTCTTGGGCTTGACGGTAACGGCGCTGCCGCCGACCAGGGTCATGATCGGCGCGGTGCCGGCCTCGCCTTGGGCGATGGCGTCGTCTTTGGCGACGATGAGCCAGTAGCCGCAGGACAGCTCGGCCGCGGTGCCCGCGTTAAGGGCCACAGACTCGGCACCAGAGCTCTGGAGGGAACGAGCGAGCTGTGCGCTCAGCGCGCTCGTAAGGTGGGAATCGGTGTTGAGCCACTCGGCAGCTTCCTGCGCGGTGGTCTGGGAATTGGGCATGCCGGCGCTGTGCAGCACGGGCAGTACGGCGTCGCGCACGGCGTCGCTTGCCCAGGTGAGGTCGGTGGCGATCTTGGCGTCGCTGTCGCCGTCGACGACGTTGGCGCTAAAGATCTGGTAGGCGTCGTAGCTGCGCGCCACGGTGCCGCTCACCGTGATGGAACCGGTCGAGGTCGGCGCGGCCTGCGCGGATGCGGGGAACACAACCGCGCAGGTGCCGATCAGGAGGGTAAGCAGAGCAAACAAGATCGGGAAGGAGCAAACTTTCTTATTCACGACGCTCGCCTCCCTTCGCATTCGCCTTGCGACGAATGTGCATCCAGGCCGCAGCAGCGCAAAGCACCGCCGCGCCGGCAAGGTACGTCAGAGTGACGCCCGACATACCAGAAAGGGGCAAAGAGGTGGAGTAGGTGTTGGTGAAGGTGGAGGCGGGAATGGCGTTGGGCGCGGCGTCCTTGCCGATGGTGTTACTCACGGTGTTGCCCATGTCGTCCTTCACCTGCGTGACCGTGGTGGAGGTGGTGAGGCCGGAGTACTTGCCAGTGGTCTCATCCATGACGGCCTTCACCGTGACGGCCACCTGGTACTCGGCCTTGGAGTAGCGAAGCTTGTCGATGGCACCGGTGGTAGGCGCGACCTCCTTCACCGTGTAGGTGTAGGTCTTGGCGTAATCTTTATTGGTGCCTGCTTCAGTGGACAGGTGCGACTTGTTGAACGTCATGGCGCCAAAGGTCGCCGTGATGTTGTTGAGCTTGGCGGCATCGGTCTCCCCTGCCTTTGGGGCAACAGAAATCTTGGGCGCTTCGGGCATGGGGGCTTTGGCTGCATAGTCACCCGTAGCCACAATGCTGAACTCGAACGGCACATAGCTGCCTTCGTCGTCCTTCGGCCAGTCCGTATTGCGAACGGATTTGGTCACCGGGATCTTCACGGACGTAGCGCTGCACTTGTCGGAGATGTACGTAGTGCCACTAACGATGCTCGGCTGCCCGTTCTCTTTCCACGTAATGGAGCCGTTTGTGCTGTCCACCGTGAACTTGTAGGTGTTCTTGTTCAGTTCGTAGCCAAACGGAGCCTGGGTCTCCGTGAGCGTGTACGTGCCCGGCAGCAGACCGGCCAATGTGAACTTGCCATTCGTGTCGTCGGTATCGGCCCAAGTGGTTTCGCTCGAATCCGACTGATCGCTCACGGTCCGAGACTGCGCCTCGGTCGTACCATCGGCACCCAGTTTCGCAAGCTTCCACTCGGAACCAGCCAAAGGAGTGTATCCCTTGTCTCCTTCCTCAACCTTAGTCCAAGACACCGTACCGGTAATAATCTTGGTGTTGGGAATGGCACCTTTGGGGTTATTCTCGAACGAAACGTTGTTCCCGTTCTCATCCACATAACCCTGAACATAGTTCGGCTTCTCGCCAGTATTGTTCATAGTGGCGTAGTAGACGGTGTCTGACTTCTGGTAGCCCTCCGGCGCCTTGACCTCGCGAATGTAGTACGTGAAGTAGTTCGTGTCGCTCGTGTCGCCAATGGTGGCCTTTTGGTTCAGGTAGTCGTACTGAATGGTGCCAACGGTAGAATCGGAGTCATTCGTGCCGTTATCCACAATAGAGACGATGCGGTCCCAATCGTTCTCCGCATCATTTTTGCTCGCGTAAATCGCCCACTCAGAACCTGCGAGCGGTGTGGTGTCGTCTGCAGCGTCAACCTTGCCCCACGCAACCGCAGACCCGTCGGGCGTGTAAGTACCGGACCATGGGAAGTTGTGGCGCTCCTGATCCATATCGATGACGGAAGCCGAGTCACCCTCGATATCCCCGAAATTCCACGCGACCGTGGGGTTGTACATCTGGAAGTCATCGCCAACATAAACACGCCCGTTGGTGGTCACGTGATCCTCGAAGCTGCCGTTGGGAACAACGATACTGCCCAACATGGCGGCTGCCGGGTCGTCGTCTGTCCACTTCCCGTCACCACCAATGCCCTCAAGGGCCATACCACCTCGGATGGTGACCTGCTTGGCCGTTGCGAAATTCCACAGGATGCTCTGGGCGGCAATGGAGTACTCAGACTTAGTCTTGTCGTTGCTACCGCTCTCGTACCCACGGGAGATTTCCTCACCATTCCACCAGAAGCGCCAGCCGGTGTTGAACTCAACCGGGGTCCCCTCTTCATCGATGATGTTGACGACCACGGAGGCGCCCACGGGTATTTTATTGAAGCTGAAGTCCACGCCACGGTAGATCGTGCCTTTATAGGAGTTGGTAAGATCCGACGCCTTCAGGTTAAAGACTTGAAGCGAAGAACCCTTGCCGCTATCGTCCGCATCGCCGGTAAACGTGATGAGCTTCTCGTTGTTGACAAGGGTCACCTCGCCGGAAACGCTGTTGCCGGTTACATCGGTGTAACTCGTCTTGCGGTTAAACTTCTTAATGGAGTTGTCGAACTTGAGGCCGTACGTCGCCCTACTGTCTTTGTTGTACTTTGCAATGGTGTAGTTGGAATTCTCCTCGGCAACATCGACCGTACAACTCCCGGTGGGTTTAAGCTTTGCGAGGGGCGTGGAGATCTTCGCCTTTACTTCGGAATCCAGGAAATTGGTGTAATTCTTACCGTTGATGCTCGACATGATGCTCGCGCCATCATCGTTGCCCGTGAACAGGCCATCGTCAGACCAGTCGCCCTGCATCTTCACGACAGACTGGCGATCGGCGTTGTTCATCCAGGTTGTACGGTTTCCCGCGATTGCCGCGGTATAGTCGTAGCCAATGGCTTCAGCGTTATGTGAGCTCTTTTGCCTACCAACCCAGGCACCCTTGTTCCACGCGCCAACGGAAGCCGATGCGGGCTCGCTTGTACCAACCTGGATTTCTTTGATAGAGGTCGCGTTACTCAAGCCCGCGACCGCAAGAACGACGCTGCCCGCAGAAGGACGAAACTGCGCACCAAAGCCAACGGTACCGAAGCGAAATCCCGCGCCAGACGTATTGTTATTACCATCCGTGTAAGGCCAGCTCTCCTTGAGGGGATTGAGCGCAAGCTTACCCTGCACGACGGTAAGGCCCTCGGCCTCGACGGCATATGAACCTGCAACGTTGTCGCGTGTGAGGTAGGAGGGGTCCGCAGGCTTGCCTCCTACGTACATGTCCCTTCCAACGAATGTGGCAACGCCGGGATCGGGGGTGGAAGAACCGATATTCGTGCCGATACCGATAGACGTGGGAACGTAAATACCCGGCCCCACGGTGGCCGTCGCTCTCGCTGAAGCCGCATTCGCACTCTGAGCCTGCTCAGCACTATTTGAAGAGCCAGCCTCGCCGGCATCGGTCTCGTCGCTATTCTGGTTTTCGGCATCCTCGCTGGTGTTATCTACAGCAGCGGACTCACTTGAGGAACCCCCCCCCATCACAGTTTCCTCGGTAGAATCTGTCTGGGCATCGTTGGCAATGGCCTGCGAGATCGGGGGCATGACGAGCGACAGTACCAGGCTCAAAACGGATGCTCCGCACAAAACGCCTGCCAGTACACGGCGCGTCGCTTTATTACTCTGCTTAGATTTGTCCGAATTCGCTTTCATCGATGTCTCCTCCCCAAGAGACCGCGATCTTGCTCTTTCACCATCAAACGTATCTGCGCAATCTGTAATTGCGCTCGTTTAGTAATGCAATTATAACGATTGTTTAAACATCTGAGCAATAAAACCGACATTTTTGTAGCGAGTTCTCAATTCTCTTGACATTTGCTCAGATTTACCTTCGTTTATTCGCTATCTATTTTTTGTTTCTGCTGGTAATTTAGTTGCCTATTATTTTTTAATGGCATTAGATTTATTTGCACAACATTTTGCTCAAGAGCAAACATCCTGTGAACGGTCGAAAATCGACCGTGAGCGGTAGATCATCAACCGGGATGAATATCCTACCAAATTGATGAGAATATCTTAAACCCATCGGTAGTTAGAAGCGTGATGTTCAGACAACAATATTTGAATTTTCGCGCAGATTTTAGGCATCATTTCGCCCAAATCGCCTGAGGCCACCGCAAAGGCGCCTGTCTCCATTGTGGCGGCTCTCCCCCAGCGCTACAGCAGATGTTCCTCGATAAAGATCGCGATGCCGTCTTTGTCGTTGCTGGCGGTTACAAAATCGGCGGCGGAGCGGGTGGCGTCGCTACCGTTTGCCATGGCCACGCCCACGCCGGCGTCAGCCACCATGCAGGTGTCGTTATCGGCATCGCCAAACACGCAGATGTTCTGGAGCTCCATGCCGTTGAGCTCTGCCACGCGCACCAGGCCGCGCGTCTTGGACACGCGCGGATCCATGAACTCGTAGAGCCGCTGCGTGGTCTGCAGAGCCGCCGCCTTAACGGTGTTATCGGCAAACGTCGACGCCCGCTCAATCACCCGCGGCATTACCTCAGGCGCCATGGTAAACATCACCTTGGGCTGTGGCTCGCGCAAAAACTCGGCAAAATCGACCACCTGGTAGGGCACGCCGTCGACACGCGACAGGTGCTCGACGCACGCGTTGCTCTCGGGCACGTAGAACACGCCGTCTCGGGGGCAGACGGGCGTTGCCGGAAGGTCCGCCATGTGCTTGCAGATGCGCGCGATGGTCTCGCCCGACAGCGGATAGCTCAGCTCGTTGATGTCGTGCGCGCGGTCGATGACCTCGGCACCACCGCAGCCCACGAGCACGTCCACCAAGCCTTCGATGCCCCAGAGCTCGTACATGGCCTCGGTCGCGTGGGCGTCGCGCCCGGTGCACAGGCCAAAGAGCACGCCGCGCTCGCGCAGGGCGCGGATCGCCGCCACAGTGCGCGGGGACACCGTGTGCCGGCTCGTGAGCAGCGTACCGTCGATATCGCAGAACACGGCTTTGATGTGGCTGAAGGTGGTGTCCATGGGGGCCTTTCTGGGTTGTGCGGCGGTGTGGGGTGTATTCGCAAACGGCGTACATGGTATACCAAGGCACAGGCGCGGCCCGTAGACGCCGCAACCACCACAAAGGTGCCTGGCCCCTTTGTGGTGGAAGTGACGTTTGCGGGCCAAACCATCACAACATTCGATGTTTTTCGGCAAAATCGCGATTTTCATCGAATGTTGTGATGGTTTTTACTGCCTTGCGGCACGATCCAAGTGCCAGCGGCCAAGCAGCAGCAACGCCGCAGGAACCGCCGTCACGACCATGCCCGCCCCCACGAGTGTCCGTTGTACGCCAAACGTCGCCGCCAGCCACGGGGCAATCGCCAGCGGGGCCACGCCGGCGAACATATTGCCAAAGCCCATGACCGAGTTGACGCGACCGAGCTGCTCGAGCGGTGCCGTCGTCTGCACAATGGTGTTGTGGAGCGGGTTGACGACACCCCAAGCTATGCCCAAGGCGATCTGGCCAACGAGGGCCACGCCCACGTACGGCGTCCCCACATAGAGCAGGCTTCCCAGGCCCACGGACATGAGCGCCACGAGAAGCGTTTTAAGGTTGACCAGGTGCGGCGGCAAGCGGAGCGCGAGCACGGCACCCAGCACCGCGCCCACGCCCGAGACCGACGAGAGCCAGCCCATCCACTCAACGCCGACGCGTAGGACATCGCGATAGAAAAACGACTCCAGCGGATCGAAGGCTCCGTAGCCAAAGTTCGAAAGAAAAATGATGCAGAAAAGTAGCGCGAGGACGCTGTTGGTGAAGACCGTCTTGATGCTAGCCGCGAAGGTGACACGGGAAGATGTGCTGGGGCTGGAGCTTTGTCCCGCACGCTCCCCTTCCTCTGCCGAATCGGCATCCGCATCCCCGGCGACATGGCTGGTCTGCGGCCTAAAGCCCCAGCCGACGACGAACGCCAGCACGGTAAAGAGCATCATGAGCACGAACACCGCGCGCGACGATGCAGCAGCTGCGACAAAGCCGCCCAACGTGGGCCCGACGATGATACTCACGTTTGAAAACATGGCGATGGCGGAGTTGATGTCTTTGAGCTCGACAGGATCGTCGGTGAGGTAGGCCGGATAGGACGTGGCGATAGGCTGGGCGAATCCCATCGTAAAGCCTAGGAACACCGCGCCGAGCAGGACAATACCGGTCGCACTACCAAAGGCGATGATTGCCGTGCCAGTTGCGAGAGCGCCGATGATGCTCAGCAAGAAATGGCGGCGCGGACCCCAGGCGTCGAGTACCGCGCCACCCGCAAAGGATCCCAGGATCACGAAAACGTTCATGAACAGGACGGCCAGCGACGTCGCGACGACCGAAGCACCGTCCGCATAGGTGAGTGTTCCGATAACGCCGATAAAGTAGCTGGTCTGAAAACCGGTGTAGATGAGAAAGCGCATCGCCACCAGGCGCTTGGCCTGCACGGAAAGCGATGATTGAGGCTTTGAGAAAAGAGAGACGAGCATGGAGACTCCTTGTTTCATACGAATGCGGACGGCGGGCATTCGCCACCGTCTATCGAATCAATCAATCCGCATGAAACATTAAGGACGCATCGAGCCCCTTCTCTCCGTTTTCCGTCCGTCATGAACTACTTGGTAGATTGTAAGGCATGTCCCAATAATCTACCAAAGCAAAAACCACCACAAAGGTGCCTGGCCCCTTTGTGGTGGAAATGACGTTTGCCCAGATAAAACCTGCTAAAACAAACCTGTCCCTTTTTGGCAGGTTTTAGGCCAGATGGTCTTGGATAAGATCACAGATGGCTCGGGCGTCGTTGATGTTGATGGCTCGGGTCGCAAAGCCGGCGTCGAAGGCCTGACGCGCCAAGGCCTCATTACAGGCAAGGGCCAACGTGCGGCCGTCGACCAGGTCGAGCGAGCTCTTGCCGCGAAGACGGTCGACACCGGAGCGCGCGACCACGATGTTGTCGAAGCCCTCGGTCTTGTAACCCTCGATGATCACCACGTCGACATCGTTGTAGCGCGACAGCAGCTCACGCGCGGGCATCTCGTCCTCCTCGCGTGTGTCGGCGTACTCCGCCCAGCGCGTGGCGCAGATGAGGCCCACGTGCTTGGATCCGGCCTGGTGATGGCGCCATGTATCCTTAGCGGGCACATCGATATCAAAGCCATGATGCCCATGATGCTTGAGCGAACCCACGCGCAGGTCGCGGCGGGTGAGCTCGGCAATGACCTTCTCGACGAGCGTGGTCTTGCCCGAGTTTTGGTAGCCGATAAACGCAATCGCGGGGACGGCCGGTGTCGGAGCTGCGGGCGCGACGGCAACGGGTGCGCTCGCGGGTGTGGCACCGTCTGCGGCAGCAGCCTCAACAGCAGCAGCCTGACGCTCGACACGATCCCACACGCCCGAGCGGCCGCCTTCCTTGTGCAGAAGACGCACGTCGACGATCTCCATGCCGCGATCGACGGCCTTGCACATGTCATAGATCGTAAGACATGCAGCGCTCGCGCCGGTCAGAGCCTCCATCTCGATACCCGTCTTGCCCGTCACGCCCGCCGTAACCAGCACGTGAAAGCCAACCTGCCCGTCCGCGCGCGCCGGCGCCCAGCCCTCGGGCACGTCCTCGGCAGGCATCCCCGCCGGAGCGATGGGCGCAATGTCGCACTTACTCTTGGTAATGAGCAACGGATGGCACATGGGGATGATGTCACTCGTGCGCTTGATGGCCATAATGCCCGCCACGCGCGCGCAGGCAAGCACGTCGCCCTTTTTGGCGCGGTCCTGCAGCACCATGGCTTGCGTCTCGGGGTGCATGAGGATGGTGCCCTCGGCGATGGCGATGCGATGGGTCTCGGCCTTGTCGGACACGTCGACCATGCGAACCTCGCCCTTGGCGTCCACGTGCGTCAGCTCGTCGCGACGGGCGTCGCGGGCGGGCTCGGTGGCAGCACTGGCAGACGGCTGCGCGGACGCGTCGGCGTTACCAGCATTAGCCGCGACTGAGGCTTTGTGGGCAGACATCGCGGCCCTGCGAGCGGCCTTGGTGGCATCGGCGTACCTGCTCTTGGCCATATGATCATCCTCCGATTTGGGACATAAATCGTTGCGTGCCCTCAATTATCGCGTGTTCCTGCGGTTTGTGGGCCACGGCATCGCGCCAAATCGAAAGTACCTGCATATCATCACCACGGCGCAACGCCTCACGCACCGAATACTCGGCATCGCTGAACAGGCACGGACGCACGTTGCCATCGGCCGTCAGGCGCAAACGGTTGCAATTCGCACAAAAATGGTTGGACATGGCGCTGATGAAGCCGACCGTTCCCGCCGCACCCGGAAAGTGCCAGTAGCGCGCAGGGCCCGCGCCGGCAGGAGCGTCGTTGATGTCGAGCGGCTCGAGCTCGCCCAGTCCCGTCGCGGCGGCCCCGGCATTGATGCGCGCCCGCAGCTCGTCGCTCGGAACGGTGTCGCTCGCATCCCACAGCGCCGGATTGAGCGCGGGCGCATGCGGGTCCACAGCGCAATGCGAGCTCGTGTGTTCATCGCCGATGGGCATGTATTCGATAAAGCGCAGGTGGATGGGGCGGTCGAGCGTGAGCCGCGCGAGGGCCGCCACATCTTGGTTGAGCCGGCGCACAACAACGCAGTTCACCTTAACGGGCTCAAAGCCCCAAGCCAGCGCCGCGTCGATGCCAGCCATGGTCTGCTCGAGTCGACCCAGGCGCGTGATCTTTCCAAAGAGCGTAGGGTCAAGCGTGTCGAGCGAGACGTTGACGCGGTTAAGGCCGGCGTCCTTGAGCTGCGGTGCCAGCTTGGGCAGCAGGGCGCCGTTGGTGGTAAGTGAGATGTCCTCGATCTGCGGGATCTCGCGGATATCGCGAATGAGCGGGATGATACGCCGGCTGACCAGCGGCTCGCCACCCGTCAGGCGTACGCGACGAATGCCCTCCCCCGCCACCAAGCGCACAAAGCGGGCGATTTCCTCGGCGCTGAGCAGCTCGTCGTGCGCGCGGGGCGCCACGCCATCGGCTGGCATGCAGTAAATGCAGCGGAAATTGCACTTGTCGGTAACGGCAATGCGCAGGTAGTTGATATCGCGGCCAAAGCCGTCATGTTGCACGTGCCCGTCCACGCAGCCTCCCCTCACGCGGCGTTTTATTCTTCGGAAAACATAATACCGCACGGGAGAATCATGCCGACACCCGTACGACAGGACAGGTCGTTTCGAGCAAAACGGACTTTCCAAGCCCATCCTCAGCACGCAAACCATCACAACATTCGATGCTTTTCCCGTTTTTGGCAAAAAACGTCGAATGTTGTGATGGTCTGCCTGCCCGCAGCGCCCCGTAGAAGGACCAAAACGTCCCTAAAGGACGCCGTCCCAGTGCCGAATCACGAATTCTCGCAGGTCGTTCTGCCGCTTTTGGAACGCTTCGCTTCGGTCGCACTTAAGACCCATAGCGAGCGCGATGGCGTTCATCGCCCGGTGCAATTGCAGCTGGTGGGCAAACTGAGTCCCGGTGAGGACGATCATCCTAAAGCCCAGCGCGCTCAGCACGGTCATACGCTCCGCATCCGACGCGCTGCGCTGTTTATCAAGATGGTCCGAACCGTTGTATTCAATCCCCGTACCGCTCGCAGGCGCATATACGTCGATCTCGAAATACCCGGCCTTTGCGAGATACTTGAACTCGTTGGGAACATCAACCCTATGGTTGAGCTCAACCTTGGCGTATCCCAGCCCGCCCTGGGAACGTTTTGCTACGACCATGATTGCGGTGGCCGTCTCCATGGGCGACCGCGCGCCATCGTGCACGCGCTTGAGCACGGCGGCCGCGCGTATAGCCCCCTGACGAGATCGGTTCTCATTGCAATAGGCAATCAAGTCGGCAACGGTATACCTCTGCCCCATCTCGACATAATCGTCCGTCGACAGATGATTCAAATGGTATCGGGCACAGATTTCGTAGCCATATTCCAGCTGTTCGGGCTCGCTCATCCACGAACCCGCCTGGACAAAGCACATGGCCTCATCAACCACCAGAAGGCCCTCTGCCACCTCGATAAGATGGCCTGGAGGTACCGGTGCCCCAAACACGTGGCACCTAAATCCAGCCGGCGTCGAGCGCTCAAAATCGAAGTTGACGAGCGTGTCGATATGATCGAGCTCTTCTCGTGGAATACCAAGCGAAACCAGATGGTCGGTAACAATCCCGGCTGCCGTTGAAGCCCTCAGCCCCTTGGCATCGAGTCCCAATTTGGGCAGACTCGCGGTCGGCTCCGCCTCGTTAGCAGGCGAATCCTCATCGTATAGGCTGCTTGCTCGCGAGAGCGGCTCGGACGGGCGCGCCACGTTGTGGTACAGCCAAGCGGTCTTATGGGACAGGACGATTGGCAGGTCCATGAGCCCTCCAATGGAGTCGGATAACCAACCTTATTCCCCTGCCCACGGGTCCGCACACCTTCGTGCGCAAGAAAGCGATTCCACCCGATCGAGTGGTAGAAAAACCATCACAACATTCGATGCTTTTCCCGATTTTGGCAAAAAACGCCGAATGTTGTGATGGTTTAAGGCGAGGTGAGGAGCACGGAGGGGTCAAAGCATCGTGCTCGAACGGGTTAATCCAACTCTTTTAAGCCATGCGCCAGCTGCCAGTACTCGCCGTGCTGAGCGAGCAGCTCTTCGTGCGTGCCGCGCTCGATGATGCGGCCGTGTTCGAGGACCATGATGGCATCGGCGTCGCGGACGGTGGACAGGCGGTGCGCGATCATAAACGTGGTGCGGCCACGCATGATGCGGTCCATGCCGCGCTCGATGAGCTTTTCGGTGCGCGTGTCGATAGAGCTCGTGGCCTCGTCCAGGATGAGCACCGGCGGGTCGGCGACGGCCACACGCGCGATGGCGAGCAGCTGGCGCTGGCCCTGCGACAGGTTGGCGCCGTCGGCCGTGACCGGCGTGTCGTACCCTCTAGGCAGGCGGCGGATAAACGAGTCGGCGCAGGCTGCCTCGGCAGCGGCGCGCACCTCTTCGTCAGTCGCGTCGAGCTTGCCAAAGCGGATGTTCTGCGCAATGGTGCCGCTAAACAGGTGCGTGTCTTGCAGCACAATGCCGAGCGACCCGCGCAGACTGGACTTGGCAATGTGCTTGACGTCGATGCCGTCGTACGTGATCTCGCCGTCATCGACCTCGTAGAAGCGGTTGATGAGGTTGGTGATGGTGGTCTTTCCGGCGCCCGTGGAGCCCACAAAGGCGATCTTTTGCCCCGGCTTGGCAAACAGGTTGAGATCCGTAAGCACACGGGTGCCCGGCACGTAGGAAAAGTCCACGGCATGGAAGCGCACGTCGCCGGCAAGTGGGACCAAGCCGCACGTGAGCTCGGTGCCGTCGGCAGCCACCGCACGGCCCGACTCATCAACGGCAGCCACATCATGCAGGTGCCCGTACGCGCCCACGCCCTGGCCCTCGGGAATCTTCCATGCCCACGCGGCGTCGCCCGTCTGCACCAGCTCCACGCAGCCCTCGTCCACCTCGGGCTCAAGATCCATGGCGGCAAACAGGCGCTCGGCACCGGCCAGCGCGTTGAGCAAAAAGTTGCCCAGCTGCGTAAACTGGTTGATGGGCATGGCGGCCTGGCGTACAAAGACCAGGTAACTTGCAAGCGCGCCCACGTCGGCGAGCCCCTTGATGCAGAGCATGCCGCCCGCCACGGCGACGATGGCGTAGTTGGCATAGCCGATCACCACGGTCATGGGCACCATCGAGTTGGCGTAGGCCTGCGCGGCACCACCGGTGCGGCGCAGCTCTTGGTTGCGCGCGTCAAAACCAGCCACGTTGGCTTGCTCGTGATTAAAGACCTTGATGACCTTTTGACCCGAGACCATCTCTTCGATATATCCGTCCAGGTCGCCAAGCGATGCCTGCTGGGCGGCAAAGAAACGCTTAGAGCGCGTGCCCGAGTAGCGCGCATACAGCACAATGGCCGCATCGCACACGAGCGTGATAATCGTGAGCTGCCAGTTGAGGATGATGAGCATGGCCGTGGTGCCGACCACCTGGATGATCGCCTGAATCACGTTGGCAAAGCTGTTGTTGAGCGCCTCGGAGACGGTGTCGACGTCGTTGGTAAAGAAGCTCATGATGTCACCCGAGCGCGTGCTGTCGAAGTAGCTCAGCGGCAGCGTCTGAATGTGGGCAAACAGGTCGCGGCGGATATCGGACACCACGCGCTGGGCCGCGCGCACCATAATCTGCGAGTAGCCCAGAGCCGAGAGCACGCCCGCGGCGTAGATGGCAGCGGTAAAGATAACCTGCTTAGCGAGCAGTTCCTCGCCGCCCGTTGCCAAACCGTTGACGATGGGGCGCACCATGTAGGTACCGGCAAGGCTTGCGATGGCCGCAACAGAGGCAAGCACACCCACTGCGAGCAGCGAGAACTTGGCGTGACCCATGTAGGAGAGCAGGCGGCGGAGCGTCTGCGTCAGATTGGCGGGACGGGCCTGAGCGGATGTCTTAGGCATGGCGCTCACCCCCTTCCGTGGCTTGAATTGATTCGTTGGGGCCGGCGGAAGACGGATCATTTACGCCATCCACGACGCCAGCATCCCCTGCAAATTCCATCTGCGAGGCGTAAATCTCCTGGTAGATGTTGTCGCCCGCCAGCAGTTCCTCGTGCGTGCCCACGCCGTGGACACGACCGTCGTCCAACACAATAATGCGGTCGGCATCCATGACGCTCGCAATGCGCTGTGCGATGACAATCACCGTCGTGTTGGGAATCCGAGCTATATGCTCGCGGATCTTGGCGTCGGTCGCCATATCGACCGCGCTGGTCGAATCGTCAAAGATGAGCACACGCGGATGTTTGAGCAACGTACGCGCGATGCACAGACGCTGTTTTTGTCCGCCCGAGACGCCGGCACCGCCCTGGCCCAGGTAGCCGTCGAGTCCGCCGATGCGATCCAGGAACTCGTCCACGCATGCCGCCCGGCAGGCACGCAGCAGCTCCTCGTCGGTGGCATCGGGCGCGCCCCACTGCAGGTTCTCGCGCACGGTACCCGTAAACAGCACGTTCTTTTGCAGCACGATACCCACGGCGTCGCGCAGGGCAACCAGGTCGTAATTGCGCACATCGCGCCCGCCCACGAGCACGGCGCCTTCAGTGGCATCGTACAGGCGCGCGATCAGCTGCACAAGCGAACTCTTGCCCGAGCCCGTACCGCCGAGCACGCCCACCGTGGAGCCTGCCTCAATGCAAAGGTCGATATGCTCGAGCACATCCTCGGCAGCATCCGCGCGGTACTTAAACGACACGTCGCGAAACTCGATGCTTCCGTCGGCCACCCCGTGCACGGCAGCGGCAGCGTCGGGCGCCTGGATAAGCGAACGCTCGTCGAGCACCCGCGAGATGCGTTCCACGCTGGCAAGTGCGCGGGTGAGCAGCAAAAACACGTTGGAAATCATCATGAGCGAGTTCATGATCAGCAGCACATAGCTCATAAAGCCCGTGAGCGAGCCCACGCCCAAGCGACCTTCGATGATCATGCGGCCGCCAATCCACAAGATCGAGAGCGCAGCCACGTACATCGAAAGCTGGAACACCGGCAGGTTGAGCACGGCGTTGCCAAAGGTCTTCGTCGCGGTGCGCGCAAGCTCGGTATTGACGGCATCGAACTTGGCCTCCTCGTGCTCGGCACGCACGTACGCCTTGACGGCGCGCACGGCGGTGAGGTCCTCCTGCACCACACCGTTGAGATGGTCCATCGAGGTCTGCAGCTGGCGGTAAAGCGGACTGACGCGATAGGTGATAACGCCCAGTACGATCGCCAACACCGGCAGGATGATCGCGAATACCGTAGCAAGCGGACGCGACAGCACCAGCGCATAGACCAAGCCGACGATGAGCGTCACGGGGCCGCGCACCATGGGGCGAAAGCCGTTGCCGATGGCGTTTTGGATGACGGTGATATCGGTGGTCATGCGCGTGACGAGCGAGCTGGCATCGTAGTTGTCCAGATTGCCAAAGGCGAGCGTCTGAATCTTGCGATACTCCGCCTCGCGCAGGTTAGCGCCCAGCCCCGAGGCAACGCGGGCAGACGTGCGCGCATAGCCCAAGCCAAGTACCAGCGAAAATGCAGCGCATATCAACATATACGTGCCCTGCAACAGCATATAGTTGATGTCGCCCGCGGGCACGCCCACGTCGATGATATTTGCCATGATGACCGGGATAAACAGCTCGAGCGCCGTCTCGGCTGTCACAAAGAGCACGCCGAGCATGGCATCGCGGCGGTATGCCCCCAGATAGGAAAACAAAATCTTGAGATTGCGCACGCAGGTTCATCCCCCATCAAACGTTGTTCGCAAACCCACGTATTATGGCGCGCCGTGCGGCGGTGTCAAGTGATGCGAAATCGATTTCTGCAAGGCTAGTGCAGACGCCATGCTCACAGGACGCGCCCCTGTATTCAATTGGAAATGAACGCGAGCGCGACTTTTTTCGCCCCGCTGCCAACATAAACCTTGACTCTACAATCGTTGTAGGGTTTTCACTACACTGGTAGCAAAACGAACCCAGCCAGAAAGCCCCGCCCATGGAACACGACCTCACACGCGGCAATGTCCTCAAGACCATCGCGGTCTTTGCCCTGCCCTATATGCTCTCGTACTTTTTGCAGATGCTCTACGGTATGGCCGACCTGTACATGATGGGGCAGTTTAGCGGCGCCGCCGGCATCACCGCCGTGGGCAACGGCGCGCAGACGCTCTATATCATTACCGTGACGCTCGTGGGCCTGGCCATGGGAACGACGGTCATCGTCGGCCACGCCGTGGGCTCGCGTCGGTTTGACCGCGCCGAGACCGCCATCGGCAACACCATCACGCTCTTTATGGGCGTCTCGGTGGTGCTGGCCGCTGTCTTGCTCGCACTGTGCCCGCAGATCGTGGCACTCATTGGCACGCCAGCCGAAGCGGTCGAAGGCACTGCCGCCTACCTGCGCATCTGCTTTGTCGGCATTCCGTTTATCGCCGCATACAACATCCTCTCGGCCATCTTTCGCGGGCTGGGCGATTCGCGCTCGCCCATGTACGTGATTGGCGTGGCGTGCATCATAAACATCGCGCTCGACTTTCTGTTTATCGGCCACATGGGGCTCGGCCCCGTGGGCGCGGCGCTCGGCACGGTGACCGCCCAGACGGCAAGCGTTGCCCTCGCGCTCGTGTGGCTCAAGAGCCGCCGCACGCATATTCACCTCAAGCGCAGCGACCTGCGCCCCCAGCCCGAGGTGCTCGGCAGCATCCTTAAGATCGGCGTGCCCGTGGCCGTACAGGACGGCTGCATCCAGGTGGCGTTTATGTTTATCACCGTCATCGCCAACCACCGCGGCCTGGTCGACGCCGCCGCCGTGGGCCTGGTCGAGAAGATGATCAGCTTTTTGTTCATTGTGCCGAGCTCCATGGGCGCCACCGTCAGCGCGCTCACGGCGCAAAACGCCGGCGCAGGCAAGGGCGACCGCGCGCGTCAGGTGCTCAAGGATGCCATGACCATCTCGGTGGTGTACGGCTGCCTGATCACGGTGCTGATGTGGCTGGTGGCACCGGCGTTTATCGGCTTTTTTGCCAAGGACCCCGCGGTGGTCGCCGCCGGTACCGGCTATATGCACAGTTATATTTTCGATGCAATCTTTGCCGGCATCCACATTTGCTTTAGCGGCTTTTTCGCTGCATACGGCAAGAGCTACATCGGCTTTGCGCACAACGTGCTGGCCGTGGCGCTCATTCGCGTGCCCGGTGCATGGCTGCTGTCGAACGCCTATTCCGATACGTTGTTTCCCATGGGAATCGCCTCGCCGTGCGGATCGATTTTGTCGGCGGTCATCTGCGTGATTGCATTTACCGTGCTCAACCGCCGCGGAACTTTTGACAAGTTGGCAGCGTAGCGGGGCAACGCGAGCCTGGCGCCCCTCCCCGACCCCATTGAAAGGAGCGTTCCTATGGCCGACTCACCAACTGAACATACCGAGGGCCCGCTCCGCATTGGCGAGGTGGCGCGCCTGTTTAACCTGAGCGTTGGGACGCTACGTCATTACGAGCAGATGGGCTTGCTGGACCCGGCGCACATCGATCCGGCGAGTGGATACCGCTACTACGGATCGCGACAGCTCTCCACCCTCAATACCATCAGCCACCTGCGCGTTCTCAACCTGCCGCTCGCGCAGATCCGTGAGTTTGTGACCACGCGCGATGTGGACCTCATGCAGCGGCAGCTGGCTCAGCAGCAGGAGCTCATCGAGCGCAAGCGCCGCGAGCTGGAGCGCGTGTCGTGCAAGATCGATAACCGGCTTGCCCTGCTGCACGATGCCTTGAACACCGAGCTCGATAGCATTTGCACAATCGATGCCCCCGAGCTTCGCTGCGCCGTGTTGCGCGAACGCGTCAACCCTACCGACGCCTATGCGCTGGAGTGGCAGATTCGTCAACTGCAGAAGGGCCAGCACGAGACCTTTGTCTTCCTGGGCAACTTGGGCGTTGGGATCAGCGCCGAGCGCCTGGCCGCCGGCGACTTTGATGGTTACGACGAGGTCTTTCTACTGCTCGATGACACCGATGACTACGTGGGCGACGTCGAGACGCGGCCTGCCGCGCGCTGCCTGACCATAAGCTTCCGCGGCACACACGGGCAAGCGGGCCCGCGCTATAAGCAGCTGCTCGGCTATATGCGCGAACACGGGCTGTCCCCCGCTGGCCCCTCACGCGAGATCGCCCTCATCGACGACATCATCAGCGACGACCCGGGAGCGTATGTGACGAGGATCGCGATACCGGTCCGCTAATCACTACCATTTATCGAGCAATTCCATCCATTTACCTTAATCTGAATTAGATTGTATTTTGTAGCAAATAAAATGACAGCATATTGCCCCCCATAGGCAGGAGACATTATGCCCAGAGTTCAATCACGTCGCTCGTTTCTTCTCGGCCTAGCCTCGATCATCGGCTTATCCGCGTCGCGCCCAACAAGAGTATTCGCTGCCGACTCAAACTCATCCGTCGCTTTTACATCAGACCTAGCACAAGACTACGCGCTTTCCCTGTTGCCCATCGTCGACGGATCCGCGAACTTAGAGATCGAGCAAATCGTTCCCGTATGCCAACAAATCGGCCTTATCTGTGGCTATGAAATCAGTGTCACAAGGGAAGGAAGCCCTTACGGTTATTTAATACTTGACGCATCATATCCTGGGCTTCTGAAGGAGATAACCCTCGGCGATACCATTCTTCCGATTTCAGCTTCTCTATCAAACGCCATTTCAACTTATTCCGGCCAACAGGCCACAAACCCAACCGTACTAATTTCGTACAACGATATTGAATATGGAACTTTGGTGCCAGGAACTAGAGACTGTGTAACCAACTATAACAATATACGGTCTGTCCCGATTGTCACCGAAAAGGGTATAGCACCTCAAAGCAATAACCCAACTTCATGGGATGCAGTCATTATCAATGAAGATGACTTGATGTTGCATTTCCAAATAGACGATTTAAACGGAATACCGTTCCGAGGAGTCTCGGAATCATTAGTTGAAGCCCGCACTAATAAGTATGCATGCGTCGTTTCTGCCTTGTACGCTGTATCAATGCATTACGGTCTCACCAGTTCAAACGCTAATCAATTTAATCCCGATTATTATAAAGAAATATGGAACGTCACTGGCACAACAACGTATAAGACCAATGATCAGGGCGTCGAGTACGGAAGCACGATCATCCCAGATGGAATTGTTCCGTTTAAAAGTCTTGCCGCTCAAAAGGGTAGAGCACTTAATACTCAATTTTTCGGTTATCAGCCTCAATTCGCTCAGTACAGAGCAACTATCGATCAAGGGAATATCGGCTTGTATCATATGTGGATCAACAGCCGAAACAGTGAAGGATCCATCAAGCTATCAGGTCATACAGTCACGGTAACTGGCTATTTTACTGGGCATAATGGAAGCTCTGGCATCGAACTGCAGTGGCTCGAAGTATTCGACGGATGGAACACTTATCCCCGAGCGATTAACTATGCAACGCCCAATATGGTCAAATTGAACGGAACAGTCTTTTGGTAGACCGGATGGCACCATCAAAATGCTATGGCACCACGGCCTTTGCCCTGGTTACGATATTGGTGATTTTCGCTATGTTTGCATCCGTTTCTTCATGCACAGATAGAGCCCGCTATAGCGGAGGAGATGATTACCTTGTCTTTGGAGCCGGCAGCGTTCATTCTATTGAGGGAACGGAACTCGTAATCCAAACAGACAACAGTCCCCGCTACACCGACGCTGGAAAGCAAACCCGGATTACATTCCCCTCATCTGGCCGAATCAAAGACAAGCTTTCCCAAATCAAAGTTGGGACAAGAGTTTCCTACTCACGCTTTGAGTCGGTAGACGCATCTGGATCATACGAGGGAAACGATATCGAAATTGAACAGGCAAACACTATAAGGAGATGTTGAGGAACTGAGCCTCTGCGCAGTTCCTCAACAAATCATTATGCCTCCGGGACCCTACCCGTCGCCAAAATCTGTTCAAGTGCCGCCTCGTCCAGCACAGGTACGCCCAGCTGCTCGGCCTTGGTGAGCTTGGAACCCGCCTTGGGGCCAGCGACCAGATAGCTCGTCTTCTTCGACACACTGCCCGAGACCTTGGCGCCGAGCACCTTGAGCGCCGCGCCCGCCTCGTCGCGGGTGCGGTTGACGAGCGTGCCGGTGAGCACGAAGGTCAGACCCGCGAGCGGCTGTGCGTCGGCGAGCTCACTTGCCACGCCAGCGTCGGCTGCGGCTTGCGCGTGCGCGGCGCCCAGGTCGACCTCGAGCGACAGGCCCGCCTGGCGCAGGCGTTCCAGCACGGCAAGGTTCTCGGGCACGGCCAGGAACTGCTTAACGCTCGCCGCAATCTTGGGACCGATGCCCTCGCACTCGGCGATGTCCTCTTCGCTCGCCAAGATGAGCTTGTCGATCGACAGGAATCGCTCGGCGATGACCTCGCCCACGCTCTTGCCCACATGGCGGATGCCCAGGGCAAACAGCACGCGACCGAGCGGCTGGCTCTTGGACTTGTTGAGCTCGGCGATGATTTTCTCGGCCGTCTTGAGGCCTACCGGAATGGGGTCGCCCTTCTTGACGCCCTTTTTGCTGTTAGAGCTGGCGTACACGCGCCCCGTGTCCAGTCCGGCGATGTCGTCGACCGTGAGCTGGTAGAAGTCCGCGACATCGTGGATAAGACCAGCGGCGATCATCTTGTCGACGATTTCGTCGCCCAGGCCATCGACATCCATGCAGCCGCGGCTCACCCAGTGGAGCAGGCGCTCCTTGAGCTGCGCTGGGCAATCGATGGACACACAGCGATAGGCAACCTCGCCGTCCTCGTGAACCACGGGGCTGCCGCACACGGGGCAGACCTCGGGCATGTGCCAGTCGACCGAATCGGCCGGGCGCTTGTCGAGCACCGGGCCCACGACCTCGGGGATTACGTCGCCTGCCTTGTGCACGATGATGGTATCGCCCTCGCGCACGTTTTTACGACGGATCTCGTCGATGTTGTGCAGCGTGGCGCGCGCGATGGTGGAGCCGGCAACCGTCACCGGGTCGAACTCGGCGACCGGCGTGAGCACACCGGTGCGGCCCACCTGGATGCGAATTTCGCGAAGGACGGTCTGCTTTTCCTCGGGCGGGAACTTAAAGGCGATGGCCCAGCGCGGTGCGCGAGCGGTAAAGCCCAGGTCGAGCTGCTGGGCAAAGCTGTCGACCTTTACGACCACGCCGTCGATGTCGTAGTCCAGGTCACCGCGATGCTCGAGGGCCTGGGCGCAGAACTCGTGGACCTCGGCCGGCGTGGCGCAACGAGCCACGTTAGGGTTGACGCTGAAGCCGGCATTGCGCAGCCAGTCGAGAAATTCGCGCTGGCTGTGGACGTGCAGCGGGTCGGTATCGGCGATGGCGTAGATAAAGGTGGCAAGGTCGCGGCGCGCCGTGACCTTGGGGTCCTTTTGGCGCAGGCTGCCGGCGGCGGCGTTGCGCGGGTTGGCGAAGGGGTCGCGGCCCTCGGCATCGGCCTCTTCATTCAGACGAACAAAGCTGCCTTTGGGCATATAGACCTCGCCGCGTACTTCGACGGTACGCTCGCGGTCGGCGCCCATGTGGGCGAGCGCTGCCTCGGACAGATGCATAGGCACATCCTTGATGGTGCGCACGTTGAGCGATACGTCCTCACCCGTGGTGCCGTCGCCGCGTGTGGCCGCGCGCACAAAGGTGCCGTTTTGGTAGGTAAGAGCCACGCCCAGACCATCGATCTTAAGCTCGCAGGTATAGGTGACGCTGCCGGCACCGAGCGCATCCTCGGTGCGCTGGAGCCATGCGTCGAGCTCGTCCAGATCCATGGCATCGTCCATGGAATACATGCGCGCCATGTGCGTGACCGGCGTAAACTGCTCGCTCACGTAGCCGCCCACGCGCTGGGTATAGCTGTCGGGCGTCACCAGGTCGGGGTAGGTCGCCTCGATTTCCTGCAGCTCAACGAGCATTTTGTCGAAGGCGGCGTCCGTGATCTCGGGTGCGTCGAGCATGTAGTAGCGGTACGCGTGGTAATCGAGCTCGTGGCGCAGCTCGGCCGCACGCGCTGCCGCCTGGGCACGAGCATCGGCCGATGCAGCGGTATCCGTGCTCGCGGACGTTTCGGTATCGATGTCCACGCCGTCACCAAACAGGCTCGATTGCTCCATAGCGGCACTCCTTCGCTCGATTTCAAACGGATACTAGAGTACCACCGGTCACGATGGGGCCGAATAACCCTTTCGAACCGCACCGAATCGGCAGCCGACGGACCGGGGTGGATCGCGCGATCAAACCATACCCTTGCCATTTCTAAATGATCCGTTTCCCCGTCCCCAAGGGATCATCGCGAAAAGAAGGGGCTGTCCCGCGCTGGCGGGACAGCCCCCTCTGGCTTCGATATGTGTGGAGTGGCTCGTTAGTAACCCTGGCCGTAACCCTGGCCCTGGCCTTGCTGGCCGAGCAGCTCCTCCAGGTACTGGCGCAGCTGCTCGTCGGTAATACCGCCGTTGCCGGTGTCAGTCGAACTGTCGTCCTGCTGCTGGTTCTGCAGCTCCTCGTCGGAGCCCAGCTCGACAGTGACCTTCTTCTCCTCCTTGCCGCGCATGAGCGTGATTTCGACCTTCTCGCCCACCTCGTGGCTGCGCAGCGCGATGATCAGGCCATCGGCGCTCGTAATCTCGTCGTCGCCCAGCTTGGTAATGACATCTCCCTCTTGGATGCCAGCCTTGGCGGCAGGACCGTCCTCGACGACACTTGCCACATACGCGCCGCTATCGGTGCTCAGCTTGTTAGTGCGGGCGTTGAGCGCGTTGACGCTCGAAAGCGTGGCGCCCAGATACGGATGAACCGGCGTCTTACCGTCAATGATCTGGTCGGCAATGTTCTTGGCGTAGTTAACGGGAATAGCAAAGCCCACGCCTGAGCTGGAACCCGAGTAGCTCTCGATGAGCGAGTTGATACCCACAAGCTCGCCGTTATCGTTAACGAGCGCGCCGCCGGAGTTGCCCGGGTTGATGGCGGCATCGGTCTGGATCATGTTGGCATAGATGGCGTTACCGTTGGTAGAGCTCATGGCCGTGGAGCGATACAGCGCCGACACGATACCCGTGGAGACAGACTGCTCGTTGCCGAACGGCGAGCCGATCGCCATGACCCACTCGCCCACGTTGAGCTTGGAAGAGTCGCCGATCTCGATCGGGGTGAGCTTGGAAGCATCGGCGTCCTTGAGCTTAATGACGGCGAGGTCGCTCGAGGCATCGTTGCCCACGAACTCGGCCTCGTAGGTGGTGCCGTCGTCCATAGTCACCACGTACTGGTCATAGCCATCGACCACGTGGTTGTTGGTGAGGATGTGGCCCTCGGTATCGAGTACTACGCCCGAACCGACGCTGCCCGAGCTGTCCGACTCGTCAGCAGACTGCGAAAGCGAGCCATTCTGGCTGCCGCTCGAAGTGGCGGTGATGGAAACAACGGAGGGCAGGGCCTTGGCAGAGACGGCCTCGGCCAATGTGGTGTCCTCGGAGTCGATCGTGATCTTTTGCGTCGATGAACCCGAAGCACCCGCCGTCACGGCATTCTTGCCGCCACCAATGTTGAGCGTGCCACTCATAATGAGCGCGATGACCAACAGAGCACCGCATGCGCAGCCGGCAAGCGCTGTAATAAAGATCGGCAGCTTTTTGGTCTTGGTCTTGACCACCGTGTGCTTGTTTACAACCTGCTGACCGCCCAGCGGCTGGCCGGTCTGTGTGTCGTAAGCCTGCACGTAGGGAATGTTGCTGCCGGCAGGCGTCGACTCCACCTGCACACGCGGCTGCTGCTGGGTCTCGCCAGCGTTGCCCACATCCTGGGGACGCTGGGAATCATTCTCGCTCATGGCTGCGATCCTTTCGTCAAATAACCAAAGGCCCGCCGAACTGCCGGCGGGCCATCGTTGTTCACGTTGAGTTGTACCCCAAGCTGGGCAGTCCCGAGCACTAGATGCCAAGATTTCAGCTTTGTTTAAGTAATACCTTGCTTATAGGCCAATTCGTTTTATGCCGTCATGTCTATTCGATATAGCAGTCGATAGCAAAACTATATGTTGAATCGTTAATAAAGTCTGTAATCGTCGCGCCCATACCCGATCCGCACGTCCACTTATCCTTCTCCGCATCGTATGGCGTTGGCCCCCACCCCGTTTCATATGATGCTTCGCTTTCTGTGAAGTAGTTCATCACATATTTATCTTTCTGCATGAGCGCATACCAAGCGTTTGCATACATCACAAGCGGATCGGTTTGAATTATCGAATATTTTCCTGACCGAATTGCAATGCTTTGCCCATCTTCAGAATATTCAACAACAATCTCAATCTTTGCCAACACCGGCAGTGAATCATCTGACTCCCTATGAACCGTCACCAAATTCTTAGTTGCCGCTCTTGTCAGGGACGCTGCACCGTCATTATTCCTGTTTATGCTGCCAACAGCCATTTTTCTATTTCCGGCACCCAAGACATCTTTACTTCGCGCCGAGGACACAATAACCCCAGCCTCATTCCGAACTATCATGTCGGTCACAAGCGTCAATCGTTTTTGCGCATTCGTAAGCTGCGCAGCGTTGGCCCCTCTCGCCCCAGCAAACATAACAGCTCCTGATGCCAAGACGAATAGCTGTCTTCTGTTGATCATTCCTCTCGCTCCTCACCGATTTAGTTAACTTTTTCCATATAGTAGGGATGCAAAGTTTCCTCTTCTAAATTGGCATCACTTGCGAAGAATAGAATCCATTTCTCTCCCGCCTTCAGCCCTGAAGCAGTTCCGGTATTAAAGTAACTACGGATATCAATCTCTTTCCGCCCTCCGCTTGACACGAGAGCCTCAAATTGTCCGTTATGAATATCCGACAGCGTCTGTACTTCAACTGAAATATGTTCGTCATCTTTTCCACCGACGACCGAGGGGCTCGGTTGATAGGCCGCGACAACCAATATCCCAAGAAATGCGCAAAGAAGCCCCAGCGTTTTACGTATGCGCTTTCTATCATCTTCGCCGTCACTCTCCACAATACGTCCCTTCATGCGATATATAAATCGTTGTGTCATATGGAAGAAAACGCAGCTGATTGAACCAACCATCCCAGACAACAAGCATATATTTCTTATCATTTGAATATGTATTATGCATAGCCACATATCCCGCAACAGCCATCGCATGAGCGTCATGGCTTGACCTGAGAGTCCCAGAAAAAATACTGAGATTTCCAGAATCTGCAGTTGCCCTGAAAGAATCCCAAGATGGATACCAAGCAAATGATGTCTCAAGCCTTTTCCCGCGCCTAGCACAGAACTCCTTAATAGCCGGGGCAGCATTTGGAGATGGAGTCCTTCCTTGGGTAAAGTAAAGGCCCGTAGCTTGATCGAATGACTTATTTGGATCGCCGGATGTTCCCGATAACTGCCAAAGCTCATGATATAAGTCTGGCAATTTGAGCCGGTTTAGCGTTACATAATGGCTGCTTACCGCAAACATCGCAGACACATCGCAAGCATAGGTCCCCGTTTCTTTAATAACCTCTGATTGTGTAGGCGTTATCATCCCTGAAATAGTTTTACTTGCGTCAATGACATATCCTTGTTTATACAGGTCTTTGGGCAATACGAAAACATCCTCGAACCTGCCTGGAGATCCGCTGCGGCTATTTCCCACAGAAAACACCGCTGTTGACCGGCATCCCTTTTCATCTAAAACAACGTTATTATCCAGATCTGCAATACCAAAAGACAGCTCGTCAAATTTCAAAGCAACGATGTCATCTTGGGATGCGAGAAGGGCTATTTCATCGCTTGTATTCTCAATGGGCATAGGGGCGTTCGGAGCCAAACAGTATTCGCTGATCCACCAAGATCGCTCTGAATCAAATACGACGTAGCCATAGTTAACGTCATCCCGCTTCGCGCGAACGATATACCCGATTGATTCCCCATCGGAATTCACCATTTTTACTGGGTCACAAGCGGTCACCGGCTCATCCGATACGTCATCAAAGAAAGCTTGCGCTTGCTCCACAGCTATTTGCGGTGTGACACGAACCAAGTCGTCGTCTCCAAAAACCAACCTTGGAGACATCAGGACGGCAAGCAATACTATGAATCCGACAATCACCTTTCTCGAATAACGCATTTCTTCCTCCATCCGTGCAGTAGGGAGATACGGTAACTAAATGATATTCGTGAGATAGTGCTATACGTTTGATATTGTTTTTACTGACACACTTTTAATCGGTAAAAGGTCTTCTTATCGCCCTAAACGAGAAAAGGGTACTGGAGAAATCTCCGGTACCCTCACATTGCCCTCTATTTACTTGCTAGTCCTTAAACAGATAGCCCACGCCGCGGACGGTGGTGATGTGTGCCGCGATCTGCGGGCCCACCTTGGAGCGGATGCGTCGGATGTGCACGTCGACGGTGCGCGTGCCGCCGCAGTACTCAAAGCCCCACACGCGGTGCAGCAGCACCTCGCGGCTGTAGGCACGGTTGGGATGCGTCGCCAAAAAGCTCAGCAGCGAGTACTCCATCAGCGTCAGGTCGATGGGCTCGTTATCGAGCGTCACCTGGTAGGTAGCCAGGTTGATCTCGAGGTTATCGATGTTGAGCACATCGTCGGCGGTAACGGTCTCCTCCTCGCCCATCAGGCGCTGCGCGCGAGCCTTGAGCTCGTTGGGCGTCGCCGTGGGGCATACAAAGTCGGCATGCGCGTGATTGGGCAGGCGCAGGGTACCGAGCGCCTCGTCGTCGACGATTACCAGCATGGGGACGCCGCCGCGGTCGTCGAGCCACTTGGCAATCTGATCGATGCGGTCGCTGCGGATGCCATCGGAATCGAGGATCAGCAGGTCAAAGTCGTGCGCCGCAGTTGGCGAATCAGGGGTTGCCAGGCTCACCTCGACACCCAGGGTAGTCGTCAAGCTGCGGGCAAACTCGTGGAAGCGCGTCGTGCGCGCCATGAACAGGGCACTCTTTTCGGACATATCGGCCTCCAAAGAAATGAGCTCAATCGTACTGGAACAAGCCAGCGTGATTAGGAGTTCGCCAGGTAGTGCTTGATCTCCCACTCGGTGATCGTAGACTCAAACTTATGCCACTCGGCGCGCTTCTTTTTGAGGAAGAAGCTGTGGATGTGCTCGCCGAGGGCATCCTTCATAAACTGCGAGTCCTCAAACACGTCGAGTGCCTCTTTGAGCGAGCGCGGCAGCGGCATGTAGCCGGCCTCGACCATCTGACGGTCGGTAAGCTTGAGCGTCTCGGCAGTTGCCTCGGGCGGGAGTTCCAGCTTGCGCTCGATGCCGTCCAGACCGGCCGCTAGCGTGACGGCGTTGACCAAGTACGGGTTGGCCATGGGGTCGGGGCTGCGAAGCTCGATGCGCGTGGACAGCTGCTTGCCGGGCTTGTAGACCGGGATGCGGACCATACTCGCGCGGTTGCGCAGGCCCCACGTGGCGTACTGCGGCACGGAGTCGCCACCCGTGGTGATGCGCTTATACGAGTTGACCGTGGGGTTAGTGATAGCGCTGATCTCGCGCGCGTGCGCCAGGATGCCGGCCATGTAGTGCTTGGCGATTTCGGAGAGGTGGTACTTCTCGTCGTCCTCGCCCCAAAAGACGTTGTTGCCGTCATGGTCGAACAGCGACTGGCACAGGAACATAGCACTGCCATCCTCACCCGCCAACGGCTTGGGCATAAAGGAGGCGTGGCAACCGCTCTCGTAGGCTTGCTGCTTAATGATGAGCTTGGCCGTGGTGATGGCGTCGGACATGCTTAAGGCCTCGGCGTGACGCAGGCTCATGCCGTGCTGCGAGCGGCCAGCGGCGTGGAAGGTGTACTCCACGGGCACGGACATCTTCTCGAGCGTGAGGACCGTGTTGCGGCGCAGGTCGCGGGCGGCGTCGCTCACCGAAAGATCGAAGTAGCCCACGTTGTCGAGCGGCTCGGGGGTGTGCTCGTCGGGGAAGTAGTAATACTCCAGCTCGGCGCCCACGTTGAGCAGATAGCCAGCTTTCTCGGCCTTGCGAAACATGCGGCGCAGGGCATCGCGCGGGTCGCCGGCAAACGGCTTGCGATCGGGAGTGCACACGTCACAGAACACGCGGGCGACGCCGTTGTGGCTCGGGCGCCACGGCAGGATCTGGAAGGTCGAAGCATCGGGGAACGCCAGCATGTCGGCTTCCTCGGGCGTGGCAAAGCCCTCGATGGCGGAGCCGTCAAAGCCGATACCCTCCTCAAAAGCGACCTCGAGGTCCTCGGGACTAATGGCAAAGTTCTTGAGGCGGCCGAGAATGTCGACAAACCACAGACGCACAAAGCGGATGTCACGCTGCTCTACAGAGCGGAGTACGTAATCGATGTTCTGCTGGTTCATGTCGCTCCCCTTTCTTTCGGGCGGGTTTCGACTGGTCTATATCGCAGATACTATCGCAGAAAAATGTTTCCGCAGGGTTAAAGCGTATCAAGCGCTCAAAAAACGTGTGCGAACAGGCAGTTGCGAACGAGTAGTTAGCGCGAGGTCGAAGCGCGGTGTTCGATGTGGCCGGGGACCTCGATGCGCTTGGGGGCGAGCTTTGCGGCGTCGCCCACCGTAGTGGTAACGACGTCGATGCGCTCGGACAGGCGCTCGACCACGCGCTCGGCAATGGTGAGGGTGTCCTGCGCGGCCGTGGTCACACCGCCAAAGAGCACGTGGTTCCAGGGATAGTCGTCAAACGTTGCGATCTTGAGACCCGCCGGCAACGAAGGTCCCAACTGTGCCAGCGCCTCGGTCAGGCGCAGGAAGACCAGACCGTTGACGGCAATGAGGCCGAGCTTTTTACCCGCATAGCCGCGGATGGTCTCGTCCAGGCGACTGACACCCTCGACGCCACCGTCGGCCAGGGTGACGACCTCGCCCGCAAGACCGCGGCGCGAAAGCTCGTCGGCAAACGCCTCGGCGCGTTCGCGACGCACGGGGCTGTCGTCGCTTGCCTCGGTGAGCAGGCACAGGCGCTCGCTGCCCGCAGAGGCCAAGGCGTCTACCAGGCCGGCGACCAGCTCACGGTTGTTGGAGGTCACCAGATCGACACCGCCGTCGGCAACATCGCGGTCGAGCAGCACGACGGGCAGGCGTCCCGCAGCCTCGGCGATCGCCTTGTCGTTGCCTCCGCAGGTATTGACGACCAGGCCGTCCACGCCGGCATCGATAAGTCTGGTGAGCGACTCTGCCTCCTTGGCGGGGTCGTTGCCGCTAATGGCCGTCATGAGCGAGCAGCCGCGCGCGGCGGCGCTGGCGGAAAGCCCTTCGAGCATGGCGCTGGAGAACGGGTTAGCAATGTCGGCCAAGATCACGCCGATGAGGTTGGTACGCGAGCTGCGCAGATTGCGCGCGGCGGCACGTGGACGATAGCCGGTGCGCTCGATAACTGCCGCGATGCGAGCACGGGTTTCCTCGGTCATCTGCCCGGGGCGGTTGTTGAGATAGCGCGAGACCGTGGCCGGGCTCACGCCCGCCTCGGCGGCAATGTCCTTGATTCTCATCTGCGCCATAGCGCACCCCGTTTCCCAATTGTCGGCAGTCTGAGCCATTTTAGGCATTTTTTTAAAAATCTCGCTTGCAAAACGCTGTAGGTGAGTATACTACAACTCGAAACGAAACCGATTTCGTAAACCGATTTCGGCAAGCGTTGGCACGGAGGTGCAAAGATGTACCCTACCGTCTTGGCACCTCCGTCCCAACGCCATATCAAAGGTGTACGCACGAGTAAGAAGGAGCTGCGCGACCATGGGTAAAACGGTTCTTACCTTCGGCGAGATCATGATGAGGCTCTCGCCCAAAGACCATCTGCGCATTGAGCAGGCGACCGAGTTTGATGTCCGCTACGGCGGCGCCGAAGCCAACACCGCGCTTTCCCTGGCCTACCAGGGTGACAAGGCAGCTTACGTCTCCGTTGTCCCGGCCAACCGTCTGGGCGAGTGCGCCCTGCGTTCGCTGAAGGTCTACGACGTCGATACCTCGCGCGTCGTGCGCCAGGGCGACCGTCTTGGCTCCTATGTGTTTGAGGTCGGCGCCTCGCAGCGCGGCAACGGCTGCGTCTACGACCGCAAGTACTCTGCCATCAACATGGCCAAGCGCGACGTCTTTGACTGGGACGAGATCCTCAAGGGTGTCGATGTCTTCTACTTCTCCGGCGTGACGCCCGCCGTCTCCGACGAGATGGCCGCCGCCTGCAAGGATGCCCTCACCGCCTGCCGCGCCAAAGGCATCGCCACCGTGTGCGACGTGAACTATCGCGGCAAGATGTGGTCGCCCGAGAAGTCGCAGGCCACCATGAAGGAACTCCTGCCGCTCGTTGACATCTGCATTGCCAACGACGAGGACGCTCCTGCCGGCCTCGGTATGACCTGCGTCTCCGGCTCCCTTGCCCACGGCATCGAGGAACGCGACACCTACGTCGAGATGGCCCGTCAGATCTGCGCCGAGTACGGTTGCAAGAAGGTCGCCTCGGTCGTCCGCAACATCTCCTGCGTCGAGCGCTCCATCTGGATGGGCATGCTCTATGACGCCGAGAGCGGCGAGCACTGGTTCTCCCCCGCCCACGACGTGCACGTGCTCGAGGGCGTTGCCGCCGGCGACGCTTTCAACGCCGGCCTCGTCCATGCCCTCATCAACGACTTTGCCCCGCAGGACGCCGTCAACTACGCGATTGCGGCCTCGATCCTCAAGCTCACCATCAAGGGCGATTCCAACCTGGTGACCGCAGACGAGATCGCAGCCGTGGCATCCGCCGCCGACGGTGGCACCCGCGTCGCGCGCTAAGCCGTCCCCATTCCGCGGGCCGCAGCTTTCCATACCCATACCTCTGCGACCCGCTCCCCGATTTCTCCGGTCGGACAAAACCACCAGTCCCATTCCGGTTTTGTCTGGCATTCCCTACACGACTGGTCGCGCAGCCGGTTTTGGAATTGCTTGTGACCCCAAGCAGTGCCTCCGATAACCAATCCAAAACCGGCTCATGACCAGCATATTTGGCAATCACGCGCCCGTGCGCGCCTCACATCGAAAGGAACACTATGTTCGATCAGTTCTACACCACGCTTGAGTCCCTGGGCATCGTGCCGGTCGTCGTGCTCGATAAGGTCGAGGACGCCGCACCGCTCGCCCACGCCCTTATGGCAGCTGGCATGAAGTCCGCCGAGGTCACCTTCCGCACCGCCTGCGCCGCCGAGTGCATCGCCGCCATGGCTGAGGCCGAGCCCGAGATGTGCGTCGGCGCCGGCACCGTCCTGACTGTCGAGCAGGTTGAGCAGGCCCGCGCCGCCGGTGCCAAGTTCATCGTCTCCCCGGGTTACAACGAGGACGTCGTGAAGCACTGCATCGACATCGACTTGCCCGTCCTTCCCGGCACCGTGACCCCCTCCGAGGTTACCGCCGCCGAGAACCTGGGGCTCAAGGTCACCAAGTTCTTCCCCGCGGCTCAGTATGGTGGCCTGAACACCATCAAGGCCCTCGCCGCTCCGTTTGTCGGCCATCGCTTTATGCCCACCGGCGGCGTGAGCACTGCCAACGTCGAGGAGTACCTGAGCTCCTCCGCCATCATCGCCTGCGGTGGCACCTGGATGGTCAAGCCCGCCCTGTTCGCCGACGGCGACTTCTCCAAGGTCGAACAGATCGCCCGCGAGGCCATGGACGTCGTCAAGAAGGTCCGCGGCTAGGTTTAGCTCTCTATCGTGAAAGGGGGCGTGCCCTAGACCTCGCCCCCTTTCTTTTAAAGCGGCTCGGAAGCGCGCCGTTTCCGTCACGAACAAGAACCGAAACCGTCTTGTATGCTGATAGAACGTGACGGAAGCGACACGCGCCCGAGCCGCTTTGCCTACTCGGCTGGCAGTCGCGCCCAGCTGAGCCACTTCGACAAAAGCCAAGCCACCAAAACAGCTGCGGCACCGTCTGGAGGAATGGACCCTTGCTTCCGGTCTTTTCCTCCAAGCGGCGCCGCAGCCTTTTCATGCCCCGATTGCACCCCCGCACTTGCGGTGAAATACGGACTGCTTACGCCGCCAAAGCCGCAAAACAGTCCCTATTTCACCGCAACTAATTAGGGGAACGGATTAGATGGCCGAGTCTTTGGACAGCTCAAAGTAGTCGGGATGCAAGGCGATAACCGGACCCTGCTCCTCGGGCATTAGATGCAAATGCGTCTCTGCCAGATAGCTCGCCGTGTCGGTATCGCCCTTCTTAATGGCCTCGAGAATCCGGCGATGCTGCCGACGAATCGGCTCCCAATCCAGATCCTGCGACACCATACGCAACCAGTTGTATCGCTCGAAATGCGTGTTGACGCTCTTCATCCAATCCCACAACATGTGGCGGCCGGCAATCTCAAAACACGTCTCATGGAACAGGTTGTCCAGATCGAAAAAGCGACGCGTTTCACGATGATCGAGTGACTCGGACTCGGCAAGAATCTGCTCGAGCCGATGCTTTTGCTCGGGCGTGGCGGCAGAGCAGCATTTAATGAGCACACTTCTCTCGAGTTTCTCGCGCAAGAAACAGGCGTTCTCGGCGCGCTCCATGCTGATTTTTGAGACATAGGTGCCGCTTTTGGGACGCGTTTCCACCAGCTCTTGCTCGCGCAGGCGCACAAAGGACTCGCGAATGGGCGTGCGCCCGATTCCCGTCTCCTTTTCCAGACCAATCGCCGAAAGGCGCGTGCCGGGCTTGAGCTCGGCATAGATGATCTTAGAGCGCAATGCGTTGTATGCCTGATCTTGCAGGCTCTGATAATGCTGGTGCTGTTCCATAAAGCCCTCGAATGAAGCCCACGGTTTGTCGAATCTCATCACGTAATACTATCGCATCCCCCATACCCTCAGTTGCGGTGAAATAAGGGCCGCTGGCACCCATGCACAACTTAGGCGGCTTTGACGTGACCAGACGTGACCACCGCTATCTCGGCGCTGATCTTAGGCAACGTCGCCGGCATCGCCAGTAAGTTGTTCACCCGGCACTTTGCGCGCGCCGCGTTTGAAAAGTAGCACTACGCGCGGGGCCAACGGGCAGCCCGTGCCCACTTGTCTCTCGAGCTTGCCCTCCTCGATCAGGACAATCGAGCCGTCCGCACAGCAGGGCGAATTCACCGTTTACCTTTTAAAAGTGAACGTTCACCTATTTTTCGGAGAATGGGAGGGTTTATTACCCTACTTCACATATACTGAGCTTGTACGAAAAGCAAGACTTATATAGATGAACGTTTCTTTTGGAAGGATTGCTATGTCTGATCTTATGGACAGCTTCCGCCTGGACGGCAAGGTCGCGCTCGTGACCGGCGCCACCTATGGCATCGGCATGGCCATTGCCGAGGCGCTCGGAGAGGCAGGCGCCAAGATTGCCTTTAACGCCCGTCACGCCGACAAGGTTGCCGAAGCCGAGAAGCACTACCGCGAGCTGGGCTTTGATGCTCACGGCTATGTTGCCGACGTCACCGATGAGGCCGCCGTCGCCGAGCTCATCGCCAAGATCGAGGCCGATTTTGGCACCACGCCCGACATCCTGGTCAACAACGCCGGCGTCATCCAGCGCACCCCGATGCTCGACATGAGCGCCGAGGACTTCCGTCGCGTCGTCGACATCGACCTCAATGCCCCGTTTATCGTGTCCAAGGCCTGCCTGCCGGGCATGATCGCCAAGGGTCACGGCAAGATCATCAACATCTGCTCCATGATGAGCGAGCTCGGCCGCGAGACCATCGCCGGCTATGCCGCCGCCAAGGGCGGACTCAAGATGCTCACCAAGAACATCTGCTCCGAGTTTGGCGAGGCCAACATCCAGTGCAACGGCATTGGGCCGGGCTACATCGCTACCCCGCAGACCGCACCGCTGCGCGAGACGCAACCCGATGGCAGCCGTCATCCGTTTGACCAGTTCATCATTGCCAAGACGCCGGCCGCCCGTTGGGGCACGCCCGAGGACCTGAAGGGCCCCGCCGTGTTCTTGGCTTCCGATGCATCGAACTTCGTCAACGGGCACATTCTGTACGTGGACGGCGGCATCCTCGCCTACATCGGCAAACAGCCGCAATAGGGCATTCGGGCGAGGCGGTGGACGATAAGGTCTGCTGCTCAAACAGTCCTGCTCGCACGGAAAGCACATTAAGTGCTTTCCGGCTCGTGCGGAACTCGCGACAGACCTTATCGTCCACCGCCCGCAAAACCAACTTCGGGTTGGATTAGCCGCCGCCCGCGAGCAGAAACAAAAAAAGAAAACAATTGGTAGAAAGGTTGACTCAAATGAAGATCGCTCTGATTAATGAGAATTCTCAGAACTCCAAGAACCCTATGATCGAGGCTGCCCTTAAGAAGGTTGTCGAGCCCATGGGCCACACTGTCTTTAACTATGGCATGTATGCCGACGCCGACTCCAAGCCCCTCACCTACGTGCAGAACGGCATTCTTGCCGCCGTGCTGCTCAACTCCGGCGCTGCCGACTACGTCGTGACCGGATGCGGCACCGGCGAGGGCGCCATGCTCGCCTGCAACTCCTTCCCCGGCGTGCTGTGCGGCCACGTTGCCGACCCGCTGGATGCCTACACCTTTGCCCAGGTCAACGATGGCAATGCCGTCGCCATGCCCTTCGCCCTCAAGAACGGCTGGGGCCAGGAGCTCAACCTCGAGTACACCTTCGAGAAGCTCTTTGGCTTTGGTTCGGGTAACGGCTACCCCGCCGAGCGCGTTGAGCCCGAGCAGCGCAACAAGAAGATCCTCGATGGCGTGCGCGCTGTGACCATGCGTCCGCTCGTCGACGTCCTGGGCGAGATCGATCAGGATCTGGTGAAGGGCGCCCTCGCTGGTGAGCACTTCCAGGAGTACTTCTTTGCCAACGCCACCGACGAGGCCATCATCGCCAAGGTCAAGGAGATCTTGAGCCTGTAATAAGGCCCACGGGGCGCACCGACCCCCAACAAACCGCCAGACAAAAGGCGCCGCGACGATCCATGTGTCGCGGCGCCTTTTTTGATTGGCTATCGCTTGAGTCACCGCAAGGCGGCCGCTCCCCTATTTGCCAAGAGCCTACAGCTCGCAGGCGACCTTGTAGCCGTCGCCGATGGCATCACGGATGTTGCCGCACTTCTGGGCATCGCCCAGCACGTGGGTGGCAACGCCGGCAGCGGCAAGGTCATCGGCCAGCTTGGTATTGGGGCGGTAGCCCATGGCAAGCACCAGCGTATCGGCATCGGCGATGGTGTGGACCTCGCCGTCCTTCTCGTAGCTGATAGCGTCCTCGGTAATCTCGGTCACCTTGGCCTCGGTCAGCACGTGAACACCCTTGGAGAGCATGCGCGTGATGAGCACCGCGCGGCCGGCGCCGCCCTCGTTGGCGGCGAGCGTCTTGGTCATCTCGATGACGGTGACATCGCGGTTGGCCGGCGACAGGTCGTTGACCAACGGGGCCAGGTAATCGGCCGTCTCGCAACCAACGGTGCCGCCGCCCACAATGACGATCTTCTTGCCCGGGAAAGCCTTGCCACCCAGCAGGTCGTCAGCCGTCATGACCTGCTTAAAGCCCTGCATAAAGGCCGGGGCGATGGGTTCGGCGCCATAAGCCAGGACAACCTCGTAGCCCGCGTAGTCGCGCTGGATGTCCTCGGCCGAAAGCTCGGTACCAAAGACGCACGTGACGCCGGCCTCGGCCAGGCGACGGTACTGATACTTGATCACGCGCGTGAGCTCCTGCTTTGCCGGCGGAACGGCCGCAATGCGCATCTCGCCGCCCGGCTCGTCCTGCTTATCCACGAGCACCACGTTATGGCCGCGCTTGGCGGCAATGTAGGCTGCCTCCATGCCTGCGGGACCGGCACCCACAACGAGCACGTTCTTTGCCTCGGCGGCAGGCTCATAGCCGGCCTCGTCGCGCTCCACGTCCGGGTTGACGGTGCAGGAGATGCGCTTGCCGAACATGATGCCGTTCAGGCAGCGCAGGCAACCGATGCAGGGGCGGATGTCGTCGGCGTTGCCGGCAGCAGCCTTGTTGCAGAACTCGGCATCGCACAGATTGGCGCGGCCCATCATGCAAATGTCGGCAGCGCCGTCCTCGATCAGCTCCTCGGCGATCCATGCCTCGTTAATGCGGCCGACCGTGGCAACGGGAATGTTGACGTGCTTCTTGATCTCGCGCGAGCAGGCGGCGTGCGAGGCCTGCTGCGTGCCGGCGGCGGGAATGGCGGAGCCGCGCTTGATGGTAGTGCCGCCCGACACGTGGATCATGTCGACGCCGGCCTTCTCCAAGCGACGCGAGACATAGATCATGTCGTTGAGGGTCAGGCCGCCATCGGTGTACTCGTCGCCCGAGATACGGACGTCGATGATAAAGTCCTTGCCGCAGCGCTCGCGAATCTCGGCGATGACCTCGAGCAGGAAGCGCATGCGGGCGTCGAGCGAGCCGCCGTACTCGTCGGTGCGCTTGTTATAGAGCGGGGTCAAAAAGCCGCCGAGCATGCCGTGGGCGTGTGCCGCATGGACCTCGACGCCGTCGACACCGGCCTTCTGCATGCGCACGGCAGCGTCGCCAAACTGATGCGTGAGCTCGTGGATCTCATCGACCGTGATGGGGCGCGGCGCCTCGCGGGCATAGGACGGGCCCACAAAGGACGGAGCGATCAGGCGCGGCGTGCCCGGAATGTTAAAGGCCATGTAGGCGGGATGGAAGAGCTGCGGCATGATCTTGCAGCCATACTCGTGGACGGCCGCGGCGAGCTTTTCCCAGCCAGGGATAAACGTGTCGTCGTAGCAGCACATGTCACCCGGTAGATAGGTATAGGTGGGCTCGACCGTCACGACCTCGGTGATGATCAGGCCAACGCCGCCCTTGGCACGGGCACGGTAATGATCGACCAAGTCGTCGGTCACATAGCCATGATCGGCCAGGTTCGTGGACACCGGCGGCATAAAGACGCGGTTCTTGACCTCGGTCGTACCGACCTTGATCGGGCTAAAGAGCATCGGGTAGGCGGAAGACTCCATACAGGGTTCCTTTCGTTTGAGCCGCTCGGCGGCAGTTGCTAACGTACTTATCGTATCAGCAACTGCGCTGTACCCGACCGTACACGCTCCCCCGGCTTTTACTCAGCCCACAAAAAGTTGCGGTGGAATACGGAGTAGATAAGGCCTTTGACAGCCAAAACAGTCCGTATTCCACCGCAACTGATGGGCGGGGTGGAGTTAGAGGCCCAGATAGCTGGTCATGCCTTCGACGGCGAGCTTGGCGCCGGCTACGGCATGGACCACGGTGAGCGGGCCGTTGACCACGTCACCGGCGGCAAAGACGCCCGGCACGGTGGTCATGCCGCACTCATCGACCGAAAGAAGACCGCGATGGTCGGTCTCCAGACCGCCCGTCGTAAGCACCAGCTTGTCCTTAGGCACTTGCGAGGCCGCAATCACAACCGTGTCGGCGGGCACATGGTCAAGTTCTTCCTCGTAGCCCACCACGTTGTCGTCCTCGTCAAAGATAGCCGTCTCGAAAACCGGACCGTTATCGTCGATGGCGCAGATCGCCTTGCCGCGCACGATCTCGGCACCGTCAAGCTCGGTCAGCTCCACCTCGTCATCGATGGCCGAGATATGGCGCGATCGGGCATACACGGTAACCTTGCGAGCGCCCGAGCGCAGAGCCGTGCGGGCAACATCCATGGCCACGTTGCCGGCGCCGATAACCGCCACGTTCTGACCGATCGCCACGCTCGTGGGATCGACCAGGTAATCGATACCAAACAGTACGTTACCGCGCGACTCGCCGGGAATACCCAGCTTGCGGGCGCGCCAGGTACCGGTACCGACAAAGACCGCATCGTAGCCGTCGCGCAACAGGTCGTCGATATGCAGCGCGCCGCCAATGGTGGTCGAGGGACGGACGCGTACGCCAAGCGAGCACATCACGTGACGGTACTTTTGCACGAGAGCACGGGGCAGGCGAAACTCGGGGATGCCGTACTCCAGCACGCCGCCGATCTCGGGGCGTTGCTCAAACACCGTGACGGCACAGCCCAGCTGGGCCATCTTAATGGCCACGGTAATGCCGGCAGGACCGGAACCGACCACGGCAACCTGCTTGCCGCACGACGGCGCGGGCTTCCACTCCTTACGGTCCAAATATGCCGTCGAGATATAGTTCTCGATACTCGAAAAATGCACCGGTGCGCCCTTGCGGCCCTGAATGCACGCGCCCTCGCACTGGCCCGAATGGTTGCAGATCATGGAGCAGACCGCGCTCATGGGGTTGTTCTGGAACAGCAGCTCACCTGCCTCTTCCAGACGACGCTGCTTAAACAGGTCGATGATCTGCGGGATAGGCGTCTGAACCGGACAGCCTTTAAGCTGACAGAACGCCTTTTTGCACCCAAGGCAACGGTTCGCTTCCTCAACAATATGAATAGCCATCGGTACCCCTCTTTGACCTCTACGGCAATCTCTTTCGCCCAGCCTGTTTCGTTACAGAATCACGTGCTTGCACATCACGCTGTGCCCCATGCGCAGCAGCTCGTCGCGCGAACGCTCGACCGTGGACGGTGTGCTGTTCTCGATAACGGTCATAATGCCCGGTCGCGCGGCCGCGGCCCAAGCGGCAATAGCCTCAAAATCAAAGTTTCCGCACGTACAGGCGCCGTGGCATACCAAACGAGAGCCCGAGCCATCACACCAGCCATCCTGGTCCTCGTTGTCTACGATCTCGTAGTCCTTGGCATGCAGCACGCGAATCTTGCTGCCGCACAGGTGCAACATGCGCGACACCTGCTCGGAAGCCTCACCGACGATCGTGGGATGCAGTAGCGACACCGGATCGTAGATCACGCCGAGTGCGGTGCTCGAAACGCGCTCCAGAACCTCGCGGCAGCGCTCGGGCGTATTGACGATCTCGTTCCAACCGGGCTCGATCAGAAGCTCGCCGCCCTCCTTTTCGGCCATCGAGCACACGCGTGCGAGTCCTTTGCAAAACGTATCGAGCGCAGCGGCCGAAAAACGGTCATCGGCCATCTTGTTCTGCGCGTTGGGGCGCCCCGTCTCGGTCCCCACCGGACAGCCCCCAAGCCAGCGCGCGAACCTCAGGCACGCCTCGTACTCGGCATAGGTATCCACCAGCTGATTCTGATCGGGCGTTGCCAGGTTTTTATAGCAGCCGAGCACCGCCACCTGCACGCCGTTGGTGTCGAGCACCTCGCGCAGATGGTCGGCGAGTTCGTGCGTAAGGCCGGAACGGTTAATGCCAAAGGACTTGTAGAGTACTTTGCTCGGCAGCTGGATGCACGAGAAACCCAGTTTGCCTGCCATGCGAATGCGCTCCTCGACCGTACCCTCGGGCAGGTCGTGCAGGCGCACACCGACGCTCAGCGCGCCTTTCGACTGCGCCATGCCTAGGCCTCCTTGCACGCATTGATGCCCGGCGTGTAGCCGCCAAACGGGTCGTCGATGGAGCAGACGCCCGAGGGGGCGAGCGGATCGCGCTTACCGGCCAACTTGTCATGATGCATGGTCTCGATATAGGCGAGCACCAGCGGCGCCACGCCCTTCGCGTCGTTTTTGACGACGGGCTCGCTCATGTAGTAGCCAAACGTGCCCTCGCGGTGCGCGGTGTTGCCAAGACCCGCCACCAGGCAGATGTTGTCGAGCGCCAACTGCCCGTCGCGCTCGGACAGGCACGTATCGCAGATGCCATCAAAAGCGCGACGGCCGTACTGGTAGTAGCGCTCGCCCAGCACGCCCAGGCGCACGCCCTTCATGATGGCGTTGGCAAAGATGGCGCTGCCCGACTCCTCCAGATAGTTGGGGGCGATGTTGGGCAGGTTGATGACCTGGTGCCACATGCCGGTCTTCTCGTCCTGATACGGCAGCATGGCGTCGATCAGGTCGTGGAACATCTTGCGGATCTCGTCCTTCTCGGCCGACATCGAGGGCGGCATGAGCTCCCAGGTATCGATGAGCGCCATGGCAAACCAGCCCTCGGCGCGCAGCCAGAAGTTGGCCGAAAGACCGGTGACCGGGTCGCACCAGAACTGCTTGCGGCTCGCGTCGTAAGCGTGATAGTACAGACCGTTGAGGGGGTTGCGCATCAGGTCATGCACGACCTGGAACATATGGAAGCTGTCCGAACAGGCGCGACGGTTGTGGAAGCTCAGCTCGTATTGCATGTAGAACGGCTGGGCCATATACATGCCGTCGAGCCAGATCTGGTTGGGATAGACGGCCTTGTGCCAAAACACACCCTCTTTGGTACGCGGCTGGGTTTCGAGCTGACGATAGATGGTATCCATGGCGGCACGGTACTTGGGCTTGCCCACCAGGTCATAGAGTTTGTAGAGGGTTTTGCCCGCGTTGACGTTGTCGAGGTTGTACTCCTGGGGATCGTAATGCTTGATGGTGCCGTCATCCTGGACAAAGAAGTCGATATAGTCGTCGGCGAAGGTCAGGTAACGCTGCTCGCCGGTGATCTCGTACAGCTCGATGAGTGCCTTGATCATGCAGCCGTCAATGTAATTCCAGGTGTTCTCCTTGCCGGCGCGAAGCTTTTCGATATTCCAGGCCGGCGCCTGAGGCGTAGAGGTCTCGATCAACTGCTCGATATAACGGTCCAGAATCTGATTGCAACCCATTGCTGTCCCCTCTGACGTTATTGATGGGTGAACGTTTCCCCTAGTGTAACGCGAACGGGGATTATAGGGTGAACGTTAACCCTATAATCCCCGTGAACGGCAAACTTTTAACGGCAAACGGCGGTGAGGCCCGCAGCGATGCGATGCGCCAGGCGCTCATAGCCGGCAGGGCTGTAATGCAGACCGTCCGGCATGTAGAGCTTGCGGTGCTCCGGCAAAAACGGGCTGATGCCGCTTTGCGCATACAGGTCGATCACCGGCACCGAGTAGCGATCGCAGACCTCCAGCATCGCGCGCACATAGGCGTCTTGCGTCAGGCCCAGATGGTTGGCCTCGTTGCTTGCCGGAATATCCTTCTCGTGTTTGCCGCTCGTCTTGCACGGCGTCATAAACACCAGCTTTGCCTGAGGCGAGCGCGCCGTGATGGTGCGGATCAGGTAGTCGAGCGCACCGTAGAACTCGTGCACGTCCGTGCTGCCCAGCTCTCCCAGCGGCACGTTACGGCTAAAGTCGTTAACGCCGCCAAAGACGATGCAGATATCTGCCGTGTGATCGATGCCGTCCAAGCGCTCGACAAACGAATCGCTACGGTCGGCCTTGACGGCAATACGCGAACCCTTAATACCAAAGTTCTCGATCGTAGCGCCGCCCAGCAGCGCACCCAGGTGCGAAGTCCAGGAGATATCGTTGCCTCCCCCGCCGCATCCGTTATCGCCCCAGGTGGTCGAATCGCCAAAGCAGCAGATGGTCGATTCGCTCAAGTTTTTCGTTTCCATATTCTTCTCCTCACCCGCACACCGGCGGTCATACAGGTACATACCGTTCATTCGCAACATCCGAGGGGCTATGCGTGGGCGCATTCCGCAACTTGCGAATCGAGCCATTCGATATCCTCGGCAAGATGCGCCACGCCCAGGTGGTGTCCACCCGGGCAGACCTCGTGCAGAAGGTTTTCGTCCTTGCCCAGCAGCGCGTAGGCGTCGCGAACGATATCGAGCTGCTCGTCTACGTTCGCAAGCCCGCGGGCGCCGTTGAGATGGTCTTTCTCGCAGCTCTGAACCAAGAGCGGCCGTGGCGCGACAAGCGATGCAATGTCGCCCATGTCGAGCAGACGCCAGAGTCCAGGCGTGTAATTGCAGCTGCAATTGCCGTTGAGGTGCAGTAGCGAATCATCAACGCCGTACAGATAGCCCGAGACAAACGCCTTGCGCACGCGCGGGTCGAGCGCGGACAGGTACAACGTCATGTAACCGCCGCCCGAAAAACCAAAGCAGCCCAGGTCGTCCATGGCAATGTCACCGCGTGTCTCCAAGTAATCAATCAAGCGCATGTTGTCCCAGGCGTTGAGGCCCGCGACCGTAAGACCCAGCGGCTCGACCATACGTGCTTGATTCAGACACGTACCGCGCAGGTAGCTGTTCTCGTCGTCGCCCTGACCCTTCCAGTCACGACGGTATCCCCAACCACGCGCATCGGGGCAGACGGTCACATAACCCATGCGCGCCAAACGCAGACCGTAGTCGTAATTGAACTTACGCACGGCATCGTCGACCGCCGGCACGCCCGCAACGCCGGCTATGCTTGCAGCACCCGCCCCCTGGTGACCATGCGGGCAGATATAGCAGCGCTTGAGTCCCCGCTCGTCAAGCTTGGGGCGGGACGGCTCCAACAGGTAAAACGGCATCCACACATCGTGCTCAACCTGCAACACCGCATGAGTACGCACGATGCTGCCGGCAACCCGCACGCGATTGAGCTCACGAATCTCAATCGGGGCGCGGTCCATAAGCGAAAGACCCAAAATATCGTACAGACGAGTCCTGGTCGCAGCCTTCCATGCCTCAAAGTCTGTGGGGGTCTTGCCCGTAAATGCGGCCGAGCGCCCCTCGCGCTTCAGTCGGGCGCGCAGCGCAGGTTCGTCCTCGTAGTACGTCTCGATGTGCACGGTGCGGCCATTGGCGGATAGCCCGGCCGTCTCTACCGCATCACCGTCGCCGCCCTCGGGATCCCAACCATCCGTGCCGGCAAGCACTCGGTCACGCGCATAGCGTTCGGAATCCTGGCCGGTCAGGCAATGCGCCCACGGCACCCAGGCGGCAGTATCACCCGCCGGGCCAAACAGGGTACCGCCGGCATACAGGGTGCCGTCATGTGCCGCTAGCTTATTCCAATCCCACCAACCCTCGAGTGAAATATGGGGGCCCAGCCAGCATTCGAGCAAAACGGTCTGGGCCCACTCGCGCCATGGACGACCCAGATAGACCGATCCGGGGGCAATGCCCTCATCGGCTGTAAACGAACAGCCATGAAACACAAATCCGTACGGCTCGCCCTGAGGCGTGGAGGCTGCCGTTACATACCCGTTGACATCCATATCGCGGTTGAGCGAGCGAATCTCACACCCCTCAAAGTAGGCACGCGCGCCGCCAAAGATAAAGTCGACATCGCCCTCGATCCGGCAACGTCGAAAATACTGCCGCCCCACGCGGCGCGGGGCGAACTGCTTGGGGCCTATAAAGCCGCCCGGCTTGGCCTCGCGCGGCGGCAGCGGCCCCAAAAAGAGCGTGTCCTGGTGTCCCTTAATGCAGCAGGCATCGACAACCAGGCGGTCACCATCGGCATACAGGGCAATCGCCTGGCCGACCTCGCGCCCATCACCGGCGTTGTTTTCGATTGTTAGACCCGCAAGCGTCACGTCGTCGGCATCGACCAGCACCGTGTACGTACGGAAGGTGCCGAGTCTTCCATCCTGGCCGCTACCATCTTCCGAAGGCATCTTGGCACCCAGGCCTCCCACGATACGCACGCTGTCGGCCGTCTCGCCCTCGAGCGTCACATGCGGACGACGAATTTCAACCTGCTCGCGATACTCGCCCGGCGCCACCAGCACACGCACCGGCACGGTCGTATCGGACACGCACCGCTCCGCCGCCTCGAGCGCCGCCGAAATGCTGCGATACGCGCCTTCGCGTTCGAGCGATACCTCAAAGAGCTGCTCTTTACCACTCATCTGTCATTACGCTTTCTGTCACAGAACACCCGCCGTGCAATGCCGGCACCTATAGATTGCGTGCGACAGCCGGGCAGACCCGACCGTCGCACGCCTCAACATGCCGTATTCACTTGTGCAGGAGCACTACCCTACGCGCGGATAACCTTGTCGACGTTTTGCAGCTGCAGCTCGTCGCCATCCTGACCCTCGATGCGCACGTTCTGCAGGTCGAGGACTTTCACGTTCTGCGCGATGATGCCCTGGCGCACCATGGGCTCCACGCCGCAGGCCATGGCCGGCACAAAGGGCTCGGCATCGGCGGCAAAGGTCACATGGACATCCTGGAACGTCAGGCGCGTCACCTTGCTCTCGGGAAGGCCCGTGATATAGGCCGCGGCCGCATGGCAGTTGGTGGCCTCGATATCGCAAAACGTCGTGGCGCCAAAGCCGGGCGTACGGTCGTCGACGGGCAGTGCCTCGCGAGACTGCACGTAGTCGGTCTTGCCGTCCTTGTCGCAGAAGTAGAACGAGTTGACCACGAAGGGCGTGAGCACCTTATCCATGCGAATGTGCTCGAAGGTGATGCCCTCGTTGACGGCGTCCTTGCCGCGACCACGACGGGTCTTGACGCGCAGGCCGCGGTCGGTGCGCTCAAAGAGGCACTTGCTCACGGTGAGGTCCTTGATGCCGCCGGCGGCCTCGGATCCCAGCACCACGGCGCCGTGGCCGTCGTGCATGTAGCAGTGCGAGATCAGCACGTCGTGCGTGGCGGGACGAAGCTCGGGCTCAATGCCCAATTTGCCGCTCTTGATGGCGATGCAGTCGTCGCCCACCGAGAACTGGCAGCCAAGGATGCGGACAAAACCGCAGCTCTCGGGATCGAAGCCGTCGGTGTTGTGGGAGTTCTTGGGACCCTCGATGGACAGGCACAGGGCATCGACGTGCTCGCACAGAATGGGATGGATATTCCACGCCGGGCTGTTGCGCACGGTAAAGCCGGCAAGGCTCACGTTTTCGCACTCGGACAGGAAGATCATGCGCGGGCGGGCGATCTCGCGGCCCTCCTCGGGACGGAAGATGTTCTTAAAGTCCTTATTCCACCAGTTGTCCTCGGCAAAATCGGTCTGGCCGTCGATGGCGCCGCGGCCATAGATGCACACGTCGTGCACGCTCAGGCCCGTAAAGGTCGAACAGTAGGTCGAAAAGCTCTCGCCTTCCCAACGGCCCAGGGGCAGCATATCGGTGCCGGCGTACCCAGCCCCCTCGTCACCCGTGACCGCGCCCGGAATGTAGGCAAGCGCCGCGCGGTCGTGACGGGCCAGCAGCACCGCGCCCTCGGCAAGCTCGATGTTGATATTGCTCTTAAGGAAGAGGGACTTGATGCGGTAGTTGCCGGCGGGGATCAGCACGCGCCCGCCCTTGGGGCAGGCCATGATGGCAGCCTGAATGTTGGTGGTGTCATCGTGCTCGGCATCGCCCTTGGCTCCGCAGTCGCGAACGTTGATGGTAAAGGGCTCCGCCGGCGTGGTGACGCCTACGCTCAACTCGCGCTCGCCGCAGACAAAGCGGATCAGGTTGCGCTTGCCGGGGGTCAGGCCATCGACATAGGTCTCGACCGTATTCGTGGTACCGGTGGGCTCATCGTTGACAAAGATCTCCCACGTATCGGCACAGGTAAAGTAGCCGCCATCGTCGAGCTCGATAACGGCCGCGCGGGCATTGCGCCAGATAACGTTCGTCTCCATGGGTCTCTCCCTCAAATGTAATCAGAAGTTCATACTACTCGTTTTTAAAAAAGGGCCGTACCCGCCGGTGGATCTCCGGTGGCACGGCCCTGTGGTTTGGACGATGCGCCTGCCCTACTCGGCGGGAATTACGCTGCCGTCCTGGAAGCCAACATTGTTGTGGGCGAAGCAGTCCTCGTACTTAAAGCCGGAGAGCTCCTCGCAAAGCGCCTTGACCTCGGGCTTGACGTCGGCCATCTTGCCACCCTCCTTGACACGGTGGATCTCGTCGCAAAGGATGTCGCACTGCTCCTTGTCGATCTTGATGCCGCGGGCAAGGACAGCCGCGAGCAGGAAGAAGCCGGCGCAGCCGATGAGCATGTAGCCGCAGATGTACAGAGGCACGGTGGCGGGCTGGGTCACGGCGTCGCTGTTGCCGGCGGTCTGAATGAAGCCGGAGGCAGCAAGGACGATAGCCCATACGTTGACGGCAACAGCCTGGGCAATCTGCTGGCAGAGCTGCTGTGCGGAGCTGTAGATGCCCTCGCGACGACGCAGGGTGATGAGCTCATCGACATCGGGGATGTAGTTGAGCAGAACATCGGGCAGATACTGGAAGCCAACGTAGAAGAACTTCCAGATGGCGAAGATGATGGGGTAGGCGATCATGGCGATGGCGACCGTGGAGGTGCCGTTGATCTGACCAAAGGCGAAGTAGTTGTAGGCGATGATGCACGCGGCGCAACCGACGTTTGCCAGGTACCAAGACTTGTGGAAGCCCTTCTTGGCCATGAGGGCGACCCAGATGGCGGTGCAGACGATAGCGACGACCTTGCCGGGCATCTCCATCACGGACTCGTAGGACTTAGGAATCTGCAGACAGTAGACGATGAAGAAGGACAGGCACGCAGACCAGCAGGCAGCGGCGAGCTTCGTGGAGACCTGCGCATACAGGACCTTGCGGAAGGACTTGTTGCGGAAGGTAGAGATAACGTCGATGAAAAACTTCTTGATACCCTCGCCGACGCTCTCGATCTTCTCCTGAGCGACCTCCTCGGGGGTGTGCTCCCACGTGGACAGGTACACGCACAGCAGCGAGATTGCCATGACCGAAGCGTTAATCGTAGCGATGATGAAGTAGCTGAACGGGTTGGTCTCGCCGAAGGTGCCAAAGCCAAAGCCGACGAGTGCTGCCATCAGGAAGCCGGCGGCGTTACCAAAGAGGTGCTTGTAGCCGGTGAGGTACGTACGCTCCTTGAAGTCATCGGTCATCTCGATGGTAAGCGGCGACAGGTTGGCGGTGCAGAACGTGTACGCGACGTTGTAGATCAGGTACAACACAAAGTAGTACGGGAAACCAAACGGCGTAGCCACAAAGATGAGCGGCTCGGCGACCATCATCGGGATAGCCAGCAAGATCCAGAAACGGCGGCGGCCAAAGATGCGGCCGATCTTGGTAGCGTAGAAGTTATCGGCCACAAAGCCCATGAGCGGGCACAGAATGGCGTTGAGATAGATGGCGAACGAGCTGATCAGCGCAGCCTCGCCTGCGGACAGACCGCACTCCGTGGACAGGAACAGCACCATGTAGCTGTGCGTAAAGCTCAGGGCACCGGAGTTGAGCATGCCGCCCATACCAAAGCCCAAGCGCGTCCAGAATGTGATCTTGCGCTTTTTACCGATCTTGTTAGTCATCGAGCTCCCTCTCTTTTCTCGATTGTCTTGTAACAAGACATTGGAGTCCATACCGATGTCTGTCTGCATATCGCCCACTCGTAGGGTGAACGTTTAGCTAGATTATGCTCGATTGCATATGATAGGTGAACGTTCACTTGTATATTATCCTTGAACGGTCGTTTTTTGCCGTTAAACGGACATCTGACTTGAAAAAAATCACGATTACATGGGTATTGAGTGGGTTTAAATTTGAGGTCGATTAGGTGAACGTTTATTGTTTTCGCCGCTCCCGTACCCTCAGGAAGACACGCCCGAACAGACAGAACAAACATGGCCCCGCCGGAAACACTCCCGACGGGGCCATGGTCAATAGCGCCCTATGCGAACCCATTTACCGCTACAGGCAGACGCCATCCTTCCAAATGCTGATCTCGTGGCAGCCGCGACGCTCGGCACTCGTAAGCTTGCCGCTCGCCGTTTCTAGCACCAGCTGGTACAGGTCGTGGGCAGCCTCGTCGAGCGTACGCTCGCCCGTGGCGACCACGCCGGCGTTAAAGTCCATCCAGTTGGCCTTGTGGTCGCACAGACGCTGGTTGGTGAACACCTTGAGTGTAGGCGCCGGTGCGCCAAACGGCGTGCCGCGGCCGGTCGAGAACAGGATTACGTGGCAGCCGGCAGCCGTCAGGGCCGTGGTGGATACCATGTCGTTGCCCGGACCGCACAGCATGTTCAGGCCATGCTTGGTAGCCTGACCGGCATACGGCAGCACGTCGACGATGGGGGCAGATCCGCCCTTTTGCACGCAGCCGCAGCTCTTGTCCTCGAGCGTGGTAATGCCGCCGTCCTTGTTGCCGGGGCTCGGGTTCTCATAGACGACCTCGCCGTGGCTGATAAAGTAGTCCTTAAAGCCGTTGAGCATGTCGGAGGCGGCATTGAAGACGTCCTGGCTCTCGCAACGATCGAGCAGAATGCTCTCCGCGCCAAACATCTCGGGCACCTCGGTGAGCACCGACGTGCCGCCGCGGGCGACGACCATATCGCTCACGCGACCGATCGTGGGGTTGGCGGTAATGCCCGAAAGACCGTCAGAGCCGCCGCACTTAAGGCCAATGACCAGCTCGGAGGCAGGAATGGGCTCACGCTTGGCCTGCTTGGCCAGGTCGGCAAGCTCGGACAGGATCTTGTGACCCTCGACCTGCTCGTCGGCTACATCCTGGCAGGCGAGGAATCGAACGCGCTCGCGATCGAAGTCACCGAGCTCGTCGAGTACCTGCTGGTGCGTGCAGTTTTCGCAACCGAGGGACAGGAACAGCACACCCGCAGCGTTTGCGTGACGCGAGAGCGCCACCAGCAGACGGCGCGTCTGGGCATGGTCGGCACCGGTCTGCGAGCAGCCAAAGGGATGCGGGAAGTAGTAAACGCCCTCCAGCGAGCCCTCGACCAGATCCTGAGCCTGCTCGCACATGGCACGTGCGACCTCGTTGACGCAGCCGACCGTGGGGATGATCCACAGCTCGTTGCGCGTGGCGGCGCGGCCGTCAGCGCGGCGGAAACCCATAAAGGTCTCGGGCTCAACCGGCTCAACGACCGGATGCGTCGGGTTGTAAGCGTACTCGACCTCGCCCGAAAGGTTGGTCTCGACGTTATGCGTATGAAGCCACTGACCGGGCTGGATGTCGCCCGTCACGTGGCCGATAGGAAGACCGTACTTGACGACGTCCTCCCCCGCCGCAATGGCACGCACGGCCATCTTGTGGCCCTGCGGAATATCCTCCGCGGCAACGACCTCGCCCACCCCGGGAACCGCGACAGCGGTGCCCTTGGCAAGCGGCGACAGCGCGACGATCACGTTATCGGCCGGATTGATCTGGATAGTGTTCATTACAAATGGTCCTAACCCTACAGGTTGAGCAGAAGTCAGCGGGCGCCCGCCAGTTGCCCGGCGGGCGCACAGAAGGATTTAGGCCTGGGCGTTGGCGAAGGCCTGTTTGGCGCCCTCGACGCGCACGACGGCAAGCGCGTTGACGACGAACTCCTCAAGGCCGGCAATCTGCGTAAGGGCCTCGCCCCACATCTGCTCGTTACTGAGCACGTCGTGCACCAGCTCGGCATCGTCTGCACCGGCGTGGGCAGCGTAGAAATCGAGCACGAAGGCGTCGTCCTGAGCGGTGTACTCGGTGCCGTCGGCACGGCGCAGGTGCAGGCCATCGCCCTCGCGGGACACAAGCTCCTGCGTATAGAAGGCAATGAGCGTAGCGAGGCTCGTCGCCAGGCACTTGGGCAGGTTGCCGGTCTCGGCAACATAGTCCTTGAGCGTGGGCAGGTCGCGAGCACGCCATTTGGCGGTTGAGTTGAGGCAAATGGAGAGCAGCGCGTGGTCGATAAACGGGTTGTCGAAGCGGTTCTCGACGGCGGCGGCAAAGGCCTTGCAGTCCTCGACATCCAGATCGGCGGCAAGCGTCGGGATGACCTCGTCGTAGAGCATGGTGTTCATGAAGCCGCGAACGGTCTCGTCGTGCATGCAATCGCGCACGATGTCAAAGCCGGCAACCCAGGAGCCCGGAACAAAGGCAGTGTGGGCGCCGTTGAGGATGCGGACCTTGCGCTTCTTGTACGGGGTGACATCGGGGGTCACAAAGACGCCCGGCAGGCCGGCCTTCACGAAGGGCAGCTTCTCGGCAAGTGACTCGTCGCCCTGGATACCCCACATCTGGAAGGGCTCGCGCACGGCCAGGAAGGGATCCTCGTAGCCCAGGCGCTCGGCCACGGCAGCGGCCTCCTTGGGGTCGCGGATACGGCCGGGGACGATAGTGTCGACGAGCGTGGTGCAGACGGTGCAGTCGTTGGCCATCCACTGCGCAAACTCGTCCTCCCAGCCCCAGTCGCTCACGTACTGGTTCATGATGCGCAGCAGCTCCTCGCCGTTGTGATCGATGAGCTCACAGGCGAGCACGATGACGCCCGGCTTGCCGGCGGCCCAGCGGGTGTGGAGCACCTGGGCAAGCTTGGCGGGGAAGCTCGCGGGCGGCATGTCGTCGGCCTTGCAGGACGGATCGTAGGCGATACCGGCCTCGGTGGTGTTGGAGACGATAATCTCCAAATCGTCGGAGACGGCGACCTCCATCATGGCGCGGTAGTCGTCCTCGCGATACGGATTGAGGCAGCGGCTGCAGGCGCTGATCACACGGGACTCGTCGACCGTGTTGCCGTTCTCCTTGCCGCGCACCAGCACGGTGTACAGGTCATCCTGAGCGTTAATGCCGTCGGCAAAGCCAAAGGCGCCGCTGATGGGCTGCACCATGACAACCTTGCCGTTCCAGCCGGTTGCCTCGTTGCCCATGTCAAAGAAGCGGTCGACAAAGGCGCGCAGGAAATTGCCCTCGCCAAACTGCAGAACCTTCTCGGGCGCGTCCTTGGGCAGCAGGTAGCCCTTGTAGCCGATCTTCTCGAGCGTCTCGTAGCTGATATTCTCCATCGATGTCTCTCCTTAGATTGCTGTTAGCGTGCAGGCAAAACGGGGGCGCCGCGTGTGGCAACGGCGCTCCCGAGTTCGGTGTGATTCGATGCGGGTTTAGGCCTCGACGGTATCCAGGTCAAAGCCAAAGTAGCGGACCGCGTTGTTGTAGCTAATGTCGCGCACGATGGCTCCCAGCAGCTCCATGTCGGCCGGATACTTGCCCTGCTCGACCCACTCGCCGATCACGCCGCACAGCACGCGACGGAAGTACTCATGACGCGGGTAGGACAGGAAGGAGCGGGAATCGGTAAGCATGCCCACAAAGTTGCCCAGCACGCCCTCGTTAGCCAGAGCCGTGAGCTGCTCGCGCATACCGACCTCGTTGTCGTTGAACCACCAGGCGCTGCCGTTCTGGATCTTGCCGGCGGTCGGAGCCTCCTGGAAGCAGCCCATCACGGTATCGATCATGGTGTTGTCGATGGGGTTCAGGCTGTACAGAATGGTCTTGGGCAGACCCGTGGCCTCCTGGATGGAGTTGAGGAAATCGGCCAACTGGTCGGACGGCGTGTAGTTGGAGATGCAGTCGTAGCCGGTGTCGGGACCGAGCTTGGCGAACATAGCGCGGTTGTTGTCACGCTTGCAGCCAAAGTGCAGCTGCATGGCCCAGCCAAGGCGGACATACTCGCCGGCGACGAACTGCATAAAGGCCGTCTTGTACTTGAGGACCTCGTCCTCGGTAAGCGGCTCGGCGGCAAGGCCCTTGGCAAAGATGGCCTCGATCTCGTCGGCGGTAGCCGGAGCGTACATAACGTAGTCGAGCGCGTGGTCGGAAGCGCGGCAGCCCAGCTCGTGGGCGACCTCGTAGCGCTTGGAGATGGCGGCCTTCATGCCCTCGAAGTCGCTGATCTCAACGCCAGCAACCTCGGAGAGATGCTTGCAGTAGTCGGCGAACTCCTGGCCACGCTCGATGCGCAGGGCGGCATCGGGGCGCATGGCGGGAACGACCTGAACGTCAAAACTGTCGTCGGCGGCAATCTTCTTGTGCCACTCAAAGCTGTCGGCGGGGTCGTCGGTAGTGCAGATCATGCGGACGTTGGACTGCTTGATGAGGTTGCGGCAGGTAAAGCTGGCCTCAGCGAGCTTGGCGTTGGCAAGGTCCCAGACCTCCTGAGCGGTTTTGCCGTTCAGGACGCCCTCGTAGCCAAAGTAACGCTTAAGCTCCAGGTGGCTCCACTCAAAGACGGGGTTGCCCACGCAACGGCCCAGGGTCTCGGCCCACTTCTGGAACTTCTCGCGAGCAGGGGCATCGCCGGTAATGAAGCGCTCGTCGACGCCGTTGGCACGCATCAGGCGCCACTTGTAGTGGTCACCGCCCAGCCAAACCTCGGTGATGTTCTCAAAACGCTTGTCGTCCCAGATCTCCTTGGGAGAAATGTGGCAGTGGTAGTCAACGATGGGCATGCCCTCGGCAAAGTTGTGGAACAGCTCCTCACCGGTTTTGGTGCTCAGCAGGAAATCCTGATCGTCCATGAAGTTTTTCATCAAACAACCCCTTTGTTGGCGGAGCGGGCGCACGATGCGCTCGTTATCCTCTAGGTGAACGTTCACTATACTAATTCATTGCGACTTAAAAGGTGAACGTTCACCTAACCACCATGGGGTGAACGGTCGATTTTACCCGTTCAACGGTTACTGGAGCCGTGACTTGTATGTATTGCGAATTGGCAGGCGTCCCCGAATACCGAGCTTGAGCGCTTTGGCCAGGTGGGTCATGTTCCGCCGTGCATTTTTGGGAGTATTCAGCATCGGAGCGCACCGCGCACCGTCTTCGAAGCCCTATCTGATGCTCATATTGCGCCCAATCGGCATAAATAAGTGCCCCCGATGGCGAATTACGCCATCGGGGGCACTTAAAACAGTCGTCCTAGCCTCTTTCGGGACACGCCATTGCTGAATACTCCAAAAAATGCACGTCGCAAGAGGGGGTACCTGACCAAACGGCTAAATTCCCGCAAGCTCGCAGTAGCGGTCGACGTTGCTGGCAAACACCATCTCCACAGCACCCTTCTGCACGGGCTCCGCCGGAGTTTTACCCCACAGCAGATACTCGCCCAAGGTCTTGGCACCACGGTAGGCCAGGCTCACCGGGTCCTTATAGACAATATTGGTAAAGATGCCACGGCGCAAGGCCAAGGCGCTCTCGGGGAACAGGTCGTTGCCGATTACCATGACCTTGCCGGCCTTGCCGCTTGAAACAAGCGCGTCGGCGACCACCTCGGAACCAACGGCAAAAACGCTACAGATGAGCTCGGGAGCATCCGGCGCACTCAAGCGCTGCTCAAGCTCGCGCTCGAGCTGTTTGACTTGCGCATGGGCGCCGGCAAGGTCCTCAACCTGCCATGGAATATCGTGTTCGCGCAGGTAATTATGAAAGGCGCGGGCGGTCAGGTAGTGGGAATCGGTATAGGGGTCGCCCGCCAACAAGAGCACGCGGGCGTCAGCCCCAGAAGCGTGGACCAGATTTGCCGCCTGCTCTGCCATAAGACTGCCCGCCGCGGAATAGTCCGCCAGACTGGCACCCAGGCGATCGAGGTGCGGGCGGTCGCCGTCTACGAGCTCGATTGTCACGCCCGCCTCGGCAATCTGCCTCAAGAGCTCGGTCGCGCGGTCATCACCCGGAACATAGGCAAGCAGACCATCGATCTTCTCGCCTACCTGCAGACGCTCATCGATCTGCTCGAGCGCATCGGCGTAGCCACCCACGCCAAATTCAACGCGCTCAACCGTAATGCCCCGGTCGATGACCTCCTGCTCAAAGCGGTTGCAGCCTTCCCAAAGGTAACGGAAAAAGTACGCCCCCTCGCGCGATGCGCGGGGCAGGCAAAACACCAGGTTGATATCCTTGCGGCGCAGGCTCGAGGCACTTGTGTTGCGATGGTAGCCCATGGCCTCGGCCTTGGCATTCACCTTGGAGCGCACGGATTCGCTCACGCCAGCCTTACCCGTCAGGGCCTTGTGCACGGTATTGATGGAAACGCCAAGCTCGGCGGCAATGTCCTTCATGGTTACGCGAGCGCTCATGGGGTTACTCCGTTATAGATAAGTTGCCAATTAACAGTACAGGTAACGATACCCCAAAATCACTCTTCAACTCGCCGCGCTCGCCGCCAAATGTGCAAAGCGCCCCGCGAACGGATGCTCGCGGGGCGCCTGGATGCCTGGACCTTATTTGATACCGCGGCTCAGGTCTTCGGCAATTTTGTCCACGCCCTTAAGCGCGGCGCAGGTTTTTTTATTGGAACAATGTCCCGTGCAAACGCCACCTTGAGCGCAGTCGGCGCAGGTGCCCTTGCGATAAATGCGCACGCACACGGCGACAAACGCGATGCCGATAACAGCCAGTACAACAATATCGATAGGTGCCATAGCAAGCCTCCTCTAGTTAACCACCACTTACTTTACCCCATTCTCCACCTGCCAAAAAGGGACAGGTATATTTTGGTCGGTTTTATCTGCGGAAACGCCACATCTCCCTCACCAAAAAGCCCAAGTGTCGCTGGGACACCCGGGCTCGTGGAAAGGGGCTGATCCTTAATCGGACTTAAGCGGAAACTGCAGCGGAAGCGGTGTTGGTCTCGTCCTCGTCGGTCCAAGCGTGCTTGGGCATGGGACGGAAGATCTGGAAGAGCATCGCAACCAGCAGAACGATGGCTACAACCGTCCAAATACCAAACTGGCCAAGGACAAACAGGTTGTAGAACTGGTTGATGAACAGGCCGATCACCCAAGCAAAGGCGCACTCGTAACCGATGGCAATCGCGGTCCACTTGCCGGAGTCCATCTGATTGCGGATAGTGCCCATGGCGGCAAAGCACGGAGCGCACAGCAGGTTAAAGGCACCAAAGGCAACGCAAGCGCCCATAGTCGGGAACATGCCGGCAAACGCGGTCCACAGGCTCGGGTCGGTCTCGGCGGCGTCGGCAACGGACAGCAGCGAGCCGGCAGTGGCGACGACGTTCTCCTTGGCGACGAGGCCAGAGACAGTCAGCGCGGTGGCCTGCCAGGTGCTAAAGCCGAGCGGGGCGAAGATCCAGGCGACCAGGTTGCCCAGCATGGCGAGCACGGAGTAGTCCATAAACTCCTCGGGGATGCCGTCCATCGCGGGCAGGAAGCCAAAGGAACCGTTGTAGCTACCAAAGTTGGAGAGGAACCAAACGACGACGGTGGACGCGAAGATGACCGTGCCGGCCTTCTTGATAAAGGCCCAGCAGCGCTCCCACACGTGCAGCGCCCAAGAGCGGATCGCCGGGAAGTGGTAGGCGGGAAGCTCCATAACGAACGGCGTCGGGCGACCGGCAAAGAGCTTGGTCTTCTTGAGCATGAGGCCCGAGGCGATGACGGCAAAGACGCCCAAGAAGTAGAACAGCGGGCTGATCCATGCGGCGGTGGTGGAAGAATCGCCGATGATGGAACCCATGAGCAGAGCGATGATCGGCAGCTTGGCGCCACAGGGAATAAACGTGGTGGTCATGACCGTCATGCGGCGGTCCTTCTCGTTCTCGATGGTCTTGGTGGCCATGACGCCGGGGACGCCGCAGCCCGAGGACACGAGCATGGGGATAAAGGACTTGCCGGACAGGCCAAAGCGGCGGAACACGCGGTCCATGATGAAGGCGACGCGGGCCATGTAGCCGCAGTCCTCCAAGAAAGACAGCATCACGAACAGCAGGAACATCTGCGGCACGAAGCCGAAGATGGCGCCCAGACCGCCGACGATACCGTCACAGACCAGCGAATCGACCAGGCCACCGTCCTCGGTGCCGCCCGCCACAAGGGCATCGTGCACCACGGTGGTAATACCCGGAACATAGGGGCCGTACTGTGCCGGGTCGACCGAGTCGGCGGCGTCACCCGCAGCCTCGACAGCTGCGTCGTAGGCGTCGCGGCCCTGGCCGAGCACATACCAACCGTCGGTGCCAAAGAGCTGGTCGTTGGTGAAGTCGGTCACCGTGCCGCCCAAGGTAGAGACGGCAATGTAGTACACGCAGAACATGATGACCACAAAGATCGGCAGGCCCAAGATACGGTTGGTAACCACACGGTCGATCTTCTCGGAGGTGCTCATCTTGGCCGGAGCCTTGGTGAGGCACTCGTCGATGATGTGGGCGATCACGCCGTAGCGCTCGCCGGTGATGATGGACTCGGCGTCGTCGTCGCAATCCTGCTCGCACTGGGCGACCAGCTGCTCAACGCGAGCGGCCTTCTCCTTAGTGAGGTTGATGAGCTTGCAGGCGTCCGCGTCGCGCTCGAACAGCTTGACGGCGTAGTAGCGACGCTTGTTGGCGGGAACGCTCGCCGGCAGATTGTTCTCGATGTGGTCCAGAACGTCCTCGATGGAGGAATCGAACTTGTGCTCCGGCACCTGGCCCTTGGAAGCAGCGGACTTCTTGACCTGCTCGAACAGCTCGTTGATGCCCTTGTTCTTAAGGGCCGAGATCATCATGACCGGGCAGCCGAGCTTCTTGGAGAGCTTGTCCGTGTCGATCTTGTCGCCGTTCTTCTCGACCAAGTCAGCCATGTTGAGGGCGACGACCACGGGCAGGCCGGTCTCGATAACCTGAAGCGCCAGGTACAGGTTGCGCTCCAAGTTGGTGGCGTCGACCACCTGGACGACGACATCGGGCTCGCCGCTCATGAGGTAATCGCGCGAGCACTGCTCCTCGGGGCTATAGGGGGAAAGCGAGTAGATGCCGGGGAGGTCCGTGATGGTAACGTTCTTGTCGCTCAGGAGCTTGGCTTCCTTTTTCTCAACCGTGACACCGGGCCAGTTGCCAACGTAGCCGTTGGCGCCGGTGATCAGGTTGAAAAGCGTGGTCTTGCCGCAGTTGGGGTTACCCGCCAGCGCGACATGGATCTGAGAATCCGCCATTCAATCCTTCTTCCTTGTGTGCCTGCGCTGCTTTCTCCGCGCGGGCTGGATAATGTGCTTCAAAGATGCTGCATTAAGTTAGAAAAACCTAACTTTATCTGCAGAAATATACGTCGCGAGTCCTTACTGAACCTCGACGACGGCGGCCTCCTCCTTGCGGATGGAAAGCTCGTAGCCGCGCACGTTGATCTCGACCGGATCACCGAGCGGTGCAACTTTCACGACCTTGAACGAAGTGCCCTTGATGAGCCCCAGGTCCATAAGGTGGCGGCGAAGCGCACCCTCACCGTGAAGCTTGACGATGGTGGAGCTCTCGCCCACCTTAACGTCACCCAACGTCTTCATTTACTTGTCCCCCTTTCAGTGCGTACAGAAATACCGTCGACTAACCGACGGTCATGATGTGCATGGCAACCTTGGAATCGATGCCAAAGCGTGCGCCCAGCACGGTGACGATGATATTGGCGCCACTCGAGCTCACCACGTGGATTTCGTTGCCCTCGACAAAGCCGAGGTCCTTGAGGTGGTGCTTCATATCCTCATTGCCCTTTACACGAGACACGCGCACGGTTTCGCCCGCTTTTACCATCGAAAGCGGCATTGCCGGCATCTGCGGTCCGCAAGACATGAGTGGCTCCTAACGTCAGTTCGTCCTCAACATCGACGCGGTAAAAGTTAACCACACCTATGTTCGCTTTAGTAAACTAACACGTGGTTAACTTTTTGGAAAGGGTCCCCATTCAGATTTCGAAAAAGTTTCCTATATGAAACAAAGAAGGCACCGCAAAGACTGTCTCTTTGCGGTGCCTTGTCATACCAATTTATGCAACAGAGGGGGCTGCCCCTTTGCCACATTATTGCGGTTAAAGCGAGAGGTTTCTGATCGACGTGACGCAGGAGGCCTCATCCACGCCCGAAACGCGGAACACGATGTCTTCGCCACATTCGCCGTAGAGAGCCATGAGCCCCATCACATCGCGGCCGTCGGTATGGCGATCGCCGATGCTGACCGATACGTTGCTACGATGCTTGGCAATAATGTCATAGAGCAGCGCAACCGGGCGGGCATGCAATCCCAACGGATCTTTAATCGTCTTTGTAAACTCGACCATGTCCCCTCCCGCGGCATCGCACATTCGGCCGGCAAACCCAGCCACGTGGTAGTTATTGTACGTTACCGGCGCACCCCCGTCCCACAAAAAACGAGGGAAGGCACACGTCCTTCCCTCGTTACAGGCAATAGGTAGCCGCTTGCCTACATCAAGCGCAGGCTGACGTCCTTGAGCTGGGCGCCGGAAACGGCACTCGGAGCGCCCGACATGAGGTCGGAGCCGCTGGCCGTCTTGGGGAACGCCATGACGTCGCGGATAGAGTCGGAGCCGGTGAGCAGCATGCACACGCGGTCCAGGCCCAAGGCGAAGCCGCCCATCGGGGGCGCACCAAACTTGAGGGCCTCCATGAGGAAGCCAAACTGAGACTCGGCGCGCTCCTCGGTAAAGCCCAGGAGCTTGAGCATGGACATCTGCATCTCGGCGTTGTGGATACGCATACCGCCGCCGCCGGCCTCAAAGCCGTCCATGACAAAGTCGTAGGTGCACGAACCGGCTGCCAGCGGGTCGGCCTCGATCTTGGCGATGTCGGTCTCGGTCGGCAGGGTGAAGGGCTGGTGCTCGGCAGCGTAGGCCTTGCGGTCCTCATCCCAGTGGAACAGCGGGAAGTTGACGACCCACAGGAAGTCGTGGCCCTCGCGCTTGATCTCGAGCGCGTTAGCCATGTGGGAACGCATGCCGCCCAGGATCTCGTCGGAGAGCAGGCGCGGGCCGGCGGCGAACATCACAAGGTCGCCGGGCTCGACGTCCATGCGCTCGCGCAGAGCGGCCATCTCCTCGTCCGAGAAGAACTTGACGATGGGGCTGTTGATGGAGCCGTCCTCGCGGAAGGCGATCCAGGCCAGGCCCTTGGCGCCAAACGTGGAGGCCACGCCGGCGAGCTTATCGATCTTGGCACGTGCCCAGGCACCGGCGCCCTTGGCGTTGATAGCCTTGACGACAGAGCCCTCCTCGTTTGCGGCAGTCGCAAAGACCTTGAACTTGGAGTTGGCGAAGATGTCGGTCAGGTCGACCAAGTGCATGCCATAGCGGGTATCGGGCTTGTCGGAGCCATAGGTGTCCATGGCCTCCCAGTAGTTCATGCGACGCAGCGGCGTGGGCATCTCGACACCCATGCGGCCGAAGGCATCGGCCAGGACCTCTTCGAGCGCGCTCATGACGTCATTCTGGTCCACGAAGGACATCTCGATATCGACCTGGGTGAACTCGGGCTGACGGTCGGCACGCAAGTCCTCGTCGCGGAAGCACTTGGCAACCTGGTAGTAGCGCTCGACGCCACCGACCATAAGCAGCTGCTTCAGGAGCTGCGGGGACTGCGGCAGGGCGTAGAAGTTGCCCGGCTGGATGCGGCTGGGGACGATGAAGTCGCGGGCGCCCTCGGGCGTAGACTTGAACAGGGAGGGCGTCTCGACCTCCATGAACTCACGGTTGTGCAGCGCCTCGCGAATGGCAAAGGTAAAGTCGGAGCGCAGCTTGAGGTTGGCCATCATCTCGGGACGACGAAGGTCCAGATAGCGATAGCGCAGGCGGGTGTCCTCGCTGGTCTCGATGCCGTCCTCAATCTGGAACGGCGGGGTGACGGACGTGTTGAGCACCTCGGCGTGGTCGGTCAGGACCTCGATCTCGCCGGTCGCGAGCTTGGTGTTGGTGGTCTCCTCGCCACGGGCGCGCACGACGCCGTGAATCTTGATGGGCCACTCGGGACGCATGGTCTCGGCGATCTTAAAGGCATCGCCGTCGGAGTGCTCGGGGTCGAAGGTGAGCTGCGTGATGCCCTCGCGGTCGCGAAGGTCGCAGAAGATAAGGCCGCCGTGGTCGCGGCGACGGCTCACCCAACCGGTGAGGGTGACCTCTTCGCCCACGTTCTCGAAGCGAAGCTCGCCGCAGGTACGGGTGTGCATGGAATGCTCATCGATGGGACGGGTCTGGCTCATACCAGTGATCCTCCTTTATGGATCTGTGCCGCCCCGTGTCGTTCCGGGCGGCGTCGTACAGATTTGCCCAGCCTGCGTAAACCGCGCAGCCAGACATGACGTTCTATCTTATCGCACTCGCGTCGATGTGCCGCGAAAAAGTGGCTCCTGCCCAAAGACTTGACGGAGACGAAACAATTGACGCGCCGCGGCACCCGCCCGCGCTCGTCACGTGCGACAATATGCCCCAATAAAACAGCACTCGGAAAGGCCCGCCATGACTGCACGCCTCATCGTTATGGATATCGACTCCACGCTCATCAACCAGGAGGTCATCGACCTGTTGGGCGAAGAGGCCGGCGTGGGCGAGCAGGTGGCACAGATCACCGAACGCGCCATGCGCGGCGAGCTCGACTTTAAGCAGGCGCTCGAGGAGCGCGTGGGGCTGCTCGCCGGCCTGGACGAGAGCGTGTTCGAGCGCACCTTTGAGCGCGTGACATTTACCCCCGGCGCGTTGGAGCTTGTGCGCTCGGCGCACAGCAAGGGCTGGAAGGTCGGCGTGGTGAGCGGCGGTTTCCACGAGGTCGCTGACAAGATCGTGGCTGCCGCGGGTATCGACTTCTGCCTGGCCAATCGTCTGGAGGTCGTGGACGGCAAGCTCACCGGTAAGTTGGCTGCCGACATTGTGACCAAGGAGTCCAAGCTCATCCAGCTGCTGGACTGGGCAGTTGAGTGCGGCGTCGATATGGCCCACACCGTCGCGATCGGCGACGGTGCCAACGACATCCCCATGATTCAGGCCGCGGGCACGGGCATCGCGTTTTGTGCCAAGCCCAAGACGCGCGAGGCCGCCCCGTTTGCCATCGACGAGCGCAATCTGATGCTCGCCATGGACATCATCCTGCGCGACTAGCCAATCCGTCTAACAATTGATTCAGTCTGTCCTATAGTTTCCGAACAATTTTGTCCTAGTGTTCGGAAACATACCCTTTGAGTGCTAGACTTTGCGCCGTCGAAGGGAACATATATGGATAAGCGAGATCTTGAGCAATTGCTGAGCGATGTTGCCGGCGGAGCAGTCACCCCTGCCGACGCCCTCACGCGCATCCAGACGGCTCCGACCGCCGATTTGGGCTTTGCGCAGCTCGACCTTTCGCGCGGGGTGCGCCAGGGAGCCGGCGAAGTTGTCTACGGTGCCGGTAAAACCGCCGAGCAAATTGCCGCCATTATCAAAGCATTACTCGATGCCGGCCAGGAGCGCATCCTGGTCACGCGCCTGGACGACGAAAAGGCAGCCTGCACCTCGGAGCTCCTCGGCAACGGCATCGACCTGGGATATGTCCCGGACGCCCAGCTCGCCCTGGTGGGTGGCAAGCCCTCCCCCAACGGCAACGGACGCATCGTCGTCGCCTGCGCCGGCACGAGCGACCTGCCCGTTGCCGAGGAAGCCGCGTTGACGGCCGAGTTCTACGGCAACGAGGTCGATCGCCTCTACGACGTGGGTGTCGCCGGCCTGCACCGCCTGCTCGCTCATGCTGAGGAACTTGCCCAGGCGCAGGTGGTCATCGCCATCGCCGGCATGGAAGGCGCCCTGGCGAGCGTCATCGGAGGCCTTGTGAGCTGTCCGGTCATCGCCGTCCCCACCAGCGTGGGCTATGGCGCGAACTTTGGCGGCGTAGCCGCGCTGCTCGCCATGCTCAACTCCTGCGCCAGCGGCGTTTCGGTCGTCAATATCGATAACGGCTTTGGTGCCGCCTACCAGGCAAGTCTTATCAATCATCTGAGCGCCGGCACGTCCTGCGCCCGCTAAGGAGCATTTCATGTCCAACCATCACCACACGCTTATCATCGACGGCACCTCGGGCATCAGCGGCGATATGACCGTCGCGGCCCTGCTCGACCTGGGCGCCAGCGAGAAGCATCTGCGCGAGCAGCTCGCCACGCTGCCGGTCGACGGCTTTGAGATTGCCGTTACACGCGCAAACAAGCATGGCATCGACGCCTGCGACTTTGACGTTCAGCTGGCAGAGGAGCTCGAGAACCACGACCACGACATGGCCTGGCTCTACGGCAACGAAGCGCCTGCCGAGCACACTCACGAGCATGAGCACCACCATCATGATCATGGCGAGCATGAACACGAGCACTGCCACGAGCATGACCATGAGGCCCACGGTCATGGCCACGAGGGTCACCATCACGCCCACCACCATCACCACCGTTCTTTGGCGGACGTCACCGCCATCATCGATGGCTCGCAGCTAAGCGATGGCGCCAAGCGTCGCGCGCTCGCCATCTTTACCGCGCTCGCCGCCGCCGAGGCCAAGGCCCACGGCAAAACGCCCGAGACCGTCATGTTCCACGAGGTGGGCGCCGTCGACTCCATCGTCGACGTCTGCTCTGTCGCCATCTGCCTCGATGACCTGGGTATTGAGGACATCGTGGTCGAGTCGCTCTCTGAGGGTCACGGTACCATCCGCTGTGCCCACGGTCTCATGCCCATTCCCGTCCCCGCCGTCGTCAACCTGTGCCAGGCAGGCAATATCGCTCTCACGCCGGCACCGGTCGCCGGCGAGCTCGTGACGCCCACGGGTGCCGCCATCGTCGCCGCGCTACGCACGTCCGAGCACCTTCCGGTCCGTTACCGCATCGAGGCCGTCGGCTACGGCGCCGGCAAGCGCCCTTACGAGGGCTGCTCCGGCACGCTCCGCTGCCTGCTCGTTCACGTGGATGCATAGCCATGGATGCCCGCAAGGCAAAAAGCCGCGCCGCTATTGTCACGGCGTTTTCCGAGCTCCTGCGCGAGGAGGACTACGGCAAGATCACCGTCGGCGACATCATCGCGCGCGCTCACGTAGGCCGCGCGACATTCTACGGCCTCTTCAAGAGCAAAGATGACCTACTGTCCGAACTCGTGAGCGACATCTGCACCCACGCCCTCGATGATGACGGTACGCCCCTCGATGACCCACTCGTACAGGTCGAACATATCCTCAACAACCTCTGGGAGCGCCGTCAGGGTGTACGCGCCCTCGTAGCCGGCGCCGGCTCACGCGTCTTCGCCGACTGCTTACGCAAGACCATCATGTCACGAGCAGCCGAAACCGTCCCCACCGACCCAAACGGCCCCGCCGCCACCATGAACCGAAGCTTCCTACTACACCACATAGCCTCAAGCTTCGTAGGAATGGTCCAATGGTGGGCCTGGCACAACTTCCAAGCCCCAAAAGAGGACGTAGCCAAAGACTACCTATCAGCCATAAAACCCCTCTTCAACTAAGTTAGAAGCTCATCCCAAAGCACCGCCCCACCCCAAGGCGCCACGCATCCCAAAGTGTCACTCGCGCCTCAACGCCGCCAACAGCAACAAGCCCCTCCCATCCAAATTCAGATTTATATGTTGGGTTGCTTGCTCGAGCGCAGCAAAGATCCCGCAGCTGGCCGCATGGGGTAACTTCCCAGCGCATTCCGCAGGACGAAAGAGCCCCCGCCGCACGAAGTGTGAACTGCCTCCCATTTCTTGGACACGAGAAATGGGAGGCTTTTTATGCGTGTCGACTTGAGGGTGAAGCACGACATCGAGGCCAGGAGGGCGGCGATCGGGCTCTTCGAGCGAGGCCACGGCTCCGAGTCGGCGGCGAAGGCGCTGTCGGTCCCGCGCGACACCGTGAGACAATGGCTCTGCGTATACCGGTCGTTCGGAAGCGAGGTGCTGCTATCCATGGACGGCAAGCAGGCCAGGTACACATACGAGCAGAAGGTCGCCGCCGCCTCGGCCGTGGTCGACGGCGGCATGAGCAAGCGGGACGCCATGGAGGCGTTCGGGGTCATGTCCCTGGCGCCGCTCAAGAGATGGTGCGCGCTCTACCGCGAGGGCGGCGCCGAGGCGCTCAGGCCCAAGCCCAAGGGCCGGCCGAGCGGTTCCAAGGCGAGGCCGTGCACGCGCGAGCAGGAGCTCGAGGAGCGCTGCCGAAGGCTCGAGACCGAGGTGGCCTACCTAAAAAAATTGCGTGCCCTGGTCGAGAGGGACGGACTCTGACCAGGGCGAAGGTCGAGGCCGTGAGCGCCCTGCGCGAAGAGGGGTACGGGCTGGGGCGCCTGCTGGAGTGCGCCGGCCTGGCGAGGTCGAGCTACTACTACGCGCTGTCGCACCCGAAGGCCCCCACCAAGCCCGAGCTCTGGGAGGCCGCCGCCGAGATATTCTCGCGCACCGCCAACGGGTGCGGCCACAGGCAGATCGCCATGT
>NZ_WWSY01000004.1 GCF_009876115.1 Collinsella aerofaciens | reverse complement strand
ACCATTGTCGGCCTAATCCGCGGTCTTTCATGCAGCAGGGGCTCTCAATGTTTTTATGTCCTGCTCATATCGTCTGTGCCGGCACTTTGGGACACTCCTTTGCTAGAAGATCCGGCGCAGGTCTCCGCGGTTGTGGGCTTCGTCGAAGAGGTGCTTGAACACCACGCTGCCGTGCAGGCCGTCGTGCTCAAACTCGTTCGTCACCCAGGCATGCGAGTTGCCTACGCGGCTGAGCGTGTCGAGCTGCAGGCCCGAATCCACGTACATGTCATCGAAGTACACGGCGGCCTGGAGTGGCACCTCGTTGCATGCTAGGCGCTGCGGGTCGTAGATCTTGTCCCAGCTCGTGTCTTCCATCAGCAGGTCCATCGCGGGCTTGAAGGGCTTAAGTTCGGGCATCTGCTCAAACATCCACGGGAACATGGCCTCGCCGGTAAACATGAGCGGGCGCGCGAGGGTGTCGAACTCGGCGCGGTGCGCCTTCTCTTCTGCCGCGGCCCAGCGAATGGGCATGGTGTCGCCGTCGGCGTAGATGAACTCCTGCAGCGTCCAGTACAGCGGGTTTGTGCGCGTGTTGGTGCGCTCGAAGGCACGCATCAAAAAGCTGTCTGATACCGAGGTTCCACAGCTCAGCGTGCCGTCGCCGTCAACAAACGCATGGTCGATAATCCAGTGCATGCGCTCAAAGCTCGGCTTCATGCCAAAGTCGCTGCCCATGAGCTGTAGGCGCTCGACCGTCATCGGCGAGCCGTCGGGCAGTGCGGGCTTTTGCTCCTCGATCGCATCGGCCAGCGCCGCCACGCGCTCGACATCGGCGGGGTAGCGGTCGTAGTACTGCTGCGTCTTGGCTGCCATGCGCGGGAAGGTGTGTGCGTAGACCTCGCTGGCGCTCGCCGGCACGTGCGGAATGCCGCCGCAGGTAAAGCTTGCCGCCACGCCCTCGGGGAAGAGCGACAGATAGCTCAGCGTCAAAAAGCCGCCGTAGCTCTGGCCGAGCGTGACCCAGGGCTTGCCGCCAAAGCCCACCAGGCGCAGGTACTCAAAATCGCGCACGATGGAGCTGGCGAGGTGTCGCTTGAGGAAGTTCGCCTGCGAGCGTGCGGCATCGGAGCCTGCTGCCTCGGCGCGCTCGCCCAGTGCGGCAATCGTGCTCCCGTCTACACAACTGCTGCGTCCGGTGCCGCGCTGGTCGGGCAGGACGACGCGGAAGTGCTTGACGGCCTCCTCGATCCAGCCGTCGCTTGTGGGTGACAGCGGACGCGGGCTCTCGCCGCCGGGGCCGCCCTGCAAAAAGAGAAGGAGCGGCAGGTCGTCGTTGATGCGGTCGGGCGCGCAAACCACGCGGTAGAAGATCTTGATGCTCTCGGGCGCGCCGGCGATGGGTGCCGGCATAGCGCCGCGGCGCATGGTGCTGCCGACGGCCAGGAGCATCGGCTCCAGGCCGCGCCAGTCAAGGGGGGCGTCGATGCTGTGGTCCTCGACATAAAGGCCGGGGACGTGGTACGAAGTGATGAGGGCCATGTGAGTCTTCCGTTCGTTGCGGTGTTTCGGGTTGACCAATTCTACCGCCGCGGGCGAGGCCATGCGCAAATCGGCTACCATGGTTGCAAACTTCTAGGAGAAAGGGCCGCCCATGTCGGTCGATATAGCCACGTATGTCCATGATCTTGCCGTTGCCGCCAAGGCCGCTTCGGGCGCGCTTGCCACGGCGAACGATGCCCAGCGCCAGGAGGCCGTGCGCGCCATGGCTGCAGCGCTGCGCAACGGTGTCGACTCCATCGTTGCCGCTAACGAGCTCGATATGTCCGCCGCGCGCGATGCGGGCACTTCGGCGGGGCTCCTCGACCGTCTGCTGCTGACGCCCGAGCGCGTCGAGGGCATGGCCGCCGGCCTGGAAAAGCTCGCCGAGCTGCCCGATCCCGTCGGCCGCGTGCTCGACCACCGCGTGCTTGCAAGCGGCGTGGACCTGACCCGCGTGAGCGTGCCGTTGGGCCTGGTCGCCATGGTCTACGAGGCGCGCCCCAATGTGACGGCCGACGCCGCGGGCATCTGCATCCGCACCGGCAACGCCTGCATTCTGCGCGGCGGCTCGCTGGCCTATCACTCGTGTGCCATGATCGCCGAGCTGCTGGCCGATGCGCTCGAGGCCAAGGGCTTCCCGCGCGAGGCCGTGTCGATAATCGAGTCCACCGACCGCGAGGCCACCGGCGAGCTCATGAAGCTCCGCGGTATTGTCGACGTGCTCATTCCGCGCGGTGGTGCGGGCCTGATTCAGCGCTGCGTGCGCGAGTCGCTTGTGCCGGTGATCGAGACGGGCACGGGCAACTGCCACATCTACGTGCATGAATCCGCCGACTTCGATAAAGCGCTCAACATTATCGTCAATGCCAAGACCCAGCGCGTGGGCGTGTGCAATGCCGCCGAGTCGCTGCTGGTCGACCGTGCTGTGGCCGATGCGTTTTTGCCCGCGGTCGTGGCCGTGCTGCACGACCGCGGCGTGCTGATTCACGGCGACGAGGCCACGTGCGCCGCGTGCGCCGACGCCGGCTTTGTGGAGGGCGATGACTACGTCGGCGCGACTGAGGAGGACTGGGGTCGCGAGTACCTGGCGCTCGAGATGAGCGTGAAGGTCGTGGCAAACGAGGACGAGGCCATCGCACACATCAACCGCTACGGCACGATGCACTCCGAGGCCATCGTTGCCGAGGACACGGATGCTTGCGAGCGCTTCCTGGATGCGGTCGATGCCTCGGCCGTGTACTCCAACGCCAGCACTCGCTTCACTGACGGCGGCGAGTTTGGCCTGGGCGCCGAGATCGGCATCTCGACCCAAAAGCTCCACGCCCGTGGCCCCTTTGCCGCCGAGGCCCTCACTACCTACAAATACAAGCTTCGCGGCACCGGCCAGGTCCGCCCCTAACGCCCGCGCAAAAAATAAAAACCACCACAAAGGTGCCTGTCCCCTTTGTGATGGTTTTGGAATTAAGCCTGAAAGGTGTCGCGGTCGGGGGCGAAGGACTGCATGGCCGCGATGGTACGGTCGAAGAGCTCGGGGAGCTCCCAGCCCAGCATCTCGGCACCCTGCGTAATCACGTCGCGCGAGCAGCCGGCGGCAAAGCGCTTGTCCTTGAACTTTTTCTTGAGCGACTTGGTCGTAAAGTCCATGACGCTCTTACTCGGACGCATGATGACGGCAGCACCGATCAAGCCGGTGAGCTCGTCGCAGGCAAACAGGATCTTTTCCATCTGCAGCTCGGGCTTGGGCAGCGAGGTGTTGAAGTCCGACGTGTGCGTTTGAATGGCGCGAATGAGATCGGGAGACGCACCTTCGCCCTCAAGAATCTCGGCAGCATAGATGGTGTGGTTCATGGGGTCGTCCTCATGCTCCTCCCAATCTAGGTCGTGCAGCAGACCGACGATGCCCCAAAACTCCTCGTTCTCGGGGTCGAACTCGCGCGCAAAGTAGCGCATGGTGCCCTCGACCGTTTCGCCGTGGGTGATGTGGAACGGGTCCTTATTGTGCTCGTTGAGCAATTCGAACGCACGGTCGCGGGTGATTCCGGCGGAAAGTGGCTCTGCCATAAAAGACTCCTTGTGCTCGCAGGTATCGCTAAGAATGAATACTACTAGAACGACTAGAACGAAAAAACCACCACAAAGGTGCCTGTCCCCTGTGTGGTGGTTTTTGGCGCGGATGGGTTAGTTGAGGGCGGCTTGGGCTAGGCGGGCTTCGGCGGCCTCCTCGGTGACGCCCAAGGCCACGGCGAACTCCTCGATGGAGCGGCGCTTGGCTTCCTTGAGTACACGCATATAGTAAGAGCTGGGCTTTTTATCGGCTTCCTCGGCCTGGCGAATGCGGTGCATCATGGTCTTTGCCACGCGGACCGTCTCGGGTGCGCCCAGCTTGAGCTGCTGCTTAAAGTGTGTCTCTTCAAGCGAGCTGTTGCGCTCGGTAAAGGTGTCGCACTCCAGCTCGTCATAGTGGCTCAGCAGATGCTCGGCATCTTGCTGAGAGATGGCGGCATGTAGACGGTCGGCCTGCGCCACGGGGTACATAAGGATCGTCTGCGCATGCCCCTGCTTGGCCTCGAGCAACAACATGGGCTGCGGCGTGTCGTCCCTAAAACCGACGACGGTGCAGACTCCCTGACCCGGATGAATGACGTGTTGACCGATTGAGAACATGCTACCTCCAACTTATACGAATTTACGTATGTCTAGAATAACACGCTGACGTGCGCAAATCCTCGCTTTATGCAGGAAAAGCACACAACTCTGATAGGTAAGAGTATTCGATAAAAGACACAGCTCATTCACACCTTTATGCATTTTCAACGCGTGCATAATCTGCAGGCAGACCGGCATCTTTGAGTGACTCCATACAAGCTGTAGTCAATTTTGTGCATATGCAATTTCGATTGGCTTTACCCTGCGACAGTGCCCCTCGCTTGTGATAGAGTGCTACAAACTCTGGCTTTTGCCCTACGAGTGACCAAGAGCTCGGGGGCTTTAACACAAGGAGGATCTATGCCCGAGAAGATTGAAGAGCTGGTACGCGCTGCGCTTGCTGCGGCCCAGGAGGCCGGCGACCTTTCCGCATTTGAACTTGACGATTGCGCTATCGAGCGACCGGCTGACACTTCTCATGGCGAGTGGACCTCTACCATGGCCCTGAAGTCCGCCAAGCTGGCCCGCTGCGCCCCGCGCAAGATCGCCGAGGCCATCGTTGCCCATATGCCCGAGGATCCCGCGATCGAGAAGGTTGAGATCGCAGGCCCCGGTTTCATCAACTTCTACCTCTCCGTTGCCGTCAAGAATGCCATCTTTGGCGAGGCTCGCGAGAAGGGCATGGACTTCGCTAAGTCCAACGTCGGTGGTGGCCTGAAGACCCAGGTCGAGTTCGTTTCCGCTAACCCCGTCGGCCCCATGCACATCGGCCACGGCCGCTGGGCCGCGCTGGGCGACTCGCTCTGCCGCGTTATGGACCACGCCGGTTACGACATCCAGCGTGAGTTCTACATCAACGACCACGGCTCTCAGATGAACACCTTCGGCAACTCCATCAGCACGCGCTATATGCAGCTTGCCGACATCATCGCCAAGCAGGGTGTGGATATCGACGAGGCTCACAAGCTGCTGATCGCAGACCGCGACGCCTTTGTTGCCGACGAGAACGACGAGCACCCCGAGACCCATCCGTACCAGGACAACTTTGCCGAGACTCTGGGCAAGGACTCCTACGGCGGCGACTACATCATCGACGAGGCCGCCGAGTTCTGGCGCACCGACGGCGATAAGTGGGTCAACGCCGATCCGCAGAAGCGCATGGAGAGCTTCCGCGAGCGCGGCTATGTAAAGATGGTCGACAACATGCGCGACCTCTGCCACGCCGTCAATTGCGACTTCGATCGTTGGTTCTCCGAGCGCTCGCTGTATGTGAAGGACACCGAGGGCGAGACCGCCGGCACCTCCGCCGTCGACCGCGCTTTTGAGAAGCTCGACAAGATGGGCTACCTCTACACTAAGGACGGCGCCCTGTGGTTCCGCTCCACCGACCTGGGCGATGACAAGGACCGCGTTCTGATCAAGTCCGACGGCGAGTACACCTACTTCGCCTCCGACGTCGCCTATCACTGGGATAAGTTCCAGCGCGTCGACCACGTCATCGACATCTGGGGCGCCGACCACCACGGCTACATCGAGCGCGTCCGCTGCGTCTGCGACGCTCTTGGCTATCCCGGCAAGTTTGAGGTTCTGCTGGGCCAGCTCGTCAACCTGCTGCGTAACGGCAAGCCCGTCCGTATGTCCAAGCGCAAGGGCACCATGGTGACCCTGCAGGAGCTCGTCGACGAGGTCGGCTCCGATGCCGCTCGCTACACGCTCATCTCCAAGAGCTCCAACCAGATGGTCGACTTCGATATCGAGGCCGTTAAGAAGCGCGACAACTCCAACCCGGTGTACTACGTGCAGTACGCTCACGCCCGCGTGTGCTCCATCCTGCGCCGTGCCGCTGACGTTACGCCCGAGCAGGCTGACGAGATGGGCATGAAGGCCGTCGCCGCCAAGGCCATCGGTGAGAACGTCGATTACTCGCTGCTGACCGACCCGACCGAGCTCGCCCTTTCGCGCAAGCTCAACGAGCTCACCGACCTCATCGCCAGCTGCGCTCGCGACCGCGCCCCGTTCCGTCTGACGCACTTTGCTGAGGAACTCGCCGGCGACTTCCACAGCTTCTATGCTGCCTGCCAGGTTCTGCCGAGCGAGGGCCGTCCCGTCGACCCCGAGCTTTCGCGCGCCCGTCTGGCCGCTTGCGACGCCGTCCGCGTGACGCTCGCCCTGGTGCTCACCCTCGTTGGCGTTTCCGCGCCCGAGCAGATGTAATCTGCGAGTCATTTGACCGCGCAAGTTTGGTTTAACTGAGCCTTGAAAGCCCGATCTCCCACGGAGGTCGGGCTTTTTGCAAACGCCGACGTATTGACGAATTTGGAACTGCTGGAAATACGAAACTATGCCGGTTTACTACGATGAAATGAGAAATTCCAACCACGCCGGCTTTTCGCAAAAAAGTGCAAGGCATCTACCTGCGGTTTTAGTTCAACAAGTTTCGGAGTGGTCGCGGTTGAGCGATTCATCGTAGTAAACCGCCATAGTTTTGGCGGAGGCAGTCAGATTTGTGGGTGTTAAACCAAAGATTGTCCCTTTTGACTAGTCGTTTAAGAGCGTTCCCAATGACTAAGTTGCAGGTGGTTGCGGTTGTGTTACACTAACGCTGCGTATATGACGCAATCATCTCGATACAGATCAATGATGTCCGTCGTTTTGAACGGAACTAGACTGTTTAGCCGCCCTGAAGGTTTATGCAGGGAGCATGTGATCACAGGGCTTGAAAAGAAAGTTGAGCAAACACTGTGTCTGATCAACAGCAAGAAAACGAAATAATGACGACGCAAGCCGCTCCCGCTGCACCGGTTGCGTCGGACCAGGTCGCGGCGCCCGCGCATGCCTCGGCTCCTGAGACGCCTAAGGCTGCTTCGACGCCTACGCCTGCAACGGCTGAGAAGGCCGTGCCTGCAACTGGTGAGGAGGCTGTTCCGGCAAAGCCCAAGCGCACGCGCCGCACGGCCAAGCCTGCCACAGACGGCGAGGAGGTCACCAAGCCCAAGCGCCGTACCACGCGCACGACGCGCGCCAAGCGCACCGTTGCAGCTGACTCCTCGGCGCCGATTTCCGATGAGGTCGCGCAGGCACGTGCGTTGGCTCAGATTAGCGAGGCTCAGGTGGTGCGCGCCCGCCGTCGTGCTGCCGAGCGTGAGGCCGCGGCTCTGACCGAGCTTGCAGCTCCGTCTGTGCCCGAGACACCTGCCGCCACCGAGACCCCTGTCGCCGACCAGCCGACCGAGAAGCCGGTACCGCGCACACGCCGTCGCACGGCTGCTAAGGCCGAGCAGGTTGCCGATCAGGTAACCCCCGAGCTCACTGAGGCTTCGGTCCGTTCCGTGGCAGGGGAGGGCACATCGCCTGTTGAGCCCGCTGCGTCTGTCGAGGCCAGCGAAGTTCCCGTTGTCGATCCGGCTTTGCGCCCGCACCGTCGCGGTCGCAAGCCCAAGGCCTTCGTCGAGGCAGAGAAGGCCGCAGCCGCAGCTGCAGCCGCTCGGGATGCTGCGGCGACCGCCGAGTCTGCAACCGCTGCCGATGCACCCGTCCAGGATGCTACGACTTCCGAGGCCGCTCCCGCCGATGTCGAGCTCGCCGATGTCCGTCCCGGTCGCAGCCATCGTACTGCTGCTAAGCGCACGTCCAAGGCCAAGGCTGCCAAGGAGGGTGCGTCCGAGAATTCCGCCGAGACGACCGCCGATGCATCGACTGATGCCGCCGAGCCCCAGGACGTCGAACAGACTGCGTCCGAAAAGCCCAAGCGCGGTCGTAAGAAGTCCGCTAAGGCCAAGGCGCCCGAGCAGCAGGCTGATGCCGAAGCGCAGGTCGATTCCGGCGCCGAGGCCAATGGCGCTGCTGCGGCCAATGGCGACGCCGCTGCAACTGATGGTGCCGCCCCCGCCGAGGTCGAAGACGGCACTCGTCCCAACCGTCGCCAGCACAAGCGCAACGACGAGCGCAACGAGCGCAAGGACGACCGCAACAACGACCGTCGCAACCGTCAGCGCGATCGCAAGCAGCGCAACAAGGAACGTAATGCCGCCCCCACCGAGCCCACGCTTTCGCGCGAGGAACTCGCGGCCATGAAGGTCGCCGAACTGCGCGAGAAGGCCAAGGAGTTCGAGATCGAGACGACCGGCAAGAAGAAGGCCGAGCTCGTCGAGGAAATCTACACCACTGCCGCGAAGGCCGAGGGCTTCCGCGACATCAAGGGCATTCTGCAGATTCGCCCGGACAGCTCCGGCATCATCCACGCCCATGGCTACATGAAGTCCAACGACGACGCCTTCGTGCCCGCCTACCTCATCCGCTCCGCGCGCCTGCGCACGGGCGACGTCATCGAGGGCTCGCTGCGTCCTTCGCGCGGCGGCGACAAGCGCGCCGGCCTCGCCAAAATCACGACCGTCAACGGTCTGGACCCCGAGCAGATTCGCAACCGCCCCAAGTTCGGCGACCTCACCCCGGTCTATCCCAATGAGCCGCTGCGCATGGAGCACGGCAAGGATTCCATCACCGGTCGCGCCATCGACATCGTGTCGCCGATCGGCAAGGGCCAGCGCGGCCTGATCGTGTCCCCGCCCAAGGCCGGCAAGACCACGATCCTCAAGAAGATCTGCCAGTCTATCTCGATTAACAACCCCGAGGTGCACCTCATTTGCCTGCTCGTCGACGAGCGCCCCGAAGAGGTCACCGATATGCAGCGTTCCATCAAGGGTGAGGTTGTGGCGTCGACCTTCGATATGCCTGCCGACAACCACACCCGCGTGGCAGAGCTCGTCATCGAGCGCGCCAAGCGCATCGTGGAGCTGGGTGGCGACGTCGTGGTGGTGCTCGACTCCATCACGCGTCTTGCCCGTGCCTACAACTTGGCGGCGCCCGCCTCAGGCCGCATCCTTTCGGGCGGCGTCGATTCGGCGGCCCTGTATCCGCCCAAGCGCTTCCTGGGTGCAGCCCGCAATATCGAGAACGGCGGCTCGCTCACCATCCTGGCCTCTGCCCTCATCGACACCGGTTCCAAGATGGACGAGGTCATCTTTGAGGAGTTCAAGGGCACCGGCAACATGGAGCTTAAGCTCGACCGCGACCTGGCCGACCGCCGCATCTTCCCGGCTATCGACCCCGTTGCCTCCGGTACGCGTAACGAGGATCTGTTGGTCGACGAGCAGATGCGTCCGTTTGTCTTTGGTCTGCGTCGCATTCTTGCCGGCATGAACAACACCGAGCGCGCGGCCGCATCGTTTATTAAGGGTCTTAAGGGCACCAACACGAACCAGGAGTTCCTGGTGCGTTCGGCCAAAAAACACAGCGACTACGAGCAGACGTTCTAGGTTGTCATCCACACGCAACGATAGTCATCAATGCGATAGAGGGTCGGGGCTTTGAGCTTCGGCCCTCTTCCATAGCGCCGCTCCGCGCTTATTTTTGACCGTAAGACCGACGAGCAGCAGGTTTCCCGTTTCAATCCGACATCGTCGCTTGCAATCGGCAGGGCGGTTTCGCATAATAGCTTTTAAGCTTCGCGACGGAAAACGCAGATGAAACGAACCATATACCGTTGCTTTGGGGCATAGCCCCGCTTCATCTTCTCTCGCGCAGCCAACTGAATGATGCGATTTGGGTGCTGGAAGATGGGGAGAGCTCATGGCTTCTTCTGATGCAACACAACGAGCAGTCCTTGCCGGACTTTCGTGCGGGATCGGCCTTGCCGCTCCCGTGGTTATGTATGCCGCGACGCTGCCGTTTTCGTCGGTGAACGAGACGGTCGTGGCGGGTGCGGTTCCCTTCGCCGTGGGCGCGGTGGCGGGCGTGGGCATCTATGCCGCCTCGCTGGGTATCTCCGAGTATCGTGCGCAGCGTGAAGAGCGTCTGTTCCAGCCCGATGCCATGGGCGGTGCCGCCAATCTCAATCAGCATCAAAGCGAGTTCAAGACCGCCTCGATTCCAGCTCAGCAGCAGGATGCGACTCCTTACGCTGCGACTTCTGCTTCTCAGGCTCAGTCGGAGCAGTCTACCTCGGCATTCCTTTCCGGCCTGACTGGTGCGTTCCAGCGCCGTCATGCCGATGATGGTGTCCCTACCATCGCTCGAGCCGCAGATGCTATGGACGAGGACGAGGCTTGGTCTATGATCGACAGTATGCTCGACGACGATTCGCCGGTGAGCTGCGACCCTGCACACTCGCGCGACGTCTATCAAGTCGCCATCGACGAGCTCACCAACGGCGGGCAGTCCGGCTCCTTCAATCGCGACGACATCGCCGCCGCGGCACGCGCCGTGTCTGGCTCCCAGGCCGCCCCTGCGGGCAGCACGGCGGCTTTCGTGGCACTCGTCGCCAACGCGGCAGCCAATAACGCCTACAGCGCTACCTCGGCGGACGCGAACGCTTCTGCCGATAATTCGTACGTTGATGAAGCCATGACCGCGGACGAGGAGGCCGTTGCCGCCCGCCGCGCCGCCGAAAGCTCGCTTTGGGGCGCTCCTGCCCAGCAGCAGGCGGCTGAGGCTGCGCCGTACAACGCAAACCTCGCCAGCATGCCTATCATCTCCGGTGTCGCGGACATCGATCTCGATGACCTCGATGAGCCTGCAGCCATCACCGCATCGATTGATGCCCAAGATCGCATCGACACCGGCGACCTTCCGGACGCTTCGCTCGAGGTTGATGTCCCTATGGCCGATTACTCAGGCCACGAGGACATGTGGGCCGCCGCCACCGCGATTCTGGATGAGATTGACGAGCCTGCTCCTGTTGCAGCCCCCGCTCCCGTCACTGCCCCTCAGCCTGCTGCCCCCGCCTATGTCGGCCGTCACAGCGCTGTGTTCCCCGAGGATACTGCCCGCATCTCGCGTGAGAGCATCGAGCGAGCCGAGGCTATTGCCGCCGGCATTATGGAAAATCGTCGTCACGAGCGCGTCAATCAGATCCTCGAGGAAGAGATCGAGCGCCTGCAGTCCTCTACCGCCAAGCGTACGGGCCGTGCCTATCTGAGCGTTATCGAGGGCGGTACCGCCAGCTTCGCGCCGCTCCGCGCGGAGGCATAACTTCTGCATGGTTAAGATCAATCGAAAATGGGCGGTCGTGACCTGCCTGATGGCGCTCTTGATCTGGGGCAATTCGCTGGTTCCCGGCTCGGGGTCGGGCTCGCTGAGCCTAACAGTCATGGAAGCTATCCGCGGTTTCCTGCACGGCGTGGGACTTCCATATGCATGGGTGACCAACTTTGTTGTTCGCAAGTGCGCGCATTTTACCGAGTATATGGTGCTCGGTATCTTGGCAACGCACGCCTTTGATTTTGAGGGCCGGCGCACCTTTGACGTGCTGCTGCCCACGGCGGTGTTCCTGCTGCTGATTCCCTCGATCGACGAGACGATTCAGCTCTTTGTGCCGGGACGCGCCGGCATGATCACCGATGTGATGATCGACTGCTGTGGTGCGGCAACGGGCGTTGTGCTCCGATATCTCTTACGGCCGCTGATGCGCGCCAAAAAAGCCGCCTAGGACGTATTGTTTGGTCCTAGGCGGCCTTTTTTATTTGAGGGCTTATATGAGGCGTGGTGGCGTCGTTCCGTAGGTCGGATTTGCCGGGCGCGCCACGCCCTGTGGGTGCGTCTGCTACTGAAGCGCCTGAGCGCCCAGGGCCAAGCAGCCCATAATGCCCTGTTTGCCCTCGAGGCTGTTGTTGACGATATAGCTATCAATGTCGGCCATCTCGGGCGTGACGATGTAGCCGTTGAGCATCTCGGCGCACTTCTTGCGCGCGAGCGGCACGATGGGGGTGTGGTCGGCCACGCCGCCACCGATGACGATCTTTTGCGGTGCGTAGCACAGGATGTAGGTCATGAGCGCCTGCGCCAGATAGCCGGCGAGCAGGTCCATGGCCTCCGGGCCATCGGCCATCTCTCCGGCGCTCTTGCCACCCCAGCGCTTTTTGACGCCGGGACCGGCGATGAGGCCCTCGAGGCAGTTGTCGTGGAAGGGGCAGCCGCTGTGCTCGCCGATGGTGTCGCGCGGGTCGCGCGTGACCAGGATGTGGCCGGCCTCGGGATGCATCATGCCGTGCACGAGCTTACCGCCCGAGAGCACGCCGGCGCCCACGCCGGTACCGATGGTCAGATACACCACGTCAGTGAGGCCCTGGGCGCAACCAAAGGTGACCTCGCCCAGGCAGGCGACGTTGACGTCGGTGTCGTAGCCGCAGGGAATATTGAGCTCGTTTTGGATGGTGCCCAGCAGGTCAAAGTAGCGCCATGCCGTTTTGGGCGTCTCCAGGATCTTGCCGTATTGGGACGAGGCAGGGTTGACTGCGGTGGGGCCAAAGGCGCCGATGCCCAGCGCGGCGATGTCCTTGTCGGCAAACCATGCGTTGACGGCCTCAACGGTCTCCTGCGGGGTCGTGGTCGCAATCTGCTCGCGTTCCAGGACCGTGCCGTCTGCATAGCCCGTGGCGCAGACCATCTTGGTGCCGCCGGCCTCGAGCGCTCCGATAAGCTGCTGCTCTGCCATAGTATTCCTCTCTGGACGAGTTGCTCCGTGACTAAAGTATAGCGCTCTAAAAAATAAATGAGGTCGCTATAAAAAGAAACCTCATGGCCCAACGGGTTCACGAGGTTTCTTTAGTGCCTTTAGTTACTGACCGTCCTTACCCGCGCGGGTTGATTTTATCACGTAGCGACTTGAGGTTCTCAAGCGCAGCGTTGAGCGTCTCGTCTCGCTTGGCAAAGTGGAAACGAATCAGATGGTTGACGGGCTCGCGGAAGAAGCTCGATCCGGGAACAGCGCCCACGCCCACCTTGGAGGCCAGGTCCTCGCAGAAGTCGAGGTCGCTGTCATAGCCAAACTCCGAGATATCCATCATCACGTAGTAGGCGCCCTGCGGCACGTTGTGCTCAAGACCGATGCTATCGAGCCCCTGACAGAATAGGTCGCGCTTGGCGGTGTAGAGGTCGAGGACCTCCTGGTAATAGCTGTCGTCGAATTTGAGGGCGGTGACGACAGCTTCCTGCAGGGGAGCGGCAGCACCCACGGTGAGGAAGTCGTGGACCTTTTTAATGCGCTCGGTGATCTGGGCCGGGGCGATGGTGTAGCCCAGACGCCAGCCGGTGATGGAGTACGTCTTAGACAGCGAACTGCAGCTGATGGTTCGATCGAACATGCCGGGCAGCGTGGCCATATAGACGTGCTCGTGGGGCGCGTAGACGATGTGCTCGTATACCTCGTCGGTAATGCAGTAGGCGTCGTACTTTTTGCAGAGGTCGGCGATTAAGGTGAGCTCCTCGCGCGTAAAGACCTTGCCGCAGGGGTTGGAAGGGTTGCACAGGACGATGGCCTTGGGATCGTTGTCGCGGAAGGCCGCCTCGAGGACCTCGCGATCGAAGTCGAACGTGGGCGGGTTGAGCGGCACGTAGATGGGCTCGGCACCCGAAAGGATTGTGTCGGCGCCGTAGTTCTCGTAGAACGGCGAGAAGATGACGACCTTGTCTCCGGGGTTCGTAACCGTCATCATGGCGGCCATCATGGCCTCGGTGGAGCCGCAGGTGACTACGATGTTCTCGTTGGGGTTGATCGGCATGCCCATAAAGTGCTCCTGCTTAGCGGCGAGCGCCTCGCGCATGGCCTGGGAGCCCCAAGTGATGGAGTACTGGTGATAGAGCGGCTTGGGGTCGGTCGCGATGGCGCTGAGGCTCTCGAGCAGCTGCGCCGGAGGATCGAAGTCGGGGAAGCCCTGCGACAGGTTGACGGCGCCATACTTATTGGAGATGCGCGTCATGCGGCGGATGACCGAATCGGTAAATGTTGCCGTGCGATTGGAGAGTTCTTTCATGCTTGTCCTTTCGAGCATTTGCAGTGGGGCAAGTTTACTCCTATGAAACCGGTGGGAATTGCTCGAAACGCGCTCGAAAAACTCTTTTCAAAATTCTTGAAAATTGGGGCTTGCATCGCGTGGCGTTCCTTGCAATAATAGTCGAGCGCGAAGCGCACAGGACACGGTGGGTGTAGCTCAGTTGGCTAGAGCGACGGGTTGTGGTCCCGTAGGTCGAGGGTTCGAGTCCCTTTACCCACCCCAGTTCTTGCTTCGTGTTGATATCGGGTCGTTAGCTCAGTTGGTAGAGCAGGGGACTCTTAATCCCAAGGTCCAGGGTTCGACCCCCTGACGGCCCACCACACGATATCTCCTCTAAAGTCCGCTACGACGGACTTTAGCTTTGGGTCGTTAGCTCAGTTGGTAGAGCAGGGGACTCTTAATCCCAAGGTCCAGGGTTCGACCCCCTGACGGCCCACCAAAGCATGTTAAGACGGTCAGCGAAAGTTGGCCGTCTTTTTTGTTAACCTCGCATGGGGTCGAACCCGTAAGGGCACAGACGCTTTACAAGTCGAGCCTGCCCTGGGGGTCGGTGAATCCGTCTGTACCCTCCTTGAGCTTTTTCTCGTCTGCTTTCACGCGACGTTCGAGCTTCTTTGTATCTTCGGCAGGCGGTAGGTTCTCGGGTACAATTCCGCGGTCGATGAGGCTGCCACGCACGCTTGTGTTGTTCTCGACGTGCTCTTGCTTGATCTGGTCCAGACCGTACAGGTCGTGTTCCTCGGCGTTGAAGGCCGTCATCGAGTTCGTAAGGTCCTTTGCTTTGATGAGAACATCGGCTAGCCTGTCCGCCAATGCCGAGCTCTTGGATACGCCGAGCTGTTGCTTCATTTCCGCCGTGCTTTTGCCGCCGAATAACGCTTCATCGCCCTTCGACTTGATGATTGCGAATCCTTTGGAGTCCACGCCGCGTTTGAACGCAATACCCGAGAGCTGTTTCTCTGAATCAGATAGCGAGTGGCGCGCCTGCAAGCGCTGAATCTCTGCGAATCGCTGCTCTATGAGCTCTTGGCGGCGCGTCTGCACGGCGAAGTACGCCTGTGCGAGCGCGATTTCTTGCTTGTTTGAATCTCCGTTCTGGGCGATTAAATAGCATGCATAGCGCGTAAGTTTGTAGTCTTTAACCGCGCGAGCGGCGACACCGGCAGTTACCATTTTCGTGGTGTCACGAAAATGGGAATCAACTGGAGTTTTGTTTGTTTCGCACGAGACTTTTGCCCTCTTAACAACTTCGGCAAAGTTCTCCCATCGAGTGTACCCCATGGGTTCCATTAAATCGCGTGCGAGCCAATACTCAACGCCGTCTTCCACATTGGCATAGCTATCAAGTTTGACACGCCACTTCTCGATATCTCTACTGTCCATATCTCCTCCTCGCTGGCCTATTGTCTATGCGGGCTTTGCCCGCTCTGTATTCAGAATTAGGATACGCTGCCGTGCGGACACGAATGGGCCCCGTGCCACTTCGAGTTCACGGGGCCCATAGATATCGATTAGTTGTGTTTTGCTTTAGATAGGTGTCCAGTTTAATTCGCTCGGCAGTGCGATCCGAGACTTTCGGTCCGCTTGTGCATGGCTTTGACCATCTCCGTTGCCAGCTGATTCTGCGATTGCAGGCGGGCGAGGGCTGCGATCTCGCTGTCATTGGCATGCGGCTTGCTCAGCGCCGTTGCCTCGTCTTTCAGGCTTTCAAGCTGTTGCAGGGCCTTGGATAGACCTGCTTCGGTCCTGTTGATCATGCAATAGGTGCTCATCGTGTGCTTAAGGCTGTGTGTCAGGCGTTCGGCATCTGTTGTGGCAATGCCATACTGGGGGTGGGCAATATCCATCGGAGCGGCCGCCTCGGGAGCGTCCAGTGCTGCTCGAGCCGCCGATGCGCCCGCGATACGCCCGAATACGATGCCATTGGCGCTCGACAAGCCGCCGATGCGGTCGGCGCCGTGCATGCCGCCTGTTGCCTCACCGCAGGCGTAGAGGCCCTCAACGCCCGTGTACGCGGTCTTGTCGATTTTGATACCGCCGTTGGCGGCGTGGGCATACATCGCCACGCGCATCTCGTCGGTCGGCGCGATGCCGTGCTCGTCTTGTAGCCAGGTGGCAAAGGTCTGCACAAACTCGGGGACATTCTCTCGCGGGAAGTCGTAGTGGAGCGCCAGGCCTTCGGCGCCTGCCTGATCGATGGCGAGATCGATAGCGCGGGAAGCCAGGCGCGAAGTGAAGGGGCCATATCCAGAGCGCTGCTCGAGCAGGTCGTCCAGCTTGTCGTCGGCAATATCTACCGGCTGGTCTACATGTACGTAGCGCCAGGTTTTCTCGTTGAAGACCAGGTTGCGCTTGGGCTCGATGAAACCGGGCATCATCTGCATGAACTCTATATTAGTAAGTGTTGCGCCGTGCGCCAGCGCGATGGCCTGCGAGGAGCTGAGCACATCAGCCGACGTAAGGCTGCGCTCGAACAGGCCGCCTGTGCCACCGGTTGCGATGATCGTGGCCTTGGCAGCAAAGGGCACGATTTGATTTTCGGTGAGGTCGTAGAGCACGGTTCCGGTTATTCTACCGTTCGTGTCCTCAACAAGGTCGATAAGCTCATAGCGGGGGAGCAGGCGAATGCCGAGTGACTCGATTCGGGTCGTCAGAGCGTCCTCAAGGGGCTTGCGGGTGAGGCCGCGCCACATGCGCGTCTTGTGGTCAAAGCAGGGGATAAACTGCTTTTGCTGGGCGCTCTCGGCATTTTGTGGGCGTTGAAGTTCAACACCCAGATCCCGTTCGAGCCATGTAATTGCCTGGGGAATGCCGCGGACAAACGTCTGGACAAGCTCGGGGTCGGCGACGCCGCCACCAACGGTCTGGATGGTGTCGATGAGGTCTTGTTCGTCGTCTTCGTTAACGGGTCCGATAAGCCCCAGGCCCCAGGTTCCGGGGAAGAAGCTCGATCCACTCATAGTCTTGCCGGCGCTTGCCACAGTGACGGTTGCACCCGTGCGTGCCGCTTCGATGGCGGCGCAAAGTCCCGCAATGCCAGATCCAATTACCAGTACATCAGTCGATTCCATCGGATTCCTTTCTCGTCCGGCGCATTGTCGCACGGGTGATCGGCAATGGGGCCGCAAAGACTCGGCAAATCGGTAAAGGGCACATATGGCAGGTGGGCGTCATGGGCGTTCTGATGCTCCATTTCATCACATCTCGTATATCGCCCCAACTGATATATTGGCGTTAGCCACCCTGCAGCAGCGCAAACAAAAAGAGCCGCTACCTCGAAAGGTAGCGGCTCCAAAGCTCAACTATATGAGCATCGCGCGGGCGCGATTAGGCCTTGATGGCCTCCTCGACGGCGACAGCGCAGGCGACAGTGGCACCGACCATGGGGTTGTTGCCCATGCCGATGAGACCCATCATGTCAACGTGCGCAGGCACGGAGGAAGAACCGGCGAACTGGGCGTCGGAGTGCATGCGGCCCATGGTGTCGGTCATGCCGTAAGAGGCAGGGCCGGCGCCCATGTTGTCCGGGTGCAGGGTACGGCCAGTGCCGCCACCAGAAGCGACGGAGAAGTACTTCTTGCCAGCCTCGATGCGCTCCTTCTTGTAGGTGCCAGCGACGGGGTGCTGGAAGCGCGTGGGGTTGGTGGAGTTACCGGTGATCGAGATGTCGACGTTCTCGTGCCACATGATGGCAACGCCCTCGCGGACGTCGTCGGAGCCGTAGCAGTTAACGGCAGCGCGGGGACCATCGGAGTAGGGGATGGTCTCGACGACCTTGAGCTCGCCCGTGTAGTAGTCGAACTGGGTCTTCACATAGGTGAAGCCGTTGATGCGGGCGATGATCTGGGCGGCGTCCTTGCCCAGACCGTTAAGGATAACGCGCAGCGGCTTCTTGCGAGCCTTGTTGGCGTTCAGAGCCAGGCCGATAGCGCCCTCAGCGGCAGCGAAGGACTCATGGCCGGCCAGGAAGGCGAAGCACTCGGTGTCGTCGGAGAGCAGCATAGCGCCCAGGTTGCCGTGGCCCAGACCGACCTTGCGGTCCTCAGCGACGGAGCCGGGAACGGTGAAGGCCTGGATGCCCTCGCCGATGATGGCGGCAGCCTCAGAAGCGGTCTTGGCGCCACGCTTGACAGCGAGAGCGCAGCCGAGGGTGTAGGCCCACTCGGCGTTCTGGAAGGCGATGGACTGGGTGTTGTTGACGATCTCACGCGGGTTGAAGCCCTTGTCGGTGCAGATCTGCAGAGCTTCCTCGAGGGAGGCGATGCCGTTGTCGGCGAGGCACTTGTTGATCTTGTCAGCGCGGCGCTCGTAACCTTCGAACGTAACAGTCATAGTTATTTCCCTCCCTTTCTACTCGTGAACCGGGAACACGCTGGCGACGGAGTGAGTCTCCTCGTCGGTGCGCGGGTCGATGTACTTGGCAGCGTTCTCCCACTGACCATAGTGGCCCATAGCGCCAGCGATGGCCTCCTCGGGGGTCTTGCCGGCCTTGACGGCGTCGGTGAACTTGCCGAGGTTCAGGAACTCGAATGCGATGATCTCGTTCTTGTCGTTGAGAGCCATGCGGGTGACGTAGCCCTGAGCGAGCTCGAGGTAACGAGCGCCCTTGGCCTTGGTGCCGAACATGGTGCCGACCTGAGAGCGAAGGCCCTTGCCGAGGTCGTCGAGGGAGGCGCCCACGGGCAGGCCGCCCTCGGAGAACGCGGTCTGGCTGCGGCCGTAAACGATCTGCAGGAAGATCTCGCGCATAGCAACGTTGATGGCGTCGCAGACGAGGTCGGTGTTGAGGGCCTCGAGGATGGTCTTACCGGGAAGGATCTCGGAAGCCATGGCGGCAGAGTGGGTCATGCCCGAGCAGCCGATGGTCTCAACGAGGGCCTCCTCGATGATGCCGTCCTTGACGTTCAGCGTGAGCTTGCAGGCGCCCTGCTGAGGTGCGCACCAACCCACACCGTGCGTAAGACCGGAGATGTCGGAAATCTCCTTAGCCTGGACCCACTTGCCCTCCTCGGGGATGGGTGCGGGGCCGTGGTATGCACCCTTGGCAACGGGGCACATGTTCTCCACTTCCTGTGAGTACTGCATGCCTCTCCTCTCTATCGTGTTGGCGTCCCGTCTGGGGGTCGTGGCTGGCGATTGCCGGGCGACCCTTCGAAAGGGACATGACATGCAGCCCCTATAATACCGCGAAATGCACGGAATATTCGGTGAACGGCTCAGTTTTCGTAGCGAGAAGTCCGGAAGTTTTAATTGAAACGGTTTAACTCTATGTTCTGTGGTCGCGAACTTCCGTAGAGGGGGTCCGTCTTGGGCAAGCTTTTGGTCAGCTCTTGTAAGCGTTGTAGGGGCTGACCTGTTGCAATGGTGCCGTTCGCCGCCTGTTTACTGCCTTTGGCCGCGCGAGTGTATTGTTTTGCGTGAATGTTTTGATGGCACGCTTCAATCGTGCTGTATTGGATGGCAATAAGATCCCGGCGAAGGGAGCGCCATGCAGCGCGTTTGGAGAACGGTTACCGGCTTTTACCATGTCTGTGCCCGCGGTGTGGGCAAGCAGCTCATCTTTGAGGGCGATGAAGACCGGTGGGAGTTTTTGGAGCTGATGCGCGAGTGCTGCCGCGAGGCGGGCGTGACGGTTATCGCCTGGTGCCTTATGGGCAATCACGTGCATCTGGTGCTTGCAGATTACGAGGACGCGATGAGCGCGGCGATGCACCGGCTGCTTTTGACGTACGCGCGGCGGTTCAATAAACGCACGGGGCGCACAGGTCATCTGTTCCAGAACCGTTTTGACCGGCGCTCGCTCGATACCGACCGTTATCTAATGGCCGCCATTCGCTATGTTCACGCTAATCCGCAGCAGGCGGGTATCGCCCTGATCGAGCGCTATCCGTGGAGCAGCTTTGCCGAGTATCTGCGAGCGTATGACAACGATGCGACGAGGGGATTTTCGGACCCTTCTTGTGTGCTTGAGCTCTTTGAGTCTGCCAAGGGGTTTCTGGATTATTCTCTGTCGATGCCCGATGGTTCCGATCCGGTGATTCATGATATGGATGAGACGGAGTGGGAGCGGCGTGCGTCTGCCGACAAGATGGCGAAGCGCCTGGGTGTGCCGCTCAATGAGCTCAAGACCGTAGCACCCGCGCGGCGAGACGGAATCATTTTCGCCCTGCACGATGGCGGCTACACGGTGCGCGAGATCGAACGGTATACGGGAATCAGCAAGAGTACCGTCTCTCGTATCGTGCGCGCTTATGCGCGGGTAAAGGCTCAGGCTGAGGGCTCGGAATAGAAAATGGCCGAACCACTCTTGTCAAGCGATTCGGCCAACAAAATTCTTAAGATTTGGGACAAATACTACTGATTATTTTGTCCCGTGAGCATGCCGTCGAGGGTGCGCCAGGCGAGCTCGGCGCACTTGACGCGGGCGGGCATGTGCGAGATGTCCTGGAGCTGGGAGGCCTCGTCCAGGTCTTCCAGGTCCTCCTCGGAGAGTTCCTCGCCGCGGATCATGGCGAGGAAAAGCTCTGCCAGACGACGCGCCTCCTCGACCGTCTCACCGGTGATGAGGTCGGCCATGATGTCGGCGCTGGCCTGGCTGATGGCGCAGCCGTGCCCGGTAAACGAGGCCTCCTCGATTACATCGTTCTCGACACGCAGCTGCAAGGTGAGTTCGTCACCGCAGCTGGGGTTGATGCCGTCGTGCTCGTGCGTGGGGGCATCCATCTCGTACTTATAGTCGGGGTGCGAGTTGTGCTCCATAAACGTGGTGGAGGTGTACAGATTACCCATTGAACGTGCTCCAAACGTGATGCAGGCCGGCGATGAACTTGTCGATGTCGGCCTTGTCGTTGTAGAAGGCCACGCTGGCGCGGCAGCAGGCAAGATTCTCGACGCCCAGCCAGGTGAGCAGCGGCTGCGCGCAGTGGTGGCCGGCGCGGATACAGACGCCGTCCATGTCCATGATGCTCGCGACGTCGTGCGGGTGGATGCCCTTGACGTTAAAGCTCACGACGCCGTGGTGGTTATCCCAATAGATGGAGCCGATGATCTGGACAAAGTCGAGCTGCATGAGTTCGCCCATCAGATAGTGGACGAGTGCCTGCTCGCGGGCCTGGATGTTCTCGTAACCCACCGTGTTGACCAGGTAGTCGAGTGCCGCACCCGTGGCGAAGATGCCGGCGGCGTCCTGCGTACCCGCCTCGAACTTCTCGGGGACGGGAGCCCAGACAGCGTCCTGCTCGGTGACCGAATCGATCATCTCGCCGCCGGTGAGCATGGGCGGCATGGCGTTGAGCAGGTCCATCTTGCCCCACAGCACGCCGATGCCCATGGGGCCCATGGCCTTGTGCGCGCTAAAGGCAAAGAAGTCGGCGCCCAGGTCGGTCACATCGACCGGCATGTGCGGCAGCGACTGCGCGCCGTCGACGACCAGGTAGCCGCCGTACTTGTGCACGAGCTTGCCAAGGTTCTTGACCGGGTTCTCGACGCCCAGCACGTTGGAGACCTGTCCCACGGCCAGGATCTTGGTCTTGGGACCCACCTTGGCAAGAACCTCCTCGGTGGTGAGCTGGCCGGTCTTGGTGGGGTAGAGGTAGACGAGCTTGGCGCCGGTCTCGCGGCAGACCTGCTGCCACGGAATCAGATTGGAGTGGTGCTCCATGATGGTGATGACGACCTCGTCACCCGGTTCGAGCACTGTGGGCGCAAAGCTCTTGGCGACCAGGTTGAGCGATTCGCTCGTGTTGCGGGTGAAGACGACCTCGTTGGCGTTGGGGGCGCCGATGAGGTCGGCGATCTGCTGGCGCACCTTCGCGATAGCCTCGGTGGCCTCGACGGACAGCGAGTACAGGCCGCGCAGGGGGTTGGCGTTCATGCGCTGATAGAAGTTGCGCTCGGCGTCGAGCACACAGGCAGGGCGTTGCGCGGTGGCGGCGCTATCGAGGAAGGCGATCTCGGGGTGCTGCTGGAACAGCGGGAACTGGCCCTTGTAGGGGTTGGTCTCGATGTCCACGGTGGGCCAGCCGCGCGAAGCCTCGTCGCTGGCGTCGAGCTCCATGGGCTCGGGGGCAGTGCAGGTATCGCATTTAACGTGCTCGGTGTCGATCATGCGAGCTCCTCTTCAAAGTTGTCGATCAGGTTGTTGCCCAGGCGGACGACGGCGGCGCGGGTGCGCTCGTCGGTGGCGGAAAGCGCGGCGTCCTCCAGCTTGGCGCGGATGAACAGGTCCTCGGCGGCGTTTTGATCAAGGCCACGGCAGGCGAGGTAGAACAGCTGCTCGTCGCGGACGTGACCGATGGTGGCGCCGTGGTTGCCGGCGACGTCGTCCTCGTCACAGAGAATGACGGGAACGGTCTTGTTGTCGACGCCCTTGTTGGCCAAAAGCACCGTCTCGCGTTCGGTGCCGGTTGCACCCTTGCAGCCGTGCACGAGGTCGATGGTGCCACGGTAGACCTTCTTGGACGTGCCGGTCAGCACGCCGTTGGCGTCGATCTCGCACTCGGTCTTGCGACCGCGGTGGCGCAGCTCGTAGTTAAAGTCGCGCACCTGCTCGCGGGCGCCCAGGTAATCGGTATCGATGGTCACCTTGGCGGTGTCGCCCAGCAGGTCGCCGGCAAGGCCGGTGGCGCTGGCGCCGGCACCCAGGACGGTGTGCTGCACGTTGACGCGCGCGCCCTCGTCCAGGAACAGGCCGGTGTCGTCGAGTGCGATCCAGCTGTCGTCGAGTGTCTGCGTGCAGGTCACGTTGACGGTGGCGTACTCGTGGGCGCACACGCGTAGCACGGAGCCCACGACACCCTCGCCGGTAACAGGAGAGTCTAGGGCAATATGCAGGTCGAGCGTTGCCTGCGGGCGAGCGACGATGTCGATGGCGGCGATGGCCGCGGCGGCATCGACACCGCTCACACGCACGGTAACCGTGGCGTGCTGGTATGCGGGCACATCGATGACGATGCGCTTGGTAGCGTGCTCGGCCAAGTAGGCGTAGGCAGCCTCGCCCATGCCGGTTTCGAAGGCTTCAGCAGGGGAGAGCTCCTCCTCGAGCTTGATGGCGCCGGCCTGGTAGACGGAGGTGGCGGGCACGTCGAGCTCGGTCTCGGGCGTGATGCGGGCGCGGTCGGCGGCATCACCGGGGGCGGAGGCGCGGCGCTCGGGGAAGCGCTCGGCCATGGCGTTCATGGCGGTGCCAAACGCGTCGGCCGCGCCGGAGAACTGCTCGTCCAAGCCCTCGACCTCAACGGCCTCGGCGGGAGCGGCGGCAAGCTCGTCCGAAAGCTCAAGCTTGGTCTGGTTCATCTTGAGCCAGCCCCAAGTGGCAGCCGGCATCGCGTTGACCTGCTCGAGTGTGGTAGCAGCGGTGTTGGTTTCCTGTTTCATTATCCGATCGCTCCTTCCATCTCGAGCTTGATCAGGTTGTTCATCTCGACGGCGTACTCCAGCGGCAGCTCCTTGGAGACCGGGTTGGCAAAGCCGTTGACGATCATGGTGCGGGCCTCTTCCTCCGAGATGCCGCGGCTCATCAGGTAGAACACCTTGTCGTCGCCGATGCGGCCGATGGTGGCCTCGTGGCCGATGTCGACGTTCTTGGCGCGGATGTCCATAGCGGGGATGGTGTCGGAGCGGCTCTGGTCGTCGAGCATGAGTGACTGGCAGCTCACGGTTGCCTTGGAACCCTCGGCCTTGGGCGTGGCCACGATGGAGCTGCGGAAGGTCTGAATGCCGCCGCTCTTGGAGATGCCCTTGGTCTCGACGGTTGCCGAGGTCTCGGGGGCGTTGAGCACGACTTTACAGCCGGTATCGAGGTTCTGCCCGGCGCCGGCAAAGGTGATGCCGGTAAAGCTCGACCGGGCGCGGCGGCCGTTGAGCACACTCATGGGGTAGAGGTAGCCCACGTGGCTGCCGAAGGAGCCACTGATCCACTCGATATCGCCGTCCTCGTCCACGCGCGCACGCTTGGTGTTGAGGTTGTACATATTCTTGGACCAGTTCTCGATGGTCGAGTAGCGCAGATGTGCACGCTTGCCCACAAAGAGCTCGACGGCGCCGGCGTGGAGGTTGGCAACGTTGTACTTGGGCGCGGAGCAACCCTCGATAAAGTGCAGGTCGGCGTCGTCCTCGACGATGATGAGCGTGTGCTCAAACTGGCCGGCACCCTTGGCGTTAAGGCGGAAGTAGCTCTGCAGCGGAAAATCGAGCTTGGTGCCCTTGGGCACGTAGACAAACGAGCCGCCCGACCACACGGCACCGTGCAGGGCCGCAAACTTGTGGTCGGTGGGCGGGATGAGCGTCATAAACTTCTCGTGGATGAGCGGCTCCCACTGCGGGTCGTGCAGGGCCTCCTCGATGCCGGAGTAGACGATGCCCATCTTGGACGCCGTGTCCTGCATGTTGTGGTAGACCAGCTCGGAGTCGTACTGCGCACCGACGCCCGCCAGGTAGCTGCGCTCGGCCTCGGGGATACCCAGGCGCTCAAAGGTGTTCTTGATGTCGTCGGGCACCGACTCCCAGTCGTGCTTTTGGTCGGTGTTGGGCTTTACGTAGGTGACGATGTTGTCCATGTCCAGGCCCTCGATGGAGGGGCCCCACGTCGGATCCGGGAAGCGGTTGAAGATCTCGAGGGACTTTAAGCGCAGATCGAGCATCCACTGCGGCTCGTCCTTCTTGGCGCTGATCTCGCGCACGATGTCGGGCGTGATGCCGGCGTCGAGGCGCTCGAATCCCTCCTCGCCATAGGTGAAGTCGTAGAGGCTGCGGTCGATGTCCGCGACCTCGGTGCGGTTCTTGGTCATTGCGTCGCCCCTTTACGCCTGCTGCTTGGCAGTGGCGGTCTCGGCCTGGGCGCGCTGCTCGGCTGCCTCGCGCTCGAAGGTCTCAAAGCCGTTCTTGTCGATCCAGGGGATGAGCGAGGCGTCGTCCTCGCGCACGATGTGACCCTTGACCATAACGTGGACGCGGTCGACATCCAAGTGCTCCAGGATGCGCGTGTTGTGCGTGATGATGAGCATGGAGCCGTCGCAGCTCTTGCGGTAGGCGTCCATGCCGTGGCTGACGGTGGAAAGCGCGTCGACGTCCAGGCCCGAGTCGGTCTCGTCGAGGATGGCGAGCTTGGGCTGCAGCAACAGGAGCTGGAGCATCTCGACCTTCTTCTTCTCGCCGCCCGAGAAGCCCACGCCTAGCTCGCGGTTGAGGTAGGCGGTATCCATGTTGAGCTCGGCCGCGAGCTCCTTGACGCGACGACGGAATTCCTTGCCCTTCATCTCCAGGCCGGGGCGGCCGGCGATACTGGCGCGCAAAAAGCTCGACAGTGGCACGCCGGGGATCTCGACCGGGGCCTGGAAGCTCAGGAACAGGCCGGCGCGCGAGCGCTTGTCGGTGGTGAGCTCGGTGATGTCCTGGCCGTCAAAGACGATGCGGCCGTCGTTGACCGTGTAAACGGGATCGCCCATGACCAGGTGGCCGAGGGTGGACTTGCCGGCGCCGTTGGGGCCCATCAGCACGTGGGTCTCGCCGGCGGCGACGTTGAGGTTGACGTTGTGGAGGATGGTCTTCTCGTCCACGGAGGCGGTCAGACCTTCGATGGAAAGCAGCGGATTTGCGCTCATGCTGTCCCTCTCTGTATATGGTGTACTCATGGGTGTACGAAACCCTAGGAATCTTCTCGGAATAAAGTTACTATGGGTTCGGCGTTAGTCAAGGGAAAACCCGACTAATCCACTCGACTTTTTAGATGAGGGACATAATAATCAGGTTTGTTTGCTCCGCTTGCATAGGATTTGGGACAAACAAGCCTGGTTTTGTCCCAGTAACGATGGGAGGGTAGGTATGCTCATTTCTTCTAAGGGCCGCTATGCCCTCCGACTGATGATCTATATCGCAGCGCTGGGCGACGCCGAGGGCAAGATTGCTCTGCGCGAGGTCGCCGACCGCGAGCGTATCTCGCAAAAGTATCTGGAGCAGCTGGTTCGTCCGCTCATGAAGGCGGGCCTACTTAAGAGCGTGCGCGGCAAGGGCGGCGGCTACATGATGGCCAAGGACCCGGCCGAGGTGCGTGCCGGCGACATCCTGCGCGCCGTCGAGGGCAGCACGGCTCCGGTGGCGTGCGATGGCATCGACAACAGCTGCGCCCGCAGCGATCTTTGCTCGACCGTCAAATTCTGGCGCGGTCTGGACGACGTGATCGAAAAGTACGTCGATGGCGTGTCGTTGGCCGACCTTGCTGCCGTCCCCGAGATTAACTTTGACATTAAGCTGTAGGTTGAACGCAATTCCTTAAGATTTCGCGGAGGGTTGTTGCCGTTTACCGAGGGGTTGTTGTGCAACAACGGGCGAGCTGCAATACTTATTTTTATCTTTGCAAACTGCACTTTAACTACACCAATGCAGGGAGGATCTTATGCAGCCCAAGCATTCTGCTATTGTCGCGGGCCTGACGCTGGCGCTTTCGTTTGGCGCCGTTTCCGTGCCGGCACCCGCCGCTGCCGAGGAGCCCACGCCGGGCGTTGCCTCGGATGCCACCGATATCGATAAGGGTCTCTACACCCAGCAGTCCTTCTCGGGCGTGCTGAGGTCGGTCCAGGGCGTTTCGTTTGTTAACGTGACTCCCGAGATGAAGTACTTCACCAAATACGAGAGTCACGGCAACTATAACCAGGGCTTTTCGTACGGTGACGGTTATAACGCGCTGGGTTATTACCAGTTCGACCGTCGTTGGTCGCTCATCCCGTTTATGAAGCAGGCCTACAACTACAACCCCGAAAAATACAGCATGCTCAAGGATGCGATTGATCGCGGCAGCGAGATTTCCAACACGAGCAATGCCATGTACGAGAACGGCCAGCTCACCGAGTTGGGCCGTATTGCGCAGGAGGCTTTCCAAGGTGCTTATAACACCGACCCTGTTGAGTTCTCGGCTCTGCAGGATGCGTATGCGTACAACTCGTACTATGCGGTGACCGAGGCGTGGCTCAAGAGCGGCCTGGGCATTGATATTTCGGGCCGTGCCGATTGCGTTAAGGGCATGGTGTGGAGCATCACCAACATGTGCGGCACCGGTGGTTGCAGGGACTTCTTCCGTTGGGCAAACCTTTCTAACAGTATGACTGATCGCGAGTTTGTGACGGCGCTTTCCAACAGTGTGGTCAATAACGTGGCGACCAAGTATTCGAGCCAGCCCCAGTATCATGAGGGCTGGAAGAACCGCTACCGCAACGAGCTGAAGGACTGCTTGGTTTATATCGCCGAGGACGAGGCCGCTGCCGCTGCGACGCCCGTGCAGCCCGAGCCCACGCCGGCGCCCTCGCCGACGCCTGATTCGAATGACGACTCGAGCGACGATGCCAACGATGACAGGATGGATGCGCCCTCGACCGGTGCTGACGGTGATGGCTCTGCTGGTGGCACTACCAACAACGGCTCTACCTCGAACGGCTCCGATTCAAACGGCTCTGCTGCGGGCGATTCGTCTTCAAGCTCTGCCGGCAATACGGACAGCGACGCTTCTGGTTCGACCGGCGCTGGCACCTCTAACTCATCCACCGGCTCGAGCGATTCGTCCGTTGGCACCGGCTCTAACAACGGCTCCGGCTCTGACGCAACCCCTGGTTCCGATGCTTCCAAGGATGACTCGAATAAGGCGCCGGACGTTCCCGTTGCTTCGCCGGACAAGAAGCCTTCTTTCTCCGAGCAGCTTGGTTCTACGCTGGGCTCTTCGCTGATGGCTGGCGTCAATAACGGCTCGACCCAGAACAAGGGCAACTCTGATCAGGTTTCCACGGAAAAGACCGAAGCCGCAAAGGGCGACTCCAAGGACAAGGCTTCCGAGAAGACCGAATCCGATAAGGGTTCTAGCTCTGAGGAGAAGAGCGACAAGTCCGAACAGAAGAAGGACGAGGATAAGAAGTCTGAATCTGAGGAGAAAGACAAGAGCAAGGGCAAGACTGAGGACGGAAAGCAGCAGAGCGAGGACAGCGGTAAGGGCAACACCGATGACCAGGTCCAGGAGCAAAATGACTCCAAAACGGTGACCACCACGACCACGACGACTACAACTACCAAGTCTTCGGGCGGCAACATGCCCAAGACGGGCGATCTGATTGTGATGGCGAGCCTTGCTAGTGCAAGCTTGGCCACACTGGGCGCTACGTCTATCGTAAGTGGTAAGCATAAGCTCGATCAGCAGAAGAAGGCTTCTGGGGAGGACGGCTCGGAGGAGTAATCTTCCAGATCGTTTTCTATAAGAGTTTGGGACGGGGTCCGGTGCGGCGGCATCGGGCCCCGTTTTGTTGTGCAACGATTTGTTATGCCCCCTCGGGGGTCTGTTGCTACCGTTGCCCGAAACGTTTTCATGTCGATATTGTTGCGCTCTACCCGCTAGCTACAATGGGCATCGTGCTGCGTTAGAAGGAGAGTTTACGGTGTCTGAACAGGCGAATTATGGTGTTGCTCATGCGTTTGGTGCACGGTTGCTCGGTTATGCGGATAACGCAGCTCTGCCGGTTGATGTACAAGACTTTTCCGATGCAATCAATCGGTGCTTAGTCGTCGATAAGACTATGTTTATTGCCGATATATTGGACAGCGAAGTACCCGTTGCGCTTTGCTGTCGGCCTAAGGGTTTTGGCAAGAGCATGAATTTATCGATGCTCAAGTGCTATTTGGAACGACCTGATCACCGGCTGCCGGATCGAAGCCTGTTCGCTGGTACCCAGATTTGGCAGGCGGGCGGCGGTCGCTATCGGGATGAGTACGCGTGCTATCCGGTCATCATGCTCGACTTTTCAGCTGCCGCTGCGAGGCGCGACGCTGATGCTGCGGCAGCTATTCGCAGCGCTGTCGCGCACGAGTGCGCCCGATTGCTGCCGCTGCTTGCCGCGCCTGATCTGTCAAGACGTGAGGTCCGTCTTATCGAGAGGGCGGCGCGTGGGGTGGCCAGCGATAAGGAGATCGATGCGGCGCTTGGTGTGCTTATTCAACTGCTCCAGGCAGCTTTCGATGAGCGGGTTGTTCTTCTGATAGACGACTATGACGCGGTATGTCCAAAGCGTTTGGGCGCTAAGGACGACGGTAGCGTGGATTCCCTAGAGTCGCTCAGCCGGATGTTGTTCGACACCATTGCCGACGCCGGCGACTCGTTGCGATTGACGTGTCTGATGGGCGAGCACCCTGGTCCTGCCGAGCTTGCGTTGTCCCAGCGTGGGGCTTCCTATCGGTCGGCGACACCGTTGTCGAGTTGGTGTGATCGATGGTTCGGTTTTTCGGACGACGAAGTCCAGGTGCTGTTGGATTGCATCGGTCGCAACGGCTGTCTGGATGACGCGCGTGAGTGGCTCGAGGGCTATCTGCTTGGTGGTTATTATTGCTCGAGCCCGGAGCGCGTGGTGGACTACGCACAGCGCGGTTGCGTCGCGCCCGTTCGGGCGGATCTGTATGGTTACGCCGACCGTCTGAGCGCATGCGTCGGTGACTGGAATCTCATGCGCCTGTCCGCATTGTTCGATTTGGTTGAGCCGCATGGGTTTATTGAGGCGCCAGTGCGCGTGCGTGCCGAGGAGGCCGATGCCGCCAAGCCCGATGATATCTGGACTGCGCTGTATCTGTCTGGATTCCTTACGACGGATATGACGGGGCATTCGGAGGACGGCGCGTGCCTTCGTTCCCTGCGTCTGCCTAATAACGAAGTGCGTCAGGCGCTCCGTCTTGTAATTCTGGAATGGTTTGAGTGCGCCGTTGAGGATGTTGGAGTTATCGACTCGTTCCATGACGGGCTGTGTCGAGGAGACGAGGACACTGTAAAGCAAGCTTTGAACTGTGCTATCGGCGATCTGGGCATCGATGTGGGCCAATCAGATATGCCGACAGCCTATCATCTGGCGCTTCAGGGGCTCTGCTTTGGACTGCCCGGCTATTGCAATCCCAGCTCCAAGCGAAGTGGCGTCTCGGATCGCTGGGATATCCAGGTGATTCCCACCGGTCGGGTGTTTGACGTGGCCGACACGCTCGGCATGCTCGATGAGCGACCGCTGATAACGATCAACATGATGTACGACCCTGGCGTCGATGCCCTGGGCCTGGAACTGTTGGCGGTTCAGGCGCTGCTCGACATAGAGCGCGACGGCATCGATGATATCCGCGTGCCGCGCCCCGCCGTCGGGCGCATGCGTTGGGGCTTTGGCTTTGACGGTCAGCGTGTGTCCGTGGTGTGTCAACGACTGTAGCGGCGGGCGAAAGCCCTTTACTACTCGGTGTCCTTCAGGGGCGGCATGGGCTTCCAGTTGGGATCCTTAACGATCTTGCGGGCGTCCTTCATGCCGCGGCGCAGCGCCGGAATGCCGGTCTTAAAGCACTTGTCGACGGCAGCCAGACGAATGAACTCCTTGCAGAAGGTCGCGGCATTGCCCAGGCGGAACAGCATGGGGTGGTAGTCTCCGTAGATCTGCATATAGCGAGCGAGGAAGCCTCGGTTGCGCATGATGTAGTAGCGGTTGGTGTCGCTCGTGGAGTTGAGCTGGCGCTTGCCGGCGATATCCCAGTTGGAGACGGCGCGGGCGCGCTTGAGCACCACGTCGGCGACCACGGCGGCGGGGAAGTGTTGGCTGGCTACGTAGCCGTAGCAGGCATCGTCGCCGTAGATAAAGAAGCGCGCGTCTGGCAGGCCAATCTTGTCGACCACGCGGCGCGAGAACATGCCGCCCTCAAAGCACAGTTGGTTCATGGTGCGGTAGCCCTCGGGTCCCAGATCCCACTTGGCGATGGGGTTGGGAATGCCGAGCGAAAGGATGAGCTGGTACTGCCAAAAGAAAGCACCGCCGTCAAAGTCCAGGCGCGAACCCTGAATGACGTCGTAACGGTCGGTCCACTTGGCCAAGCGCTCGATGCCTTCGGGGATGACGAGCACGTCGTCGTCCATGACCCAGAACCACTGGGCGCCCAGGTCGTAGGCGCATTTAGTGCCGGCGGAGAAGCCGCCCGCACCGCCGCCGTTTTCGAGCTGCGGGGCGTAGATGACACGGTCGGTGCCGCCCTGCGCGTCGGGCTGCTCGGTGTCGATGCCCCACAGGTTGGCCAGGCGCTCGTTGAATGCGGTACACATGGCCTCGGTCTCGCGCGAATTCTCGTTATCGACAATCACGATGCGCCAGGGCGTTGCCGTGAGCTCGGTCATGGAGTCGAACAAGTTGGCCAGGAGTTCCTGGCGCTTGTACGTGACGACAACGATGGCGAGCTTATCGATGGGGGCGGGAAGGGTTGAAGGCATGGGGCAATATATCCTTTCACGCGCGGCGGGCGAGCGCTGCGCGGAAGCTATCGAATACGTCCTTGGGACTGTCCTATTGTAAAGGCTCGCCGCACCTTGACGGCAAGCTTTGAATAAAACGCAGGAACCTGTCACGGGTGTAGCGGCTTTGGCGTCTGACGGCAGCGTGTCTATTGCCGCTTGAGCTTGCGAACGATAAGGCGTCTAGCTGCATCGATGATGAGGAGCGCCAGAGCAAAGACGATGCTAATGACGGTACCCGTGATGATACATATAGCTGCCGGGCTGTTTTGGCTGACCAGTATGTTTGCGAGCAGGGTGTTGAAGATGGGACGCCACAGGCTACTGGTGAGCGACTGCATCACATAGAAACCGAGCGTGGCGGTCGATAAGGTGACGATGACACCTGCATTCCGCGGATTGCCTAAGGCCCTGCGTCGGGTAGCCGCAAAGAGCAGGGAGGCTGCAGCGAGGGCAAACGAGATCAACGAGGTCGATTTGTAGGAGAGGACTGCCATCGCCGTGAGGTTGCCGGTGAAGGAGAGTGCTCCTTCCAGGATGGTGGCGAGCGCCAAAATCGCAGCGAGCGACCGCATGCCCAAGGCACCCGCCCTGTCCGAATTCATGACATCGGTAACGTCGCGGAGCAGACCGCCGATCAAAAACGCGATTACGTACGTGGCAGCGCTCATGAGCTTTTGGAGCCAAGAAAACTCGCCGGCGCTTGTCGTACTCATGGCGGCTAAATACCCGTTAACAGCAAATGCGAGGATGCCAACGGCGATGACCGTCGTCGCGTAGCTCTTCTGGAAGAGTCGACTCTTAGCCAGTCCAAACCCTGGCGCCATGAAGACCGTGGCGGCATAGACCCAGATAAACTCAAGGCCTAGCGTGTACCAGTAGTGCGTGTTGAGAGTAACATCGGGAATGGGGGAGACGACCGTGGACCACGCGAGTGCCACGAGGCAATAAAACGCAGTGGGCATAACGACCTTGCCAAGGCGCTGCGCCGTCCGTTGCATTTGCGACTTCCACGTTGTTCCACCGTCCCAAGCACGCGCGGCTGAGGCGATGAGAAAATAGCCCGAGATCATAAAGAAGGCCTCGTTGGCCCAGCAGCCTAGCAAGTTAATAAAACCAAGCACGCCGGAATGGGGGAAGGCGGCAAGCGGCGCGTATTCCGGCAAGCCGACGCAGGTCGCTTGGAAGGTCCACTGAAAGGTGTGAAACACCGCGATACCGGCGACTGCGACCAAGCGCAAGGCCTCGATGGATATGTTGCGTGCGGCTTTGGGCTGCATGACGTCCTTTCGTATCAGTTTGCCTCTGCGAGCTCCATAGATTATATAAACGCCCGCTGGCGCGCTGACCCTTTGATACCATGAAACGACAGGTATTTCCTAAGGAGCACATTTGTCTACTAACGTCTCTGGCAGCCCTGTTCTGTCGCTGCTTATTCCCATTTACAATGTTCAGCGCTACCTGCGCGAGTGTCTCGATTCCGCCCTGGCACAGACGCTCAAGGATATTGAGATCATCTGCATTAACGACGGGTCGACCGACAACTCGCCGGTGATTATCCGCGAGTATATGGAGCGCGATGGGCGCGTCAAGATGATCGACAAGGCCAACAGCGGCTACGGCGACTCGATGAACCACGGTCTGGAGATGGCGCGTGGCAAGTACGTTGGCATCTTGGAGTCCGATGACTTTATGGCGTCCGATGCACTCGAAAAGCTTGTCTCGGCCGCCGATACCAATAATGCCGACTTTGCGAAGGCGAACTTTGATTTCTACTGGTCTAAGCCCGAGGAACGCCGTTCGCTGCATGAGATGTTTAGACCTCAGGATTGTGGCAAGCCGGTGCACCCGAGCGATACGACGCAGTTCTTTAAGCAAAAGCCGTCGATTTGGTCGGCCGTGTACCGTCGCGATTTTCTTGAGCGCAACGGCATTAAGTTCCTGCCGACTCCGGGGGCATCCTTTCAGGACACGTCATTTGCCTTTAAGGTGATCGCGTGCGCCGATAAGGCTGTTTACCTGCATGATGCCGTGTTGTCGTATCGCCAGGACAACGAGAATTCCTCGGTCAATTCTTCGGCTAAGGTCTTTTGCGTCAATACCGAGTATGCCGAGATTGAGCGTTGGATTCGAGAGGATTATGCCCGCGACCACGCAAGTGATGACGTCGCGCGCATGCTCAAGTTCAATCAACTCATTAAGTACGATTCGTACATGTGGAACTATGTGCGCCTAGCGCCTAAGTTCTATAAGGAGTTCCTGGTGCAGATGGCTAAGGAATTTCAGGCGGCCTTGGACGCGGGGGAGTTTTCGCTTGACGACCTCAAGCCGTGGAAGCGCGCGAATCTCGCTGCCATTCTCAAAGATCCCGAGGGCTGGGTTGACGAGCATCCGAGTTTTGCGACGGATGGTGCCTTGGGGCGCGCTAAGTATTACGCCTCGGTTGGAGGCCCTGGCGTGGTCGCCGCCTTCCTCATCGAATCGCTGAGGGGGTAGGTCGGCATGGGAGAGGTCTCGTGTCCTAAAGCTACCATTGTCGTCCCCGTTTATAACTCAGTGCGTTCCATTCAGCGATGCCTCGATTCGCTGTTGGCCCAGTCCGAGCGCTCGATTCAGGTTGTCTGCGTCAACGACGGTTCGACCGATGATTCGTTGAACGTGTTGCACCAGATCGCGCAGGCCGACGATCGCGTACTGGTGATTGACCAGGAAAACGCGGGTGTCTCGTGTGCTCGAAATGCCGGTATCGATGCCGTCGAGGGCGAGACCGTCTTTTTTGTGGACGCCGACGATTACATCGATGCCCAGACGGTCGAGCGCGTGCTGCATTCCATGGAGTCTGCAGATGCCGAGGTCGCCGTCTTTGGCGGCGTCTGTGAACCTGCCGATGCTGCCCCCAAACGCGTCCAGCAACTCATGAGCCCCAAAGCTGGTGCCTTCGGCGCCCGTGATCCCCAACTGCTGTTCCATTCGAATGCGCAGCCCTATGCCTGCCGTGCGGCTTTTTCGCGCGAGCTGCTCAATCGCGAAGGCATTCGCTTCGCCCCCGGTTTGGCTTTGGGCGAGGACGTCGTCTTCCAATTCGCGGCTTATGCGCTTGCCCGCAAGACCGTCGTCATGCCGGACAAGTTCTACCACTACGTGATGGAGAGCGAATCGGCGACGCACGAGTTCAACAGTGCCGAGGCTCGCGCCAAAAAACTTGACGCCCACATGAGGATGCTCGAGGAGGTCTTGGAGGACTGGGCGGCCTACGGTCTTTTGGACCTGTGCCCCGGCGAGCTGATAACTTGGTTTTTAGACCTAATCGTGTTCGACCTGGCGCGCTTGGATGCCGATGACTTCCATCGCGTGGCGGCTCGCGTCAACATGGACCTTACGACGTTTTTGGGAACGGAGTGGACGGATATGCCTGCCAAGGGCGCCGTTTGCCGTGTTGCCCACAAGTTCGTTGCGACGACCTCGGGCGTTTCGATGGCAGACGCCACGCTGTTCTATCTTTCGACTCGCGGTCTCAAAGCCTGCCTGGAGCGCTTTCTTTAATTCCAAGCGCTGCCGCCCGCCGCAACTCGGCTGCTAAAATAACCCTGTTACACGCTATTCAACAGGAGGTTCTCTTGCAGAACTCTGATACCCCTAAAGTTTCGCTGCTTGTCCCCATCTGCAATGTCGAACGCTACCTGCGCGAGTGCCTCGATTCCGCCGTGGCTCAGACGCTCAGGGACATCGAGATCATCTGTATCAACGACGGCTCCACCGATAGCTCGCCGGATATCATCCGCGAGTACATGGAGCGCGACTCTCGTGTAAAGATGATCGACAAAGCCAACAGCGGCTACGGCGACTCGATGAACCGCGGCCTGGAGATGGCGCGCGGTGAGTACGTGGGCATCCTTGAGTCTGACGACTTTATGTTTGAGGATTCGCTCCAAAAGCTGGTCGCCAAGGCCGATACTGAGCATGCCGATGTGGTAAAGGGCGACTTTTACCTGTATTGGTCCACGCCCAGCGAGCGCCGTGAGCTGTTTGGAATCATCGACGAGCATATGACGGGCGCCGCGTATCGCCCCGTCGATCGCCCGGGCATCTTCTACCGCAAACCTTCCATTTGGTCGGCTATCTATCGGCGCGAGTTCCTCAACGACAATCAGATTCGGTTCCTTCCCACGCCGGGAGCCTCGTATCAGGATGCGGGTTTTAACTTTAAGGTCTGGGCATGCGCCGAGCGTGCCGCGTTTATCGCGGACCCCATTTTGTGCTATCGCCAAGACAACGAGAAGAGCTCCGTTAATTCGCCCAACAAGGTGTTTTGCGTGTGCGACGAATATGCCGAGATGCAGCGCTTTTTGGATGAACGCTCCGAGCTTAAGGCTCAGCTTCAGGGCATTTTAATGCGCATGAAGGTCGATACGTACCGTTGGAATGACGAGCGTCTGGTCGATGAGCTGCGCGAGCAGTTTTGGGAGAAGGCTTCTCCCGAGCTCAAGGCCGATTGGGATGCCGGTCGCTTTGACCTGTCGCTGTTCGATCCGCGTGGCGAGACCGACTTGCGCCTGATGGTCAAGTCGCCCCGCGCCTATATCGATTCGCGCTTTGGCTTTAAAAAGCCGGGCAAGATCAATACGTTTAAGCACTATTTTAAGATTGGCGGCCTGCCGCTGGTCTGGCGCGTGCTGACGTATCAGCGCACCTACGGTGATAACCCGCACCCCGATGACGTTCCGGTCGCACAGTAGGAGCACTTGACTATGGCTACCCCCAAGATTTCTGTTGTCGTTCCCATCTATAAGGTGGAGGAGTGCCTGGCCTGGTGCCTGGACTCCCTGCTTGCGCAGGACATGCCCGATTGGGAAGGCGTGCTGGTCAACGATGGCTCGCCGGACGGTTCGCGCGATATTGCGGCTGCCTATTGCGAAAAGGACGCGCGCTTTACGTTGGTCGATAAAGAGAACGGGGGCCTGTCGAGCGCGCGCAACGCGGGTATCGCTGCATCCACGGCGCCTATTGTTGCGTTCTTGGACTCCGACGATCGCTTTACGCCCGATGCATGCCGCGTGATCGTCGATGCGTTTGAGCGCGAGAACTGCGACGTTTTAACCTTTGGCGCGAACCCGTATCCGCTGGAGGCGGGGTACCCGTGGCTCAACCATGTGCTGAGCCCACGCGATGTGTTGTTTGAGGGTTATAGCTTCGACCTGCTGTTTAAGGAAGCATCTCGCCCGTTTGCGTGGCGCACTGCCTGCAGGCGCGCGTTCTTGTTGGACAACAGGATCGTGTTTGATGAGACCGTCAAGTATGGCGAGGATCAGGTCTTTGACTTTGCCGTGTATGGCCGCTCGCGCAAGACCGCGCTTATCTCCAACAAACTGTATGACTACCGCGTGGCGCGCAAGGGTTCGCTCATGGACACCATGCGCTATGACGACGAAACGCGTCTGCTAGAGCACGTGAAGATTTACTCCGCGGTGCTGAATGATTGGCATCGCGACGGTCTCGATGTCCAGCATGCCGAGGACCTGGCGTACTTCCTATGCGATCTGGTGCTGTACGATGCGCTCAGGTTGCTGGGTTCGGACTGCGGCAAGGTGTTTGCTGCCGTTGCCACAGCGCTTGCCGGTTCTGCTGTGGGTAGCGATGCTGCGCTTGCACAATGTGCCCCGTCTGTTGCCGCTATGGTGCGCGCGGCGCTTACCAGTAAGGCCCCCAATGCCCGTGCGTGCAAAAAGCTCATGTTCGATTACGACGTCTTGAGGTTTGGGCGTCTGGGTGCCTGCAAGCGCATGGCGGCGAACGCCCTGGGAAAGCGAGAAGTGTAGATGAGTATCAAGCGTTTGGCACTTTGCCGCAGTCAGGGCCGTCTGTTTGTGCTGCTTCGTTTTGCCGGTCAGGATGTCGCTGCGCTTATTGAGCAGGAGGGTTCTCAAGCGTTTGCCCATGCGACGACGAGCGGTTCTTGTGTGCCGTCGCTGGTGCTCCCGGTCGATCATGGCCGTGTGCTGGCGCTTTGCCCTTCCGTTTCCGATTACGAGCGCGAGCTCGCTGTCTTGGTGCTTCCGTTTTTGGATGACTCGTCGATGGATGTCGTTTTTGCATCCGATGGCCAAAGGTTGGGCTCCATTCGCCTTGATAGCCGCGTGGCCAAGCTGGAATCCAAGATTAACTACAAAGCAAAGCCTTCGCTGTGCGCGCTTATCCGCGATGCGCAGCGTGGCGAATGCTGCGGTCGCTACGAGATCGATGCCATTCGCTATTTGCCGGCAGACGCCGGCGCGGTGTGGCGCTATGAGGTTACCTGGGCTGGAGACCCCCAGTGCGCACCTGAGCTCAAGATCTTTGATACGCATATGAATGCCATCGATGTCACCGTGCATGTGTTTGAATCGCAGGTCGATGTTCCCCAGCGCAACGGTTGCCGCGTCAATAAAACGTATCTGAGTGTTGAGATGCCTCAGGATATACGAGATTTTGTCGCGATCGTGAACGATCCCACAGAGCGGATCCAAAGCGGGTTTTGCGCCATGGATGGTCGCCTGTACAACGGCATGTTCGATGACAGCTGGAACCGCATGAAGGACGCGCGTGCAGACGACGCAGCTTATCGACGTTGGTTTGAGCAACATCGCGCAAAGCCGGGCGATTTGGCGTGCCAGCGTGTCGCTTCGGCGGCCTTTGCCTATAGACCGCTCGTGAGCATTGTGGTGCCGTGCTACAAGACTGATCGGGTCTACCTGCGCGAGCTGCTGGACTCGGTGCTAGTCCAGAGCTATGACAACTGGGAATTGCTGCTTATGGACGCCTCGCCCGAATGGGATGCGGTGGCCAATCTTGCAGCAAGTGCCAACGATGAGCGCGTTCGTCGCATTGAGCTGCCCGGCAACGGCGGCATTGTGCTCAACACCAACGCTGGTATTCAGCAGGCGGCTGGAGACTACATCGCGTTCTTGGACCATGACGACATTCTGGAACCGGACGCGTTATTCCAGTATGTTTCCGCGCTGAATAAGGCGGCCGAGGGCGAGCGCCCCCAGGTCCTGTTCTGCGACGAGGACATGTTTCAGAAAACGGGGGAGTGGGGTCAGCCGGTCTTTAAGACCAAGCTCAACGCCGACCTGCTCTATAGCCATAACTGTGTGACGCATTTCCTGATGGTGGAGAAGGCGCTCATCGATTACATTGGCATGTCCCCAGAAGACGTTGCGGGTGCCCAGGACTACGACCTGACGCTTCGCTGTCTTGCAGCGGGCGCGCGCTTTGAGCATGTTGCGCACGTGCTGTATCACTGGCGCGTTCATCCGGGATCGACCGCCGATGGCTCTGCCGATAGCAAGCCGTATGCTATTGAAGCCGGGCGCCTTGCGCTTCAGCGCCACTTTAACACGCTGGGCATTTGCGGAACGGTCGAGGAGACCGAGACGCCGTTTGTCTATCGCATGCGCTATGCGCTGCCGGAGCCTGCGCCGCTGGTGAGCATTGTGATTCCCACCAAGGACCACGTTGAGACGCTCGATGCCTGTGTGATGTCGATTGCCCAGAAGGCCACGTATGCCAACTATGAGATCGTCTTGGTGGAGAACAACAGCGAAGCCCCGGATACGTTTGCGTATTACGAAACCCTGCCGGAACGCGTGGCTTCAGCATCAGAAGGCAAGGGCATCGCGCGCGTTGTGTACTGGCCGGGCGAGTTCAATTACTCTCAGATCATCAATTTTGGTGTGAAGCACGCCAAGGGCGACTACCTGCTGCTGCTCAACAACGATACCGAGGTCATAAGCCCCGACTTTATCGAAGAGATGATGGGCTATCTGCAACGTCCCGATGCGGCCGTGGTGGGTGCCAAGCTCTACTTTGCCGATCATCTGGTGCAGCACGCTGGCATTGTGGTTGGCGTGCGCGGCGCACTTGCCCATGCCAACCAGGACTTCTCGGCAAAGCGCGAGGGCTATCTTGCCCGCGCTGTGCGCCCGGGCAACTTTAGCGCCGTGACGGGTGCCTGCCAGATGGTGCGACGCGACGTATTTGAGCAGGTCGGAGGCTACAACGAGGAATTCGCCGTCGGTTTTAACGACGCAGACTTTTGCCTGCGCGTGTGGGAGGCGGGCTTCCGCACCATCTTTACGCCCTATGCCGAGCTGTATCACTACGAGTTCACCTCGCGTGGCAGGGAAGAGGCCAACGAGGAAAAGCTGCGCCGCTGGAAGCGCGAGCAAGCGCTGTTCATGCAGCGCTGGCCTGAGTTCTTCTTGACGGGCGATTCATGGTTGGGGCCGAACTTGTCCTCCGACAGTGAGTACTTCTCGTTTTAGTGCGAAGTAATGCCAAGTTCCGGCAAAGTATCCTCAAGAGCTGCAAGGGCGGTGGGGTTCAAGTACTCCCCGTTCAAGCAGCTCTTGTCATATCGAAAACGTGTGTCAGGATTTTTCAGGTAGCCGTATTAAATTGGTTCGCTTATGTGCTCGGTTTGACTCAGAAGCTATTTAGCGTAACGGTTGAGGTGTGGCGACTCATATTTAAATTGCAGTCACAAAGACACCTTTTATCGATTTCCCGTTGAAATACTGAATTGATAGTTTAAAAATAACTTAAGAGAGCCTTAAATCTCGGAGAAAGGATGTCGTATGAAAAACCTTCGAGAAAGATGGCGCGGACTAACAGTGCTGGGAGTTGTTGCATTTGCCGCTGCCTGCATGACGGTTGCCCCGGTGCCCTCATTTGCTGATATTGCTGGCGGTGGCGGAGACGGTGGACCGATTACGGAATGGTGTTCCGACGGTCGTCCGAAGACTGGACTCGTTCGGTGCGAGGACGGCAACCTTCGCTATTTCGATCCCGAAACTGGCGCCATGGTCACGAACCAGTGGCATAACGAATACGAAGCTGTCTGGTACTATTTTGGCGCTGACGGGATCGCGGTGTCGGGCTGGCAGTCTATCGGTGGGGACAAGTATTACTTCTACCCCGAAAGCCATGATATGGCATACGGCCGAGTTCAGATTGACGGCAAGAACTACTTCCTGAACACCCCTGGTGCCAACGCCGATGGCCGCATGCAGCATAGCGGCTGGCTCTATGACTCCATCTATGGAAAGTGGTTCTATGCGACCTCCAGTGGCGAACTGCTGACCGGTTGGCATAATATCGGTGGAACTTGGTATTATTTCGACGAGTATGGTGTCATGCTGACCGGCTGGATCAACGTTTCGGGGACGTGGTACTACGCCAACGCTTCCGGTGCGATGGCCACTGGCTGGCTCAACATCGGCGGTACGTGGTACTACCTCGACGGTTCGGGCGCCATGGTCGCTAACAGCTGGCGCAGCCTCGGCGGCTCCTGGTACTGGTTCGGCGACTCCGGTGCAATGGCCACTGGCTGGTTCTTGGCAGGCGGCTCTTGGTACTATGCGAGCGGTTCGGGCGCCATGGCAACCGGCTGGCTCAGCAATGGCGGCACGTGGTATTGGCTCGGAGGTTCGGGCGCTATGGCCTCTAACTCTTGGGCTAACGTTGGTGGAGTTTGGTACTGGTTCGACGATTCCGGCGCGATGGCCACCGGCTGGCGTCAGGTCGGCGGCGCCTGGTACTACTTTAGCGGTTCCGGCGCTATGGCCCACGACGCCTGGGTCGGCGACTACTACCTCCAGTCTTCCGGTGCCATGGCTACGAATGCCTGGGTTGGCTCCTACTATGTCGGCGAGGACGGCAAGTGGATTCCGGGCTACGGTTTAGTTTGGTACAAGAGCGGTAGCCATGTTTACCATACGCATAAGTGCCGTACCGTTGGCAAGGACGCAAAGGGCTATTCGCAGATCTCTATCCAGGAGGCCCAGAGGCGTGGCGCTTCACGAGAGTGCAAAAACTGCCAGCAAATTGGCTAGTACATTACTGAGCTAGTTTTGATTGAGGCCCCGTTGCCCTGAGGTGACGGGGCCACTGCGTGATTGGATACTGTGCTGCTATGAAGAAATGGTCATTCGGGGTGCTGGTCTTTTCGGGCCTTGTTTCTTTGGGGCTCCTTTTGGGTTCGCCCTCGATGTTATACGCCCTTGATTTGAATAACACTGACGAAGGTCCCGCATCTAACGTTGCTATTGCTTCTGTCGAGTCAGGCGTTGATGTTCAGCGCGAATCGACCTTCGCTGTCGAGCAGAACTCTCAGATGGATAATGAGATCCCTTCTGAGGTTTCGAATCAAATTGTTTGGCATCAGGGGTGGATATCACCCGAAGAAGGGGCTGGTTTTTGGCGTTGGGGCTTGTCCGACGGAACGATCGCTGTTTCTTCTTGGAGACATATAAACGGTAGCTGGTACTGGTTCGACGACGAAGGTCGAATGGCTCAGGATGGATTGGTCCAAGTCGGGGGTGCGACTTATGGATTCTCCTCTTCGGGTGCAATGCGTGTCGGCTGGTACCTAGATTCTACGGGCTCCACTTTTGCTTGGCGTTATTTCTCCAGTTCTGGCGCCATGGTAAAAGGCTGGCTTTCAGACGGCAACAACTGGTATTGGCTGGATGATGAAGGCAAGATGGTCCACGACTCGATGCTGCAGATCGGGGGAGCTACGTATGGATTCTCCTCTTCTGGCGCAATGCTTATCGGATGGCATCTTGATGCTTCCGTCTGGCATTATTTTTCCGGCTCTGGCGCCCTGGTAAAGGGCTGGCTCTCGGATGGGGGCCGTTGGTATTGGCTTGATCCTGCGGACGGTTCTATGGCCACCGGGTTGAATGCATGCAATGGAACCCCTTATATCTTTAACGGATCGGGGGCCATGCTCTCCTCCCAGTGGGCGCTTATTGACAACAACTGGTATTACGCTGACTCCAACGGCTTGCTGCATGGAGGCTGGTTACTTCTAGGGAATTCTTGGTATTACCTGGATCCAGGAAGCCATATTATGCTCACGGGCTTTGTGCAAGTGGGTACATCCTCCTATTTCCTTACGAGTTCAGGTGCCATGGCAACAGGCTGGGCACTTGCTGATAATACTTGGTACTACGCCGCATCAAGCGGAGCAATTCAACGAGGGCGATGGATAAAGTCCGGAAGCGCCTGGTATTACCTTGATGAGGTGTCCGGCGCAATGCGTACTGGTGAATATACGGTAGGCGACACGCGCTATTATTCTTATGATTCTGGTGCGATGGCATCTTCGTGCTGGATCAACTTGAGCGACGGTATGTCATGGGCGAATTCGTCTGGAGCACTGAGCGAGCCGTTGCCTACTTCATCTGATGGATCTCCCGTAATCGCCGATCGTGCCGACTTGTCTTCATTGCCAGGTGCAATTCATATTGGAGACGCAGTTTTCTATGCGGACGCAAACGGTGTCGTTAATGTGGCATCTGGTTGGATTATGTCGAATGACGCTTCTGATGAAAACGGTAATACTTGGTACTACGCATCTTCCAATGGTGTCCTTAAGTCTGGTTGGCAATATGTCAACGGTGCGTGGTATTGGATGGACCCTTCCACATTCAAGATGAAAACTGGATGGCTTAATGACGGCGGTACGTGGTACTGGCTCCAGCCTTCGGGTGCCATGTTTGCTAATGGGTGGCTGAAAATCGATGGCGTTGACTACTACTTCAATGCAAGCGGTGCATGGTTGAATACGTCTGGTTCTGTTTTGGGGGTCAATAGGTCCAGCCTGGTCAATTGGCTTATGAGCCACGAAAACGACGGCTATTACCGTGGAACACGCTATGATACGCATCTTAGCCAAGAGTCATGCATGTATCCAAAGGGTGATCCTCGTTGGGACGGGTATACCGGTATGAACTGCGGCGGATTTGTATCGCATGCATATATGAAGGCGGGCGGTAATTTAGCTCCCATTGCCGCTGAGCAGAGCCATTCGCCTTGGAGTGGGGGTCCCGGAAGGGGCGGCTGCGTTAACGCGTATCGTTGGTATGGCTACGCTATCGATACATGCGCGAACGTGACTTATTTCAACTCTATTGATGAGTTGTTGCGTAGTGGTTTGGCTCGTAAGGGGGATATTGTATTTTTCAATCCTTACAATCCATATGCGGACGATAGTCATATCGGTTTTTTCTGGGGCAATTCGCCGAGCGAAAACTTGTTTTGGCATAGTGACGGTTATGGAAACCGTATTTCTGGTTTGATTGCTTTGGGTCCATCGAAAGTAATATTGATTCGTTAGAATTCCGAGTTGTAGGGGACTCTCTGGGCCCCCTGCCTTTTTGACATCTAGTTTGAAAGCTAACTGATGTCGGCATTCTTTGGGCAAAGAGTAGGGACCAGTAGTCCTTGGTTTCACCTTGCTGGGAAGTTCTTGTTTACATTGTGGTATTGCGTGCAGTTATTTGTCGTCCTAGATGGCGCCTTGTCCAGTTGGATGTTCGGAAATCTTTCACAGCCATGCTGTAAGCTAGACGCAAACAAGAACGAATGACGAGGTTTACATGAGCAAACATCTTAAGTTATTTTCGGCATTGTTGGTGCTGATGGTCCTTGCGCCCATTTCTGTGTTTGTTTTTCCCTCGAACGCGGAAGCTGCGCGGTCCCTAGTTGAGAATTCCTGGCGTTATGAGGATGGACAATTGGTCGCAGAGGATGCTTCTTCCGAAGAAGATGGAATAGCCTTATTGTCCATGGACATTCTTCCCGATGGGGCTACGGCGCAGGGCATCGATGTCAGTGAGCATCAAGGACGTATTGACTGGAATGCTGTTAAGGCTTCTGGTATCGATTTCGCTATACTGCGTGTTGGATTTGGCGCTCCATCTTGGGGCGGTCGAGTTGACTATCAATTTAATCGAAATATTTCTGAGTGCGAGCGACTCGGAATTCCTTACGGCGTCTATATCTATTCATATGCTTTTGATAATCAACAGGCAGCCGATGAGGCGTCCATGGTGATTGACTGCCTATCGGGGCGCAATCCTAGGCTACCGGTGTATTACGATCTTGAGGACAAGACAATTATTGCAGATGGCCGTCAATCCGGAATTGCATCTAGAGCTCAGATATTCTGTAATAAGATTTCTAGTGCTGGATATAAGCCAGGCATTTATGCAAACCTAAATTGGTTTAACAATATATTGACCGACCCTGTATTTAAGAGCGGTTCTTGGGATCATTGGATTGCTCAATACAACTCCCAATGTCACTATACCGGCAGTTACAGCTTTTGGCAGTATACAAGCCGCGGAAAAGTTTCTGGTATTAGCGGAAACGTTGATATGAATTACGCGTATGTTGATGTCTCTCTTTATTACTGGCAGTTAAAAGAGGGCACTTGGTATTACGCAACCTCTGACGGCAAAGCGTATACCGGATGGTTGTGCCAGGGTGGCACCTGGTACTGGCTCGAGCCCGACGTGGGCGGTGCCATGGCTACCGGCCTTCACGAGTGCAACGGCTCCCTGTACTGGTTTAATTCGTCCGGCGCGATGTCGACCGGGTGGGTCCTCGACGGCGGGACCTGGTACTACGCGACTGGCTCCGGCGCGCTGGCGCGCGGCCCCGTATCCGTCGGCGGCGTGCCCTACTGCTTCGACGCCCGGACGGGTGCCATGCTGACGGGCTACCAGACGGACGCGCAGGGCGTCCGCCGCTACTTCGGCAGCTGCGGCCCCCTTAACGGCTGGGGCCTCGTCGACGGCTCCTGGTACTGGTTCGCTGACGGTATCGCCTCGACCGGCTGGCTTTACACCGGCGGTTCCTGGTACTGGCTCGACCCCGACGCGGGCGGCGCCATGGTGACGGGCCTCCACGCGTGCAACGGCTCAGCGTACTGGTTCAGCGCCTCCGGCGCGATGGCGACCGGATGGGTCCTCGACGGCGGCACCTGGTACTACGCGACTGGCTCCGGCGCCCTCGCCTCCGGCTGGCTCAGCCTAAACGGTGCGTGGTACTGGCTCGATCCCTCGACGCACGCCATGGCCACCGGGCTCCATGGGTGCAACGGCTCCATGTACTGGTTCAACGGCTCCGGCTCGATGGCGACCGGATGGGTCCTCGACGGCGGCACATGGTACTACGCGACGAGCTCCGGCGCCCTCACCTCCGGCTGGGCCTACGTCGGCGGCGCCTGGTACTGGCTTGACCCCTCGACGCACGCTATGACTACGGGTGTTCAAGAAATCGATGGGGTGAAATACTCTTTTGCTAGTAATGGCGCTTGGCTCGGCTAGCAACTCTTCCTTAATTGCTTTTTTCTAATTACATATTGCTCTTAGCTATCCATTTGTAGACTATGTTTATATAAAAATCGGTAACTACTGGGGGCTGCACATGGCAAGGAAAAAGCAAATAACATTAATCCTAATCATTCTTTCAACTCTACTGCTCGCTGGACCCGGTGTGGTTGATATCGCGAACGCAGAACCCATAAGCTCCTCCATCCCTACTGATTTTGAGCGGCAATCCGTCCCCTCGACTCTTTCTCCTTCCGATTCAATTGATGATGGTCCTGCTCAAGAATCCGTTAAATGGAATCTGGGTTGGAATTCGTTTGACGGCAACTGGTTCTATGTGGATTCAGTCAATCCGGTCTCGTTGCATTCTGGCTGGCTCTATACCAATGGGGCCTGGTATTGGCTCGACCCCTCGACGCATGCCATGGCCATTGGGCTCCATGAGTGCAATGGCTCCGCGTACTGGTTTGACGCCTCCGGCGCGATGGCGACCGGGTGGGTCCTCGACGGCGGTACCTGGTACTACACGACGGGCTCCGGCGCCCTCGCCTCCGGTTGGGCCTACGTCGGCAGCGCCTGGTACTGGCTTGATCCCTCCACCCATGCCATGGCTACCGGCCTTCACGAGTGCAACGGCTCCCTGTACTGGTTTAATTCGTCCGGCGCGATGTCGACCGGGTGGGTCCTCGACGGCGGGACCTGGTACTACGCGACTGGCTCCGGCGCGCTGGCGCGCGGCCCCGTATCCGTCGGCGGCGTGCCCTACTGCTTCGACGCCCGGACGGGTGCCATGCTGACGGGCTACCAGACGGACGCGCAGGGCGTCCGCCGCTACTTCGGCAGCTGCGGCCCCCTTAACGGCTGGGGCCTCGTCGACGGCTCCTGGTACTGGTTCGCTGACGGTATCGCCTCGACCGGCTGGCTTTACACCGGCGGTTCCTGGTACTGGCTCGACCCCGACGCGGGCGGCGCCATGGTGACGGGCCTCCACGCGTGCAACGGCTCAGCGTACTGGTTCAGCGCCTCCGGCGCGATGGCGACCGGATGGGTCCTCGACGGCGGGACCTGGTACTACGCGACTGGCTCCGGCGCCCTCGCCTCCGGCTGGCTCAACCTAAACGGTGCGTGGTACTGGCTCGATCCCTCGACGCACGCCATGGCCACGGGCGTTCAAACTATCGGATCATGTGAATACATATTTAATAGTACCGGCAAGATGATGGCTAATTGCTGGTCAAACGGTGATGGGTCTTGGATGTATCATTCGTCATCCAGCGGCGCAATTGACCTTAAAGGCATCATGACCGATTCGGGAATCCAGCTGATTGACGACGACGGTAATGCCAGAACTGGTTGGATTGAGAGTCAGGGTGCTCGATATTATTGTTCTGCTAGTGGAGTAATTCTGACTGGGTGGCAGCAAATTGCTGGGTCTTGGTATTACTTTAACCCGGATGGTCGAATGGCGACCGGCTGGCTTAACGATGGCAGCAACTGGTACTGGCTGGATTCCGCTTCTGGCGCGATGAAAACGGGATGGCTTTCCCTTGGGGGCACATGGTATTACCTTGATGTCGCACGTGGGGGAGTAATGTTGAGTAACGGTTGGTATTGGATCGGCTCTACTGACTACAAGTTCAGTTCATCCGGCGCAATGGTTGGCGCTTGGGTCGATGTCCCGTGCTATTCGCAGTACCCGGAACTTCCTACTGGCTGTGAGTCGGTTGCCCTTACAAACTTGCTTAACTACTATGGTTTCGGTTTAGGTAAGACGATTATTGCGGATTACTATTTGCCCAAGGGAAGCAATGGCAATTTTGTTACCGCTTTTGATGGCAATCCAAGGCGTAGCAGCGGGGGTCTCATGGGATGCGTCGCACCTGCGATTACTATTGCTGGTAATAACTTTCTGCGTGCTGCTGGAAGTGGCAAGCAGGCAAAAGACGTTTCTTTCTCGTCAATTTCTTCCATTAAGAACAGGCTGACCTGTGGTCAACCTGTTGAGATGTGGAATACCGAATGGGGAAGTTGGCCAGGAGGCCGTTATGCTGCGCGTTGGTATAACGGGCATTCCTATGGTCTGTGGGGCGGTAATCATGCCGTAGTCCTTAAAGGCTATGATGACGAGCAGGGAATTGTCTATCTTTCGGATTCGATTAACGGCAATGTTACGCGAAATGCCCAAGTGTTCTTCGGCACGTGGCAACAGATGGATAGCCAGGCCGTGGTAATTGAATAGCCATGATGCTAAAAGGGGAGAGCTCGACGAGCTCTCCCCTTTTGCTACTTTGTTAATCTAGCTACGCCGTCTTCTTACGTCCAAATAGTTCGTCCCAGTTACTGGCTGCCAAAACTGTTCCGCATACAATTACAACGCAGCAGATTACGGATGCCATGTCGGGAATTGTTCCAAGCAAGATCAGGCCAAAGACCACTGACCATGCCGAATAGGAGATATTCAGAGCCATCGCACGCGCTGCTCCGATTGCCGCAATGCCCTTGTAATAGAACAGATAGGATGCAGTTCCTGCGAGTCCGGCGAGTGCAATAATCAATGTGGGCATGCTTGGGATAGCGCCCAACGTGAAATGCCATGCTCCGAAGAGGGGGAGTACGAGCACTCCATAAACAAGTGCACTTGTAGTTTCGCGGATTTGCAAAGCCGTTTCGTCATCAACGGCATCATCTTTCATTCCCCATGCGCACAGCACCGCTTCGGATCCCCATCCAATAACGGCAAGCACCGCCCCGAGTAAGCCGAGGGGGGCATTTGCAATCTCACTCGACCCGGCCGATAGATAGCCCATCGTCATTACGCCGCAAAGAGCAACGAGAAGGGAAAGAATCTGGCCTTTGCCCATTTTCTCCTTCAGCAGTACGAAGGAAAGGAATGCTCCGACTGCGGGATAGAAGGCGGAGATGATTGCCGTGTAGGCAGCTCCGATGTTATTAATTGCCAATACGTAGCCGGTCATTCCGATAGGTCCACCGAGTAGGGCGCCGGCGATGACGACCTTGCCCGAACGAGTTTTAAGTGCAGCGAGCGTGTCTTTTAGTCTGCCTCGGACTCCCATGTAGCCAAAGAGCCAAATTGCACAGAAGGCATCATGGAGAAAGGATCCCGCAATGGAGGCGCATGCAAGCGCTTCCGCCGATCCAATATAGGGCGCAAGCGCCAAGCCGATTCCAAGAATTACTGTATCAAGGCCCCAAAGAAGACCGCTAAAAAAGCCGAATTGCATCGTTACTCACCTTTCCGATAGATCTCCAGTGCCTTTTTGAGGTATTTGGCACCGTAATTGAAGTAGATATAGAGCCATTCGCCCACGAAGTCGCCTTCGGCTTCTTTCAGAAGAGACCAGAGGTACCAGCACCATCCTGCAAGGGCAATGTGCGCATAGTTATGCGCAATTTCGTTGTTTGTTGCCTTGCGCCCAAAATATGCATCAAGCGCGCGGTCGACTTCATCTTCGGAAAGCTCGCAGCAGACACTGCATGTTCCAAAATCGTTTGCGTAATCGCTCATGCCAGCATATTCCCAGTCAATGAGATAGTACTTGTCGTTCTCATCGATAAGGAAATTGAGGTAAAAGAAGTCATTGTGGCAAAGGCATTTTGGTGCATTATCGGCCTGTACAAAGTGCTCCAATTCATCGATTTCGGCGGACATTTCCCTGTAGCCTGGAATGTCGATGGGACCTTTTTCCAGAAGAAGTGATTCGTAGCGCTTCGCTTCGAGGTAGAAGTCAAATTCGGTTTCAACATTTGCACCACTCTCGTGAAGCGAACGACACATCTGCATCATTCGATTCATTTGGGCAGGATCATGCGGGTCAGGCTGCTTTGCGTTGGGTACAAACTTCGAAATTTTCCAACCACGCTTTGGGTCCTCATGAATGAACGTGTCGTCAAGGCCGAGCTCCTTGGCCTTTTTAAGTGCGGCTACTTCTCCATTTCTGTTAATAAGCAGTTCGGTCCCGACTCCCGGATGGCGGTAAACGTACTCTCCGTCATTGGTTCTAAAGTGGCACGATAGATTCGTAAGACCTTGTTTAAGGGGATAAACGTCGTGAATCTCTGATTTGGAGCAGCCGAGCACTTGCTCGATGTTATCGAAAATATCGGAGTCAACGTTTTCGATAAAATGCGGATCAAAGGCACGCAGCTCATCAAGAGAATCGAATTCGTTGATCTCGCCCTCAGGATACTTCTTGATAACCATATCGAGCTCCTTGATGTGCTCGATATATAGATCTTCCCAAAGCTTGTCCGTTGTTTCGGGCTTGTTATATTCCGTTTCGAGAATCTGCTTAAATGCAAGCGAGAAGGCTTTATCAAAGTAGACATGTCCGAGCATATACCAAGCATCGGAACCGCCAATCGTAACATTGGTAATTCTGTCCATTGCTCCGGTTTGAATGCACCATTCTTTGGTGGCGCCTTCAGCATATTGAGCAGAATAAAATGCTTTCCAAACGTATGCTTCGAACGGATTGTTTAGAAGGTAATCATCGCTTGAGCAAATATAGGTGTTGCCAAGCCGCTCTTTTACGCACATAAGCGATGCGTGGTTATTTTTGGATGCATATTCGTTGTTGACGACAATCGAGACGCCGAACTTGCTTTCGAGATAGAAGAAATATTCTTTTTTATAGCCGACAACGACGGTGATATTGCTGATACCTGCGTCTTGCAGCTGCCTAATCTGTCGCTCAATGAGGATCTCACCACGTACTTTTAAAAGGCCTTTGGGCTTTTCATACGAAATGGGAGCAAAGCGGCTCGAAAGCCCCGCAGCCAATATCACTGCGTTTTCAACCTTATAGGGATGAAGCGCTTCGTAACCGCCGTCGGTTAGGCTGTCCGATTCGAGAAGCCCCTCATTCGTGAGCTCTTTATTCGCTGCGTTTACTGATCCAAGTGAAAGGCCGGTGCGCTCGGCAACTTCTCGCTGGCTGGCATATGGGTTCTTTAGGTATTCGTACAGAACTGTAAAGTTACGCTTGGTCAGTTCCACTGCAGGCCTCCAATTAAGATGTTCATTGCTTAGGAAAAGAATAGAATGATTGAACGATATGTTCAATCAATTGTATTTAGCTACATAGACTGAACAGAAAGTAGCGAAAATCAATCTCGAAAGGTGGATTAAAATAACTAAATAGGATATCTGGGAGGGTCGCTTATGTATCGATTCGAAAAGAAGGCCACGCTTGTTTGTGCTGCTGCGTCATTAATCACTGCTTGCTGCTTGCCCCTGAGTGCGAATGTCGCGTTTGCACAGGATTCCGTTGAGGCTCAGAGTATTGAGTCAAAAGCGGATTTTTCTTCTGTGGTTTCCGATGATTTGCAACCTGATAATTCTTCCGTCATAAAAGATGGCTGGCAACGAGACGAGTCGTCCGGAGTTTGGTATTACGGAAAAAACGGTAAACACCAAACTGGCTGGCTGCAAAGCGGGGGCTATTGGTATTGGCTTGATCCGGCCAATGATGGTGCAATGCAGACAGGTTATTTCAATGTGACCGATGCTGGCGGATCGACTGCTTCGTTTTATGCGAATGACGGCAATGCCGCAACGCCTTTTGGCGCGCTATATCAGAACTGCTGGCTACGTAACTCAGATGGAAATTGGTTTTATGCCAATGCTGGAGGCGATTTAGCTGCTGATTGGTTTTATCAAGACGGCACATGGTATTACCTGAATCCTGCCACCCATATAATGCAGGTTGGTTTTGTCGACCTCGGGAGCGGGAAATACTATTTAGATGCCACTGGTGCTATGAAAACCGGCTGGATTCTCGTTGACGGGAATTGGTACTGGGCATATCCATCGGGCGCACTTGCTTCGTCATGGCAGACGATAGGTGGGACTCGCTATTATTTTGACTCTCAGACGCTGGCTATGTTCAAAGGTCGTCACGAGATCGATGGAAGTACCTACATTTTTGGCGACTATGGCCTCGTAAATGGATGGTTCAAAGATGGAGTAGATTGGTATTACTGCTCTAATGGTATTGCGGTCACTGGCTGGCAACTCGTTAACGGAACCTGGTATTATCTCGATCCGGCTTCCGACGGCAAAATGTCTGTTGGGTATTTAGACCTTGGCAATGCAGCATATTATTTGAATTCGAATGGGACTATGGCTATTGGTTGGGCTCAGTCCGAGGACGGCTGGTATTTTGCCTCTGAATCTGGCGCGCTTATTTCTGGCTGGTATAAAGAGGGCGTGAGTTGGTATTACCTGGACCCTGCTAGCCATCTCATGAAAACGGGCTTATTTGAGGTGGGCGGCAACGATTGTTTCGCAAACCTGAGCGGTAGACTTGTGGTGTCAAGCTGGATTACCGTTAAAGACGGCGTAGAAAGATATGCCGATGGCAATGGATATCTTTGCAAAGATGTGATCCGCGAAAACGGTACTATCCTAAAAACAGCTGGAGCTGATGGCTGGCAGGTTGCGTCCGGTTGGGTTAATGTTGCAAATCAAAGGTTTTATGCTGAGCCCGGAACGGGCGTCATTCATCGTGGATGGCTGCAGATTGATGGCGATTGGTATTGGCTTGATGCCGATTCTGGTGCGATGAAAACTGGATGGGTTTTTACTGACGGTGCATGGTATTACCTAAACGCCGACGGAAAAATGGCAACTGGTTGGAAATGCCTCAATGGAACATGGTATTACCTTGACTCCAACGGCAGCATGCATGTTGGCTGGCTTAAAGATTCGGGTAAGTGGTATTGGCTAGACGGCAGCGGTGCTATGGCAACAGGCGCAAGAACCATCGATGGCGTGCGTCGAATTTTCTGGAGCGATGGCCAGTGCGACAAGGTTGGCTGGCAAAATCCTCCGCAGTATCCCCAGGTCAGCTCTTGGACTGTTCAGTTGCCTAGCTACTGCACTGGCTACTTTACCTATGTGACTCCTTCTCGCATTTCTGTCGAAGCGACGCGGGAAGATTGCGTGAATGCCTTTATTCAGCGTGCTTACGAATATATCGGTACGCAATATATTGAGCCTTGGTCTACCGCTCCCGGCGGGGCTGTTGATTGCTCTGGTTTTGTCTTGCAATGTCTTTATGCTACTGGCATGGATATGGGTGTTTACAACCCTTATAACCATCGCTGGGATCCAAGCCAAACCTACAATTCGATGAATTGGTATCGAAGCAACATCTTTATGCCCGTGAGCACCAGCTCGATTCAGCGTGGCGATGTGATTTATTATCGCGGGCATATCGCAATCGCACTTGGCGGCGGTATGATGATTGACTCCTGGCCTCATCAGGGTGTCGGTATTCATCCCGTCAGCGCTAGGGGAAATGTGATCGGCGCAGCCCGTCCGTTTATCTAATTGATTCCTTGTAAGACAGTCGGTACCGGTTGGGGGCCTGAAATGAATGCTCGGATTGATCATCGAATTTGCTGGCGAGCAATCGGCTTGGTGTTACTATCCGCCTCGCTCTCGGTTTTCGCCCCCGCGTTTTCTTGCACTGCTTATGCCGTGGAAGAGGGGGCGGATAACGATATCGTAGAGCGCGACTCGACGGAAGGGTCGGGTGCTTTTGTCGGCGGCGGTCTCGCTCAAGATTCCAACGATTATGCTGGCAAAACAGCGGAAGATTCGAATCCACAGGTTGTCGAAAGCCAAGACTCGTCGACGACGGAAAAACTATCTGGATGGCAATGGGACGGTTTGTCCTGGTATTACTATCTTGACGACTGCCGTTTGACCGGAATGCAGAATGTTGACGGCTCGTTGTTTTATTTGGACCCCGCTCGTGACGGCGCGATGAGTTGCGGCTGGATTTTTACTGACAATAAGTGGTATTACGCGAGTCCATCAGGCGCTTTGGCAAATGGTTGGCAGCTTATCGGAGGCCAATGGTACTGGTTTGACTCCCGTGACGGCTGTTCCATGGTTACTGGGCGACGTGTTATCGATGGGCATCCTTATCTTCTTGGAACCTATGGACTGATTAATGGATGGTGTCTTGATAACGGTTTATGGTATTGGGGTAGCAATGGTGAAGTCTTAACCGGTTGGCTTCAAACTGGCAATAACTGGTATTGGCTTGATCCCGCCAATGATGGTGCTATGTCTAGGGGAATCGTTTCCGTTGGCTCATCACGTTATTATTTATCGGATTCCGGTGCAATGGCTGTTGGTTGGGCGTTTGATGGTACGGACTGGTATTACGCAGACGGTTCCGGCGCACTTGCGTCGGGCTGGCGTTCGGTGAACGGCGCTTGGTATTGGCTCGATATCGCAAATGACAATAGAATGGTTACCGGCTTTTTTTCCATCGGATCGAATCGGTATCATTTTTCTTCAACGGGAGCGCTGTCACTCGGCTGGTTTATGAGCGATGGAGACTGGTATTACGCTGAGCCATCTAATGCATCGGGTATTGTAAAGACGGGTTGGCTGAAGGACGGTAGCCAATACTATTATCTTGATCCTGCCGTCGACGGCAAAATGCTGCTCGGGCATTTTTCTGTAAATGGGAAAAGCTATTATGCAAAAGGCTCAGGCGCTGTTGCTTGTCGTGAATGGGTAGATGTCCAGGACTCGGTTCAGGATGGTCCGTCTAAGGCTTTTGCTGGTTCTGACTGCTCGTTGTGCGGAACATTGCGCAATGGGAAGTTATTTACTTCAAACGGCGATGGCGAATTGGTCGAAGCGCGCGGTTTCGTGACGCTTGGTGGCTGCATTTTCTATGCTGATCCGACTAATGGCTCCTTGAGCGTCGGCTGGCAGAACGTTAACGGAAAATGGTACTTCTTTGATGAGACCGCTGGCTATGCACGATCTGGCTGGCTGAGCAAGGATGGCTCCTGGTTCTATTTAGATCCATCTACTTACGTTATGAAAACCGGTTGGGTTGCCGTTAACGGATATTGGTATTACTTGAATTCGTCTGGTTATATGCAGACGGGATGGCTCAATTTGGGCGGCACCTGGTATTGGCTTGATGCTAGTGGGGCTATGGCTACTGGCTGGCGCGTTGTGGACGGATCCTGGAATTACTTCATGGCTAACGGCGCGTGGGTGTCAGACTATATGGACGCTAAAGCTCAAAGTTATTCAAGCAATACAAATTGGCTGATACTTGTCGATACGTCGCGTTGTATCACGAGCATCTACACTGGGTCATGGAATAATTGGTCCTTAAACCGTCGATATGTATGTTCGACGGGAAAAGCCAGTACGCCAACTGTGATAGGGGAGTACCAAGTCTACGGAAAGGGATACTCCTTTGGGCATGGATATACTTGCTATTACTACACACAGTTCTACGGTGATTATCTATTCCATTCTTCGCCCTACTACGTCAACAGTAACCGGGTGATGGATCCCACGATGGGCGTTCCATCCTCTGCAGGATGTGTGCGCCTTGAGATCCAGAACGCAAAATGGATTTACGATAACATACCTTATGGAACAAAGGTTGTTACCTATTGATATTGGACAAGTGTCTTTAAAGGTGGGAGAAAGACACTGATTCTTAAGGGACTCTTTTCCAATTGAGGTGCTTTGATTTGGCAAGCGGTTTCATGAGAAGGCAGTCATAAACTGTATGCACTTCCGGTGCGCAGGATTTTAATTCTCTACGAGCTTCCTTTTCAGATTATTTTGAAAAGCCAACCATCTCGCTCCCTCTAGGGGGGCGAGATGTCGGTGTTGGTGTTAAAAAATACGGGAGCACCATTCAATTTGCCGCCATGTATTATCTAAAGGCCGAGCCTTCTCCTGTCTTTTTTGAGCGTAATAAACAACACCTTAAATCTCTAATGATTGCTTTGCTAATCTTGAAAACATGACTTTGGGAGGATTTTTGGAAATAGAAAAGGGAAATGGTACAGGCGTATGCGTACTTCTTTCAGCATATAAACCTGATCTTAAGTTTTTCGCCGCTCAACTTGATTCGATTGATGAACAAACGTTTCCGGTTACGCTTTTGGTCAGAAATGACTGCCCCGAATCGGCCTCTTTAGAGGGGTTTATCCAAGAGCATATAAAGAAAAACGCCTATCGTTATTATCATGGCGATAAAAATCTCGGTTATGTCAAATCGTTCGAGGCACTACTCTCTTTGGCAGAAGGGGATTACGTAGTATTTTGCGATCAAGATGATATTTGGGAGCCTAACAGAGTTCAAGTTTCGCTCAACCATATGCTAGAAGAAGGCTCAATTCTTGATGTTTGCGATAGATCGGTAATCGACGAAAACGGAAACATGCTGGTAGAGAGCTACAGAAAAGCTCATCCAAATTCGCCTGAAGTAAATTGGTGCTCCGGAGAGGATATTACTATTCAGGCTGCAAGTGTATGCTACGGCATTGGTATGGCTCTCATGCTAGATGCGAGTGCTGCTAAGTCGATGATTCCCTTTCCGGAATCCACTGCACATGATTTGTGGTTGACATTGGGCTGCAGCGAACTGGGGAAGTGCAGTTTTACAACGACTCCCTTGGTTAAGTATCGTCGACATGGCGGGAATGAAACTGGATTCCTTGCGGGTGTTGCTTCAAAAGATGATTGGTATTTAACAAGAGTTAAAAACAGGGTTGATACAGCTAAGCAATTTGCCGAAAGATTTCCTGATTCACCGCACCTAAAGGAAATAATGGGGTTCGCCGATGCAAGAGAGCGACGCTCCATAATTGGCTTGCTTAAATATCGACGAGCTTGCCCGTCCATTGCTAAAGCTGAAATCGTTATGCGACTTGTACCGAATTGGCTGTTTCTTTTGATTTTAAACATGATTAAAGAAGCAAAATAGCTTCGTATCCGAATCGCGACTTGTTCAGAAGGGCGCTTATATTTGTGGAAGCCACAGAGAAGACTCTTTCGATTAAACACAATATGTTCTGGAATACCGTTGGCTCGTTGACGAATTTAGGCTGTCAATGGCTAATCACTATATTGGTCGTTCGACTGTCTGATGGATATAGTGCTGCTGGAATTTATTCCCTTGCTATGTCTATTTTCAACATGTTTTCTCAATTGGCCCAATACAGGATGTACACGGTACAAATTGCAGATGTTGAAAGGAAAAACTCTGCTGGTCAATACCTGACTTTTCGTTTCTTTACTACGTTTATGGCGTTTGCAATGTTGGCCGTCTATTCCATTGCGACGTGTCGTATTGATACGGTGCCTGCTGTTCTTTTGTATGCTCTCTATAAAACCGCCGGCTTAGTTATTGATGTCATGCATGCCAATGATCAGGTTGGCCATAGGATGGACTATATTGGGAAATCCCTCATAATGCAGGGCATTGGTTCTCTCCTTTCGTTCATTGTTGTCTTTGGGCTGTTAAATAGCCTCGAAGGTGCATTGTTGCTAATGACGGTAGTGACTATAGGTATCGGTGTTATTTACGATTATCCGAGATCAAATCGAATCTCTGCAATCAAACTTGGAATTACCCAAGCGAAGGTCAGAGCTTTCCTATGTGGCTGTTTGCCCATCGTTCTGGGCGGCATTGCTGCTTCTGCGGCGCCGAATATTCCAAGGCAGTATTTATCTTATACATTCGGAGATTCTGCTCTAGGCATTTATGCATCAGTTGCTGCTCCCGTGGCAATTATCCAAATGGGTGCGACGTATATCTATAATCCTTTATTAGGTTATTTAGTAGAGCGTTACTATTCTAGGGAAAAGTCCTTTTTTACGCTTATAGGTAAAATACTTGCCGGTATTTTATTTGTCGGCGTCATATCAGCAGTTGCGCTTTTCTTTTTCGGCAAATTATTGCTGTCTTTGTTTTATGGCGCTGGAATAGCCAAACATTCTGATCTCCTTCAGCCTATGTTGGCTTGTGCCTTTTTGACTGGCATTGCTTGGTTTGTCAACGATTTGCTGGTTTCTCTTGATAACTACCGAGGGGTATTTGTTGGCAGCATATTGTCCTTAATCAGTGCTGTTGCTGTCATGGCTCCCGCGCAAGTGTTGTTTGGCTTAAATGGCCCTACTGTAACGGCGCTTATATCCAATGCTATTTGCCTTATTTATCAGTCTTTTGTTTTGGGGAAACAGACGCAAGAATGGTTTGGGGAAAAGAGATAGGCCGATGATGTCTAAAGCTCACGCGCTATTAAAGCTTCAAAACACTGAATTGGATATCCTTCAGGTTGTCGCTGCATTCTGCTCTAAGCACGGCATCAGGTGGTGGCTTGATGGCGGAACATGTTTAGGAGCAATGCGTCATAGGGGGTTTATCCCTTGGGATGATGATATAGATATCGGAATGATGCGTTCAGACTATGACCGCTTTTGCTCTTTAGCCGAGGATGGTTTACCGGAAGGATATTCGCTCCATACATCGCGGAATACTATTGGCTATGCTGCGATGTTTGCTAAGGTGTATCGCGATGAAACTCGCTTCGAGAATCAGGAGGCTCGAGAGGCTTCCAGTTCGATGGGTATTTTTGTCGACATCTTTCCATATGACCAGCTCTATACAGATAAACGCCTTCGTGCAAAACAAGTCCGAACTGCATCAATTGCACAGAAAAGAGCTTATTTATATCACTCTTCTTCCATTGTTGTCCCTCATAAAGGGTTCCTTGGACAACTCGAGCAAATTGGTTGTTCTGCTATACACGTAGTGGAACGACTGGTTTCTCGAGGCGCATGCTCTTACCAGGATTTGTTCGACTCCTGTATTGCCGACTCAAATACGGGTGAGGTCTCTGATTATTGTCTGACGTTAAGCTGGCCGAATATGGCGCCAGTGCCTATTTCAGAGATTTTCCCTCTGAGCAGTGCGGTTTTCGAAGGCAGTGAATTCCCCGTTCCTCGTATGACGGATAAATATCTTACAACGATGTATGGCGAATGGAAGAAAATTCCGGAGCCGGAAAATCGACATACCCATCTTCCTCTTCTGCTTGACTTTGGGGATGGTGAAGTCTGGACTGCGCAGAATTAAGGATATGAAATCTTTACCAGATGAGGTTATGTAATGAGTTCTTCTATTTGTATTTTCACCCATCATTATCACCCGCAACTTAGTGGAATTGGTAATTTTGTCGATGGTCTCGCTCATGCCCTAGCTGCCCGCGGCGACAGGGTGGTTATCGTTACTAATGATTCAATGCGCGTAGGAGTCGGTCATTCAGTCGAAAACGGTCTCGAGATAATTCGGCTTCCATGTATTTCATTGCTTGATGGAAGGCTTCCTCTTCCCAAAAAAACCGGCGATTATTACCGGCTCCTGCAAAGCCTTGATGATTATGAGTGGGACGGCGTACTTATCAACACGAGGCTTTTCCCCCTCTCACTCGAAGGGCTGAAGTTTGCTGTGGATCATAACACTAGGGCCGTCGTTCTCGACCATGGTTCAGCGTATCTTTCTTTCAATCAGCCATTCCTTGATTATTTTGTGCGCCGATATGAGGATTGGATTACTGATCGCGTAAAGACGTTTGAACCTGATTTCTATGGGATTTCTTCTAAAAGCGTTGAATGGCTTCAGCATTTTAATATCGGTGCAAAGGGCGTAATATCGAACTCAATCAATGCTTCAATTTATAGGAGCATCTCTTCGGGTAGAGATTTCCGATCAGAATTAGGTGTCCCTCAATCATCTTTAGTTGTGGCTTTTGTTGGGCGGTTTATTCCTGAAAAGGGAATTTATTCAATTATTGAGGCAGCTCGCGCAAAGGATATTGCCAAGCGTGATATTTGTTTTGTTCTTGCAGGGGATGGTCCGCTGGCCAATGAAGTCAAGGAAGCCTGTTCGTCGAACTTGTTTTGGCTTGGGAGATGTAGCGCAGAGGACATTTCCTCCTTACTTCAGCAAGCAGATGTGCTTTGTCTTCCAACTCGGTCCGAAGGCTTTTCGACGGTACTTCTTGAGGCTTCAGCTTGCGGAACGCCTGCTGTGGTAACAGATGTGGGAGGCGCGCACGAGCTTATTCCAGATGATAGCTACGGCACGATAATTCAGTCCATGTCATCTGATGAGGTGGTTTCGGCATTATGCAGGCTTTTTGATGATCGAAAGCTGCTTTCTCTACAGTCTCGAAACTCTAGGGCCCTTGTTGAAAATCGATATAGCTGGGACGCCACTGCTATAGATGTCGAGAAGGCGTTTTGTATTTGCTAAGTGATACTTGGCTGGCTTTTACTTAGCTTTTAAGTGAAGTTGGATCTAAGACCCGAATTTGTTATTGTCGACTTATCCTATTCGATTTTGTCTTTAGTTGGAGATGCACGTTTTGAATAATCCTGCAATTAAGAAAAGCGAGTACGCGCTTGCCATCTTTGGGCTGGGACTTCTTTTGTTAGCTGTCGCGACATCATTGCACTATAAGAATTTAAATCTATTCATTCTTGAACTCTTTTGCGATGTCGTTGCTGTTGCGTGCTTATATTTGCAACCGAAATCACAGTCGAGCGGTGATGCTATTCGTCAGATAACCGTTCTCGTCGCGTCCAGTATCCTCAGCAGCTTTCTGCTAGTTTTCATCATATTGGCTGGCGCGAAGACGTTTGGCCCCTTCGGTCTTGGTGCATGGAATATCTCAGGTCTGGTTATATGCTTTCATTTAGTTTTAGCGTTCCAGGGAATTGAGCTTTGCTATGGCTTGATGAAGAGCTTCGTAACCTCGGTTAAGAAAACTGATGCTAAGAAGTGTTTCTTTTATTTGGCGGTTTTTGTTGGCTTTGCTGTTTTTATCGCTTTTATTGGCATTCCGCTCGATAAGTCAAAGACGGTGTTGTTCGCGTCTGCTTTGCCCATTACGGTTTTGATCGGATTGATTGCTATTAATGGGGGCATTTCTTATCTGAAGCCCGAACTGTTCGCTTTCGCATGCATTGTCTCAATTGGTCTATCCGTAATTATTTGCTTTCCCGTTACAAATTTTTTGACATGGGATGATGAGGTCCACTATGGAAATGCAAACAGTTTTTCCTACCTCACAAATGCTGAAATAACAAATTCTGACCGAATGATAGTCGAGCAGTTTTATATGGGGGACGGCTTTAGTTTGGATGCAGCTTTGGGTAAGTACCCAATAGATGAAACAAGAGAGTTTAACCGTGGCTCTGTTGAGCAATTGGTCAGAGAGGCTGATAAAAATGATTTAGCTGAAGGTATCGAACGTTTTAATTGTTTTGATAGTGTGGCTCTTTCTAAAATTGCCTATATTCCTTCATCTATCGGCCTTTGTTTGGGTCGCTTGCTTCATCTCCCATTCTCTATCAAATTTGCATTGGGTAAAATTTTTAATTTGTTTGCGTATGCAGTTATCTGCGGAATCGCAATTCGTATAGCCCCTTGCAGAAAATGTCTTTTCACTTGTATTGCGTTGTTCCCGTCTGCTGTGTTAATGGCAGCCAGTTACTCGTATGATCCCTGTGTGATATCGTTCAGTTTGCTAGGAACAGCTCTTTTGTTGAAGATGCTTATTTCTGAAGAGGATATTTCTGCTAAAACGTTCTTCGCATTTCTACTATCTTTTGCAATCGGGTTTGCAGCTAAAGCGATTTATTTTCCCTTATTTGGACTTGCGCTTTTAATTCCTGCAAATAAATATGTTTCAAGCAAGCAAAGACGTATCTTGATTGGTACTGCTCTATTCGTTTGTGCCATTATGATCCTATCTTTCTTGACGCCATATTTCTCATCTGTCGTAAATAATATTTCTGATGCACGTGGTGGCTCCGAAGTCTCTACGGCTGGTCAAACGACGGGAGTGCTTGCAAATCCAGTTGGAACTATAGCTGTAATCTCGAATTTCGTTTTTGGATCGATGCTGACCCCGGCGTTTCTCAATTCAATATCAACGAATATGGCTTATCTTGGGGACGTGTCTAATCTGTTCCCATGGCTTTCGTATCTCCCCATCATGCTGTTTGAAGCTATTTGCATTATTGATAATGAAAAAGATACTAAAATAAAGCTTAGCCGTTGCGGAATTGTTTGGACTCTATTCCTGGTTCTTGCTACTTGCCACCTAGTTGCTTTGGCTCTATACATCGCTTTTACAGGAGTTGGAAGCCAGACAGTTGCGGGTGTCCAAGCGCGATATCTCATACCTTTGATAATACCTTTTGCCTGTCTATTGCTCAGGTTCCCTATTTACTGCGATGAGGAGGTGAAGGCTAAAGTTACAGCCTTTATGCTCGGGGCTCCATTTGCGCTGCTGTATTTTGTGATGTTCGAGCTTCTGTATATCCGTTTTTTCTAAATTCGCGATATAGGTCATGGTTATAGTAGGAGTGGGCAATTAGTTGGATTCGATTGGATCGAATGGGACGGCGTTGAGGGTTCGCTCAGGACATGCGCCCCGTATTTGAGGCAGAACTGCAAAGGGTCCTTTTCCTGCGGTGATGGATGGGGACCCCATGTGTGCCCTAGTTGAGCAAGCTAAATATCTAAGCTTGAGATGTAACTTCCTAATGGTTAGACAGGATACAGTAAACTTAAGTCTGAGTTAAGCTATGCGTTGGACTGTAAGAGTCGCAAATTCTTTGGGCGTCGCTAAGAGCCAACTGTTTTTGGAATGGATGAATCTCGATTGTCTTTTACTTCAACGACATGTTCAAAAGGACATCTGCGTGTTCTCGTAATAATTCCTGCCTATAACGAACAGGAGTGCATTCTCAATACCGTTGCAGCTATAAAAGCTGCGGGTTATGACTATGTCGTAATCAACGACGGCTCACAAGATACAACGCTTGAGCTTTGTCGAGAGCATGGTATCAACATATTGGATTTGCCGCAGAACCTTGGTATCGGTGGAGCGGTCCAAGCGGGCCATAAATATGCCCAGAGATTTGGCTATGATATCGACATTCAGGTTGACGGCGATGGCCAACATGATCCTTCTTATATTCCTGAGCTTGTAAAGCTGATTGAGAGCGGTGCGAGTTTGGCGATAGGCTCTCGATTTCTGGTTGAGACTGATGGTTTTCAATCAACTTTTATGCGTCGTGTTGGAATCAGGTGGCTTTCATTTTTGCTCGAGTTGCTTACGGGTAAGGTGGTCACCGATCCCACTTCTGGCTTTAGGGCCTGCAATAAAGATGCTATCGACCTGTTCTGCAAGAGTTATCCTGATGACTACCCGGAGCCAGAGTCGATTGCTTTGGCTATGAAGCTTGGTCTTCCCGTTATGGAAGCGCCTGTAAAGATGAATGAGCGCCAAGGTGGACGTTCATCTATCGGGGGCTTCTCTTCCGTCTACTATATGGTCAAGGTTACGTTAGCCATTGTCCTTGTGTGCTGGGTTCATAGGGGAGACAAATAATGAATCTTATTTTGAGGATTGGTGCGGCCCTCTTTTTCGGCGGATTCCTCGTCTATGTTTTACGTCTCGTGTCCAACGGAAAGATGCTTCTTAAGTACTCTTTGCTGTGGATTTTGATGTGTATGGCGGCCTTGATCTGTGATTTATGTCCTCAGATTATTTATAGTTGCTCAACAGCTATTGGGTTTGTCAACCCGGCCAATTTCCTTTTTTTGGGTGCAATCGTGCTGTTGCTTGCAATCTCTCTGTCTCTTAGCGTTGCCGCGAGTCGTCATGTTTTGGCGATCAAAAACCTTACTCATAGGATTGCCCTGCTCGAAAAAGAGCTTGAGAAAAGGTCTGATCATGAATGAGCTCAATACATGGTTTGATTCAGTTCCTTCGGCTATCCCTCATTAGGGCTCCTAAGTTTGTGCACCATTGATCGCGCTCGACTGCTGGTTGTGGATTGTCTAACAAATAGACAATCCCTATGTTGAGTGTCTTATCGTTTTATCTGGTGCAACGTATCAAGCGAGTTGTCTTGCATATTAATTAATTTGGGAACTGCATCTCTGGGTCGACTGCATCTGGATATTCAAAGGTTAATTTGATTTGGCGAGAAGAGAAAAATGATGAAAAATCGACATCTGAGTTTAATCAGTGTGGTTTGTCTAACATCTATTTGTTTCATCTCTCTTTTATGGCCCGCAATCGCATTTTCATTAACTGAAGATTGCGTGGCTGAAGGCACTGATGGCTCTTTGGTTCAATCGGGTCAGGAAGCATTTGGGACATCAGGTAGCGATCGTTTGACTTTGGATTCCGATAATTTCAAAGCATCTATCGATTCGTCGATATATGAATATACTGGCGATGTGATTACTCCTGATGTCTCTGTTTTGACTGCCAGCGGTTCTGTGCTAGCAAGCGGAATCGATTATGAAGTCACGTATTCAGATAATGTTGCCCCTGGCTGCGCCACTATAAGAGTGAATGGGCTAGGGAATTACGCCGGCGTTACCTCTCAACTGTCGTTCCAGATCGTTCGTTCCTCTGATAATAACATCGCTCTTCCTGGTTCTTGGGCCTACCAAAACGGTAAATGGTGGTGGAGATATGAGGCTGGTGGTTGGCCGTCAAACTGTTTTCTGTCCATTAGAGGGGCGGAGTATTATTTTGATTCCGAAGGTTATGCAGCTACTGGCTGGAAATACTTGAACGATGGCTGGCATTTATTTTCTAACTCCTGTGCACATTTGAAGGGATGGGCTGCCACCGGTGGGCGCTGGTTCTACCTTGACGAGACATCGGGTTCAATGAAGACCGGCTGGGTTTTAATTGATGATAGCTGGTACTATTTGGACAGTTCGGGCGCTATGCAGACCGGGTGGTTACTCCTTGGCAATACTTGGTACTGGCTTGAGCCTTCTGGATTAATGGCTACGGGCTTTAGGCTTGTTAACGGCTCTTTGTATCATTTTTCCGAATCCGGTTCTATGAGCTCCGGTTGGTTTATTAACGATGGGGCATGGTATTGCTCCAACGCATCGGGAGAGATTCGTACCGGGTGGTTTTACAATGGTTCTAGCTGGTATTTGCTAGACCCCAATAATAATGGCGCCATGCTGGAAGGATTTCAAACTGTAAATGGCTCCATTTATTATTTGGATCCGGATAGCGGCGGTGCATTAAAGTGCAACACTTGGGTCTTCTCACAAGATGAAAACGTATATTATGCGTGCAGCAGTGGTGCGATTGTGCTTTCGGGCGTCAAGGACGGCGCGGGTGGAATTAAGCTCAGGGATCCCGAGGGAAAGCCTGTCGCTGGCTGGTATTGGTCCTCAGCTGCACAGGTGTGGTTTTACACAGACTCAGATGGGGTTCTGCAGCGCGGTTGGCGATTCATTGACGGTAGGTGGTATCACCTCGACAACGAATCCGGAGCTATGAATACTGGCTGGTTCCTCGATGATGATGGAACGTGGTACTACCTTATGTCTTCTGGACAAATGGTAAATGGCTGGAACAGAATTGGAGACTCCGAGTATTTCTTTAATGCCTCAGGTGCTTGGGTGGAGCCTGAGCACTCCGCGCGCGCCTCCTTGCAGTCCCAGATCGTTAATCGTTGCCATAGCGTTCCTTCTCCTGGGGCGGGACTGTGCTCGGAGTGGGTTAGCCATGTGTTTTACCCCGTGCTGGGGTCATATCCCAACGGCGACGCATGCGACATGTTCTGGAATTGGTGTTACAGCCGAGATATATCTCAGCTTAAAGTTGGAATGATCGTTGCGGTCCCTACGCATACTCATACAAGTGCTGGTGCCCGCTGGGGCCATATTGCTATTTATATCGGAAACGGTATGGTTATGGATAACATCGGTTACATCAGGACAACATCACTTGCTTGGTGGCTGAACTACTACCACACTACCGCTATACCACAGTGGGGCTGGGTTTTAAATACGCCTTTGGAATGATGCGGATTCTGGCCAGCATGCGGAATCAACGCCTGCTTGTGTATCGAATCACAAACGCTTCTTAACTGTATATCATGTATGGAATGCAATTATTCATAGTAAGGGAATCGAGGGTTGACCCTCGATTCCCTTATCTATTAGTCGCATTTTAATAAGGTTAAAATTAGAAAGCGCAGAATTAAGCTAACACTTTATAAATGATAGTAGCGATTTCCGGGTTCTCCCACGCTGAAATTTGGGTTAATGTACGGATCGCCTTCGACATAGTATTTTGCCCAGCGATAATTCATGTATGCGACTTCTTTGTGGAACCGAATCTGCTTTTCCGTATTGTTTTCAACGCCTCTAGAAATCGACTCGTAGTGATAGAGCTCGACTTCGGGCGTGTATACGATCAGGTCGTTAATCTCGCGTAGCTTTAAGCAAAAGTCAACATCATTAAATGCAACTTGAAGCTCTTCGGTGAAACCTCCGACTTTCTCATATTCGCTACGCTTGGTCATTATGCAAGCTGCAGTGACAGCGCTGAAGTCTTGTTGCGCATCGTTGAGTGCAAAGTAGCCCCAATTATTCCTTGGCATGCTCTGGCAAAGATGTCCCGCCACGCCGCCAGTGACGCATAGGCCCGCGTGCTGAATGGTGTTGTCGGGATAGTAGAGTTTTGCACCGACTGCGCCAACATCCTCACGTGCGCAGATGCCAAGCATGGTCTCGATCCAATTGGGCGTAATTACCTCAGTATCGTTATTCAATAGCAAGAGATAGTCGCCCTTGGCGTGAGCAACGCCAAAGTTCATGAGCTTGGAGAAATTGAATTCGTGTTCCCAAGTTACAAGACGAACGATGTCAGGATATTTTGCTTGCAACTTATCGTAATAATCGAACGTCACCTTTTCTGTGCTGTTGTTTTCGATTATGACGAGCTCGTAATTGTCGTACGTTGATTTCTCAACAATTGATGTAATGCAGTTGTTCAGAATGTCGGCGTGGTCTTTAGTCGGGATGATAATTGACACGAGTGGGTGGGAATCTGGCACAGCGTAGGTTACTTTATATGTAAAGGGACGACGCGCTTGTTCGACCTTCGCATTGAGCCCAAGCCTGTCCAAATGACTCTGGACCGCTTTGATACCTGCGATAGTGGCATACGGCTTGCTATCGGCATTTGCTGCGGTGGAGGTCTCGCTTAGGCGCCAGTGGTATAGAACCTTCGCAACATGATGAACTTTCCTTGCCTTTTCCACGGCGCGGAGAGTCAGATTATGATCCTGTGCTCCATCGAACTCTTTTGTGTTCGGCTCTAGAGTGTCTAGCAGGGACTTACGGATGGTAAGCATGTGGCAGATATAGTTATTGTTTCTGAGCAGATCGATATTGAAATCCGGCTTAAAGAACGGCTGCGCTAACTTTCCATCGGGCATGAGTTTATCTTCATCACAATAAAGAAGATCGACGCCATTATTGTTTTCAATTGCCTCGGCATATGAGAACAACAAGTCCGGTTCAAGAATGTCGTCATGGTCAAAGAAGCTAACGAAATCGCCCGAAGCTACGGCAACGCCTGCGTTTGTGTTTTCGGAAATACCCTTATTTTCGGTAAGATTAATTGACTTAATTCTGTTGTCGCGGGCTGTTTCCTGCTCAACGCGAGCCTTTAGTTCCTGATTGTCAGGGCTTGCATTAACTAGGAGGAGCTCCCAGTTTGCATAAGACTGGTTTTTTACGGATTCGACCATATCGTTAAAAAACGAAATGGGCGTGTTGTAAAGAGGGACAATGATGCTGAATTTCGGAGCGCTATTGAAGACGATTTTTCTCTGCTTCTCCAGTGCGCCAATGGTTGCCTTATGCTCTGTAAACCATTCGGGGTATTCAGGGTCAAACTGCGCATGGGTAAAGAGGAAGTTGGTCTCCTCAAGAAGCAAGCCTAATTTATCAGGCGTTAAGCAGTCGAATGCACTGAATGAAGGGTGATTTTGATCGCCAATTATAAAGTAGTAACGATCAAACGCCTTTGGCATGCGGATCGAGAGCTGTGTTTCAAGTTGTTTTTTCTCGGATGTAAATCCAACACTCGTTACATTTGAGCCGAAGTTGACTATGCTCAGCTCAACCTCATTGAGGAACCGATCGAGGCAGCGAAGTTTGATTTGCGAGTCGTTGCGGTACGGTGTTCTAACCGTGCACCTCAGGATATACTCGTTTGAATCTTCGATGCACTGCCAAAAATCAATCGTCGCCATCTCAAACTCTGAAACGTCATCGTAATTTCTGAGTTTGCTGCACATGTCAGGTTTAATTTTGTAGTTAAGACGCGACTCCCATTTGATGTTCTTGCAATTGAGCGAAAGGGAGTCGCTGCTCAGGTTACGACCGTCTTTGCCGATTTCGCTAAACTCAACTTTAATGGATCGGGTGTCGGGGTCGGGGATTACAAGAACGTATGAGTCTGATTCGCCGTTATTGTCCTTGAATTTTAGAAGAGACAAAGGTAAACGGCGGTCGTCAACCGTTGCCGCTTGAGCTTTTATGCTGGAGCCTTCATGGATGCCTTCTATTTTAAGCTGCTGGTAGATTTTCCAGTTTCCTCTGCATACTCCGGTTGTTTCGACTCGCATTGTTTGCCTTTCGTTTGTTGGACACTGCTCATTGTACTTATTCATTTCCTACCTCGCGATAAATGCAGAAAGAGTTACGTGTTTCTACTGTCCGTTTTAAAGAGAATGAGGAGGAAGCCGCTGCTGGCGCATATAATTTTAATAAATATGTTTGTCTAATCGTTGTTTGCAATTAGCAGCTTTTGCCTAACGATTGTCAACTGAGAGGAATTCTATGAAAGGCATCATCCTCGCCGGCGGGTCCGGCACGCGCCTGTACCCGCTCACGCTCGTGACCTCCAAGCAGCTGCTGCCGGTCTACGACAAGCCCATGATCTACTACCCGCTGTCCACCCTCATGCTGGCGGGCATCCGGGACATCCTGGTCATCTCCACGCCGACCGACCTCCCCAACTTCGAGCGCCTGCTCGGGGACGGCTCGCGCTACGGCGTGAACCTCTCCTACGCCGAGCAGCCGAGCCCCGACGGCCTGGCGCAGGCCTTCACCATCGGCGAGGAATTCATCGACGGCGAGCCGTGCGCCCTCGTGCTCGGCGACAACATCTTCTACGGCAACGGCCTGTCGCGCCACCTGACGCGCGCCGTCCAGAACGCCGAGTCGGGGAGGGCCACGGTCTTCGGCTACCACGTGGACGACCCCGAGCGCTTCGGCGTCGTTGAGTTCGACGGCGAGGGCAGGGCCGTGTCCATCGAGGAGAAGCCCGCGGAGCCCAAGAGCTCCTACGCCGTCACCGGCCTGTACTTCTACCCGGGCGACGTGGCCGCCAAGGCGCACGAGGTGAGGCCCTCCGCGCGCGGCGAGCTGGAGATCACCACGCTCAACCAGATGTACCTGGAGGAGGGGACGCTGTCCGTCGTGACCCTCGGCCGCGGCTACGCGTGGCTGGACACCGGCACCATGGAGAGCCTGCACGAGGCCGCGGAGTTCGTCCGCGCCGTGGAGCACTCCCAGGACCTGCCCGTGTCCGTCCCCGAGGAGATCGCCTGGGAGAACGGCTGGATCACGACCGCCGAGCTCGAGGAGGCGGCCAAGGCCTACGGCAAGTCGGTCTACGGGCAGCACCTGAAGAAGGTCGCCGCCGGCGAGATCGTCAACAGCCCGCGCGAGTACTAGCGCAAGCTTGTTTTCTTTCAGGGGCCACCGTTTATCTGGTGGCCCCTTTCGTTATGATTACGTTGACCATAAAGACAATATGATTGGGAGTGGATGTGTTAAGCGTCTACTTTGGCGATATGCCAGAAGCGATTTACAACACAGCGACATATTTCAAAAACTCTTACCGGTCTTCTTGGATTACGGATCCCTATGCAGTCTCGATAATTAAAGATGTCGATCGATCGGTTGTTGTCTCCGAAAACGTCATCGAAAGCCCTGTGCTTGGATCCATCTCCCCACTCCAGCTTTCTGGTGGCGTGAAAACGCTGCTGCTTATGAGATTTGATCGTAAGCATATTTTTAACGCTTCTACTTGTGGTGACAACTGTGCCAAGTGGATTCTCGACATGGCGAAAGACCGCAAGCTCGTTGTGAATCTCTATCATGTGATGGACTTTGGTCGCGAGGATTTTAAAATCAAAGTCGTGAACAGCGGCCGAATCGTTCATAACATGGCCGAATTGATTCACGAGTCGATTCCGTATCTGTAGGTGCTGCTTATGAACGGTTCGCATCTCGTTAAGATTTCCCGCCGTAGGGGAACCAAGTACACATTTACCATCAAGCGGAACATCACTATTGTGCGTGGCGATAGCGGCACGGGTAAGACGACGCTGTTTGACATGGTCGCAGACTACATGCGAACGGGCGAGCAGTCGGGCGTTTCCTTGCAATGCGATTGTCCCTGTGTCGCCCTGACCGATTATGATTGGCGAAACCAGCTTTCGTCCGTTCATGACTCGATTGTATTTGTCGATGAGGGCTTAAAAGAGATCCATTCTGATGAGTTTGCCCATCATGTGCTGTATTCCTCGAATTATTTCGTGCTGATCTCAAGGGCTGATTTCCCCAATCTTCCGTATAGCGTGGATGAGATTTACAAGATTAAGACGAGCGGAAAATACCATTCTTTCGTCCCTGTTTATCAAGATCGCGGGAATCATCGTTATGCTATTTCCCGGGCGGCGCCAAAACAGGACTTTTCTATCCTTCTATGCGAGGACAGTAAGTCTGGTTTCCAGTTCTTTGAACGGCATTTCGCTGACAGTGAGCTTACCTGCGCTTCGGCCATGACGAACAGCGCGATTTTGGGCTGGTTGGATCAGCATTTCGACGATCGCGTGTTTGTTGTCGCGGACGGAGCGGCATTTGGGTGCCATGCGGACCGCGTCCTTAAGCTGCAAGACATTCATCGCGATACTGTTACGGTTTGTCTTCCCGAGTCATTCGAGTGGCTTCTGCTGAGCTCTGGCGTAATTTCAAGGTTAGATGTTAAGGCGGTTTTGGAAACCCCAGAAGCCTTTGTAAACAGTGAGAAGTTTAAAAGCTGGGAAGACTTCTTCTATAAGTACTTACGCGATAAAACTGGGAATTCGGTCTTCCGGTACGACAAAGACTGCATTCCGGAGGCGTTTTGTAGGGGAAGTAATTCTGCGAAGGTCATGGCTCTTATCGCATGCCGAAATGTCCGATAGTTTTGTTGAATAGTGCCGCGGCGTCACTTCCTGCGGCATACTAAAGAAGCTGTACTTGCTTCAGATTGGATTTTCATGTCTGAGATTTTTGAACCTAAGAACATCATCGTCACGGGCGGCTGCGGCTTCATCGGCAGCAACTTCGTGCACTACGTGGTCGACAACCACCCGGGCGTGCACGTCACCGTCCTGGACAAGCTGACCTACGCCGGCAACCCCGAGAACATCGCGGGGTTGCCCTCCGACCGCGTCGAGCTCGTCGTGGGCGACATCTGCGACGCGGAGCTGCTTGATAAGTTGGTGCCGGGCCACGACGCCATCGTGCACTACGCCGCAGAGAGCCACAACGACAACTCCATCGCCGACCCGGAGCCGTTCCTGCGCACCAACGTGGAGGGCACCTTCCGCCTGCTGGAGGCCGTCCGCAAGCACGGCATCCGCTACCACCACGTCTCCACCGACGAGGTCTACGGCGACCTGGCGCTCGACGACCCGGCGAAGTTCACCGAGGAGACGCCGTACCACCCGTCCTCGCCGTACTCGAGTACCAAGGCCAGCTCCGACATGCTCGTGCGCGCCTGGACCCGCACCTACGGCCTGCGCGCCACGATCTCCAACTGCTCCAACAACTACGGCCCCTACCAGCACGTGGAGAAGTTCATCCCCAGGCAGATCACGAACATCATCGACGGCGTGCGCCCCAAGCTCTACGGCCGCGGCGAGAACGTCCGCGACTGGATCCACACCGAGGACCACTCCTCGGCCGTCTGGGACATCCTCACGAAGGGCCGCATGGGGGAGACCTACCTCATCGGCGCCGACGGCGAGAAGAACAACATCACCGTCCTGCGCATGATCCTCGAGGCGATGGGGAAGGACCCCGAGGACTTCGACTGGGTCGCCGACCGCCCCGGCCACGACCGCCGCTATGCCATCGACTCGACCAAGCTCCAGCGCGAGCTCGGCTGGAGACCGGCGCACACCGACTTCGCCGAGGGCCTCAAGGCCACCATCGACTGGTACGTGGAGAACGAGTCCTGGTGGCGCCCGGCCAAGGAGGCCACCGAGGCCCGTTACAGGGCGCAGGGGCAGTAGGCCCGGATTCCCGGACGTTTACCTTTTCGAGCGCCCCTCGCGGTGCCGCAGGGCATGGGGATGATCCTGCGGCACCGCGAGGGGCGCCCGCAACACGATTGGAATTAACCACATGGCTGACATCGAATTCGAGAAGGACCTGAAGGTCGCGGAGACCGGCATCGAGGGCCTCAAGGTCGTCGACCTGGCCGTCCACGGCGACTCGCGCGGCTGGTTCAAGGAGAACTGGCAGCGCGCCAAGATGTGCGCGCTCGGCATCCCCGATCTCAAGGTCGTCCAGAACAACATCTCCTACAACGACAGCCGCGGCGTCACCCGCGGCATCCACGCGGAGCCCTGGGACAAGTTCATCTCCGTGGCCCGCGGCTCGGTCTTCGGCGCATGGGTCGACCTGCGCGAGGGCAGCGAGACATTCGGCAAGGTGTTCACCTGCACGCTCGACCCGAGCAAGGCCATCTACGTCCCGCGCGGCGTGGGCAACTCCTTCCAGGCCCTGGAGGACGGCACCGCCTACACCTACCTGGTGGACGCCCACTGGTCGCTGGAGCTCAAGAAGACGTACACCTTCGTGAACCTCGCCGACCCGGAGCTCGCCATCGAGTGGCCGATCCCCCTCGACGAGGCCACCGTCTCCGAGGCGGACCTGAACCAACCGATGCTCAAGGACGTCGTCCCCATGGCGCCGAAGCGCACCCTCGTCACCGGCTGCAACGGCCAGCTGGGCCATGCGGTGCGCGCGCTCGCCGAGGAGCGCGGCGTCGCCAAGGACTTCGACTTCTGCGACATCGACACCTTCGACATGTCCGACCCGGACGCCTACGCGCAGTACGACTGGTCGCTCTACGGCACCGTGATCAACTGCGGCGCCTACACGGCCGTGGATAAAGCGGAGACCCCCGAGGGCCGTGTCATCGCCTGGAAGGCCAACGCGACCGGCCCCGCCCTTCTCGCCCGCACCTGCGCCGGGCACGGGATCACGCTCGTCCACGTGTCCTCCGACTACGTCTTCGACGGCACGGCCGAGGTCCACACGGAGGAGGAGCCCCTCAGCCCGCTGTCCGTCTACGGCCAGACCAAGGCCGCCGGCGACATCGCCGTGGCAGGGTGCCCGCGTCACTACATCATGCGCAGCTCCTGGGTCATCGGCGAGGGGCACAACTTCGTTAAGACCATGAAGGGCCTGTCCGACCGCGTAACCGACCCGGACGACAAGCTCGAGCAGGTCACCGTCGTGGACGATCAGCTGGGCCGCCTGACCTTCACGCGCGACATGGCCGAGGCCATCTTCCACGTGCTGGGCACGCACGCGCCCTACGGCACCTACGACTGCACCGGCTCCGGTGCCGTGAAGAGCTGGGCGGACATCGCCCGCGCCGTCTTCGAGGCCGCCAACGGAAACGGCGACAGGGTCGTGCCGGTTTCGACCGCCGACTACTACGCGAACGCCGCCGGCCCCGTCGCCCCGCGCCCGGTCCACTCCGCGCTCGACCTGTCCAGGCTCGAGTCGACGGGCTTCCACATGCCCGACTGGGAGGAAGAGCTGGGGGAGTACCTCAAGACGCTCTAGCCGTTATTAACTTTTCGAGAGAAAAAGCCGCCGCTTGTTAACGGCGGCTTTTCTTATGCCTGGCGTATAGACCCGCTGCAACAAGGGCGGCGGCGGTCGCCAGACTCACTGCAAGCCCCGCAAGGGCGCCCGGAGTCTTGTAGGTCATCACGATCCTATTCGCGCCTTTCTGCATGTTCAGGGATGACAAGCCCTTATCGGCGGCGGGCGTTAGTTCTGTGGCGGTTCCGTTTACCGTTACGTTCCAGCCCTCATCGTACGGAACGCTCAGCAGTAGGTTGCCGTCATCCTTGGCGGTGTACTCGCCTTCTATCCTTCCGTCCTCAAAAACCGTCGGAACAAATTCGCTCATCTTAAGCTCGTTAATAATCTGCTCGAAAACGTCCAGATTGAGGGCGTAAAAGACCGGATCATTGTCTTGGGGCATGTCTGTATAGCCCTCTGCGACTCCGATTGACGCCGTATGCTGGCTCGGGGAGTCCGATGCATCCGCAATCTGGCGGATATTATTGTCGAATCTCCAGGCCTCGTTTCCGATCGTTCGCTGGTCGATGGTAAGGGTGACGGGCCAATAACTGCCGGCGGTCGCATCTTTGTTGATGTAGAGATACCCGATGGAACCCGACGGCACGGTGGCGTTCCACTGCCTTAAGTTCTCGTCATCCTCCGTGTTTTTGGCCTCGATTTTGGTATAGAGCATTACCTCGCGGCCTAGGATTTTGCTGTAGAGGTCGTTTTGCTTTTCGAAGGGGTTCTCGCCCTTCAACGTGCAGTTTTGAATGTCATTGGATGCCATGACACCAACGCTGAGCGCATAGGGGTTCTCGTACACCGCACTTGCTGTATCGGCTATTTCAGTCATTGCCGCGTATCCCGAAGGCGCGTGCTCGGCGATGGCGTACTTGACTCCCAACAGGGCATCAACGGCAAGAATGGGCTCGGCATAACGGGTCGAGAATTCGCCGACGCTGCTGTATCCAAGGGAGTTGAGCAGTGCGATGGCCTGCGGGTTGTTGGCAGACGAATACGAAGACAACTGGTTGTACCCAAGCGCCAAGCCTTCGTTGAGGGCGGCGCTGTCGACGCGTGTGGTTGTGCGGTCAATGCGATAGAACGACGCCGAAGTCTGGTCTTGAATGGTCGTGATAGTGTCGGTTGCGGTGGCGACATAGGCGCTGTTGGCTTTTTCGGAATAGCCTGTGTACAGCTGGTTCCACATAACATGGGCGTTGGCAAACAACGCAATGGCGGTTAGTGCCAGGAGGGGCATGATGACGACGGGGCGATAGGCTTGACGCAATTTGGGCTGGTTTTTGAGCGCCTGCAGCGCGTGTCCTGCGGCCCACAGCGCAAAGAAGCTCAGCAAAAAAGCCGTGCGCGAGTAGAAGCCGTTGGGAACGCGCATGCCGCACCAGATGTACTCGAGCGGGCTCAAAACGGAGCTTGCGACCAGGATTATCGTGACGACGAGTGTTGCGATGCGCGTCTTGATCGAAACCGTGCGGTTAACCAGCAGGCTCACCGCAAGCAGCATCATGACGATGCCGCAATAGAACTGCGGTGTGCTTTCGTTGCTTACCCACATGCAGGGAAGAAAGCCCCTGATGAGCGACTTGAGGCTGGTTTTAAGTAGGGGGCCGAGTGCTAGAACGGGACCGCCCTTGGACATGGCAAGGATGGTCGGCAAAAAGGTCCAGGCGGACAGAAGCAGTCCGAGCGCGATAGCTCCGGCGAATCGCAGGGCCCGATCGAGCATGAGCTTCCAGCTAAAACCTTCTTCTGCAACATAATCGACAAATTCGACCAATACGAAGATGCAGAGGAACAGGATGCTGATGTAGGCCGTATACCAGCAGAACATGACATTGAGCGCCGTTGCGATGACGAGGCGGATCATGCGCTGCTTGCGGATGAGCTCGTAGCATCCGTAGGCGCAGATGGGCAGCAGGATGAGGCAATCGATCCAGAGTGGGTTGCGCAGGTTGCTGATGGTCCAGCTGCAAAACGTGAACGAGAGGGATAGCAAGAATGCGGCGGGCTTGGAAAGGTCAAAGCGCTTTTGCACATACCAAGCGCTGCTGATGTGGATGCAGCCAAGCTTGAGCGCGGTTATGGCAAATACGAAGAGCGTCAGCTTGTCTGCGGGAAACAGCGCGCAGAGCAGGTTGAAGGGGCTGGCGAGGTAGTAGCTATAGAGCCCCCATGTGTTCATACCGAGGCCCTGTGAGAAGGAATAGCGAAGGTTTGCCTCGCCTAAAAGGACGCGGCGAAACCACGCGAAGAAGTCGATGTATTGGTATTTGAGATCGTTGGTGAGAAACGAGTTGTCGCCAAAGGGGTAGACATGCCCCGCCTCTGCAAGTGCGACAAATAATGCGATGGAAAACGTGAAGCAGGCGGCGTAGAACGCCACATTCTTGAGCGTGCTGTTATTGGGCCGTGTCATCAGATTCCTCGTTGGATTCTCGAATGATATAGATGGGGCGGTGCTTGGCCTCCAAGTAGGCTTTTGCTAGGTACTCGCCAATGATTCCCAGGCACAGGAGCTGCATGCCGCCAAACAGCGTAATGAGGCAGGCAAGGGAGGGCCATCCGCCTACGGGATCGCCCCAAACAAGCGTTTTGACCAGGATGACGATAAATCCCATGATGGCGATGAGGCAGAAGACGATACCCGTGAGGGCGGCGAGGGAGAGTGGCGCCGTGGAAAACGCGACGATGCCGTCGATGGAATAGAGGAGCAGCGACCAAAAGCTCCATTTGGTCTCACCGGCCACGCGGTTGACGTTTACGTAGGGGAGCCATTTGGTCTTGAAGCCGACCCAGCCGTAGATGCCCTTGGAGAATCGATTGTATTCGCCCATGGAGATGATGGCGTTGACCATAGGTCGCTTCATGAGCCTAAAATCGCGTGCTCCGTCGACGATGTCGGCCTTGGAAATGCGGTTGATGATCTTGTAGAACATACGGGCGCAGAACGACCTGATGGGAGGCTCGCCTTCGCGGGTGGTCCTGCGTGTGGCAACGTTATCGTAGTCTTCGGTTTGCAAGATCTCGTACATCTGCGGCAGGAGCGAGGGCGGGTCCTGCATGTTGGCATCCATGGTGGCGACATAGTCGCCCTTTGCGTGCTGGAGTCCGGCGAGTAGTGCCGCCTCCTTGCCAAAGTTGCGCGAGAAAGAGTGCCAGCGGATGGCGTATGGATGCGCCGCCGCAGCTTCTGCCTTCATGACGGCGAGCGTTTTGTCTGCCGAGCCATCGTCGATGAGGACGGCTTCAAAGGAGATGCCGGGGTCTTGCCGGGTCATGATGCGAACGACGCCATCGAGCTCTTTGAGAAAGATCGGAAGTGATTCCTGCTCGTTGTAACACGGCACGACGATGGAGATGAGCGGCATGGTGGTTTACCTCTCGCTTGGCTTGGAAGTAGGGTGGCCGGGCTGGTCGTCGTAGGCGTACTTGCTATATACGTTGACCTCCCACTGCTTTTTTTCGACCTTTGCTACAGAATCCAGGATGAATCCGGTTGCAAGGCTCAGGCCGCACAGGAACATAAACGACGCGGCGAGCATGGCGGTGGGGAAGCGCGGAACGAGGCCGGTCTGGAAATACTCGACAACGATGGGCATGCCCAGGGCGAGGCCGATCACCGCAAACAGAAGCGCGACGAGGCTGAAGAACTTCAGCGGGCGGTAGTCCTTGAACAGCGTGCCGATCATCGCGACGACTTTAATGCCGTCGCTCACGGTATTGAGCTTGGATTCGGAGCCTTCCGGACGGTCGCGGTACTCGATGGGCACATCTTTGATGCGCCAGCGGTGGTCGACGGCGTGGATCGAGAGCTCGGTTTCGATCTGGAAGCCCTCGGAAAGCACAGGGAAGGTTTTAACGAACGGGCGGCTCATGGCGCGGTAGCCGGTCATGACATCATCGAAGCTGTAGCCATAGATCCACTTGATCATGGCGCGGACCAGATTGTTGCCAAAGCCGTGGAAAGCACGCTTGTTTTCCTCGGCGTAGGTGCCGTTGGAAAGGCGGTCGCCTACGGTCATATCGGCCGCGCCGTTGAGGATAGGCTCGCAGAGGGCCTTGGCCGCCTCGGCGGGGTAGGTGTCGTCGCCGTCGACCATCAGGTAGCAATCGGCGTCGATATCGCGAAACATCTGGCGGCACACGTTGCCCTTTCCCTGACGGGGCTCAAAGCGGACCGTGGCGCCGTGCTCGGTGGCGATGCGTGAGGTATCGTCCGACGAGTTGTTGTCATAGACATAGACCGTCGCTTGCGGAAGCTCGCGGTGAAAGTCGTCGATGACTTTGCCGATCGTGAGGGCTTCGTTGTAGCAGGGGATGATGACGGCGATGGATTCAGAATTCACTCAATGCTCCTTATACATTCAATTCTTGAAAGTATAGCCGTTTGGGCTTGGCATCCTAAGATGTGGGTTAGTTCTCCAGTTTTGTTGCGCGAATCGTTTGCATGGCCGTCGGGTCTATACTGTTCGTTTGTCAACGATTACGAGTAAAGGAGTTGCATCCGTGTCGGATCAGACAAAGCAACAAGAAACTCGCAGTCTGCCTGCGACGTTTGCTAAGAACGAATTTGAGAAGGACGCGTTTATCCTTCGTCAGCTGGTTACCAAGGATTTTAAGATCAAGTATCGCCGTAGCGTTCTGGGCGTCGCATGGTCGGTTCTCAACCCGCTGCTGATGATGATCGTCATGGCCATCGTGTTCTCGACGATTTTTGGCCAGGGCCGCAATGGATCAATGACGCCCGAGATGTACCCGCTGTACTTGATCGTGGGTAACGTTACCTTTGCCGTCATGTCCGAGTCCACGAACCAGGCCCTAACGTCGATCGTGGGTGCTGCCCCTCTGCTCAAGAAGGTTAAGGTGCACCGCTGGGTCTTCCCGGTGCAGAAAGTGCTTTTCTCGCTGGTGAACTTTGCCTTCTCGCTGGTCGCCGTCGCCATCGTCATGCTGTGGTTCCGCGTTATGCCTTCTTGGCACCTGATTCTGCTGCCGGTTTGCCTGCTGCTGCTTATGTGCTTCTGCATGGGCCTGGGCATGATGCTCTCTGCCCTTACGGTCTTTTTCCGCGACGTTATGCATCTGTGGAGCGTAGTCATTACGGCGTGGACTTATATTACGCCCATCTTCTGGACGACTGACTATATTGCGCAAATGCCGCATCTCGTGCGTATCTTGATGTATGCGAACCCCATGTACAACTACCTGCAGTTTATGCGCGATATCTTTCTGTTCCAAACTACGCCCTCGCTTATGACGTTTGGTATGTGCGCTGCTTGGGCGGTCCTTGCGCTTGTTATTGGCTATACCGTGTTCCATAAGTCCGAGCGCAAGTTCATCCTCTACATCTAAGGAGTGCTGTGATGACTGAATCTGTTGTTGATTACAGCGAGCAGCCTCTGGCTGTCGAGGTCGACGACGTCACCATGATCTTTAACATGGCGTCCGAGTCGCTGACCAACCTCAAGGAGTACTTCATCAAGCTTGCCAAGCACGAGTTGTTCTTTGAGGAGTTTAGGGCGCTTAAGCATATTTCGTTTGATATTCATCGTGGCGAGGTCGTGGGTCTGGTTGGCACCAATGGCTCCGGCAAGTCTACGATGCTCAAGATTATCGCTGGCGTGCTTGAGCCAAGCGAGGGCAGCGTTAAGGTGCACGGTAACATCGCGCCGCTGATTGAGCTTGGTGCCGGCTTTGATCCCGAGCTGACCGCCCGCGAGAACATCTATCTGAACGGCGCCCTGCTCGGCTATACCAAGGAGTTCATCGACGTCAACTTTGACGGCATTATCGAGTTCGCTGAGCTTCAGAACTTTGTCGACATGCCGCTTAAGAACTTCTCCTCGGGCATGGTTGCGCGTATTGCCTTTGCAATCGCGACGATTACCGAGCCCGATATTCTGATCGTTGACGAGACGCTGTCCGTCGGTGATGTGTTCTTCCAGCAGAAGTGCGAGGCCCGCATCCAGCACTTTATCCAGAGCGGCGACGTGACGGTTCTGTTCGTTTCGCACTCCATGGAGCAGGTTGAGCGCATCTGCCAGCGTGCCGTTTGGATTGAGAAGGGTGACCTTCGCATGGATGGCCCGGTCGATGAGGTCTGCAAGGCGTACCGCGAGCAGTTCAACTAGGTTATAATTATCTGCGCCTGACAGGCTTGCGCTTGCTTGGGCGTGCGGTTATTTGCTCCATTAGCTCAGTTGGATAGAGCAGGGGACTTCTAATCCCAAGGTCGACGGTTCGAATCCGCCATGGAGCACCATCGTTTATTAAGCCCGGACCGCTTGGTGGTCTGGGCTTTTTTCATCTTGTATGCTGCTGAAGCCGAGCGCGAGCAAGCCGCTGCTGTTTGTTGGGGTTGGCATTTTACTTTTCCAGATGCTCTTTCAACAGCTCTAGCGCATGTGCGTAGCCCTGCAGGCCTTCGCCGGTGATGGTGGCGAAGCAGGCCAGGCGTGCATAGCTCACCTGGCGGAAGTCCTCGCGTGTCTCTACGGCGCTGATGTGTACCTCGACGGCAGGGATGGCGACGGCCTTGAGGGCGTCGAGGATCGCCACGCTCGTATGCGTGTATGCCGCCGGGTTGATGACGATGCCGTCGACCTTGCCGTAGGCCTCCTGGATCTTGTCGACGATGCTGCCCTCGTGGTTGGACTGGAAGACCTCGACCTCGTCAAAGCCCTGCGCGGCGCCCGCCTCCTGGCAGATCTGGACCAGGCGGTCGTAGTTGTCGCTGCCGTAGATACCCGGCTCGCGAATGCCGAGCATGTTGAGGTTGGGGCCGTTGATGACGAGTGCTTTCATGTTTGCTTCCTTTGCAGTCGAGAAACCGCCACATAGGTGCCTGTCCCCTTTGTGGTGGTTTTGGTTAGAGAGCGGGTGGGAGGGTGTCGAGGAGGGCTTGGGCGGTGTTGGCGGCGCAATCGCGCGAGTCGATGAGGTAGTCGGCCCAGGCGCGGTAGCGCGGCATGCGCTGCTCGGCCAGCTTGTCGATGCCATCGCGGGCGGTGATGGGGCGACCCTTGTGGGCGAGTTCGTCGAGCTTACGGTTGAGCATCACGATCTGGCTGTTCTGGTGCAGTAGCGGGTAGTTCTCGTCGCGCGTGACCACGCCGCCGCCCGTGGAAAGCACCAGGCCGCTGCGCTTGGAGATGCCGGTCAGCGCCGCCGTCTCCTGCTCGCGGAAGGCCGCCTCGCCGCGCTCGACGATAAAGTCGGCGCAGGGCATGCCCAGGCGCTCCTCGAGGGCGCGGTCCAGGTCGATGTGCTCTCGCCCCGTGAGCAGGGCAATCTGCTCGCCCACGCGGGTCTTGCCCGAGCCCGGCATACCGATCAGCGCGATGTTCTGTTCGCGGCGTGACAGGCGCTCCGTTACGTCCAGAATGCGCTCACGCGGAGTGACCTGGCCGGTGTAGCGCTCAACGGCTTGCGCCGCCTGGGCCACGAGCATGAGCAGGCCGCCGATGCAGGGGATGCCGCGGCGCTCGGCCTCGAGCATCAGGCCCGTGCGTGCAGGGTTGTAGACAATGTCGATGACGCCCTCGAGCGCATCGAGCCCCTCGAGCGTGCAGGGGGCATCGGGACAGTGGGGGAACATGCCGGCGGGCGTGCAGTTGACGAGCAGTGCGGCGTCGGACTGCTGCGCGATGTTGTCGTAGTTGACTTCGCTCGTGCGGCCGACCGGCACGACGATGGCGCCCAGGTCGCCGAGCACCATGCTGGCAGTGGTGCCGGCGCCACCGGTGGCACCGAGCACGAGGGCCTTCTTGCCGGCAACCTCGACGCCCAGCTCCTCGACCAGGCATTGGAAGCCAAAGTAGTCGGTGTTGTCGCCGCGCAGGCGGCCGTCGGGCAGGCGCGTGATGGTGTTGACGTTTCCCATACGCTCGGCGAGTGGACTCAGCTCGTCCAGGTATTCCATGACGGCGCGCTTGTAGGGGATGGTCACGTTGGTGCCCTCCCATTCGTCACCCGTCATAAAAGCCTGGAGGTCCTCGGGCTCGCGCTCAAATCGTACGTACTCGAGCCCCGCGAGCTCCTTGTAGATGGTCGGGGTGTAGCTGTGGCCCAGCACGCGGCCCAGCACTCCGTAGGGGCGGGTTGCGGCGACATCGGTCATCTAGAGCACCTCCGTGTAACTGCCAAAGTAGGTGAAGCTCTCGCACACGTCGTCGATGGAATCGAGCAGGTCATCGAGGGCCTTGCTGCCAAAGGGGCAGTCCAGGTCAAAGTAGAACATAAACTCAAAGTCGTGCCCGGGGATGGGGCGGCTCTCGAGCTTGATGAGGTTGATATTGAGCGCGTAGAAGCGCTCGAGTACGCGATAGAGTGCGCCCGGCTCGTTGGCCGTGGTAATCATGAGCGAGGTGCGGTTGGCGCCGGGGTAGACGCGTGGCTCGCGGCTGATGACGACAAAGCGCGTGTAGTTGTTGTCCGAGTCCTGGATGTTGGGCTCCAGTACCTCCAGGCCGTAGAGTGCGGCGCAGCTGCGCGATGCGATCGCGGCAACATCGGTGCGTTCGGAGCTGGCGACCATCTCGGCCGACATGGCCGTGTTGGGGTACTTGGTGGCGTGCAGGTCGTGCGCCTCGATAAAGCCGGCGCATTGGGCAATGGCCTGGCCGTGGCTGTAGACCTCGTGCACGTCCGCAAGCTTGGCGCCGGGCTTGACGAGCAAGTTGTGGTCGATTTTGAGGCGCAGCGAGCGCACGATATGGAAGTCGAACTGGGCGAGCAGGTCGTAGACGGCGTTAACCGAGCCGGCGGTGGAGTTCTCGATGGGCAGCACGCCAAACTCGCAGAAGCCGTCGCGCACGGCGCGCATGACGCCCTCGAAGGTCTCGAAGAACGCGATGTCGGGCACGTCGAAGAGTTTGCACGCGGCGATTTGACTGTAAGCGCCCTCAACACCCTGGCAGGCGACGGTGGCCGTCTGGGGGAAGGGCGTATCGAAGGCCTCGGCCGTGGCGTGTGCCCTTTGCGAGACCGTGATGCCCTTGAGCTCGTTGATATAGCGCTGCTGCTCGGCCTTGCTCATGCTCATGAGGAGACGGAACAGGGTGATGGTCTGCGCCTCGTAGCGCTCGGGCGCGCGGCTGGCGAGGTTGTTGAGCTTGGAGCGCTCACGGGCGGGGTCGAAGACGGCCTTGCCCATCTCGATTTTTGACTTGGCGACCTCGGTGGCAATGTCCATGCGCTCGACAAAGCTGTTGAGGAGCGTGGTGTCGATGGCATCGATGGCCTGGCGGATGTCAGCAAGGTCCATGGAGACCCCTTTCACGTGTCGGGGGATGTTGAGGGGTGGGTAGTTAGCGCTGGGCGGCGTCTTCGAGGAGGGCGTCCCAGATGGCAAGGGCGGCGGCTGCCTCGGCTACGGGGACAGCTCGGGGGACGATGCAGGGATCGTGGCGGCCGTGGACCGAGAGCTCGGCATTTTCCATAGCGTCCATGTCCACCGTCTGCTGCTCGCGGCCAATGGAGGGCGTCGGCTTTACGGCCATGCGCCACATGACGGGCGCGCCGGTCGAAATACCGCCCAGGATGCCGCCGGCGTTGTTGGACTCGACCTCGATCTCGCCGGTCTCGGCATCGATGCGATACGGATCATTGTTCTCGCTGCCGCGCATGGCGGCCACGGCAAAGCCCATGCCAAACTCCACGCCCTTTACGGCGGGAATGCCAAACGCGATCTGCGCGATGCGGTTCTCGATGCCGTCGAACATGGGGTCGCCGATGCCCGCGGGAAGCCCATAAATGCCGCACTCCACGATGCCGCCGATGCTGTCGAGTTCGTCGCGTGCGGCTAGGATCTCCTCGCGCATGCGGCCGGCTGCGGCGGCGTCAATGCAAGGAAGATCGTTCGTTTGGATCGCTTTGCGGTCGGCCTCGCGATAGACCATATCGTCCATCGGCAGGTCGGAGATACCGCCGATCTGCGCGACGTGCGCCATTACTTTAATGCCGCGGGCCTCGAGTGCCTGCAGCGCAATGCCGCCGGCGATGCACAGGGGTGCCGTTAGGCGGCCGGAGAAGTGCCCGCCACCGGCGACATCGTGCATGTTGTGATACTTCACGCGCGCAGGGAAGTCCGCATGTCCGGGGCGGGGCTTGCGGCGCAGCTCGGAGTAATCCTTGGAGCGCGTGTTGGTGTTCTCGATAATCGCGGCGATGGGCGCGCCGGTGGTATGTCCATCGACCACACCGGCGATGATGTGGGCGGCGTCGGCCTCGCGGCGTTTGGTCGCGGTCTCGTCGCGACCGGGGGCACGACGGTCAAGGAAGGCCTGCAGCCGCCCCTGGTCAACAGCGATGCCCGCCGGAATGCCATCGAGGGAGCAGCCGATGGCGGGGGAGTGCGACTGGCCGAAGATGCTTAAGTGCAAGACGTTGCCAAAGGTCGAGGACATGCTATTCCTCCTCGAGTGTGACCTTGCCGCCCAGCAGGCGGTAGTGGTCGAAGAAATCGGGATAGGACTTGTTGACGGCCTCGGCGCCGTGGATCACGACCTCGCCGGTGGCGCGGCTCGCGGCGATCGCGGCCATCATGGCGATGCGATGGTCGTTGTGCGAATCGACTTCGCCGCCGGTGAAGGCATCGACACCCTTGATGATGAGGTCATCGCTGGCAATGCGCACCTGCGCGCCCAGCGCGGTGAGCTCGCGGGTGGTCGTGACCAGGCGGTCGGATTCCTTGATGCGCAGACGGGCGCAATCGTGGATAAAGGTGCGGCCCTGCGCCAGCGAGGCTACGGCCGAGATGACGGGCACCAGGTCAGGAATGTCGTGGGCGCTCATCTCAAAGCCGGCGAGCTTGTCGGACTTCACGGTGGCGGCGTTGGTGGAGCGCACGATGCGGGCGCCAAAGCGCGAAAGCGCGGCGAGCACGTTTCGGTCGCCCTGCGCGGAGCTCAGGGATACGCCCTCCACGGTGATGGGGTCGGCGCCGATAGCGCCGGCGCACAGCCAAAAGGCGGCGTTGGACCAGTCGCCCTCGACGGCTACGCTGCCGGGCGTGCGGTACGAGCCGCTGCTCACGCGGAAGTTCGTGACTTCGGGCTGGCCGTCCTTGGCCGGAATACGCTCGACGTTGACCTCGACGCCAAAGGCCTTCATGGCCTGGATCGTCAGGTTGATGTAGGGACGGCTCTCAATGAGGCCGGTTACCTGCACGCAGGAGGGCTGGGCCAGCAGCGGGGCTGCCAGCAGCAGGCCGGAGATATACTGCGAGCTCACGTTGCCCGGAAGCACAAAGGTGCCCGGGCGCATGCGTCCGCTCGTCTTGAGCGGAAAACCGCCCAGACCCTGTAGGTCGCAGCCGGCGGCGATGATCTCGTCCGAGAGCGGGGAGAGCGGGCGGGCGCCCAGGCGGCCCTGGCCTACGAAGGTGGCATCCGCACCCAGCGCGCAGGCGACAGGCAGCATAAAGCGGAGCGTGGATCCACTTTCGCCGCAGTCAAGCGTGCCGCCGGCAAGGGCCTTGAGCAGGCCAAACTCAACACTCTTCATGGTGGGGTGGACCTGGAAGCCGTCCTCGACGGTCTCGATGCGAGCACCCAGGGCCGTAAGGCAACGCACCGTAGCCTCGATGTCGGCGCAGGTGGTATTGCAGGTGACGTGTGTCTCGCCGTTGGCAAGCGCAGCGCAGATGATGAGGCGATGCGCCATCGACTTGGACGCGATGGCGGGAACGGTGCCCTTGAGCGGGGACGGGGTGATGCGGGCTAGCATGCGGAAGCGTCTCCCTTCTGGCCGAGGCCCTCGGCAATTAAATCGTGGAAGGTGGAAAGCGGCGTGCGGTCGATGCTGCAACGGCCAATGCCGTGCGGAATTACCAGGTCAATCGTGTCACCGGCGCGCTTTTTATCGTGCAGTGCTTCGGCAAAGACGGCGTCGGCCGAAAGCTCGCAGCGGGTCTTGAGACCGTGGCGTGCGCAGAGCTCCTCGATGCGGCCCGGCAGCTCGGCGTCGCAGATGCCGTGCAGGGCCGCGGCGCGCGTGATGATGCCCATGCCGATTGAAACGCAGTTGCCGTGTCCGAGCTCAAAGTGCTCGCAGGCCTCGACGGCATGCCCGGCGCTATGTCCAAAATTGAGGAGCTTACGCTGGTTGGTTTCGCGCTCGTCGGCGACGACCACGGCGCGCTTGATGTCGATATTGCGGGCGATGATGAGCGCTACGCGGGCCACATCGCGGTTGAGCAGCTCCAGCGTGAGCGGGGTCTTCTCCAGTTCGGCGAAAAGCTCCGGGTCGGCGATCACGGCGTGCTTGACGACCTCGCCGCAGCCATCGGCGAACTGCTCGGGCGTGAGGGTGGCCAGGCACCCCACGTCGGCGATAACCACGCTCGGCTGCCAAAAGGCGCCGGCCAGGTTCTTGCCGGCAGCCAGGTCTATGGCGGTCTTGCCGCCCACCGACGAATCCACCATGGCGAGCAGGCTCGTCGGGATCTGCACAAACTTGCAGCCGCGCATGTAGGTGGCGGCCACAAAGCCCGCCATGTCGCCCACGACACCGCCGCCGAGTGCCACGATCACGTCGGAGCGCGAAAGCTCGTGCTCGGCCACAAATTCCAAAATGGCAACGTAGGTCTCGGCGCGCTTATGGGCCTCGCCGGCCTCGAAGGTGCAGATGCTCACCTCGTAGCCTGACGCCTCCAGGCTCTGCTTAACGGGCATCTGGTAGAGCGGGCCCACGTTGGTGTCCGTCACGATGACGGCCTTGGTGCCGCCGGCGGTGGCGCGCACGAGCGGCCCCGCCTGCTCCAGCAAAAACGTGCCAACATGCACCTGGTAGGGGCGTGCAGTGTCGATATCGATGGTAATCGCCATAAGCTTCGGTCCTTTCGACCTGGCGTGATGGGTTGTCTAGTGGGAGGCCTCGTCGTCGAGTGCGCGCTTAATGCGGTCGCCCTCGGCAAGGAGATTCTCCAGATAGCGCTGGTCGCGGTCCTTGAGCGCGCGGCTGTAGGCGCCAAGCGATTCGATCAGATGGTCGATCTCGAAGGCGAGCGCGTCGGCGTCGTCGATCATGAGCTCGGACCACATTTGCGGGTTGAGGTGCGCCACGCGGGTGAGATCGCGGTAGCTACCGGCCGAAAAGCCGTGGTGGACCTGGGCAGTGGGGCTTTTGACGTAGGCGTTGGATACCACGTGCGCAAGCTGGCTCGTGAAGGCGATGACACGGTCGTGCTCGGCGGCGCTGGTCACGCTGAACTTGCCAAAGCCCAAGGGGCGCACCATCTCGCGCACCTGGCCCAAAAGCTCCAGCTTGAGCGCATCGTCCACCGCGGGCGGTACGAGCACCAGCGGGGCGCCCTGGAACAGGTCGGCGCGGGAGTGTGCATAGCCCGAGTACTGCGTGCCCGCCATGGGGTGCGCGCCCACAAAGTAAAAGCCGTGCTCGTGGGCAAGCTCAAAGGCGCGCTCGCACACGATACCCTTGACGCCCACCGTGTCAATTACCACGGGGCCCATGATGGCCTCGGTATCGGTGGCGTCGGCGAGTGCCTGGGCGTGTGCCTCGAGCCACTCGATGCAGGCTTCGGGGTAGCAAGCCAGGACGATGATGTCGCATTCGCCGAGCGTCTCGTCGTTGAGCTCGCCGGCAACGGTGCCCATGCTGGCAGCCGTCATGACATCGTCATCGGGATCCCAGGCCAGCACGCGGACGCCCGCCTGCGCATAGCCGCGGGCAAAGCTGCCGCCGATGAGGCCAAGGCCGACGATGCCGGCGCACTTGGGGCCGCCCTGGTTAACGCGCGCGTTTCTCACTGTACCCATGGGCTACTCCATGGTCTCTTGGCAGACGACCTCGCGGATGGCTCGGATGCGGCGCATGGTGTCGTCGAACTGATCGGGGGTGAGGGCCTGGGCGCCGTCGGACCAGGCGCGGCTCGGCTCGTCGTGGACCTCGATCTCCAGGCCGTTGGCGCCGCAGGCGGTCGCGGCAAGCGCCATGGGCTCAACGTAGCGGGTGTAGCCGGTGGCGTGGCTGGGGTCGGCGACGACGGGCAGGTGCGACAGGTGGTGCAGCACCGGCACGGCGTTGAGGTCGAAGGTGTTGCGAGTACGGGTCTCGAAGGTGCGGATGCCGCGCTCGCACAGGATGACGTTGTCGTTGCCCTCGCTCATGATGTACTCGGCGGCCATGAGCAGCTCATCGATCGTGCCGGACATGCCGCGCTTAAGCAAGATCGGAGTCTTGGTCTTGCCGACCTCTTTGAGCAGAGGGAAGTTCTGGGCGTTGCGGGCGCCGATCTGCATGACGTCGATTTTCTTGTCCAGGAAGACCTGCACGTCGCGCGGGTCCATGATCTCGGTGACGATCGGCATGTCGAGCTCGGCAGACGCCTCGCACAGCAGGTCCAGGCCGGCAGGGCCCATGCCCTGGTAGGCGTACGGGGAAGTGCGGGGCTTGTAGGCGCCGCCGCGCAGCATCGTGGCACCGGCGGCCTTCACGCGGCGGGCGATGCGGATGAGGTTCTCGCCCTCGACGGAGCACGGGCCAGCGATGACCTGGAACTGATCGCCGCCGATCTTGACGCCGTGGCCGCAGTCGATGACGGAGTCCTCGGGGTGGAACTTGCGGTTGGCGCGCTTGAACGGCTCGGAGACGCGCTGCACGCGCTCGACGACATCCATGGACTCGAGCAGGAACGGGTCGATCTTGGTCGTATCGCCCACCAGGCCGATGATCGTCTCATTCTCGCCGCGCGAGACATCGGTCTTCAGGCCCTTTTTCTCAATCCAGCTGACGATATGGCTGACGGCCTCGTCGCTGGCGATCTGCTTTAAAATTGCAATCATGGTGTGCCTCTCACCTCGATGGATAACCCTTGCAAAAACGGCCCGCATCGCGAGCCGTGTATATATGGTGCATGAGAGTTTATACTATCTGATTCGCTTTTGCCTTCTAAAGTGAGCCGTTGCGCCGCGTCTTCCCCGGAATTGCAAAGCTTTTTCTTTTATTATGATAGCCCGTGGTGCACTTGGGTATAATGCCAACCGTTGGCCCTATTAGCTCAGGGGATTAGAGCGTCTGCCTCCGGAGCAGAAGGCCGTTGGTTCGAATCCAACATGGGGCACCATCGAACGTGAGACCGTCCGAACCTCGCATGGTCCGGGCGGTTTTTCTTATACCGACGCGACGTGATGGGACGTGGTATGGCAGCAACGGATATCGAGCGCGGACTCTCGACCGCCGAGGTCGAGGAGCGCATCGCCGCCGGTAAGATCAACCGCAACATGGAGCTCAAGACCAAGTCGGTCAAAGAGCTCATCATCGAGAACCTCTGCACGCTGTTCAATTTGATCAACGTGATCTTGGCGTTCCTGGTCATTTTGACCGGTTCGTTTAAGAATCTGACGTTCCTGTTCGTGGTGTTCCTCAATACCGCTATTGGCGTCATTCAGTCCATGCGTTCCAAGAAGATGGTCGATAAGCTCACGCTGCTGACCTCCAAGAAGGCCATCGCGGTGCGCGACGGCTCCGAGGTTGAGCTCGACCTGGATCAGATCGTGCTCGACGACATCATCCGCCTGGGGCGTGGCGACCAGATTCCCGCTGACGCCGTGGTGGTTTCGGGCGAGGCGCTCGTGAATGAGAGCCTGCTGACGGGCGAGAGCGATCTCATCAAAAAGCAGCCCGGCTCCGAGCTCATGAGCGGCAGCTTTATCGACTCGGGCCTGCTGCGCGCCCGCGTGATCCATGTCGGCGCCGATAACTACGTGGCAAAGATCAACAACGAGGCCAAGTACGTCAAAAAGGTCAATTCCGAGATCATGAACGCGCTCAACGCCATCGTGCGGTTCGCGAGCATCATCATGATTCCGCTTGGTCTGGCTCTCTTTACCTCGAGCGTGAGCGAGCTGTGGGATGCCGCGGGAACCCCGGGCGATAGCGCGCTTTCGTGGTGCTTCTCCGAGCTGCTGGCCGGCCGCGTGCCCTCGTCGGCGCTGCTGTCCACGGTGGGCGCCCTGCTGGGCATGATCCCGCAAGGCCTGGTGCTGCTGACCTCGTCGGTGCTCGCCATCGCCACGGTGCGCCTGGCCCGCCGCAAGGTGCTGGCGCAGCAGCTCTACTGCATCGAGACGCTCGCGCGCGTCGACGTGCTGTGCCTGGACAAGACGGGCACCATCACGTCGGGCCGCATGGAGGTCGAGGGTACCTATCCGCTGCCGGTCGAGGGTATGGGTGCGGGGGAGGGCGACGCCGCCGTTCCCGTCGATACCACGGTGCTCGATTTTGCGCTGGCTAACGTCGCACGTGCGACCTCGGCCGATGCCAACGAGACCTGTCAGGCGCTGCTCAACTATTACGCCGACCGTCCGGTCGAGGTGTCCGAGCCACTGTCGGTCATTCCGTTCTCGTCTTCCAAAAAGTGGAGCGGCGCGTCGTTTGCACAGGGCTCATATGTGATGGGTGCGGCGCAGTTTGTGCTCTCTGATCGTGCGTTTTCCCAGGTCGAGAACCGTGTCGCCGAGCTTGCCGATACCTGCCGCGTGCTCGTGGTGGCGCTCGTGGACGGCTTTACGCCCGATGGCGATATGGTGGGCGAGGCCGAGCCCGTGGGCTTTGTGACCATCCGCGACGAGATTCGTACCTCGGCGGCCGAGACCATCGGCTACTTTAACGAGCAGGGCGTGACCCTCAACGTGATCAGTGGCGACGACCCGCGCACGGTGTCGTCGATCGCACGCGTGGTGGGCGTGCCGGGGGCGGACGCTTATGTGGACGCCACGACGCTCGATACGCCGGCCAAGCTCGATGCCGCAGTGGACCGCTACCATGTCTTTGGTCGTGTGACCCCGCAGCAGAAGCGCGAGCTCGTGCAGGCACTCAAGCGCCGCGAGCACACCGTGGCCATGACGGGCGACGGCGTCAACGACGTGCTGGCGCTCAAGGAGGCCGACTGCTCCGTCGCCATGGCGGCCGGCTCCGATGCCGCGCGTAACGTGGCCGAGATCGTACTTGTCGACAACGACTTTGCCTCGATGCCCGCCGTGGTGGCCGAGGGCCGTCGCTCCATCAACAACCTGCAGCGTTCGGCTTCGCTGTTCTTGACCAAGACGCTGTTCTCGATGGGCCTGGCGGCGCTGTGCATCGCGCTGCCGCCGTACCCTTTCGAGCCGATTCAGATGACGCTCATCAACTTCTTCTGCATTGGCGCGCCGGGCTTTGTCTTGGGCCTGGAGCCCAACAATGCTCGCGTGAAGGGGTCGTTCCTGACGAACGTGCTCAAGCGGGCACTGCCGGCGTCGATTGCGGTCATTTTGGCCGCGGCGCTCGATATCTTTGTGGCGCGCGTGTTTGGCTTTAACCAGCTCACGCTGTCTACGATGTGCCTGCTTACGTCGTGCGCGGCGAGCGTCAGCCTGATCTGGCGTATCTCGCAGCCCCTCACGCCCTTGCGTGTGGTGCTCTTTGTGTTTGTAGTCGTCGGCATCCTGACGGGCGTTATCGGATTCCCGAAGCTGCTGTCTATTGCCAACCTGTCGATGGGCCAGATGGTTATCTTGGCTGTCATCGTGGTCATTACCTGCTCGGTGTTCTTTAAGCTCGCCACGATGATGGATTCGCTCAAGCCGCGTCGTCGTCATGCCGCAACTGGTTTTGGCCGCGGTGTGCGCGTCCGCCTGGGTCGCGGTGGCGGCAAGGTGAGCTCGACGGGTTCGACGGCCGAGCGTTTTGCCAAGCGCGTCGCCGCCGACATGGCGCAGCGCCGCGAAGCTCGCACCGTTCGCGAGGCCGAGGCCCGCGCACTCGAGGGCGTGGCCCAGGCCCAGCCCAAGAAAAAGAAGGGTAGCGGCGCCAAGCGCTCCCGCGTGACCAAGTCCGCCCAAGGCATCAAAGTCTCGATGCCAAGCAAAAAGAAGAAATAACTACGCGCCCTGGCGATGTTGAATTGGTGCCTTGCTCCTGTGGGGCCGTGGCGATGTTATGCTCTAACCTCGATTGTTTGAATTGTTTCGAAAAGAGGATGCCGTGATCTGCCCGCATTGCCTTAAGACTATCGAGGACGGCGCCTCGTTCTGCCCCTACTGCAACGCCTATGTGGGTCCGGGCGATGGTCCGGAGCACACCGAGTTCGTGTTCTGTGAGGGCTGCGGTGCCCGTCTTTCTCCGCATGATCGCACGTGCCCCAAATGCGGACGCCCCGCTCCGGGTATCCTCTCCGAGGACGCGGCCGCATCCGACCTGGCAGCGGGCCGCACGGCGGGCTTTCCGCGCCTAACGCAAGAGCAGATCGATACCGAGGTGCCGCATGCGCCGGCCTCTGCCGCTGCGGTGCTTTCGGACGCCGCCGACCCCAATGAGACCTGCGTGCTGCCAGCTTTCGATAAGGATTTCGGTATCCCCAAGGTCGATATTCCCACGCCCGTTTCCCTGCATGACGATGCTCAAAAACCCAAGCGCAAGGTGCATCCCGACGAGGACGCCTATCACAAGCACAAGCGTCATATCCCCAAGCCGCTCATTATCATCGCGGTCCTTGCCGTCGTTTGCGGCGGTGCCTATTGGTTCGTGACGGCCGATCCTATGGGTGTCATGCCTGGCTTCTACGACCAGTTTGGCCAGGCCGCGCAGACGACCTTCCCCACGCGTCAAAAGGGCGAGGCCACTGAGGACGATACCAAGCAGGACGATTCTGCCGAGGTGGTCCAGGAAGAAACCGTGCTCACCGATGATCAGCTCTATACCAGGCTCGACGGTCTGTATCAGACCATCGTGTCCTATGCTGACGAGGATCAGATCGGCGAGGTCATCGATTCCTTTAACAACGGCTATCTCCGAACGCCGCTGTCCACCCGTCAGGAGCTGTCGCAGAGTGCCTACGCCCTGCGTGACCAGATAAAAAAGACGCAAGATGAGCTTAACAACCTGAAAGTACAGGACGATACGGTCTATGCGGATGACATCGCCCACTTAAAGCAGCTTGCCGAGTGGATGTATGAGCGCGTCGACGTGATCTGCCAGAGCTGGGATATCTCGCTGGCCATTCCCGATGGCGAGTCGATGAGTTCCCACCAAAGCGAGATCCTGGCGCCCATCGCGCAGGGCGGCAACAGCGCGCTGAACCAGTACGATGCCAATGTGGGTTCCTGGAAGCCGCAGCAGCGTTCCTAAAATTAGTTCGCCATAGTCGGCATAACCTACGTGCGCAATTGATGTAAGCCCGTGCTTATTGCTACAATTCGTACAAATATGCTTTAAACGCACGAGGAAGGAACCACATGTTTGGTTTTAAGAAAGAGCTCTACACGCCCGAGTATCAGCTTGTCGGCGACGAGTGCGCCGTAATCGAGACGTCGAAGGGTACCATCAAGGTCAAGTTTGACGGCGAGGGCGCTCCCATTCATGTCGCGAACTTCTGCGAGCTTTCCACGATGGGCTTCTATGATGGCCTTAAGTTCCATCGCTATGTGCCCGGTTTTGTTATCCAGGGCGGGGACCCCAATACCCGCGACATGTCCGGCGCCGACGTCGCTGCCGGTCTTGAGGGCCCCGACGGCATGCCCGGTACCGGTGGCCCTGGCTACTGCATCAAGGGCGAGTTTGCCACCAATCCGCGCAACAGCCATGTCGATGGCGCCCTTGCCATGGCACGCTCCATGGATCCCGATTCCGCGGGTTCGCAGTTCTACTTCTGCCTGGGTGCCCAGCATAACCTCGATTCTGGTTACACCGTCTTTGGTACCACGGTCGAGGGTCTCGATGTGATTTCGCAGCTGCGTGCCGGCGACGAGATCGTCCATGTCGAGATCGTTCACGAGTAAAGGGGACTTCCTTGAATAGCCAGCTGATCCAACAGGGCCGCGCCGCTTACCGCGCGGGTGATTTTTCCGCTGCAGCCCAGATGCTTGGGGCGGCAAAGACTCCCGATGAGATTATGGGCGAGGCCGATCACCTTCGTGGCAACGCCTTGATGCACCTGGGCATGTATGCCGAGGCCGCCGAGGCCTATGCCGCCGCCCTCAACGACGGCACCTACGGCAAGCGCGGCGCGCTGCTCACCAACCGCGGCAAGGCGCTCGCCGCCGTGGGCGACTACACGACGGCCGCCCAGGCGTTCTCTGCCGCTACGCAGGATGCTTCCTATGCCACGCCGTTCAAGGCCTATCTGGGCCTGGGCAATGCGCTGTTCCAATCGGGCGACTATGCCAACGCGGGAACCGCCTTCCGTCAGGCTGCCATCGACGGCGCCAATCCGGCTCCTGCCGCCGCGCTCGGCGAGCTCGGTTGTTGCTTCATTAAGCTCGGCCGTCCGGCGGATGCCGTGGAGACCTACCGCACGGCTATCGACTTTGCCGGCCCTCGCGACGACACGCGTGCGCTTAACGCCGGCATGGGTCAGGCGCTTTCTGCCGCCGGCCGTCCCTCCGACGCACTCGACGCCTTTAACGCCGCTACTGCCGATGGCATCTACCAGCTCACCTCCGAGCAGGCCGATGAGCTTGCCCGCGTGCACGATTCGCTTGCCGCGCTGTCTGCCCAGACGGCTATGGCCACGGCTCCGGCGCCCACGATGGACGCTCCTGCCGTCGATCCTCTCGATCCTACGGGCGCGACCGGTCAGTTTATGCCCGATCCCTCGGACACCGGCTTCTTTACGCTGTCCGAGTCCGAGATGGTCCAGCAGGACCGTCAGGATCGTAAGCAGGCCAAGGTCCGTCGTCGCCATCGCCACACGGGTCTCAAAGTCTTCATCGTGCTGCTTCTGCTCATTTTGATCGCCGCGGGCGGTCTGGGCTTTGCCTACACGCGCGGCTTTGGCTTCCCGTCTCAGGAGTCTGTCGTTACCGATCTGTTCCAGGCTGCCGGCGACGGTGACACCGCAAAGGCCGAGTCTTGCCTGGCCTCGAACCTGTCCGAGGACGCTAAGTCGATGATCATCTCCTCGATTCCGCAGGGTGCCACCGTGTCCGTCGAGGGCATGGATCAGTCCATGACCGAGACGACCGCTAAGGTGAAGGCATCGCTGTCCAAGGGCGGCGAGCAGGAGTACACCGTCAAATTCGTGCGCTCCGACAACCATATCGGCTGGGCCGTTTCCTCCCTCGATATGGATTTCTCGGCTGCTGACAACCAGTAGTGACCTTATGGGATTTAGCTTTGCCCGGCGCTTCACCGCAAGTGAGGTGCCGGGCTTGCGCTAGTATGATGAGCTAGTAGTTTTCCAGCAATCATCCAACACATCAGGAGTTGCGTTGTTTTCTTTGATGGATATGTTCTTCGGTAGCTATGCGGGCGATCTTGCCATCGACCTCGGCACCGCAAATACGCTTGTCTCCGTGCGCGGCAAGGGCATCGTTATTCGCGAGCCCTCTGTTGTTGCCATCGACAAGAACGACGAGCGCATCCTGGCGGTCGGTATCGAGGCAAAGCGCATGCTCGGCCGTACGCCCGGCAACATCGTGGCCGTTCGTCCCCTGAAGGACGGCGTCATCGCCGACTTCGATGTTACCGAGGCCATGCTTCGCTACTTTATCGACAAGGCGTCCGAGAAGCGCTATCCGTGGACTCCGCGTCCGCGTGTTGTCGTCTGCGTTCCCTCCGGTGTCACGTCGGTCGAGAAGCGCGCTGTCTTTGAGGCCACGATCCAGGCCGGTGCCCGCCAGGCCTATCTGATCGAAGAGCCTATGGCAGCTGCTATCGGCGCCGACCTGCCCGTCGAGGAACCCACCGGCTCCATGGTCATCGACATCGGCGGCGGTACCACCGAGGTTGCCGTTATCGCTATGGGCGGCATCGTCGTCTCGCAGTCCATCCGTATTGCCGGCGACGAGTTCGATCAGGCCATCCTCACGCACGTTCGCGATGCCTACAACCTGGCCATCGGCGAGCGTACGGCAGAGGACATCAAGATCAAGGTCGGCTCCGCTGTGCCGCTTAAGGACGAACTCGACGTCGAGGTCAACGGCCGCGACGTGATCACCGGTCTGCCCAAGACCGTGCGCATCGAGAGCGAGGAGATTCGTCGCGCGCTCAACAAGCCGCTCGACGAGATGGCCAAGGCCGTCAAGGACGCACTCGACGCTACGCCTCCCGATCTTGCCTCGGACCTTATGTACTACGGCATTTTGCTGACCGGTGGCGGCGCGCTGCTGCGCGGTCTCGATGTGCGCCTGCGCGATGAGACCGGCGTTTCGGTCAACGTCAGCCCCACGGCGCTCGATAACGTCGTTAACGGCTGTGCCCGCGTGCTCGAGGCCAATGCGTTTGATGGCGGCTTCGTCCAGACCAATGCTTAATTTCCAAAAGGTGGATTCCATTTGGCACGATCTTCGGGTTTCTCCACAAATCTGAATACCAAGCGACAATCAACGGGTATGCGCCCGTTGATTGTTTTCAGCCTGATTTCGGTGTTGCTGCTCACGTTTTACATCCGCGAGGGCGAGGCAGGACCGATTCATGCCGTGCGCTCGGGCGTGACGACGATTACCTCGCCGGTGCGCTTTGTGGGCTCGGCTGTGGCGGCTCCCTTCAATGCGATCGGTAACGTGTTCTCTAACCTTACGGCGTCGCAGGACACGCTTGACGAGCTTAAGAAGCAAAACGAGGAACTGACCTCTAAGGTTGCCGAGCTCTCCGAGGCTCAAAAGACCGCCGAGCGACTGGAGGGGCTGGTCGGCCTGCAGTCGACCTACAACCTCAAATCAACCGCAGCTCGTATCGTCGGCGCTTCGGGCGATGCCTGGACCTCGACCGTCACCATCGATAAGGGTTCTGCCGACGGTCTTACCATCAACATGCCTGTGACGAGTTCTGCCGGTGTCATAGGCCAGATTATCGAGGTCTCGGCCAAGACGTCCACCGTGCGCCTGATTGGCGATGAGAACTCGGGCGTGTCCGCTATGGTGCAGGACACGCGCGCCCAGGGCATGCTGCAGGGTCAGGCTGACGGCACGCTGCGTCTTGAGTACGTGAGCGTCGATTCCGACGTTAAGGTTGGCGACATCATCGTGACCTCGGGCATTGGCGGTGTGTTCCCCAAGGGTCTACCGCTCGGCACCGTCTCGTCGGTTGAGAAATCGGCTAACGACGTGTACTACACCATTGTGGTGCGCGCCCAGACGACGGCCGAGAACAACGAGGAAGTGCTGGTCATTACCTCGCTGACCGACGAACAGTCGGCCTCGGATGAGGACGTGAACACGGCCAACAGCACGCCGCAGGGAACGTCGCGCGATGCTGCGACCAAGACGAAGGACGAGAGCCCGGATGACAGTTCCGACACGTCCGAGACGACCGATTCCGGCTCGAGCGAATAGGGGGCATGTCCATGGATCTACACGAGCAGGGGATGAGCTCCCGCACGTTTGTAATCGCCGCCATTGTGTGCGTGCTGCTGCAGGCAGGCCTGGCACCGCAGATCTCCATTGCGGGCGGTCGCGTCAACTTTATGATTATCCTGGTGTGCCTAAGCGTGTTCTCGGGCGACCCGACCCGTGCCGTCGTGTGCGGTTTTTGCAGCGGCTTGTTCTATGACCTTTCCGCTGCCGTGCCGGTGGGCGTTATGTCGCTCCTGCTGACCGTGGGTTCTTTTGCCCTGGTGCATAGCGCCGCCGGTCAGACGGGCGGTACCCCGAGTGCGCGCGGCATCACGGTGGGCGCCTTCGCGTTCGTCATTAATGTGATCTACAGCATCATCTTGCTGTTTATGGGTTTGGAGACGAGCTTTGTCGTGGCGATCTTCGGCCATGCGCTGCCGTCTTCGATCCTGACGGGTCTGGTTGCCATTCCGTTTTTGATGTCCGGCGTCGTGCCGCAGTCCGGTTATGGATTCTCCGCACGTGGCGGACGCCAGACGGGTATGCGCTTTAAGCCCAAGACCCGTAAGCTCAAATAGGGGAGGCTCGTAGATGTCTTCCCAGATGACGGTTATTATCGCCGGTATCGTGCTGGTTGTGGCCATCGTGGTCGCACTGGTCATCATGCGTCGCGGCGATTCCCGTTTTACCTACGATACGCAGCATGGAACGGCCCCGCGCGCCACCGAGGGCGAGGGCAATACCGCGGCGACCGCCTTTAAGGGCCGCTTCTCCATCCTCACCACGGGTGTGGGCGCGATGTTCGCGGCGCTTGCCGTCAAGCTGTGGGGCATGCAGATGGTCTCGTCGGACTATTACGAAAAGCAGGCTAATAGCAATCAGACGCGCACCGTTACCACACCCGCTGTGCGCGGCCGCATCCTCGACCGCAATGGCGTGGCACTTGTCCAGAACCGTCCCTCACTTGCTGTCGTGGCCTACCGCGACCTTGCCGAGGATGAGGTTCTGGTTCGTCATCTTGCCAACGTGCTCGGTATGCCCTACGTGGCGGTGCTGCGCAATATTCAGGACAATTCCGAGGGCGCCCAGAGCCTGCATACCATCGCGACGGACGTCCGTCGCTCCACGGTTGCCTATATTCAGGAGCACGCCGGCGAGTTCCCGGGCGTCAAGATTGCCGAGCGTACCGAGCGCCAGTATCCATATGGCGAGACGGCCTGTCACATTTTGGGCTATACCGGCACCATTACCTCCGAGCAGCTCGAGGCCCAGAATAAGAAAACCTCTGGCGATGATGATGCTTCTGCTGGCAAGATTACGTACCAGTCGGGCGATATCGTGGGCCAGGCGGGTGTTGAGAGCTACTACGAAAACCTGCTGCAGGGTATTCGTGGCGAGCAGACCGTCAAGGTCGATGCCTCGGGCAATGTGACCGGTCAGGCCGGCGCCGTGCCCGCCAAGGCCGGCTCCGACATTAAGCTCACGCTCGACCTTAAGATCCAACAGGCCTGTGAGACGGCGCTGGCGAGCGCCATCGAGCTTGCCAAGACCACTGGCTACAGCAATGCCGGCAACGGCGCTGTGGTGTGCCTCGATCCCAACAATGGTGAGATCCTGGGCATGGCGAGCGAGCCCAAGTTCGATCCGTCCGTCTTTATCGGCGGCGTCTCAAATGACGTGTGGACCGAGCTCAATGATGACAAGGGTTCGCACCCGCTGCTCAACCGCGCCATTAGCGGACAGTACATGTCGGCCTCGACCATCAAGCCGCTCTCGGCACTGGCCGGTCTTGAGTTTGGAACCTACACTTCAACGCAGACAACCAACTGCACGGGCTATTGGACGGGCCTGGGCAAGGCTTGGGGCAAGCGCTGCTGGCTGACGTCTGGACACGGCACCATGACGCTGCAGTCGGGTATCGCCAACTCGTGCGACCCCGTCTTCTACGACATGGGCAAGGCCTTCTTTTATGACGATCAACATTCCGAGGGCCTGCAGGAGGTCTTTCGTCGCTGGGGCCTAGGCAAGACCTGCGGTATCGATCTGCCGAGTGAGGGCGCGGGCCGTATTCCCGATGCCGAGTGGAAAGAGTCGTACTTTACCGACGCCTCTGCCGAGGACCGCAAGTGGAATGCCGGCGATATGACCAACATTGCCATCGGCCAGGGCGACATCCTGGTGACGCCTCTGCAGATGGCATGCGCCTACATGGGCCTCGCCAACGGCGGTAAGCAGTACGTGCCTCACGTGTTTTTGTCTGCCGTGTCGCGCGATGGCGACGGCGATGCCTATAAGTACAACGGCAAAGGCAAGAAGAAGCGCCTGGAGGCCAAGATCAACAGCGATTCGGATTTGGCTCTTGTTCGCAACGGCATGCACGACGTGATTTACACGGCATCGACGTCCTTGGCGGCTCACTTTGGCACCCTGACGCCGCAGGTATACGGCAAGTCGGGCACGGGCGAGAAAAGCGGCGAGGACGAATACGCGTGGTTCTGCGCCTATGCACCGGCCGATGATCCCAAGTATGTCATCGCTACTGTCCTGGAGCAGGGCGGCGGTGGCTCAGATACCGCGATGCATGTCGTGCGCGACGTGCTCGGCGTGATTTATGACGAGCCCGATACCTCTTCGGCCTCGGGCGATTCTTCGGTTCGATAGGAGGTTGCGATGGATTTTTCTCCGGCGGATCTGTTCCGTTCAACCAAGACCGGCTCTCGCAGCAGCCTGGACCGCGTCAACAAGCAACTTTCGGCCTCGCGCGGCACGTTTCGCCAAAAGGTGCATATCGGTGTGCTCGTGGCTACAGTGGCGCTCGTCGCCTACGGTGCCATCATTATCTGGTCGGCTTCGCAGTTTAAGGCCGATGCTTCGTTCTCACGCCATCTGCTGGGAATTGGTATCGGGGCGTTGCTGGCGGTGCTGGTCTGGCGTACCGACCTGCGCGGTATTTCCAATTTCTCGACGGCGTTGCTCGTCATCGACCTGATCGTGATCTTCTCGCCCAAGATTCCGGGTCTGTCCTATACGGGCGGTCTGGGCATGACGGGCTGGATCAAGATTCCCGGTATCGGCTTGACATTCCAGCCGGTCGAGCTTGCCAAGCTCATCACCATCTTCTTTATTGCCACGCTTGGCTCGCAGTATAACGGCCGCATCGATACCGTTCGCGACTACGTCAAGCTCTGCGGCATGCTGTCCATCCCGTTTTTGGCCGTCGTCGCCATGGGCGACCTGGGCTCGGGCCTGGTCGTGCTGGTCTCGGGCGCTATCGTCATCTGCATGAGCGGTGCGCGCCGCGAATGGGTGCTGTCGACCCTGGCCCTGCTCGTGGGCCTGGTAGCCCTCGTCCTGGCGCTCGATTCGGTCTTTGATTCGTTGCTCGGCCACGATGTGCTCATCAAGCAGTATCAGATGAACCGCCTGACGGTCTTTATCGACCCCGATAATGCCGATTCGGACGATGCCTACAACCTGCAGCAGTCGCTTATCGCCGTTGGCTCGGGTGGCTTCTTTGGTAAGGGTTTGGGCCATGCGACGCAGTCGGCCGGCGGCTTTCTGCCTGAGTTCCACACCGACTTCGTCTTCGCCTTCCTGTCCGAGACCTTTGGCTTTTGCGGTTCCTTTTTGCTCCTATGCCTCTACGTGCTGCTGATCTTTTCGACGATTCGCGTCGCCTTTAAGTGTGAGTCGCTGTTCTTGCGCCTATCGTGTGTGGGCATCGTTGGCATGTGGGCGTTCCAGACCTTCGAAAACATCGGCATGTGCATTGGCATGATGCCGATTACCGGTATTCCGCTACCGTTTATTAGCTTCGGTTCGTCTTCGATGATGATTCAGCTGCTGACGGTGGGTATCGTACAATCCATATGGCGGCATCGTTCGGGCGCCGCGTAACCGCTGGAGGGGTTTGCTATGAAAATTCCCGTAGATAAGCTGACCCGCGCTTTTAAGATGGGCGCGTCCGTTAAGAAGGATTCCGATACGCCGGTGCGCGTCTCGGTCTATCTGGATTCGTCCGCCTCGCGCTTTCTGGCCGAGACGGTGCGTGACGCCTTTGTGCCGCAGACGACCTCGGGCATTGTGCGCGTCGAGCGTCTGGGGGAGGAGCGAATTGCTCCAAAGACCGATACCGATGTGGTACTGGTGCTCTCGTGTGGTTCCGACCGCCTGGAGAGTGCCGTGCAGGAGCTCGTGATCGCCGGCGCGCCCGTGTGCGTGCTTGCCGAGTCTGCTGTGGAGGTGCCGTTTATCGAGGATTCCACGCCCATGCTCGGCGTGGTGGCGGCAACCGATAAGACGTTTCTGCTCGAGACGCTTGCCCGCTGGATTCTCGATCGCACCGACAAGGAAACGGCTTTTGCGGCGAACTTTGCCTTTATGCGCATCGCGGCGGCCAATCGTATCATCACCTCGTGCGCGCTCACCAATATGGCGACCGGTGCGCTGGTGTTTTTGCCGGGCGCCGATTATCCCGTTATGGCGCTGGCGCAGGTGGGCATGCTCTTTGAGCTCGCTGCCGTCTTTGGACGCGGCATTAAGCCTGAGCGCGGCTATGAGGTCGCGGGCGTGCTTGCCGGCGGTCTTGTGATCCGCGCGGTCACCCGCGCACTCGTCAAGCAGACGCCGCATATTGGGTTTGCCGTCAAGGCGCTCACTGCTGCCGCGGGCACCTATGGCATGGGCCGTGCGCTCGTTTCGCTCTACGAGCGCGATGTCGACTACAGCCGTGCCAACGAGGTGGTCACTGCCACGTTCTCCCGCGTTCGCGATCTGGTGACCACGGTCGCGGGTGCTACCCGTCCTATGGCGTCCTACCAAGACGCATCCGATCTCGCTGCTTAGGGGTTTTCCGTTGCGCGTTGCATACCAAGACTGTTTTCATTTAATTGAGCCGCTGCTCGCCAAGGTCGAAAAGCCGAGTCGCTATATCGATCACGAGTGGGGCACGCTTTCCAAGGCCGATGCCGACTACCGTTGCTGCTTGATCTACCCGGATGTGTACGAGGTTGGTCTGCCCAACCAGGGTATCGCCATCCTCTACAACATTCTTAACCAGGCCGAGGGCATCTCCTGCGAGCGCGGCTATGTGCCGTGGCCCGACATGGGTGACGCCATGCGCGAGGCGGGCATTCCGCTGCTGTCGCTCGAAGGTGCTGCCCCCGTCGCTTCGTTTGATATCGTCGGTCTGCATGTGCCGCACGAGATGGCGGTGACGAACTTCCTCGAGGCACTCGATCTCGCTGGCATTCCGCTGTTAGCGGCCGACCGAGGCGAAGACGACCCCATCATCATCGCCGGCGGTCCCTCGGTGTACAACCCTGAGCCGTACGCGGCCTTCTTCGATGCCATCCTCATCGGCGAGGGCGAGGAATCGCTGCTCGAGACCTGCCAGCTGCATCGCCGCCTGCGTGACGAAGGAGTCCCGCGCGCGCAGATTGTTGAGCAGCTTGCATCCATTGCCGGCAACTACGTGCCGTCGCTCTATGAGGTTCGTCACGATGAGCCCTGCTCGCCGCATGGCTACACCGTGCCGCGTGAGGGCAAGGATGCTCCGGTCGTGGTCTACAAGCGCGTCGTCGAGGATTTCGGCGCCACGAATCCGCTGTCGCAGTCGTGTGTACCCTATGCGCAGCTGGTCCACGACCGCCTGTCTATCGAGATCCTGCGTGGCTGCGCTCGCGGCTGTCGTTTTTGCCAGGCCGGCATGACGTATCGCCCGGTGCGCGAGCGCTCGGCCGACCAGATCGTCTCGTCGGTGATTCAGGGTCTGGAAAAGACCGGCTATGACGAGGTGTCGCTGACCTCGCTCTCCACGACCGACCACTCCTGCATTCGCGACGTGCTCGGCAGGCTCAACCGTCGCCTGGAGGATACGGGTATTCGCGTGTCTATTCCGTCGCAGCGCCTGGATTCGTTTGGCGTGGATATGGCCGAGTCGGTCGCCGGCGAAAAGAAGGGCGGCCTGACGTTCGCACCCGAGGCCGGCAGCCAGCGCATGCGCGACATCATTAACAAGAACGTGACCGAGGAGGACCTGGACCGTGCGGCCAAGGCGGCCTTCGAGGCCGGCTGGAACCGCATGAAGCTCTACTTTATGATGGGCCTTCCCGGCGAGCGCGACGAGGACATCGTGGCCATCGCCAATCTGGCCGATCACGTGCTGGAGCTCGGTCGTTCCGTGGTGCCCAAGGCTCGTCGCGGCTCGATCTCGGTGTCCATCTCGGTTTCGGTGTTTATCCCCAAGGCTGCCACGCCGTTCCAGTGGTGCCCGCAGCTCGACTACGACGACGTCAAGCGTCGCCAGAAGCTGCTTATCACGAGCGTTCGCAACCGTGCCGTCCGCGTGCATTACCACGATGCCGAGACCTCGCTCATCGAGGCCGCGCTCTCCCGCGCCGGTCGTGACATGACGCCCGTCATCATCGATGCTTGGCGCTCGGGGTCTCGCTTTGACGCCTGGGTAGAGCATTTCTCGCTCGATAACTGGAAGGAGGCTGCTGCCAAAAACGGCATCGACCTCAATGAGCTTGTGCACCTGCCCTACGAGTTGGACTGGCGTCTGCCGTGGGAGCATGTGAGCCCCGGCTGCACGCGCGGCTTCCTCGAGCGCGAGTACCGTCGCTCGCTCGAGGGTGTCACGACTCCCGACTGCACTCGCACGTCGTGCACCGGCTGCGGAATCTGCCCCACGCTCCACGCCAAGAATGTATTGATGGGTGATCGCGCATGAGTGAGCGCCTGACCGACAACCCCACGCTCTTTAGACTTCGTGTTCGCTATGGCAAGCGCGATCGCCTTAAGTACCTGGGCCATCTCGAAGTAATCCATACCATTGAGCGCATCGTGCGCCGTGCGGGACTTCCCTATGCCGTCACGCAGGGCTTCTCACCGCATATGCGCGTGGGCTTTTCGTCGGCGCTGCCCGTGGGCACGTCGTCGACCTGCGAGTGGTATGACCTGTTTATGACCGAGTTCGTCGCGCTTGACGAGGCCTTTGAGCGTCTGGCCGCTGCATCGCCTGCCGATCTGGCGCCTATCGAGGCTGCCTACATCGACGTGCGCACGCCGGCGCTCACGGCTCAGCTCACGCGCCTGTCGTATCGCATCGACCTGCACCTGGATCCCGAGGCGCCCGTGAGCGCCGATGAGGTACGCGCCGCGATCGACACGTTGCGTGCAGGCCATGGCATCGACTACGCACGCGGCAAAAAGAGCAAGCGACTTGATCTGGACCATACGCTCGTTGGCTATGAGCTCACGGCGGGGGAGTGTGAGGACCATCTGGTGCTCATGCTCGACACCCATGCCGACAACGAGGGCTCCATGCGTCCGGAGATTTTGCTTTCTGCTGCTGATGTTTTGTTGCAGGGCTTGACCCCGGGCGTCGATGCACCTATTGTTTCCACCGGTATGCAAGACCTCGTGACCATCTGCTCCTACGATGTCGAGCGTCAGAATCAAGCATGCGAGGACGACGAGGGCCGACTCGTCAGCCCCATACCTGTGCGAACTTGTGGATTTGCTCCACATACTCGTTGACGGGGGTATTTTCGCCTGCTACTATATTCGGCTGTTGCACTAACTGATGCATGAAGGGCAAGTAAACATGTACGCAATCGTTAACACGGGCGGCAAGCAGTACAAGGTCGCCACCGACGATGTCATCACCGTCGAGAAGATCGAGGGCAATGAGGGCGACAAGGTCACCCTGCCGGTTATCTTCCTCAACGATGGTAAGAAGATCGTCACCGATCCCGACAAGCTGGCCAAGGCCAAGGTTACCGCTCAGATCGTTGAGCAGTTCAAGGGCGAGAAGCAGCTGGTCTTCAAGTTCCACAAGCGTAAGCGCTATCGTCGTCTGAAGGGTCACCGTCAGCAGCTCACCAAGCTGAAGATCGTGAAGGTCCAGGCTACGTCCCGCGCCAAGAAGGCTGTCAAGGCAGAGGCCGAGGCTGTTGCCGAGGCTCCCGTCGCCGAGTAGATTACACTCGTAACGAAAGAGTAGGTATACACAATGGCACACAAAAAAGGACTCGGTTCCTCCCGTAATGGCCGTGACTCCCGCGGTCAGCGCCTTGGCACGAAGCGCTATGCCGGCCAGACGGTAACCACGGGCACGATTCTCGTCCGTCAGCACGGCACGCACATCCACCCGGGTGAGAACGTTGGCCGTGGCAAGGACGACACGCTGTTCGCGCTGGTCGACGGTACCGTTGAGTTCCACAAGGGTATCAAGCACAGGGTCAGCGTACGCCCGCTCGCGAACGCGTAATTCACCCTTCATAGAGCACATATGTGGGAGGCACTTGAGTTTTAGGATTCAAGGGTCTCCCTCTTTTTGTAGGAGGCGATTCTGTTGTCACAGTTCACCGATATCAGCCGCATTAACGTGTGCGGCGGCGACGGCGGAGCCGGATGCATGTCGTTTAGGCGCGAGGCATTTGTCCCCAAGGGCGGCCCCGATGGCGGCGACGGCGGTCGTGGCGGCAATGTCGTCATCCAGGCCGATGCTCAGCTGTCTTCGTTGATCGATTACCGCTTTAAGCATCACTTCCGCGCCGAACGCGGCACGCACGGGCAGGGTGCCCGTCGTAACGGTAAGAGCGGCGAGGACCTTATTCTTAAGGTTCCCATGGGTACCGTGGTACGCGAGCTCGACCCCGAGACGCAGACCCCGATGTTCGAGATTGCCGATCTGGTGCATGATGGCGAGCGCGTTGTCGTGGCGCCCGGCGGTGCCGGTGGCCTGGGCAACACGCACTTTGTGACGTCGGTGCGCCGCGCGCCCGCGTTCGCTCAGCTGGGCGAACCGGCCGAGGAGCATTGGATTGAGCTCGAGATGAAGCTTATGGCCGATGCTGCGCTCGTGGGCTTTCCCTCGGTGGGTAAGTCTTCGCTCATCGCGCGCATGAGTGCCGCCCGTCCCAAGATCGCCGACTATCCGTTTACCACGCTCGTGCCGAACCTCGGCATGGTGCGCGCCGGTGAGTATTCTTACGTCGTTGCCGACGTTCCTGGTTTGATCGAGGGCGCGAGCGAGGGCAAGGGCCTGGGCCACCAGTTCCTGCGCCACATCGAGCGTACGGCGCTGATCATGCATGTCGTCGACATGACGGGCGGTTTTGAGGATCGCGACCCGGTTGAGGATTACCGCATCATCAACCGTGAGCTCGAGCAGTATGGCGCCGAGCTTTCGGAGCGTCCGCAGATCGTCGTCGCTAACAAGTGCGATGCGCCGGGCACGGCCGACAAGATTGCCGACCTTAAGCGTGCGGCGCTCGACGACGGGCATATGTTCTTTGCCGTGTCCGCCGTGACGGGTGCCGGTCTCAATACGCTGATGCTTGCCGTGGGCGAGCAGGTGGCTAAGCTGCGAGCCGAGCTGGCAGTCTCTGATGAGCCAGTCGATCTTCGCGACGAGGAGTGGGAGCGCCGCCGTCTGCAGCGCGAGAAGCGTTTCCGCATTGTCCAGGAAGAGCCCGGTGCCTTCCGTGTGGTTGGTCGCGCGATTGAGCGCATGGTCATCCAGACCGATTGGGAAAACGAGGAAGCCGTCATCTACCTGCAGCATAAGTTTGCTCGTATGGGAGTTGACGACGCGCTCGAGAAGGCCGGTTGCCGTGCGGGCGACGAGGTCCGCATTTGCCAGCGTGCCTTTGACTTTGAGGGCGCTGAGGACTTCTCGGAGTACGAGGAGCTCGAGGATGCTGGCGAGGACGTTGCCGTTGAGGCCATTGACGTGGCCGACGTTGCGGATGAGGGCGTCGAGGTTGTCGATGCGGCGGATGTCGCGGACGATGCCGAGACCTCGGAGGGCGAGTAAGCCATGTCGCTGCGCGGTGGAATCGGTTTGCCCGAGCTGCCCATAAAAGAGGGCAAAGAGTTTCGGCTTGGCATTATGGGCGGCACATTCGACCCGATTCATTACGGGCACCTGGTGACTGCCGAGCAGGCGCGCGAGTCGCTCGACTTGGACGCTGTGCTCTTTATGCCGGCGGGCTCTCCCGCCTTTAAGCTTGACAAGCCGGTGACGCCTGCCGAGGACCGTTATGCCATGACGGTCCTCGCCACCGCCGCGAACCCGGCCTTTTTGGCGAGCCGGTTCGAGATTGACCGTCCGGGCGTAACCTATACGGCCGATACGCTTCATGCCCTTCGCGACTTTTACCCGCCGCAGGTAAAGCTCTACTTTATTACGGGCGCCGACGCGATTATCGATATTGTGACCTGGCATGATGCCGAGCGAATTGCTGAGCTTGCTACCTTTATTGCGGCGACGCGACCGGGTTTTGATATCGATACGGCGCGTGCCCGAATCAAAGAGTCGGGGCTGCCGTTCGACGTGCGCTATATTCAGATTCCGGCGCTGGCGATCAGCTCGACGAACATTCGTAAGCGAGTTGCCCGCGGCATGAGCGTGCGCTATCTTACGAGCGAGTCTGTGCTCGGCTACATTCGCAAGCGCGGTTTGTATGTCGATCTGGGCCAAGAAGATTTTGAGTGATGGGGGGTCTACGTTGTCGGTAGAGGATCAGTTTGAGGGCGATGAGCGCGCGCTGCTCAAGCGCATTCAAGAGCTGCTCGATGTTCGCATGAAGGATAAGCGCAAGCGCTATGTGCATTCGCTGGGTGTTGCCGAGACCGCACTTCATCTGGCCGAGGTCTACGGCGTTGACCGCTTTGATGCCGCTGCCGCCGGCCTGATCCATGACTGGGACAAAGTGCTCTCCGACGACGAGCTGGTCACGCGCGCTCTGCATTACGGCATTAAGATTGCCGGCTCTCCTTCCGCCGCGACGCCGCTTTTGCATGGCCCTGTTGCCGCCTATGAGCTTCCGCAGCTTTTCCCCGAGTTGTCGCCGGCCGTTTTCCAAGCTGTCGACCGTCACACCGTTGGTGCCTGCGACATGACGCCGCTCGATATGGTGGTCTTTGTGGCCGATGCCATCGAGCCCAACCGCCACGGCGACTATGCGCATGCGCTGCGCAAGATGGTGGGGGAGTCGACGCTCGATGAGTTGTTCTTCTCCTGTTTTGCGCAGGGTCTGGTCTATGTGATCCAGTCCGGGCGCTATCTTTATCCCACGGCTATTTCGATTTACAACCATTACGCCCAGCTACGCTAGCTCGGGCTGTCTAGAAAGAGGTATTCCATGGCCGACGAGACCATGACCGACGAGCAGATTCTTGAAGGTGTGGAGCACAAGAGCTTCGTCGCCACGTCCGACCGCACTGCCGCCTCGCTGTCCGCGAGCGGTGTCGCCGCCGAGGATGTCGCCCGCGCCGCCGCGCAGGCCGCCTACGACAAGAAGGGCGAGGACGTTCAGGTGCTCGACCTGACCGAGCTTTCCGACGTGTGCGACTACTTTGTGCTTGCCACCGGTACCAACAACCGCCAGGTCGATTCGATCGTCGACGAGATCGAGGAGAAGGTCGCCGAGGCTTGCGGCGAGCATCCGTTCTCCATCGAGGGCCGCGAGCAGAAGACCTGGATGCTCATGGACTACGGTTCGGTTGTCGTCCACGTCTTCACTCCCGAAGCTCGCGACTTCTACCGCCTCGAGAAACTCTGGGGAGACGCCCCCCAGCTCCCCCTCAACCTCCTCTAGTAGCTCATTTGAGACGGGGTTTAGCTACTCTCACGTATATCGCCGGGCAGTTGCGGTTTTCCGCACCTGTCCGGCTTTCTTTTTGCTCAAAGGCGGTTAATCGCTGAAGCGGGATTGGCGGCCGAAAGATAGGGCGGTGTCGCCGAACTTGTCTCGGACGGCGTCGATCGCGACGGAGAGCTCGCGGCGGTCGCTGGATTGGGCTCCGCGGTCGTCGACTTCGCAGAACAAGTCGGTCTGGATGCCGCCCTGATGGTCAAAGTCGCTCATGCCGATGCCTGCTAAGCGAACATGCATGCCTTCCTGCCAAATGTTGTCGAGCAGTTCGAGCGCAACCGCCACGAAGATGTTCTCATCGTCGGTCGGATGAGGCAGCCGGCGCTGTGCCGAGCGACCGCTTCCATACGAATACTTGAGCTTGAGCGTCACCGTGGCGCCCGTCAGTCCCTGACGGCGCAGGCGGCGTCCCACTGACTCGCCCAACAGCGCAATCGCCGCTTCGATGTCCCCGCGCTCAGTCAAATCTTTCGCAAAGGTGCGCTCATTGCTCACCGATTTAACCTTGCGCTCTTCATCGAGACTCGTGACTTCGGAGATTTCAAGTCCCAGCGCACGCTGACGCATACGTTCGCCGTTGACGCCAAAAATAGAGGCCAAGGTGGATTCCGGCGCGCGTGACAGCTCGCCGAGCGTGTAGATGCGCATACGGCGCAGTCGCTCCTCAGCCGAGCGCCCGATGCCGCTCATGGCAGATACCGGCAGCGCGGCCAAAAAGCGCTGCTCGGTTCCGGGGCGCACGATGGTCAGCCCAAACGGCTTATCACGCTCGCTTGCGATCTTTGCGACCGTCTTGTTGCAGCCCACGCCAATGGAGCAGGTCACTCCCAGCGCTGCCACGCGGTCGCTTATACGCCGCGCAACCAGTAGCGGGTCTTCGGGCGCAAAGCGACCCGGTGTGATATCGATAAAGGCTTCGTCGATGGATACGCGCTCAACGCGCGGCGTCTCCTCGGCAAGAATTGCCATGACCTGCGCGCTCACCTCGCGGTAGCGATCAAAGTGCCCGTGCGTCCAAATGGCTTGCGGGCACAAGCGCCGCGCCTCGGCCGAGGCCATGGCAGAGTGCACGCCAAAGCGACGTGCCTCATACGAACACGTGGACACGACGCCACGCGAATCGGCGTCTCCGCCCACGATGAGTGGCTTTCCGCGCCATTCGGGATGATCGAGCATCTCCACGCTCGCAAAAAATGCATCGAGGTCCATGAGGCCCACCGCCGAACCCGTCCAGGGAGGCGGTGTGACGCCCATGGCATCCTCATAACCGTATGTATGTTCGCGTCTTTCCATGTCATGAGTATACCGCGCAGCTCATGTGGGGTGCGTGTATGTGCTTGCAAATCCCGAATTCTTGTCTAAGATATGGATTTGCCCTCGACTACACCGAAGAAGTTGGTCTCACGGACTTCACCTGCCCGCGTCGATGGCGTATTATGTTCAACTGTTTGTTTGTAGTTGCAGCCTAAAGCTGCTTGGTTGGAGGAGTTTCCTTTGGCAGTCAAGATTCGCCTTGCTCGTCACGGCGCTAAGAAGCGTCCGTACTACCGTGTCGTCGTCGCCGATTCCCGCGCCCCGCGTGACGGTCGTATCATCGAGGAGGTTGGCCGCTACAACCCGATGACCGCCCCCAAGACCATCAACCTCGACCTCGAGAAGATCGCCGACTGGCAGTCCAAGGGCGCTCAGCTCACCGACGCCGTCGCCGCTCTGGTCAAGGCCGCCAACGAGGGCGAGAAGACCGAGACCGTCGTCAAGAAGTCCAAGAAGCAGCTCGCCAAAGAGGCCGAGGCCGCTAAGGCTGCCGCTGAGGCCGCTGAGGGCGCCGAGGAGTAAATCGTGCCTGAGGTTGACGCTGCACAGCTCGAGGGTGAGGCAATGCTCTCAGATCGCATCGCCGATCTCGTCGAATATCTTGTTGTTCAGATCGTCGACGACCCGGATTCCGTGAGCCTTGAGGTCATCGATGGTGACGACGCCTCTACGATCGAGGTTTCTGTCGCCGAGGATGACGTCGCTAAGGTCATCGGCCGTCGTGGCCGTACCATCAAGGCCATTCGCACGCTCGCCCGTGCACTGGCCGCTCGCCTCGACACTGCTGTCGAGGTAGAGGTTCTGGGCTAGGACCTTGAGGTCCCAGTACAAAAACATCGCCCGTGTGGTCAAGCCGCACGGAAGGAAGGGGGAGGTCCTCGCGCAGCCGCTGCGGGGGCTTCCTTCTGTATTAGAGCCGGGTATGCGCGTCGCCCTGACGCCGCCGGCGCTCAAGCGCGACCGCTTTTGCACGGTCGTGTCCGTCACCGATACGGGCGATGGCGATCTGGTCTCGTTTGAGGGCATTGACGACTTGACGGCCGCCGAGGGCATCACGGGATGCTATGTGTTGGCAAATCGTGACGATTTTGAGCTCGATTCACTCGACGCCGCCTATACCGACCTGATGGGTCGCGAGGTGGTCGACGAGCGCTTCGGTTCACTCGGCACGATCGTCGAGATCATGTCGACGCCCGCTAACGATGTTTGGGTTGTCGGGGGTGATCGGTACGGCGAGGTACTGATTCCCGTGATCGAGCAGGTTGTGCTCGATCTTCCCGACACAGGAACAATTTCCGTCCACGTTATGGACGGCCTGATCGATATGGACAAGTAGGGAGGACAACATGCTGATTGAGACCCTTTCGGTCTTTCCCGAGATGTTTGAGCCCGTCATGTCCACATCGATTTTGGGCCGCGCCCGCAAGGCCGGCCTTTTTGATTTTAAGGCGTATAACCTGCGCGACTGGACGCACGACCGCCATCGTACCGTCGATGACGAGCCGTACGGCGGCGGGCAGGGCATGCTCATGAAGGTCGAGCCTATTGCCGAGGCCATCGAGGCTATTAGCTCCGAGGGTCCTAAGCCCACCGTGGTGTTTTTTACCCCCTGTGGCGAGCCCTTTACACAGCATGTGGCCGAGCGCCTGCTCAAAAGCGAGCGCTTGCTGTTTGTGTGCAGCCGTTACGAGGGTGTCGACGAGCGTGCCTATGCGTATGCCGACGAGCGCCTGTCGATCGGCGATTACGTGCTCACGGGCGGCGAGCTTCCCGCTATGGTCGTTGCCGATGCCGTCGTACGCCTGATTCCCGGCGCCCTTGGTGACGAGATGAGCAACGTCGACGAGTCGTTCTCGACCGCCGAGGACGGAGGCCTGCTCGAGTATGCGCAGTACACTCGCCCTGCTGAATTCAACGGCGAGGGCGTGCCGCCTGTGCTCGTGAGCGGTGACCATGCCAAGGTTGACGCCTGGCGCCGTAAGAATTCAATCGAGCGCACCTGCCGCTGGCGTCCCGACCTGATCGAGACGGCACGGCTTACGCCCCAGGAGCGCGCATACGCGCAGGAGATTCTGGACGCTTCGTATTCGCAGGGCGAGGAGTGAGAATGGTTCCATCGCAGCATTCCGCGTTGAGGGGCGCTTTTGAGTGGGTCGCGGTCATCGCGATCGCGCTCGTGGCCACCTTCCTGATCCGCACCTTTGTGGTCGAGCCCTTTGTGGTGCCCACCGGCTCCATGGAGGACACGATCGAGATTGGCGACCAGATCCTGGCACAAAAGGTGAGCCTCGAGCTCGGTCAGCCCGTCAAACAGGGTGATATCGTGGTGTTCCACAACCCCGATGCCACTTCCGAGCATGATGTTCTTGTCAAGCGTGTTATTGCCACGGCCGGCCAGACGGTCGACCTGCAGGACGGCAAGGTGGTCGTTGACGGCCAAGCGCTCGACGAGGACTATACGACAGGCATGAGCTGGCCGCTTTCGGTCCAAGCGCCTGGCGCCCAGGTGAGTTATCCCTACACCGTTCCCGACGGGTGCGTGTGGGTGATGGGCGACAACCGCGAAAACTCTGCCGACTCGCGCTACTTTGGTCCCGTCGATCGCTCTGATTTGATCGCTGTGGCGCTTGTGCGCTACTGGCCGCTCAACCGCATCGGCGCTATCGACTAAAAACCGCTATAGTACAGTACCTAACCGTGTAATCGTTTCGACGAGGGGATATTAGAGGCATGAACGCTTCATCGCTTTCCTTCCAAGACATCATCCTGCGCCTCCAGCAGTACTGGGGCGAGCAGGGCTGCGTCATTATGCAGCCCTATGACTCCGAGGTCGGTGCCGGTACCTTCCATACCGCGACCACGCTGCGCTCGCTCGGTCCCGCCGAATGGCGCACCTGCTATGCGCAGCCCTGCCGCCGTCCCGCCGACGGCCGCTACGGCGAGAACCCTAACCGCATGCAGCACTACTATCAGTTCCAGGTGCTCATTAAGCCCTCGCCGGTTAATGCTCAGGAGCTTTACCTGGGGTCTCTTGCTGCCATTGGCCTGGACCCTAACGACCATGACGTCCGTTTTGTCGAGGACGACTGGGAGAGCCCGACGCTGGGCGCCTGGGGCCTTGGCTGGGAGGTCTGGCTCAACGGCATGGAGGTCACGCAGTTCACGTACTTCCAGCAGGTGGGCGGTATCGAGGTCGACCCCGTGCCCGTCGAGATCACCTATGGCCTGGAGCGTATCGCCATGTACGCTCAGGGCGTCAACTCGGTCTACGATCTGGTGTGGAGCTATCTGCCCGACGGCACGCCCATGACCTACGGCGACGTGTTCCTCGAGAACGAGCGCGAGTTCAGTGCCTATAACTTTGAGGTCGCCAACGTCGAGATGATGCGTCAGAAGTTTGACGACTACGAGGCCGAGTGCCATTCCTGCCTGGAGCGCAAGCTGCCGCTGCCCGCATACGACTGCGTCATGAAGTGCAGCCATGCCTTCAACCTGCTCGATGCCCGTGGCGCCCTGTCCGCAGTCGAGCGTGCCAACTACATCCTGCGCGTCCGCGCCGTCGCCAAGGCGTGCTGCGAGGCCTATATGGCCGAGGTCGCCGGAGTCAACGAGAATGCCGACCAGGAAGGCGAGGTGGCGTAAGCCATGGCAGACGCTAAGGATTTCCTGTTTGAGATCGGTACGGAGGAAATGCCCTCCGCGCCGCTGAACAATGCCGTCAAGCAGCTCGGCACCATGATTGCCAAGGGTTTGGACGATACCGGACTGGCTCACGGCGAGGTCCGTGTGATCTCGAGCCCGCGTCGCCTGGCTGCGCTCGTGGCCAATGTCGCCACTGCGACCGACGAGGTCCACGAGGTTAAGCGCGGCCCTGCGGCAAACATCGCGTTCGATGCAGACGGTAACGCCACTAAGGCCGCCCAGGGCTTTGCCCGCAAGTGCGGTGTGGCTGCCGAGGATCTGATCCGTCGCGAGGACACCGACGGCCGCGAGTATGTCTTTGCCGAGAAGAATATCCCTTCCGCACCGGCTACGCCGATTCTGACCGCTCTGTGCGAGAAGACCATCGCCGGCCTGCAATGGCCCAACTACCGCTCTCAGCGTTGGGGTCACGAGCACGCGACTTTTGTTCGTCCGGTCCGTTGGATCTGCTGCCTTTTGGGCGAGGACGTTGTGCCCGTGTCGTTTGCTGACGTGACGAGTGGTAACACCACGCGCGGTCATCGCGTGCTTGGCCCCGGTGACCATGTGGTCGCCAGCCCCGCTGTTTACGAGCAGGTGCTCGAGGACGCCGGCGTGCTTTCTGCCGAGCGCCGTCGCGAGGCCATCCTTGCCGGTATCGCCGAGGTCGAGGCTGCGCGCCCCGGCTGCCACGTCGATACGCCTAAGAAGGTCTTTGAGGAGGTCATCAACCTCTGCGAGTGGCCGACGGTGCTCGTCGGTACCTTCGATGAGGAGTTCCTCAAGGTCCCACACGAGATCATCTGCGAGTCCATGCTCACCAATCAGCGCTACTTCCCGATCTATGACGGCGAAGGCAAACTGACGCGTGAGTTCGTGGTCGTCTCCAACAGCAAGCCCGAGAACGCCGAGCGAGTGATCGACGGTAACGAGCGCGTCGTGCGCGCCCGTCTGGACGACGCTAAGTTCTTCTACGAGGAGGACCTGAAGATCTCCCTCGACGAGTTCCGTGAGCGTCTGTCCAAGGTTGCCTTCCAGGAGAAGCTCGGTAGCGTGCTCGCCAAGTCCGAGCGCATCGAGCAGCTCGCGCTCGCTATCGCCCGCGAGGCTCACCTGGGCGCCCATCTTGCCGCCGACGCTGCTCGCGCCGCACACCTGTGCAAGGCAGACCTGGTGTCCAACGCCGTCGTCGAGTTCACGAGCCAGCAGGGCGTGATGGGCGGTTATTACGCGACCGCGATGGGGGAGAACGACGAGGTCGCCCATGCTATTCGCGATCACTATCGTCCCCGTTTTGCCGGTGACGAGCTGCCCGAGGGCACCGCTGGCTGCATCGTGGCCTGCGCCGACAAGCTCGATACCATCGCCGGTATCTTTGCCATCGGCGAGCCCCCGACCGGCTCCTCCGACCCCTACGCGCTGCGTCGTGCCGCTATCGGCATTATCAACATCCTGCGCGACCGTCTGCCGATCGACCCCACGTCGCTCATCGACTTTGCCCTCGAACTCTACAGTGAGCAGGGCATTGAGTTCGACGCCGCCGAGGTCGCCCAGCAGGTTCGTGACTTCTTCCATGGCCGCCTGGTGAGCATGGCCCGCGACGAAAAGATTCCGGCCGATACCGTCGCCGCCGTCTCCGCGGTGCACATCATCGCCCCGTCCGTCTTCTTCGCCCGCTGCGCCGCCCTCGACGAGGCCCGCAAGAACGACGCTGAGACGTTCGACAACCTGGCGACCGCCTATGCCCGCGCCGCGCATATCTCCAAGCCCGAGCTGGGTGCGGAGTATGACCGCAGCCTGATGGGCGAGGTCGAGCTTGCGCTCGCCGACGCCTCCGAGGCTGCTCAGACCGCCGTCGATGCCGCCCTTGCTGCCGAGGACTACCCGACCGCATTTGCCGCCCTCGCCGCCCTGCGCGCGCCCATCGACCGTTTCTTCGATGAGGTCATGGTCATGGACAAGGACGAGCTGCTTCGCGATAATCGCCTTAAGCTGCTCAACCGCTTCGAGGCCGTTTTCTCCGGCATTGCCAACATCGGTGAGCTTGCCCGCAAAAAGTAAGCCAGCCTGCGCATAAGCGCAAAAGGAGCCCCGCATGGATTGCCCGGTCACCGCTCGTCCCACCGTTATCGTTATCTCCGACTCGCTCGGCGATACCGCTTGTGAGGTGGTGCTTGCGGCGTCCGGGCAATTTGATGAAGGGGCTTTTCGCGTTTTGCGCCTGCCCAAGGTGACCTCCGTGGAGCAGGTCAAGTCATTTGTGGGGCCGCGCGTCGATGCCGACCATCGCGATGTCGCCGTGTTCCATACCATTGTCGATCCGGCGCTTCGCGCCCGCGTGCTCGATTACCTGGGTATGCTGCATATCCGTTCGGTTGACCTGATCGGTCCGACGCTCGCCGTGCTGTCGTCGCTCATCGGTGTGCCGCCCAAGTGCGTTGCGGGCGTGATTCACAAGACCGATGACCGCTATTTCCATCGTATCGAGGCCATGGAGTATTTCGTTGAGCACGATGACGGGCGCGGTTGCGACGATCTGTCGGGTGCCGATATCGTGCTGCTGGGTGTGTCGCGTACATCCAAGACGCCGCTGTCGATGTATTTAGCCTATCAGGGCTACAAGGTCGCCAATGTCCCACTGGCGCATGGCATGGAGCCGCCGAAGTCGATTTACGAGGTTGACCCGATGCGGTTGTTTGGTCTGATCTCGACCGTCGATGTGATTTCCGAAATTCGCGATAGTCGCTTGGGCGATGACTACGCCCGTGCCGTTGCCGGCTCCTATGCCGAGCCCGAGAGTGTGCGCAGCGAGCTTGAGGAAGCCCGTGCCCTCATGAAGCGCCTAGGCTGCTTTGTGGTGCGTACCGATGGCAAGGCCATCGAGGAAAGCGCTGCCGAGATCATTAGCCACTTGGAGGAAATCCAAGATGCCCGTGCCCGCCGCGCCGCCCGCCGAGCCCAGCAAAGCTAGCTTATTGGGGTAGCTAAAAATGCCCGTCTCTAAAAGACTACCTAAAAATAATGCACGATATGGTAAAGCGATTTAGCAATAAACTAGCATTTGACCTGCAAGCATCTTGCATTGGTATCTTCATAAGGTAACCAACTTTACCTACCGTTTACCGCCATATTTACCACGTTTACCAACCCCAGCGCCCTCTGCGCAAGCCCGCCCAAAACCCGCCGTATAGTACCCTCACGGCTCGCATTCGGCGGGTCGATTCGTTACCACGGTCGTGCGCGTAAGTGCATGGAAGGGGAAGTATCGTGAGCGATTGCAAGAGGGTTTACCGTTTTGGAACCGACGCCCAGGGCACCTGTGTCACTGAGGGCGACAAATCCATGAACTTCGTGCTTGGCGGCAAAGGCGCAAACCTTGCTGAGATGAGCCGCATCGGTCTGCCGGTTCCCGGTGGCTTTACCATTACCTGCCAGACTTGCGTCGAGTACTCCGGTGCCGGCAATGTGTGGCCCGAGGGCGCACTCGATGAGATCGTTGCCGCTGAGGCGGACCTCGAGGCCCGTTACGGCAAGAAACTCGGCGATGCCTCCGATCCGCTGCTCGTGTCGGTTCGCTCGGGCGCTCCGTTCTCCATGCCCGGCATGATGGACACGGTCCTCAACCTGGGCCTCAACGACGATTCCGTCCGGGGCCTTATCGCCCAGACGCAAAACCCGCGTTTTGCCTGGGACAGCTACCGTCGCTTTATCCAGATGTTCTCCAACGTCGTCATGGGCGTCGACGCCGACCTATTCGAGAACGCCCTGACCCAGGCCCGCCTGGTCGCCGGCGTTCGTGTCGATTCCGAGCTTTCGGCCGAGGACCTGCAGGAGCTCGTCGAGACCTTTAAGGGCATCTTCTCCGAGAACGTCGAGGCGACCCTGTATCCCGAGCTCGAGGTCGCCGACGGTAAGCCCGTTTTCCCGCACGATCCGGAGCTCCAGCTGCGCCTTGCCATCCAGGCCGTCTTTGGCAGCTGGATGAACGAGCGCGCCTGCATCTACCGCAAGCAGCACGGCATTTCCGACGAGCTCGGCACCGCCGTCAACGTCCAGGCCATGGCCTTTGGCAACAAGGGCGAGACCTCTGCGACCGGCGTCGCCTTTACGCGCAACCCGGCCGACGGCACCAAGGAGTTCTATGGCGACTTTTTGGTGAATGCCCAGGGCGAGGACGTCGTCGCCGGCATCCGAAACACCGAGCCCATCGCCGACCTCAAGACCACCTCGGGCCTCGAGTCCGCAGGCGAGGAGCTCGAGCGCGTGTTCCTGACGCTCGAGGATCATTACCGCGATATGTGCGATATCGAGTTTACCATCGAGCAGGGCAAGCTCTGGATGCTCCAGACCCGCGTGGGCAAGCGCACCGCCACTGCCGCCCTGCGCATTGCTATCGAAATGGTCGAGGAGGGCCTCATCACCCGCGAGGAGGCTGTGAGCCGCATCGATCCCGCGCAGCTCGACCAGCTCCTGCACCCGCAGTTCGACGCCTCCAAGAAGTACGAGGCCCTGGCCAGCGGCCTTAACGCCAGCCCTGGTGCCGCCGTGGGCGAGGTCGTGTTCTCGAGTGATGACGCCGTCGCGCGCGCCAACGAGGGCCACAAGGTCATTCTGGTCCGCTGGGAGACCAACCCCGACGACCTGAAGGGCATGGTCGCCGCCGAGGGCATCCTGACCAGCCACGGTGGCAAGACGAGCCATGCCGCCGTTATCGCCCGCGGCATGGGTACGCCCTGCGTTTGCGGCGTTGAGCGCTTCCACATTGACGCGGCAGAGAAGGTCGTGCGCATCGAGGGCAGCGACCGCGTGCTGCGCGAGGGCGATGTCATCTCCATCGACGGCACCCAGGGTATCGTCGTCGACGGCGCGGTTGACCTGGTCTCTGCAGAGCTCACCGGCGACCTGGACACCATCCTGTCTTGGGCCGATGAGATCCGTTTGGACGAGACCGACGGTCACGCCAACCACGTGCGCGTCAACGCCGACAACCCCGAGGATGCCGAGCTCGCGCTCGAGTTTGGCGCCGAGGCCATCGGTCTATGCCGCACCGAGCACATGTTCCTGGGCGATCGCAAGAACATCATCCAGAGCTTTATCCTGTCTGACGATGAGGCCGTGAAGCAGCAGGCCCTGGCCGACTTGCTCAAGGTTCAGACCGAGGACTTCCTGGCGATGTTCAAGACCATGTCCGGTCGCGATGTGGTCGTCCGCCTGCTCGATCCGCCGCTTCATGAGTTCCTGGATAATCCTCGCGAGCTCGAGGTCGCCATCACCAAGAAGGAGGCCGCCGGCGCTCCCGAGGAGGAGCTCACTGCCCTGCGCGCCCGCCTGCGTCGCATCGACGGCATGGTCGAGTCCAACCCCATGCTGGGCTTGCGCGGCGTGCGCCTGTCCGTCGTCTTTGGCGATCTGCCGCTCATGCAGGTTCGCGCCGTCGCCACGGCCGCTGCCCGCCTTATCAAGGAGGGTGTCGACCCGCGCCCCGAGATCATGGTTCCGCTCGTTTCCATCACGGCCGAGCATGTCCAGACCCGCGAGGTCATTGAGCGCGTAATCGCCGAGGTTTCCGCCGAAGAGGGCGTCGGGCTCAATATTCCCGTGGGCACGATGCTCGAGCTGCCGCGTGCCTGCATGGTCGCTGACGAGATCGCCCATCATGCCGACTTCTTCTGCTTTGGCACCAACGACCTCACCCAGACGACCTTTGGCTTCTCGCGCGATGACGCCGAGGCCAAGTTCATCCCGCTGTACATGCATAAAAAGATCCTGAAAGACAACCCCTTCGAGACCATCGACGCGGCGGTGCTGGAGCTCGTGCGCCTGGCCGTCGAGAAGGGCCGCGCCACCAATCCCGACATGCACTTTGGCGTGTGCGGCGAGCACGGCGGCGACCCCAAGTCCATCAAGGGCCTGTTTAACGTGGCCGACGTGGACTACGTGTCCTGCTCGCCCTATCGCGTGCCCCTCGCGCGCCTGGCTGCCGCTCAGGCCAAGCTCGAGGCCAAGCGCAACGCCTAGCCCCCTGCGCATCGACGCCTAGCGTAGCGCCCCTTCATACCGCCCGTCTCATTCGTGAGGCGGGCGGTTATCATGTGCGGGTTTTGTCTTTTTGTCTGCGTAAAAAATTGTTCTTGCAGCAGAAACCCGCGCGTGTATACTCGAATACGTTTGTTCAACTACGTGCCGGCCAAGGTGGTACGGCACCTCTAGAAGAGTAAGGAATTGCACATGGATTACATCCGCGCAATCGAGCGTCAGCAGATCCGCGAGGACATTCCTCAGGTTCGCGTCGCCGACAACGTCAAGGTTCACTACCGCATTAAGGAAGGCGACCGCGAGCGCATCCAGGTCTTCCAGGGTGACGTCATCCGCATGGCCGGCGCCGGTGCCCGCGAGACCTTCACCGTCCGCAAGATGTCCTTCGGTGTCGGTGTTGAGCGCACCTTCCCGCTTCACAGCCCCAAGATCGCCAAGCTCGAGGTCGTTCGTCATGGTCGCGTCCGTCGCGCCAAGCTGTACTACCTCCGCGACAAGGTGGGCAAGGCTGCTCGCATCCCCGAGAAGCGCTAAGAAGATCGCAGCGTCTGTCCACTCGTTTGGACACAAGGGTCACCTTCGGGTGGCCCTTCTTTTTATCTGATTTGCATGCAAGGAGGGCCTGGTATGGCCAATATGACGAGCTCGGTTTCGGCATCGCAGGTTGCCGGTGAGTTGGCGAGCGCTACGTTTGAGGAGATCCCCGCCCTCGTGGAGCATTATCGCGAGGACCCGCGCCAGCAGGTGATCAAGGCTTGCGAGCGTGCTCTTAAGCGCCATGCCAAGGAACTTGCCGAGCGCGAGCGCGTCAATGACATGTACGAGCTTATGCATGAGCTTGGCGGCGATGGGGTAGTCGTTGGTGTCGACGAGGTGGGTCGCGGATCGGTGGCCGGTCCTTTGACGGTATGCGCCGTCTGCCTTCCTATGGAGCCGCGCGTCTGGGGCATCAACGATTCCAAAAAGCTCACGCCGGCGCGCCGCGAGTTGCTCTCAGTGAAGATTGCCGAGGTGGCGACGGCAATTGGTTTTTGCCATATCGCGCCTAAGGATATCGATGAGATGGGCATGGCCCGCGCCATTCGAGCCGCTGTCGCGGGCGCCGTGGCCGATACGGGGCTTGAGCCCGATTGCGTCCTCATGGATGGCAACCCCTTGGGCGCCGTTCCTAACGAGCGCGATGTGGTGAAGGGCGATGCCAAAATCGCCTGCATCGCCGCGGCGTCCATCATGGCCAAGGTCACGCGTGACGAGATGATGGTCGAGTACGACGCCGAGTATCCCGAGTACCATCTGGCCGAGTCGAAGGGCTATGCAAGCCCCGAGCATATCGAGGCCATTCGCAAACATGGACTTTGTCCACTGCACCGCGTGAGCTTTTGCGGAAACTTTCTGCAGACTGAGCGCCTTTTCTAGGTCAATTGTGGAGACAGGGACCTCAGGGGTTTTATAAACCTGCTGGTAGCGGGCCGTATGCAACACCATTGCTGCGTACGGCCCATTTTTTGACGGCATTTGGTCAGCTTTTGGTTTGCTTCCGGTACTTACCCGCATGAAAGGTGCCCTCATCATCGGGGCAATGCAGCGTGCGGGAAAGGAGACCCCATGAGTGCCGCAAGCAAAAAGAGCAAGACGCAGCAGCTCAAGGAGCGTTGGGAAAACGGCGAGCTCGACTGCGGGGCGATGACGCCCGAGTTTATCAAGGGACTCAGTCCCCGCGAGCTGGGCATGCTGGGCGAGCTTATCGCAATCGATTACTTTAACGAGCGCGGCTACACCTTGCTGGAGCAGGGTTATCGTTGCACCGAGGGCGAGGCCGATCTGGTGCTGCTCGATGAGCTCGACGATGTCGTGGTGATGGCCGAGGTCAAGACCAGACGCGTTGCACTGGATTGCAGCACGCGGGTCTTTCCCGAGGAGGCCGTGGACGCCCAAAAGCAACGCCGCTACCGCCGCATCGCAAGTTGCTATCTCATGGAGCATTATCCGCTCAAGGCGATTCGCTTCGATGCCGTGGGTGTCACCATTCGTGGCGGGCATATCGCCGAGATCGAGCATCAGTACAACGCGTTCGATTGGCAGGTGTCGTGATGGCGTTCGAGACGTTTGCCGTTCACGCGGCCTGCATCCGTGGCGTCGAGGCGATTCACGTCACGGTCGAGGTCTCGCTTGCCGGTGGTGTTCCGGGCATCCAAATGCTCGGCATTCCGAGCATGGAGGTGATGGAGTCACGCGGTCGTATTCGCTGCGCGATGCGCTCCGCCGGGTTCGAGATCCCACGCTCGGGCATTACGGTCAACCTAGCGCCCGGCGATATCCGCAAGACCGGTAGCGGCTTTGACCTGCCCATCGCCATCGCGGTTCTAGCGGCCGATGGTCAGATTCCCCGTGACAACCTCGATCGCTGCCTTATCGCCGGCGAGCTTGGCTTGGACGGTACGGTGCTTCCTGTCAAGGGCGAGGTGGCGTTTCAGCTATTGGCTCGCGACATGGGGCTGTCTTTTATCGCCGGCAGGTCCGACCAGCATGTGCCACTCGCGGGCGTGGATTGTGGATTCATCGATCATTTGTCTCAGCTTGCCCATGGCATGGGCGAGGCGGCTCGGCACTATCTGGATTCTGAAGTGCTCGAGGCGACCTTTGAGCCTGAGCTCGACTATGCCGACGTGCTGGGGCAGGAAGTCGCTAAACGCGGCATGGCGCTTGCGGCGGCAGGAGAACTCGGCTTGCTCATGATCGGGTCCCCGGGATCGGGCAAGACGATGCTCGCGCGTCGTATGACCGGCATCCTGCCCGAGCTTTCCGTTGAGGATCAACAGGCGGCGCTGTGCATCCATTCGGTTTTGGGTGAGAACATTGATGGCTTGTTGGCGGGGCACCGGCCCTTCCGCAGTCCTCATCACAGTATTTCGACCGCAGGTCTTATCGGCGGTGGGCGCCCGGTGCACCCGGGTGAGATCAGCCTTGCTCATGGCGGCGTGCTCTTTTTGGACGAGCTTGCCGAGTTTCCCACGGGTGTGCTGCAGACGCTGCGTCAGCCCATCGAGCGCGGCTATGTGAGGATCGTGCGCGTCGACGGGGCTTTTACCTTCCCGTCGCGCTTTCAGCTGCTGGCTGCGAGCAATCCCTGCCCCTGCGGCTTTTTGGGCGATCGTGAGGTACCGTGTCGCTGCTCGGCGGCGATGGTCGAGCGCTATCGGTCTAAACTGCGCGGTCCTTTGGCCGACCGTATCGACATGATGATCGACGTGACCCGTCCCGACCCCCAAGTGATTATCGAGGGTGCGGAGGGTATGTCGTCGGCCGAGTTGCGTGACTACGTTGTGCGCGGTCGCGCCTTTCGCGCCTGGCGCGAATCCCGTATGGACGATGCGGATGCCGAGGCCGAGGATGACGAGACACGGTCTATTGACGGCGTCGTTTCGACCTTTGAGCTCGATGATGCTGCCGAGAAATGCGTACTCGGCCTGTCCAAACGCACGCATCTCACGGGCCGCGGCATCGTGCGCCTGGTGCGCATCGCGCGTACAATCGCTGACGTCGCCGAGAGCGAGCAGGTGACGCAGGACCATGTGCTCGAGGCGGCGATGTACCAGGGAAGGAGGGACCAATGATAGCCGAGGGGACCTTTGAGCTGCATCCAGGTGATGCGTTGTATCCCGAGACCGTTTTGGAGCTTTCTGATGTACCCCAGACGCTTTATGTGCGTGGCAATCCCGAGGTGCTTTCGACACCCGCGCTCTCCATCATCGGCGCGCGCAAGGCCTCGCCGTATGGTCTTGCCGTGGCAGAGCTTGCGGCAAAGGTGGCGGTCGAGGCGGGAGTGACGGTAGTTTCGGGCGGCGCGGTCGGTTGTGACCAGGCCTCGGGTTGGGCTGCGGTCAACGCCGGCGGCAAACACGTCGTGGTGCTGGGGACGGGCGCCGACGTGGTCTACCCGCGTTCGAGCGCGGGGCTTATTATGCGCACGCTCGATACGGGTGGCGCGGTCGTGTCGATCTCTCCGTGGGGCATGGGTCCGCGCAAGTTTGCCTTTCCGCGCCGCAATCGCGTGATCGCGGCCCTGTCGCAAGCCCTCTTTGTTTCCGAGGCGGGTATGCCTTCCGGGACGTTTTCTACAGCCGAGGCTGCTATGGATTTGGGGCGCGAACTTCTTGTCGTGCCGGGGTCGATCCTATCGCCCGAGTCGCGTGGCACGAATTACCTCATTGCGAACGGTGCCTGCTGCATCATCGACGAGGAATCTATCGAGATGGCTATCTCACGCATCTACGGCACCCTGCGCTACTCGCGCCCCGATGCTCCCGGCATTGCCGACCTGGATCCAACACAGCAGACCGTGATGCATGCGCTCATCGCCTCTCCGCTCAAGGTCGACGACATTGCGGCGCTCGTCTCGCTCGATGCTGTCGGCGTACTTAAGCTCCTGGGTTCGCTTGAGCTCGAGGGTCTTATCGAGCGCATGATGGATGGAAGGTATGCGCCCTCCAAGTTTGCCCTTCACGCCCAGACACCCTTCGGTCACAATGGAAAACATGTCAATTAGAAAGGTGTTTGCAGATGCTGTTTGATCAGGTGACGGTTATCGGTGGCGGTCTGGCGGGTTCGGAATGCGCGGTCCAGCTGGCAGACCGCGGTTTTGCCGTTAAGCTGTGCGAGATGCGCCCCCAGGTTAGCTCCCCGGCTCACCATACCGATCACTTGGCAGAGCTCGTCTGCTCCAATTCGTTTAAGTCGACCCGTTCCGATTCCGCGGCTGGTTTGCTGAAGGCCGAGCTTGAGCGCATGGGTTCAGTCCTGCTCGATTGCGCCCATCGCGCGGCTGTTCCCGCCGGCGGTGCCCTGGCGGTCGACCGCGTCAAGTTTTCCGAGCTTGTCGAGGCCGAGGTTGCCGCCCGTCCCAATATCGAGATCATTCACGGCGAGGTCACGCAGATTCCCGAAGGTCACGTGGTCATTGCCGCCGGCCCCTTGTGCTCGCCGGCGCTGAGCGAAGAGGTCATGAAGCTCGTCGGTGGCGACGCCCTTGCGTTCTTCGATGCCGCGGCGCCGATCGTCGATGCCTCCACGCTCGATATGGACGTGCTGTTCTCGCAGTCGCGCTACGAGGAGCAGGGGAGCGGCGACTATCTCAACGCTCCGCTCAACAAGGAGGAGTACGAGGCCTTTATCGAGGCGCTTACCACGGCCGACCGCGTGGTGCTCAAGGACTTTGAGGGCGGCGATCTGTTCCAGGCCTGCCAGCCTGCCGAGGAAGTTGCGCGCACCGGCAAGGACGCCATTCGCTTTGGCGCCATGAAGCCCGTCGGCCTCACCGACCCGCGAACCGGTCGTCGTCCCTGGGCGGCGATTCAGCTGCGTGCCGAGAATAAGGAGAAGACCGCCTATAACCTGGTGGGCTTCCAGACCAACTTGACCTTTGGCGAGCAGAAGCGCGTCTTCCATATGGTGCCGGGCCTGGAGAACGCTGAGTTCTTCCGCTACGGTGTCATGCACCGTAATACCTTTGTCGACGCCCCGCACGTGCTCGATGGCACCTTTGCCGTGCCTGGTACCGGCGTGCGCCTGGCCGGTCAGATCACCGGCACCGAGGGGTACATGGAAGCCGTGGCGACCGGTCTGCTCGCGGCGCTCAACACCTATGCCGAGGCTATCGGCGCCGCGGGCGTCGAGTTGCCCCGCGTGGGCGCCCTGGGCGCGCTCGTGGGCTATGCGACCGATCCTGCCACCGTGGGCTACCAGCCCATGCATGTCAACTTTGGCCTGGTGCCGCCGCTCGAGGACGGTAAGCGGCGCAGCAAGCGCGACCGCTACCAGGCGTATGCGGACCGTGCGCTCGAGGCTCTTGATGCCTATCTGGCCACTCGCCCCGATCTGTTTGGAGGCGACCGGTCATAGCCTTTGACCTGTACGATGCCGTCGACTCGTTTATCGCCTATATCGCATGTGTCGAGGGACTTTCTCCCAACACGGTGACGGCCTATGGCTCGAGGCTGGAGCGCTTTGCTGCCTGGTGCGAGCGCGAGGATATCGATGCCTTCGCTGCCGACGTGCGCACCATTCGTCGCTATCTTGCCGAGCTTTCGCGTGAACAGGTGGCTCCCCGAACGCTTGCGGCGCACCTTTCGGCTATCCGATCGCTCTATCGCTGGATGGCTGCCGAGGGGATTGTCGAGGGCGATGCAGTCTCGGCGATCGCATCGCCCAAGCTGCCGCGTGACCTGCCGGGCGTCCTTACGACCAAGCAGGTCGAGGCGCTGCTCAAGATGCCTGATACCTCAACACCCGCGGGACTGCGCGATGCGGCGATGCTCGAGCTGCTCTATGCCTCGGGCGCCCGTATCTCTGAGCTCGCAGCACTCAATGTGGAGTCCATTGCGTGGTCCGAACGCACGCTGCGCCTGTGGGGCAAGGGGAGCAAAGAACGTATCGTCCCTCTGTATCGTCGTGCGCTCGAGGCGACGCGTCTCTATATTGAGGAGGGGAGGCCGGAGTTGCTCGCTCAGGCAAAGCGTCGTGACCCCGCTACCGGGCCGCATCCGCTGCTTATATCGGCGCGCGGTAATCGCATGAGTGCCGCCATGCTCAGGCGGCGGTTTCATATGCTGGCGACGCTCGCCGGCATTCCGGCCGACATCGCCCCGCATGCGATGCGCCATACCTTTGCGACCGACTTGCTCGAGGGCGGCGCGGACCTGCGCTCGGTTCAAGAGCTGCTGGGTCATGCGAGCCTGTCCACGACGCAGATCTACACGCATCTCACACCCGATCGGCTTAAGCGGGCTGTGGCTCAAGCCCATCCCCGCGGCGAATAGTGGCTGGGACGTCCCGCGCCGCGCTCAGGTGTGTGGTTTTGATTGCGGGTTGGCAGGAAGATGCATTCCTGCTATCATTCATCGGGTTGCTTCACGGCAACAGGTTTATATCACGCACGCGCGGCTACTTCATACCGTGGTGCCCGGGCTTTGGTAGCACATGTCCGGGTTGGTTTTGGAGGATGACCCCGCGCGGAGGCAAACCACAGGAGGTTTAACATGGCTACCAAGATTAATATCCGCACCCTGCTCGAGGCCGGCTGCCACTTCGGTCACCAGACCCGTCGCTGGAACCCCAAGATGAAGCCGTTCATCTTCGGTGAGCGCAACGGCATCTACATCCTCGACCTCAAGCAGACTATCCTCGACGCCGACCAGGCCTACACCTTCGTCAAGAACGTCGCCAAGGGCGGCAACGTGCTGTTCGTCGGCACCAAGAAGCAGGCTCAGGAGGCCGTCAAGAACGCTGCTGAGCGCGCCAACATGCCTTACATCAACCAGCGTTGGCTCGGCGGCATGCTGACCAACTTCGTCACCATCCGCTCCCGCATCAACCGCATGGAGGAGCTTGAGGCCATGGTCGAGGACGGCCGCATGGCAGTGCTCCCCAAGAAGGAGCAGGCTGTTCTCGGCAAGGAGCTCACCAAGCTCCAGACCAACCTCGGTGGCGCCCGCGACATGAAGGGTCTGCCCCAGGCTCTCTTCGTCATCGACACCAAGCGCGAGGAGAACGCCATCAAGGAGGCTCAGCGCCTGAACATCCCCGTCGTCGCTCTGATCGACACCAACTCCGATCCCGACGAGGTCGAGTACGGCATCCCCTGCAACGATGACGCTATCTCTGCTGTCACCCTTATGTGTGAGCTCATGGCTGACGCCTGCCTCGCTGGCTCCGGCAAGGAGCAGGTCTCCGAGGCCGAGATGGCCGCTGAGCCCAAGGCCGAGTAAATCAGTCTTAGTTAATTCTTTTTCATCTCTTTGAAAGGAACCACAATGGCCCAGATTACCGCCGCTATGGTCAAGCAGCTCCGCGAGATGACCGACTCCCCGATGATGGAGTGCAAGAAGGCTCTCGTCGAGGCTGACGGCGACATGGACGCCGCTGTCGACGTTCTTCGTAAGAACGGCCTTGCCAAGGCTGCCAAGAAGGCTGGCCGTGAGACCAACGAGGGCGCTGTCGCCGCGTTCGTCTCCGAGGATGGCAAGACCGGCGCTCTGCTCGAGCTCTCCTGCGAGACCGACTTCGTTGGCTCCAACGCCAAGTTCACTGGCTTTGCTTCCAAGGTCGCTGAGGTTGTCGCTACCACCGAGCCTGCTGACGTCGACGCTCTGCTCGAGAAGCCGATGGGCGAGGAGACCGTTTCCTCCGAGCTCACCGAGATGATTCACATCATGGGCGAGAACATGAAGATCTCCCGCTTCGCTGCCCGCAAGGCCGAGAACGGCGCGCTCGCTTCTTACATCCACATGGGTGGTAAGATCGGCGTCCTCGTCGAGTTCGCCTTCGAGAAGGCCGAGACCGGTCAAGCTGAGTCCTTCAAGGCCTTCGCTCACGACGTTGCCCTTCAGGTTGCCGCCGTCGCCCCGATCTGCGCTACCCGCGATCAGGTTCCGGCCGAGACCGTCGAGCACGAGAAGCAGATCTACATGGCTCAGGCTGCCGAGTCCGGCAAGCCCGAGGCTATCCAGGAGAAGATGGCTGTCGGCCGTCTGGAGAAGTTCTACAAGCAGTCCGTGCTCACCGAGCAGGAGTTCATCAAGGACAGCTCCCTCACCATCAAGAAGTACGCTGAGCAGGTCTCCAAGGAGCTTGGCGACACCATTACCGTCGTTGCCTTCGACCGTCTGGTCCGTGGCGAGTAAATAAGCTCTTGTAGCTGGTAATGAGCAGGCTGTGGGTTTTACTCACAGCCTGCTTTTTCATGGCTCCCCGCTAAGCCTTTGATATCATATTGAGAGTCTAATTAAAGGAGGATCGCTTTGTCCGACATCCGATATAAACGCGTGCTTCTTAAGCTTTCCGGCGAAGCACTGATGGGCGACGGCCAATATGGCATTGACCCCAAGGTTACCGACCATCTTGCCAAGCAGGTCAAGGAGCTGCTCGCCGTTGGCCATGAGGTCGGCGTCGTTGTCGGCGGCGGCAATATTTTCCGCGGCATGGCAGGCGCTGCCGGTGGCATGGAGCGTGCTCAGGCCGACTACATGGGCATGCTGGCAACCGTTATGAACGCGCTCGCCCTGCAGGATGCCTTCGAGCACAACGATGTTCCCTGCCGCGTGATGAGCGCTATCCAGATGAACGAGATCTGCGAGCCCTATATTCGTCGCCGCGCTATCAACCATCTGTCCAAGGGCAACGTCGTCATCTTCGCTGCCGGTTCGGGCAATCCGTACTTTACGACCGACACCGCCGCGGCTCTTCGTGCGTGCGAGATCGGCGCCGAGATTCTGATTAAAGCCACCAAGGTTGACGGCATCTACGACAAGGATCCCGTCAAGTGCGCCGATGCCGTCCGTTTTGACAAGATTACCTATCACGAGGTTCTCGTCCGCGGTCTGCAGGTTATGGATTCCACGGCTACGGCACTGTGCCAGGATAACCGTATGCCGATTTTGGTCCTCAACATCGATGGCGAGGACACCGTCAAGCGCGCGCTCGCGGGTGAGCCCGTCGGCACGCTCGTCTATCAGGAGGATTAAGCATGGCAGAGAACATCACCGCCCATATGGACAAGTCGCTCGAGTCCCTCAAGCATAACTTCTCCAAGGTCCGTACCGGTCGCGCCAACGCCAACATTCTGTCCGACATCACCGTTGATTATTACGGTGTCCCCACGCCGGTCACGCAGATTGCCGCCGTCAAGACCCCCGAGGCTCACATGCTGCTCATCGAGCCGTGGGACAAGGCGCTCATCAACGCTATCGTCAAGGCCATCGGCGCTTCCGATCTGGGCATTACCCCCAACTCCGATGGCACCGTCGTTCGTCTGCCGTTCCCGGCCCCCACTGAGGAGCGCCGTCGCGAGCTCGTCAAGGAGTGCCGCGAGTACGCCGAGCAGGCCAAGGTGTCTATCCGTAACATCCGTCGCGACTTCAACAATAAGCTCGAGCGCGATGAGGAGCTCACCGAGGACGATGTCCGTCGCGAGCAGGCCAAGGTCCAGAAGCACACCGATGAGTATGTCGCCAAGGTCGAGGAGCTTCTGAAGGAAAAAGAAGCCGAGGTCATGGAGATCTAAGGTGCAATACGACAAGCATAAACTGGTCGAGTACTTTGCCGACGCCCCTGCGGGCGTCGGTTTTTCCGACCTTGACCTCAATAACATTCCGCACCATATCTCGTGCATCATGGACGGCAACGGTCGTTGGGCCACGTCGCGCGGTCTTGCACGCACCGAGGGTCATAAGGCAGGTATCGTCTCGCTGCGCGAGATCATTACCGCCTGCGTGCGCCTGGGCGTCGACGTGCTTTCTGCCTATGCGTTTTCTACCGAAAACTGGAACCGTCCGCAGCATGAGGTCAACGTCTTGATGCATCTGTTTGCCAAGACGTTTATCGACGAGCTGCCGCTTCTGAAGCGCGAAAACGTGCGTGTTGTCTTTTTGGGTGACATTTCCGCGCTGCCCAAGAAGACCCGCGACGTTTTTGAACGCGGTCTTGCCGAGTGCGCCGATCACACCGGTATGACGCTGGCGCTTGCCGTCAACTACGGCGCGCGTGCCGAGATTACCCGCGCTGTCCGTCAGATTGCACTCGACGCTGCCGCCGGTAAGATCGATCCTGCCGCAATTGATGACGACATGGTGGCTTCCCATCTCTATACCGCCGGCCTTCCCGATCCTGAGCTTGTGATTCGCACCTCTGGTGAGCTGCGCCTTTCGAACTATCTGCTGTGGCAGGTGGCTTATTCCGAATTCTACGTCACCGATACCTATTGGCCCGACTTTGATCGTTGGGGCCTTGTCGACGCCATTTTGGCCTATCAGGGCCGTGACCGTAGGTTTGGTGGACTGAGTAAGACCGAGGAGGCTTAATCGTGTCCGATCGTCCCAAGGCATCTGCTCCCAAGACGCCTGCGCGCAAAGCTGCCACTGCTGGAGCGTCTGCAGCTAAGAGCGGCACCGGTTCGTGGCTGGCGGGCTTTATTACCCGTGCCGCCGCCGGTATCGTCTACGCCGTTGTCTTTATCCTGTGCCTGGTTTTGGGTATCGTGCCCACGGCCATCTTTGTTTCCGTCATGAGCGGTCTGTGCTGCTATGAGTTTTTCCGTATGACAAGGCTTGATGGCAAGATGGCTAACGAGCGCATGGGTATCGCTGCCGCCGTACTCTTTCCGCTGTCGGCGTTGGGCGATTCGATGTTGCTGAATGCCCTGCTTTTTGCCCTGATGCTCGCTGTGGGCATTTGGTATGTCTGGTCGCCGCGTACCCGCATCTCTGATGTGGCCGTGACGCTCATGGGTCCCATCTACACTGGCTTTATGCTGTCGGCTATCGTGCTGCTGCGCGATGCCGTGCCCGGTTTTGCCGGTGCCCTGCTTTCAGTGGGCGTTTGCGCGTCCCTTTGGGTCTCCGATTCGTTTGCCTACATCGTGGGTAGCCGTATCGGCAAGCACAAGATGGTTCCCAAGATCTCTCCCAAAAAGAGCTGGGAGGGGTTTGCCGGCGGCATTCTGGGCTCGGTTTTGATTTGGCTCATCCTGTGGGCGACGCACTTCTACAAGCTCAGCCTGCCCTATGCGCTGCTGTGCGGCGTGGTCGTGTCCATTCTGGGCGTTATCGGCGACCTTATCGAGTCGCGCATCAAGCGCGGTGTGGGCGTCAAGGATTCCGGCAACCTTATCCCGGGCCACGGCGGAATGCTCGATCGTAGCGATTCGCTTATCTTCGGCTGCATCACCGCGCAGCTGCTTTTGATGATCGGAGGCGTGCTGTAATGTTCTTCCAGACGACGTATGGCCCCGATGGACGCCTTCGCGTTGCCATCCTGGGTTGTACGGGCTCCATCGGCACCCAGGCACTCGATGTGTGCCGTCAGCATGCCGATCGCCTGCAGGTGACGGCGCTGTCCGTTAACTCCAGTACCTCCGAGCTCGTTGCCGCTGCCCGCGAGTTCTCGGTTCCGGCGGTTGCCGTGGCCGATGTCGATCATGGCGATGACGCCGTGCTGCAGGAGTTGCCCGAGGGAACGAAGCTCGGCGTTGGCGCGCAGGCGGTTTGCGAGCTCGCGCGTCGCGACGATGTCGACTGCGTGCTTGTCGCTATTGTGGGCGCCGCCGGTCTCGAGGCGAGCCATGCGGCCTTGACCTCAAATAAGCGCCTTGCCCTTGCCAACAAGGAGTCCCTCGTCGTCGGTGGCGACTTGCTTATGCCGTTGGCGCAACCGGGCCAGCTTATTCCAGTCGACTCTGAGCACTCCGCCATTTACCAGTGCTATCTGGGGGAGAACCCGCGCGAGGCTTATTGTATTTGGCTCACCTGCTCGGGCGGTCCGTTCTTTGGCCGCACGCGCGACGAGCTCAATCGCGTGACGCGTGCCGATGCCCTCGCGCATCCCACGTGGGCCATGGGTGCCAAGATCACCATCGACTCCGCCACCCTCATGAACAAGGGCCTGGAGCGCATTGAGGCCATGCATCTGTTTAACTGCGACCTCGATTTCATTAACGTGGTCGTGCAGCGTCAGTCCAAGATTCACTCTATGGTCGAGTTCGCCGACGGCTCCGTGATGGCGCATCTCGGTGCATCCGACATGCGTATTCCCATCCAGTTCGCGTTCTCGTATCCCGAGCGTTGGGATGCCCCGGCGCCTCGTATCGATTTCCGCGAGCTGGGGCAGCTCACGTTTGATGCTGCCGACATGGATACCTTCCGCTGTCTGGCACTGGCCGAGCGTGCCGGCAAGACGGGTGGCACCATGCCGTGCGTGCTCAATGCCGCCAACGAGGTTGCCGTCGATGCCTTCCTGCACGATGGCTGCAGCTTTACCGATATCGATCGCATTGTGGAATCCTGCATGGACGCCCACGATATGCAGGCGGTCGATTCGTTTGAGCAGCTTCGCGACATCGATGCGTGGGCGCGTGAAAAGGCTGCGCAGGTGCTCGCCGCAACCCGTTCCTAACCCATAAGGATTGCTTTTTCGTTTTATGGATACTGTTCTGAGCGTTCTCTCATCGGTCTTTTGGGGCCTGCTGATGCTTTCCGTCCTCGTGTTTTTGCACGAGGGCGGCCACTTTTTGGCGGCGCGTGCCTGCGGCGTCCGTGTGACCGAGTTCTTTTTGGGCCTGCCGTGCCGCTTTGACATCCATTACACGTCGCGTCGCATTGGAACCAAGTTTGGCGTGACCCCGCTGCTGCTGGGTGGCTACGCTGCCATCTGCGGTATGGATCCGACCGACGTCTCGTGTGCCGATCGCGTGCTCGCGGCTATCTATCGTCATGGTCGCGTGACCGTGGCCGACCTTGCTGTCGAGCTCGAGCTTTCCGAGGAGGATGTGCTCGAGGCATGCGCCCTGTTGCTTGGCTGGGGCTCCATCGCACCCTGGTATGAGGAAGGGGAGAAGCCCTCGCCGAGCTACTATCCCACCAAGTATCAGACGCTGCCGCGAGACGCGGCGGGTTACACCACCTTTGACGGTCGCCGTTTCGATCGCGAACATTCAACTGCCGAGGGCGATGCGTGGGAGCTGCCGTGCGGCGAGGCCGAGTTCCTTGCACAAGAGCGCTCGCACACCTATCTTGGCCAAGGCTTTCTCAAGCGCGCCTTTATGCTGCTCGCGGGCATTATCGTCAATATCTTGACGGGTTTTTTGCTCCTTATGAGCATCTATTCCATTGCGGGTGTCACCGTGCCGATGGATACCAACGTGATCGGTCAGGTTGACGAGGGGTCTATTGCCGCCAAGGCGGGTATCGAGGCCGGTGATGCGATCCTTTCGGTTGACGGTGTCTCATGTTCCACTTGGATGGATGTCTACGATGCCATCGACAAGGCCGCCGGTAAGGACGATATCGCCATCGAGTACGAGCGTGACGGCAAGCAGCATTCGACCACGGTTGCGCTCAAAGAGGACGAGCGCCTAGGTGTGTATGCCTCTACGCAGGTGGTCCGTTTAGACCCCATCACGTCGGCTCGCCTGTCGTTCTCCTATGTCGTGCAGACAGCGGATGGCGTGATGCGCCTGCTCCAGCCGCAGCATACGATGGAGATTCTCGATCAGTCTTCTTCGATCGTGGGTATTAGCGTTATGTCCTCACAGGCCGCTGCTGCCGGCCCTGCCACGTTCCTTTCGTTTGCCGCCCTCATTTCGTTCTCGCTTGGCTTTATGAACCTGCTGCCCATCCCACCACTCGATGGCGGCAAGCTGGTCATCGAGATCATTCAAAAGATTGCGGGCCGCGAGCTGCCGCTCAAAGTGCAGACAATCGTCAGCTATGTCGGCATCGCGCTCTTTGCACTGCTGTTTGTTTATATGCTTCGTTCCGACATCCTTCGATTTATTCTGTAGGGGAGTGTTTGGATTGTCTTTATCCCATCCTTTGCCTCGCGAGTTGACGCGCCCCGTGCATGTGGGCGGCGTGCAGATCGGTGGTGGCGCTCCGGTCGTGGTTCAGTCTATGACCTGCACCGATACCGCTGATGCCCAGGCAACGCTTGCGCAAGTGTGCGCGTTGGCGCAGGCTGGCTGCGATATCGTGCGCGTGAGCGTGCCCTCCGAGGCCGCGCTCGGGGGCTTTCGCACGATTTGTGCCGAGTCTCCGGTGCCAATCGTCGCCGATATCCATTTTAACCATAAGCTTGCCATTGGCGCTGTCGAGGCTGGTGCCTCTAAGCTGCGCATCAACCCCGGCAATATCGGCGATTGGGCCAAGGTTGACGCTGTCATCGATGCCGCGGGTGCCGCGGGCTGCGCGATTCGCATTGGCGTGAACGCGGGCTCGCTTGAGCAAGATATTGCCGAGCGCGACGACCTCACGCAGCCCGAAAAGCTCGTGATGTCGAGCGAGCGCTTTGTGCGGCACTTTGAGGACCGTGGGTTTACCAACATCGTGCTATCCGCCAAGGCCCATAGCGTACAGACGACGCTTGATACCTATCGCGCCCTGTCGCGCGAGATACCGCATGTTCCGCTCCACCTGGGCGTGACGGAGGCGGGGACCAAGCTTCAGGGCACCATCAAGAGCTCTGTAGGCTTGGGTATCTTGCTTTCCGAAGGCATTGGCGACACCATGCGTGTGTCGCTCACGGCCGATCCGGTTGAGGAGCCGCCGGTCGCCTGGGGAATTTTGCAGTCACTGGGCCTGCGTCGCCGTGGTCCCGAGATTGTCTCTTGCCCCACGTGCGCCCGCTGCCAGGTTAACCTGATTCCCATCGCCGAGGAAGTAACCGAGCGGCTTAAGAACTATGCCGCGCCGCTTTCGATTGCCGTCATGGGATGTGCCGTTAATGGCCCCGGTGAGGCTTCTGATGCCGACCTGGGCGTTGCTTGCGGACGTGGTCAGGCCTTGCTCTTTTCGCATGGCCAGATCATTGGTAAAGTAGCTGAGGACCAAATTGTCGACGCGCTTATGGCCGAGGTCGACAAGCTTATTGAGGAGAAGTAAATGACTCGAGCAATGTATATGTCTAAGCTCTATGCGCCGACGCTTAAAGAGGATCCGGCGGACGCTGAGCTCGCCAGCCACCGCCTGTTGCTCCGTGCCGGCATGATCCGCAAGGAGGCCGCCGGTCTGTATTCCTATCTGCCGCTTGCTTGGCGCTCGATCCGCAAGATTGAGAAAATCGTGCGCGACGAGATGGACGCTGCCGGCGCCCAGGAGCTTATGATGCCCATCATGGTCGATGCCGAGCTGTGGCGTGAGTCCGGCCGTATCGACGCCTATGGCAAGGAGCTTGTGCGCTTTGACGACCGTCATGGTCGCGAGTTCGTCCTGGGCCCCACGCACGAGGAGACCGTCACGGCCCTAGTGCGCAATGAGCTGCGCTCCTATAAGCAGCTGCCCGTCAACCTGTACCACATTCAGGACAAGTTCCGCGACGAGTTCCGCCCTCGCTTTGGTCTGATGCGCGGTCGCGAGTTCATCATGAAGGACGCCTACAGCTTCTCCGCCACGCAGGAGAGTCTGCAGGAGGAGTACGACAAGATGAAGCAGGCCTACGCCAACATCTGCGAGCGCTGCTACATCAAGGCTCTGCCCGTTGTCGCCGACTCCGGCGAGATCGGTGGCGATACCTCCGTCGAGTACATGGCTTTGGCCGACGCCGGCGAGGCTTCGCTGGTCTACTGCGACGATTGCGGCTTTGCTGCCGATGACGAGGCGGCAAGCACCAAGGTCGTCGTGACCGAGGGCCCCGGCGACGGTACGCTCACCAAGGTCGAGACTCCGGGCATGGGCACCATCGAGGCCGTTGCCAAGTTCTTTGGCTTCCCCGAGAACGGTACGCGAAAGTCGCTGGCGTTGATCGATGCCGAGGGCAAGCCAGTCGTGGCCATTGTCCCGGGCGACCACGAGCTCAATGACTGCAAGGCCGAGCACGTCTTTGGCAAGGGCTATCGCATGATGACCGACGAGGAGCTCCAGACCTACGGTCTGCACAAGGGCTTTATCGGACCGGTTAACTTGCCCGAGGGCATCCGTCTGGTGTGCGACGAGAGCCTGCGCGAGTCCAAGCAGTGGGCCTGCGGTGCCAACGAGGTCGATTATCACTTTACCGGTGCCTGCCCCGAGCGCGACTTTACCGTCGATGAGTGGGCAGATCTGGTCACCGTCGTTGCCGGCGATCCCTGCCCGCACTGCGGCAAGCCGCTCTCTGCTGCTCGCGGCATCGAGGTCTCGCAGGTCTTCCAGCTGGGTACCAAGTATTCCGAGGCCATGGGCGCCACCTTTATGGACGAGGACGGCAAGGAGAAGCCGCTTATCATGGGTTGCTACGGCGTGGGCGTGTCCCGCTCGCTTGCTGCCGTCGTGGAGCAGCACAACGACGAGCACGGTATCGTCTGGCCGGTTTCCGTTGCCCCGTACGAGGTCGCGGTGATTCCGCTCGATCCCAAGAAGGAGGAGTGCGCAACCGTCTGCGACCAAATCGTCGAGGGCTTGTGCGCCGAGGGTATCGAGGTCGTCGTCGACGACCGTGACGAGCGTCCCGGCTTTAAGTTTGCCGATAACGACCTTATGGGATTCCCGTATCAGGTGGTGCTTGGCAAGCGTGGCCTTAAGAATGGCACCGTTGAGCTCAAGGACCGTGCCACGGGCGAGCGCGAGGACGTGGCGATTGACGAGGTCGTCGCCAAGGTTGCCGAGCTTGTTAAGGCGGCCCGCCGTTAATCGACGTTTCTGCTATTAGATGTAATTGCGGGACTGCTCCGTATCTCTCTTAGGAAGAGATGCGGAGTAGTCTATTTTGTTGCGTGAATAAACTCGATGGGTAAAGGAAAACCCCACAGCCCATATGTGAACTGCCTCCCATTTCTTGGACACAAGAAATGGGAGGCTTTTTTATGGCTGGAAACGCTTTGTACGACGTCGGGATGCGACTGCGAGCGGCAGAGCTGCACGACGAGGGGCACGGCCGCGCGGCGATCGCGGCCCTTCTCGGGATGCCGGAGGAAACCGTGAGAGAATGGCTGTGCACCTACAGGTCCGCTGGTATCGAGGTTCTGGCCATGATGGGAAAGAAACACACCGCCTATTCGTTCGAGACGAAGCTGGCCGCCGTCAGGGCGGTCGTCGACGAGGGCATGACGAAGCCCGAGGCCATGGAGAAGTTCGGGATAGCCTCGCCAAGCCCTTTCAAGAAATGGCTGAAGGCGTACAGGGAGGAGGGCCCGGAGGCGCTCAGGCCAAAGCCCAGGGGGAGGCCGAGGGGGTCCGGCTCCCCGTCCGGGGAGACGACGCGCGAGCAGGAGCTCGAGCGCAGGATCAAGAGGCTCGAGGCGGAGAACGCCTACCTAAAAAAATCGATCGCCCTGAAGGCGGAGAAACGCTCTCGAACGGCGAGAAGGCCGCGGTCGTGAGCGGGCTTTCAGGGCAATACCCCCTCGCCGACCTGCTGGAGTGCGCCGGCCTGGCGAGGTCGAGCTACTACTACGCGCTGTCGCACCCGAAGGCCCCCACCAGGCCCGAGCTCTGGGAGGCCGCCGCCGAGATATTCTCGCGCACCGCCAACGGGTGCGGCCACAGGCAGATCGCCATGTGCCTGCGCGCCGAGCGGGGCGTGCGCATAGCCCACAAGACCGTGCTGAAGATGATGCGCGAGATGGGCATCAGCTGCGGGATCCGCCGCGAGACCGACTACCACAGGTACAACTCGTACAGGGGCAAGGTCGGAAAGACCTTCGAGAACGTCATCGGGCGCGACTTCGCCGCCGACGGGCCGTGGGAAAAGATGGGCACCGACGTCACCGAGTTCAAGCAGCCCTGGGGCAAGGCCTACTTCGCGCCGGTCTACGACTTCGGCAGCAAGGAGATCGTCGCCTGGTCCACGTCGCTGCACCCCAACATGGCTCAGCAGCACGAGCTGCTCGACCAGCTCGTGTCCAAGAAGCCCAAGGGCTCCAGGCCGATCCTGCACTCGGACATGGGCTGGCAGTACCAGCAGGCCGGTTGGTGCAAGCGGTTGGAGGAGGCCGGCGTGGTGCAGAGCATGTCCCGGAAGGGCAACTGCATCGACAACGGCGCGACGGAGCAGGTGTTCGGCCACATCAAGGACGAGTTCTT
>NZ_WWSY01000003.1 GCF_009876115.1 Collinsella aerofaciens | reverse complement strand
GCCAGAGCATGGGGGGCACGCCCGGTCCCGTTCCGAACCCGGAAGCTAAGCCCCATCGCGCCGAGAGTACTGCGGGGTCAGCCCGTGGGAGGCCAGGGCGCCGCTGACCGGTGGACGGCACCGAGCCGTCGCAACGGACTGAAGAAGGGGGGGGCCTCACGGCCTCCCCCTTTTTGCGTTTGAAAGATAGTTGTAATACAAGAACTCGCTTTCGTTTAGCTTGTCTTACTGTTTGGCTGTATTTTGAGTCCTTCTTTTGTATTTGCGCGATAATAACTCCCATTGGCGTTAGGGAGGACTTGATGTTTACCGTTTTTGTCTTGGGCAATATTGCTTCGGGTAAGTCGACTGCCTGCCGCTATCTCGAATCTCATGGCGCCATGCTTATCGATCTGGATGAGCTTGCCAAATCGCTTTATGTGCCAGGCTCCGATATCGTCAATGCCCTCGCGGAAGAATTCGGTTGGGACATTCTGGACGAGGAGGGCGGCATTCGCCGCAATGTCCTCGCTACTCGAGCTTTCGCCTCTCCTGATACAGTTGTGCGGCTTAACGGCATCGTTCATCCGGTTCTCATCGAACAGCTGTCACTGAGGATTCTTGATCCGGTTTGCTGCACGGTTTCGTCCCCCCGTTATCCCTTTGCGGTTGTCGAGGTTTCTGCCCCGACTGGTTTTGAGGATGCTTTTGGCCTGGCTGATGAAATTCTGGTAATCAGCGCTCCTTTATCAGTTCGTCGCGAGCGTGCCATCCATCGTGGTATGGAGTCCTCTGATTTTGATGCGCGCTCTGCATGCCAACCTGATGAGGCTTCGCTTTGTAATCTCGCTACGACGGTAATTGATAATGCGGCAGGCGATAATTCGCTCTTTGAACAACTGGACGCATGGCTTGCGCGCCATGGCTTCGGGGATGTAGCGGATAAGGAGGAGGCCGATGCCTAAGACACGTTTCTTTACGTGGTATCGCGTGGCGCCACTTGCCGTTGTGTTCGTCTTCGGCCTTATTTCGCTCGTCTACTCGTATGCTCCTGCCGTCTTCTTTAAGCCTTTGTATCCAATTGACTACGAGGTCTACGTAAAGCAATCGAGCATTTCGCACAATCTTGATCCATATCTGGTGTGTGCTGTCATAAAGTCGGAATCGAATTGGGATCCCGAGGCGGAGTCGAATCAAGGCGCTCGGGGGTTGATGCAGCTGATGCCCGAGACTGCCCAGGATATGATTGCCAAGGGTCTTGTCAATGGTAGTGAGTATTCAGCCGACAACCTTAACGATCCCGCTACGAACATTGAGTTTGGCTGTGCGTATCTTTCGTATCTTCTAACGTATTTTAACGGGTCGACTGACAGTGCCATTGCCGCCTATAACGCCGGCATGGGCAATGTCGACGGATGGGCGCAGCAGAGCACGTCGCTTCATAATGCAATCACCTTTCCCGAGACGCAGGCGTATCTGATTCGTGTCAATAATGCCTGGGTTCGTTACAAGACCCTCTATCCCGATCGGTTCGTATAGGACTATGCCTGCCGCCTGCGTATACTGCAGATATATGAGTTAGGAGTATCCATGGCGGAATTTGAAGTTGAGCGTGTTGGAGGAGAGCTCAAACGTTTTGGCGTTGAGGGCTCTGAGGTGCCGTTTGAGGTCGTGTCTCCATACGAGCCCGCCGGTTCCCAGCCTAAGGCCATTGAGTCGCTTGTGCAGGGCGTGAGGGACGGAGATCGCTATCAGGTTTTGCTGGGCGTGACTGGTTCGGGCAAGACCTTCACGATGGCTAAGACTATTGAGGCCCTGGGGAAGCCGACGCTGGTCATGGCTCCCAATAAAACCCTCGCCGCCCAGCTTGCGAGCGAGCTTAAGGAATTCTTTCCCAACAACGCCGTGGTCTACTTTGTCTCGTACTACGACTATTATCAGCCCGAGGCATATGTACCGCAGAGTGATACGTATATCGAGAAGGATTCCTCGATTAACGAAGAGGTCGAGATGCTGCGACATCAGGCGACCGCATCGCTGCTATCTCGACGCGATGTGATCGTCGTCGCATCGGTCTCGTGCATCTATGGCATCGGCTCTCCCGAGGACTATGCGGGCCTAGCTCCGAACGTCGACAAGAAGGTGCCGCTCGAGCGCGATGACTTTATCCATGCACTTATCGACATTCAATATGATCGCAATGACTATGACCTGGCGCGCGGCACGTTCCGCGTGCGCGGCGATGTTGTCGACGTGTATCCGCCCTATGCCGAGCACCCGTTGCGGTTTGAGTTCTTTGGCGACGAGGTCGAGTTGATTGCCGAGATCGATGAGGTCACCGGCGAGATACTGCGTGAGTACGAGGCCATTCCCGTGTGGCCGGCCTCGCACTACGTGACCGAGAAGCCTAAGGTCAAAGCGGCTCTGAAATCAATCAGTGAAGAGTGCGAGAAGCGTGTGGCCGAGCTCAAGGCGACTGATAAGCTGCTCGAGGCACAGCGTCTGCAGCAGCGCACTGACTATGATCTCGAGATGCTCGAGACCATGGGTTTTTGTAACGGCATCGAGAACTACTCGCGTCATCTGGACGGTCGAAAACCGGGCGAGCCGCCGTTTACCCTGATCGATTACTTTCCTAAGGACATGCTCTGCATCATCGACGAGAGCCATGTAACGGTGCCGCAGATCCGCGGCATGCACGAGGGCGATCGCTCGCGTAAGGTGACGCTGGTGGAGCATGGTTTTCGCCTGCCCTCGGCACTCGATAACCGCCCGCTTCGTTTCGATGAGTTTGAGGCGAGAATTCCCCAGTTCATCTACGTTTCGGCCACGCCGGGCGACTATGAGCTGCGGGTTAGCCAGAACGACGTTGAGCAGATCATTCGTCCGACCGGACTGCTCGACCCCAAGATCGATGTGCGTCCGGTTCGTGGGCAGATTGACGATCTTGAGGACGAGATTCGCGAGCGCGTTGCCCGCAAGGAGCGCGTGCTGGTGACCACGCTCACCAAGCGCATGGCCGAGGACCTGACCGACCATCTGCTTGATGCCGGCATTAAGGTTAACTACATGCACTCCGATACAGCGACGATGGACCGTGTCGAGATCCTGCGAACGCTGCGCGAGGGAAAGATTGATGTTCTCGTTGGCATCAACCTGCTCCGCGAGGGTCTAGACCTTCCCGAGGTCTCGCTGGTGGCAATTCTCGACGCTGACAAGGAAGGCTTCTTGCGCAATCGCCGTTCGTTGATTCAGACGATTGGCCGTGCGGCCCGTAATGCCGACGGCGAGGTCATCATGTATGCAGACGTTGTGACCGATTCGATGAAAGAAGCCATCGAGGAGACGCAGCGCCGTCGCGAGATTCAGATGGCATATAACGAAGAGCATGGCATTGTGCCCAAGACGGTCCGCAAGGCCATTAACGACATTTCGAGCTTTATTGCCGAGGCCGAAAAGACTGTGGGCTCGAAGGGGCGCTCGAGAGGCGACTCTCTGGGTCACGGCGCATTCTATACACCCGACGAAAACGGTGAGGGCGCCGTGCCGGAGACGGTGGCACCCGAGCAGACGCTTGCCGAGCAGCTGGAAGGGCTACCGCATGACGAGCTCGTACGGATTGTCGAGACCATGGAGGAAGACATGCGTAACGCTTCCGCCGCCATGGACTTTGAGGAGGCGGCACGTCTGCGCGATGCCGTCGTTCAGATTCGAGCGATGCTTGAGGGCGCATCTGAGGACGAAACGATCGAGCGTTTGCGTTCGCAGGCTCGCAAGGGCTCTGCCTTTGCTTCGGGCAGAAAACGCCAGGGTGCACGATTCAGGAAGTAGCGAACAGGCCCCGAGTTCCCCGTGGAGCTCGGGGCCTGTGTCGTTCGGACGCGGGAGTTCGTGCACTAGAGGTCCGCTATCAGCGCCTCAGCGCAACGGATGCCGTCAGTGGCGGCACTCATGATGCCGCCGGCATATCCGGCACCCTCGCCGCAAGGGTAAAGGCCCGGAGTCGACACGGCGTGGCATGTTCGATCGCGGGTGACGGTGACCGGGGAGCTCGAACGCGTCTCCACGCCAGTGAGGACCGCATCGGGGCGGTCGTAGCCACGCAGTTTCTTGCCGAGCAGGGGAATTCCCAAACGAAGCGATTCGACGATATGCTGCGGGAGGGCATCGTCGATCGCCGTCCAGGTCACGCCAAGTGGATAGGTTGGTTTTACCTTTCCGGGTGCCGTGCTGGCGCGCCCCGCAAGGAAATCTCCGACGAGCTGTGCCGGCGCGTTCCAGTTGGAGCCACCCAGGCGATAGGCGGCTCGCTCACAGGCGCGCTGGAGCTCAACGCCTGCGAGCGGATCATCGCTGGGAAGGTCGTCAGGTGTGACGTTGACGAGTAGGGCGGCATTCGCGTTGCGCCCGTCGCGGGCATTGAGGCTGGCACCGTTGACGCACAGATGGCCCTGCTCGGAAGAAGCCGCGACAACCTGTCCGCCGGGGCACATGCAAAACGAGAACACGCTGCGGCCGTTGGGGAGATGGGCGACAAGCTTGTAGGGGGCTGCTCCGAGTGCCGGGTGCCCCGCCGAGGGGCCATATTGGGCACGGTCGATGTCGCGCTGTGGATGCTCGATGCGCACACCCATGGCAAAGGTCTTTTGCGCGAGGGCAACGTTATGTTCTTTGAGAAGCTCGAATACGTCGCGGGCGGAATGGCCGCAGGCGAGAATGAGGTGCTTTGTGGCGATTGTCTCGCCTGTGGTTTCTTGGGGCGTTTGGACATCGATGCCGGTGATGGCGCCAGATCCATCGGTTCGAATATTGACGAGCTTTGTTCGATAGCGGACGGTTCCGCCGAGCTGCTCGATACGCTGGGAAATGTTGGTGACGACGGTGGGGAGGATGTCGGAGCCGATGTGCGGCTTGGCGTCCCACAGGATGTCGCGAGGTGAGCCCGCTTCGACGAAGGTCTCGAGAATCAGTCGATGGGCAGGATTCTTGGTTCCCGTGTTGAGCTTGCCGTCCGAGAAGGTCCCTGCGCCGCCCAGGCCAAATTGAATATTGCTTTCGGGGTCGAGGGTGCGCTCCTTAAGAAAGAGATCAATCGCTTCCGAGCGGCGAAGTGCGGGGTCGCCGCGCTCGATGAACAGGGGCTTAAGGCCCGCTTCGGCAAGGGTCAGGGCGGCGAAGAGACCGGCGCAGCCGGCGCCGACAACGACGGGACGCCCCTTGGGTGCATTCGGGACAGGGTTGGGGAATGAAGGAGCCTCGCCGCCTACCATGCGGATGCGCGAGCGGTCGCGCTCGGCGACGCGGTCGACCACCTCCTGCTCGAGTCGGGAGCTTGTCAGCTCAACCCGAAAGCTCAAAATAAAATGGACATCTCGCTTTTTACGGGCGTCGATTGACTTGCGATGGAGCTCAATGGCTTTAATCTGGGAATCCTCGCATCGCAGGGCTCGTTTGACGGCGCGTCTACCAATAGCAAGGCAGGCGGTTTCGTCGCCGGCCTCATCGAGTGACGCGTGGACTTGGGTGATTTCGATCATCGAGGTCTCCTTAGATGCAAGAAAGAGGCCGCCCGGTGTCCCAGACGGCCCGAATGCGTTTTGATTATAGACTGCGCGGCTATAGGCTGCTTGCAGCGCGAATACCCGAGATCCAAGCCCACGCAAGGTTGAAACCGCCGCAATCGGCATCGATGTCGAGCGCCTCGCCACAGATGTAAAGTGGGGCGTCTGCCGCGTTGCTCACGCAGAGGCTGGGAGCTGAGACGCTCTCGATGGGCACGCCGCCGCGCGTGACCTGGGCCGAACGCTCCTCTGTCGTTCCCTCGACGAGCAGCTTAAAGTGCTTGAGGATTGAGACCAGATGGATGACGTCGTGCGACCCGGGGTGGCACTGTTCGAATGCGGTGCAGACAACGCGAGAGAACTGCGGGGCGAGCATGCCGTCGAGCCAGCGGGGGTCGCGGGGTGAAAAGCCGCCGAGCAACGCAACTCGCTGGTTGAGCATATCGAGCAACTCGTCTTTGGAGAGGTCGGGGAAAACGTCGAGCAGAATCGTGTCGCCGCGCTGGACGCGACGGGAGAGGTTAAAGGCGGCAACGCCCGAGATGCCAAAGGTACGGAAGAGCACTTCGCCGTCTTCGCGCCAGAGCTCCTCGTGATTGCGGGTGAGCGTCAAACGGGCGCGGACGCGAAGGCCATCCAGCGTCTTCAGCGCAGTCTGGTCGCCGAAGACCGATGCCGACACGGGGCAGAGGACGGGGCGCTGCGGTGTAAGGGAAAGATTGAACGTCTTCGCGATGTCGGCAGGGTTGCCGCCCGTAGCGATAATTACGGCCTTTACCTGCAGCGTCTCGTTCGTGCGAGGGGTGTCGGCGAGCGCCTTTCGAAGCGAGCGGAGTTCCGATTTTCGGTCGTCGTGCTTTTTTGCCTTGAGTGCTCGCGCGGGACGGTCTATTTGGAGTGCCCAGCCCTCGGGAGCTCTGAATGCCGAGGCAACGTTTGCTCCACAGATCAAGGTGATGCCCAGGTGATTGCAAGCGTTGAGAAGCGCATCGCGCGCCGATTCGGCACGAAGGGAGCGCGGATACAGCCGGCCCTCCTCGGAGGTCGTCATGATGCCCAGCGAGGAGAAGAAACTGCCGAGCTCTTGCTCAGGCTGGGGGCCCATGACGGATTCGACGAATGCGGGGTGGTTGTAACGCTGGAAATCAATTGATTCGTTGGAAAGGTTGCAGCGGCCGTTGCCGGTCGCAAGGAGCTTAAGGCCGCAGGCAACATCGCGCTCAACGATGCAGGCGCTTTTGCCTGCGCGTGCGGCCGTAATGGCGGCGGCGAGACCCGAGGCCCCGCCGCCGATTACCAAGACGTCATAGGAGGCGTTTGTGTTCACTTAGGCCTCGGCGGTCTCGTGCGGGGCAATGGCCTCGACGGCAGAGACGGCCTGGGGCAGCATGCCGTCGGGCAGTGCGGTCTCAACCTCGCCCTTATCGCAGGCCTCGGCGAGTGCCGGATTGATGGGAAGCTGCCCCAGGATCTCGAGGCTGTAACGCTCGGCGACCTCGGGGAGCTTGCTCTTGCCAAAGACTTCGATCTTCTTGCCGCAATCGGGACACTCGATATAGCTCATGTTTTCGACGATTCCCAGAATGGGGACGTTCATCTTCTCGGCCATGTTGACCGCCTTGGCGACGATCATCGAGACCAGATCCTGCGGGCTCGTGACGATGACGATGCCATCGACGGGCAGCGACTGGAAGACAGTGAGGGCGACGTCGCCCGTTCCCGGAGGCATGTCGACCAGCAGGTAGTCGATGGGGCCCCATGAGGTTTCGCTCCAGAACTGCCTGATGGCACCCGCGATAACCGGACCGCGCCAGAGGACGGGGTCGGTTTCGTTTTGGAGCAGCAGGTTAGAGCTCATGACCTTGACGCCGCGCTCGGAGATTTCGGGCAGCATAAGGTTGCCGAGGGCATGGACGTGACGTCCGCTCATGCCGAACATCTTAGGGATAGAGGGGCCGGTTATATCGGCATCGAGGACGCCGACCTTGTGACCGTGGCGGGAAAGCTCCGTGGCGATGGCGCCGGTGACGAATGACTTGCCGACGCCGCCCTTACCGGAAAGCACGGCGATAACGCGCTTGACCTCGGACAGCGTATTCTCCTCAAATTGCGACGGCGACGTTTGCCCGCCGGCTGCCTGTGCGTGCTCGCAACCCATGTTTGACTCCTTTGTATATGTTGGGGCCGGAGCCCCGCGGTGTGACACGAGCGTCATTGTACCCTCGTTTGCGAGCGGGAGACATTCATGATGCGTGGTAGGCGATCGACGGTATTCGAAAGTACGGACCGAGCGCGCGGCCTGCGGCGTCAGACAACGCAAAAGGTCTGCGAATCTTGTATTACGAACATCTGTGCGCGTCGAGTGCGCTAAACTCATCGTCAGTGTGATTTGAAGTTGTAGGAGGCAAGGAGCTTCCATGTCTGATTCTTCTATCGTTATTCGCGGCGCGCGCGAGCATAACCTGCGCGATATCGATGTTTCCATTCCGCGTGACCAGCTCGTGGTCATAACCGGTCTTTCCGGATCGGGCAAGAGCTCACTGGCGTTCGATACCATCTATGCCGAGGGCCAGCGCCGTTACGTCGAGAGCCTTTCGAGCTATGCGCGTCAGTTTTTGGGCCAGATGGACAAGCCCGATCTGGACTCGATTGACGGCCTGTCGCCGGCTGTGTCGATCGATCAGAAGACGACGTCCAAAAACCCACGCTCGACGGTGGGCACCGTAACCGAGATTTACGACTATCTGCGTCTGCTGTTTGCTCGCGTGGGAACGCCGCACTGTCCTGAGTGCGGTCGCGTCATTGAGCGTCAGACGACCGATCAGGTCGCCGATAAGGTGCTGGCGGCGGGGGAGGGCCGTCGCGCGTTTGTGTTGGCGCCGGTGGTTCGTGGACGCAAGGGCGAATATGCCAAGCTGTTTGAGGACCTGCGTGCGGAGGGCTTTAGCCGTGTGCGCGTCGACGGCGAGGTGCGCTCGCTTGACGACCCTATCGACCTGGACAAGAAGTTCAAACACGACATTGAGGTCGTGGTCGACCGTATCGTGATTCGAGAGAACTCCCTGGGTCGCATTGCCGAGTCCGTTGAGCAGGCGACGGCACTGGCGCACGGTAACGTGAACGTGTACATGCTGCCCGACCGCGACGCTCCCGAGGGAACCGAGGGCGATCTGCTGGAGTATTCGCTGGCGCTGGCGTGCCCGGAGCACGGGCATTCCATCGACGACCTGCAGCCGCGCGATTTCTCATTCAACGCGCCCTATGGTGCATGTCCCGAGTGCGATGGCCTGGGCTTTAAAAAGACAGTCGATGCCGAGGCGCTGATTGAAGACCCCTCAAAGTCGATTGCCGACGGAGTCTTTGGCAGCCTGTTCGGCAATTCCAACTATTATCCGCAGATTTTTGCTGCGGTCTGCAAACACTTTAAGGTGAGTGCCGATACGCCATGGGAGGACCTGCCCCCGCGGGTGCGTCGTGCGTTTTTGGATGGCATGGGCGACACGAAGATTTCGGTCGACTATCAAAAGCTCGATGGGCGTCGCAGCCAGTGGGACACTAAGTTCTCGGGTGTGCGCAACATCCTGTACGAGCGCTACAGCGAGACGACGAACGAGAACACCAGGGCTCGTTTGGAGAAATACATTCGCGAAGAGCCATGCTCGAGCTGTCACGGTGCTCGCCTGCGTCCCGAGATGCTTGCCGTCACCGTGGGCGGCAAGTCCATTTACGATGTCTGCTGCCTGTCGTGTCGCGAGTCGCTCGAGTTTTTTGAGGGCCTGGAGCTTACCGAGCGTCAGCAGTTTATCGGCGGGCGCATCGTCAAGGAAATCCTGGAGCGCCTGCGTTTTCTGGTCGATGTCGGACTCGACTATCTGACGCTCGATCGCGCCTCGGCGACGCTTTCCGGCGGTGAGGCCCAGCGCATTCGCCTGGCAACGCAGATCGGCGCCGGCCTCATGGGCGTTCTGTACATTCTGGACGAGCCGTCGATCGGCCTTCACCAACGCGATAACGAGCGCCTAATCAAGACGCTCGAGCGCTTGCGCGATATCGGTAATACCGTTATCGTCGTCGAGCACGACGAAGATACAATTCGCGCTGCCGACTACGTGATCGATATGGGTCCCGGCGCGGGCGTTAACGGCGGACACGTGGTCGCTGCAGGAACGCCTGCCGATATCATGGCGTGCCCCGATTCCATGACGGGTGCTTATTTGACCGGCAAGCGGATGATCCGCGTGCCCGATGAGCGCCGCAAGCCCGGCCGCGGCTGTCTTAAGATCACGGGCGCCCGCGCTAACAACCTCAAAAACGTTACCGCCAAGATTGAGTTCGGTACGCTCACAGTCGTTACCGGTGTTTCGGGATCGGGCAAGAGCTCCCTGGTCACCGATACGATTGCGCCTGCGCTTACGAATGCCATCCATCGTTCGACGCGTCCCGTGGGGCCGTACAAGAAGATTGAGGGCATCGAGTGCATCGATAAGGTAATCGATATCGACCAATCGCCGATCGGTCGTACGCCGCGTTCGAACCCTGCGACCTATATTGGCCTGTGGGATGATTTGCGTGCGCTATTTGCAAGCACGCCGGAGTCGAAGGCGCGCGGCTACTCGCCGGGACGTTTCTCCTTTAACGTAAGCGGCGGTCGCTGCGAGGCGTGCAAGGGCGATGGCCAGATCAAGATCGAGATGCACTTCCTTCCCGATATCTATGTCCCCTGTGAGGTATGTGGCGGCAAGCGTTATAACCGCGAGACACTCGAGGTTACCTACCGCGGTAAGACGATCTCGGACGTGCTCGATATGAGTGTCACCGAAGCACTGGCTTTCTTTGGGAATATCCCGCAGATTAAGCGCAAACTGCAGACCCTATATGACGTGGGTCTGGGCTACGTGAGCTTGGGCCAGCCCGCTACGACGCTTTCGGGCGGCGAGGCGCAGCGCGTGAAGCTCGCCAAGGAGCTTCATCGTCGTCAGACAGGTAAGACGTTCTACATTTTGGACGAGCCTACAACCGGCCTTCATTTTGAGGATGTTCGCCAGCTGCTCGACGTTTTGCAGCGCCTGGTCGATGCGGGCAACACGGTTCTGGTGATCGAGCACAACCTTGATGTCATCAAGGTTGCCGACCGCCTGATCGATATGGGCCCCGAAGGCGGCAATGGCGGCGGAACCGTCGTGGTCTCAGGCACGCCGGAGCAAGTCGCGGCATGTTCGCAGAGCTACACGGGCAAGTTCTTGGCGCCGCTGCTCAAGCGTGACCGTGAGCGTCAGGCGCAGCTCGACGCACAGTAAAGAGACGTTGTAGTACCGACGCGCCACCGATTCCTTCTGATTCGGTGGCGCTTCTGTGTGTCGAGATGGCATATGCGGCGGAATTGGCCCTATACTTAATCTTTGTGTCGCTCTGCGAGGGAAAGGATGTGCCATGGCAAAGGCTGTTAAGACGTCAAAAACCAATGCGATGCGCGAGCTGGAAAGCGCCGGCATCTCCTATGTTCTCCATACGTACGAAGACGATGGCGATGAATCGTCAGGTCTGGGCGTCGCGATTTCCGAGCAGCTTGGCGAGGAGCCCGGTCAGGGATTTAAGACCCTGGTCTGCACGACGCCGTCCAACGACCATGTCGTGTGCTGCATTCCCGTTGCCGACGAGCTCGACCTCAAGGCCGCCGCGCGCGCCGCAGGCGAAAAGTCGCTGACCATGATGCATGTCAAAGATTTGCTTGCCGCGACGGGGTATGTCCGCGGCGGTTGCAGCCCGGTCGGTATGAAAAAGCGCTTCCGGACGCTGATCGATGAGACATGCGTCCTTTGGGATACCATTTTTATCTCGGGTGGCAAGCGCGGCTATCAGCTTGAGCTTGCTCCCGATGACTTAGTTGCATTTTGCGGGGCGACAGTTGCCCCGATCACGAGAGAGGACTGAGCGATGCCGCAGGAAGAATTGAAGTGCGGAGCTCATTTTGCAAAAGAATCTGCGCCTCAGACACCCTCATCCGAAGCTTCTTCGTCGCGAGACGACACTGACGACATGGGCTCGTCGGACTACTCCACGGTTGGTCGTTCCGCCGGGCTTATGACCATCCTGACCATCGTGTCTCGCGTCACCGGTTTTATCCGCACGTGGGCAATGGCGGCCGCTATCGGCATGTCGCTGCTCTCGTCTTCCTATCAGGTTGCCAACAACCTGCCCAACATGCTCTACGAGCTCGTGATGGGCGGCATGCTCGTTACGGCGTTTTTGCCGGTGTATATGGGTGTGAGGCGCGAGCAGGGCCGCGAGGCATCGAACGAGTATGTCGGCAACCTGCTCGGTATTCTGCTTCTGCTGCTGGGCGGCATCTCGCTGCTGGGCACCGTGTTTGCTCCCGGCTTTATTTGGACGCAGTCGTTCCTTTCGGGCGATGGCGGCAGCATGGATACCGCTGCGTTCATGTTCCGCTTCTTTGCTATCCAAATTTTATTTTATGGCTTGGGCTCGGTGTTCTCGGGTGTTCTCAACGCACACCGCGACTACTTCTGGTCGACGTTTGCCCCGGTTCTCAACAATGTCATCGTCATCGCCAGCTTTATGGGCTTTGCTCCCGTGTCTGCACAATTTGGCGAGCAGGTCGGTATTATCTTGATCGCAGCCGGTACGACCCTCGGCGTCTTTGTCCAGATGGCCTGTCAGATTCCCGCGCTCGGCAAGCATGGCGTGCATCCTCATATCCATATCGACTTTAAGGACCCCGCGCTGCGACAGACGATTGCGCTTGGTATCCCGACGCTGCTCGCCACGGTGTGCATGTTTGTCTCGACTTCCATTACCAATGCCGCCGCGCTGGTGGTGCAGCCCGAGACCGGCCCTTCCGTCATCGCATATGCGCGCCTGTGGTACACGCTGCCCTATGCGCTGATCGCTGCCTCGCTTTCGACGGCACTCTATACCGAACTCTCTCACGATGCACAGGAGAAGGATTACGACAGCGTCCGCACGGGCATTTCGCGCGGTGTCGCCCAGATGCTCTTCTTCCTGATTCCGTTTGCGATGTACCTGATCGTCTTCGCCCGTCCACTCAACATGATCTACTGCGCCGGCAAGTTCGATGAATCCGGCGTGGCGCTGGTGTCGGAGTTCCTTATCTATCTGGCACTTTCCCTGCCGCTCTACGGCGTGGTCGTGCTGATGCAGAAGAGCTTCTCGGCCCTGCTCGATATGAAACCTTATAGCCGCTATTGCTTGTACTCCGCTATCGGTCAGGCCGGTTCGGTGCTGCTGTTTGGCGTGGTGCTGGGCTACGGTATGCCGGCAATTGCGCTTTCGTACGTCGTTGACTACGTGGTCTTGGTCGGATGCTCACTGTGGTGGCTGCGCCGTCGTCTGCATGGCCTTCAGGTCAAGTCTATCCTACATGGCGGTTTCTTCGGCCTGTTGTTCGGTGGCTTGGGCGCTGCCGCGGGCGTCGGCGTCATGTGGGCACTTGAGCACTTTGTCGGAATGCTTGGCAGCTCGATCCTTATTACCCTGGGCTACGTTTGTGTTGCAGGCGTCGTCTCGCTCGCCGTGACTTTTGGCCTTGCCTTCGTCTTTAAGATGCCCGAGATCTCGGCGCTGCTTCGTCGCAAGTAGGTGCGTGTGGCAGGTCACGACAACATTCCAACACTTGCCGAGCAGGTTTCGCGCGTTCCCACGCAACCCGGCTGCTACCTTTGGAAAGATGCCAAGGGCGATGTCATCTATGTGGGCAAGGCAAAAAACTTGCGTGCCCGTATGCGTCAATACGTGACGCTGCAGGACGAGCGTCAAAAGATTCCGCTCATGATGCAGCTGGTGGCGAGCTTCGACTATATCGTGGTGGAGACCGAGCACGAGGCATTGGTGCTCGAGCGCAATCTGATTGGCCAGTACCATCCGTACTTTAACGTCGATCTCAAAGACGATAAAAGCTATCCCTTTATCGCCATTACCAAGAGCGACTTGTTTCCGGCTATTAAATACACGCGAGAGCGTCATAAACCGGGAACGCGCTATTTTGGCCCCTATACCGATAGCCGTGCGGCGCGTGAGACCATCGATACGCTACGCAAGGTTATTCCTATTTGCTCGGCATCCTGTGCGGAATGGCGCCGCTGCCGCCGCATCGTCGAATCTCATAAGGGCGAAGAAGACATCGTCAATATGATTTGCGCGCAAAACGGGCGTCCCTGCTTTGACTACCATGTCGGGCGCGGACCGGGCGCATGCGTCGGCGCGATTTCGCCTGCCGACTATGCCAAGAACGTCAAGCGTGTCGAACGTTTCTTGTCGGGCCATCGCAAGGATGTCGTCGACGAGCTTACGTCCGAGATGACGGAGGCAGCCGAGACGCTCGATTTTGAGCGTGCGGCGCGCGTTAAGCGTCGCCTGGAAGTCATTAGGGGCCTGGACGATCGCCAACAGGTCGTTTTTCCGTCAAGCGTCGATATCGACGTCATCGGCTTCTATCGAGAAGAGACTATCTCTGCCGCCTGTGTCTTTGTCGTTCGCGAGGGCCGAACGGTTCGAACTTGCGAGTTCATCCTCGATAAAGGCCTGGATGTCGACGAGGAAGAGCTTCAATCGGGCTTCCTTAAGCGCTATTACGACGAGACGGCTGATATTCCAGCCGAGATCAATCTCTCTGTCGAGCTTGAGGATGCCGAAGCGTTGGGGGAGTGGCTTGCGGGCAAGCGCGAACGCTCTTGCCATCTCCATAGGCCACAGCGCGGCGAAAAGCACCGCCTGCTCGATATGGCTTCCAAAAATGCGCGCCATGCCCTCATGCGCTACATGATGCGCACGGGGTATGCTGACGATCGCACCAATCAGGCGCTCCTGGAGCTCGAAAGCGCGCTGGCGCTGCCTGCGCCGCCGTTGCGCATCGAGTGCTTCGATATCTCGACGTTGCACGGCACCTTTACCGTCGCTTCGATGGTGGTATTTACCAACGGCCGTGCCGACAAGGGCCAGTATCGTCGCTTTAAAATTCAGGCCGAATTGGACGAGGCGAACGACTTCGTATCGATGTCCGAGGTTCTGGGGCGTCGCTATGCTCCCGAGCGCATGGCGGACGAGCGCTTTGGCTCGCGCCCCGATTTGCTCGTAGTCGATGGCGGCAAGCCGCAATTGACCGCTGCAATTAAGCAACTCGAGGCACTCGGCCTCGATATACCAGTTTGTGGCTTGGCAAAGGCCGATGAGGAGGTTTTCGTGCCGTGGGACGAGACTCCCGTCGTGCTGCCGACCGGCTCCGCTTCGCTTTATCTGATCAAGCAGGTTCGCGATGAATCCCACCGATTTGCGATTACGTTCCACCGCGAGTTGCGCGATAAGGCTATGACGGTTTCGGTGCTTGACGACGTTCCGGGTGTGGGACCCACCAGAAAACGTGCCATTATGCGCCATTTTGGTTCGATGAAGCGTTTGCGCGCGGCAAGCGAGCAGGAGATTGCAGAAGTTCGAGGCGTTCCGGCCGATGTCGCCAAAGCGGTCCACGAGGCACTTGTTGCATGGAATGCCGAGCGCGCCCAGGCATCGGCCAACCGATCCGAAAACTAAACGCGCTTCTAAACAACTGATATACATGATTGGTCAATTTTCAATCATTTGTTTCGCGGTGATTACCTGCCGATTTCGGGTTTTATTAACGCTAAAACGTTTGACTAGCCATGGTGAACAACACTGCTATCCTGCGGGTTGACGAAGACTGATATCTCACCTCGTCGATACATACTGTCTGTCGAATCATTTGTCAATGAATTCGGTGAACGGTAGTAAATACCGTTCAAGCGTATGTATGTATCGGTCGCCGAGCGCGGCACCTCAGTTGGGTTCGTCGGTAGGTAAGGTATATATCGTCCGCAAGTTGCGCGGGGGCAAGTCTAGGTGCTCCCGGGTAAGATTCTCTATTGATAGGAGAAGACATGGCCATCATCAACAAGGGTATGTCCAGGCGTTCGTTCCTCGGCCTCACCGGCAGCGTCGCTGCTGTCGCAGGGCTTGGTCTCACCGGCTGCGGTGGCAGCTCTAGCGACGAGGGTTCCGCTTCCGGTTCCACCGATTCCGCCAACCGTGGCGGCGGCGTGATCACCGCTGGTTCCGCTTACGCTCCGTCCAGCTTCGACCCCGCCAGCACCGGCTCCGCTGTGGGCCTGGGTGCTAACTGGCACGTCATCGAGGGCCTCTACGGCATCGATTACCACGACTACAGCACCTTCAACGAGCTCGCCACCGACGATCCCAAGTCCGTGGACGACACTACCTTCGAGGTCACCATCCGCAAGGGCGCAAAGTTCTCCGATGGCACCGAGGTCACTGCTGACGACGTCGTCGCTTCCTACACCGCTTGCGCCGCTTCTGCTACCTACGCTCCGTTCTTCCAGCCCTTCGAGTCCATCGAGGCCAAGGACGCCAGCACTGTAACGGTCAAGACCAAGGTCCCCAACTTCTCCCTGCTCAAGGATCGTCTGGCCATCATCCGTGTTACCCCGGCCACCCAGGCCGAGGAGGATCGCGCCAAGCAGCCGATCGGTTCCGGCCCCTGGATGTACGACTCTATCTCCGATACCGAGATCACCCTGGTTCCCAACCCCGAGTACAACGGTGAGTATGCTGCCGAGGATAAGAAGATCCAGTACAGCATCCTGACCGACCCCACCGCTCGCGTTACCGCTCAGCAGGAGGGCTCCACGCTCGTTATGGAGCTCGTTACCGCTGACGCCGTCGACCAGCTCGAGAGCGCCGGCTGCAAGATCGATAACGTTCAGGGTTTCGGCACCCGCTTCATCATGTTCAACGTCGCCAAGGAGCCTTGGAACAACGTCAAGGTCCGTCAGGCTGTCATGTATGCGCTCGACACCGAGAAGATGGTCAGCAACACCTTCGCCGGCCTTGCCACCGCTGCCAGCTGCTACCTGCCCAAGAGCTTCACCAACTATCATGAGGCTTCCACGGTGTACAAGACCGACGCCAAGAAGGCTAAGAAGCTCATCGAGGAGTCTGGCATCACCCCGGGTGCCATCACCCTGCGCACCACTGACAACGAGCAGATTAAGGGCATGGCCGCCCAGGTCAAGAACGACCTCGACGCTCTCGGCTTCGATGTGACCATCCAGACCGATACCTCGCCGGCCACTTACGCTGCCATCGACGGCGGCGAGGCCTACGATATCCTCCTTGCCCCTGGCGATCCTTCCTGCTTCGGCGCCGACCCCGACCTGCTGCTCAACTGGTGGTACGGCGACAACGTCTGGATGCAGACCCGTTGCCCGTGGAAGGAGTCCGCTGAGTGGCAGAAGCTCCACGGTCTCATGGACGAGGCTCTTGCCGCCGAGGGCGACGAGCAGCAGAAGAAGTGGAACGAGTGCTTCGACATCATTGCCGACAACGCCGTTCTGTACCCCGTTGTCCACGTCAAGACCGTCTCCGCTTCCTGGGACGATCCGTCCACTGCGCCCAACGGCGAGGCCCTCGATGGCTTCAAGGGCATAGGCACGACGAGCATGTCCTTCAGGGGCGTTGCGACCGTCAAGGCGTAAGACTCGCTTGAGTCTGTATGCAGGATGTCGGTCGTTGGGACCGTATCCTCATAGTTGAAACAAAGACCCGGGCGGCAACGATGTCGCTCGGGTCTTGTAATGAGTATCCGTACTCATATACCAGTTGGTCCTACCGACAAAAGAAAGGGGAGAGAACGTGAACAACTTGCTACGTTTGATTGGAAGGCGTCTTGTGGCGCTGCCGATCATGGCATTGGGCGTCACCGTCCTGGTGTTCTTCCTTATGTCGTTCTCCAAGACCGACCCCGCCTACACGGCGTTGGGTGACGGTGCCTCGCCCGAGGCGGTTGCCGAGTACCATGAGAAGTATGGTCTGGACGACCCCTGGCCCGTGCGCTACGTGCGCTATATGGGCGATTTGATCCATGGCGACATGGGCACCTATGGTGCTGCTCGCAACTCCGTTGCCAAGCGCATCTCCACGGCCCTGCCCGTCACGATGCAGCTGACCTTCATCGGTCTTGCCATCGGTGCGGTCGTTTCGTTTTTGCTCGGCGTCATCGCGGCTCTGTATCGCGACAAATGGCCGGACCAAGTGATCCGCGTCTTTTCCATCGCCGGCTTGGCAACCCCGTCGTTCTGGCTTGCCGTTCTGTTGATCCTGCTGTTCTCTTCCTACCTTAAGGTGCTCCCGGCATCGGGTGCTCTGCCTCACTTCACCACGAATCCGGTTGGCTATCTGGGACGTATGATCATGCCCGCTATCGCCTTGGCATTTCCGCTGACGGGCCAGATGACTCGTATCGTGCGTACCGCCATGGTCGAGGAGCTCGATAAGGATTATGTCCGTATGGCTCGCGGCGCCGGCGTTCCCGAGAAGGTCGTCGTCGGCATCAACGTTCTTCGCAATGCGCTAATCACCCCGGTCACCACCCTCGGTCTTAAGATCGGTTACCTCATGGGCGGCGCCGTCGTCATCGAGGTTATCTTCAACCTCCCCGGCATGGGCACCGCGATTCTGCAGGGCGTTCAGGGCAACGAGGCGAACCTGGTTCAGGGCGTCGTTATCGTCGTTGCTCTTGCCTTCATCATCATCAACATCGTGGTTGACATGCTCTACCTGCTCATCAACCCGCGCATCAGGACGGTGTAGATTATGGTAAAGATTCGAGAGAAGCAAACCGAGCAGCTCGAGAAGGCTGCCTCCAAGGGGCTCAAGCTCGGTGGCTGGAAGAAGATGACGCTGTCTTCTAAGATTGCCGCCGTCGTGCTGGTGCTGGTCGCCCTGACTGCGATTCTGGCGCCCCTTCTTGCCCCCTATAGCCCGGTCGAGATCTTTACGGCTCGACAGGCTCCCGGCAACGGATTTATCTTCGGTACCGACGATAAGGGTCGCGACATTCTGTCGCGTATGCTCTACGGTGGTCGTTACTCGCTGATTATCGGCTTTGGCGCCACCGCCATGGCTCTGGTCTGCGGCTCGGTCGTGGGCGCCCTTGCAGCGGTTTCGCGCAAGGCCGTCTCCGAGACGATCATGCGTATCTTGGACATCATCATGTCCATCCCGGGCATCGCCCTCGCGGCCGTCTTCGTCTCCATCCTGGGCAATTCCGTGCCGTCGATCATCTTCGCCATCGGCTTTATGTACACTCCGCAGATTGCCCGTATCGTCCGCGCCAATATCGTGTCCGAGTACGGCGAGGACTATGTCCGCGCGGTCATCGTTTCCGGCGCCAAGGCTCCGTGGATTTTGATCAAGCATGTTCTGCGTAACTGCATCGCCCCGATCATGGTCTTCACCGTTACCCTGGTCGCCGACGCCATCATCTTCGAGGCCTCGCTGACCTTCATCGGCGCTGGCATCCAGGAGCCCACCGCTACCTGGGGCAACATCCTCGCCGACGCCCGCGGCGGCGTGCTCGCTGGCCGTTGGTGGCAGGCGCTGTTCCCGGGCCTGGCCATCATGATCACCTGCCTGGCGCTCAACATCCTCTCCGAGGGCATTACCGACGCCATGGCCGCTGCTCCCTCCGCCGCCCTGGATCCGACCGATTCCTCCAAGCGTCGCGAGGCCGACCTGCTGGTCTCCGACCCCGTTCGTGCCTACAAGGAGCAGGCCCAGTCCCTCTCCGCTCGCCTTGGCGCCCTGCGCGATGTCGAGCTCAAGCGTGACGATCGCCATGTGCCCGACGAGTCTGTCGAACCGATTCTCTCGGTCCGTGACTTCTGCATCCAGTTTGAACACCACGGTGATATCAACGTCGTCGACCACGTCAACTTTGACGTCCGTCCCGGCCAGACCATGGGCCTGGTAGGCGAGTCCGGCTGCGGTAAGTCCATCACCACGCTGGCCATCATGGGTCTGACCGACGATGACGAGCATCTTTCCGGCGAGGTTCTCTGGGAGGGCCGCGACCTGCTCAAGATGAGCAAGAAGGAGTGGTTCGGCCTGCGCGGTACCGATATCGCCATGGTCTACCAGGACGCCCTGTCCTCGCTTAACCCCTCCATGCTCATTTCCGCTCAGATGAAGCAGCTCACCAAGCGTGGCGGCACCCGTAGCGCCGAGGAGCTCCTGGAGCTCGTGGGCCTCGACCCCAAGCGTACGCTCGAGAGCTATCCGCATGAGCTTTCCGGTGGTCAGCGTCAGCGCGTTCTGATCGCCATGGCTCTTACCCGCGACCCCAAGCTGGTCATCTGCGACGAGCCCACGACCGCTCTGGACGTTACCGTCCAGAAGCAGGTCATCAAGCTGCTTAACGACCTTCAGGCCAAGCTCGGCTTTGCCATGATCTTCGTTTCGCACGACCTGGCACTGGTCGCCGAGGTCGCTCATAACATCACGGTTATGTACGCCGGCCAGGTTATCGAGCAGGCGCCCACCAAGGAGCTGCTCACCAACCCGATCCACGAGTACACTCGCGGTCTTCTGGGTTCCGTTCTGTCCATCGAGAGCGGTTCGGGCCGCCTGCACCAGGTGCCCGGCGCCGTTCCGAGCCCGCGCGATTTCCCCAAGGGCGATCGCTTCGCGCCCCGCTCGAGCCACCCGCGTATTGGTCTGGACACCCGTCCGGTCTTCAAGCGCGTGCCCGGCACCGAGCACTTCTATTCCGAGCTCCCCGACGAGGTGCTCAAGGCAAATGGTTTGACCCCTCACGCGGAGGTGATGTAGATGAGCGAGACCGCAGTAAACGGCGTCGAGCCGATCATCTTCCTTGATGACGTCCACGTCACCTTTAGGACCCGTACCGGCTCGATTCTGCACCCCAACCTGGTTCACGCCGTCCAGGGTGTAACGATTAAGCTCATGCCCGGTCAGACGATCGGCATCGTCGGCGAGTCCGGTTGCGGTAAATCCACCACCGCCAACGTCATGTGCGGCCTGCAGGCCCCCACGAGCGGCAAGGTCTACTTTAAGGGCAAGGACGTTACCAAGCGCACCGCCGAGGACCGTCGCCACATGGGCCGCGTCATCTCGGTCGTGTTCCAGAACCCGGCCACGGCGCTCAACCCCCGCATGGTCGTTCGCGAGCAACTGCTCGACCCCATGCGCGTCCACAACTTGGGTACCGAGGCCGAGCAGGAGAAGCGCGTCAAGGAGCTCTTGGAGCTCACCGGTCTGCCCAGCTCCGCCGCCGAGGTTCTTCCCGGCCAGCTTTCGGGCGGCCAGCGCCAGCGCGTCGCAATTGCCCGTGCCCTGTCGCTGAACCCCGATGCCATCATCGCCGACGAGCCCACCTCGGCTCTGGACGTTTCGGTCCGTGCGCAGATTCTGAACCTGCTGACCGACCTTAAGAAGGAGCTCGGCCTGGCCATGGTGTTCATCAGCCATGACATCCAGACGGTCCGCTATATCTCTGACGACATCATCGTTATGAATGGCGGCAAGATCGTCGAGCATGGCGAGGCCAAGCAGGTCTTCCAGCACCCTCAGGACCCCTACACCAAGATGCTGCTCGGCGCTGCGCCGTCGCTGCTGCATCCCAAGCTCGGCGAGTAGCCTCGCTTTCCCTCCCGTGCGCCCGGTTCCCTTGCCGGGCCCACCTCCGTTGCGATTTCGAAAGGTTGGGTTCACGAGCCATGCCAAGTGCTCAAGAGCTACAACAGCAATTTGGTGAATATCGAGGCGCTATGCCCCGTCCATCGGATTTCGATCTCTTTTGGAAGGACCGCATGGCCGAGGCCGACACCGTCGAGCTCGACTACGCGATTGAGGCGGCTTCGGTTGCGGATTCCGCGACCTGTCGGTTTTTCGACCTCTGGTATACCGGCATGTGTGGTGCACGCCTGCATGCCAAGTACCTCAAGCCGGTCTCGGAGGAGCCCGTGTCGCTGGTGCTTCAGTTCCATGGATATCCGGGTGCGAGCCGCAGCTGGTTTGAGCAGGCGTCGTTTGCGGGCATGGGCATGGCGCTCATTGCTCTCGACTGCCCCGGCCAGGGTGGCCCCTCCGAGGATATTGGTGGATTTGAGGGCACGACGGTCGCGGGCCATATCGTCGCCGGTATCGACGGCGACCCGGCCAATCTCTACTATGTCCGCTTGCACCAGGATATCCGCATTCTGTGCCGTATCGTTCGCGAGCTCGAGGGTATCGATCTTACCCGCGTGTATGTGAACGGCGCATCGCAGGGCGGCGGTTTGGGTATTGCGACCTGCGCGCTTAACAGCGAGCTTATCAATCGCGCGGCCATCCTCTATCCCTTCTTATCGGACTTCCGCCTGGTTTGGGATCTGGACGCCGACGATATTGCCTACGAGGGTCTGCGCTATTGGTCGCGTTGGTTTGACGAGGACTCGACTCGTATCGAGGAAGCCTATGCCAAACTGGCGTACTTCGATTCCAAGAACTTTGCCCCCATGGTCAAATGCCCCGTTCTGTTTGGCACGGGCACAGCCGATATCGTCTGTCCGCCGGCGACGCAGTTTGCGGTCTACAACAACCTGACCTGTGAAAAGCGTCATGAGTTCTTTGAGGGCTTTGGCCACGAGGAGATTCAGGACTTTGATGATCTGATCATTCCGTTTTTCTGTGAGGGAGGGGAGGCTCATGTCTAAGTGCGAGAGCAATATCGATGAGCTGATTGTCCCCGAGCTTGCGGGGATTGCTGGAACGGTTTCGTCAAGGCTCGCAGAATATCGGGACTGGCACGGTGATGTTCAAGCAGATGTTTCTGATTTAGAGACATGCGCTTCGAATCTTGAGATTCAAGGCCTGGCCATTACGGCGATTGACTTTGTTAACCCCTGCGCCCGTTACTCGGAGGTTTCCTTTGAACTCGGTGACGATGCGGTCCACGCTCGTTTGATTGAGCCTGTTGGTCGTGCCCGAGTATCTGAGCGTGTGCCGCTGTGCCTGATGTTCCACGACATCGATCGGCCTGTGCGCGGCTGGCATCACATGACGAGATTTGCCGCCATGGGGTATGCCGTCCTCGCGCTGGATGACGATGCTGCTGGTGCGGACGACCTGCAGCGGGGGATTGCTTCGCCCGCTTTTGTCGAGCGCGTCCGTTGGGGCTGCGCGTTGGCGAAGGTCGCGCGCAATCTTGATGGCGTGGACCCCGACCGCATTTTTGCATGGGGCGAGGGTCTTGGCGGCGGAGTTGCGCTGGCGGTTTCTGCTCTGGACGAGCAGGGCCTTGCCTGCACGGCGGTTGCCAATCCAGTTCCCGGTGGCCTCGAGGCGCTGTCGTCTCGGGTGCGCGGATCGGTGCTCATAGGCACATCGCTTATGGATACCGTGAGCGACCCCAAGGGACAGTTTGCCGTATTCAACGGTCTTGAGTGTGACCGGAGGCATATCATCTATGCCAAATACGCTCACGAGCGCATCAATGCGTTCGAAAACGAAGTCGTCGACTTCTTTAACCAAACGTTCTACCCGTGTTCTTTGGCCTAGACGGCCTGGACACTGCCAACAAGAGTGGGCGGCATAGGGCTGCCCGCCAGACAACTAAGGAGATTCTTGTGGCAACTCAGAAATTCACCGGCGTTATCCCTCCCGTCGTTGTTCCCGATACCGAAGACCACCAGCTCGATGTTGCCTCCTTTGAGCGCAGCATCAACCGCATGATCGACGCCGGCGTCGATGGCCTGTTCTTCCTGGGCTCCTCGGGCGAGGTCGTCTTCTCCACCGACGAGCGTCGTCGTCAGATCGTCGCCGAGGCCGTGCGCATCGTCGACCACCGCGTTCCCGTTCTGGTCGGCATCATCGACACCGAGACCGAGCGCATGATCGAGCACGGTAAGGTCGCTCAGGAGTTGGGCGCCGATGCGCTTGTCGCTACCTGCCCGTTCTATGCCCTGCAGGGCATGACCGAGGTCGAGGAGCACTTCCGCATCCTGCACGAGGAACTCGACCTGCCCATCTTCGCCTACGACATCCCCGTGTGCGTCCACACCAAGCTCCCCTGGAAGCTCCTTGCTAAGCTCGGCGCCGAGGGCGTCCTGGCCGGCGTCAAGGATTCCTCGGGCGATGACATCTCGTTCCGCTACCTCGTTCAGGAGAACGAGAAGAACGGCCATCCGATGAGCATCCTCACCGGTCACGAGGTCGTTGTCGACGGCGCCTACCTCGGTGGCGCCGACGGTTCTGTCCCGGGTCTCGCTAACGTTGAGCCCGAGGGCTACGTGCGCCAGTGGAAGGCCGCTCAGGCCGGCGACTGGGCTACCGTCAAGGCCGAGCAGGATCGCCTCAACGAGATCTCCCACATCTGGGATGTCACCTCGGGCGTTCAGGGCTATGCCGGCGGCGTTGGTGCCTTCAAGACCGCTATGAATCTCATGGGCATCTTCGACAGCCCGACCATGCCGCGCCCGGTGAAGGCCATGACCGGCGAGAACGTCGAGGCGATTAAGAAGGTCCTCCAGGACAACGGTCTCCTGTAAAGCTTCCCCAGGCACCCGATCTTGGGGCTCAAGTGGTCGGGCGTGACCCATTAGGTCAACGCCTGACCGCTTTCACCCCAACCTCGGGCACCTGGAAAACCTTTACCGCGCTGTGGCGGCTAGTCTGACGGCGCATTTCCTGTAGTTGTTTTTATCTCCTAAGGAGAGCGACATGGAGAACAAGTACGTTTGCTCCGTCGATATCGGCGGCACCAAAATTGCGACTGCCATTATGGAGTATCCGGCTGACGGCAGCGTGCCCCATCCCGTATTTGAGGCCGAGGTTCCTACCGAGGCCCAGGAGGGCGGCGAGGCCGTCTTCCAGCGTATCGAGGCGTCCATCAAGGCCGCTCTTGAGGCGAATTCCGATGTCGAGGTCCTCGGTGTCGGTATCGGTGCCGCAGGCGTCGTCGATCCCAAGACGGGCGCCATCGCGTATGCCAACGAGATCATGCCCGGCTGGTCCGGCGTTCAGTTGGGGCCGCGCCTGCGCGAGGACCTTGGTCTTCCCGTTGCCGTGGTGGGAGACGTGCAGGCTCATGCTCTGGGCGAGGCCCACTGGGGCGTCGGTAAGGGCAAGTTCTCCGTCTTGTGCCTTGGCATCGGTACGGGCATCGGCGGCGCATATGTCGAGAACGGCCGCGTGATGCAGGGCTTCCATGGTGCTGCCGGCCATATGGGCCACATCGAGTGCTCGGCTGCTGCCGGCATTCCCTGCGCCTGCGGGCGTTCCGGTCATCTTGAGTCGGTTGCTTCGGGCACTTCCATTGGTCGTATGTACGATGAGCGCTTCGGTCGAGTTGACCCCAGCCGTCCTTCGGTCGGTCGCGACGTGAACGACCTGTGCCGCGCTGGCGACGCAAAGGCGACCGAGGTCATCCATGACGCCGGCTTTGCGCTGGGCGCCAGCTTGGGCTCGCTTGCCAACATCTTGGATCCCGAGGTCATCGTGCTTTCGGGCGGCGTGATTCACCAGGGTCCCGATTGGCGCTCGCAGACGTGGAAGGACTCGGTGCACGAGGGCTATGCCAGCCAGGCGCTCGACCCGCTTCAGGACACACCGATCCTTATCGGTTCTCTGGAGGGCGATGCGCCGCTTATCGGTGCCGCCGAACACCTTCTTGCCTCGTTGAAGTAAACATAACTACCAAGTGCGCCTTCTGAGGTGCCGCAGGATGACGTGAAAGAGGAGCGAAGCGAACTTCGGTACGCGAGCGACGGTTTGAACGTCAAGGTGCGGTGTCTCAGAAGGCTATTTTGAGAAAGGTTGAGTCGAACATGACCGTCGATCCTTTGATTCAATCCCTGAAGGGCAAGCTCGTCGTGAGCGTTCAGGCCTATATGGGCGAGCCGCTTCGTACGCCCGAGACCATGGCTCAGATGTCTCGCGCCTGCGAGCTTGGCGGCGCCGCCGCTATTCGCTGCCAGGGTCTTGCTGACATCGCCGCCATTAAGGGCCGCTGCGAGGTCCCCGTCATTGGCTTGTGGAAGGATGGGCACGAGGGCGTCTACATCACGCCGACGCTGCGTCATGCTCGTGCCTGCGTTGCCGCCGGTGCCGACATCGTGGCAATTGATGCCACTGATCGCCCGCGTCCCGATGGCAAGACCGTCGAGGATACCTTCCGTCCGCTGCACGAGGAGGGCGTGCTCCTGATGGCCGACTGTGCCACCATCGAGGATATTCGTCGTGCTGTCGACATGGGCTTCGACCTGGTGTCCACCACGCTTTCTCATGGTGTTGCCGCTATCGATTGCACCATGGCCGATGGTCCCGACCTGCCGCTCCTGCGTCAGGCGACCGAGGAATTCCCCGGCCTTCCCATCATCTGCGAGGGCCGCGTGCACACGCCCGAGGAGGCCCGCGCCGCGATTGATGCGGGAGCCTGGGCAGTTGTCGTCGGCACCGCCATCACGCACCCCACGAGTATTACAAGTTGGTTCAAGGCTGCGCTTGAGGCGTAAGACAGGCCTCGTATCCGCTTGGGGCGGTATACTCAATAAAGGCAATTGATCGCGCGGGATCCGCTGGCCGGGTCCCGCGCTTGTTTTAGGAGGCACACATGCAAAAGGGAGATGCCATGGATGCGGCGGAGCGCTCGGAGCGCATCCCCGATATCGTCATCATCACCGGAATGTCCGGATCGGGCCGAACGCAGGCCATGCATGTGTTCGAGGACATGGGCTACTTTTGCATCGACAACTTGCCTCCGCGTCTGATCGCCCAGCTTGCCGAACTCGTCGGCATCAATACGGGCGTGGGCAGGCATCTTGCCGTCACCTGCGACCTGCGCAGTCAGGGCTTGTTCGATGAGCTGCTCGATGCCGTTGCCGCACTCGAGGAGCGCGAGATGAGCTGTGACATCGTGTTTCTCGAGGCCTCTGACGAGGTGCTGATCCGTCGTTATAGTGAAAACCGCCGCCGCCATCCCATTGCCAAGCCGGGGGAGACTACGGCCGATGCGATTCAGCGCGAGCGCCTGCAGCTGCAGGGCGTTCGCGACCGAGCTGACATGATTATCGATACGAGCCGCTTGCGCACCTCTGCTCTGCGCAACAAATTGCGCATGGCGTTCTCCGAGTTGTCCGACCAGCAGCTCATGGACGTTCACGTGTTCTCGTTTGGCTTTAAGCACGGTATGCCCGTCGAGGCGGACATTATGATCGACGTTCGCTTCCTGCCCAATCCGTTCTACGATCCCGAGATGCGCACCATGACCGGTCTCGATAAGAAAGTCTCCGACTTTGTTCTGGACCATCCCAAGACCCAGGAGTTCTGGAAGGCCTGGACGCAGCTGCTCGATACGGTCATGCCCGGCTATATCGCGGAGGGCAAGCCACAGCTTTCTATTGCCATCGGTTGCACGGGCGGTCAACACCGCAGCGTTGCCATCGCCGAGGCCACGGCACGTTATTTGGAAGGCGCCCAATATCACGTGAGCATTTCTCATCGCGACTTGTCGCGCGCCAACACGAAAGCATAGGCCTGCATGTCGTTTACCGCCGAGGTGCGTGACGAGCTCGCGCGCTGCGAACCCGAATGTGAATACTGCGATTTGTCGACGCTTGCCGCCCTGACGCGTGTGAGCGGTACACTTTCGCTGGCCGGCTCCGGGCGGTATCGTTTGACGGTCGCGACCGAGACGGGTGCCGTCGCGCGCACGATGATCACACTGACGCATCGCATCCTTAAGCTCAAAACGGAATTCACCGTTCGTAAGTCGGTCTTGCATAAGGTCCGTAACTATCTCATTACCCTGCCCGATCAACCCGACCTGGACAAGGCTCTGGTGCTGCTGGGCATTCTCGACCGCAGGGGAGGGCTCGTCGCTGGTGTTCCCCGGCACATCGTTGCCCGTCCCTGCTGCAGGCTTGCCTACATCCGCGGCGCGCTCATCGCCGGCGGTTTCGTGGCCGATCCCCGCGGCGACTTTCATTTGGAGATCGCGGTGCAGGGCGAGCAGTATGCCCGGGGACTTTGCGATCTATTGGAGCAGATTGGGGTCCATGCGCGCGTTAACGCGCGGCGCGGGTCCTTTGCCGTCTACATTAAGAGCGCCGAGGAGATCGAGCAGCTCCTAAAGCTGGTCGGCGCCAAGCGCAGCGTTGCCGAGATCGAGGAAGCGCGCGCGGTCAAATTGGTTAAGAACGACGTGAACCGTCGCGTGAATGCCGAGCTGGCCAATCAGACCAGAAGCGCGGGTGCCGCCCAGCATCAGCTTGCGTTGATCGATGAGCTCGAACAGCGGGGTTTGCGCGACACGCTTCCGGACGCCTTGGCGGTCTTTTGCGACCTGCGCGAGCGCTATCCCGATCTGTCACTGCGCGATCTGGGGGAGATGGCTGACCCTCCCTTGTCGAAGTCGGCCCTCTACCATCGAGTTTTGAGGCTTGAAAAGCTCATTGAAGCAAACAGGTAGTCTAAAGTATCGACTTATATACGGATTTAGCTGCTATTTTATTCTTTAAAACGTTTTAACGTAAATTTGATTTTCAATTTCGAGCATTCTCGTGAAATTCAAGTCAAAAAAAAGGTATATTAGGCGAGTGGTTAGTTTGTGGGCCTCAACGGCAGGCGCTGTAGCTTGCGGGGGCCTTACGAAAGGAGACACAATGGCAGTAAAGGTTGCTATTAACGGCTTCGGTCGCATCGGTCGTCTGGCTTTCCGTCAGATGTTCGGTCATGAGGGCTCCGAGATCGTCGCTATCAACGACCTCACCTCTCCCGATATGCTCGCTTACCTGCTGAAGTACGACTCCACGCAGGGCAACTACGCTCGCGATCACGAGGTCGTTGCTGGCGAGGATTCCATTACCGTTGACGGCAAGGAGATCAAGATCTACAAGGAGGCCGACGCCAACAACCTGCCTTGGGGCGACCTCGACGTCGACGTCGTTCTCGAGTGCACCGGCTTCTACACCAGCAAGGCTAAGGCTCAGGCCCACATCAACGCTGGCGCCAAGAAGGTCGTCATCTCCGCTCCGGCCGGCAGCGATCTGCCCACCATCGTGTACAACGTCAACCATGAGACGCTGACCGCTGAGGACAACATCATCTCCGCTGCTTCCTGCACCACCAACTGCCTCGCCCCGATGGCCAAGGGTCTGAACGACTTCGCTCCCATCGTGTCCGGCATCATGACCACCATTCACGCCTGGACCGGTGACCAGATGCCGCTCGACGGCCCGCAGCGCAAGGGCAACAAGCGTCGTAGCCGTGCCTGCGCCGTCAACATCGTCCCCAACACCACCGGTGCTGCCAAGGCTATCGGCCTGGTTCTCCCCGAGCTCAACGGCAAGCTCATCGGTGCCGCCCAGCGCGTCCCGACGCCGACCGGCTCCATCACCAACCTCTACGCTGTCGTTGACAAGAAGGTCACCGTCGACGAGGTCAACGCCGCTATGAAGGCCTACGCTGCCACCATCTCCGAGACCTTCGGTTACAACGAGGACGACATCGTCTCCACCGACATCATCGGCGAGACCCATGGCTCCATCTTCGATGCCACTCAGACCATGTGCTCTGACCTCGGCAACGGCCAGACCCTCGTTCAGGTCACCTCTTGGTACGACAACGAGAACTCTTACACCTCTCAGATGGTTCGCACCATCAAGTACTTCGAGAAGTTCGTTGCTTAATTTAGCTTTTAGCGAATAGCTCGTTGAGCGTCTAAAGAAGGGCGCGGCCTTATAGGGCTTACACCCTAGGGTCGCGCCCTTTTTATAGGAAATCGTCTGCCGTAATGGGAGGCAGACACGTACGAAAGGTAGAAGCAAACATGGCCTTTACCAAGAAGACCGTCCGCGACATCGATGTCGACGGCAAGCGCGTTCTCGTCCGCGTTGACTTCAACGTGCCTATCAAGGATGGCGTCGTTGGCGACACCACCCGTATCAAGGCTGCCCTGCCCACCATCAACTATCTCGTTGAGCACAACGCTCGCGTCATCCTCATGAGCCACCTCGGCCGTCCCGATGGCACCGGCTTCCAGCCCGAGCTGTCCCTCGAGCCCGTCGCCAAGAAGCTCGCCGAGCTCTCTGGTCTCGACGTTGCCTTTGTCGCCGACACTTACGGCGAGAAAGCTGCCGAGGCTGTCGCTGCCGTCGAGCCGGGCAAGGTTCTCGTTCTCGAGAACGTCCGCTTCGATAAGCGTGAGAAGAAGAACGATCCCGAGATCGCCAAGAAGCTCGCTTCCTATGGTGACGTCTTCGTTCTCGATGCCTTCGGCACCGCTCACCGCGCCCAGGGTTCCGTCGTGGGCCCCGCCGCTTACCTGCCTGCCGTCGCTGGCTTCCTGCTCGAGAAGGAGGTCGACACGCTGACCGGCATCTTCGCCGAGCCCGAGCGCCCCTTCGTCGCTATCGTCGGCGGTTCCAAGGTTTCCTCCAAGATCGGCGTTCTCGATCACCTCATCGACTCCGCTGACACCCTGATCATCGGTGGCGGCATGGCCTACACCTTCTTCCTGGCTCAGGGCCTGACCGTCGGTCAGTCCCTCAAGGAAGAGGACTGGGTCGAGCGCGCCGGCGAGATGCTCAAGAAGGCCGAGGAGAAGGGCGTCAAGATCCTGCTCCCCATCGACAACCGCGTTGCCGATCACTTTGGCGAGGACGCTGTCCCCGAGGTTGTCGCTTCCGACGCTATCCCCGACGATCGCGAGGGCATGGACATCGGCCCCAAGACCGAGGAGCTTTACGCCGAGGCCGTCAAGGGTGCCAAGACCGTGTTCTGGAACGGCCCCATGGGCGTCTTCGAGTTCGACAACTTCGCTCACGGCACCCAGGCTATCGCCGAGGCTGTCGCCGAGGCCGACTGCACCTCGATCATCGGCGGTGGCGACTCCGTCGCAGCTGTCAACAAGTTCAACCTGGCCGACAAGATGAGCTGGATCTCCACCGGTGGTGGCGCTTCCATGGAGCTCGTCGAGGGTAAGGCCCTGCCCGGAGTGGAGGCGCTTCTCGATGCCTAATCGCACCCTTCTTATCGCTGGTAACTGGAAGATGAACAACGACGTCGCCGAGGCCGCCAAGCTCGCCGACGAGCTGGCTCAGGCTCTGCCCGAGGTTCCGGCTGGCGTCGAGGTGCTCGTCTGCCCTCCGACCATCGACATCACCACGGTTCATGACCGTATTCAGGCTGCCCCCATCGCCCTCGGTGCACAGAACGTGTACTGGGAGGCCAAGGGTGCCTTCACCGGTGAGTCCTCTTGCGACATGCTCAAGTCTGCTGGCTGCACCTACTGCATCATCGGCCACTCCGAGCGTCGCGACTACTTCCACGAGACCGACGAGGATCAGAACAAGAAGGCCAAGGCTCTCGTTGCCGCCGGTCTTGTTCCTGTCTTCTGCTGCGGCGAGTCCCTCGAGGTCCGCGAGGCTGGCACCTATGTCGAGCACGTCGTGAACCAGGTCAAGGCTGGCCTTGCTGGTCTTGAGATCACCTGCCCCAAGCAGGTCGTCGTCGCCTACGAGCCCATCTGGGCCATCGGCACCGGCAAGACCGCTACCGCCGAGGACGCTCAGGAGGTCTGCGGCGCTATCCGTGAGACCCTCAAGGAGATGTTTGGCGAGGAGCTCGCCGACGGCATTCGTGTCCTTTACGGTGGTTCCGCTAAGCCCGGCAACATTGCCGAGCTCGTCGCTAAGCCCGACGTTGACGGCGCCCTCGTGGGCGGCGCTTCGCTCAAGGCTGCCGACTTCGCCTCTATGGTCGTCAAGGCAGGCGAGTAGGACATATGGCACAGCGTCATCTTCCTGCACTCCTGATCATCATGGATGGTTGCGGCCTTGCTCCGGCCGATGGCGAGAACGCCGTCGCCGCTGCTAAGACGCCCTTCCTTGATAGCCTGTACGCTCAGTACCCCCACACCACGCTCGGCGCTTCGGGCGAGGACGTGGGCCTTCCCGATGGCCAGATGGGTAACTCCGAGGTGGGTCACCTCAACATCGGTGCCGGCCGCATCGTGTTCCAGGAGCTTTCGCGCATCAACAATGCCATCAAGGACGGCTCCATCGCCAAGAACGAGGTCTTCGTCAAGGCTATGGACGATGTCAAGGCCGAAGGCAAGACTCTTCACCTCATGGGCCTTATGAGCCCTGGCGGTGTTCATTCTCACATGAACCACGTCGAGGCTCTGGTCAAGATGGCTGCCCAGCATGGCGTCAAGACCGTTCGCGTCCACGCCTTTATGGATGGCCGCGACGTCGACCCGCAGTCCGGTGCCGGCTACATGAGTGAGTTTTGCGCCTTCCTGGCTAAGATCTCCGAGGAGACCGGTTGCGACGCTCGCGTTGCCACCGTTTCGGGCCGCTATTGGGCCATGGACCGCGACAACCGTTGGGAGCGCATCCAGCGCGCCTACGATGTCATGGTCAACGCGTCCGATGCCGATACCGATCCCGTTGCCGGTATCAAGGCCTACTACGAGAAGGATCCGCGCGGCGACGAGTTCGTCGAGCCCTTCGCTGCCCACAACGAGGGCATCCACGAGGGCGACGCGGCCATCTTCTTCAACTTCCGTCCCGACCGCGCTCGTCAGATGACCCGCGTGTTCACGGACAAGGAGTTCGACGGCTTTGAGCGCGAGCAAATCAAGCTCTCGCACTTTGTGACGATGACCGAGTACGACCCGACGTTTGACGTCGAAGTCGCCTTCCCCAAGACGTTCCCCGAGAACGTCCTGGCCGACGTTATCGCCGCCAATGGCCTGAAGCAGCTGCACACCGCCGAGACCGAGAAGTACGCTCACGTGACGTTCTTCCTCAACGGCGGCATCGAGGAGCCCAAGGAGGGCGAGGAGCGCGTGCTCGTCGCTTCCCCCAAGGTCGCTACCTACGATCTGCAGCCTGAGATGAGCGCTCCCGAGGTTACCGAGAAGCTCGTCGCCGCAATCAACGAGGATCGCGCTGATTTCTACATCGTGAACTTCGCGAACTGCGACATGGTTGGTCACACCGGTGTCTTCGACGCCGCCGTTAAGGCCGTCGAGGCTGTTGACGATGCCCTGTCCAAGGTTGTCCCGGCGATTCTCGCCAAGGGCGGCTTTGCGCTGATTACCGCCGACCATGGCAACGCCGATCACATGTTTGACGTTGCTTCCGACGGTTCCAAGCATCCGTTTACGGCTCACACCACCAACCGCGTGCCGTTCATCATCGTTGATGAGAAGGTCAAGCTCACCGGTATCGAGGACGGCCGTCTTTCCGATATCGCTCCGACCATGCTCACCATGGCTGGTATTGAGCCTTCCGCCGAGATGACGGGTCGCGTGCTCGCCACCGAGGCCTAATAGGAAAACAAATATCGTTTTCTAGTAGGGGGGTTGTCCACAACTGGACGACCCCCTTTTTTGGTATTTCTGCCATTTCTACCCCGTCCATAAATGGCAGGTGGGGGAGTGTTGGGGGTTGTGGTACAGTACTGGAGTTTGAATTGTTCTATTAAGGAGCTTATCTATGGGTCCGTTCCAGATTCTTCTGTTTGTCGTTTGGGCTGTCTCTGCCGTGGCGCTGACGATTCTCGTCCTGATGCATTCCGGTAAGGGCACCGGCGTTTCGGATATGATCGCTAGCTCGCTGTATAACTCCAGCTCCGCCACGGGCGTCATGGAGCAGAACCTCGATCGCCTGACGGTAATTATGGCCGTCGTTTTTGCCGTGTGTGTCGTCCTGTGCATGTTCTTCTTCCCGCAGGGCATCGTCGGCTACTAAGCATCGGCGTTTATACGTTTGTAAAGGGTCCCGCATGTGCGGGGCCCTTTTTGTTTACAGACTTGTAACAGAGTCAAAATATCCCCACATACTTCGCCCAACTAAAGAAATTCTCGACCGTTAACCGGAATTAGCCCCAAATCGTGCATAAAATGCGCTACTGTATTGCAAAACGTTGGTCTGTTGTGCATAACCAGCCATAGCAGCGGGCGGCGTTTTGATGGTTCGGATCGGATTGTCTCGACATATGTCCGACTGAACATTTCTTTGTCCTATCTCATAAGGAGGATGGCATGGCTGATTCTATGTTCCACCAGCCCGTTATGGGTCGTCGCGCCTTTGTCGGCGGTACCCTTGCTGCGAGCTCCATGGCTTTTCTTGCCGCATGCGGCAAGAAGGGCGGCGACGCTTCCGGTTCTGAGTCCGGTTCGACGCTGAACTTCTACATTAACAACCCGGTCTGCATCGACCCCTACAACGTCCAGGAGGATCAGGGCACTCAGGTCGAGTACCAGCTGTTCGATGCTCTGACCTCTTACGACGCCGAGAAGGGCAAGATCGTCCCGCTGGCTTGCGAGTCCTTCGAGGCCAACGACGACGCCACCGAGTTCACCTTCAAGATCAAGAAGGCCAAGTTCCACAACGGTGACGACGTTACCTCCAAGTCCTTCAAGCTCGCTTGGGAGCGTCTGGTCAACACCAAGTCGGCCATCGCTACCGAGTACGGTCCTTCCGAGGTCTCCTATCACCTTTCCATGGTCGAGGGCTATGACGATCTACTTGCCGGTAACGCTACCGAGCTCAGCGGTGTTACTTGCCCCGACGATGAGACCCTCGTCGTTAAGCTGTCTTCCGCTTACGCCGACTTCCCCTTCGTCGCCTCTCACCCGGCTCTGTCCCCGGTTCCCGAGTGCGCCGAGTCCGATGTCAAGAGCTTCTACCTTGCCCCGATCGGTAACGGCCCGTTCATGATGGACGGCAAGTGGGAGGATGGTCAGGAGATCAACCTCAAGAAGTTCGACGATTACTATGGCGACAAGGCCAAGATCGATGGCATCCACTTCCAGGTCATCAAGGACATGGAGACCGCCTACAAGGAGTTCCAGGCCGGTAACCTCGATATCTGCGACGTTCCCGTTGCTCAGATCGACGCTGCCAAGAAGGATCGCGGCGTGTCCAAGGACGGCTACACCATGGGCGACGGCGAGCGCATGCTGCTCGGCGCCGAGCCTTCCACCTACTACCTGACCTGCAACACCACGGCCGAGCCGTTCAACAACGCCGACCTGCGCAGGGGTATCTCCCTGGCCATTAACCGCGAGGCCATCTGCAAGACCATCTTCAAGGGTACCCGTACCCCCGCCGACGGCATTGTTCCTCCGGGCATCGATGGCTACAAGGAGGGCGCATGGGAGTTCTGCGCCTACGACGTCGACAAGGCTAACGAGTACCTCGACAAGGTTGCTCCTGCCGGTGCCAACGGCGACCGTGGCATTAGCGTGACCCTTTCCTACAACCAGGACGGTGGCCACAAGGAGATCATGGAGTCCATCATCGGCGACCTCGCCAAGGTCGGCGTTACCGCCGTCTCCGATACCCCTGAGTGGTCTGCGCTGCTCGAGCAGTACCAGAACTTCAACTATCAGTTCGGTCGTCTGGGCTGGATTGCCGACTACCCGATCATGGACAACTTCCTGTATCCGCTGTTCCACTCCGACTCCCTCGGTGGCGACAACCGCTCTGGTTACAACAACCCTGAGTTCGACGCCAAGGTCGACGAGGCTCGCACCACGGTTGACGACGAAGAGCGCGTCGCTAAGATGCAGGAGGCCGACGCAATGGTCGCTGCCGACTGCCCGGTCATCCCGGTGATGTTCTACACGCACACCATCGCCGGCTCCGATCGCATCAAGCACCTCTATGTCGATCCGCAGAAACACGCCGAGCTGGGTACCGCTGAGCTCGCCTAAGAGTTTGCAGCTTCCGTGAGGGTCAAGTATTTACGTAGACCTCATGGGAAACATACAGTTCTCCCTAACCTGGGGTAAACTGGCTGATGGTAATTTTGGGATGCCGGTCTGGCGATCGGCATCCCATTTAGGTTAATCCCTAGATAGGGGAGTGGTATGGGTAAGTACATCGTTAAACGTGTGCTTCAGTTCATCCCGGTGTTTTTGGGCGTTACGCTGATTCTGTTCGCCCTCCAGAATATCGTGCCGGGAGATCCGATCAAGCTGATCGGTGGAGACAAGGCTCTGTCCCCCGAGGTGGAGCTTCAGCTTCGCGTTCGCTATCACCTGGTCCAGACGGACGAGGACGGCAATGCGATCCTTGACGAGAACGGCGACCCCGTTCAAACGTCGCTCGTGGACCGTTACTTGTATTACATGAACGGTCTGCTTCATGGCGATCTGGGCAATTCGTACCAGCGCAAGCTGCCGGTTACGGAAATCTTTGCCCAGAAGTATCCGTATACGGTCAAACTTGCCGCGTGCGCCATCGTGCTCGAGGCAATCATGGGCATCGGTGCGGGTATCATTTCGGCGGTTAAGCGTTATTCCTTCTGGGATATTTTGGTAACGCTCACCACGTCGATTCTCGTTGCCGTCCCGGCCTTCTGGCTCGGTATGTTGCTGCAGCTGTTCTTTGGCGTCATTCTCAAGGACGCCACCGGCGGTGCATTCTCCATGCCGATCTCGGGTGCCGGCGGTTCCAGCTCTCAGTATCAGGATTGGATGCACTATGTGCTTCCGACCATTACGCTGGCTTCGGTATCGACCGCTTATGCCGCCCGCATTATGCGCTCGCAGCTGCTTGACGTCATGAACCAGGATTACATCCGTACGGCAAAGGCCAAGGGTCTCTCCAATCGCGCGATCATCATCAAGCATGCGCTTAAGAATGCACTCATCCCCGTCGTTACCTATATTGGTGTCGACTTTGGTGGCATGCTTTCGGGCGCCATCCTGACCGAGACGGTCTTTAACTGGCCCGGTATCGGCTATGAGGTCTATCGCGCCATTAGCATGCGTGACTGGCCCATCGTTATGGGCGGCGTTACGCTCATTGTCGTCGTCGTCATGGTGATCAACCTGCTCGTCGACATTAGCTATGCATTCCTCGACCCGCGCATCCGCCTTGGCGGTCCGTCGGATAAGGCCTAAGGGAGGTACGTCTCATGCAGGAAACTGATTCTCAGTCTCAGGAGCAGGCTACCGCCACCAAGGCCGCATCTGCTCCCGCCAAGTCCCGCACGCTGTGGGGCGACGCTTTTAAGCGTCTTCGTAAGAACAAGCTCGCCGTTATCGGTGTCTGCTGGATCATCATCGTCGTTTTGGTTGCGCTGACTGCCGATCTGTGGGCGAAGCCCTGGCTCGGTTCGCCGACGGCTTCCGACTCGACCACCATGGCCGAGACGTCGCTGCTGGCTCCGTGTGCAGAGCACCCGTTTGGCACCGACGCCCTTGGCCGTGACATTCTCGTCCGCGTTATCTACGGCGCACGCGTTTCGCTGTCCGTCGGCATTATGGCCACCGCCATCTCCACGCTGATCGGTCTGGTCATGGGCGCTCTGGCCGGTTTCTATGGCGGCATCTGGGATACGATCATCATGCGCTGTGCGGATATCTTCCTGGCGTTCCCGTACGTGCTGTTCGTTGTCGCCATGATCGCCGTTATCGGCCGTGGTCTTCAGAACGTCTTTATCGCCATCGGTATTCTCGGTTGGCCTTCGATTGCGCGCGTCTTCCGCTCTGCAATCTTGACGGTCAAGGAAAACGACTATGTTGACGCTGCGCGCGCGATGGGTGCATCTGATGCTCGTATTGTCGTGCGTCACATCTTCCCGAACTCCGTCGCCTCCATCGTGGTCTACGCGACCATGAACATCGGTGGCGCCATTCTGACCGAGTCCGCTCTGTCCTTCCTCGGCATGGGCGTTATTCCGCCTACGCCTTCGTGGGGCTCCATGATTCAGGACGGTCAGCAGTATCTTCTGACTGCTCCCTGGATGATGATCATGCCCGGTCTGGCAATTCTCTCGACGGTGCTCGCCTTCACCCTGTTGGGTGACGGTCTGCGCGACGCCCTCGACGTCAAGATGAAGGACGCATAAGGATGAAGAAGAACAAGAACTATGTGGACCTGAAGGACCAGCCGGTTCCCGAGGGCCAGCATCTGCTCGAGGTCGATGACCTTAAGATGTATTTCCACACCGAGGATGGCGTCGTTCGCGCCGTCGATGGTGTCTCCTACACGCTCGATCGCGGCGAGACCCTGGGTGTCGTTGGTGAGTCTGGTTCCGGTAAGTCCGTGACCGCCATGACCATCATGGGTCTTATCTCGATGCCTCCGGGAAAGATTGAGGGCGGCGACGTTCGCTATCGCGGTCGTTCTATCCTCGAGATGACCGAGGAAGAGATGCAGCACATTCGCGGTAACGACATCGCGATGATTTTCCAGGATCCTATGACCTCCTTGAACCCGGTCTATAAGATCGGCAAGCAGGTGGGCGAGGGCCTCCGTCTGCACCGTGGCTACTCCAAGCAGGAGGCACTCAAGCGCGCTACCGAGCTTTTGGACCTCGTTGGTATCCCCGAGCCCGAGAAGCGTGTCAATGAGTATCCGCACCAGTTCTCGGGCGGCATGCGTCAGCGCGTCATGATCGCTATGGCTCTTGCCTGCGACCCCGATATTCTGATTGCCGACGAGCCCACGACTGCTCTGGACGTTACCATTCAGGCTCAGATTATCGAGCTCATGCAGGAGATGCAGGAGAAGAACGGCAACGCCATCATCATGATCACCCATGACCTGGGCGTCGTCGCCGATATGGCCGATAAGATCATGGTTATGTACGCCGGCCGTCCCGTCGAGTTCGGTACTGCTGAGGAAATCTTCTACGAGAGCCGCCATCCCTACACCTGGGGTCTTATCCGCTCCATCCCGGAGCAGGCCATCGAAGAGAAGAAGCCGCTGACGCCGATTCACGGCAACCCGCCTTCGCTCATGAACCTGCCTGAGGGCTGCGTCTTCTCTCCTCGTTGCCCCTATGCGACGGACAAGTGCCGCAAGCAGCGCCCCGAGCGCGTTGTCACCGAGTCTGGTCACTACTCTGCGTGCCACTACTCCGGTGACCCCGAGTTCCTCAAGAACGCTCCTGAGACGTCCCGTACGCGTAAGGATTCCAAGAAGGGAGGCGAGGCGTAATGGCAGATACCAACGAGCGTACTCCGCTGCTGAAGGTCGAGCACCTCTCTAAGGAGTTTCCCGCTGAGTCCGGCATGTTCGCCAAGCGCTTCTCCAAGCGTGTCGTCTCTGCTGTGAATGACATTTCGTTCGAGATTTATCCGGGCGAGACCTTTGGCCTGGTCGGCGAGTCTGGTTGCGGTAAGTCCACCACGGGCCGCACCATCATGCGCCTGACCAAGCCGACGGCAGGCAAAGTGTTCTTCCAGGGTAAAGACGTTGCCGAGATGAGCAAACATGAGATCAAGGACATGCGTCGCGAGATGCAGTTCATCTTCCAGGACCCCTATGCTTCGCTCAACCCTCGTATGACCATCGGCGAGATCGTCTCCGAGCCCATGACCATTCATGGCGTGGGTACCAAGGAGGAGCGCATTGAGCGCGTCCGCGAGCTGCTGGACGTCGTCGGCCTGAACCCCGAGCACATCAACCGCTATCCGCATGAGTTCTCGGGCGGTCAGCGTCAGCGTGTCGGCATCGCCCGCGCGTTCGCCCTGAAGCCCAAGCTGATCATCTGCGACGAGCCCGTTTCCGCTCTGGATGTTTCCATTCAGGCTCAGGTCCTGAACCTGCTCAAGGAACTCCAGGACAAGTTTGGTACCGCATATCTGTTTATCGCCCACGACCTGTCCGTCGTGCAGCACATATCCGATCGCGTTGCCGTTATGTACCTGGGCAAGATGGTCGAGGTCTCGGACTGGAAGACGCTCTATAGCGAGCCGCACCACCCGTACACGCAGTCGCTGCTGTCTGCCGTGCCGGTGCCCGATCCTGATATCCAGAAGACCCGCAAGCGCATCATTCTCGCTGGCGATCCGCCGTCGCCGCTGGATCCGCCGACCGGCTGCCGTTTCCACACGCGCTGCCCGATCGCGCAGGGCATCTGCTCCGAGAAGCTTCCCGAGTTTAAGGAAGTTGCCCCGGGTCACTGCTGCGCGTGCCACTTCGCGGAGCCGTTCCCGATCAAGGAATCGCACATCGACCTGTAGCCGGTTGTTATCGTCCGGGCCCGTGCTGGACTTAGTTTTCAGAACGTCCTCGACCATGGAAACCCCCTTATCCTGCTCCTTCGGAGCTGCGGATAAGGGGGTTTCCTGGTCTGCGGAATGTTCTGAAAACTAAGTCCAGCACGGGCCCTGTGTTACCACTGCAGAGGGGTGCGATTCCTTGATCGCTCACTTTATCTAATAAGAAATTTAGTGAGGCCGGAGCTTTAGCTCCGGCCTCCTTATATAAGGGCTCGGCAAAGCCGAGCCACTAAATTTGCATCAGCCCCCAGAACATGTTTGAGAACTGTGCATGAAGCATGTGCCCCTAGGGCCGGAATGAGGTTGCTTTCCAACGCATTCCGCAGGGGGCGGCATTATTTTGTAGTGCGAAGCGCGAATCAAAATAATGCCGCATGCCCGAGGACGCGTTGGAAAGCAACCTCATTCCTGCCCGAACAGGTCCGTCTACCAGCGCATTTACAAATTCGTAAACTTTTTTGAAAAAAGTGCTTGCACAGTTCTCGAATCATAGGTTATTATCTTCCTCGTTGAACGCGCGGGTCTAACAAAACGAACCGCGAATCAACAACATAGCATGTCGGAGTGGCGGAATTGGCAGACGCGCTAGCTTGAGGTGCTAGTGACCGCTTTTTGGTCATGCGGGTTCAAGTCCCGCCTCCGACACCATCGCATTTGAGAAGCCTCTTCGGAGGCTTTTTTGTTACCGATAGACGGTGAGGTCCACGATGGAAACGCTTGAGCGCAACGAGTGGGCAGACGTTGCCCAACTGGTCGAGATCACGAGCGATGCTGTCATCATCTGTGAGCTCGACGGAACCATTCTGCATGTGAATAATCGTCTGCTCGACCTGATGTGCGAGGAGCGCGCTGATGTCATCAACGGTGATGTCAAAGACGTTCTGTACTCGTCTGCCTTTGAGCGCGCGACCGAACATCGTCTGCCGTTTGAGACCGATGGCTCCGAGAGCGAGCTGATGCTCAAGCTGAGTGACGGGTCCTTTATTCCCGTCTTGGTTCGTGCGGGTTCTGTTACACCTCCGCGTATCTTTGGACGTCGTGCGCCGCGCGTCCTGGTGGCGCTTCACAGCATCGAAGAACAGTATTCCCACGACCGTCAGCTCAAACGTGCGCTATCGGAGCTTAGGGTGGCGAATAAACGCCTTTCGGGCACCCTTTCGGTCATTATGAGTACCGTGGGCTCCGATGAGCTCCCCAGCTTGCTCGATACCGTTTTGAATCAGCTCGTTGGAACGCTCGATGCCTCCGGTGCGGCTATCTATTTTTCCGAGAGCGGCGGCTTTAAGCTCCGCGGTGTTTCTAAGGAGCTTGAGGACAGCTATCTGCCTGAGTTTATGCCGTACGGCGCGGGCATTCCGACCTACGTGCTTCGCGAGTCGCGTGCTTGTCGCCTGTCGATCCAGCAGGACCTTGAGGGCGACCGGGTTGCTTCGGGTATGTTCATGGATTTGGACAATCGTTCCAAGCACTTGCTGCGCGTGCAGGATATGCCCCCGTATCGCAGCGAGATCTGCCTTCCCGTGTTTTACGGCACGCAGGTCCTTGGTGTGTTGGAAGTTGGCTGGAAACGCCCCCAGGCGCCACTTGCCTATGACCTTAACGTGCTCGAGGTCATCTGCGATTACCTGTCTATTCAGCTGGTCGGCATGGCGTCGAGCTTACGTTCGCGCCGCACGGCAGAACTTGGTCGTTCGCTCAACGTGCTGCGCGATGAGCTATTTACCTATCTTGATGATCCGGTTGCTGCTTCGCACGCCGTTTCGTCCGAAATCTGCGCCGTGCTCAATTGCCATTTTTGCCCCGTGGAGTACGATGCGGGCCTCGAAGCTTATGTCATCGATTTTGAGGGCGGCAGTCGCGTGGCGCTGCCGGGAGACCCTGAGTCGCTCTTCTTTTCCACCACCGCACCGGCTGCGCGTTTGGGGGTCGCTTCCGATGGTTTTGAGCCGTCGGTGCTGGGCGGTGCGAGTGCTGATGATCTTAAGCATGTGCGCTTGACCCGCGTCGACGAATCCATGCCTATGGGCGGATGGTTGAGGGCTCATGGCTTGCCGTGCCAGGGCCTCTATGTCGATTCCGGCTTCGAGGCGGGACGCGTTCGTTTGGAGGGCGGCGGTCGGCAGAACAACGATGTAATCGTTCCCGCCGACGTTGCCAAGGGGCCGACGACGCGTGCCTTGCTGCTCCGTGATGGCAGCCAAGAACCAATTGACGACCTTGAATACGACTACCTGGTGCATCTGGCGCATGACTTTGAGCTGATCTATGAAGGCGAGTCTCAAAAACGCGAGGAGCGTCATATCGCTCAGACGCTTCAGGTTGGCATGAGAAATTCGCTTGGTGACGTTCCGGGCATTGCAACCGATTCGGTATACCTATCGGCAACGAATTCTGCGTTGGTCGGCGGTGACTTCTATACGCTTGTCCGACTTCCCGACGATTGTGCCGTTATGATTTTGGGCGATGTATCCGGCAAGGGAATCGAGGCGGCTTCGATGTCAGCACTCGTCAAGACAGCGCTGACGGCCTATGCCTGGGAGGGTGCGGGGCCTGCCCGTATGGCTCGCTCGCTCAATAGCATGCTCATGGGCTTTTCGAGGGTCGAGACGTTTGTGACGGCGTTTATCGCCAAGATCGATCTTAAGGCGGGTCGCGCTACCTATTGCTCGGCGGGACATCCTCCCACTATGGTCATTAGGCCGTCGTCGACGCCGCTTGGCGGCGGCGAGACCTGCGGGGGAGAAGTGGAGCTCCTTGGGTGCCAATCGGGCGTGATCGGTGCCTTTGAGAGCATGGTCTACGAGACGGGCGTGTTTACATTCGCTCCTGGTGACATGCTATTTATGTATACCGACGGAACAATCGAAGCACGTGATCGCTCGGGTGCTTTCTTTGGCGAACAACGCCTTCGCGATCTTTTGCTCTCTGTCTCGGGTGAGGGCGTATCGGGGATCTGCGGTAAGGTCTTGGGCGAGCTTGACCGCTATACCGAGTCGGCGCTGAACGATGACATCGCGCTGGTCTCCCTTGAGTTTTTACGAGGTCGATCGTAGGTCACGACGCCTGACGGGCAAAATCTCTACGGTTGAAGAAACGTGTGCATCGAGCGAGCTCTTTTGGGGAACCATGGTCGTATGAATGAGTGGAATGACATAGCGGTTTTGACGCCACCGGGCGATATCGACATCGCCTCGGTGCCCGCACTGCGCCGACGGTTGGATAATTTGATCGACCGGGGCGTGCGTCGTGTTGTCATCAATTGCCAGACCGTGGGCTTTATCGACTCGACGGGCTTGGCGTTTTTGCTTACACGTGCCAGAGAGCTTATGAGGCATGAGGGGCTGCTTTCGCTCGTTAACGCCTCCGATGAGGTCGTTCGCTTTTTGGAAATTGCCCGACTTGTCGACATCCTGCATGTCGCGGGCCCGGCGCGGGAGTCGATTCCCGCCATTCCGGTGGGGGAGTTGCCGCGATGGAGCAAGAGCGTCGAAGTAAGGCGAGGCATCGAGAATCTCCCGTATTATCGGCACCGTGTGGCCGAGCTCCTCGAATCGCTTCCCCTGAGGCGTGATGAGCGCTATGACGTCGCATTGGCGTTGGGGGAGGCATTGGGTAACGCATATGACCATGCGGGCGGTGTTGGCTGCATCCTGACGGTTCAGGCCTATGGGGACCGTGTTGTGCTCGAGGTGCTTGATCGAGGTGTAGGCTATTCTATCGATGGGGCGAGCGAACCGGTGGCATCCGAGGAACGCGGACGTGGTATCAAGCTCATGCGCATGCTCGTCGATAATGTGGAAGTTGCCCGTCGTACGGATGGCGTCGGCACGCGCGTTCGGATGGTGAAGCTGTTTGGCTCAGCATTGGAATCGTGCGCATAGCGCCTTGACTTGGCGTTATTTACCTGTACGAACTTGCTTTGAGCAACTTTTTTGAAAAAAGTACTTGCGTCTTTAGGACAACTCGCGTAAATTAATAACCCGCAAGCGGACATGGCTCAGTTGGTAGAGCACAACCTTGCCAAGGTTGGGGTCGCGGGTTCGAGCCCCGTTGTCCGCTCCATTGCATTCCCGGACCGTCTCAAGCGGTCCTTTTTCGGCGAAGTGGCCAAGTGGTAAGGCAGAGGCCTGCAAAGCCTTTACCCCCGGTTCGAATCCGGGCTTCGCCTCCAGGCAACATCCGGGCGCTCCGGCGCCCGTTTTGTTTTACATATGCGGACATGGCTCAGTTGGTAGAGCACAACCTTGCCAAGGTTGGGGTCGCGGGTTCGAGCCCCGTTGTCCGCTCCAAGCGCAACAGCCCGACTACTACGGTAGCCGGGCTTTTTCGTACCCGTCGCTTGGGCTCGAACCCGAGAGGGAGCGAGCGTTAGGCAAACGCGGAGCGTTTGTAGCGAGCTGGCGAGGACGCCGACAGGCGGCCGAAGCCGGTGCGGATCCGCGAAAGCGGATACGCGGACGCCCCGTTGTCCGCTCCAACTATCTTACGCGGTTCTAACGAACCGCGTTTTTTGTTGACGCTGCGGGGCACTGGGGCGCCGCTCGCTGCTGGGACTCTTTCCTCGTGATTTCCTCGTGATCTCCGTCCTTCCAATGTAATGAACGGCAAAGCAGGCGGGGGCCATCGCTATCGGGAACTATTTTCAAATTATTTTAAAATAGTTCTTGCATTTGGGTGGATCATCCCGTATATTAAATCCTCGCAGGCGGACATGGCTCAGTTGGTAGAGCACAACCTTGCCAAGGTTGGGGTCGCGGGTTCGAGCCCCGTTGTCCGCTCCATTTGGGCGTTTAGCTCAGGGGGAGAGCGCTTCCCTGACACGGAAGAGGTCAGAAGTTCAAATCTTCTAACGCCCACCAAATGTTCGCAGCTCAGAGACTATGTCTCTGGGCTGTTTTGTTTTATGTCGTCAAATGTGGCACCAGATATTGAACTCAAGATCCGCGTGCGATGATCTTCGCATCCTGTAGGGGCACTGGCTGATTGCATACGTCCTGACCGAGCGTGACCGCAACATGTTGGTCAAGCGCAATCTTTTGGATTATTTTGGCGTGAGCGGCTTGGTTTTGGTAGGATTTGTCAGCGGCTTGACTAAGGGGGTTTTATAACTGCCATGCAGGTAGCCGTGTTGGTAACGTTTTACCGACTTGTCAAATACCCCTCATTTATAATGCGTCTGCAAAATGACTAATTGCTTTGACCTGCTGAAACACTATATGTTGTGTTTGGCCTAAAAAAAGAATACAGGATATAGATGCGTCTTTGTCGTATGATAGATGGCGGACAGAGAACGAAGACCTTAACTGCCTCTTTTGAACGTGTCCTTGAACCGCTTGATCGGCTCCAGGGAATGTCCGCATGGAGGCTTATGGTTTATCGAGAACAAAGATTGCGCGACGGCGCCGCAAGACAGGGGCAAGCCCTGTCGGGCATCGTTTGGCTCTGAAACGCAATGAGACTACGACGTGAAAGAGGCAAGAGGATGAAGATCATCAAGCGCAGCGGCACCGAGGTTGTCTTTGACATCGATAAGATCGTCAATGCCATCCGCGCCGCAAACTTGGAGGTCGAGGAGAGCTCTCGTCTAACCGACCGCCAGGTGGTTTATGCGGCACAAAATGTCGCCGAGGCATGCGAGAACGCGGGCCACACCGTTTCGGTCGAGGAGATTCAGGATTTGGTCGAGGACGAGATCATGCGTCTCGACTGCTACGAGGTTGCCCGCCACTACATCATCTATCGCTATGTTCAGAGCCTGAAGCGCCAGAAGAACACGACCGACGACAAGATTCTGTCGCTGATCGAGTGCAATAACGAAGAGGTCAAGCAGGAGAACTCCAACAAGAACCCGACCGTCAACTCCGTTCAGCGCGACTATATGGCCGGCGAGATTTCCAAGGACCTGACCCAGCGCGTGCTGCTGCCCCAGGAGATCGTGGATGCCCATAATGAGGGCCTGATCCATTTCCACGATTCGGATTACTTTGCCCAGCACATGCACAACTGCGATCTGGTGAACCTGGAGGACATGCTCCAGAACGGCACCGTTATCTCGGGCACGCTGATCGAGAAGCCGCACAGCTTCTCGACTGCCTGCAACATCGCGACGCAGATTATCGCCCAGGTTGCTTCCTCCCAGTACGGCGGCCAGTCTATTTCGCTGACCCATCTCGCCCCCTTTGTTGAAGTGAGCCGTCAAAAGATTCGTGGCGAGGTCGCCCGCGAGCTCGAGGAGCTCGGCGTTTCCGCATCTCCCGAAAAGGTTCGCGAGGTCGTTGAGGATCGCCTGCGTGACGAGATCCGTCGCGGCGTCCAGACGATTCAGTATCAGGTCGTGACCCTTATGACCACCAATGGCCAGGCGCCGTTCGTGACGGTCTTTATGTATCTTAACGAGGCCCGTACGCCCCAGGAGAAGCACGACCTTGCCATGATCGTGGAGGAGACGCTTCGTCAGCGCTATGAGGGCGTTAAGAACGAGGCCGGCGTGTGGATTACCCCGGCATTCCCCAAGCTTATCTATGTACTCGAGGACGATAACGTTCACGAGAATTCCCCGTACTTCTACCTGACCCAGCTGGCTGCCAAGTGCACCGCCAAGCGCATGGTGCCCGATTACATCTCCGAGAAGAAGATGCGCGAGCTCAAGCTGTCGAAGGGCGAGACCGCCGGCAACGGCGATTGCTACACCTGCATGGGTTGCCGCAGCTTCTTGACGCCCGACCGCTCGGGCAACGGCTTTAACAATGTCGCCAACGCGCTGAACTATGACCCGACCAAACCTAAGTACTATGGCCGCTTTAACCAGGGTGTTGTGACCATCAACCTGCCCGATGTCGCGCTGAGCTCGCATCAGGACATGGACAAGTTCTGGAAGATCTTCGACGAGCGCCTCGAGCTGTGCCATCGTGCCCTGCTGTGCCGTCATGAGCGCCTGATGGGCACGCTTTCGGATGCCGCGCCGATTCTTTGGCAGTACGGTGCCCTGGCGCGTCTGAAGAAGGGCGAGACGATCGATAAGCTGCTCGTGGGCGGCTATTCCACCATCAGCCTGGGGTATGCTGGCCTGTATGAGTGCGTCAAGTACATGACGGGTCACAGCCACACCGAGAAGGAGGGCACGCCGTTTGCCATGGCCGTCATGCAGCGCATGAATGACAAGTGCGCCGAGTGGAAGGCCGAAAGCGATATCGATTTCTCGCTGTACGGTACGCCGTTGGAGTCGACGACCTACAAGTTCGCCAAGTGCCTGCAACGCCGTTTTGGCATTATCCCGGGCGTGACGGACAAGGGCTACATTACCAACAGCTATCACGTCCACGTGTCCGAGGAGATCGATGCTTTCGACAAGCTTAAGTTCGAGGGCATGTTCCAGCAGCTTTCGCCGGGCGGTGCTATCTCCTACGTTGAGGTTCCCAACATGCAGGACAACCTCAAGGCTGTCATTCGTGTGATGCAGTACATCTACGACAACATCATGTACGCCGAGCTCAACACCAAGAGCGACTACTGCCAGGTGTGCGGCTACGATGGCGAGATCAAGATTGTCGAGGACGATGGCAAGCTGGTGTGGGAGTGCCCCAACTGCGGCAACCGCGACCAGGAGAAGATGAACGTCGCTCGTCGTACGTGCGGCTACATCGGTACCCAGTTCTGGAACCAGGGTCGAACCGAGGAGATCCGCGACCGCGTGCTGCATCTCTAATACCGCTCCGGGGCTGAGCCGAGAGGGCCGCTTGGGCTTTTGCTCGCTATTTCGGACAGTCCTGCGCAAGACGAAGGCCACATTAAGTGGCCTTCTTTGCGTGCGGAACTCATATCGAGCAAAAGCCCAAGCGGCCCTCTCGTCTCAGCCAAGTTGATGTAGTTGAGATGCAGCGCGCAGTCTGCTCACTCCTCGAAGTTCTTAGCGGAAATAATTCGAGTTGCAGCTGCGATTTACTTGCGATGGTGGTTGAGCCGCAACCCAGTTTTTATTGGACCTCGAACCCTATACTCGATGTTCGCTTCGTTCATTGAGTTACCCTTTGCATGAGGCCGGGACATATCGTCCCGCCCGCAGTTTCGCAGGCCGAAGGCCGAGAATGTTTGAGGACGGGATGATATGTCCCGGCCTCCCGGGAGAGTTACCTATGAACTACGCGAACATTAAGTATTTCGACATTGCTGATGGAGAAGGCGTTCGTACTTCTCTGTTTGTGAGTGGGTGCCGTCGTGGGTGCAAGAACTGCTTTAACTCTGTTGCGTGGGACTTTGCTGCGGGCGAGCCCTTTGATAGCGCCGTCGAGGACAAGATTATCGAGAGCCTCGACCATCCCTTTATCGATGGTCTGACGATTTTGGGCGGCGAGCCTATGGAACCTGAGAATCAGGCGGGGCTCGTTGATTTCATTGAGCGTGTTCGTGCCGCTTATCCTATGGGGTCGGGGAAGACTATTTGGTGCTTTACTGGCGACGTACTCGAGGAGCTTATGCCGGGCGGTCGTCATCATACCGAGGTGACGGACCGCATTCTTGCCTGCCTCGACATGTTGGTGGACGGCCCGTTCGTTCAGGATCTGTACGATATCTCGTTGCGCTTTAGGGGTTCGAGCAATCAGCGCGTGATCGACATGAACGCCACGCGCGCTCGTGCCGCGCGTGAGGGCGTTGCGCTTTGCGATGCTGTGGAGCTTTGGCGAGACGATCCGGTCTATTCGACCCATACTATGTAGCTTGCGGCCGATGCCGGAGGGCGTGGTACCATAGCGCGAACGTGAAATTGGAAAAGTGAGGCCCAGATGGTCGATCAGGAAAAAGTCGAGGCCGCTATTAAGCTGTTGCTTGAGGGCATAGGCGAGGACCCAACTCGTGAGGGCCTGCTGGAGACCCCGGCGCGCGTTGCCCGTATGTATGGTGAGATCGCCGGCGGTATGGACCAGAGTGCCGAGGAGCACCTGTCCAAAACCTTTGCCGTCGCTTCGAACGATTTGGTTATCGAGCGCGACATCACGTTCTACTCGCTGTGCGAACATCATCTGCTGCCGTTTTATGGCAAGGCCGCCATTGGTTACATCCCTAACGGTCGGGTGGCTGGGCTTTCCAAGCTCGCCCGCACGGTTGAGGTTTATGCCCGCCGTCTTCAGCTGCAGGAGCAGCTGTGTGCACAGGTTGCCGATGCTCTCATGGAGTATCTCGCTCCCCAGGGAGCGATTGTGTTGATGGAGGCCGAGCATATGTGCATGACGATGCGTGGCGTGCAAAAGCCCGGCACCAAGACCGTGACGCTCGCTCGCCGCGGCGTCTTTGAGACCGATCCCGCGCTCGAGGAGCGTTTCTTTAGGATGCTGGGCCGCTAACCATGAGAGTCGTCAACGACTTTACATCGAAGACCGATGAGGGGACGTCGCGTCGCGGCTTTATGGCTTCGGGCCTGGCCCCCTTTGGCGCCATGCCTCGCATTGATTACATTTGTGCCAACGGGCTGTTCCGGCGGCACCTGGGCAACATTGCACAGTTGGAATCGGGGCGCATCTTCTGCCGCCACGGTATTGACCATCTGCTCGATGTCGCTCGCATTATGTGGATCAAGAATCTCGAGGAGCAGCTCGAATTTGACCGCGAGGTCATCTACGCCACAGCACTTCTTCACGATATCGGCAAAGATGAACAGTACGAATCGGGTATATCCCATGATGTTGCAAGCGAGCGCGTCGCTGATGCAATACTCGCCGGCATGCCCGATGACGTGGCGTTTGAGTCGGCCGATGCCGCGGCCATTAAGACGGCTATTCTGGGCCATCGAAAGCTGCGCGTGAACAGCCAACCGCTTGAGCGTCTGCTCTATGCAGCCGACAAAGCGTCGCGCGCTTGCTTTGCATGCCCCGCGCGCAATGCTTGCAACTGGAGCGATGATAAAAAGAACCTGTCGATTCGCGTGTAGTTAGTTAGTTTGCGCGGTCGGGGTTCTAAACGAAGGAGACGATCGCGATGAGTAACAAGAAACTGCCCGAGAATGCAACCAAGACTGAGGGTGCTGAGCTCGCCCGTCGTGGTAGGGGTGAAATTTCTACTGCGACGGCGGTGCCTCACGTGAGCTATGACGATCTGCGCCATGCCGATCGTATTGTCGTTGACGGCCTTGAGGTTTTTGCCAACCATGGCGTGTATCCCGAGGAGAACGCGCTGGGTCAGAAGTTCATCGTGTCCTTGGTGCTCTATGCCGACCTGCGTGCAGCGGGGGAGCACGATAACTTGGACGCCTCGATTGACTATGGCTCGGTGTGCCACGATGTTGATGGCTATCTGCGCGAGCATACGTTTAAGCTCATCGAGGCGGCAGCCGAGGGGGCAGCCCAGATGCTGCTGCGCCGCTATCCCTCGCTGCTTGGTGTGCGCATAAAGCTCGATAAGCCGTGGGCTCCTGTTGGCCTGCCCCTGGCAAGCTGCGGCGTCGAAATCGAGCGCGTGCGCTAACCGGTTCTAATACGTCTCCATGGGTGGCTGCTTGAGCCGCTGCGACAGAGCTCTATTGTTGGGGCAGTACGTGTCGAGCAAGGCGTGGAACCGCTGATTGTGGCTTGGCTCGAGCAAGTGGACGAGCTCGTGGGCGACAACCATGTCGAGGCATTCGACGGGGTAGGCGGCGAGCTCGCGCGCGATGCGAATGGCGCCGGTCTTGGGCGTGCATGAGCCCCAACGCGTTTTCATGCTGCGTACGGAAATGCGGGAAACGGCGACACCCATTGTGATTTCGTACGCGTGCACGATGTCGCGTAGCGCTGCGGTGACCTCGGTCGTATAAAGCTGGTCGATGTGGGCTTGGAGCTCGTCGGACGTTAGGCCGTCGAGGATTGCGCGCCGCTTAGCCTGTGGGCTTTCGTCCGATTCGTCGGTACCTATAAAACTTGCGAAGGTGGCCTGCTTGGGTCGCGGTGCGGGCGATGCAAAGTTGTGATCGAGTGCGTCCTGTACCGTGATGGGCTTGCCCCAAAGTGCAATGATGGACGAGGGACTGAGCGGCTCTCGCGCCGTCGCCTGACGTTGCTCGCGCCGGGCAAGTCGGCTGATAATCCAGGCGCTGTTGCGCTTCACAAACGCTTCGATACGCTCGCGGCTGGCGCCGAGCGGTGCGCTAGCGTGGACCTCACCGCTCGATGTGACGCGTAGGTTGAAGTTCTTGACGCGCTTTTTGGTAACGACGACGGAGATGGGCATCCCATCCGGTCGGGGTACGGAAATCGTGAATTGCTGCGTCAAAAGTTATCCTTCAGATTGGGTGGCGGGGCGGCATGTCGATCGCTCGGCATGCCGGCCCGCTCAAGGGATGTGAAATTAATAACGCTCAAAGAAGGCAAGCGCGTTGTCGCTGCAGAGCTTCTGCATCACGGTCTTGCCAAAGTGCTTGGAGAGCATGTTCTGGAATTCGGGCATCTTGCTGGCATCGGAGAGGAAAGCGGGCACCGTGGCACCGTCCCAGTCGCCGCCGAGCGCGATGGCGTCCTCGCCGCCCAGGTCGAGCCAATGCTCGATATGTGCCGCCAGCTGGTCGAAGGTGACGTCTGCGGCGGTTTTGTCGGTTGCGTCGTTGGAAAGGAACTCGCTGCAGTAGTTGAGGCCGACGATGCCGCCCATGTCGCGAATGGTGCGGAACTGGTCGTCGGTAAGGTTGCGCTTGACGCCGCAAACCGCACGGGAGTTGGAGTGGCTGGCGACGAAGGGGCGCGTGGCATGGGTGACAACCTCGTCAAAGCACTCATCGTTGAGGTGGGAGACGTCGAGCACCATGCCGGCGTGCTCCATCTGCGTAAGCGCCTCGATACCGGCGGCGGTGAGACCGGCGTGGGTGTCGTGGCCGCTCGCGAGCGGTCCCTGCGCATTCCAGCTGAGTGACGACATGAGTACGCCCAGGCTCTTGAGCACCTCGATCAGCGCGGGGTCCTCGGCAAAGAACGTGGCGTTTTCGATGGTGTGGATGCAGGCGACCTTGCCGTCTTTGAGCGCGGGGCGAATGTCTGCGGCGTTGCGTACGTTGACCATGCGGTCGTGGTTGAGCATTGCTTGGCCGCTCATGTGTGCCATGATCTGCGCCTGGAAGCGCGCGGCGTGGGCGGTGGGAATCTCGTCGGGGACAAACGTGGCGAAGCACTGTGCCCACGGCGTGTTGCCGATCTTTGCGAGCGAGATGGCGCAGGCGTTGCCCTCGATGAGGTCGAAATCTTGCGGATGCGTTTCGTCGCCGGGGAAATAACCGTCGGTGCCGGCGGTAAAGCGCAGGTCGAGATCGAGCGTGGCCCAGCCGATGCGGTCAGCGGTGTCGCAGTGTAGGTCAAATACGGGATATGCCATGGTTCCTCCGGTTGCAGCGTTTCTTTGCAAACTGTCATTGAATTGTATGACTAGGGTATAGTTAGCGCCATATGTTCATGGCGGCCCGCGTTGTGCGCCGCCCTTATTACGGAGGTTACCATGTCCAACCAGGGCAAGAAGGTCAAGGCCCATTATCGCGGCACGCTCGATGACGGCACGCAGTTCGATAGCTCCTACGATCGCGGCGAGCCGCTGGAGTTCACCTGCGGCGCCGGTCAGATGATCAAGGGCTTCGACGCCGCCGTGGTCGACATGCAGGTGGGCGAGAAGAAGACCGTGCACATTCCTGCGGCCGATGCCTACGGCGAGCACAACCCCGAGATGGTTCTGACCTTCCCGGCCGAGCAGGTTCCCAACATCGAGCAGATCGAGAAGGGCATGAAGCTCTTCCTGTCCACGCCGAGCGGCATGCCTGTCCCCGCCGTGGTCATCGACGTAACGCCCGAGGCCGTGACGCTCGACGCCAACCACGAGCTGGCCGGCAAGGACCTCAACTTTGATATTGAGCTCGTCGAGGTCGAGGGCTAGAGCATGCCTGAACGCTTGGTTTCGACGACATGTTTGGGAAATCTCAACGATCCGTCCTATGAACTCCTGCTTCGCCGGGAGCTGGGCGGTGTCTTTGAGGTCGATGAGCTACTGCTCGATTGGGACCAGGCTGATGTATGCGCGTTTGTGGGCGTGACGGAGCTGGGGCGCACGATCGATGTTCGGCTGGATGCTACCGACGGTGGTCGTCTTGCCGACGGCGACGTGCTCGCCATTGACCGTTCGGGCGTGGTGCCCGTGGCGGTTGTCGTGCGCCTGCGCAGCGCCGAGGTTTATTTGGTCGAAGTCGACCGCATGGATCCGATTGCGCTCGCGCATGCGTGCTGGGAGATCGGCAACATGCATGCGCCGCTCTTCCGGGGCGACTCGGACGAGCATACCGTGCGCATGTATACGCCGGTGCAGCCTGTTTTGGGCCGCATGCTCCGGGGTGTCGAGGGTGTTCGGCTCTCGGTGGTTACCCGTGAACTCGATACGGACCGGCGCTTTGCGTCGAGTGCGGCGGAGGTCGTCGTTAGCATGGCTCCGGACTTTACCATCGTAAAAAAGACGCGCGGCTAAGCGCGCGTATGCGCAAGACGGGCTTTGAGGGGCGACCAATCAAGGTCCGTCTTGCTGTTGATAGGAGGCTTTGGGGAAGCGTATGGGTCTTGAGGGAATCAAGCTGATTGCATGCGATTTGGACGGCACGTTGCTGCATCCGGGGGAGCGCGAGCCGCGTTCCGAGGCCTTTGAGCTCATTGATGAGCTGCATCGTCGCGGTATCGTGTTTATGCCGGCGAGTGGCCGTCAATATGCGAGCTTGCGCTACCTGTTTACCCCGGTGGCCGATGAGCTCGCCTATGTATGCGAAAACGGAGCCCTGGTGATGAGCGAGGAGCGTGCCGTTGTCAAGCGTTCCATGGAGCGTGGTCTTGCTATGGATATCGCGAATGCCGTGGTTGCGTATCCCCATGCCGACGTGACCCTTTCGTGTGAGGGGCACCTCTACACCATGAGCGGCAACGATGCGTTCGTCGACCATTTGCGCTATGAGGTCCACTGCGATGTGGCGGTGGTCGACCGTCCCGAGGACATTGACGAGGACGTCATTAAGATTGCCTTCCAGACGCCCGAGGTGGATCAGCCGACGGCCCTGGAGTATTTCGAGCGCCTCTTTAGCGACCGTGTCGACGTGATGACGTCGGGAACCGAATGGACGGACTTTATCGGTTTCGGTTCGGGCAAGGGCTCCGCGCTTGCCGATTACGGTCGTGCCCTGGGGATTTCGCCCGATGAGATGATGGCGTTTGGCGACAATGAGAACGATCGCGACATGCTCAACGTCGTGGGCCATCCCTATCTGATGGAGAGCTGCAATCCCAGCATGCGCGGCATTAATGACCGCGTCCGCTATGTGCACACGGTCGAAGAAGAACTGCGTCGCCTGCTTGCTGAGTAGACATTTGGGACATGTCTAGAAATCTACTTTTTGCTGCAAAGTGCGGAAAGGTGGATTTTAAGGCATGTCCCAAACATCTACCGGCAGTCGGGGCAGAGACCCTCGAAGATGGTGTAGTGCGACGTGACGTGCCAGCCGATTTGCTCGGACGCTTTGGCGTCGAGCTGGGCATCGAAGGGGAGCGGTACGTCGATGACGCGGCTGCACGAGGTGCAGATGATATGCGCATGCGGCTCGATGGTACGATCGAAGCGACTCCCGCCCGGCGTCTTGATCGAGAGGATTTCTCCGGCATCTGCCAAGAGATTGAGGTTGCGGTAGACCGTGCCGCGGCTGATCTTGTCATCCTGTTCGCGCACGGCGTTGTAGATTTCGTCGGCGGTGGGATGGTTATAGCTTTGGCGCACGGCGTCAAGGACCAGCTTTCGCTGCTTGGTATTCCTTCTTTGCACCGCCATGCGCCTCGCCTCTTTTCTATCAACGGTCGTAGGTAAATGATACCGTATTTAGCACACAATACTAATAATGAGGAGTGAAACCGTCTTCATTGGCAAGTGGGGCTCGGGCCTGGGCATCTACGAGGCGAAAACGCGTTCCCATGCGCTCGTAGGAGACATGGAGCGCCTCGAGATGAGATAGGATGTCTGCCGGAGCTCCCTGTATCTCCATCTCGACTGAGCCGTCTTCCATGTTACGCACCCAGCCGGTGAGTGCGCGTGCCTGCGCGAGGTTGTTGTTGGTAAAGCGAAAACCAACGCCTTGGACTTGCCCCTCCCAGCGCAGGAAATAGCGCAGGGGAGTGTCTTGAGTGGCCTCGTCGCTTGCGAGCACAGTAAGCCTGCGGCGCAGCTCGAGCTCGACGTTTGATGGTTTTTGAGGCTCTCGACTGCCGCCGGTGACGCTGGAGAAGAACGTATCAAAGAGGCCCATCGTTATGCCTGCTTGCCTGCGTCGGCCGGGAAGGTTATGCCGGCCTGCTGACGCACGGCATCCATGATGCGTAGTGAGACGAGCGTGACATCGCGGTAGTGGCCAAGCTCGTGGCGTCCCGCCGGGGTCTCCCAAAGCTCTTCCTTGACGTTATCGATGCCGCCGATGGCGGTGATAAAGTCTGTGAGTTCGTATTCCATGGTGTTGCTCGATTTGGGCAGGTCGAGCACGCGACCGTTGTCGCTCTGTTCGCGCGGCGGCTCGGTCGCCGAGCCGCGTACGACGTCGCCGCGATAGTCGATGCGGACGTTGCGGGGCGTTGACAGATGGTCAATCTGGATAGTGCCACGCTCGCCTTCGATCTGCGAGGGCAGTAGGTCATTCGTAATTTTGGAGTGCGCGAGTTCGACGGAGATACGGCCACCGCCGTAGCTGGCGAGGATGGAACCGCAGCCATCGATGGGGCCGTGCGTGAGCTGTCGCGTGGTGGGGTCGAGCAGAGTAGCCATGCTCGTAAGGCCGGAGGGCATGCCGAAAATCTCGACCATGGGCTCGACGGTGTAGACGCCAATATCCATGAGGGAACCCGATGCCATGTTGCAGTCGAAGATATTGGTGGCGCGTCCCGCGAGAATCTCGTTGTAGCGCGAGGAATACTTGCCAAAGCGCAATGAGGCGCGGCGGATGGGGGCGATCTCGCCCAGGGCGTCCTCGATGGCGTGGAAGGCGGGATCGTGGAGGGGACGCATGGCCTCGAGGGCCACGACACCTGCTGCCTCGGCAGCGCGGAAGACTTCCAGCGCCTGCGCCTCGGTGGCGCAGAAGGGCTTCTCGACGATGACGTGCTTGCCACCGGCGATGCAGGCAAGGGCCTGCTCGTAGTGAAGTGCGTTAGGGCTGCCGATGTAGACGGCGTCGACGTCGTCGGCTGCCGCGAGCTCATCGAGTGAAGTAAAGTTTCGCTCGCCACCGCGCTCGGCGGTAAAGGCAGCACCGCGATCTGCATCGCGCGAGAGCGTGCCCACAAACGCGGCTTGGTCGTTGGCGTTGACGACCTGGATAAAGTCGTCGGTAATCATGGATGTGCCGATGGTCGCTATACGCAGCATGTATCCCCCTCGTGCCGTTCGGTTTACAGGATGAGTGTAGCGCGAGGGGGCAGGAAATGGCGTGCGAAAACGCCGTTACAGGTCGCTCTCGTTAAAGCCGGTGTCGATATCGAGGTTGCTGCCGTCGGCCGCCGTGGTGGCAAGCTCGTCGCAGCGCTCGTTGAGCTCATGGCCGGCGTGACCCTTAACCCAGATGAATTCAACCTTGTGCTTGCTCTTTGCGGTGAGCAGGCGCTCCCACAGATCGCGGTTCTTGACAGGCTGCTTGTTGGCGGTTTTCCATCCGCGTTTTTTCCATCCGTCAATCCAGTGTTTGTTGAAGGCGTTGACGACGTACTGCGAATCGGAATGGACTTCGACGTCGCAGGGGCGGTTGAGCGCCTCGAGCGCTACGATGACCGCCATGAGCTCCATGCGGTTGTTGGTGGTCTTGGCGTAACCGCGCGAAAGTTCGGAGGTGAAGGTCTTGCCGGCGGGGTTGGTGTATTTGAGCACGGCGCCGTAGCCGCCGCGTCCCGGATTTGATCGGGCCGAGCCGTCGGTATAGATGATGACCTTCACATGGTTCCTTTCGTTGGGTATGTTTCGTGCGAGTGACCATTGTAGCGCCATGCCCGCCGGGGGCTAGCAATTTACGATTTCTACCCCGTCTTCCGACAGTTGGTTGGCATGGATGATGCGGTTGAGCTCGTCGAGGTATTGCTGCAAGAGGGGAGAGGGCTTGCGGTCGTCATGCATGATGTAGCCCACATGCATCGTCGGGGCGTCTGCCAAGGGGATCGAGGCCATGCCCCACTGCATTTCGCTGGAGAGTACGCCGGTCGACAGCGCATAGCCGTTCGAGGTGATAAGCAGGTTGGTGAGCGTCCCGCGGTCGGATACGCGGATATTGCGGTTGCAGGGAATATAACTAAACGGTTCCTCGGCGTAATAGAAGGAGTTCGAGGTGCCTTGCTCAAAGCTGTAGCGCGTATAGGGCGTAAGGTCGGCAAGGGACAGTTGCGGGCGGCGGGCGAGCGGGTGGCGCTCGCTGACGAACACGTGGACTTTTGCATCAAAGAGGGGATGAAAGCTCGCCCGGGCATCGGTAAAGGCCTTCTGCAAGACACGGGTATTAAAGTCATCCAGATAGAGGATGCCGATATCGCTGCGAAACGCGCGCACGTCGTCGATGATCTGCGCTGTGGTGGTCTCGCGCATGATGAACTCGAACTTGCTGTCGCGGCAGCGCTCGACGACGTTGACGAAGGCCTCGACCGAGAACGCGTAGTGTTGGGCCGAGATGGCAAGGCGGGCCTGAGGTGTACCGCCGTCCTCGTAGCGGGCCTCGAGCATGTCGGCCTGCTCTACGACCTGGCGTGCATAACCCAAAAGCTCGGTGCCGTCGTTGGTGAGTGCAACACCGCGGCTAGAGCGCGTAAAGATTTCGATATGAAGTTCCTGCTCTAGGCTTTTGACGGCATTGGAGATATTGGACTGTGCCGTATAGAGGCGCTGGGCTGCGGCGTTGATCGAACCGGACTCTGCCACGGCGATCAAAAAGCGAAGCTGCTGGAGGGTCATCGGCGCCCATCCTTTCGAGTGTTATCTACAAAACCGATAACAGGTTAGCGCTTTTAAGTGATTGACCGAGGGAAACAATGCTCGTACTATTCAAAACACACAAAGGCGGTAGGTAATTAAGCCAACCACGAAACCGGGATGCGAAGGGAGGCCCGCATATGAATTGCTTACCAAGACGAATGCCGGGCTCCTGTTTGCGCCCGTCGGCGTGATCAGGAGACAGCGACTTACTTCTCTTACTCTTATTACTTTTATTCGATCAAGGAGATCATCATGAGCCAGTTCATCAACAACCCCGAGCACACCTTTGGTTTCGATACCCTGCAGCTGCACGTTGGCCAGGAGAGTGCCGATCCTGCATCCGACTCCCGTGCCGTGCCTATCTACCAGACCACGAGCTATGTATTCCGCAACTCCCAGCACGCTGCCGACCGCTTTGGCCTTGCCGACGCCGGTAACATCTACGGCCGTCTGACCAACTCCACTCAGGGCGTCTTCGAGGACCGTATCGCCGCACTCGAGGGTGGCGTGGCGGGTCTTGCCGTCGCCTCCGGTGCCGCCGCCATCACCTATACCCTGCAGGCTCTTGCCCAGGCCGGTGACCACGTGGTGGCTCAGAAGACTATCTACGGCGGTTCCTACAACTTGCTGGAGCATACGCTTTCCCAGTTTGGCGTCGAGACCACGTTTGTCGATGCCCATAACCTGGAAGAGGTCGAGGGTGCCATCAAGGACAACACCACGGTCATCTATCTCGAGACGCTCGGCAACCCCAACTCCGACATCCCCAACATCGACGCCATTTCCGAGATCGCCAAGAAGCACGGTCTGCCGGTTGTCGTCGACAACACCTTCGGCACCCCGTATCTGTTCCGCCCGCTGGAGCATGGAGCCAACATCGTCGTCCACTCCGCAACCAAGTTCATCGGCGGCCACGGCACCTCGCTGGGCGGTGTGATCGTCGACGGCGGTAACTTCGATTGGAAGGCGAGTGGCAAGTACGCCCAGATCGCTGAGCCCAACCCCTCCTACCACGGTGTTTCGTTTGCCGAGGCTGCCGGTCCCGCCGCCTTCGCAACCTATGTCCGCGCTATCCTGCTGCGTGACGAGGGCGCTTGCATTAGCCCGTTCAACGCCTGGGTCCTGCTCCAGGGCACCGAGACTCTGTCGCTGCGCGTCGACCGTCATGTCGAGAACACCAAGAAGGTCGTTGAGTTCCTGGCTGGTGACAGCCACGTCGCCAAGGTGAACCACCCGAGCCTGCCTGAGCACCCCGATCACGAGCTCTATCAGAAGTACTTCCCCAACGGCGGTGCCTCGATTTTCACCTTCGAGATCAAGGGCGGCCAAGAGGCTGCATGGAAGTTCATCGACCACTTGCAGGTGTTCTCGCTGCTCGCCAACGTGGCGGACGTCAAGTCGCTCGTCGTACACCCGGCTACCACTACGCACTCCCAGCTCTCTGCCGAGGAGCTCGCCGAGCAGAACATCACGCCCTCCACGATCCGTCTTTCCATCGGCACCGAGAACGCCGAGGATATCATTTGGGATCTGAAGCAGGCCTTCGCCTCGCTGGACGAGTAAGGCGACTTGTGCAAGGACCCCTTGCGACTCGATAGGTATAACTGCATAAAATGCCTGCTCAAGGCGCCTGTGCGAACAATGGTTGCACAGGCGCCTTTTTTGCATAGAGAGGGTGCAAAAACAGGGTTTTTGACACGCTTTATGCATTCGAGTTATGGAAAACTCCTGTTGAGTGGATGTGAGTTTTACGCAATTGACGTGCGCCTTTTGAGTAAAACCGCAGGTCGCGATTTGCTCGGGGTACTATGCAGCGCGATCGAATCACACGCAGCTCAAACGCAGCAAAAAACGCACTACGGAGGTTTCCAGCTACATGAGGATCGATTCACGAAAACCGATAGTCGCCGCCCTTTCCGCCGCTCTGACCGTGGCACTTTTGGCGGGCGCCGGCGCAACTGATGCCCACGCGGCAACACTATCCGATACGGTTGGATCTACGCCGTCCGAGGCGACGCTGGTGCAGCCCGTCGACTACCGCGGCGACGGTTATGGCTCTATGCAGGAGTGGAACGCCTCGATGGGGGCAAAGCGCGATTCCCTGGAGATGCGCGCTCAGATCATTATGAATATGTATGGCGACTATGCCACCGATGACGAGCGCGCTGTGTTGCAGGGTTGCATCGACGGTGCGGGTAGCCTGTTGACGATGGGGGAGGTCGACGCCAAGTCGACCGAGCTCGACGAGCTTCGCTCCACGCTCGAGGATGCCAAGCGCGAGGCGCTCGAGGCTGCCGCAGCCGAAGCCGAGGCCGCTGAGGCCGTTCAGGCTTCGCATTACAACGCCGGCTCCGGTTCGTCTTACGCGTCTGCTGTATATTACGCGAACGGCTCCGGCCTGACGCGCTCGAGCGGCGTCAATAACTATAACGGTCGTCGTGAGACTTATTACAGCAGCAACGTGTTGTATCACCACCGCACGGGCGAGTGGACCCAGGATTCCGAGGGCTTTTGGCGCGATTCCGATGGTTACTACGTCGTGGCCGCGGGCGATAAGGCTCAGGGCTCCACGTTTACCGGATCCAAGGGCGAGTGCAAGGTCTATGACTCCGGCTGCGCAGCCGGAACTACCGACTACTACACTGGCTGGTAATCTGCCATAAGCCAATAGGACATGACGGGCGGGCGTCTTTACCGAGCCTTTGGGCAACGTAAGGGCGTTCGTTTTTTGTGCGTGTTTGAGTTAACAGAGCGCTTACCGTGGCGGTACGCCGCGCATATGGGCGCGGGGCACACTAGTTCATGAGAAATAAGGTCTTTCTCTTGGAGGATGTGGTCTTGTGAACGCTCGAGATATCGCCGTCGCCGCCGTCGCATTGGTGCTTGGTTGTCTTGGTCCTACGACCGCGCTCGTCGCGGGCATGCAGGGTTCTTGTGGGGCTGCTCCAATCGTGGTCGGCGCGCTGATCGTAGCCGCACTGCTGGGAAGCGCGGGTGTAGTCCTTTGTCGCGACGATGAGGGCCAGGCCTCGGAGTCGCAGCTCTAACCGTCGGGACATCGACTACTGGTTATAGATGAAGATGAAAGCCGCCGTAAGGGGAGTGCCCTTGCGGCGGCTTTGCTGTTGAGTCTGTTGACGTGGTGAGTCGGGCGCTACCAGCTTGCCTCGATATCGCGAATGCGCTGATAGAGCCATTCGTTCTGCGGCGCCTGGATATCGTGCTTGGCCGCCAGACGGCAGATGGTGCCGGCGAACTCCTCGACCTCGGTTTTGCGCCGCGCGACGCGGTCTTGCGCCATCGAGGGCATGCCGGCGGGATCGATTCCTTCGATGAGGTGCACCATCTGCGTCAGGTCTGCCTCGGTCAGCTCAACGCCCTCGGCGTTGGCGACCGCAAGCGTTTCGCGCATGGCGGAAACAAGGCAGCGACGCTGCTCGGAGCCCGGCTCCGTGGCACTTCCGTACGTGCCGCCGTAGGCCATGCAGGTCTGGTTGATGCCGTCGTTGAGCATGAGTTTGGCCCACATGCGGTGCGCAATGTCGCTCTCGACGGTATGGGCGATGCCGCAGCGCGTGTAGAGCTCGTCGATTGCGGTGATGGTTGCGGGGTCCGTACCGGCCGCCGCGCCAAAGCGGATTTCGCCCGTGTTGGTAAAGGTGAGCTCTCCGTTGAGGAACACGGCGTCCATACCCTGGCAAATACCAAGAACGGTATGCTCCCAGCCAAAGCGCTCGGCAATCTTTTGCTCGCTCGTGATGCCGTTGCACAGCGAGGCGATGAGCGTGTTGGGTCCCACGACGCGCTCCATAGTCTTGAGTGCTTGGTCGAGACCGGTGGTCTTGACCGTCAGGATGACCAGATCGGCGGGCGTTGCCTTGCTGGCGCGGACGGACTTGAGCGCACAGGGCTTGTCGTTGACGGTGAGCGCATCGTTTGCGTGACGCTCAAAACGGGCGTCATCCATAACGTATTCGACGGCGTCATTGCCGAGGGCCTTGGCAATCATACTGCCGTAGAGCAGGCCGACGCCGCCCTTGCCGATAAAGGCGACCTTGTTGATGTGCATGTGAATCATCTCCCCATATAAAAGGCGCCCGCGTAAAGGGCGCCTGATGGATTGTATGCCGCCGGACCATGCTGCGTGCACCGGATGGCTGTATTTGTTTGTTGCTCCTTTCATCGGGCTTTTTGCTGATGTTAAAGCGGTGTCGTGACGGCTCGATTTCTGCTGCGTTACGATACGTTCTCGATTGCGATTCCACGATGTTTCGGCCGCGTGACCATTGTGTTTCGTCTTGCCGGGGCGCTGATGGCGAAAGGAGGGGCCGTGCAATACCGCGTTGACCCCAAAAGTGGTAACCGAATATCTGCTCTGGGTCTGGGCTGCATGAGATTTCCCGGTGCGCCGGGACACCCCGATGCGAAGACGGCCGATGCCATCATTTCCCGTGCGGTGGAACAGGGGATTAATTATCTGGATACTGCGTATCTTTATCCCGGTAACGAGGTGTGCGTGGGCGCCTCACTTGAGCGCTTGGGGCTGCGTGACCGGGTGTTGCTGGCGACTAAGTTGCCGCACACTTCGTGCAAGTGCGCGGATGATTTCGACCGGTTCTTCGATGAGCAACTGCGCCACCTGCGGACCGACCATATCGACTATTACCTCATGCACAACATCACCTCGCCCGCTCAGTGGGAGCGCGTGGTGGCGTTGGGCATCGAGGACTGGATTGCGCACCAAAAGGCTGCGGGGCGTATTCGCCAGATAGGTTTTTCGTATCACGGCAGTGCGGCGGACTTCCTCACGATGCTTGACGCGTATGACTGGGATTTTTGCCAGATCCAGTACAACTACGCTGGAGAGCGCTACCAAGCGGGGACGGCGGGACTCATGGCGGCTGCGGAGCGCGGGCTCGCGGTGTTTGTGATGGAGCCGCTGCTGGGCGGGCGTTTAGCGGGCAAGCTGCCGCCGCGGGCCCGCGCTGTGCTCGATGATGTACGCGATCCGTACCTGAAGTCGCCGGCTGCTTGGGGCCTTTCGTGGGTGTGGAACCATCCTCAAGTGACGATGCTGCTTTCGGGCATGACCGATACCGCGCAGGTGGACGAGAACGTGGCATTGGCGGATCGCGCACTGCCGAATTCGATGACGACAGAGCAGCTCGATACCATCGCACGCGTGCTGGGAGAGTTTGAGAAATCGAATCGCGTGCCCTGTACGGGCTGCGGCTACTGCATGCCGTGTCCCAAAGGCATCAATATCCCTGGGTGTTTCGCCGCCTACAACGCAAGCTATGCGCACAGCTGGTTTACGGGCTTGTCGCAGTATTTTACGGCGAGCGCGGTGCGGACGAGTGAGCCCAAGTTGGTGAGCAATTGCGTCAAATGCGGCAAATGCGCACGTCACTGCCCGCAGCACATCGATATTCCTGAGCGTCTCGACGATGTGCGCCGACGTTTCCAGCCTGGCCCCGTAACGGCCGCGCTTAAAGCCTTTTGCAAAACGCGTTCCTGATGCCCCTTTTATAAGTTGCGGTGGAATAGTTCCTGTTTGCGGCAGAATGGGGCTTAAACAGGAACTATTTCACCGCAACTGAAGGGGGCTGTCGTGGGCCATCGGGATTCATATGATGATTTGCGCGAGGTTCGTTGGGGCGTTTTGGGCGCTGGGCACATTTCGCACCGATTTGCATCGTCGCTCAAGGAGGTGGACGGGGCACGGCTTGTGGCTGCCGCCGGTCGCACCCCTTCGCATGTTGAGGGGTTTTGCAGGGCGTTTTCGATTGATGCCGCGCACAGTTATGCCACGGCTGACGGTAGCGGCGATGCGGCTTATGACGCGCTGATTGCCGACCCCGATGTCGACGCAATCTACTTGGCTCTTCCGCATGGCATGCATACGCGTTGGGCCTGTCGCGCGCTGCGCGCCGGAAAGGCCGTGCTGTGCGAAAAGCCGGCCGTTTTGAGTGAGGAAGAGGCTCTCTCGATTTCCTCCGCCTCTCGCGAGCACGGCGTGCTGTTTATGGAGGCGATGAAGAATCGGTTTTGCCCGATGCGCACTCGCGTGAAGGGTTTGCTTGCGTCGGGCGAGCTCGGCTGTATCGTCTCGATCGAAAGCGTGCAAAAACTCGATTATGGTGAGCCCCCTTCGAGTTATCTGCTCGATCCGTTGCAGGGTGGCTGTCTATATGACATGGGCTGCTATGCGGTCGGGTGGTTTGAGGATCTGCTTGCGGGTGCGTGCGATGTTTCGTCTCGTGAAGTTCGCTGGCGTGACGTATCGGGCGGCCGCGTGGATTGGGCCGATGAGATCCATATGAGTGTCGGCGGTATACCCATTCATATGGTGTACGACGGCAAAGCAGCATATGAAAGCCGCTTAACGATTGCCTGCGAGCGGGGCTCGTTGGAAATCGAGCGCCTCCATCGCCCCGAGCTCGCCCATGTGAAGTACTCCGACGGTCGAGTGCTCGAAATCGACGCCCCATTTGAGGTCGATGATTTTTACGGCGAAGCTTCGCATGCGACCCAGCTCATCCGGGCGGGGAAACTCGAGAGTCCCGTCATGCCCCTTACCGCCACACAGCGCTGCGCGCAGATCATCGATGCGATTCGCTTGACGCTCTAGGCTGCGGTGCTGGTGCTCAAGAAGGCTCGGCGGACCGTGCCCCCGATGTCCCTTTTATATCTTGCGGTGGAATACGGTCTGTTTGCGCCAAAATAAGGCACCAATAGACCGTATTTCACCGCAACTGATGAGGGGGAGTTGGAGATGCTGACGATCGGGTGTCATCTTTCGACGACGAAGGGCTATCGGGCGATGGGGGAGACGGCGTTGTCCATTGGCGCCAATACCTTTGCGTTCTTTACGCGCAACCCGCGCGGTGGCAAGGCAAAAGACCTTGACATGGATGACGTGGCGGCCCTGTGCGAGCTTATGGAGCAAAACGACTTTGGCCCGCTCGTGGCTCATGCCCCGTATACCTATAACCCCTGCTCCGCTAAGGAGCGGGCGCGCGAGTTTGCCCTGGAGGCCATGGCCGAGGACCTGCGGCGCATGGAGGCGCTGCCCGGCAACTACTACAACTTCCATCCCGGTGCGCATGTGGGGCAGGGCTCCGACGCCGGCATTCAGATGATCGTCAACACCCTGTGCCAGGTGATGTTTGAGGGCCAGCAGACGACGGTGCTGCTCGAGACCATGGCCGGCAAGGGCACCGAGGTGGGCCGCAGCTTTGAGGAGCTGGCGCTCATCATCGGGGGCGTTGCCGACAAGCGCCCCGAGCTGTCGGCCAAGTTGGGCGTGTGCCTAGACACCTGCCATGTGAATGACGCCGGCTATGACATCGTCCGCGATCTTGACGGTGTGCTTGACGAGTTCGATCGTGTGGTGGGTATCGAGCGCCTGCGCGCCGTGCACATCAATGACTCCAAGAATCCCTGCGGCGCCCATAAGGATCGCCACGAGTGCATCGGCAAGGGCTACCTGGGTAGTGAAGAGTTTGGCGGCGGTATGCAGGTTATACAGAATATCGTATCGAATGGCCGCTTGCGCGCATTGCCATTCATCTTGGAGACACCGAACGAACTTGCAGGTTATGCGGCTGAAATCAAACTGTTAAGGTCGTTGCAGCAGTAAAGGCTGCCATAAAGTGGAGTGCTCCATTCACGTTATGGGTTTGTTTCAATCAGTTTTCTAATTGCAGATTCTTCCAAGCGGGTGCATAATAACCCTCAGTTTTTGCAGACCTCTGAATCACGTGGGGTCATTGGAAGGAGACTGATTATGAAGCTGAAGAAGCTTGGCGCATTTGCCGCCACGGGTGCTATGGCGCTCGCCCTCGCTCTGACGGGCTGCGGCTCGTCCAACGCCACCTCTGGTTCTGATGCCGGTTCCAGCAGCTCTGACGACGCTAAGGTCGAGAAGGTCGACGGCTCCAAGGAGTACGCGCTCGTCAAGGACGGTACGCTGACCGTTGGCACCTCTGCCGAGTACGCTCCGTTTGAGTACAAGGATGACAACGGCGATTATCAGGGCTTTGACCTTGAGCTCATCAAGGCTATCGGCGACAAGCTGGGCCTGGATGTCGAGTATGTCAACAATGACTTTGACACGCTGGTTCCGGGCGTCGCTTCGGGCGCCAAATATGACGTTTCCATCGCGGCTATCACCGACACGCCCGAGCGTGAGAAGGAAGTCACTTTCTCCGATTCCTACTACATGGACGATCAGGCTATCGTGACCAAGGTCGATAACACCGACATCACGGCCGACAACTACAGCGAGAAGCTCAACAACGCCGATGCTACCATCATCGTCCAGTCTGGCTCGACCGCCGAGTCCTTTGCCCAGGAGAACTTCCCCAAGGCCAAGATTGTCCCCTACAAGGACGCCACCGAGTGCTTCAGCGCTCTGCAGTCCGATAAGGGCGACGCCGTAGTCACCAACCGCTCCGTTGCCAGCCAGCTGACCGCCGAGCAGTTCAACACCTGCCAGACCATTAAGCAGATTAGCACCGGCGAGGAGTACGCCATCGCCATCAACCAGGGCAACACCAAGCTCAAGGACGACATCAACCAGGCCATCAAGGACCTGACCGACGACGGTACCGTTGATGCCCTCATGGCTAAGTACAACATCAAGTAAAATAGCTACTTGATTGCTCGCGGGCCCTTTCCGCTTTGGCGGAGAGGGCCTTTGCGCTTCTCTTGACGGAGAGCATTTCCGTCTCGTTTTGCCGGCAACTTCTACGATAGGAGCCACCTTGTCTCGACTGAACAAAGGGGCCGCGGAGCAGCGTTTTCCACTGCCCGCCTTGCTCCAAAAGCTAGCCTGCGTCATGGCCGTGGCGCTCGCGCTGGTGTGTGTGGGGGCATATGCGCCCACGACCGCCCAAGCGCTTGAGACCGCAAAGATTACCGCCCGACCCAACACCGGTTCGGGCAGCGCTGTGGTCGGCGGTACCGAGACGCGCATTACCTGGGAGGTCCAGGCCGATGCCGATGAGGAGCTGAGCGGTCTTTCGCTGACGTTTGTCGACGGCACGACGTTTGGTACCGATGACACGCGATTGACGATGCTCTCGGGCGAGGACCTCATGGATCGTACGCCCATGAAGCCCACGTGCAAGGCTGACGGCCAGACGCTCAAGATTGATTTTGGCGAGACGGCGCCCGCCGGCGGTTATTTCCGTGTCGAGGTCTACGGCGTGACCTTCCCCGTCGAGGGCGGCGACGAGGCCTTTAGCGGCACCTACACTTTGGCCGATGGTTCGACCAAGAAGATCTCCAAGATTCCGTCGGTGGAGATCAAGGGCGTGACGGCATTCGATAACTTCCTGGCCGACCTTAAGGAGCAGCCGTGGGTCGAGGCATGGAATTCCAATATGTTCCTGCGCCTGTTCCTGAACCCGGTCATTTTGGTCCAGAGCCTGCCGATCGTTTTCAAAGGCTTTCTCATGTCGCTTTCGATCGTACTTGTGGCGTTTCCGCTGGCAATTCCCTTCGGTTTCGCCCTGTCGCTCATGCGCATCTCCAAGTCGCGCATCCTGCGCTGCCTCGCCGGCATCTACGTGAATATCATTCGCGGTACGCCGGCGTTCCTGCAGATCTATATCGCGTTCTTCGGTCTGCCGTTGGCCGGCGTCAAGGTTGATGACTACGTGCTCGGCGTCATCGTCATGGCCATGAACTCGTCTGCCTATCTGTGTGAGATCTTCCGCGCCGGTATTCAGTCGATCCCCAAGGGCCAGAACGAGGCTGCGCGTTCGCTGGGCATGAACGCGTTCCAGACGCTGCTCTATGTCATGATTCCGCAGACGTTCCGTAATGTCCTGCCTACGCTGACCAGTGAATTTATCCTGCTTTACAAGGATACGTCGCTGCTCGCGGCCGTGGGCGTGGTCGAGATCGTCATGAACGCCCGTACCATCGTGGCCACGACGGGTTCCATTACGCCGTATGTGGTTGCCGCGCTGTTCTACCTGGTCATCACCCTGCCGCTTGCTCGCTTGGTGAGCGGTCTTGAGGCGAGGCTTCTGGGGACGGCCGAAACCAAGAAGAAGCGTCCCGCCAAGAGCGCTGGACAGGTCGTCGCGACGCCCGCCGACCACATCGCCGGTCTGTAAGGAGGTCCTATCATGAGCGAAACCAATAACTCGAACGAGGTCGTCGTCAGCATCAAGAACCTCCAGAAGGCCTTCGGCGATAACGTGGTCCTGCGCGACATCGATCTGGATGTGCACAAGGGCGAGGTCGTCGTAGTCCTGGGTCCTTCGGGCTCGGGCAAGTCGACGATGCTTCGCTGCATCAATCGCCTGGAGCATCCCACGAGCGGCTCGATTATCGTTGAGGGCGTGGATGTGTGCGCCAAGGGTGTCGACCTCAACAAAGTGCGTACGCACCTGGGCATGGTCTTTCAGCAGTTCAACCTGTTCCCGCACCTGTCGGTCAAAAAGAACGTCATGCTTGCGCAGCAAAAGGTGCTCAAGCGCAGCAAGGAAGAGGCCGAGAAGATCGCCGTCGAGGAGCTCACCAAGGTCGGTCTGGCCGAGCGCATCGATTTTATGCCGAGTCAGCTTTCGGGCGGTCAGCAGCAGCGCGTGGCCATCGCCCGCGCCCTGTCGATGAATCCACACGTGATGCTCTTTGACGAGGCCACGTCGGCGCTTGACCCCGAGCTTGTCCGCGACGTCCTGGGCGTCATGCGCGATCTGGCACGTGACGGTATGACCATGATCGTGGTGACCCACGAGATGGGCTTTGCCCGCGATGTCGCCGACCGCGTCGTCTTTATGGACGGCGGCGTCATTGTGGAAGAGGGTACGCCGAGCGAGGTCTTCGACCACCCCAAGAGCGAGCGCACCAAGGCGTTCTTGGGCAATATCTCGTAGCTGGTTCATGCGGCTGGCATTACAGAAAACGGGGCTGGACATGAATCCAGTCCCGTTTTTTGTTGGGATGTCGATAATGTAGCGTGAGCCCCTTCTGTCGGGCTCGGTGGTGCTGCTAGGCCAGCTCGGCGCCAAGGGCACGGCATGCCGCCTCGCCCTCATCGTCGGGCGCATCGTAGCAAATGACGGAGTCCACGACGTTGACTCCGGCCTCGTCGGCGTCGGCCTTCCAGTTGTCCATCCACTCGCCCTCGGCCCACGAATAGGAGCCAAAGAGGACGACCTTCTTGTCGCCGAGGGTCTCCTTGACCTCGTCCCACATAGGCTGAAACTCGTCATACTCAAGCTCCTCGGAGCCCATGGCGGGGCAGCCGAAGGCGAAGGCATCATATTCGGCGGCCTTGTCGGCAGAGAAGTCGGCGCAGGGGATGACCTCAGTCTCGGCACCCGCGGACGTGGCGCCTTCGGCGACGAGGTTTGCCATGGCCTCGGTGTTGCCCGTGCCGCTCCAGTAGACGACGGCGATCTTGCTCATGTTGAGTCCTTTCAGTTGTGCGGCAGGTTGCCGCGGCTTCTATGTTCTATCGGGTTGCCTGGGCAAGTTGCGCCAAGCTGCAGCCCTGCTGATAGACAAAGGTGAGGTATTGAGTGCAAGCGCGGTAGGCGTCAAACATCGCAAGCGCTTGCTCGACATTCGTGTAGACCTTCCAAGCTCCAAAGACCTTGTAGTTCTCGCCGCGCTGGACGATAAACTCGTGCACGTCGTCGTAGGGATATCCAAGGAAGTAGCCTATTTCGTGCGGAAACTCGCAGGTGCAGTCGTTGCTGCAGCTAGCTTGCTGGGGTAGTGCGCATCGAGTCTGGCTACAAGCGCATTCCGCGACGTTATTGCTCGCGAGCGTGATGCGTGATGCCAAATGCACAAGGCATGTCGAAAGGTCTCTCGTGTCGTAGCCTTCCGAGGCGAGCGCTGTTTGGGCGCGAGGGTCTGCGAAATAGGTGGCGAGGCTTTTGGCTCGGTACACGTACACGAGTGCTCCGCAGGGCCGCCAGACCAAAACACTCAGGTGGATGCCGAGCGGGTCAAGCTCGCGATTGCACTGGGCGATAACGTTGAGCAGGCGTGCTCGACGTTCTGCGATGGTTTCGGTTGTGGTCGAGCCGTTCCCGTGGGCGTAGGTGCCTGGATAGGTAAAGAGCGATGCCGGCTTGATGCCCGCGAGCGTGGGAGAGCAGTTGCGCACGACCGCTGCCTGAAACGTTGGGATATCTATGGTTCGAGTCACGGCGCTCCTTACGGATCTAAACTGTTAGCCTAGGAAAACTTATACACGAAAGTAAGCCATGGTCAACAAAAAAGTTTGAAGAGGGAAACTAATTGACCGAACAGACATGATTTTGGGTTAAGATGGGGACACCCCATGGGGGTATCTAGATAGTGCTACTTGAAAGGGGAGCGCATGAGTGACTTGCTCAACCCTGCGAATCTCATCGTGCTGGCCGTCATTGCCGTCGGCATGTTTTTTGGACTGCGTCGCATTGCCGCTTCGACACACGGGAAGAGTTGCTGCAGCGATGGTACGAGCGGCAAGAAGGCCAAAAAGGTTGTTGTGGTGGATACCGATGCGTCACACTATCCCTATAGCGATGAGCTGCTCATCGGCGGCATGAGCTGTGACAGCTGCGCTCAGAACGTAGCCAATGCCCTCAATGCGCTGGATGGCGTGTGGGCAACGGTGACGTATGCGGACCACACGGCACGCGTGCGCTCTAAGCAGCCGGTTGATCGTGGTGTCCTCGAGACGGCCGTGAAAGACGCGGGCTACTACGTCATGACGCTGTAAGCGCCGCCCTGGATGCGCTTCCTTGGCTAGGCTCGTCCGCGCAGTTCGATGTCTTGGATGTCGTCGAAGTCGATGGCGATGTCTCGGAGCTTGAGGAGCTTGAAGGCGGGGAGCGCCTCGTCGAGGATGCCGGTGCGGCTGCGATAGCCGTATGTATCGTAATAGTTGACACGAACCAAGTCGCCACGTTTGAGACCCTCGAGTTTTTTAGAGAGCACGAGGGCTTTTTCTTCCGTGAGCTCACGTTTTGGCTCGACGGTGATTTCCTGCTTGCGCACGAGTTCGTAGTATCCCGTGAGGGCGGCAAAGGGCATAAACTGCGCGGCACGGCCGGCACGGACGGCGCCGTTGGCGGTGAGCTTGGGGTCGGCGGCGCGGCGCCTGCCCTCGGGGTCCGCCAGGCGCTCGAAGGCGGTCGGCGGGCGCACGGGCTGTTGTTTGGGTTTAGGCACGGTGTCCTCCAACTTGGTCGTTGCGTTCGCGCGCGGTGGCGCCGGCGGTAAAGCTTAATCCCTTGACGAGCGCGTTCTTGCCGTACTTGCCTTTCACGGCCAGGACGGCGCGCGCCAGGTCGCGCTCGCGCTCATCGGCCTCGATATCGCTGAACAGATCGATGGTGGCAAATTCCTCGGGCATGAGGTTGCCAAATCCCAGGTTGATGCGCTTGACCGGTCGTTTGGGATCGACTGTTTGTGCCCAAAGGTCATCGAAATACCCCATGATCTTCTTAAACGAATTAGTGCGCTCGGGCAGCTTTCGCGAGGCGTTGGAGTGCGCAAAGAGCGCGGCATAGCCACCACGCGGTTTGCCGCCGTGTTCGCCCACAAAGATGCCATCGATTGCCTGCGCTTCGCGCACCAGACGACGCCTTTCGTCATCGCGCTGGACGGGCTTGGGAGCACGGGGCGCGAGCTCGGGGCCGTCGGTCGCTGCGGGCTCGATGCCCGAGGTGCTCGAGCGCAGGTGTCCGCAGCCGTCTATATACTGCGCCGTGCCGCTGGCGTTGAGCCGGCGTATGTCGGCGCGCTCGCTCGCGTAGCCCACAAAGAGCGAGATGCTGTCGCAGACCACGTGCTTATCGACTAGATCCAACACGGCGTTGTCGACCATTTCGCGCAAGACGGTGTAGGCCTGCTCGTAGGCATAGCCCTTCGAGAGCACCTGTCCTGTGGTGGTCGAGGTCGCTTGCGGGCGATAGGCTTGGATATCGGCGATGGTTGTCGGCTCGCGCCCGAAGGCGTGGTCGATGAGATATTCGGCATTGACGCCGAGTTCGTCGTAGAGCAGGTTCTCGTCGAGTGCGGCGACGCCCATCAGGTCGTAGACGCCGTATTTCTCGAGACGGGCCGCCACGCCGGGGCCGATGCCCCAGATGTCGGTGATGGGGCGATGGGGCCAGATCTCCTTGCGAAAGGTCCCGTCGTCGAGTATGCCGATGCGGCTGGGTACGTGCTTGGCGGTAATGTCGAGCGCTACCTTGGCCTGGAATAGGTTGGGGCCGATGCCGACCGTCGCCGTGATGCCGGTGCGCGCCAAGACCTCGTCGCGCAGCGTGCAGGCGAACCCTTCCGCATCGGTGTGATAGAGGTCCAGATAGGGCGTCACGTCGATAAAGCATTCGTCGATGGAGTAGACGTGAATGTCTTGCGGACTCACGTATTCCAGATAGATGCCGTAGATTTTCGCCGACACCTCCATGTAGTGCTGCATGCGCGGTACGGCCTTGATGCAGTCGATGCCGTCGGGAATCTCGAACAGACGGCAGCGGTTGTGTATCCCGAGGTCCTTCATAGCCTGTGTGATGGCGAGGCAGATGGTCGTGCGCCCGCGCGATTCGTCGGCAACGACCAGGCACGTAGTGAGTGGGTCGAGTCCGCGGTCGACGCACTCGACACTGGCGTAAAACGTCTTGAGGTCGATGCAGATGTAGGTGTGCTGCTCGTGCGCCATCCGTGCCTCCCATCAAACACATGTTCTTATCGAATACCTGTTCGATAATACCTACTCGACCGGACACCGTCAAAACCTGCCCCTTTTTGGCAGGTATGGTCGTGCGGTTGCATCGGGTTTTTAACGCAGCTCTAAAGAGCGCGAAACAGCTCGGAAAACCTCGCTTCGTAGCATGAGGCTAACGATTGATACCACCTATACGCACGGAAGGGTTGTGGGGATAATGGTCAACTATGGGTTTGGTATGCCGACGCGCTTGGTTGCGGATGGGGATGTGGCTCGCTGGTGCGGGCGATTGGTCGCTCACTATGGCGGCACCAAGGCGCTGGTCGTGCTGGGAGGCGACAAGCACACGCGTGATGAACTCGTTTCGGCGGCGCTGGGCTCGCTCGATCGCGCCCTGCTCGAGCGCGTGCTTTTCCGCTGCGGTTTGGTCGGGGGCGACGGGGGAGACGATTTGGTCGATGAGGCCGTAGCCCTGGCGACCGATGAGGGCGTGGACTTTGTCCTGGCGATCGGCGATGCCGATACGGCCGGCTTTGCGCGCGAGCTCGCCCGTCGTATGGAGGCGCTCGATGCCGGTGAGGACGGCTTTGTGCCTTATGGATGCATCGTCTCCGAGGGAAAAGTGCCCGCCGTTGTGGGTGCCGGCGAGGTTCCCGTTTTCGCCATCATCGCGCCCGAACTGCTGGAGGGCATTGGGTCTCCTCTGCGTGAGTTGCTCGGCAGCGTGTGCGCAGCGGCCTAATATTTGGCATAAAGGGATAGGTTATTTTTGATTGGTAAAGCGTTTGACCTGCCAAAATAAACCTGCCCCTTTTTGATCGGTTGCCGTTTGGGGGCCGATTGGCAACGCTCGCTGATTATAGTCTTGACCTGCGCTAGAATAGTGGCATCTGAATGTCCGGGCGCATGGAGGCGTGCGCCCGTATGCTGAGGAGGACTCTATGGCAACTGTTGCCGCACCTATCGATGCTACGTCGACTGCCGCTTGGAAGGCGCTCGAGGCCCATCAGGAGAAGCTCGAGGCCGAGGGCATCGACCTCAAGGCCTGGTTCGCTGCCGATGCAGAGCGCGTGAACAAGCTGAGCTTTGACGCCGGTGACCTGCACTTCGACCTGTCCAAGAACCTGGTGACCGATGAGACCGTCAAGCTGCTGTGCGATCTTGCCCGCGAGGTGAAGCTCGAGGAGCGCCGCGACGCCATGTTCTCCGGCGAGCACATCAACACCACCGAGGACCGCGCCGTCCTGCACACCGCGCTGCGCCGCCCGGCAAGCGAGAGGGGCCAGCTCATCGTCGACGGCCAGGACGTCGTCGCCGACGTGCACGAGGTTCTCGACCGCATGTATGCCTTCGCCGAGCGCGTGCGCTCCGGTGAGTGGAAGGGTGTTACCGGCAAAAAGATCGAGCACCTGGTGTCCATCGGCATCGGCGGCTCCGATCTGGGCCCGGTCATGGCCTACGAGGCCCTGCGTCCCTACGCCGACGCCGGTATTGACTGCCGCTACATCTCCAACATCGACCCCAACGACCAGGCCGAGAAGCTCAAGGGTTTGGATCCCGAGACCACGCTCGTGATTATCGTCTCCAAGACCTTTACCACGCTTGAGACCCTCACCAACGCTCGTGAGGTCAAGACCTGGATGCTCGAGCAGCTCAAGGCTCAGGGTGCCATCGACGGCTCCGATGAGCAGAACGCCGAGGCCGTGGCCAAGCACTTTGTCGCCGTTTCCACCGCACTCGAGAAGGTCGAGGCCTTCGGCATCGACCCCGCTAACGCTTTTGGTTTCTGGAACTGGGTCGGTGGCCGCTACTCTGTCGACTCCGCCGTGGGCCTGTCGCTGATCGTCGTGCTCGGCCCCGAGCGCTTCCAGCAGTTCCTCGAGGGCTTCCACGCCATCGACGAGTACTTCTGCAACACGCCGCTCGAGAACAACGCCGTCGCGCTGATGGGCCTGCTCAACGTCTGGTACGTCAACTTCTTCGGTTCCAAGAGCCACGCCGTGCTGCCGTACTGCCAGTACCTGCACCGTTTCCCGGCCTACCTGCAGCAGCTCACCATGGAGTCCAACGGCAAGCACGTCCGCTGGGACGGCAGCGCTGTGACCTCCGATACCGGTGAGATCTTCTGGGGCGAGCCCGGCACCAACGGTCAGCACGCCTTCTACCAGCTGCTGCACCAGGGCACCGTGGTGGTTCCGGCCGACTTTATCGCTTTCGCCAACACCGCCAACCCCGCAACCGACAGCGGTCAGGACGTGCACGAGCTGTTCCTGGGCAACTTCCTGGCCCAGACCAAGGCGCTCGCCTTTGGTAAGACGGCCGATGAGGTGCGCGCCGAGGGCACGCCCGAGCAGATCGTCCCGGCTCGCTGCTTTGAGGGCAACCGTCCGACGACCTCGATCTTTGGCGACACGCTGACCCCGTTCGCACTCGGCGAGCTCATCGCCCTGTACGAGCACATCACGTTTGTCGAGGGCACGGTCTGGGGCATCGACTCCTACGACCAGTGGGGCGTCGAGCTGGGCAAGCAGCTTGCCAAGCAGATCACCCCGGCCTTCCACGACGACGCTGCCAAGGCCGAGCAGGACGCTTCGACCCAGGCGCTCATCGAGTTCTACCGCGCTCACCGCAAGTAGTTTTTACGGCCGAGTTGGCTTATGGCTGAAAGGGGCCCGTATCCGTTGGGATACGGGCCCCTTGCTATTTGGATAGGATGGAATGTATCGGGAGGCGCCTCGACGGGCATCGCAATCGTCGAAGGCGCGCCGTTCATGTTCGGGACAATATGACATTTTTCCCGTTGCAAACGGAGTCGCGGTGGCTGTTCTGTATGATGACTCAGACAAGGTTATTCAATGACAGGGAGGCATATATGGCAATCAAAGCCATCGCGATGGATATTGACGGTACGCTCACCAACGACCAGAAAGTGATTAGCCCGCGTACGCGCGAGAAGCTGCTCGCTGCGCAGGAGTCGGGCATTAAGCTCATCTTGGCGTCGGGCCGTCCCGCATGGGGGCTGCACGCCTTGGCGCAGGAGCTCGACCTTCAAAACCATGACGGTCTGCTGGTGGCCTTTAACGGCGCACACGTCGTCGATGCCCAGACCGACGAGGTGCTGTTCGATCAGGCTATGCCTGCCGACGAATTGCATCGCCTGATTGATCACCTGCGTAATTTTGACGTGATCCCTATGATTTCGCTCGGTCGCGATTTGCACGTCGAGGACTCGTACCATTGCATGATTACGCTGCCGGATGGCTCGCAGAAAAACATCGTCAAGTATGAGCGCGACGCGTGCGATCTTAAGATTCGCGAGGTGGAGAGCCTGCATGAGGTCGCTGATGCTTATCCCGTGGACAAGCTGCTGACGGCGGGCGACCCGGCCTATCTGCAAGCGCATTACGAGGAGATGTACGCGCCCTTTACCCAGACGCTTTCGGGTATGTTTACGGCCGACTGGTACTTTGAGTACACGGCGCCCGGTATTGACAAGGCCCGCGCGCTCGAGGGTGCCCTGCCCAAGCTCGGCATCGATGCCAGCGAGGTCGTATCGTTTGGCGACGGCCAGAACGACAAGTCTATGATTGAGTGGGCCGGCACCGGTGTTGCCATGGGCAACGCCGTCGATGAGGTTAAGGCTGTGGCCCAGATGGTGACCGCCAATAACAACGAAGACGGTATTGCGGTGGCGCTGAATAAGCTGCTGGGCTAGAATCGCCGATAGTGCATGGCTCGGGCGTCCGCTTGCGGGCGCCCTTTTGTTAGGGAGGGTGCCGTGTCCGCATTTCCGTTCGACGCCGTTATCTTTGACATGGACGGCGTCATTGTCGATACCGAGTATTACTACCTGGGCGAGACTGCCGCGTTTGCCAAGGAGCTTGGACTTAACCTGACTCAAGAGGAGTTGAACGGGCAGGTTGGTACCTCGCATCAGTTCTTCCTGCGTATGCTGGTCGATTGGTTTGAGCGCGCCGGGAAGGGGCATTTAACTGGCGAGGAAGCGTTGATCCGTTGGGACGAGTGGGCGCATAAGCGTCCGCGCGACTATCAGGCTTTGATTAACCCAGGCGCCGTGGATACGATTCGAGAGCTGCCGCGCCGTGGCGTTCGCGTGGCGCTTGCCAGCTCGTCTCCCATGGATAGCATCGAGGAAGTGCTCAATGCGTGCGGGCTGTCGGATGCCTTTGAGTATGTGGTGAGCGGCGAGCAGTTTAAGGAGAGCAAGCCCGAGCCCGACATCTACCTGCATGCGCTGGACCTGCTGGGGCTGCCCGCGAATCGCTGCTGCTGCGTTGAGGATTCGGTGCCTGGCATCACTGCCGGCAAGCGAGCCGGCCTGACAGTTATTGCCAAGCGCGAGGAGCGCTTTGGCTTTAGCCAGGATGCCGCGGACAAGATTATCGACCAGCTGCCGGAGCTGCTCACGCTTTCTTAGGAGCGCGGTAGTTGCGCGTTTTTCGGGTCAGATGAGTAAATACCCGACATTTTGGTGCGACAGCAAGCATACTTTATGCTAATGCGGGCTTAAGGGCTTGTTGAATGCCCTTAAGCCCGCTTTTGACTTAATTGGGCTGGGAGAGGGTATATGCCACCGACTGAAGGACTAACTGACGGTAAAGCAGCGATACCGCTGTACCAACAGGTTATCGATATCATTAAAAACGAAATCAATTCCGGTGCCTACAAGGCGGGCGCGCGGATACCCAACGAATTCGAATTGGCTGAGAACTATAAAGTTGGCCGCGTTACCGTGCGACGCGCTATTGAGGAGCTCGTCCAGCAGGGCTATCTAACGAAGCGGCAGGGGAAAGGCACGTTTGTCAATGCCCCCAAGCTCAAGCGCAAGATTCGCCAGAAGGATGACGTCCAGAGTTTTTCGGACGCATGCCGCGTTAACGGAATGGAGCCGGGGGCGTGCGTCATTTCGAGAAAGATACTGCCGGCAGATTCTACCGAAGCGCAGTTCTTTGGTGTTCCCGTTGGAACTGATTTGATTTGCGTTGAGCGTGTGCGTACTGCCGATGGCGTCCCTGTCATGCTCGAGAACAACATATACGTTTACGAGGACAACGCCTATCTATCAACGGCACCTCTATCTAACCAATCCATTTTGAGTTCGTGCGCAACCGGACGGGCCGCACGCCCGCGTTTACCGACCCGTGCACGCTCGAGATCGCGTGCGCGTCGCCCGAGGTCGCTCGACTGTTGGCAGTTCCCGTTGGCGAACCCTTGTTTTATATGGAAGCCTTCTTTTTCGATGAGCAGCGGCGGCCGTTTATCATCGGTCGTCAGCGGATCATTGGGTCTCGCTACGTTTTTGACATCTAGGACATTGCGAATGGAAACGCCCGGTGGATTATCTCACCGGGCGTTTCCATACCGTTCACGGCGCGAACGCAACCGTTCAACCGCGTCGCGGCAATCAGTTTGAAATTATCTTGATGATGGGAAAAGCTGCTGGTAATCTATGGAACGTCATAGAACGTTTGCCTTGCGCAGGCGTTGAAGCGAGATGTGATGCAGTCTCGAGTTCTTTGGAGGTATCTATGTCAGATACGAAGGCGAAGAAGACAAACAGACGTTTTAAGTTCAAATTACCGCATGTCTATACGATCATGTTCTTGCTGATCGTTGTCTTTGCGGTCCTGACTTGGATCGTTCCCTCTGGTCAGTATCAGCGCAAGACGATTTCGACAGCGGCGGGCGAGCGTGAAGTCGCCGTTGCTGGAACCTATGAACAGGTCGATAAGAACTACACCGATTCCGAGACCGGCGAGACCATCAATCTGGGCCAGGATATCTTTGCGGTCCTGCAAGCGCCTACTAAGGGCATCCAGGAGGCTGCCGACGTCGTTGCGTTCGTCTTATTGATTGGCGGATCGTTCGCAGTCATCACCAAGACCAACGCTTTGAATGCCGGCATGAGCCGTGTGATTAAAAAGCTCAAGAACAAGGACATCCTCATCATTCCCATCACGATGACGTTGCTGTCCATTTGCGGCACTACGTTTGGTATGTCTGAGGAAGCCCTGCCGTTCTATGCCATCTTCATTCCCATCATGATGGGTATCGGGTATGACTCGATGACGGCGTTTATCATCTGCTTCCTTGGTCCTAACCTGGGATATTGTGCTTCGACCATCGACCCGTTTAATGTTTTGATCGCCCAAGGCATCATTGGTATCGAGGGCAATCCTCAGCTGTGGCTGCGCGCCGTTTCTTGGGTCATCTTCACTGCCGTCGGTATCGCGTGGGCCATGCGCTATGCCATGCGTGTCAAGAAAAACCCCGAGTCGTCCATTACGTACGAGGACGACAAGCTCAAGCGTGTTGAGTTTTCCGTGACCGATGCCTCCATCGAGGAAGAGTTCACTACCCGTCAGAAGCTCGTGCTTATCGATTTTGCCTGCGGTATGGGCATTATCGTCTGGGGTCTTGTTACCCAGGGCTGGTACATGAATGAGATTTCCGCCGTGTTCCTTGGTATGGGCTTGCTTGCCGGTATCCTGGGCGGCCTTGACCAGCAGACGATCGCCGAGGAGTTCGTTAAAGGCATTGCCGACTTTGCGTACGCCGCCATCGTCATCGGCATCGCTCGCGGCATCTTGGTCATTGCAGAGGGTGGCATGATCATCGACACCATCCTCCAGGCGCTCGCTACTGCACTGGCCGGTGCACCTGCCGCCGTCTACACCACGTTTATGTATATCGTCCTTGGCCTGCTCTCTTTGCTGGTTCCCTCGAGCTCTGGACTTGCGGCGCTCACCATGCCCGTCATGGGTCCGCTGACCGAGCTTATGGGCCTCAATCCCGAAGCCGCCGTTACCGCGCTCCAGTTTGCTAATCAGACCATCAACACCATCAGTCCCGTGGCGGGCATGACGGTTGCCGGTCTTGCCGTGGCAAAGATCTCGTTTGGTCAATGGTGGAAGACCATTTGGAAGTTCTTCATTTTTATGGTCGTCTTTGGCCTGATCGTAACGGCAATCTCTGGCATGCTTCCGGTGTAGGTGGTTGTGATGTCTGATCGTTTAACGGTCCTGACGTCTAAGAGCGTCTTTACCGGTACGGGGGACCTGCCGTTTGAAGGTTTCGTAGCGGTCCGTGGCAATCGAATTGAGGCGGTTGGCACCAAGTGTGAGGTGGCTTCGTATTTGACCCAGGCGGACGAGGTAGTTGATCTGGGCGACCGCACCGTCATGCCTGGTCTGATCGATGTACATACCTTCTATACAGGCTGGGCGCTGCGGACGTTGGGGTCTGATCTGTCCGGCATCGATGATGCCAAAGAGGCCGTGTCGCTCTTGCGTGCATGGAAAGAAGATCATCCGGATTGCGCGGCGGCTTTTGGCCACAACCTATCCGAAACGTTGGCATCGGATGCCGAGAACGCAAATACGGCAGCTGTGTTTGACGAGTTTTTTGGTGATATCCCTGTCGTCTGCTTTACACCGGGCGCGGAGACCTGCGTTCTCAATGCTGCCGCCAGTGCGCGATACGGTTTTACACCGCAGGCGTGCTATGCCGAGAAGATCTGGCGCATGATGAGCGATTTCCTCGCGTTGCCCGAGGTGCGCGCGGGGTATTCGGACTACATGAGCATGCTTAACGAGCGCGGCGTTACCGCCATCAAGGAGATGGCGTTTGATGACTACTACGGCTTTGCCGACGAAATGGCTCGCCGTGAGGAATCTGGCGAGCTGACGGTTCGCGTCTCTATGATGTCGCAGCCGGTGGGCGCTGGTGCAAATCTGGCATATGCTCGCGAGGCACGAGAGCGCTTCCGGGGACCGTTCGTTCGTTTTTCTGGCTTCAACCGTATGACCGATCGCGGCGTATGGGCGGGGCTTGCCGAGATGATTGACCCCTATGAGGATACGGCCGATGCGGGCGCTGCCGGCAAGACGGTCGTCGAGGAGCCAGAGTGGGATCTGATTGAAAGCGAGCTGCGTGCAATTGATGCTGACGGCTTCCGATATTCCTTGCATTGCCAGGGTGATGGCGCCGTTCGTCGCACCGTGGCGCTCTATGCCTCGCTGCCTCGAGACGAGCATGGACGGATGCTTCGCCGCCATGCGATTACCGATCTCGAGAACTCTGACCCGACCGATCTTGTCGAGTTTGGCAAGTTAGGTGGAATTTGCGAGGTCTATCCGCAGATTCTGACGCTGGACCGGCGCGAGGATTGCCTGTCGATGATGCGTCGACAAATTGGCGAGACGCGACTTTTGCACAGCTGGAATCGCCGCGGCATGGAAGATTCCGGATGCACGGTGTGCTGTGGAACGGATTTGCCGCTGTTGATTCCGAGCCTGGGCGAGTCAATCTACAGCGCGTGCGGCGGATTCTTCGCCGACGGACTGCCCGTGAATGAGGTCAACACGCTGACGCTTGTCGAGCTCTTGCGCGCTTGGACTGCCGGGGGCGCGTACGATCTGATGCGCGAAGATGAGCTGGGTACGCTCGAGGTCGGCAAGCTTGCCGATATCTGCGTGCTCGATCGGGATGTGTTTGACCTCGATTATCGCGACGCACGCGATCTTGCGGTTGATATGACGATGTCGGACGGACAAATCGTGTTCGATCGAAATAAGGAGGCATAAGATGTCTGAATCCAAGCCGACGCTGCGCCGCGAACAGATTGCGGGCATGAATATCCACTACATCATGTGGTCGCTCGATTACTTCCTTGATGTGCAGCAGCGTTTGGGCTTTGAGTCCATTGAGCTGTGGTGCGCAGAGCCGCATGTGACGCTCGACCATACGGGCTACTTTGAGGCTGAGGTCCTGGCGAAAAAGGCTGCAGACCGTGGGCTTAGGTATCGTACTCTGTGCCCCGAGAATGTTGTCTATCCTTGGCAGTACTGCGCACGCAAGCCGCTGCATGAACAGCGCAGCCTGGCGTACTTTAAGCACGGCATTGAACTTGCCGAGGTACTTGGGTGCGACCGTATGTCCGTCAACTCGGGCTGGGGCGACTGGGACGAGGACCGCGAGGAAGCCTGGAAGCGCAGCCGCGAGCACTTGTCCATTCTGGCGGAGTATGCCGGCGAGCACGGTCTGGTGCTTACGATGGAAAGCCTGCGTCCCGAGGAGAGCAACCTTGTGACGACGGTTTCCGATGCGAAGCGCATGATTGACGAGGTCGCGAGCCCGTATTTACAGCCCATGGTTGATACAACCGCGATGGGCGTTGCTGGCGAGACGCTCGAGGACTGGTTTGCCACCTTTGGTGATGGGGCAATTCACGAGATGCACTTTATCGACGGTGACCCGTATGGCCATCTGGTGTGGGGCGATGGCAAGCACGATATGGACGCCTTCGTTGCCACACTCAACGTCCATGGTTTCGACGGCATGCTGGGCCAGGAAATTACGGACGGCCGTTACTACGATGACCCGGCGGCGGCTGATGCCAAGAACATGGCCGCATTCGAGAAATATCTGATTGACTAAAACAACTATCGGCCACGCAACCAACGTCATTGATTGCGGCCCAAACAAGAAAGGAACTGGATATGAACGCACGCGATCTGATCAAAGAGGCAATTGCCGAGAAGGGCAAGTTCGACAGCGTCTACTGGATTGCTTGCGGTGGCTCCATGATCGATTTGATCCCGGCTCATGAGCTTCTGCAGCGCGAGGCAACCACCTTCACTTCGTATATCTATACCGCGCGTGAATTCGACATTATGCGTCCGCGTCGTCTGGGCGAGAAGTCCCTGGTCATCGCTTGCAGCCACAGTGGCAATACCCCGGAGGTCGTCGAGGGCTGCGAGATTGCCCTTGCCGCCGGCGCTACGGTGATCGCCCAGACCGACAACGCTGGATCCAAGATCGACTCCGGCAAGTGGACCACGTGGGTCTACCCATGGGGCGAGGGTGTGCCGCAGGCCGAGGTCCCCGCTGGCATTTCGCTGTCGCTTGCGGCCGAGCTGCTCGATCAGCAGGAGGGCTACGCCGATCTTGCCGATATGTATGCCGGTATCGCCGAGATGGATAAGATTCTTCCCCCGGCACGTGAGAAGGTAAATGCCGAGCTGGGCGATCGTTTTGCCAAGCTTTGCCAGGAGCACGAGTTCTTCTATATTCTGGGCAGCGGTCCCAACTTTAGCCAGACCTACGGTTTCGCTATCTGCTCTCTTATGGAGATGCAGTGGCAGCACTGCAGCTACATCCACTCTGCCGAGTACTTCCATGGCCCCTTCGAGGCTACTCAGGATGGCGTTTTTTACTTCCTGCAGATGGGCTCCAGCGAGTGCCGTGCTATGGACGAGCGCGCCCTGGCGTTCCTTAAGACGCATACCGATACGCTGATGGTGCTCGATGCCAAGGAGTACGGTATGGAAGCCGTGCCGGCGAGCGTCCGTGCCTATCTGGACCCGGTGCTGTTCTACGCCATGAACTGCGAGCTGCGTGCTGCACGCGGCAAGGTGTTTGATCACGATCCCGATTTCCGTCGCTATATGGGTGTTGTCGAGTACTAGAAGGAGCAAAGGCCATGGCATTTAACGTTAACGCGCTCGGATTTGGCGACAACGTCGTCGATCGCTACGAGCATATCCACACCATGTATCCCGGCGGCAATGCGGTGAACTTCGCCGTTTATGCCAAGAAATGCGGTGCCGCACGCTCCGCATACATGGGCATTTTTGGCAATGATGCCGCTGCCGAGCATGTCATTGCAAGCCTCGAGGATGAGGGTATCGAGCTTGACAAGTGCGAGCAGATGATTGGCGAGAACGGAGCGGCTCGCGTGACCGTCGTTGACGGTGACCGTGTCTTCCTTGGCTCCAACGAGGGCGGTATCCGTGGCGATGCGCGCTATGTCCTCGATCGCTTTGACCTTTCGTACATGAAGCAGTTCGATGTGGTTCATTCGGGCAACTATTGCTTTACCGAGCGCGAGCTGCCCAAGTTGAAGGCTGCGGGCGTCACGGTCTCTTTTGACTTTTCGGACGACTCTACCGACGAGTACTACGAGCAGATTGCGCCCTACGTCGATTTCGCTTTCTTTAGTGCGGCGGATGCTGCGAGTGAGGATGAGGTTCGCGAGCGTCTGGCATGGGTGAAGGGCCTGGGTCCGCGTTTTGTGTCGGCTACGGCGGGCGCCGAGGGCTGCATTGCTTACGACGGCGATCGTTATTACCGCCAGCTGGCTAAACCGGTAACGGACATGAAGGACACCATGGGGGCGGGCGACTCGTTCCTTACCTCGTTTTTGATGTGCTATCTCGATTCCGCCAAGCGTGGTGAAGATGGCGCCGAGGCCATCGAGCGCGCGCTCGACTTTGCTGCCGGGTTTGCCTCGACCGTGTGCGGCATGGAAGGTTCTTGGGGCCACGGAGCACCAATCGTCGAATAGCCGAGCGGTCCCGGGGAGGTGCAGGCGCCTCCTCGGGACCCGGTGTGCAAAAAATGCCAAATATGAGTACTGTGACTAATTTAGTCGCAGCAAAATCAACCCCTTCAGACGTGATTTGAGCGTCTGGAGGGGTTTAAGATTTGTGAAAACGCAGGATGAATGACTGTAAAAGCTTTAATTAGCGGACAATCGAGGATTATTCTGGCGGTTGGAAAGTTAAAAGAAATGTATCCATTCCGGTAGCAGTACTCATATTTGGCATTTTTTGCACACCAGGGGTTAGCGAAGGTCAAAAACAGAGCGCGCATTTGTTAAAACTATCGACTCGATGCGCTTTGCGTCGCAGTTTTTGAGCGAGGTGATGCGTTCTGAGGTCCTTGTGAGCGACCTGATGAGCGACTGCGTGCTTGTTTCTGTGTTTGGCTCGGCCGGCGCATCGGTCTCGAGCAGTAGGCGGTCGAGTGGAATCTGTCGTGCGTATTCGCGACAGCGCTTGGTCGCGAGCATGCGTTCGTTGACGGAAAAATAGCAGCCCGCATTACGCGCGCGGGTGAGTTCGTCCGAAGTGCCGCTAAACCAGTGGAAGATGATAGCGGGGGAGTCGGGGTTTGGGATGAGTAGTCCATGCGATTCGAGGACGTCCAGTACGGCTCCTGCCGAACGAACGGCGTGAATTGATATCACGCGCCCGGTAAGAGGATGCTGCACGAGCGCATCGCAGAGCCGGTTAAGTGCCTGTATTTGTAGCGGCTCACTTCCAGCAAAGCGCGCGGAAAAGTCGAGTCCGACTTCGCCGATGTAGCGTTCTTGGGCAGCAACTTCGCAAAGCAGATTGACTTCGGCAAAACCGCAGTGGCCATCGGCGAGCCACCAGGGGTGAAGCCCAACGCCGGCGATGATGCCCGGGTGGCGACGAGCGCGCTCGTTTGCGGCCGAAAAGTCGCGTGGATCGACGCCGCAATCAAATAGACCCAAGCCCAGCGCCGTTGCCTCATCGGCAACGGCGTCCGGGTGAGCCATTAAATCAAGATGGCAGTGTGCATCAAATAACCGGGGCTCCATCTCGGCGCGCTCCGCTAGTCCAAGCGCTGGCCATCGGCGCGCACGCGCTCGGTGCCGCGGCCACTGATCTGGCGGATAACCTCGCCGGCAATCATCTGGCCCATGATGGGCGGCATAAAGCTGGCGGTTCCGAGCTCGGTGCGCTCGTGGATATTGGAAGGGTCGCGGGGCTGTGTCTTAACCGATTCCTCGCAGCTAAACAGTACATGAAGACTCTTGATTCCGCGCTTCTTGCATTCTTTGCGCATGATGCGGCTCATGGGGTCACGTACCGTATCGAAAATGTCGGCAAAGCGGAGGCACTCGGGATGGAGCTTGTTGGCCCCGCCCATGGAGCTAACCAAACGAATGTCGTGGTCCTGAGCATATTTGGCAATGGTGAGCTTGGCCGAGATGGTGTCGATGGCGTCGACGACGTAGTCGAGCTTGCCGTCCGTCTGCTCCAAAACGCGCGCGAAAAATTCGTCGATATTGTCGCTCAACAGGTATTCGGTGCGCTTGATGACGGTAGCGGCTGGATTGATGTCGTGGATCATGGCTTCCATAACATCGACCTTGCGCTTGCCGATGGTGCTTTGAAAGGCGATGGCCTGGCGATTGATATTGCTGGGCGCGATGATGTCCTTATCCAGAATGACGAAATGACCAATGCCGCCGCGGACAAGTGCCTCGCAGCAATTGGAGCCCACACCTCCGCAGCCGAGCACCAGCACCGTGGCGGCGGCGAGTTTGTCGAGTGCCTCGCGGCCCATGATGATCTCGAGCTTGGTGTCGCGTGTCTCGTTGGGGGTTGCGGCTGTGGTTTCGGTCATAGACATCCTCCGATGGGGAAGCGAATCGTGTTTTAGCTATCGTCATTATAGGTATTATCGCGATTCCATTTGAGCCCTAGGGGCTTGTTGAAATGAGGCAGTGATTCGCATAAGATGAAGCAGATGGCACCCGTTGCCGCGGGTTGGCCAACTCCCAAACACGTTTGTAGCGTGAGAAGTGGCCGTCTTCGCATTACGCGGGGGCGGCTATTTCATTCGACCTCCAATGTGGATGCCGAGCTCCACAGCCGCGATTACAAGCAATAACAACGTCAGGACATCGTCAATACTCATAGTCCATCTCCTTCTCGGGTAGAGGGAGCTGGCCCATCTGCTTCAACTTCCATTGTAGCTAAATACGAACGAATGTTCTATAGATGTTCCTGTATTAGATAATTAGACAAACATCTAAATATCGAGTATAGTGTGCGCGTCATGAGAGATGATGAAAGGGGGTCTTATGCCGGGAGAGGGTTTTAAGGCGCTTGCCGATCCAACGCGACGGCGCATTTTGGAGTTGCTGCGCGAGGGCAATTGCACGGCGGGGGAGCTTGCCGAGCATTTCGATATCAGTAAGCCGTCGCTGAGCCATCACTTGGCGACGCTCAAAAACGCCGGGTTGGTAACCGACGAACGTCATGGTCAAAACATCGTATACAGCTTAAACACTACCGTCATGCAGGACTTGATCGGTTGGTTTATGGGCTTTACAAACACGGAAGGTGATAAGGATGAATAACGAAAACAAGGGCATTCACCCCACGGGGGTATCGTCGCGCGTGTGGATTGCGCTGGTCGCTCTGTGCGTCGCCAATGTCGCAGCGCATCTCATGGTGATGCCGAGCTTGCCTGGGCAGATTCCCACGCACTGGGGCGCGAACGGCGCCGTCGACGGTTGGGGTCCCAGCTGGATGGCCTCCGCGCTCGGCGTGCTGCCTCTGGTGCTTCTCGCAATGTTCTGCGTGGTGCCGCGCATCGATCCCAAAGGTGAGGCATATCGAACCTCGGGCAAGTTCTATCAGGGCTTCGTAATCGCCTTCACATTGTTCATGTGCGCCATAAGCTGGCTGGGAGAGCTTACGGTCTGGGGCGTGGTGCCGGCGGTCGGTTCGGTCAACGTGCTGATTTCCGGTGTTGTCGGTTTGCTGTTCATCGGCGTAGGCAACTACTTGCCGCGTGTGAAGCAGAACTATACGCTCGGTATCAAGACGCCTTGGGCGCTTGCCAATCCCGAGAACTGGCGCCGTACGCAGCGCTTTGGCGGTGCCTGCTTTATGGTGCTGGGCTTTGGCCTGATTGTGATGGGCGTGGCAGGCAGCGTGCTTTCGAGTGAAGTCGTCGCCGCGGTGATTGCGGTTCTGGCGTTTGGTTCGGTTGGAGCCGTCTACGTCTACTCGTATCTGCTGTGGCGCAAATCGCAGCGAGCCGCTCGCTAAGGTTGCGGAAAACTAGCGTACGCAGTTCATAGTATGTTCCGGGGGAACTTTTCCCAGGTAGTATTAGGGGATATGGGCAACCATGCCCCTTTTTCGTTACGTTTCAGAGCTGGTTTTTCCATTTCGTTTCCACTTAGGCGAAACAAGAATAGGGAAACAGCAGGTAGAAAGGATAAAACAGGCAAATGGCGGAGTTTATCTACCAGATGTATCAGGCTCGTAAGGCCCATGGCGACAAGGTAATCCTTGACGACGTGACCCTGAGCTTCTACCCCGGTGCCAAGATCGGCGTCGTGGGCCCCAACGGCATGGGCAAGTCGACCCTGCTCAAGATTATGGCCGGCATCGAGGAGGTCTCCAACGGCGATGCCAGGCTCACCCCCGGCTACACCGTGGGCATTCTGCAGCAGGAGCCGCCGCTCGACGACGACAAGACCGTTATCGAGAACGTGCGCATGGCGTTTGGCGATATGATCGCCAAGGTCGATCGCTTCAATAAGATCGGCGAGGAGATGTGCGACCCGGACTGCGACATGGACGCCCTCATGGCTGAGATGGGAAAGCTCCAGGACGAGATCGACGCCGCCGACGGCTGGGATATCGATTCCAAGCTCGGCCAGGCCATGGACGCCCTGCAGCTGCCCGATTCCGACATGCCGGTCAACGTGCTTTCCGGCGGCGAGCGCCGCCGCGTGGCCCTGTGCAAGCTGCTGCTCGAGGCTCCCGACCTGCTGCTGCTCGACGAGCCCACGAACCACCTGGACGCCGAGTCGATCCTGTGGCTCGAGCACTTCCTGCACAACTACCAGGGCGCGGTGCTTGCCGTCACACACGATCGCTACTTCCTGGATAACGTTGCCGAGTGGATCTGCGAGGTCGACCGCGGTCACCTTTATCCCTACAAGGGCAACTACTCCACGTATCTGGAGACCAAGGCCGCCCGTATCGAGGCACAGGGCAACCGCGACGCCAAGCTCGCCAAGCGCATGGAGGCCGAGCTCGAGTGGGTGCGCAGCTCGCCCAAGGCCCGTCAGGCCAAGAACAAGGCCCGTCTGGCTCGCTACGAGGAGATGGAGGCCGAGGCCCGCGCAAGCCAGAAGCTCGACTGGACCGACATCCGCATCCCTGTGGGCCCGCGTTTGGGCAACAAGGTGCTCGAGGCCCATCATCTGCACAAGGAGTTCGATGGCCGCGTGCTCATCGATGACCTTTCGTTCACCCTGCCGCGCAACGGCATCGTGGGCGTCATCGGCCCCAACGGTGTCGGTAAGACCACGCTGTTCAAGACGATTGTGGGTCTGGAGCCGCTGACTTCGGGCGAGCTTGAGGTGGGCGAGACCGTCAAGATCTCCTATGTCGACCAGAACCGCTCCGGCATCGACCCCGATAAGAACCTATGGGAGGTCGTCTCGGACGGCCTGGACCACATGATGGTCGGCGAGACCGAGGTTCCGAGCCGCGCTTATGTGGCGAGCTTTGGCTTTAAGGGCCAGGACCAGCAGAAGCGCGCTGGCGTACTTTCCGGTGGCGAGCGCAACCGTCTGAACCTGGCGCTCACGCTCAAGCAGGGCGGCAACCTGCTGCTCCTCGACGAGCCTACGAACGACCTCGACGTCGAGACGCTGTCCTCGCTCGAAGCGGCGCTGCTCGAGTTCCCGGGCTGCTCGGTGGTCATTAGCCATGACCGTATGTTCCTGGACCGCGTCGCCACGCACATTCTGGCGTGGGAAGGCACCGACGAGAACCCGGGCAACTGGTATTGGTTCGAGGGCAACTTCGAGGCCTATCAGGCCAACCGCATCGAGCGCCTGGGCGAGGACGCGGCCCAGCCGCATCGTATCCACCGTAAGCTGACGCGCGACTAGATCGTTACGCGGTTTTCCAAACCGCGTAACTGCTCGACGCTGCGCGGGTCGCAAGCACCCCATCTTGCCGTTCAAGCCGTCGCTCGCGTACCGAAGTACGCGTCGCTCCTCTTTCACGGCAACCTGGGGCACTTGCGGCCCGCTCGCTGTTGGTTACGCAACATCAACAAATAAAAACGGCTCAAATCCTGATTTGGATTTGAGCCGTTTGTCGTTACTGCTCGGGTTCTTCGACTTTATCGATGGCCCAGGTGGATCCGAGGCCACCGGTGGTGTTGCGGCGAATGCGCACGGTGACTTCGTGGCGCTCGCCGGCCTGCGTATAGTGCAGGGGGAAGCTTGCACGGTTTCGCGCGGCCTCGATGGTACCGAGCTCGCGGGCGATCCAGTAGTACTCGCCGATGATGCCGAGCGTGTCGGCGCCGTAGGGGAGATAGGTCGACAACTGGTGCAGAAGCGGGCCGGGGCAGAAGACCTCGGTTGCGAAATCGACGGGGAAGTCCTCGGGGATGGCGGGCGCTACGGGTGCGGGGGTTGGGGCCTCTGCGAGTACCGAAGCCGGTGCCGGTGCGGGAATTTGGTCGCAAGCAGAGGCGGGCACGGATTCGATGACGGGTGCGAACTCCAGCGTCGTCTTCGGCTTGATTGTGGAATCTGCGGGCTTCACGGTGACGGGCGCGTCTGCAGCTTCAGTTTCAACCTCAACCTGCGTCGCGCTCTCATTCTCGACGCTCGACTTTGCCTCGATGGGCGTGGATGCCATGGTGGTGATGCCGGCATTGGCATTCTCGGGGTCATAGACGACCGTGAGCGAGATGGCGGGCTGCGGCGTCTCGGGCTCCGGCGCCGACTCGGTAGCGTCTTGATCTGCGGGCTCGTCGGACTGATCGTCCTCGGCCTCGTCGCCAAAGACATCGCTGTTTTGGAACGCAGACGGCTCGGGTTGGTCAGCGGCTTCTTCGGTTGTCGACTTGGGCGCTTCGTTGAGCTCCACAGTGGCTTCCTGCTCGGATATGACTTCGGAATCGGTCGTGGCGGCGATTTCGGTTTCGGCTTCTGCCGTTACCTCAATAGCGACTTCGATCTCTGTCTCGGGCTCGGGTTCCGGCGCGGCTTCAACCATGGCTTCGGGCTCGGGACGCTTAACGTGCTTGGGGCGCACGGCCTTGAGGTCCTTCTCACCGCGTTTCTTCTTTTTGTAGGACTGCTTGGCGCCCTTGGCAGCCTTGGGCTTGTCTTCGCCCTTGGCAAGGGCGGTATCCCAGGCCTCATTGGCGATGACGGTGGCATACAGGCGACCGCCCTTAAAGACGGTCAGCTTAATGCAGTCGTCGAGTTCCTCGAGCAGCTCGCGCGTGGACTCAAAGCCCAGGTCATAAGCGGCCATATCACCAGCGGCGAGTGCCTCCTCGACCTGCGTCATAAACGTTTGCTTGCCGCATCCAATCGCATCGCGCAGCAGGCGATACAGATAGATGTGGTTGCCCAGCGAAAGCGTGGGCCTAACTATTGTCTTGCTCATGGCAAATCTCCTCTTTACACATGTAAAGCATCTTACCATCGCATGGCGTTCGCCATGGCGGCGCCCAAGGCAAACGGGCGCGAACCGCTTTCGATTCGCGCCCGTTGTACAGGTCGGTTATCTATGAGAGGCAAACGTACTTAGTTGCCCGATGCCGTGCCTTGGCTCGAGTTGTCAGATGCCGTGCCGGAAGCGGTTCCGCTCGAGCTGTTGGTGTTGTTACTGTCTGCCGTGCCCGTTCCCGACGTGGTGTCGCTCGTCTGGCCTCCCGTGTTCGGCTGTGAACCGTCAGTCGTTTGGCTTGAGTCGGTCGTGCCGGACGGCGTGCCACTGTTGGACGTAGAGGAATCGGCGCTCTGCGACTGATCAGGGGTGTCCGAAGACGAGTTGGTGGATGCGGAGTTGCCCTGCGGGTCGTCCTGCTGGATTTGCGATTGACCAGTGCTATCCGCATCGCTCTCGGTCGTGCGCGACGAAAGGATTGGCTCGGGACGCTCACCCAGACCCTCGCCGGCAGTGGTGATAAGGATAGCGCCGGTGCAGGCGATGACCGCGACGATGGCGATGGCGATCGAGAAGATGATAACCTTCTTTTGCGTCTGGCTGCGCTCTGCCGCCGCCTTGGCGCGCAGGCTGTTGGGGGCGACGCGCGCCGTGGTCGCGCGCCCCGCAATCTGGCGCATCTCCTGCGTAGTCGCGGCGCCGCCCAGGTGCTCCTCGGCATCAAACTCAACGGGCTCATAGGCGCCGGCGGGGTAGTCGACGTCAGCGTGCGTACCTTTGAGGGCTTTGGCGCTGGCGGAGATAAAATGGCGATAGACCTGCGAGGACACAACAGTGATGACTGAGCTCACGGCGGCGCCGATCACCGATCCGGCGATACCGATCTTGGAGGCAAGCGCGACGCTCGTGGCGGCAGCTGCGGCGCCGGCGACGATCTGGGGAATGGAAATGTCGTCGAACAGGCCCTTTTTGGGCGCGATGGCCATGGTCTGTCCGATGGAATGGTTCTCGTGCACGCCGTTGTTGAGCGCGGCCGGTGTCATGACGCGCGTGCGCGGCGCGTCAGTGTACTTGGTTGCCATACGGGGTCCTCCCGGTGTAAATCTGCTTCGTTTCGTTTAGCCATCAGGGTACCCACCAGATGTGAATCGTACGTGACATTTAGCAGATACCATCAACTCATCAATAGCTCACCAAGTTGGTGGGATGCGGTTGCGCCCGGCGGTTGAACTACAATAAGGTTTGCTAATTGTTATGAATGGCGTCTACGCACGGGAGCATTCTTATGGATCTTCACCTTTCTCAGTCTGACGGCTTTTTGCGTGTGGCGGCGGCCTCACCGCAGATTCGCGTTGCCGATGTCGAGGGCAATGCCGAGGTTGCACTGGTGGCTGTTCGCGATGCTGCCGAGCGTGGCGTTCGCGCGCTGGTGCTGCCCGAGCTTAACCTGACCGGCTATACCGCGGCCGATCTGTTCCATAACCGCACACTGCTGCATGCCTGCGAGGCTGCTCTGGTGCATATCCTCGACGAGACTCGTGAGCTGCCGATTGTCTTTACCATTGGTCTTCCCGTTGCGGTTGCCGAGAATATCTACAACTGCGCCGCTGTGTGCTGCGCGGGCGAGCTTTTGGGCCTCACGGCCAAGAAGTATTTGCCCAACTATGGCGAGTTCTATGAGCGCCGTTGGTTTGCTCCGGCACCTACCGATCCCGTTTGGCTTGAATTTGCCGGTCAGGGTCCGGTCCCGTTGGGCTCGGGGCTTGTCTACCGTTGCTGTGATGAGGGCGCCGAGGACCTGGTGCTGGGCGTTGAGGTCTGCGAGGACCTGTGGGTGCCGGCGCCTCCTTCGACCGAGATGGCGCTTGCCGGTGCGACGGTGATTCTCAACCCGTCGGCCTCGGACGAGATCATCGGCAAAGCGGATTACCGCCGCAGCCTTATCTCTAACCAAAGTGCACGCCTGTACTGCGCCTATGCCTACGCGGACGCGAGCGAGGGTGAGTCCACGACCGATATGGTCTTTGCGGGCGAGAACCTCGTCTACGAAAACGGCTCCAAGCTCGCCGCGACCAAACTGCTTACCTGCGATATGGCCATCGCCGACGTCGATCTTGACCGCCTGGTTGCCGAGCGCCGTCGCTCGACGACGTGGGCGCGCGCGGACGATGCGCCGGAGGCCACGACCGTTGAGTTTTCTTTTGAGGGCGTGCTGGCCAAAGAGCCTGTCCTGCGCGATGCCTGCGATATCGACCGCGTTTTCCCTCGCGCGCCTTTTGTGCCGGCCGACCACGGTGATCTGGCCGAGCGTTGCGAGACTATTCTCAATCTGCAGACTGCGGGCCTCAAGACCCGCCTTGCCCATACGGGTACCAAGGCTGCCGTCATCGGCCTTTCCGGCGGCCTCGATTCCACACTGGCGCTACTCGTGACCGTGCGTGCCTTCGATGCGCTGGGGCTGCCGCGCACGGGCATCACTGCCGTGTCCATGCCCGGCTTTGGCACGACGCATCGCACCAAGTCCAACGCCGAGTCGCTCGCGCGCGACCTGGGCGTGAGCTTCCGCGAGGTTTCGATTCACGCGGCCGTGGAACAGCACTTCAAGGACATTGAGCACGATCCGACCGTGCAGGACGTGACCTACGAGAACAGCCAGGCCCGCGAGCGTACGCAGATTCTGATGGATCTGGCCAACCAGGCTGGCGGTTTTGTCATCGGCACGGGCGACCTGTCGGAGTTGGCACTCGGCTGGGCTACCTATAACGGCGACCACATGAGCATGTACGCCGTCAACGCGAGCGTGCCCAAGACACTCGTGCGTCACTTGGTGCGTTATGCGGCTGATGTCTTTGGCGGGCGTATTGCCGAGGTTTTGCTCGATATCCTCGACACGCCGGTGTCCCCCGAGCTTCTGCCGCCCACGGGCGACGGCGAGATTGCGCAGAAGACTGAGGATTTGGTGGGCCCGTACGAGTTGCACGACTACTTCCTCTACTACTTGCTGCGTTTTGGCTTTGAGCCGGGCAAGATCTACCGCATGGCGCTCAAGAGTTTCGAGGGTGTCTACGACGCCAAGACCGTCCACGCGTGGCTGCGTACGTTCTATCGTCGCTTCTTTGCCCAGCAGTTTAAGCGCAGCTGCCTGCCCGATGGCCCCAAGGTTGGTTCGGTGACGCTCAGCCCGCGCGGCGATTGGCGTATGCCGAGTGACGCCAGCTCGCGTCTGTGGCTTGCGCAGATCGACGCGCTCAATCCAGTTGACTAAGGTTGGCTAAATTGAACCAATACGGGGGTTGCAAGCGTTACACTTTTGCAATCTGATGGCCCGTATCGCGCGGCGCTCTTGTCGGAGCGCCGCTTTTTTATATCGGAAGGTGACACCATGCAGGCATCGCAGCGTCTCGACCGCTTTGGCGCGGAGGTCTTCGCCTCGCTCAACAACAAGCTGCTCGCGCTGAAGGCTCAGGGCAAGACCATTTACAACATGAGCGTGGGCACGCCCGACTTTAAGCCGTACGGCCACGTGGTCGAGGCGCTCACACAAGCAGCCCAGGATCCCGAGATGTGGAAGTACGCCTTGCGCGACCTGCCCGAACTCAAGCAGGCCGTATGCGATTACTATGAGCGTCGCTTTGGCGTTTCGGGCATTACACCGTCCATGGTGCAGTCGTGCAACGGCACGCAGGAGGGCGTTGGCCATTTGGGCCTGGCTCTGCTCGATCCGGGTGACACCATTCTGGTTCCCGATCCGTGCTACCCGGTCTTTGAGGCGGGTGCGAAGATTGCCGATGCCAAGCTCGAGTGCTATCCGTTGGTCGCCGAGCATAATTACCTGCCCTATGTGGCGGGTATCGATCCCGAGGTGGCCGATCGTGCCAAGTATATGATCGTGTCGCTGCCCGCGAACCCGGTTGGCTCGGTGGGCACGCTCGAGGTCTACGAGGAGATTATCGCCTTTGCCCGCGAGCACGATCTGTTGATTGTTCATGACAACGCATACTCCGACATCGTGTTCGACGGTGAGCCGGGTGGCAGCTTCTTGCAGTATCCCGGCGCGCTCGAGGTGGGCGTGGAGTTCTTCTCGCTCTCCAAGTCGTTTAACGTCACCGGTGCGCGCATCGGCTTTTTGGTCGGCCGTGAGGACGTGGTCTCTGCCTTTGCCAAGCTGCGCAGCCAGATCGACTTTGGCATGTTCTTCCCGATCCAGAAGGCTGCTATCGCCTGCCTCAACGGTCCGCGCGATGAGGTCGAGGCGCAGCGTCTGAAGTACCAGGAGCGCCGTGATGCCCTGTGCGACGGTCTTGAGGGTCTGGGCTGGGAGCGTCCCAACGCGCATGGCTCTATGTTCGTGTGGGCCAAGCTTCCCGGTGGTCGCACCGATTCCATGGCGTTTTGCGAGGAGCTTATGGAGAAGGCCGGCGTTGTGGTGACGCCGGGCGCGAGCTTTGGTCCTTCGGGCGAGGGACACGTGCGCATGGCGCTGGTCCTGCCGCCCGATCAGATTGCTTTGGCTGTCGAGGCCATTCGCGAGGCGGGCCTGTATTAGAAAGCTATTTCGCCTCGTCAATAGCTCGAAACCGATTTCGTGCAGTTATTTTACGAATCCTGCAAACAATTTCGGTAAACGGTCGATTTTTGGCTGCGAATAGGAGCATAATCAAAGTCCCGATTGGATGTATTGGGATTACGGCAAGCCGCTCGGGTCGTTCCCGGGCGGCTTGCTTGTGGAGAGAGATGGGAGTTTCTAATGGTTAACGAGAAGAAGGTCGCTATTGTCGGCTGCGGTTTCGTCGGTTCGTCTTCGGCGTTCGCGCTGATGCAGAGCGGTCTGTTCTCCGAGATGGTCCTCATCGACGTGGACAAGAACCGCGCCGAGGGTGAGGCTCTGGATATCGCGCACGGCATGACGTTTGCCGAGCCGATGAAGATCTACGCCGGCGATTATTCCGATGTCGCCGACGCCGCCATGATCGTCGTCACCGCTGGCGCTGCCCAGAAGCCCGGTGAGACCCGCTTGGACCTGGTCAACAAGAACGTCAACATCTTTAAGTCCATTATCCCCGAGATTAAGAAGTCTGGCTTCGACGGCATTCTGCTCATCGTCTCCAACCCGGTCGATGTTCTGACCTATGCCGCCATCAAGATGTCCGGCCTGCCCGAGGGCCATGTCATCGGCTCCGGTACCGTGCTCGACACCGGTCGTCTGCAGCAGATGCTTGGTGCCCACGTTGAGGTCGACCCGCGCGATGTCCAGGCCTATGTCATGGGCGAGCACGGCGACTCCGAGTTCGTCGCTTGGTCCAGCGCCCAGGTTGCCGGCGTTCCGCTGAACACCTTCTGCGAGCTTCACGGTCATCTGGAGCATGAGGCTGCCGAGAAGCGCATCGCCGAGGACGTCAAGAACTCCGCCTACACCATCATCGAGAAGAAGCACGCTACCTACTATGGCGTCGCCATGGCCGTCAAGCGCATTTGCACTGCCGTCATGCGTGACGAGCAGACCGTTCTGCCCGTCTCCTCGCTCATGGTGGGCGAGTATGGCCTGTCCGATCTTGCCATCTCCATGCCGACCGTCGTTGGCCGCGACGGCGTTGTCTGCCGCGTCCCCGTGCCGCTGGACGATGACGAGCAGCATGAGCTTACCGCCTCCGCCAAGGCCCTCAAGGACATCATCGACAGCGTCGACTTCTCCTGCTAAATCAAGCTCTTTTGGGCAACAGGCTACAATGAAAGGCGTCCGGTCCACACGGTCCGGGCGCCTTTTTGGTGCAAAGTAACCTGACCCCAATGCGCCATAGTTGATGGGAGCGCCATGTCGGATTCGCCTAATTTTTTGACCTATGCCCAGACGGCGTTTGACCCGTTTGAGGAACGGCCGTTCTGCGCGGTGGATAGCCTGGTCTTTGCGTGGTTGTCCTATTTGCGTTTGCCGGGTGATATGGCGGAGCTGACGAACTGGCAGGGCCTAGACGTACGCGAGCTGCTGCGTGCCGAGTGCTACCGGGACATGATTGACGATTTGTGGGACCCAGAGGGGAGCAGAGCCTTGTTGGAGGCCGTGACAGCAAGCCCTCGCTACCGTGGCGTACACGTTTGCGGCTATCGTGCCGTGAGCGATGTGGTGGCGACAGAGCAGTTTGCAGCCATGGCGTTCCGGTTTCCGGCGGGGTTTAGTTATCTTTCCTTTCGGGGGACCGACAGTACGATTGTGGGCTGGAAAGAGGACTTTAACATGGCATTCCGGTGTCCTGTGCCGGCCCAGGAATCCGCGGCGCGCTATGTGGACGAGGCGGCGGATGCGATCGACGGGCCGCTTTTGTGCGGAGGTCATTCCAAGGGTGGAAACCTTGCGGTGTACGGTGCGGCGATGTGCTCCGATGTCGCCCGTGAGCGAATCGAACGGGTGTATTCCCATGATGGTCCGGGCTTCGTCGAGGAGTTTCTGAACGGCAACGCCTTTGCCGATCTTTCCGGTCGAATCGACAAGACGCTACCTCGGTCGTCGATCTTTGGCATGATGTTCGAGACACAGGAGGACTATGCCATCGTTGAGAGCACCGAGTTCAGCCTGCTGCAGCACAATCCCTTTAGCTGGGTGGTTGATGGTCGCGACTTCGTGTACTGTGAGCGCCTGTCCGCCGGTGCTCGATACGTTGATGGCTCCATTCGCGAGATGCTGCTTGCAGTGGGGCCTAGCGAGCGCGAGCGTTTTGTAGATGCGTTGTTCTCCGTGTTTGAGGCTACGGGTGCTGAGCGGTTTGCGGATATCGTTGGAAATCTGCGCGAAAGCCTGCCCGTGATGCTCCAGGCTGCGCAAGGCTTTGACAAGGATACGCGACGCTTTGTCTCGCAGACCATCGCGGCAATCCTTAAATGCGCACTGCTGCCCAAACGACCCCAGATCGACATGCCCGCAGCCGGTAAGAGTCTGGCAGAACAACTCGAGGCGTGGCAGTCCGAGCTTCTGCGCTAGCCATTGGTGCAAAGCAACCTGTCCCGATGTGCCAATCTTCGATGCGCCTGGGGCGGGCTTGACCGCTATACTGGTTCGTGCCGAAATCGATCTAGAACGGAATGCCGTATATGAAAATCAATCACGCGATTCTGCATATCCTGGACTTTGACTCTGCCGTTAACGTTATGAGCCAGCGCGAGCTCGATATCGAAAGCCGTACCGTGCGCAACTTCGTGACCACGCATCTGCGCCGCGCGCGCACCTCGGCCGACAATAAACGCGCCACGTTTGCCGAGAACTCCGCATTCGGTGGCGAGCTCAAGGGCTATTTCTTTGGCGAGCGCGAGTTCGTGGACCTGTCGCAGCAGATTGCGGAGTTTATCTCCTCCGAGCTCACCAAGGCAGAGAAAGCCGAGTCCACCGACGTGCTCGTGGCCGATTTTGACGACGATGAGGATGCCCGCTGGTTTGCCGTGATGCTGCTGGGCTCCAAGCAGGCTTTTATGCACGAAGTGGGCCGCGAGGAGGGGGAGGTGCGCAACGACATCGCGCGCCACTACGCCATTCTGCCGAACCCCTCGCAAAAGGTGCCGAGCTATGCCATCGTGCGTGCGAGCACCATGGAGATCGGTTACGTGGACAAGAAGCGCAAGATTGCCGGTGAGGACCGTATGCTTATCCCCGATGGCCTGCTGCAGTGCGACACGGGCGTATCGGGCAAGGAGGTCATCGACACCGTGACGCGTGTGGTCGAGGAAGTCGCCGAGGAGCACGGTGCCAATACGGCCGTGGCGCTCGCCAAGGTTAAGGCTGCCGTCGCCGAGAAAGTCGAGGATGACGAGGAGCTGCCGCCTTGGGATATCGTCGATGAGGTCTTTGAGGACGAACCGGTTATCAAGGAGAGCGTGCGCGCGGCACTGACTGAGGAGAAGGTGCCTGAGCGTGTGCCCGTGGAGCGCAAGCAGGTCGAACGCGCGGCGGTGCGCAATCATAAGATCCGTACCGACACGGGTATCGAGATCAGCTTCCCGGCCGAGATGGGTTCGAACTCCGAGTACATCGAGTTTGTCAACGAGCCCAACGGCCTCATCTCTATCGAGCTCAAAAACATCGGCAGCATCGAGAATCGATAGGGCTTTTTTCTTTCGAATAAAAGTCTGGATTATATTTTGAAGTATACTTTGAAATATAATCCAGATTATTTTTTGGAGGTCAAAATGTCCGCACTTGTTCTGGAAAAACCGGTGTTTACAAAAGACCAGGTTGTTTCGGCTACCGAAGCAAGCAAGTCTTTATCTGCCATTCGTAAACGCGCAAAACGCGCACCACAGTTCATTGCCGATCATAACGATATCGATACCGTGATTATCGACTATGCCGCCTATGAGGAAATGTACGGCGCGCTGCAGTATCTGCACGAACTTGAGATAAATCGCATCGCTGCTGATCGAGTCAAGCATGGTCCGCATGAATTTGTTCCGTTTGAGGACGCCCTAACTACCGAGGAGCTCGCGGAGTTTGAATCGATGTATCCGGACGCGATCCCCGATGAGGATCTTTTCGAATGAGTGGGCATTTTGTCGTCGGCTTTTTGAATCGAGACGTCGAGAAGGAATATCAAAAACTAGATGGATCTCAGCGAAGACTTGTCCGTATTGCAGTCGCGAAATTAAAGACGCGCGCTGATGAAATTGGAACGCCGCTTCACGGCGAGCTTGCCGGCTGCAAAAAGATCAAATGGCGCAATGCAGGACTCCGAATGGTTTTTCGAATCCGGGAGGACGGAACGGTTGAGATTGCCGAGATCGTGGCAATAGGGCGGCGCGACCGTTCCGAGGTCTATAAGACGGCCGCAGGGCGCCTGTCAAAGCGACCCGCCATGGTTGAATACGACGGAACCCTGAGATGATGAAGGCCGAAGCCCCGATGGTGCTTCGGCCTTTTTTGTTTTCGGCTTGGTTGCTGACATTGCGCCGCAGGTTGAGCATGCGTCAGCGAAAACGCGGTTTGTCAAAACCGCGTAATTACTAAAGCTGGCGTAAGCCCTCTTCGAGGCCAGTCTTGCTGTCGGTCTTCTCGTCGCGCATCTTGATGACGCGGGCGGGGACACCGGCCACGACGGCACCGGCGGGGACGTCCTCGACGCACACGGCGCCGGCGGCAACGACGGCGCCCTTACCCACGTGCACGCCCTCCAGGACCACGGCGTTGGCGCCGATCATGACATCGTCTTCGATGATGACGGGCGTGGCGCTGGCGGGCTCCACGACGCCTGCCAGCACGGTGCCGGCGCCAATGTGGCAGTTCTTACCCACGGTGGCGCGGCCGCCCAGCACGGCGCCCATGTCGATCATGGAACCCTCGCCAATGACGGAGCCGATGTTGATGATGGCACCCATCATGATGACGGCGCGATCGCCGATCTCGACGCGGTCACGGATGATTGCGCCCGGCTCGATGCGGGCGTTGATGCCCTTGAGGTCGAGCATGGGCACGGCGGAGTTGCGGCAGTCGTTCTCTACGTCGTAGTAGTCGATGGAGTCGGCGTTGGCGTCGAGGATTGCCTTGAGTTCATCCCAGTCACCAAAGACGGTCTTGCCACGACGACCGCCGTAGACGTGCGCATTGCCCCACTGGACCTTCTTGCCCGGCTTTTCGCGCACGTACAGTTTGACGGGCGTTTTCTTGGGCGCGGTGGCGATGTAATTGATAATCTCCTGGGCATCCATCTCGGCTGCGTTGCTCATATGCTGTTTCTCCTTTGCGTGGGTGCGGTAGATACCTGGTTAGGCAAACATGACCTGGTCGAACGTATAGAAGCCAGGCTCGTGGGTGACGAGCTTTTGAGCGGCGGCCAGGGCGCCGTTGACAAAGATCTGGCGGCTCGTGGCGCGATGGCTAAGCGTGACTTCCTCGTCCTGGCCGAAAAAGCTTACCTCGTGCACGCCGGCGACGGTGCCGCCGCGCAGCGAGTGCATGCCGATTTCCTTGGGATCGCGAGCGCCGCACATGCCCTCGCGACCGTAGACAGGATGATAGCCAGCCTCAGGCTCGGCCTCGACTACAGCGTCGAGTAGCAGCTTGGCGGTGCCGCTGGGGGCGTCGACCTTTTGGTTGTGGTGCGTCTCGACAATCTCGCAGTCAAAGCCGGGCAGCTCGCGTGTGGCCTGTGCTACCAGATGACGCAGGGCTGCGATACCGATGGAGTAATTGCCGGAGTGCATGACACGGGCGTTCTGACCCAGCTCGCGCAGGCGATCCATCTGCTCGGGTGTGTAGCCCGTGGTGCCCGAGACCAACGCCGCACCCGTGCGCTCGACATAGGCGACGACGGCGTCAAAGGTCGCGACGTTCGAGAAGTCGATGATGACGTCGGCGGCTGGTGCGTTCTCGAGCTTGTTCAAATCGAAGCCAATCTGGGCCACGATATCAAAAACGGGCTGCCCAGTGGCATCAACGGTGCCCTCGGCGGTAGTGTGGATGAGCGAGCCCATGCGGCCCGTTCCCATAATGACGGTCTTAATCAAGCAGACCAACTCCCTTCAGAGCATCGGTAAGTGCGGCGCGCGTGTTATCGGCCATGGGGCACAGCGGCATGCGGTAGTTTGCCTCGATCATACCCATCTGAGCGAGCGCTTCTTTAACGGGGATGGGGTTGACCTCGCTAAAGAGGGCATTGATGAGCGGCTGGCCGGCAATTTGGATATCGCGGGCGCGCTCCACGTCGCCGTCCAGATAGGCGCGGCACATGTCGTGCACGAGCTGCGGCTGAACATCGGCCCACACGCTGATAGTGCCCGAGGCGCCCAGGCTCATGAGCGGCACGGTGAGCGCGTCTTCGCCCGAGTACATACGGAAGTCATCGGACAGCAGGTGGGCGATCTTGGCCGCGTAGGCGACGTTGCCCGAGGCTTCCTTAATACCCATGATGTTGGGGTGCGCGGCCAAGCGCTCTACGTTGCGCTCGCTGATGCCGCAGCCGCAGCGGCCGGGGATGTTGTACAGGATGCAGGGGATGTCCACAGCATCCGCTACGGTCTTAAAGTGCTGGTAGATGCCCTCCTCGTTGGACTTGTTGTAGTAGGGGGTAATGAGCAGCAGGCCGTCGGCGCCCAGGCCCTGATAGGTGAGCGACTTGGTGAGCATGGTCTGTGTGGAGTTAGAGCCCGAGCCTGCAATGACGGGGACGCGGCCTGCAACCTGCTTGACCACGGCGGCGACAACGGAGTTGTCCTCGTCATCGGTCATCGTGGCGCTCTCGCCGGTGGTGCCTAGGGTGAGGATGGCGTCAGTGCCGTTTTGCAGGTGGAAATCGATAAGGCGCTCGAGTGCGTCAAAGTCGACGCTGCCGTCCTTTTTAAACGGCGTGACGAGGGCGACGATTGAACCCTCGAGATTGCGGATGTCCATGTTCTTCTCCTTCGCTTCCGCGATCTGGATGCGTTTGTTCCACTGGGCGGCGACGGCCAGGCGCTCGTCCTGGGCGCGACGGCGGGCGCTTTCGGCACGCGATTTGGCCAGCAGCTCACGGCCACACGGCAGCACGTCGAGCGTGGCAAAATAATCGCCTGGGCGCTCGGCGCGGCGGATGAGGTCGGCCGAGCCGTCGGGGCGCAGCAGCACCTCGGCGGAGCGCAGGCGTCCGTTGTAGTTGTAGCCCATGGAGTAGCCATGCGCGCCGGTATCGTGGATCACAAGCAGGTCGCCCATGTCGATCTGCGGCAGCTCGCGGTCGATAGCGAACTTATCGTTGTTCTCGCATAAGTTGCCCGTGATGTCATACGTGTTCGTGACCGGTGCTGCAGTCTTGTCGGCGCCACCCGGCTGACCCATCACCGTAATGTGGTGGTAGGCGCCATACATGGCAGGGCGAATCAGGTCGACGGCGCTTGCATCGACACCGATATAGTTCTTGTAGATCTGCTTCTCATGGATGGCCTTGGTCACCAGGCAGCCGTAGGGCCCCATCATAAAACGACCCATCTCGGTGCAGATCGCCACATCGCCCATGCCGGCGGGAACCAGGATCTCGTCGTAGGCCGCGTGTACGCCCTCGCCGATGGCGTGGATGTCGTTAGCCTGCTGCTCGGGCAGGTAGGGGATACCCACACCGCCGGACAGATTGATAAAGGCGACATGTGCGCCCGTTTCACGCTCCAGGCGCACGGCAAGTTCAAAGAGGATGCGTGCGAGCTTGGGATAGTAGTCGTTAGTGACGGTATTACTGGCAAGGAAGGCATGGATGCCAAAATTCTCGGCACCCTTGGCCTTGAGCATGCGGAAGGCCTCGAAGAGCTGCTCGGTGGTCATGCCGTATTTGGAGTCGCCGGGGTTATCCATGATGCCATTGGAGAGCTGGAACAGGCCGCCCGGATTAAAGCGGCAGCTAACCGTCTTGGGGATGGGCCCCGCAACGCGCTCAAAGAACTCGATATGGCTGATGTCGTCAAAGTTGACGATGGCGCCCAGTTTATCCGCAAGGGCAAAGTCCGCCGCCGGCGTGTCGTTGGACGAGAACATGATGTCGTGCCCCGTGATGCCCAGCGAGCGGGCGATCATGAGCTCGGTATAGCTCGAGCAATCGCAGCCGCAGCCGTATTCGTTGAGAATGGAGATGAGCGCCGGGTTGGGATTGGCCTTGACGGCAAAGTACTCCTTAAATCCCGGGTTCCATGCAAAGGCGTCGCGTACTTCTTGCATGTTACGGCGGATGCCCGCCTCGTCGTATAGATGAAACGGCGTGGGGAACTGCTCGACGATATGCTCGAGCGTCTCCTTGTCCACAAACGGCTGCTTTGCCGCATATGCCTCGTTGGGGGTCAATGCCATGTCCCGTAAACCTCGCTATCCAGACGGCGCCATCTGCGCATCGAATCCGCATAACGTGGACCCAATGTCCGGATAGGGCTCCCGCATTGCTGCAGACAGTCCTGCGGGTGTTTCCCGCAGGCCCACCAGGCTGTTCGTGCCCGAAAAGCCCAGTTCGGCGGGTTTCGCCTCCCCGCAGGGTCAAAGTCTGCCGACTCGCCCGCGGCTCTTCGTGCCCGCGCCTCTATCAAGTGGTAACGACCCTACCACGTTGCACTTTACCAAACAAGAGTATTCGTATATAACGTTTAAAAAATGCAGGGATATGCTAGAAACAAGGGTGCCACAATCCTGCGTCACAATATTGTGTGAATGGATATGCCCCCCCATGAAAGGAACCTTTATGACCGAGCTCCAAGAACTTCGTCGCTATCGGCGCGACCTGCATCGCATTCCGGAGCTCGATTTCGATCTTCCTCAAACCATCGCCTATATCGAGGGCGCGCTCGCTCCGCTCGCCTGCGAGGTGACCCATCCGTGCCCCAGCTGCGTCTGCGCTTTCTTCGATGCCGGCACGGGCGCCGCGCATGCCACGGCGATTCGCGCCGACATGGACGCCCTGCCCATCGCGGAGGCAACGGGCGCGGCCTTTGCCTCGACGCATCCCGGTAAGATGCATGCGTGCGGTCACGACGGTCACATGGCCATGGTGCTTGCCGCCGCGACGTATGTCGATCGCACGATTCGTGAGCAGCCGGGTGCCATCAAGCGCAACGTGCTCTTTGTGTTTCAGCCGGCCGAGGAAACGACCGGTGGCGCCAAGACGGTGTGTGAGAGCGGCGTATTCGAGCGCTACGGGGCGGATCGCATCTTTGGCTTCCACGTATGGCCCGATTTGCCCGCCGGCACGTTGGCGAGCTGTTCCGGTCCGCTGCTGGCGCGCTCAAGCGAGACGCACATTCATATCCATGGCGCGAGCATCCATATCGCCAAGACCTACGGCGTTCCAGTCGAGGAATCGCACGATGCCGCGTTGGCGGCAGCGAAGTTTTTGGTTGCCGAGCGCGAGCTGATGGACGAGCTGGGCACCGACGAGCCCTGTATCGGCAAATTTGGCCTGCTGCAGGCTGGTACCGTTTGCAATGCGGTGGCGGGGGAGGCCCATGTGGCCGGCAGTCTGCGTGTGTTTACGGACGACATGTTCGACCGCGCGCGCGAGGGCGTGCGCCGTGTACTCGACGAGGCATGCGCTGCAACGGGCTGCACGTACGGTCTCGATTTTGCCGAGGGCTATCCGCCGGTCGATAACGACCCCGAGCTGTTCGCCCACATTGCGCCTGCCTTGTCCGAGCTGCAACTTGTGGACGAGCCGCTGCTAATTGCCGAGGATTTCGCGTTCTATCAGCGCCATCTGCCGGGCGTGTTCTTCTTGCTGGGCACGGGCGTTCCTGTCGGGCAGGATAATCCGAGCGACGCCGAGGGCTGCCCCGCCTATGCTACGAGTGCCCTGCATACTGATACCATGCTCTTTGACGAGGAAATCCTGCTCAAGGGCCTCGATGTCTACAAACGACTGCTTTTGCTTGACTAAGGCGTGAAGGACTATTTGTTCTAGAAAACACGAACAAACGTACGATATAATAGAGATGTAAGTCTGTAGAAACGTTTGACGTTACTAACGTAAGGCGATACTATGATTGCATCGTAATGAGCGCTATCGGGTCTGTTTTGAGTGGAGACAGGAGATGGCTTGGAATGTCGAAATCGTCGATTATCACAAGTGATGAGACTTCGGCCGATTTGTTGTCGCCGGCGACTCCTGGTGAGCTTCTCAAAGAGGAGTTTCTTGTTCCCATGGGCATTTCTCAATATCGCCTTGCGAAAGAGACCGGGATTCCGGCTCAGCGTATCGGGCAGATTGTCTTGGGAAAACGTCGCGTGACGGCCGACACCGACCTCCGTCTTTGCCGTTATTTTGGCCTGACGGATGGTTATTGGCTGCGCGCTCAGGTAGCGTTTGACCTTGAGGCCGAGAAAAGGCGGATCGAACCGGAACTCGATAAGATCGTTCCTGTTCAGCAGGCCATCGCACTGTAGTGCTCAAAGATGATGGGGGCGGCGATGAGGCGACGCCGACAGTCTTCCGTATATAGTCCGGGTGGATGCGGGTGTGGCTTGCTACTGCTTCCGGTTATTGCTGTGAGCATTGGCGTGATGTTTGCGCTTGCTGGACTGGCCGCGGCAGCACTTGTGCTGTTGATTGTGGCCATTGGCGTGACGGTCTGGCTGTGCCGTTCTCGCGAGCAACGTCGTGCCGATGGCAAGACCAATGTTGGATGGGTCGCCTTCTTGATCATTGCGTACCCGCTGAGTGCCAGCTACCTGGTGTTCTTTGTCCTGTTGATGATCAGTGCCTTTACTGGGGAATCCGTCACGGTGGGTTGATGCGTTGCCAGCAGACGGTCGTGCAAAGTGCGTTTGCTCGGCGTTTGGATAACTGCATTGGCCGTTTACCGCAACCTTAGCTCTCGGCTAATGAATTCAAGTTTAGTCCCTCCTACGATGTGCTGTGTGCCGGCGCGGTAGCCGGATCGTAGGAAGGATGCATTATGAAAAAGCTCGAAAACGAAGTGCTGCTGAGCCGTCGCGCTGCACTGGGCGCATTCGCCACCGTCGCCTTGGGGACTGCCGGTCTTCTTGCCGGTTGTGGTAGCGATAAGGCGACCGTCACCGAGGACGCCGGCGATGGCGACAAGAAGGAAGAGGCGAAGAAGGAAGAGCAGCCTACGACTGACCTGGCTGTTGGCACGACGGTGACCACGACTGCTGGCCTTTCCGTCGTCGTCGATTCCATCCAGCCCGGTCTCACAAATTTTGACGGTTCGACCATGACGGGTATTCACGTCACGTACGTCAACAATGGCGATGAGGGCGCAGATTACAATATCTACGACTGGAAGGGCGAGGACGCCAACGGTGCTCAACAGAATCAGGGTTATTACAGCGAGGGCTCCGATGAGCTACAGTCTGGTACCCTCGCCGCCGGTGGCTCCGTGGCGGGCAATATCTACTTTGATGGCGATATCAAGAAGGCACTGTATTTTGCCAACATGTTTGATAAGTCTGCCACTGCAAGCTGGGTGCTGGCCTAGCATGTCGCTACCGTTGCGCCGTATGGGAGGTGAGGTCGTATGCCCGATAAAAAGCTGACGGACGAGTTGCTCAATGAGCTCCTCGACGCGCCAAACATCGATGGCTATATCAAAGAACACGACTTTGCCGCCCCGTCGCTTTCGGACTACCTTAAGCAGCTGCTGCAGGAAAAGGGCTTAGAGCGCTCGCGCGTGGTGCGCATGGCCGACCTCAACGAGACTTTTGGTTATCAGATTTTTACCGGTGCACGCCACCCAAGCCGTAATAAGGTGCTGCAGATTGCCTTTGCAATGGCGTTGACGCTCAAGGAGACCAACCGCGCTCTGACAGCTGCCGGGGTAAGCGTCCTCAACTGCAAGGACCGTCGCGATGCAATCATTATCTTTTGCATCGACCGTGGCTGTAGCCCCCAAAAGGTCAATGAAGAGCTGTATCGCTTTGGCGAGGAAACGGTGAGTTAGTGGCCGATGGCTGAGCCGGCGGTGTCACCAGAACAACCATGCAAACGAACGGGGCGCGGACAACACGGGGTGTCCGCGCCCTGCGTTATGATGGACGCTATGGATACTCAGAGCCCAACATATTCCGATGATGAGCTGACTGCTTCGCTCGTCGAGCATTTGGCGTCGCTCGACCGCGATGACAGCTATCGTGTGGAGCGCGTGCTCAAGCTCTCGGATGTCGAGACGACCGAACTCGTCTATTTTGAGGGCTCTGGTGGCGGGTCTCTCGGCCCCTTTGTCCGCAAGCGCATCGATGCTTCGGTGCAGATTGGCGGAGCATATGAGCGCCTGTTTGCGGCCCAGCGCGCCGGTCGTCGTTTTGAGCACTTGCCCCGAATCGTCGATTGCCGCCGTGTGGGCGACGAGCTCGACGTGGTGATGGAGTATGTCGAAGGCGAGACACTCGAGGCGTTGGTGGGACGCTTGGGGGCGACGACCGATTATGCCCGCGGTCTGTATCCCGTTCTGTGTGAAGCGGTGGGCGAGCTGCATGCTGGTTTTGCAGCTGCGGGGGAGCCGGGGGTACCGGTAATCCACCGCGACCTTAAACCCTCGAACATCATCGTATCGGGCGTGAGGTATGCGCCCGATGCCGGCATGACCTTTTCCTCGTTGGTGATTATTGATTTGGGGATTGCGCGTGTCTGGCGTGACGGCGCCGACGCCGACACCGTCAAGTTTGGCACGCGTTCCTATGCGCCGCCCGAGCAGTTTGGGTTTGGGCAGACGAGTGTCCGCAGCGATATTTACGCGCTTGGCGCACTGCTGTTCTTTTGCCTGACGGGAACTGACCCCAAACCGGGGCGGGACATACGTGAGCAATGCGAGACGTACGGTATGCCAACCCCGCTTGCCGATGCGGTTTGCATGGCGATGGCGCTCGATCCGGCTAAGCGCTTTGCGAGTGCAAAGGCACTGGGGCATGCTGCGCGTGCGGCGTATGAGCTATGTCTCCCTGCACCGTCGCCCGCGACCTTTTCTGCTGCCAGTGTGCCCCGGGTCGCGGCGTCACAGGTGCAGCGGGTACAGCAGCCGGTTGCCCTCACGCTTCCGTCTTCTGCAAACCGGCGTTCGATCGTCTCTCCTGTGATGTCCAAATGTGCGCGTCTGCTCTCGCGTATCCCCGAGCCCGTGGGGCGCATATGGAATGGATGCGTCTATGCGACAACATTGTTGCTGCTGATGGGCAGCCATTTTGCGGTATTTACGCCGACGGGCGAAAACAGAAACTATCCAACGTGGTTTTTGGCACTTGAGTATTTCTTTATGGTCGATGGCCTGGTGCTGCTTATTACGTTTGGTATGCTCGACCGCCGCAGGCTTCGGCGTCGCTTTCCCGTGCTCGATCGGTATCGGGGAGGCGCCTTTGTCGAACTATGGTTCAAGGCGCTCGGGTTTATGTTTGCCGTCATGTGCGTCGTTGTTGTTATCGGCAACGCGACGGGCGTCGTCTCCTAGATATACGAAAAAGGGCCCCGTTTGGGGCCCTTTGCAGTTGAGGCTTGCGAGCCTAAATGCGGTTCATCTGGGAAGCGACCTTGTTGTACCAGTCCTGCCACGTGGGCGGGCAGTACTTCTTGGCTGCTGCCGGGGTAAGCGTGGAGCCATAGTTGGCGCCCAGGTAGGCAACGTGGGCGGAGACACCCTCGCTCCAGCTGCCAAAGCTACGCCAACCACCGCCGCGGGCACTCCAGCCCCAGGCGTTATAGGAGCCGGCGCAATAGAGGCCCTTGCTGCTCTCGATGCAGGCGATGGCGGGGGACCAACGGGGATCGACGCCGGTATTCCAGGCGGCGACGGCAAAGTTATAGCCCTGGCCTGCCATGGGGGAACCGGCGAGGTAGTTGTCGATGCGGCTCGTCCACTCGTTAATGAACGAGTCGTAATCGGAATTGCCGCTGTTGGAGTTGTTCACCGTGGTGTCGATGGTGGTGTTGGAGTTGGTGGCCTGACTGTTGGAGTTATTGCCACTCACGCCGGTACCCGAGATCTTCTCGGCGGCAGCGGCTTTGTCGGCCTCGAGCTTAGCCAGTTCGGCGGCATTTTCCTGCTCGGCCTTTGCCTGCGCCTCGCTGCGGAGCTGCTGCGCCTGGGCCAGCGCGTCCTCGGCATTCTTTTGCTCGCCCTCGAGCTGAGACTTGGCCTGATCGAGCTCGGTTTTGTTTTGCTCGAGCTCGGTTTGCATCTTGTTAAGCTCTTCGATCTCGTCGACGCTCGAGCTCGTAATCTGGTTGGTGTATTTGCAGGTGGTGATAAAGTCACCCAAGCTCTGCGTGTTCACCAGGAAGCTCACGATGGGGCTGGTGCCCTTCTGGTACTTATACAGATCGCGCATGGCGGAGCTTGCCTTGGCCTGCTGCTCGGGTAGCTCGGCCTCAATCTTATCGATGTTCGCTTCATTGGAGTCGATCTGCTTTTGCAGATCTTCGAGCTTGGTTCGGGCGTCGTTGTAGGCGCTCGTAGCGTCCTCGATTTTTTTCTGGGCGGCGGAAAGCTGATCCTGCGTTGCCTGCGAGGCGGCATAGGCCGCGACGGGGGAGAGCATCGGCGTGGCCGTCAGCGCGACGGCGAGCGCGGCGCTCGTGATGATACGAGCCGGCTTCGACGCGATGAGCGCTGCGGTGCGATGGTTCGAATGCTGCATCCAGTCCCTCTGCAATCAATCGTAGGTTATTGGTCGAGCTGTATTCTACTACTGCTTTCGACCTCAACTTGAACCTTAAAGGTTCTAAAGGGTCAAGTTGAACTTGAGGCTTTGGCCTTGACCTGCGGGAATGGTGAATTGTTGAGAAACCATAGAGTTCAACTTTAACGTTACGGCACCCTGTTGCAACGGGATTCTTGGCTGTAAAAGCTATCTCAACGTGGGGTTTTGCAACTACAGGGTTCCTTCGCGACGAGCCTGCTCCACCTCTTTGAGTGCCTCGGCGGGAGTGAAGGAACAGGTGCCATCGCCGAGCTTGACCACCTGCATGTCGTCACCGATATGGACTTCTCCGCCCTGCAACACGACGCCAAAAATGCCCTCGTGGGGGAAGATGCAGTCGCCGGCGAGATAGTAGATGGCACAGCGGGTGTGGCAGACTTTGCCGATCTGGCTGATTTCGACGAGTACTTCGCTGCCGATCTTGAGCTGCGTTCCCAGGGGGAGCGAGAGCAGGTTGATGCCCTGGGTTGTGAAGTTCTCGCCAAAGTCGCCCTCGTGCACATCGAGCCCGCGCGCCTGCGCCGTCTGGATAGACTCTGCAGCTAAAAAGGAAACCTGGCGGTGCCAATGCCCGGCGTGCGCATCGGAGGCGAGGCCAAACTGCTCGATGACGGTGTCGTGCCCGTCGGCGACGGGTGACTTACGCGTGCCTTTGTGCTCCGACGTGTTGATTGAGACGATGCGGGCAGGCCCGTTGTAAGCGTCGTTAGCGGTGCGTAGGGGAGCTGCCGTCTGGGCACGATCCGCAAGTTCGCGCTTTGCGGCGTCAATGATGGGGCTGTTGATCGGATAAGCCTGGGGCACGGTGCATCTTTCGACGGGGCGGGCAACATGTTGAATCCTACAACAACGGTGGGTTCATTGCCCCGTTGTCGTACACCGGTGATTGCCGCCTTCGTGCTGGATAATTACGCCGATTGCCATAGATACGGTGGAGCTTTGGGTGCCGGCGGCTCGGCACGCTAGAATAAATCAGTTGCACAAAGACCGCCCGTCGTGTGGGCAGTTCATGATAGGAAGTTTCCATGGCATTGCAGTTTACAGAGCGCGAGTTTATTCCCGTGCTGCTCGGCGGCGACATCAACGCGTATTCGGTGGCGCGCGCCTTCTACGAGGAGTATCAGGTCAAGAGCCTGGTCTTTGGCAAGTATCAGACGGGCCCTGCGTATCGCAGCCAGATTATCGACTACACGCCTAACGTGGATATCGACACCATGCCCGTGATGCTTAAGACCGTCAACGGTATCGCTCGGGCACATGCCGACAAGACGATTGTCCTGATGGGCTGCGGCGATAACTATGTTGCCCTGGTGGCCCAGGCCAAGGATGCCAACGAGCTGGCGGATAACATCGTTGCGCCTTACGCGCCCTATAGCATGCTTGAGCAGTGCCAGAAGAAGGAGATCTTCTACGAGCTGTGCGAGAAGCACGGCGTGCCCTATCCGCATACGTTTACCTTTACTGCGCAGATGCTCAACACGCAAGGAGAGGCGCCTGCCGAGGTGCTTGACCAGATTGACTTCCCCTACCCGATGATCCTGAAGCCTTCCGACGGCATCATGTGGTGGCAGCATGAGTTCGAGGGTCAGAAGAAGGCTTATGAGATTGCCGACCGCGCCGAGCTGGAGCAGGTTATCCGCGATTCCTATGCCAGTGGCTACACCGATGACCTGATTTTGCAGGATCGCGTGCCCGGCAACGACGAGTACATGCGTGTGCTTACCAGCTATTCTGATCGCAACGGCAAGGTTCGCATGATGTGCCTGGGTCACGTGCTGCTCGAGGAGCATCAGCCCCACGGCGTCGGTAATCACGCCTGCATCATCACCGAGCCCAATGATGAGCTTATGAGTGGCGTGCGCAAGCTGCTCGAGGACCTTCACTTTGTGGGCTATTCCAACTTTGACGTCAAGTATGACGAGCGCGATGGCTCGTTTAAGTTCTTTGACTTCAACACCCGTCAGGGCCGCAGCAACTACTACGTAACCAACAGCGGCTTTAACGTTGCCAAGTACGTGGTGGACGAGTATGTGTTCAATCGCCCGTTTGAGCCGGAGTTTGTGACGGCGCAGGACGAGGCGCTGTGGATGGTCGTTCCCATGGGCGTCGTCGACAAGTACGTCAAGGCTCCCGAGCTGCGTGCGAAGGTACATCGTCTTGCCAAGGAGGGCAAGGGCGCCGATCCCTCGTTTATGAAGGGAGACTTTGTCTTTAACCGCTGGTTGCGCATGTGGCACACCAAGCTGCGTCACTATAAGCTGTTCAAGACGTATTACAAGTAGACGAGCGTGGCGCCCGTCCGGTATGTATCGGGCGGGCGCGGGTATGATACGCGCAATTGCGTGGGCGTCACCAAGGAGGCGGCGATGGAAAAGCTGGGAGTTATCGGCGGCATGGGCGCCGAGGCCACGTCGTATTACTACGACCAGGTAGTACGCCATACGGCGGCTACGTGCGACCAGGAGCATATCGACATGGTGGTGCTTTCCAAGTCGACCATGCCCGACCGCACGCTGGCCATCAAGACCGGTGAGCATACCGAGCTGCTGGCGACCATGAAGGAGTGCGCCCAAGCGCTCGAGTCGCTGGGCTGCTCGCACATAGCGATTCCCTGCAACACGTCACACTACTTCTACGACCAGATCCAGTCGTTTACGAAGGTGCCGATTATCCACATGCCGCGCGAGTCGGTGCGCTATGCTCTGGCCGGCGCGGTGATGGGGGAGTGCGAGTTCGACCCAAACCTGAGCATGCCGGCCGAGCCGGTGCGCAAGATCGGCATCATGGGCACCGACGGTACCGTGAGCGCAGACGTCTATGGGCGCGAATGCGAGACCGCGGGCGTTGAGGTCGTCTATCCCAGTGAAAAGCGTCAGGCCGATGTGATGTCGCTCATCTACGACGATGTGAAGGCCGGGCGCGAGCCCGATATGGATAAGTTCGACCGCGTGATGTGGGAGTTCGCCCGTAGCGGCTGCGACCGCGTCATCCTGGCCTGCACGGAGCTTTCGGTGTTGCAGAAGTATCGCGAGATGCCCGAGATCACCCTCGATGCGATGGATGTCCTGGTACGCGAGTCCATTATTCGCAGCGGCGTCCCCTACCGCCTCTAGTTCTTCCGCCTGCCAAAAAGGGACAGATTTATTTTGGTAGGTTTTATCTGGGAAAACAGTAAGGCCTCGGCTCGTTTGGTGCGAGCCGAGGCCTTTTGCATTTGCCGGTTGCTGCCAGCGATTGCTAGAACAGGAAGCCGATGGCGATAAGGGCGATACTGACGATAAGTACGGCGATATCCAGGCTTTTGATGGGGTAACGCTTATACGAACTCGCACGCGTGCGCAGGTAGAAGCCGCGCTGCTCGGCGGCAAGCGCGGTGGCATCGGTCTTGCCCACGCTCGAAATAAGCAGTGGCACGCACAGCGGCAGCATGAGCTTGAGTTTCTTGACGGGATTCTTAGTGTCGTATTCGACGCCGCGTGCAGTCTGCGCCTCCATGATGGCGTTCATTTCCTGACCAAATACCGGCACAAAGCGCAGTGCCGTGGTAAAGGTGAAGGCATAGCGATATGGCACGCGCAGCACCTCGACGCAGGCGTTGGCGAGGTCGTTGAGCTTGGTCACCATAAGCATGAGGATGAGCGGCAGCGCCACGCCCAACAGGCGTAGGCAGGCCTTCGATCCGGTAATGAGGCCCGTGTCGGTGATGAAGCCCCACACTATGTTGCCGTCGCGCATAAAGGCCAGCTGAAGCACCAGCATGATAAGCGCGAGCGGAATCAGCAGCTTGAGTAGCGAGAGCAGACGGTCGACGACGCCGGCGTAGGCGCCCAGTGCAAGGGTGAGTGCCAAAAAGCCCAACAGCGCCACGTAGGTATCGGACAGGAAGATGCCGATGATGATGGCGGCGGCAAGGCCCAGTTTGACGACCGGGTTCAAGCGGTGCAGCAGTGTATCGCCCGGCATATAGTCGATGACGTTAACCACGGTGGACCATCTCCTCGGTAATGCGAACGATATCGGTGACCTCGCTCACCTGTGCAAAGGCGGGAGAGACGGAGGATGCCAGACGACGAGAAAGCTCTATGACCTGAGGTGGCTCAACGTAGGCTTGCTGCATGAGCTCGATGTTCGAGAACAGCTCGTGCGTGCGGCCGCGCTCGAGGATGCGGCCGTCGGCCATCACCACGATGCGCTCGGCAAAGTCGGATACGACTTCCATGTCGTGGCAGACCATGATGACGGCGCAGCCGCGCTCGGCCATGGTGCGCACGGTTTCCATGACGGTCATGCACTCACGGTAGTCAAGGCCGCTCGTGGGCTCGTCGAGCACCACGATTTTGGGCTCTACGACCACGACGGAGGCGAGTGCCACCATCTGGCGCTGACCGCGCGAGAGCGAGAAGGGCGCCTCGTCGGCCGGCAAGCCAAAGCGGTCGATGACGAGCTGGGCGCGACGCAGCGCCTCGGCTCGGTCGATGCCGGCAAGCTCCAGGCCAAAGGCGACCTCGTCGAGTACGGTGTCCTTGCAGATCTGGCGGTCGGGGTTTTGGAAGAGGGTTGCGACTTCGCGGGCGATGCGGCTCGTGGGAACGGCTGCGGTATCCAGTCCCGTGACGCGCACGCTGCCCGAGGCAGGCTTAAGCAGGCCTGTGAGCAGCTTAGTGAGCGTGGTCTTGCCGGCGCCGTTTTGGCCGACGATGCCCACGAGCTCACCGGGATAGAGGGTCAGGTTGAGGTCGTGGACGGCGGCGCCGCCATTGGGATAGGCAAACTCAACGTGATTGAAGGTGAGCACGGGCTCGGCGTCCTTGGCGTGCGGGCGCAACGACGGTGCGTGCGGTGAGCCGGCGGGTGCCTGAATGTCGCTGCTTACGTGTGCGGGGTCGACGATGCCCGTAATCAGGCGCTCGGCCTCATCAACATCCAAACAGGGAGTGCCGCTGGCTAGGCCATCGGCTTCGAGGCTGTTAAAAATGCGCGTGACACGCGGGCAATCGACGCCGATGGCGCGGAGCTCATCGGCGTGCGCGAAGACCTCGTGCGGCTCGCCCTGTAGCGCGATTTCGCCATGATTGAGCACGAGCACGCGGTTGCAATACTCCGAAAGCAGGGCGACTTTTTGCTCAACGACGACGATGGTGATGCCGAGTGCACGGTTGGCCTCACGCAGGGTCTCGAAGACCAGCGTGGAGCTGGCGGGGTCGAGTGCCGCGGTGGGTTCGTCGAGCACGAGCACGCGCGGACGCATGGCGAGGATGGCGGCGATGGCAACCTTTTGCTTTTGGCCGCCCGAAAGCGTGGCGATCTCGCGGTCGCGCAGGTCGCTGATGCCGACGGTCTCGAGCGTCTCGCTTATACGTTGCTCGATCTGGTCGTGGGGAACGCCAAAGTTCTCCAGGCCAAAAAGCATCTCGTCCTCGACGACCGAGGCAACCATTTGTGTGTCGATGTCCTGCAACACGCTGCCGACGATTTGCGACACATCGGTGAGCGAAACTTCACAGGTGTCGTTGCCATCGACAGTGACGGAGCCAAAGAACGTGCCGGTGTAATGGTGGGGTACGGCTCCCGACAGGCAGGCGGCAAGTGTGGACTTGCCGGCGCCCGAAGGCCCGATAATGCCGATAAAATCTCCCCTGTTCACGCCGAGCGAGATATGCTTAAGCACCTGCTCTGTCTGCGTGCCATAGGAGAACGAGACATCGTCGACGTTGATGATCGTTTCCATGGATACCTTTCATAGTCATCGGAGTTTCTTGAATGACGAACCATATAAGAACGTCCATGAACCCGTTGTTTGGGACAGTCTTTGGTGGTGAAGCACGGAGACGGCTTTACGAGGGGCCCAGGTTGGCGCGAAAGAGGAGTGAAGCGTACTTGGGTACGCGAGTGACGAATGAACGCCAAGATGGGGTGGTTCGTAAAGCCGAGCGGGTTAGTTGAGCTTCAGGGCCTTCTGGATGGGCAGGTAGAGAGCGCCGACCAGGATGGCGTTAAAGACGGCGGTCGTGGCGACGACGGGCAGCATGGCAGCGGCGAGTTCGCCCACCACGCCGAGCATGGCCATCTTGATGACCATGAAGATGGCGCCCGAGACAAAGGTGGTCACGAACGTTGCGACGATGGCGACGGCGGGCTTAACCTGGCCGTCCTTGGCAGCAGCGTTGACAATGACGGCCATGAGCATGGCGGCGATGCCCTCGGCGGCAAAATCGACGAACGGCGAGGTGGTGGTGATCTGGATCACGGCGGCCGAGATCAGGCCGATAACGAGCGCCTGACCGATGTTGGGGCGCACGACCAGGATGGTGAGGCAGAAGGCCGAGATAATGAACTCGGGGCTGATCATGCCGCCCGAGATGCCGGAGATGGCCTTGCCGACGGTGAAGTTGAGGATGAAGCCGGCGGCAAGCAGGATGGCGAGCAAGACGAGGGCGCGGACGTCGAGTTTGCCGCGGTCGGCGGTCTGGACGGTGCGGGGCTGGGCGGCGGTGGTGTTCTGAGACATGGTGAAAATCCTTTCGGAGGGGAAGTGCAAGAGAAGAAAGCGGAGGCGCGTGATGCGAATGCGATCGGGCTCGAGATAGAAAAAGGCCCCCGGTCGAAACCGGAGGCCTTTCAATCACCTAGAGCGCAAAAACAGGCGTGAGGGACTCACTGTCGACCGATCGTATTCGCATCACGCCACCACCAGTTGTTGAGAGACTTCATCGTGTTCTTCATGTCGGTGGCTCCTTTCGTGATGCCGTGGCGCGGTCGCACCTTGTTGCTGTTGCGCTGCACTATAACACAGCAAAGTGTTTGCAGGAAATCTTTTTTGAAAAGATTTCGGCGATGTTTCCCGCCGGTCGGATGACAGGCGAGGAGGGCAAGACCGCTCGCACTGTCTTGCCCTCCCTTAGAGCGTGAGGGCCTTAGGCCTTCTTGCGACGATAGAGCACGAAGCCGCAGACACCGATGATGACGACGGCACCAACGGCCATGGCGGCCATGTTGTTGCCCTCGGACTTCTCCTCGGTGGCCTCTTTCTTCTCGACCTCGGGCTCGGCTACGTCCTCATCGGAGAGTGCCTCGTCGGCGTAGGTGATGGACTCGACCAGGCAGTCGTTGTCGGCATCGTAGTCACTCGGGACGAACTCCTCGTAGAAGTCGCCCTCCTTGAGGTAGTCACGCATCTCCTCGAGCATGGCCTTGCATTTGAGGTAGGTGTTTTTGGTGGCAGCCTTGCCGGCCTTGTTGGCCAGGGCGGTGCGGGCCTCGGTGCCCTCGGCGGCCTGCATGGCCTCGTCGACGGTCAGGTTCTGCTCGATGAGCTCCTTCTGCAGGGCGTCGAGGTAGGCGCGGACGCCGGAAGCGCAGTGGTCGCGGTTCTCATAGGCGAGCGTGTTGATGTCCATGAGGACGTAGTTGATGGAGTTCTTGGGCTCCTCGTTGTTCACGACGTCTTCCTCTTCGCAGTGGTCGAAGGAGACATCCTGATCGCTAAAGTAGGGGCTGACCTCGGTGAGCAGTGCGGAGTAGAGGGGGATGGCGACGGAGAACTCGGCGTTGGAGAGCATCTCCCACTGGATGGTCGCGATCTCGGGATCCATGCCCTGACGGATCTGGAAGGTGTGGATCTCGGTGTTGCGGTTGGAGCCGATGGCGTAGGCGCCGTCGGTGTTGGCGTTGAGGCCGGCAACATTTTCGCCGCGGGCGGCGAAGCTGCGGATCATCTCAAAGGTGTTCCAGTCGGACTTGCCGGGCTGGAAGAACAGCGGCTGCATCTCGTGGACCAGGGCGCCGGTCGTGGCGCGAGCCTCTTCGCCCTCGTCCTTAACGATCTCGTAGTCGGTGCCTTCGGCAAGCGGAGCCATGAAGTAATCGCGTCCCTGGACATAGCGCGACCACTGGTGCATACCGGCCTCGCTAATCTCCTCGCCGTAGGTCTTGGCGACGTCGAACTTGCCGTCGGTGTACTCGGCAAAGCCTTTCTCCTTAGGCATGGACTCGATGCCCTCGGAGTGGAGGCAGTTCTCGGTGTCGTCGAGGTCGACGTCATAGGTGAGGTTGCCGATGTTGGGGTTGAGCGAGGCGATGTCGTCGGCGAGCTTCATGGCAATCCACTGATGGCCGGAAAGCGCGGCGAACAGCCAGGTCTCGGTGCTGTCGGCGATGATGATCTGGTCGTTGGAGCAGACGCCCTGCTCGTCGATCAGGCTGCCGAGGAGCTCGACACCCTCGCGGGCCGTGGCGCTCTCGCCCAGAATGACGCTGGCGTAGTTGTACTCGCCGATGCCGGTCTCCTCGGTGACGGGATCGGCCTCTTCGGCCTTCTCGTTATAGGAGGTGCTCAGCGTGGCAGAGCAGGAAACGCCCTTCTCGTTGATGCCAGCCTCGGAATATGCGTCGTAGCGATCTTCCCACTGCGAGGGGTTGTCGCGAACGAAAGTGTAGCGGTAGGTTGCACCCTTGGACTTGTACTCAAAACCGGACTCGACCGATGTGTACTCGTTGCCGTCCTTGTGTGCGGGCTCAATGCCAAAGTGCTTGACATAGCGTGGACCGAAGTCCTCGGAACGGCCGTAGTACGTGTTGCCGTCTGCCGTGAGCTTGCTGCCCATGTAGATCTGGGTGCAGGCGAGTGCCGAGGTCGGCATGGCCATGATGGCTGCTGCTCCAAACGCAAGGCCGCAGCCGAGCTTCTTGAGCGTGTTGACGGGATGAGTAAACCTCATAATCCCTCCCAACTGTTGAGACCCCGCAAAGCCATGTGGAATCTCAGCTAATAAATACATCTATTAGCCTATAGGAAGTCTAAAGAGTATTCATCTATTTCGATGAAATACTCGATGAGCGTCCTAAAATATGCGATGAGCGGATAAGAATACTCATTATGTAGCTTTACTTAAATAAAGACACCCTGCAATTACTGTATCTGAATAAAGCGCCTTGCACGGGGCGCAAAGAAAAATCCCCCGCTGTTTGGCAAATGCATAAACAACGGGGGAGACGATAATTGGATGAATATCATACCAATGTGGAATTACTTCTTCCGGCGGTGGATCACGTTAATCGCATAGCCGATGAGCATGGCCAGAACGATGACGATAAAGCCGAGCAGGGGATTGTCGTTCATGGGGTCCTCCTATTTTCCGAGTGGGGAGAATTCGTCGACGATGAGGTCGAGGCATTGCGGAAGCGCGCGGGCTCCAAAGACGCCCGAGTTGCTGGAGATGATTTCGCCATCGAACTGCATGCCCAGCGACGGGGTGCAGGTGATCTTGGCTTCTTTGGTCTGGATGATCTTGAACTGCGGACGGCCGAGCACCTTGCCGGCGGGGTCGAGTGCGGCGGTGATCACGGTCGGGAGCAGCTGCACGGTTTTTACGGGCTCGATGACCGCGATGTCGACCATGCCGTCGTTCATGCGGCAATCGGGGAACAGGTTGATGTCGTTTTGGATGACCGAGGTGTTGCCGGCCATGCAGCAGATGCCATCGAGCTCCTCGACAATGCCGTCATGCTCAATCGTAAAGTGCGCCACCGTGGGGTTGGGTGTGGCGAGCGCCGACAGGAAATAGGCGATCTCGCCGATATCGTTTTTGGTGGGGGCGGCCTTCATCATGATCTCGGCGTCGTAGCCCGAGCCGGCGATGATAATAAAGCCGTGGCGCTTTTCGTTGCCGTTCTCGTCGAGCCAAAAGAGCTCACCCATATCCGCCTTGACGGTGCGGCCGACGCGGCAGGCCTTGGCGAGTGCCGCGGCCTCAGGGGCATTGCCGATGTTGTTGAAGAACAGGCAGGCCGTGCCGGAGGGGAAGACGAGCGTGGGGACGCCGCATTCGCGCATTTGGTCGAGCACGTTGGAGACGGTGCCGTCGCCGCCCGAAATCACCACGCGATCAAACTCGCGCACGTCTGCCACGGCGTCCTCGGGTTCCATGCCATCGCCGATAAAACGCATCACGACCTCGTCGCCACCCTGTGCAAGGGCGTGCGTGAATGCGAAGATTTCATCTGAGCTGGGGCCCGATGCCGGGTTGTGGATGATAAGGCAGCGCATACTTACGTTCCCGTTCTGTGACTAACCGAGTATAGTTGTAGGGCAATGCCGATATCCTACCCGTGTTTTTCGGGCCTAACCTTATTCGATGGGTTGATATGTACATTTCCACACATCAGGCTCTACTCGACTTTTGCCAGCGCGCCCGCGAGTTCGAGGCGATTGCCGTCGATACCGAGTTTTTGCGCGAGCGCACGTTCCACCCGCGCCTGTGCTTGGTCCAGATTGCCACCCCCGCCGAGAGCGTCGCGGTCGATCCTCTGGTGATCGACGACCTGTCGCCGCTCGCCGAGCTTATGGGCGATGAGAGCGTGACCAAGGTCTTCCACGCCTGCTCACAGGATATGGAGGTTATGCTCCATACCGTGGGCGTGCTGCCGCGTCCCATTTTTGACACGCAGGTGGCCGCCGCCTTTTTGGGCGAGCGCCAGCAGATTTCCTACGGCGCGCTCGTGCAGACGTTTTGCGGCGTCTCATTGCCCAAGACCGAGTCACTGACCGATTGGTCGCGCCGTCCGCTGACCGATAAGCAGATTGAGTACGCAATCGATGACGTCAAGTATCTGATCGTTGCCTATACCGAGATGATGAGCCGCCTACGCGAGCTGGGTCGTGTGGATTGGGTGCTCGATGAGCTGCGCCCGCTGGCCGACGAGTCGCACTACCGCGCCGACCGCCATGAGGCATTCCGCAAGGTCAAGCGCATTAACTCGTGCAGCCGCCATCAGCTGGGCATTGCGCGCGAGCTCGCCGCCTGGCGCGAGGACCGCGCCGAGCGCCGCAACATCCCACGCAAGTGGGTCATGTCCGACGATACGCTGCTGGCGCTCGTCAAGCGCAATCCCGTGCGCGTTGAGGAGTTCCGCAGCATCCGCGGCACCGACCAGCTGGGGGAGCGCGATGTGGACGGCGCGCTCATGGCCATCAAGCGCGGCGCGAGCTGCCCGCACGATCGCCTGCCGCTCATGGTGCGCGGACATCGCCAGATCTCGCCGGAGCTGGAGAGCGTGACGGATCTTATGTATGCGCTTATTCGCTTGGTTGCCGAGCGCTCGGGCGTTGCGACCTCGGTTATCGCCTCGCGCGATGACTTGGCCGATTACATCGAGCATCCTGAGCAAAGCCCCCTGCGCGAAGGCTGGCGTTTTGAGCTTGTGGGCTCGCGCCTGGACGATCTGCTGTCGGGCAATATGGGGTTGACGGTGAAGGACGGCAAAATCGAGCTTTTATAGTTACGCGGTTTTACCAAACCGCGTAACAGCTCGACGCTGCAAACGGCCGAGAGCGGCAATCTGACGTTCAATCGTCGTTTGCGTACCAAAGTACGCGTCGCTTCTCTTTCACGTCACCTTGCTCGCCCTCGGCCGTTTTCGCTGACAATGCCTAAACATCGATGCTGACTTGCCTGCTGGGCGAGTGGGTAGAATGCCTCCGACGTGTAACTCGATTCGGAGGAATTCGCATGCCCTATTACTATGGTTACGGCTTTGGCATCGACCCGCTGTACCTGCTGGTTGTTCTTGTTTGTACAGTGCTTGGCCTTGCTGCGCAGAGCTATATCAACTCGACGTACAAGACCTGGTCCAAGGTTCGCTCGGACGGCGATACGGGTGCCACGGTTGCTCGCCGCATGCTCGACGCCAACGGCTGCAATGCCGTGGGCATCAAGGGCGTTGCCGGCGAGCTCACCGATCATTACAACCCGCAGGACAACAACCTGTATCTGTCGGATGCCAACCGTTCTGGCGGGTCGGTCGCAAGCGTTGCCGTCGCCTGCCACGAGGCGGGCCATGCCGCGCAGCGTCAAAGCGGTTACGCCATGATGAAGGTACGCACCGCTTTGGTCCCCGTCGTCAACTTTACCCAGAACACCTGGACGATCGTGCTGCTCATGGGCCTGTTTATGAACATAGCAGGGCTCACGACCCTCGCGCTGGTCTTCTTCTCGTTTAGCGTGCTGTTCCAGCTGGTTACGCTGCCGGTCGAGATCGATGCCAGTCGCCGCGCCGTGGCGTATATCGAGCAGTCGGGCATGAGTTCCAAGCAGGTCAACGGTGCCAAGAAGGTGCTGACGGCAGCCGCGCTCACCTACGTGGCTGCGGCGCTCACCTCGATTATTCAGTTGCTCTATCTTATGGCTCGCTACAACAGAAACTCCAACCGATAACAAATGGGACCGACGGGCGCCGTGGGGATTTGTGTCCCTGCGGCGCTGTACTATGTGTTGAACTTGAATTTGCGCAGGGCCGGAGCTCATGCGCACGACGACGAAAGGGGGCTGCGTGGCAGGCTGGAATCTGACCGGCAATACCGTTTCCGCCGAGTTCGACGGATCGGACGAGCAGGAGCGCAAAGAGCTCAGCGTGAGCCAAGCGGTGGAGATCGCCGCCGGCGCGCTCGATGCCATTCCGCAGCTGAGCGTTTTGGGTGAGGTCACTGGTTTCCGCGGTCCCAATGCCCGAAGCGGCCACTGCTACTTCCAAATCAAGGACGACTCGGCGGCCGTCGACTGCATCATCTGGAAGGGCGCCTACCTTAAGCGTACCTTCGATCTGCGTGATGGCATGCAGGTGAGCTTTAAGGGCAGCTTCAATCTCTACAAGCCCACGGGCCGCATGAGCTTCGTCGCCCGCTCGTTTTCGCTGGCGGGGGAAGGCTTGCTGCGTCAGCAGGTGGCTCAGTTGGCCGAAAAGCTGCGTCGCGAGGGCCTGGTGGACGAGGCACGCAAACGTCGCATTCCGGTGTTTTGCTCGCGCGTGGCAGTCGTCACCTCGCTTTCGGGTGCCGTAATCGACGACGTCAAGCGCACCTTGCGTCGCCGTAACCCGCTCGTCGAGCTTGTCTGCGTGGGCGCAAAGGTCCAGGGCGAGGGTGCGCCGGCGGAGCTTATTGAAGGCTTGCGCCGCGCCGCTGCCATTACGCCGGCGCCCGATTGCATTTTGCTCGTGCGTGGCGGCGGTTCCTTCGAGGACCTCATGACCTTTAACGACGAGGAGCTTGCCCGCGCGGTGGCGGCTTGTCCTGTGCCCGTGGTGACCGGCATTGGGCATGAGCCCGATACCTCGGTTTGCGATATGGTGAGCGACCGCCGCGCCTCTACGCCCACGGCGGCGGCAGAATCGGTGGCGCCGGCTATGACGGAATTGGCCGATGTGCTCGAGGCGCGCCATCAACGTCTGGGCGCCGCGATGGCTTCGATGATCGGGTCGGATCAGGTCGATCTGGAAATGCTCGACCAGCGCGGTCGTCGTGCCTGGGACACCTATACGGCTCGTCTGGGCGATGCGCTCGATGCGGCCGCGTGCCGCCCGTGCCTCAACGACCCAACGTTTATGGTCGAGCGTCGCGAGTCTGAGCTTGCCTTAACGGCCGATCGTCTGTCCGGCGCCATAACGCGTTCGGTTGGGGCCTTCCGCTCCAACTTCGAGCGTCTGCCCGAGCGCTTGATTGCAAGCACCTCGGGGCTCGATGGCAAGCGCCATGCGCTCACGCTCGCGAGTTCCCGTCTGGAGCATCAGGGACGTACGATGCTCAGCAAACCCGCGTCCGACCTGGGCCGTGCGGCAGCCTCGCTCGATGCCCTGTCGCCGCTCAAGGTGCTTGCCCGCGGTTACTCCATCGCGTACAGCGATGATGGTGTGGCTACGAGCGCCAGGACCTTTAAGCCCGGCGACGCCATTCGTGTGCGCATGGCAGACGGCAACGTGGCGGCAACGGTCGATACGGTCGAGTAAGCCGCGTTTCATAGCGATAAACCTTTAGGAAAGGAAACAGATATGGCAGAGAAGACCCCGGTCGAGCAGCTTACGTACAAGCAGGCCTCGCAGGAGCTGGAGCTCATCATCCGCAGCCTGGAGTCGGGCGATATGGAGCTCGAGGAGTCGCTCGAGAGCTATACCCGCGGCGTCGAGCTCCTCAAGAGCCTGCGCACCCGCCTGTCCGATGCCGAGCAGAAGGTCTCGGTGCTCCTTAAGGACGTCGACGGCAACGACGTGCTCGCCGACGGCGAAGCCGCCAACACCGACGACAACCTCTCGTTCTAACCATTCCGACCAAATATAATTACCTTGGTCTGTGAGAAAGGAACCAACCATGTGCGATTGCATCTTCTGCAAAATTGCCAACCACGAGATCCCCTCGACCGTTGTCTATGAGGACGACCAGGTCATCGCCTTCGATGACCTCAACCCCCAGGCGCCGGTCCACACGCTCGTGATCCCCAAGAAGCACTACAGTGACATCGCCGACAACGTACCTGCCGAGACCATGGGCGCCATGGCCCACGCCATCCAGGAGGTCGCCAAGGCCAAGGGTCTGGAGGACGGCTTCCGCGTCATCTCCAACAAGGGCGTCAACGCCGGCCAGACCGTCATGCACTTCCACATGCACGTCCTCGGCGGTAAGAACCTGGGCGAGAACCTCATCTGAGGACGCGTAGCCCGTCGACTTGGCTGCCTTTGGAGTAATCTATGCAGCTTTCTCAACTCGAATACCTTCAAGCGGTAGCGAACTATGGCGGCGTGCGCAAAGCAGCTCGCGCCGTTCATGTGAGTCCGCAGGCCGTTTCGTCGGCAATCAAAAAGTTGGAATCTGAGTATCAGATTGTTTTGCTCGACCGATCGGCGGGGGAGGCTGTTTTGTCTCCGGCGGGCAGAGAATTTGCGCGTCGTGCACGCGTGATCCTGGCACAAGTCGACGATCTCAAAAAGTACGCTCAATCGAGGGACGACGGCGTCTCGCCCGATGGTCACTTTCGTCTTTACGCCCCCTGCCTTCATGGGCGGGGGCGTCTTTTTGCCGAAAACTGGTATGACTCGTTTGAACGCTCGTACTCTCAGATTCACCTTGATGTGTGGCATCAGCCAACGGCTACATGCTTTGAATCACTTATACTTGGAATTTCGGACGCGGCTATCTCATTCGAGGAACCACGGGACAGCGTCCTTTCTTCAAAATATTTGGGTGAAAAGGAGCTCAAGGTTCTTTCATGCCCAGCGGGTCATCAATCTGTTGACGCTATGACCGTTCGTGAGTTACTGGGCGGCAGGCTCGCTGTTCCCATTAATTTGTCACCCTGTCTCAATGCAATCAATCAATGCCCCGAAGCTCAGCTGGTTAATTTCCGTTTCCGCGATGTCGAATATGGAAACAGGGCGCAGACTGAGTTTCTTCAAGCCGGGGGATTGATATTGAGTTTGTCTGGGTCCTCTCTCGCATCGGATGGGTCAGAAGTGAGTGAGTACTCCATTGAAGGTTCGCGTGATGTAACCTTGCCTATCTACTTTTGCTATCGGCAAAATTCCTGGACTGATCGACACCAGACGGTTTTTCTGCACCTATTGCGTCATCTTGCTTCGTGAAATTAATTGGCTTCGAGACGTCAAGTGATTATTGACGCCTTGTAACACATAGCTGACAGCTTTGCCCTCATGCTTTTCCAAGATTCCGATTTAGATTGCTGACTCTTGGAGGGCGGAACATGAAAAACCGTACGGTTTTGCTTTATATGACGTTCGTTTTTCTGTCGAACTTCAGCACCATTTTGTATTTTTTGACGGTTTACCTTGAGTTCGTCGGGCTTTCGATGGTAGCGATTTCTAGCATGATGATTGCATATCAAGTGAGCAAGTTCATCCTTGAAGTTCCCACTGGCTATATTGCGGATAGGTTTGGACGAAAGACTAGCGGTCTCGTTGGCGTTGTGGGAATGCTTGGATACTACGCCGCCCTGCTTCTCGTCCGTTCTCCTCTGCTTTTAATCGGCGCGTTTGCTCTCAAAGGTTTTGCCGTTGCATGCGTGAGCGGATCCATAGAAGCGATTTACATTGACAGCGTCTCTCAGGACCAGCTCGTAAGACTTAATGTCGTTGAGCGATTTGTTTTCTATGCCTCTTATGCCATCTCCGCTTGTGTGGGCGGCTTCATTTCGTCTGTCGGTGCATACCTCATTGGTCTTTCGGCAGATATCATCGCAATGGTGTTGACGTTGGTTGTCGTTATCTGCATTCCTGAGATGCGAAGAGGGGGCACTGCGGCGACACCTGAGCGTGGAATGAGCCCGAAGATGATCGGTGCTGCTATTACGGGTAATGGCGTTCTTCGGTCAGCGTTCATCATGGACTGTTCTCAGGCATTTGCCTTCGTCGCTCTGGAAGACTTTTTCTCACTGTTGCTTGCGGGCCGCGGAATGAATGCCGTCGCTTCGGGCGTGACCATTGCGGTCCAGCTCCTTGCCTCCGCCTCCATAGGGTTTATTGTGCCCAGTGTGATTGCTCGTGTCGACAAGGGCCGTTTTGCGCGTATTTGCGGCATCATTCGCTTAGCATTGACAGCTTTGTTTTTGATTCCCCTTACTCCGGCTAATTTGCTGCCCGTGTTCTATGTACTGCAGACGGTTGCGTACTCATTGTTTGCCCCAATCAAATACTCAGTTTTCCAAAATGCTGCCGATTCAGCGATGCGCTGTTCGCTGATTTCGGTTCAAAGCCAGATGGTGGCGGTGGGTGCCGTTCTTTTCTATCTGCTCAACGCTGTGTTGAGTAGCGTTGCGGGCATTCGTGTCGTATTGCTTGTTGCGCTCGGGATTTCTTCCCTGGTGTATATCCCCGCGCTATTTCGTCTTACAAGTCAAAGGCCGTGAGTATTTGGGCACCGATAACTTATATATCAACGCAATAAACCCGAGCGCGAGGGCGTTTGGGTTTATTATTGAAGCGTATGTAACCTGGCGGCGCCACACCGCCTGTTAGTAGGGAGACACATGAACGTTCTGGTCGTCAACGCAGGATCTTCGACCCTTAAGTATCAGGTCATCGATACCAAGTCCCACAAGGTGTCCGCAAAGGGCTCCTGCGAGCGCGTCTGCTTTACCGGCGGTACCTTCACCCACGCTGCCAACGGCTCCAAGAAGGTGACCGAGAACATCGAGTTCCCCGACCACAAGGTCGCCATCGAGGTCGTCCTGAAGGACCTTGAGGCCAACGGCGTCAAGATCGAGGGCATCGGCCACCGTATCGTTCAGGGCGGTTGGTACTTCGGCGATTCCTCCCTCGTCGACGAGGACGTCCTCGCCAAGATCCGCGAGGTTGCCCCGCTCGCCCCGCTGCACAACAACCCCGAGGCCAACGTTATTGAGTACTGCCTGGAGCAGTATCCCGACCTGCCCAACGTCACGGTCTACGACACTGCTTTCCACTTCAATATGCCCGAGGTCGCCAAGACCTACGCCCTGCCCAAGGACGTCTGCGACAAGCTGCACATCCGTAAGTACGGCGCCCACGGCACCAGCTACCGCTACATCTCCAAGAAGGTTGCCGAGATGACCAACGGCGAGGCTCGCAAGGTCGTCGTGTGCCACATCGGTTCCGGCGCTTCCCTGTGCGCCATCGAGGACGGCAAGTGCATGGACACCACCATGGGCCTGACGCCGCTCGACGGTGTCATGATGGGCACCCGCTGCGGCTCCATCGACCCTGCTACCGTGTGCTACCTGCAGCGCGAAGGCGGCTACACCTTCGACGAGGTCGACGAGATGATGAACAAGAAGTCCGGCCTTTTGGCTGTGACCGGCGGCAAGACCAACGACTGCCGCAATGTCGAGGAGCTCGCCGCTGCCGGCGACCCCGAGGCCCAGCTCGCCTTCGATATGTTTGTCTACAAGATTGCCGCCAAGGCCGCCGAGATGGCCACTTCCATGTGCGGCATGGACACCCTGGTCTTTACCGCCGGCATCGGCGAGCACGCTCCGGCTGTCCGCGCTGGCGTGGCCGATCGTCTGGCCTTTATGGGCGTTAAGATGGACCATGCCCGCAACGCCCTGCGCGGCGACGGCGCTTGGTGCCTGTCCGCCAAGGATTCCAAGGTCAAGATTTTCGTCATCCCCACGGACGAGGAGTTCATGATCGCTTCCGACGTCGAGCGCATCGTCAACGGCAAGTAATTGATGCAAGGGGAGGGGACTGGATGGCCTTGTGCCGTTCAGCCCCCTTTTACGCTCTTTGGGCGAAGAGTTTAATAGATATTTATTGGATTCTGATAACTTCTTATTAAGGGTACGGCCGCCTTATAGGTTTGCCGACCGTACTGTAATCACGAAGGAGTCTCATGAACGTACTTGTTGTCAACGCCGGCAGCTCGAGCCTTAAATATCAGCTTTTGGATACCGATACCCGCGAGGTTTTCGCCAAGGGTAACTGCGAGCGTATCGGCTCGGAGATGGGCATCTTTGGCCACTCCGAGAACGGTGGTGCCAAGCAGACCGAGGAGATTCCTTTCCCTGATCATCGCTGCGCCATTGCGCGCGTGCTCGAGGAGCTCGAGAAGACCGACTTTACGATCGATGGCATCGGCCACCGTATCGTTCAGGGTGGCTGGCACTTCGATGATTCCGCGGTCGTCGACGATGAGGTCATGGCTAAGATCCTTGAGGTGGCCCCGCTCGCCCCGCTGCACAATTACGGCGAGGCCGCGGCAATCGAATATTGCCGCGAGAAGTATCCGGAGCTGCCCAACGTGGCTGTTTTCGACACCTCGTTCCACATGACCATGCCCGAGGTCGCCTACACCTACGCCCTGCCCAAGGACGTGTGCGACAAGTACCACGTGCGCAAGTACGGCGCCCACGGTACGAGCCACCGCTACGAGTGGATGATGGCCAAAGAGATCCTGGGCTCGCGCTGCCACCGCCTGCTCTCGTGCCATTTGGGCAACGGCGCTTCGCTTGCCGCCATCGAGGACGGTGTGTGCCGCGACACCACGATGGGCCTCACGCCGCTTGACGGTCTGATGATGGGTACCCGTTGCGGTTCCATCGACCCAGCCACCGTGTGTTACCTCCAGCGCGAGGGCGGCTACAGCTACCAGGAAGTCGACGACATGATGAACAAGCAATCCGGTCTGCTTGCCATCTCGGGCATCTCCAACGATGCCCGTGACATCCGTACGCGCGCCTCCGAGGGCGACGAGCGCTGCCTGCTCGCCTTCGATATGTTCGCATACAAGGCCATGCAGCAGGCCGGTTCCATGATTGCCTCCATGGCGGGCGTGGATACCATCACCTTTACCGCCGGCATCGGCGAGAATGACTGGTCGATCCGCAAGGCCTTCTGCGACTGCTTTGAGTGGCTGGGTGTGCGCATCGACAACAACAAGAACCGCGAGGCCGTGGGCAACGGCCCGCAGGTCATCAGCGCCGCCGGCTCTTCCGTCACGGTCATGGTCATCCCCACCGACGAGGAATACATGATCGCTCACGACGTCGAACGCCTGACCAAGAACAACTAACGTATTCGTCTGTAATTGACAAAAAGGCCTCCAGAGCAACAGCTCCGGAGGCCTTTTTACTAGCAGGCGGAAATTCCAGTCCCAAAGTGATCGTCACCAGCAACGCCTGCTCTTTCAGCAATGACACCCATTCGTTCAGGATTCTCAGCCCCAGCTCGTAGCCAAGCAGCCGCCCACTCCAGATGCCCTGAATGCTTCGTAGCAGTAGAAGGCCGTACGGGCTAACCCCTGAAAACACTCCGCAGACCAGAAACGCCCTCGTTCGTAGCTCCGGAGGAGCAGAACGGGGGCGTTTCATTGGTCGAGGACGTTTTCAGGGGTTAGCCCGTACGGTCTTCGGGCGAGTGCGTCCGCTACTCAGCCATCTGAGCCTGGACGGCGGTGATGGCCACGACACCCACGATGTCGTCGGCGGAGCAGCCGCGCGACAGGTCGTTGACCGGCTTGGCGATGCCCTGCAGGATGGGGCCGTAGGCGTCGGCGCCGGCGAAGCGCTGGACCAGCTTGTAGCCGATGTTGCCGGCCTCGAGGTCGGGGAACACGAGCACGTTGGCCTTACCGGCGACGGAGGAGCCGGGAGCCTTGAGCTGGGCGACGGTGGGGACGATGGCGGCATCGAGCTGCAGGTCGCCATCGATGGCGAGCTCGGGAGCCTTCTCCCTGCAGAACTTCACGGCCTCCTGGACCTTCTTGGCGACCTCGCCACCGGCGGAGCCCATGGTGGAGTAGGAGAGCATGGCCACGTGCGGCTCAACATTGCCCATGAAGGTGGACCAGGAGTGGGCCGAGGCGATGGCGATCTCGGAGAGCTCGTCGGAGGACGGGTTGATGTTGAGGCCGCAGTCGGCGAAGATCAGCGTGCCGTCGGTACCGAACTGCGGGGTGTCGGTGCACATCACGAAGAAGGCCGAGACCAGCTTGGTGCCCGGGGCGGTCTTGAGGATCTGAAGCGCGGGGCGCAGGGTGTCGGCGGTGGAGTGGCAGGCGCCGGAGACCAGGCCGTCGGCGTCGCCCATCTTGACCATCATGGTGCCAAAGTAGGTGGCGTCCATCACCTGGGCGCGAGCCTGCTCGATGGTAACGCCCTTCTTGGCGCGGAGCTCGGCAAACTTCTGTGCGTACTCCTCGTGCTTCTCGGCGTTGCGCGGATCGATGACGGTGGCGCCGGGGACGTTGATCTCGTTGGGATCGCCCAGGATGACGATGTTGGCCAGGCCCTCCTCGATGATTTTGTTAGCCGCGACGATGGTGCGCGGATCCTCGCCCTCGGGCAGGACGATGGTCTTAAGGTCGGCCTTGGCGGCAGACTTCATACGGTTTAGGAAATCGCTCATGATACTCCTTACAAGCGTTTCGCTAAGCTCCAGGCCCTCGGCTGTACACGAATAAACCCGCTGCTAGCGGGTTTACCTTTCAATAATGTACGCCGCGGTGCTTGAGCTTTCCTTGTGTGGCAAGCTCATTATAGGACGCATTAGCGCTATAATCGCTCTGATAAATATGTCTCGACGTATGTTCGAGAAAAAGCCCAGTTAAAAAGCGTGTGGCTTTTGACAAGGAGTATCGATGCAGATTACCTCAGGCCTGCCTGAAGGCTTTAATGCCGGTGCGTACGACATGATCGTTGTCGGCGCCGGTTATGCCGGTGCCGTTTGCGCCCGCCGTCTTGCCGAAACTATCGGCTATCGTGTTGCCGTTTTGGAGCGTCGCGGCCACATCGCGGGTAATGCCTACGACTGCACTGACGAGGCCGGAATCCTGGTCCACGAGTACGGTCCGCACATCTATCACACTTTTAATGAGCGCGTCCATAACTTCCTGTCGCGCTTTACCAAGTGGACGGACTACCAGCACAAGGTGCTCGCCAACATCAACGGCACCCTTATGCCCGTGCCCTTTAACCATGCGAGCCTCAAGCTCGCCTTTGGCGATGAGCGCGGCGAGGAACTGTACCAAAAGCTCGTGGAGACCTTTGGCAAGGACGTCAAGGTGCCCATTATGGAGCTGCGCAAGAAGAACGACCCGGATCTTGCCGAGGTCGCCGATTATGTCTATGAGAACGTCTTTTTGCATTACACCATGAAGCAGTGGGGCCAGACGCCCGACCAGATCGACCCCTCGATCACCGGCCGCGTCCCCGTCTTTGTGGGCGATGACGATCGCTACTTCCCGCAGGCTCCTTTCCAGGGTATGCCGCAGGACGGCTATACCGCGCTGTTCGAGCATATGCTCGATCACGATTTGATCGACGTATTCTGTGACGTAGACGCCCGTGACCTCTTTGAAATCGACGAGACCACCGTCAAGATCGACGGCAAGGTCTATGGTGGCGAGATCGTCTACACCGGTCCACTCGACGAGCTGTTCAACCTCGACCTGGGCGCGCTGCCGTACCGCACGCTCGATATGAAGTTCGAGACGCTCGATATGGACCAGTTCCAGCCCGTGGGCACCGTCAACTACACCACGAGCGAGGACTATACGCGCATCACCGAGTTCAAGAACATGACCGGTCAGGTTTTGCCCGGCAAGACCACCATCATGAAGGAGTACTCCAAGGCCTATACGCCCGGCTCGGGCGAGACGCCGTACTACGCTATCCTGGAGCCCGAGAACCGTGAGCTCTACGAGCGCTATCTTGAGCGCGTCCAGAACCTGACGAACTTCCACCCGGTGGGTCGTCTGGCCGAGTATCGTTACTACGATATGGACGCCGTGACCAATTCCGCCCTCGATCTTTCGGATGAGATTATCGCCTGCCATGCATAAAGTCATAACATTCGGTATTCCCTCATATAACGCCGCCAAGGATATGGACCATTGCATCACCTCCATCTTGGAGGGGAGCAATTACGCCACCGATATCGAGATCATCGTAGTAGACGACGGCTCCAAGGACGAGACGGCCGTCAAGGCCGACGAGTGGGAGGCCCGTTATCCCGGAATCATCCGCGCGGTGCACCAGGAGAATGGCGGCCACGGTATCGCCGTCCTCTCGGGCCTGCGCGAGGCGCATGGCACGTACTACAAGGTCGTTGACTCGGATGACTGGCTCGACGGTGCGGCGCTTTCGACCATGCTGTCGATTCTGCGTGGCTTTGAGGAGCGCGACCAGCGCGTCGACCTGTTTATCTCGAACTACGTGTACGAGAAGGTTTACGAGGGCACACATACCGCTATTGGCTACAAGTTTGCCCTGCCGCGCAAAAAGATTTTCTCTTGGGACCAGATCGGACACTTCCGTCCCGATCAGAACCTGCTCATGCACAGCCTGTGCTATCGCACCGATGTGCTGCGCGAGTCCAATCTGCCTATGCCGGCACACACGTTCTACGTGGATAATATCTACGCATACGTACCGCTGCCGCGCTGCAAGACCATGTACTACGCCGACATCGACCTCTATCGCTACTTTATCGGTCGCGAGGGCCAGAGCGTCAATGAGGCCACGATGGTCAAGCGCCTGGGTCAACAGTTCCGCGTAACGCGCATCATGATGGAATCGTTCCACCTGTACCAGGACGTTGAGTCCTCGCGCCTGCGTTCGTACATGATGGGCTACTTCACCATGATGATGGCGATTTGCTCGGTGCTCACCAAGCTTTCCGAGGAAGATTGTGCCGATGAGCGCCTGAAGACGCTGTGGAAGGACCTGAAAGAGTACGACGAGCGCATGTATCGTCGCGCTCGCTACGGCGTGGTCGGATTCTTTACCAACCTGCGTGGACGGGCCGGAGACAAAACCACACTCGGCCTATACCATCTTGCCTCAAAGATCTTTAAATTCAACTAGCTGCTGAGTAATCGCTGCTGATAGGTTGACTGGGCCCCTTGGCCTTTAGTTTGCTACTGCGAACAGTCCTGCTCGCACGGAAAGCACATTAAGTGCTTTCCGGCTCATGCGGAACTTGTATCAAACTAAAGGCCAAGGGGCCTTTGCTATAAGAATCGATTGTCAGGCTACCTGAATTTGAAGATCTTGGACGCGCGGTACACAGGGGCCTGGGCTGAAAGGGATCTTGTTGAGTAGGTTGCCCGGTGGAGCTTGGTTATGTTTGTCGCGAGTTCCGCACGAGCCGAAGAGCACTTAATGTGCTCTACGTGCGAGCCAGGACTGTAGAGCAGCAAACATAACCAAGCCCCACCGGGCAACCGGTCAGGTTAGGTTACTTTGCGGCGCCGGGGATGCCGTGGGAGGTTTTGGCGGTTTTGGCTCCGTTTACGATGGCGGTCTGTAGGGCCCTTACGGCGAGCATGCCCAGTAGGTCTAGGGGTACGGCGGCGCTTGTCTGAGTGTCTAGTTTGCCGCTGGCGAGGGTGTAGATGGTGTCGCCGTCGTTCGTGGTGTGCGTGGGGCGGATGGCGTGCGCATAGGCGTCTGCGGCCATCTGGGAGACCTTGGTGGCCTGGGCCTTGGTGAGCTCAACGTTGGTGACGATGCAGCTGATGGTGGTGTTGGTGCGGTCGAGCGGCATCTGCATAGAGCCGGCGGCGGCAAAGGCTGCGAGCTCCATGTCGACGATCTGGTCGCTATCTGCTGCAGCGCGCATACCAGCGACCCATTCACCGGTGGAGGGGTCGACGACATTGCCGCAGGCGTTGACCGAGACCACGGCACCCACCTTAACAGGGCCGAGCGCCACGGCGGCAGCGCCAAGGCCGGCCTTCATGCAGGTGGCGGGGCCCATGAGTTTGCCCACGGTGGCACCGGTGCCGGCACCTACATTGCCCTGCTCGAGCGTGGTGGGGGTGTTGTCGAGTGCCTCGCGCGCGGCGGAGATGCCAGCCTCAATGTCGGGGCGTACGGTGGGGTCGCCAAAGGCGAGGTCGAAGATGCAGCTGGAGCACACGATGGGCACCTGCGTGGGGCCGACGGGAAGGCCGATACCGCGGCTCTCAAGCTCGCGGGCGACGCCGCTTGCGGCCTCCAGACCAAAGGCCGATCCGCCCGAAAGGCAGACGGCGTGGACCTTGTCCACGGTGTTCTCGGGACGCAGCAGGTCGGTCTCGCGCGATGCCGGGGCACCGCCGCGAACGTCAACACCGCCGGTGGCGCCCTCGGGTGCCACGATTACGGTGCAACCGGTGCCGGCCTCCTCGTCCGTATAGTTGCCAAAGCAAAAGCCATCGACATCGCAAACGTCAATGGCCTCAAGCAGTGTATCCATGTTTTACTCCTATCGGTTTTCCGCCGGGCCTTATGCCCGGTCGGGATCCGTACGGTACGCCGAAATTGTAGGCGCTGGGGGATACCCAGCGCCAGATGCAATTACGATACTTTTTGAATCTCGCGCGCGACGCGAGCGATGGGCAGGCCCACCACGTTGTAGAAGTCGCCCGAAATATCATGCACGAGCATGCGCCCGCCGACGCCCTGGATGCCGTAGGCGCCGGCTTTGTCCATGGGCTCGCCTGAGGTGACGTAGCGCTCAATCTGCTCGTCGGTGAGCTCATAGAACGTTACGTCGGTCACATCGACAAACGACAGGCTCTCGGCGGCGTGCGGGGCTGTGGCGTCTCCGGCTCTGACGATGCAGACGCCGGTTGCGACCTGGTGCGTGCGCCCCGAGAGCTCGTGGAGCATGGTGCGGGCTTCGTCCTCGTTTGCCGGCTTACCCAAAATCTTGCCATCGAAGGTGACGATGGTGTCGGCCGCGATGGTCAGCTCATTGGGCTCGGCGTGCTCGGCGGCAACGGCGGCAGCCTTCGCGCGAGCTAAGCGCTCGACAAGCGTAAGTGGGGCCTCGTCATCAAAAGGAGTCTCGTCGATGTCAGCGGGAATGACGCGGATGTCGTAGCCCGCTTCGCGCATCAACTCGATGCGGCGCGGTGATTGCGAAGCCAAAATCATAGCTGAATGCCCTCGGCAACCTTCTCGACAGCCTTGTCGCCGGCGAGCGTACGCAGCAGCTCAAGCGCAAAGGGGAGCGACTGGGCCATGCCGCTGGCGGTGATGATGTTGCCGTCGTGCGTGACCTTGTCGCCGGTATAGGCGCCCTCGGGGAAGCTCTTCTCAAAGCCGGGGAAGCACGTGGCATGGCGTCCCTCGAGCAGGTCGAGCTCGCCCAGGATAAACGGGGCGGCGCAGATGGCGGCAACATGCTTGGTCGCGGCGAACTCACAGACTACGTCGCAGACGCGCTGGTCGGCGCGCAGGTTGGTGGCGCCGGGCAGACCGCCGGGCAGCACGACGCAGTCATACTCGTCAAAGTTAATCTCGTCAAAGAGTGCGTCGCAGGTTACGGGAATCTGCAGCGAGCTTACGACCTCGCGCGTGGGCATGATCGAGACGAGCGTGGCACGCACGCCGCCGCGACGCATGACATCGACCATGGTCAGGCATTCAATCGTTTCAAAGCCATCGGCGGCAAGAACGGCAACGCTGGGCATAAGGGTTCCTTTCATAGGGCGGCATACAATTAGCCGTCTTATACCCCGAAGACCCCCGCTTGCCACGCACCATTCCCCAATGATTTAAATCCCCGCCCCAGAAAATCATGCAGGGTGGATGGGTGTTGCGCACTAGGAGGGGCTTGCGGCGCGGCGATAAAATCTCGGCATCCGTCATCTTTCGCTACATGAGGAGCTGATGTGCGATGATTAGTGTATTCGATCTTCTCGTTTTGCTCGTTGTATTTGGCGGCGTCGCGGCTGTCGCCTTTGCTGTTATCTTGAACAAGGAATCGTCGAATAAGCCTCAGCCTCCTCAGTCCAATCCGTACCAGCAAATGCCTCCTATACAGCAGGTCCCGCCGGCACAGCAGGTGTCAACCATGGTCGATGATGCTCAGCCAGTTGAGCCCGCTCATTTTTGCGCACAGTGTGGCTCAATGTTGGAAGCAAACGCATCCTTCTGCCAAAACTGCGGCGCTCCGGTCAACCACCGGTGATTTTTCTGGGACGGGGATTAAATAATCATTGGGGACCGAATGATTATTTAATCCCCGTCCCATTTTCATCAGGCGTTACCGACTTTTTTGCACGCTGAGAATTGTTGCGCAACACATTTTGATTTTTCGGGCTTAGCGTAGTCTCAGGTCATACTCACCTCTCAATCGAAAGGGGCAACCATGCCAAGAACGAGAAAAATGAAATGGGGGATGCTCCTTACGGCCGGCCTTGCACTGGCTGCCAGTCTTGTCGTGGCGCCGCTCGGTGCCTACGCTGCCGACGTTCCCACGCCCGAGCTCAAGGACACGTATGAGCTTGAGAATTCGATATATGTAAACCGTTCGCCCTCTGGAAGGTATGTGCTGTACGGGGATACATCTGAAGAAAAGTTCTATTTACTAGACACCGAGGATTGGTCTCGCACCATAGTGGATATTGATTCCGAGAGTGATGACTATAAAAATGCATACTGCTTTTCAGCCGACGAAAAGACCTTTTACTGTTTCAATAGAGCGAACGATTCCGTAATTGCATATGATCTGTCCAATGACAAGTCAGAAGAATATCCGCTGGGCTCCGCGGTTCCATCTGACGTGCTTGATGACGATGATGGCGATGTCAGGCTTCAAATATCTAAGGACAATAAATCACTGTTTATAACATCCCTAGTATATGATTCGCGTTCAGAGGATTATTACGCGGTTTTTAGCGTAGTTGATTTTGAGAACAGCAATACAACGACTAAATACGAATTTACGTCATCCGATGACTACTCTTTGGATGGCCCTGCTTGGATTTCTAATGACGGCAAATACGGCTACGTTATACGAGATTATTGCGGCGACGATTACGATTCACATTCGTACTACGACGTGGTAACGCTCGACCTGAAGGACAAGGAAGCCGTCAACACGTCTGAATTTGACAGGGCGGGCAATACGGTTGTCGTTAACGATGACGGCGCTGCTGTCGGTTCGAGCTGCTATGTCTCGAAAAAAGGCGACGCAACCTCTATCTACTACAGCAACCTGGAACATAACTCGCTTAATCAGGACGGATCGCTCGTTCTTGGCTTGTATAACGAAAACTGTGATGGACTTGGCTCCAGCTCTTCTGAGCTCGAAAGCCTTGAAATGATTGTCGTCGATAACAAGACAGGCGAAACAAAATGGAGGACTAAGTACCCTAATGATCTCCCCTTTATGAGTGAAGATGAATATGGTGCTCTATCGAATGACGGCAGGTTTGCATTGGCCAATGGTTCGGACGACAACGATAACAATCTGTTGTATCTGATCGATACAAAGACGGGCGCTCATTCTCAGATCAATTTGAGGGGTTCGCTGGAATACGACCGCGTAGGCGACGACGGCTACTTGGGATCTGCGTGGTTCTCGAAGGACTGCTCATTGATTTATGCCGTTCAAGATAATAAGGATGACGGCTTTAGGATCGATGTCTACAAGAGTGGCATCTCCCAGCAATCCCTTTTGGCCGATTCGCAAAAGGAAGACAGCTCATCCTCGTTCAACCCAATTATCATTGTCGTTGTAGTTGCGATTCTTCTTGCTGCGGGCGTTGGCGGCTTCTTTGTCATTCGCATGCGCAAACACTCTAAGGCATATGGGGCGGTTGCGAATAACACCGCATATACAGCGTCTCAGCAGACGATGCCGCAGAATTTCGTCGGACAGCAGGCTCAGGCCCAGCCGCAGCAGGCTCCTGCGCCCTCGGATGCGCCGCGATTCTGTAGCTCGTGCGGAAGCCCGCTTACGCCCGATTCTCAATTCTGCCCACATTGCGGCGCACCGGTAAAGCACTAAGCGCATGCCGGTGGAGCGATTAAAACAGAATCGCGACATGCTGATGGTCGCGGGCATCTTGGCGGTGCTCGCGACCATTGCGGATATGTTTCGCGATACTGTGGGATTCTCTTGCAACCCTATCTACTTGGTCCATGTCTTGGGGTATATCGCCTTTTTCTGCGCAGCGTTTATGCTTGGCGACTATCTGATCGATCGGTTCCTGGTGGGACGCAAAGGTGCTGTTGACGTCCCTCGGCAAGACCATGCTGGATGGTTTGATAGCTTGTGCGACATGGCGTTCTCTGGCATCCCGAAGACGTACGCATTCGGCGGAATCATAAAACTGGGCGCAATCATCTACGCCTGTTGGGCCCCGCTGCTGGTCTTGCTGTTCCCGGGCGTGATCTGGTGGGATACTCGCCAGCAACTCTTACAGTACAACGGACTGCCCAACGCGTTGTCGGAGGGCGCCGTTACCGATCACCATCCAATACTTGATACCTATCTGTACGGATGGTTTACCGACCTGGGCCGTATGCTGGGAAGCGTTGATGCTGGGGTGTACGCCTTCTGCCTGGTACAGGCGTTTCTGACGGCGTGTGCCTTGGCGTGCTGCCTTGTTTTGGTACGCCGCATGGGCGGCGGACGTGGCGTTTGCCTGGCACTGCTAGCGCTTCTGTGCCTGTATTGGCACCTTCCCATTTATGCCTCGGCCGTGGCGAAGGATTCCACCTCCCTGCCGTTTTTCCTGCTGTTCTCGGTTGCTTCCATTGAGGTCATGCGTTCGAAGAGGCAACTCCTGAGGGCTCCCGGTTTCCTTGCTGTATACGTTGCACTTCTGCTTCTGGTTTCGCTGACGCGTAAGACCGGCCTGATTCTCGTGCTGATTGTCCTGGTTGTCGTGTTCTTCAAGGTAACGGATCGGCGCGGGCGAGTTGTCGTTGCGGCAATGGCAGTCGGCGCTTCTCTGTTTATGACGGTCCTTATGCCCAGGGCCGTGCTTCCAGCTTTGGGGTGCGAGCCGGGTGGCAAGCAGGAGGTCTACGGTCTCATGTTTCAGCAGTCCGCGTTGCTGATGCGTGACCACGGGGACGAGCTTCCGGAATGGCAGCGTCAAGAGATCGAGCGCGCCATCGGGGAGGATGGTAAGAACAACTACACGTGGTTTTTAACCGACTCCGTTAAAGACCCCACGTTTGGTAAGGCCGACGAGCTCGATTTTGCAGCCTATTTTGGCGCGTGGGCAGCGGGGTTCCTGCAACATCCACTTTGTTATCTTAAGGCGTATCTGGGAGTGCAGATTGGCTGGTATGCCATGCCGGTGGCGGGAAGCGAGGCCCTGTCGCCCTATGTGACTCCTGTCGACGGGCACAACGTGAGCCATGTGTTTCCCCGCTCGCGGGACCTGGGATTGAGCTGGTCCGATGCGACCTTGGGCCGCAGTGTCGAGTCGCTCGTCGCATGGTTTCAGTCGACGCCGGTCGGCATGCTTGTCGGCGCCAAGGCGTTTTGGTCAACCTGGGGTATGGCTTTTCTGCTGTTGGAGATAAAACGTCGTGCGCCCCAGAAACTCTATCTGATGGCACCGCTTGTCGCGGCAAACCTTGTCCTTTGGATCTCGCCGACGTCATACACGACCGAGTCGATGCGCTACCTTCTGCCGTTGTTGTTCTGGCTGCCCGTGAGTGCAGCGATGACTTTTGCCAGCGTTGCATCGACCGAATAAAGCGGGCCCGTGTGCAGTTACGCACGCGGGCCCGCTCTCATCATGCGGTTAGTTGCGCTTGAGGTGGATGACGGTTTCGCAGTGGAAGGTTTGCGGGAATAGGTCGACCGGCGTGATCTTGACGGGGGAGAAGGTGCCCTCCTCGACAAAGCGTTTGAGGTCGCGGGCCAGAGTTGCCGGGTCGCAGCTCACGTAGGCGACATCGCGGGCGCTCGTGCTCGCGATGAGGTCGATCGCCTCAGGGGCGAGGCCCGCACGCGGCGGGTCGACCACCAAGACGTCGGCGTCCTGATCGGGGAACTCGCGCACCGCGTCGCCGCCGATGACGTCGACGTTATCGAGCTTGTTGATCTCCAGGTTGCGACGCAGGTCGCGCACGGCCGGGCCATAGGCTTCGACGGCGGCGACAAAATCACAGCGGCGGGCGAGCGGCAGGGTAAAGGTGCCGGCACCGCAGTACAGGTCCACGGCCAGTTCGTCTTCCTGCGGGTCGAGGGCGTCCATAACGAGCTCAATCAAAATCTCGGCGCCCTTGGTATTGACTTGGAAAAACGACGGAGCAGACAAACGCATCTGGCCTTCGGCGATATTCTCGGTCCAGGAGCCCTCACCGGCGAGCATCTCCACCTTAGAGACGCGGCGGGCCTTCTTCTCGCCCTTGCTCATGACGCGCACTACGCTCGTGGGGTGTGCGGCGTCTGCCAGAACGCGCGAGACCTGTGAGCGCGGAAAGGAACCCGTGGGCGTCCAGAGCGCGACCTCGAGCGCTTTGGTGCGGCGCGATGCGCGAATGCCCACGCGCTCGAGGCCCAGGTCGTGGCTGCCGCTCAGATAGTTGAGCGCGCCGACGACCGATTTGAGCGCCTTGGGAAAACGCTTATCGAACAGCGGGCACGAATCGACGGTCACGATCTTGCTGGGGTCGACGCCGTGCATGCCAAGGCGAACGCGGCCGTTAACGACGGTCGGCTCGAGTTCGATTTTGTTGCGGTAGCCCCAGTCGTCCTTGGTGTGGCGGATGGGCTGTACCAACTCATCGACCTGCTCAGGAGCGAACTTGCCAATGCGCTCGAGCGTGGAGCGCAGGTTTTGCTCCTTGGCGGCGAGCTGTGCCGTGCGTGAGAGATTACCCCACGAGCAGCCGCCGCAGATGCCAACGAAGGGGCAGGGAGGCTGGATGCGATCGGGGCTTGGCTCCAGAATCTCGGTGGTGCGGGCGCGCATGAACGACTTGCCGTCCTGTACGACCTCGGCCTCGACGGTGTCGCCTGCCACGGCACCCTGCACAAAGACGGCTTTGCCGTTGTCGGCGTGCGCCAGCCCGTCGGCGCCGTAGGTCATCGATTCTATAGTGAGCTTCATATTCCTGCCTGTCATTCGTGTTGTTGTTCGCACCATGGTAGCAGGGAAAAGCGCCCCGCATCCGAGGCTTTCCTCGAATGCGGGGCGCTTCTACAAACTGCTTCTACAAACAACTATTTCGTCTTGCCGGTAATGAGCGTCTTAAGACCCAGGCCGATCAGGCCCAGTCCCATGCGCACACGACCGGGGCGATGGCGCTCGATGGCCTTGGTCTTGCCAGCGGGCTTCTCGCGGCGGGCGCTCGTCTCGGGTGCGGGCTTGGTGACCTGCGGCTCGGGCTGAGGTGCAGGTGCAGGCTCGGGCTCAATGACGGTCGCCTGGACCTTCTGGACCTCGGGTGTGGCCGCTTGCGGTTCAGGAGCAGGGGCGGGCTTTGCCTCGGCGGCGGGCTCGGCGTTGCGATAGGCACGCTCCAGCAGGGCTTCCTGCGAGTTGAAAGGTTTCTCACCCTCTGCACGCTCCACGGGGACCCAGGTGCCGTCGCTCGTGAGGCTGCGGGCCTTCACGTTGTCGCGCAGCTGCATGCCCATGTACTCGTGCACCAGGGCGCGGCAGGTGGGGTCGAGCACGGGGAAAGCGATCTCCACGCGGTGCTCGGTGTTGCGCGTCATCATGTCGGCCGAGCTCAGATAGATCATGTCCGAGTCCACGCCAAAGGCGTAAACGCGCGCATGCTCCAAAAAGCGTCCGACGATAGAACGGACATGCACGTTCTCAGTCTTGCCCGGAACGCCCGGCTTGAGGCACGAGATGCCGCGGATAATCATGTCCACGCGGACTCCTGCGCACGATGCCTCGGCGATCTTGTCGATGACCTCGCGGTCGGTGAGCGAGTTGAGCTTAAAGAACACACGGGCGGGCTCGCCAGCGAGGGCGCGCTGGATCTCGCGATCCAGGCCGCGCATGATGAGCGGCTTCAGGCCGACCGGCGCCACGCCCAGGAAGCGGTAATCGCCGCGCAGGTTGCCCAGCGACAGGTTGCGGAAGAACAAGTTGGCGTCCTCGCCGATGCCGGGATGGGCGGTCATGAGCATAAAGTCGCTGTAGAGTTTGGCCGTCTTCTCGTTAAAGTTGCCGGTGCCCAACAGCGTCAGGCGTGTAAGCGCCATGCCCTCGCGATAGGTGAGCTGGCAGATCTTGGAGTGGCACTTAAAGCCTTCGGAGCCGTAGATGACGGTGCAGCCTGCCTCTTCCAGGCGCTCGGCCCACTCGATGTTGTTCTGCTCGTCGAAGCGGGCGCGGAGCTCCATGAGCACCGTAACCTCTTTGCCGTTCTCGGCGGCATCGATCAGCGACTCGCACAGGCGGCTCTGCTTGGCCACGCGGTAGAGCGTGATGCGCAGCGAGATGCACTCGGGGTCGTAGGCGGCCTCGTGCACCAGATCCAGGAAGGGGTTCATGGCCTCATAGGGATAAAAGAGCAGCTTGTCGTGCTGAAGTACCTGCTCGCGGATGGAGCGGGCCATATCGATGGTGGGGTTGGGCTGCGGCTTAAACGGCGTAAAGAGCAGCTCGTTGCGCAGATGCTCGGGAATCTTGCCCTCGATGCCAAAGACATAGCCCAGGTCGAGCGGGATATCGCAGGTAAAGACCGAGCGACGCGAGAGCTCGAGCGCTTTGCGGATGGTCTTGAGCGTTGCTTTTTCGAGTGAGCCCGAGACGGCGAGCACTACCGGCTGCAGGCGCAGGCGCTTCTTGAGGATGCGCTTCATATGCTGGCGGTAGTCCTCTTCCTCCTCGACGCCCTCGCCGTCCGGATCGATGTCGGCGTTGCGGGTGACGCGGATGAGTGCGCGGTCGAGCGGCTTATAGGAGCCAAAGCAACTGTCCAGGCAGGCGAGGATGACGTCCTCGAGCAGAATGTAGGAGTAGGTGCCGGTGGGCGAGGGGATCTCGACCACGCGGTTCATCGAGGCGGGAATCTCGATCAGGCCCAGCAGACTTTCCTCGTCGGTGACGCCGTCCAGGCCGCAGGCCAGGTAGAGCGCGCCGTTGCGCAGGTTGGGGAAGGGGTGGCGCGGGTCGATCACCAGCGGTGAGATGACCGGCGACACGTAGGCCTGGAAGTAACGGGTGACAAAGGTGCGTTCCTCGGGCGTAAGCGAATCGACACGCGCGCGGTGAACGCCCAGGGTGTCGAGCTTGCCTTCGATGCTCTTAAAGATGGACTCCCAACGGGTAAGGAGCCCGGGCAGCTCTGCCATGACAGCATCGACCTGTTCGGAGGCGGTCATATTGCTCTTGTTGTCGACGGGTTGCTTTTTGAGCTCGGCCAGGTCGGACAGGCCACCCACGCGCACCATGAGGAACTCATCGAGGTTTGACTCGAAGATCGAGACGAACTTAAGGCGCTCGAACAGCGGCACGGACTCATCAAAAGCCTCGTCGAGCACGCGGTTGTCAAAGCGCAGCCAGCTGAGCTCTCGGTTCTGCGTGTACGAGAAGTCGCGCGGCGGTTTGCGCAGCTTTGCGGCGGCTTGCTTTTTTTCGATTTTGCTCGGCATATTCATCTGTCCGTTCAGTCCCCGCAGGGGACGGTAGCCTAACACTATTCTCTATTGTCTCAATTTAGTCGACTTGCGGCACGGACGTATTGTGCGAACGGTATCTTTACCTACTTCTAACGCTGACGAGCCGAAGCACTAACGTCCGGTGCTTTGAGTAAGCGATTTATATCCTCACTCAACTGGTGAGAATGTATGAATAAGAATGATAGCAAGCTGAATATAATCGAATGTAGGTCGAATCGAGGGCAAGCATCATTTATATGCAGAAAACCGTTTTCGCTATGCATTTTTGAATCATGGATAACTTTGAGTGTTTCGTCTTGAATTACTAGAAAAAAATAACGTTTACCTAGGAAAATCTGCTTTACGAAACTGAAGTGCATCATGGGGGAATCATATGCGATATACCGTTCATCGCACTTTGCTGACCGTTCGGGGGCGAGGTGGAATTGCGGGTGGTTTTTGGATATAACTAGTGCTGTCAGCAAGCAGCGTCCCATACGGAGGGGCGCTGATACATTCGGCCAGTAAGGCCCGAAAGAAAGGTAGGAGGCCATGACGAAAGGTCTGCACGTGCCTTCCGAGATCGGCAAGCTCAGGAAGGTCTGCCTGCACCGTCCCGGCGACGAGCTCCTCAACCTGCCGCCCGACGAGCTCGAGCGACTCCTGTTCGACGACGTCCCGTTCCTGGAGGTCGCGCAGCAGGAGCACGACACCTTCGCCCAGATCCTGAGGGACCAGGGCGTGGAGGTCCTCTACCTGGAGAACCTCGTCGCCGAGGTGTTCGACCAGGTCCCCGGCGCCCGCGCCGAGTTCACCGACCAGTACATCGCCGAGGCCGGCATCCGCGGCCAGCACATGCCGCAGATCGTCCGCGAGAAGCTGGACTCCATCGAGGACAACCTCGAGTTCGTCAAGAAGACCATGGCCGGCATGACCAAGGCCGAGATCGACATGCCCCTCACGGCGTCCACGACCCTCGACTCCCTGGTCAACTCCGAGTCCGAGTCCGACCTGATCATCGACCCGATGCCCAACCTCTACTTCACCCGCGACCCGTTCGCGGTCGTCGGCGAGGGCGTCAACCTCAACCGCATGTACTCGGTCACCCGCAACCGCGAGACCCTGTACGGCAAGTACGTCTTCAAGTACCACCCCGACTACAAGGACGTCTCGCTGTACTTCCGCCGCGACTGCCAGTTCCACACCGAGGGCGGCGACGTGCTGAACATCAACGAGAAGACCCTCGCCGTCGGCATCTCCCAGCGCACCCAGGCCGCCGCTATCGACGTCATGGCCCAGAACATCTTCTGGAACTCCGACTCCAAGGTCGAGCGCATCCTGGCCTTCGACATCCCGGTCTCGCGCGCCTTCATGCACCTCGACACGGTCTTCACCCAGATCGACGTCGATAAGTTCACGATCCACCCCGCCATCATGGGCACCCTGCGCGTCTACGAGCTGACCGCCGGCAAGAACCCGGGCGACGTGAACATCCGCCTGATCGAGGACACCCTCGAGCACGTCCTGGAGGACGCCACCGGCGTCGACCAGGTCAAGCTGATCCCCTGCGGCGGCGGCGACCCGATCGCGGCCTCCCGCGAGCAGTGGAACGACGGCTCCAACACCCTGTGCGTCGAGCCCGGCAAGATCTGCGTCTACGCCCGCAACACCGTCACCAACGACGTGCTGTACAAGGAGGGCCTGGACCTTCTCGTCGTGCCCTCCGCCGAGCTCTCCCGCGGCCGCGGCGGCCCGCGCTGCATGAGCATGCCCTTCTGGCGCGAGGACCTCTAAGGTCTTCAAGGACCCATACAGGTCTTAATACATACATCTAGCTGCCATTAGATGTCTCCCATTGGGGCGGTGCGGGTATTCGCACCGCCCCATTCTTGTATTAGGAACGTCAGCACGATTGGATGACTGCTTTTGTAAGGAGCTTGGCCATGGATATCAAGACAATTGGCGTTGAGGAATGGCTCAACGTTTGGGAGAAGAGCGCTACGTGGGATATCGCCCAGTCGACGATCTCCTCGCTTACCATGGGCGAGCTGCGTGCGCTCGACGAGCAGGATGGCGCTACGTTCTATGAGCGCCTGGACCGCGAGAAGATGAACTACGGCTGGATCGAGGGTTCGCCCGACTTTAAGGCTGAGGTCGCCAAACTGTATCGCCGCGAGGTCAATCCCGACCACATCCTGCAGACCAACGGCTGCACGGGTGCGAACCTCAACGCCATTATGGCCGTGGTCGAGCCCGGCGACCATGTGATTGCCGAGTGGCCTACCTATGCGCCGCTCTACGAGATTCCGCGCACGCTGGGCGCCGAGGTCGAGTACTGGGAGCTTCGCGTGGAGCTCGGCTGGAAGCCCGATATCGAGGAGCTCAAGCGTCTAGTTCGCCCCACCACCAAGCTCATCTGCATCAACAACGCATCGAACCCCATCGGCACGGTGCTCGATGCCGATACACTCGGCCAGATTGCCGAGATCGCCCGCTCGGTGGGCGCCTATGTGCTGTGCGACGAGGTGTACCTGCCGCTTGAGAACACCGAGGCCTTTATGTCGATGGCCGATGTGTACGAGAAGGCCATTGTCACCAACTCGGTCTCCAAGACCTATTCGACGCCTGCGGCACGCGTGGGCTGGGTCGTGGCAGACGAAGAGGTATCCAACCGTATCCGCACTTATCGCGATTACACCATGATCTGCGGCGGCGTGTTCAACGACGCCCTGGCGACCTATGTGCTCGAGCACAAGGACAAGATTCTCGAGCGCAACCGCAAGATCGTGTTTGGCAATCGCGATATCGCGCAGGCTTGGATCGATACGCGGCACCGCGTTTCCTGGACGGCGCCGCAGGGCGTGTCCACCTCGTTTATCCAGCTGGATATTCCCGAGGACGATGAGGAGTTCTGCAAGCGCCTGCTGGTCGAGAGGGGAGTGCTGTTGGTTCCCGGCAGCCGCTTTGAGCTTCCCTGCGGCGCGCGCCTGGGTTACTGCGCGAGCGAGGACGTTCTTCGCGAGGGCCTGAGGCTTCTGGGCGAGGCGCTGACCGAGTTCGATCGCTAGCCATTTGAGGCTTTCGAGGGCCTAAACCTTACTGGGCCCTCGATGTACCGAATGTAGACCCGCTCCCTTTGGGGGAGCGGGTCTGTTTATCTTTACCGCCGAAAAAGTCAAGTTGTTACAAATAGGGACGCAAAACAGACGGGGTATCCGAGGGGCCGTATACTGAGCTTCCGGTGAACGGTATCCAACGTCTGGTAAACGGTAGCCTGGTTGCTAAAAATGAATAGGACGAACTTTTTTCTGAATAAAAATCAAAATGGTTGAGACATAGCAAGAATTGCGAATTCTATTCATACCTTTGCGTGAAATATGCAAATTGAGGGTGGTTCAAGAAAGATTAGTTCCAATTGATTTTCCGGTTAAAAAGGCGTTTAAGCACGTAGATACACTTTATTAAGTCAAAGTGTACCATGCGTGAAGTATATGTGTATGCCGTTCACCCCGTATAAAAAACCGTTCGGGGGCAAGGTGGAAGTATGGGCTGATTTTGGATATAAATATGTCGTCAGCAATAACGCCTCACACGGAGGGGCGCTAACGAATCGGCCCTAACAAGGGCCCGAAAGAAAGGTAGGAGGCCATGACGAAAGGTCTGCACGTGCCTTCCGAGATCGGCAAGCTCAGGAAGGTCTGCCTGCACCGTCCCGGCGACGAGCTCCTCAACCTGCCGCCCGACGAGCTCGAGCGACTCCTGTTCGACGACGTCCCGTTCCTGGAGGTCGCGCAGCAGGAGCACGACACCTTCGCCCAGATCCTGAGGGACCAGGGCGTGGAGGTCCTCTACCTCGAGAACCTCGTCGCGGAGGTGTTCGACCAGGTCCCCGGCGCCCGCGCCGAGTTCACCGACCAGTACATCGCCGAGGCCGGCATCCGCGGCCAGCACATGCCGCAGATCGTCCGCGAGAAGCTGGACTCCATCGAGGACAACCTCGAGTTCGTCAAGAAGACCATGGCCGGCATGACCAAGGCCGAGATCGACATGCCCCTCACGGCGTCCACGACCCTCGACTCCCTGGTCAACTCCGAGTCCGAGTCCGACCTGATCATCGACCCGATGCCCAACCTCTACTTCACCCGCGACCCGTTCGCGGTCGTCGGCGAGGGCGTCAACCTCAACCGCATGTACTCGGTCACCCGCAACCGCGAGACCCTGTACGGCAAGTACGTCTTCAAGTACCACCCCGACTACAAGGACGTCTCGCTGTACTTCCGCCGCGACTGCCAGTTCCACACCGAGGGCGGCGACGTGCTGAACATCAACGAGAAGACCCTCGCCGTCGGCATCTCCCAGCGCACCCAGGCCGCCGCGATCGACGTCATGGCCCAGAACATCTTCTGGAACTCCGACTCCAAGGTCGAGCGCATCCTGGCCTTCGACATCCCGGTCTCGCGCGCCTTCATGCACCTCGACACGGTCTTCACCCAGATCGACGTCGATAAGTTCACGATCCACCCCGCCATCATGGGCACCCTGCGCGTCTACGAGCTGACCGCCGGCAAGAACCCGGGCGACGTGAACATCCGCCTGATCGAGGACACCCTCGAGCACGTCCTGGAGGACGCCACCGGCGTCGACCAGGTCAAGCTGATCCCCTGCGGCGGCGGCGACCCGATCGCGGCCTCCCGCGAGCAGTGGAACGACGGCTCCAACACCCTGTGCGTCGAGCCCGGCAAGATCTGCGTCTACGCCCGCAACACCGTCACCAACGACGTGCTGTACAAGGAGGGCCTGGACCTTCTCGTCGTGCCCTCCGCCGAGCTCTCCCGCGGCCGCGGCGGCCCGCGCTGCATGAGCATGCCCTTCTGGCGCGAGGACCTCTAAGTCTTTCCGTTTCCGGTGCGGTCCCCCTACAACCGCACCGGTTTCGCCCGTCAAACGGGCACCGCTACTATTTACGTAATTCATTTTTTCGAAAGGAAACGAACCATGGGTGTTAACCTCTCCGGCCGTAGCTTCCTCAAGCTCCTCGACCTCACCACCGAGGAGATCGAGTACCTGCTCAAGCTCTCCAAGAACTTCAAGGACATGAAGCGCGCTGGCGTTCCGCACCGTTATCTCGAGGGCAAGAACATCGTTCTGCTCTTCCAGAAGACCTCCACTCGTACCCGCTGCGCCTTCGAGGTCGGCGGCATGGATCTTGGCATGGGCGTCACCTACCTCGATCCCGGTTCGTCCCAGATGGGCAAGAAGGAGTCCATCGAGGACACCGCCCGCGTTCTCGGCCGCATGTATGACGGCATCGAGTTCCGTGGCTTTGCCCAGGACGACGTCGAGGAGCTCGCTGCTAAGTCTGGCGTGCCCGTATGGAATGGCCTGACCACCGAGTGGCACCCCACCCAGATGCTCGCCGACATCCTGACCGTCCAGGAGAACTTCAATTACGACATCAAGGGCAAGACCCTCGTCTTCATGGGCGACTGCAAGAACAACGTTGCTCGCTCCCTCATGGTCGTCTGCTCCAAGCTCGGCATGAACTTCGTGGCCTGCGGCCCCGAGGAGTGCATGCCCGCTGACGACGTCATCGAGGCCTGCAAGCCCATCGCCGAGGCCAACGGCTGCACCATCAAGCTGACCACCGACGTCAAGGACGGCGTCACCGGTGCCGATGTTATCTACACCGACGTGTGGGTCTCCATGGGCGAGCCCGACGAGGTCTGGGCCGAGCGCATCGCTCAGCTCACCCCGTATCGTGTTACCTCCGAGGTCATGGCTATGGCCAACCCGGGCGCCATCTTCCTGCACTGCCTGCCCAGCTTCCACGACACCAACACCACGATTGGCGCCGAGAAGTGCGAGCAGTTCGGCATCACCGAGCAGGAGGTCACCGACGAGGTCTTCGAGAGCCCCGCTTCCAAGGTCTTCGACGAGGCCGAGAACCGCATGCACACCATCAAGGCTGTCATGTACGCCACGCTCAAGTAAGAGCGTCTAGCATCTCGCTCGGGGTGTATTGCTGCACACCCCGAGCGGTTTTATCTGGTAATAATCTCGCATCAAGCGGCAGGCACGGCACGGAAGAGCCGCTTCGGGCGAGATCAGTAAATGATTTATGAAGGGGGGATGAGAACTATGACTGAGACCGCTAAGAAAAAGCGCGGTATGCCTTCATCGTTCACCATTCTTCTTGCTCTGCTGGCAATTGTCGCAGTGATTACCGTTATCGTCTCCGGCACGTCCGGCGGCGCGGTTACTGCCGCCCGTCTGAGCGATTTCTGCACCGCCCCGATCCTGGGCTTCGCTGACGCTCTGCCCGTCTGCCTCTTCGTTATGATCCTGGGCGGCTTCCTCGGCATGATGACCGAGACCGGCGCCCTGGACAACGGCATCGCCGTTCTGGTGCAGAAGCTTAAGGGCAACGAGATTATGCTCATTCCCGTGCTGATGCTCATCTTCTCCCTCGGTGGTACCACCTATGGTATGTGCGAGGAGACCGTTCCCTTCTACGCCCTGCTCGCCGCTACCATGATGGCCGCTGGCTTTGACCCCATGGTCGGCGCCGCTACCGTCCTGCTCGGCGCTGGCTGCGGCTGCCTCGGCTCCACGGTTAACCCGTTCGCCGTCGGCGCTGCCGTCGACGCTCTGACCGGCGTTGACATTGCCGTGAATCAGTCCATCATCATCGGCCTCGGTGCCGTCCTGTGGATTGTCACTACCGCTATGTCCATCGTCTTCGTGATGAACTATGCCAAGAAGGTCAAGGCTGACAAGGGTTCCACCATCCTGTCGATGCAGGAGCTCAAGGACGCCGAAGAGGCTCACGGCAAGGCTGCTTCCGAGGTTCACAAGGAGGTCAAGCTCACCGGTCGTCAGAAGGGTGTTCTGATCGCCTTCGCTTTCACCTTCGTCGTCATGATCGTCGGCTTCATCCCGCTGGCTGACCTCAACGAGGGCGTCGCCAACTTCTTTGACGCTGGCGCTGTCTACGATGCCGACGGTAACACCGTCGTCCAGGGCTGGTCTGCCCTGATTACCGGCCTGCCCATTGGCCAGTGGTACTTCGACGAGGCTTCCACCTGGTTCTTCCTCATGGCCGTCCTGATCGGTATCATCGGTGGCCTGTCCGAGAAGCAGATCGTTAACACCTTCATCACCGGTGCTGCCGACATGATGTCCGTTGTTCTCGTCATCGCCCTCGCCCGTGGTATCTCCGTCCTCATGGCTAACACCGGCCTCGACGTCTACGTCCTCGACGCTGCCGCCAATGCTCTGGCTGGCCTGTCCGGCGTGATTTTCGCTCCCATGAGCTTCCTGGTCTACTTCGGCCTGTCCTTCCTGATCCCCTCGACCTCTGGTATGGCTACCGTCTCCATGCCCATCATGGGACCGCTGGCTGTTAAGCTCGGCTTCTCGCCCGAGGTCATGGTCATGATCTTCTCCGCCGCCATCGGTGTCGTGAACCTGTTCACCCCGACCTCCGGCGCCATCATGGGTGGTCTCGCCCTGGCCAAGATCGAGTGGACGACCTGGCTCAAGTTTGCCCTTAAACTCATCGTCGCGCTCTCCGTCGTCTGCGCCATCATCCTGACCGTCGCCTGCGTGTTGATCTAAGTACCCAACGGGTACCCCACGGAAACCTTGACGATCCTGTAAAGGATCACCTGGTCATCGTCTGTCCGGTGGGGTCAACCCACCGGTAGACTCCTACCTTTAGCCCCCTCCCGTTCCGTGCGCGGGAGGGGGCGCTCTTGTGTTCCGGCGTTTTACCAAACGCCGGAACCACTCGACGCTGCGCGCCGCCCAGGACGACAATTTGTCATTCAAAAGGCAAGGCATGACCAAAAGGTCTATGCCTTGCCTTTTTCATGCCAACTTGTACGTCCTGGGCGGCGCTCGCTGACTTATGCTCAACCTGCGACGTTTCCATTATTGATACAAAGGCCTGGTTTGTTTGAACCAAAAAAGGGGAAGTTGCGGTGGAATAGTTCCTGTTTGTGTGTCCTGAGGGGCTAAGCAGGAACTATTCCACCGCAACTTATCGAGCGCGTGTTTGGTTGGTGCCTGTTGATGGCCTGGGCTTCGGGGAGGGTCTGCTCCGTTATAATCGCCTAAGACATTAAATGGAAACGGGACGGGAGCCATATATGCGCCAGGGTTTCGACAACGCGAAGTATATCGAGCTGCAGGCTGCTCACATTAAGGAGCGCATCTCGCAGTTTGGCGGCAAGCTGTATTTGGAGTTTGGCGGCAAGCTGTTTGACGACTATCACGCGAGCCGCGTGCTGCCAGGTTTTGAACCGGATAGCAAGTTTCGCATGCTCAAGAGCATTGCCGATGACGTTGAGGTCATCATCGCGATCAACGCGAACCACATCGAGAAGAATAAGGCCCGTGGCGACCTGGGCATTACCTATGACGAGGACGTCTTGCGCCTGGTCGACCTGTTCCGCGGCAATGGTTTTGCTGTCGCGGCCGTGGTCATCACCCAGTACGCCGGCCAGCCCGCCGCCGATGTGTTCCGCAATCGCCTGAACGCGCTCGGCATTCCCGCCAAGCTGCACTATCCCATCGAGGGCTATCCCCACGACGTCGATCTGATCGTGTCCGACGACGGCTACGGCAAGAACGAGTTTGTCGAGACCACTCGTCCGCTCGTCGTGGTCACCGCTCCCGGCCCCGGCTCGGGCAAGCTCGCCACCTGCCTGTCACAGCTCTATCACGAGCACAAGCACGGCACCGCCGCCGGCTACGCCAAGTTCGAGACCTTCCCGGTCTGGAACCTTCCCCTCACGCATCCGGTCAACATCGCCTACGAGGCGGCAACGGCAGATCTCGACGACGCCAACATCATCGACTCCTTCCACTTGGAGGCCTATAACAAGACTACGGTTAACTACAACCGCGACGTCGAGGCCTTCCCGGTGGTCCGTGCCCTGATGGAAAAGATCCTGGGCAAGAGTCCCTACCAGAGCCCCACGGACATGGGCGTAAATATGGTCGGCTTTGCCATCACCGATGATGATGCCTGCCGTGATGCCTCCAAGATGGAGATCGTCCGCCGCTACTTTTCTGCGGTCGAGGCCGTGCGCCGCACCGGCGTGGGCGATGAGCAGGTTGATCGTCTCGAGCTCATTATGAAAAAGGCCGGTATCGACAAGAATTACTCGCCGGCACGCTCGGCCGCCCTTACCAGGGAGCAGCTGACGGGTGGCCCCGTAGGCGCCATGGTCATGCCCGACGGCTCCGTGGTGACCGGCAAGACTTCCACGCGCCTGGGCGCCGCGAGCTCGCTCATCATGAATGCACTTAAGCATGTTTCGGGCGTTGACCTTGAGCTCGAGGTCATTAGCGATGAGGCGATTGAGCCTATCAGCAAGCTCAAGACACATTTCTTGGGTAGCAAGAATCCACGCCTGCACACCGACGAGACGCTTATGGCGCTCTCGATCACCTCGGCAACGAGCGAGACGGCGGCCCGCGTCCTTTCGGGCCTGGAGCAGCTGCGCGGCTGCGATGCCTTCTTTAGCGTGATCATCTCGCCGACGGACGAGACGGTGTTGCGCAAGCTGGGCATCAACGTGTGCTGCGAGCCCAAGTTCGAGCGCCGCGGTTTCTTCCACCGCTAAGCCTGGATAAATTGGTCCGAAAGGGGTGCATCGGGTATACATTCGGTGTGCCCCTTTTATCAACAAAGCTACCGTTTAACCTAAAATTAGCCCGTTTACCTGCCTATAAGCGATTTGGACGGTATACAATAACCCTAATTGTTTCATCCTTTTGCGGGGATGCCGCATGATGGATGTTGCCGGCCATCATGGGGTGTGCCGGTCGCGCACGGTGCAGGTGATGGCCGTGCTCGGTTTGAGGAGGCTGCCATGGCTGGCAAGGGTCGTGCGAGTGTCAACGATATGAAGCGTGTCGAGGTGCAGGTGCTGATGGAGATTGCACAGCTGTCCGAAGACAACGGCGGATTTTATGGCTTTTCGCGCAAGACGCTTGCCGAGCGCGTGGGGGTGTCTCCGTATCGCGCCCGCGCGGCAATAGAGCGCTTGGAATCCGAAGACATCATCGAGGTCGTCTCGCGCTACAGCGACGACGGCGGCCAGCTCGCAAATGGTATTTGTCTCACGGAGCGTGGCGAATGGTATCTAGAAGGCATCCGTGCCGGTATGCTCATGAAGGACTTGATCGAGGATGAAGTCGCCGATCGATAACAGCGTGCATTCATAGTGGAAGCGACGCCGTCTGGGCAACCGGACGGCGTTTTGTTTCGAGATGGAGAAATACGATTGCGCGTAAGAAAAAATGCGTACGGCGCGCGTCGCGAGTATTACAATGAAGACCCGTAAGATGTGTATGGACAACTTCTACGGGAAGCGCAGGTAACTCAATATGACCAAGCATGTGTTCGTGACCGGCGGCGTGGTTTCGTCTCTGGGCAAGGGTATTACCGCGGCCTCGCTGGGCCGTCTGCTCAAGTCGCGTGGCTACAAAGTAACGATGCAAAAGGCCGACCCGTATCTGAACGTCGACCCCGGCACCATGAGCCCGTTCCAGCATGGCGAGGTCTTTGTGACCGAGGACGGCTACGAGTCCGATCTGGACCTGGGCCACTACGAGCGCTTTATTGACGAGAACCTGACCCGCGATTCCAACTTTACGACTGGTGCCATCTATAAGAGCCTGATCGCCCGCGAACGTCGCGGTGACTTTTTGGGCGGCACCGTGCAGGTGATTCCGCACGTCACGAACGCCATTAAGGATAAGTTCCGTCGTATTGAGGAGCAGACCGGCTCCGACGTGGTCATCACTGAGTTGGGCGGCACCATCGGCGACATCGAGTCGCAGCCGTTTGTCGAGGCCATTCGTCAGTATCGCAAGGAGGCCGGCCCCGAGAACGTCTGCTACATCCACGTGTCGCTCGTTCCCTATATCGCCGCCGCCCACGAGGTCAAGACCAAGCCGACGCAGCACTCCGTCAAGGAGCTCCGCAGCTTTGGTATCCAGCCCGATATTATCGTTCTGCGCTCCGACCACCATATCGACGATGCCATCCGCGGCAAGATCGCAAGCTTCTGCGACGTCGACACCGACTGTGTCTTTACCAACGAGGACTGCGCGAGCATCTACGATGTTCCGCAGCTGCTTGCCGAGCAGGACTTTGACCTGCGCATTTGCGAGCGCCTGGGTCTGGACCCGCGTGAGCGCGACATGAGCGAGTGGAACGAGTTCCTGCGCAAGCAGAATCACGCCAACCATCACGCCGACAAGGTGAAGATCGCCGTCGTGGGCAAGTATACGCAGCTGCCCGATGCCTACCTGTCGGTTATCGAGGCCCTGCACCACGCGGGCGTGTTCTACGATCGCCATGTTGACGTGCAGCTGGTTGATGGCGAGAGCCTCGACGAGCAGAACGTCTCCGAGGTCCTGGGCGACGCCTCGGGCATCCTGGTCCCCGGCGGCTTTGGCAAGCGCGCCCTGGAGGGCAAGATCCTCGCGGCCGAGTTTGCCCGCGAGCACAAGATTCCGTATCTGGGCATTTGCCTGGGTATGCAGGTTGCCGTGTGCGAGTTCGCCCGCAACGTCGTCGGCCTTGCCGGCGCCAGCTCTTCCGAGTTCGATCCGGACGGCCCGTATAGTGTTATCGACCTGATGAGCTCGCAGGAGGACGTGACCGAGAAGGGCGGCACCATGCGTCTGGGTGCCTATCCGTGCAAGCTTGCTGCCGATTCCCTCGCGCGCGAGGCCTATGGCGAGGAGCTCGTCTACGAGCGTCACCGTCACCGTTTTGAGTTCAACAACGCCTTCCGTGACCAGCTCGAGGACGCCGGTCTGGTTATCTCGGGTCTTTCGCCCGACGAGCGTCTGGTCGAGATGGTCGAGCTGCCGCGCGACGTACATCCGTGGTATGTGGCCACCCAGGCTCATCCCGAGTTCAAGAGCCGTCCGACCAACCCGCAGCCGCTGTTCCGCGAGTTCGTGCGCGCCTCGATCGGCCAGCACGAGGGCGTCGACCGTCTGCAGGTGACGCCCAAGAACCTCGCTACGGACTAAGGGTGCCGGAGAACCAAGAACATACCGAAGCTACTCCCTCGTCGCTCGCTGTGGTGGCGGGGGAGTATCTCGATTACCTTGCGGTCGAGCGGGGTTTGGCGCGCAATACGATTGCGGCCTACCGTCGTGACCTGACGACGTACTGCGCCTATCTGGAGCGGGCGGGCATTGTGTCTTTTGAAGAGGTGAGCCGTCAGGTCGTGGAGGGCTTTGTTGCCGATCGCCGCGACGGAGGCTATTCCGACGCCTCGGTGGAGCGCGCGCTTGCTGCCGTGAAGGGCCTGCATGCCTTTTTGGTGCGCGATGGGGCCGTGGCCCAAAACCCGACAGCGGCGTTGCGCCTGCCCAAAAAGGCAGATCGCCTGCCGGAATACCTTTCGGTGGAGGATGTCTCGGCACTGCTCGATCAAGACTTTCCCGAGGGCGAGATGGGACTGCGCGATCATGCCATCTTGGAAGTGCTTTACGGTTGCGGCCTGCGCGTGAGTGAGCTGGTTGGGCTCGATGTGGGCGATATCCATATTGATGACGGGTTTGTCCTGGTGCGCGGTAAGGGCTCCAAGGAGCGTCTGGCCCCGTTGGTGGGAAGCGCGGCTCGCGCCTTGACACACTATATAGGTGACGGGCGCACGCTCCTGGCCGCGCATGCTCACGGGACGGAGACCTCGGCGGTCTTTTTAAATAAGAACGGACGTCGCCTGTCGCGCCAGGCCGTACATGCGATATGCGAGCGGTATGGGCGCCAGGTGGGGCTGGTTGGGCTCCATCCCCACACCCTGCGCCACTCCTTTGCCACCCACATGCTCGCGGGCGGTGCCGACCTGCGTGTGCTGCAGGAGATTTTGGGCCATGCCGATATTTCGACCACGCAGGTCTACACGCATGTCGACCGCACGCAACTGACCGAGGTCTATCTGGCGGCGCATCCGCTGGCACATCGCTAGCACCTCGCTGACCTGCATATTTATAAATATTAAAGGGGACGGGCCCCAGATTGCCGAGACGCACTTTTGCGCACATGGGCAATCTGGGGCCCGTCCCATTTTTCGCCAGACACCGACGCGGTGGTGGGCCGTGTGTACCGTGGGTGGGGGAGTTTGGGGGCGATGTGAACGGTGTGTAAAGGGACGTAAAAATCGCCTCAAGGTCAACTTGAAGGTTGAGGTTCGCGGGCGTGGTTCTACAGGTGGCATCCCGCCTTTGCTGCAAACACAACATATTGTGTTTTCGAACATATGCTCGGGGGTGTTTTACAACATATTGGGGGTGGAGTGGTGGGGTGGGATGGGGGAAGGGGTGGGGAAAGGTGTTGAAAAATGGGGCGGTTCCCCATATTATTGATGACGTCGACAGGCGGGGTGGTTCCCCGCGTACGTGCCATCTGAGTAACCGAGGGGAGGGCGCACATGGGAATGACGGGTGCATACGAGCGCAATCTCGATGCAAAAGGTCGTCTGTCCCTGCCTGCACCCCTTCGTGAGGAGCTTGGAGAGCACGTTCGCGTGTTTAAAGCCCTGGATGTCGATGCTCTGTACGTGTTCTCTGCCGAGGCCTTCGATAAGTGGGTCGAAGGACTCTTCGCGGGTCGTGAGGACCACGAGGGTTTTAACCCGCGTGACATCAACGACCAGAAGCTCATGAGGGCGATCAACAAGCGCACCACGTCGATGGATGTGGACAGCGCGGGTCGTATCGGTCTTTCTGAGTCTCTCCGCAAGCAGGCGAACCTCGACCGCGAGGTCACAGTTGTGGGCAACTACGACCACCTTGAGGTTTGGGACCGCGCTACGGCCGATGAGGACGATGATGACGAGGCCCTGCTGGACCTCTTCTTCTCGTAAGGGCAAGGCACGAGTAACGGATGGAGCGTGGGATCTTGACACAAGAATATCGGCATGAACCTGTCATGCTCGGCGAAGTGCTTGAGTCGCTGCAGCTCAAGAGCGGCTCCGTCGTCTGCGACTGCACCCTTGGCGGTGCCGGCCATTCGGTAAAGATGGCCGCGCAGGTGGGGGAGACCGGCCTTTTGCTCGGCGTCGATCAGGACGACATGGCCCTCGAGGCCGCTGGTGCCCGTCTGGACCGCGAGGTTCCCGGCGTACCGCACCAGCTGCTGAAGGGCAACTTCGGCGACTTGGACGAGCTGCTTTGCTCGGCCGAGGTGCCCGGGGTCGATGGCTTCCTGTTCGACTTGGGCGTTTCGTCGCCGCAACTCGATATCCCTGGCAGGGGCTTTTCGTACAACGAGGACGCCCCATTGGACATGCGGATGGATCCGGGTAACAACACCTTAAACGCAGCTGAGGTCATCAATACCTATAACGAACACGACCTCGCCCGGATTCTACGCGTCTACGGCGAAGAGAAGTTTGCCTCGCAGATCGCGCGCGAGATCGTGCGCCGCCGCGAGCATGAGCCGATCGAAACCACCGGCCAGTTTGTCGAGATCATCAAGGCTGGTATCCCCGCTGCCGCTCGTCGGCATGGCGGACACCCAGCCAAGAAAAGTTTCCAGGCCATTCGCATCGAGGTCAATCACGAACTCGATGTGCTCGAGCGAGGGCTAGACGCCGCCACAAGGTGGCTCAACCCGGGCGGACGCATCTGCGTCATCTCGTATCACTCGCTCGAGGACCGTATCGTAAAGAACCACTTTAAGGAGATGAGCCAGGGGTGCACGTGTCCGCCGGAGATTCCGGTGTGCGTGTGCGGCAACGTGCCGATACTCAAGGTCATCACCCGCAAACCCCTGGTTGCCCAACCCGATGAGGTTGCGCGCAACCCTCGGGCGAGATCAGCCAAGATCCGCGTGGCGCAGCGTCTGTAGACGCGACCGCGCGATATTGGACCTCCCGCTCGCACCATAAACGAAGCTTAAACACACTACCAACGTACTCGGGATGGGAGGCGGCATATCATGGGCTACAACACTTCAAACGCAGCACTCGCCTATGATATGAGCGCCATGCCCGCCTATCGTGAGACGCCGCAGGCCCCCGTTGCTCCCCGCGAGCAGCGCACGCCGCGCTTTGATGTCTACACGGGCGCGGGCCGTCAGGCAAACCAGGCGGTAAGCCCGGTTTTCATGAGCGTTCTTAAAACGTTTTGCATCATTGCGGCCATCTTCATGACGATCGGTGTCGCCCGTGTGGCGCTCGCCGGCGTTACGGCCCAGGTGCTCAACAGCAATGCCGCGCTTACCAACACGCTCGAGAAGGCGACCGATGAGAGCTCCGACCTGGAGGTCATGCATTCGGTCTATGGTGCCGACACGCGCATTCGCGACCTTGCGGGCGCTTATGGCATGGTGGAGCCCAGCGAGAGCGTTACACTTGATTTTTCGCAGGATGCAGCCGCGGGCGCTAGCTCGACCGCGACCGCTCAGTAACAAGACGGTAGCTGAGTATGACAAATGACTATCGCCGCGGTTCCGACGGGGGTCGCGGTTCTGGACGTCCCTCATCGCGGGGACGTTCTGGTTATCAAGGAACGGGTCGGCCATCTTACAACGCGAGGCCGTCCTATGGCAACGACCCCGCGTCGCGTCTCCGTAGCTCGAGTGGTCCTCAAATGCATAACACCAGACCGCGCAAGAGCTCGTCGACCGAATGGCTCACGGGCACGCCGCTGCCTCGTCGCAAAGCCGTCATGGGCTTCATTGGGTTTGGCTTGGGCTTGGGCGTCCTTCGCCTTGCCGACTATCAAATCGTGGAAGCCGATAAGTTACGCGACCGTGCCGATGCGCGTCGCTTGCTTGCGCAGACGCTGTATGCCAAGCGCGGTACCATCTACGACCGTAACGGCAACGTGCTGACGTCGTCGGTCGAATGCCGCAACATCGCCGTGAATCCTCAGCTTATCGAGGATGTTGACAAGACGGTCTCGGCACTGGTCAAAGCTACGGGCATCGATAAGAAAACCTGTCGTGATCTCGTTATGTCCGATGGCACCTGGGTGTATATCAAACGCCAGGTGGACGAGGACGATGCTGCGGCGCTGGAGAAGAAGAATCTGCCCGGCGTGCTCTTTGAGCAGGCCATGAAGCGCGTATATCCTTATGGCAACCTGGCATCGCAGGTGCTTGGCGTGGTAAACGTGGACAACGACGGTCTGACGGGCCTTGAGAAGCAGTACAACAAGCTTTTGACCGGAACGAACGGTTCACTGGTGCGCGAGCGGGCGAGGGACGGTAGCTATATCGCGGGCGGCGCCTATAAAAAGGTGGCGGCGGTTGACGGCGTGGACATCGTGACGACACTCGATGTCAATATCCAGCGTGCCGCCGAGGACGCCCTGGCCGAGGCTGTCGAAAAGACCAAGGCCAAGAATGGCTCGGCCCTGGTCACCGATCCCACGACGGGCGAGATTCTGGCGGCATGCTCGTATCCGACATATGACCAGACCGATCTGGAAAACGCCAAGACCGAGGACATGAACTTGCGTCTGGTTACCGATGCCTACGAGCCCGGCTCGGTCTTTAAGACACTCGTGGCCGGTGCCGGTTTCGACTTGGGCGCCGTGCGTTCGAGCACGTCGTTTGAGGTGCCGGCGAGCATTAAGGTTGGCGACGACACCGTTACCGACGCCGATAAGCGCGACTACACCATGACCATGGACGTGCGCGAGATGATGCGCCGTTCGTCCAATGTGGGCTTTGTCCTGGTGGGACGCAAGATCGGCGCCGATGATTTTGCCACCTATGTGGACAAGTGGGGCATCGGTCATAGCTCCGGTGTCGATTTTCCGGGTGAGAGTCTGGGTATCGTCAAGGAGCGCGACCAGTACGACGGCGCCACGCTGGGCTCGATGAGCTTTGGCCAGGCGCTGTCTGTCTCGCCGATTGAGGTCGCACGTGCCGTGGGCGGCATCGCGAACGGCGGCGTGATGATGACTCCGCACTTCTATAAGTCCAGCAAGGGCGATGAGAAGGACTGGGGCGAAGGCGAGCGTGCGATATCGGACGACGCTGCCGCCCAGGTGGCATCGTGCATGCAGACGGTCGTGTCCGAAGGCACGGGCGTTGGCGGTGCGGTCGATGGCTATGACGTGGCGGGCAAGACCGGTACGGCCGAGCGTGCTGACGATAACGGCGGTTACCTCAAGGAGAACTATATGTCGTCCTTTATGGGCTTTGCACCGGCACAATCGCCCAAGGTGCTGTGCTATATCACACTCGATGGAACGCCGAGCGGCTCGGATGCCGCCGCGGTGCCATTCCAGTCGATTATGGCCAACGCGCTCGACGTGCTGGGTATTCCGCGCACGAAGTAGGGGGTTAGAATCTTGAGCGTGGTCTGCCGTTTGATCTGAAGGGTGTTCACATGCCCTGCACCACGCGCGCATGGCACTGGGATACAATACGCCGATAGCATTATTAGGTTTACAGGGGAGCTGCAATGATAGAGATCGCCGTCAACAACCTCGCGGCCTCAACGGGGGCCCGAACCGTGACGGAAGAAGTCGATCGGGTATGCCGCGGGTGCGTTATCGACTCGCGTCAGGTCGAGGAGGGGACGATCTTTGTCGCCTTCCCCGGCGAAAAGGTCGACGGCAATGATTTTGCCTCCCGTGCCATCGAGTCGGGTGCCGGTGCCGTCGTGATGACGCGCGAGCCCGATGCCGAGCTGGTTTCGCTGGCGCAGGACAAGGGATGCGCCATCTTGATGACCGACGACCCCGAGGAGTTCTTGCTGCGCCTGGCGCATGTATATCGCTTGGAGCTTGGCTGCCTGGTCGTCGGCATTACCGGTTCGATTGGCAAGACGACGACCAAGGACGTGCTCGCCGCCGTGCTCGCCAAGCGTTATCGCGTCTGGGCCACCAAAGGCAATTTCAACAACCTGATTGGCATGCCGCTCACGGTGCTTTCTGCTCCGGCCGATACCGAGGTTCTGGTGCTCGAGATGGGCATGAACCATTTTCATGAGATTGAGCGCCTGTCCCAGTCTGCCAACCCCAATCTTGCCATCGTGAGCAAGATCGGAACCTCCCACATCGGTATTCTGGGCAGCCGCGAGAACATCGCCCGCGCCAAGTCCGAGATTGTCCAGGGCATGTGCGCCGCCGGCGACTTCTCGCCGTTGCTGGTTTTGGGCGGCGAGGACGACTTTACGCCGTTTATTCGCGATACGTTCGCCCAGCCTGCGGGTATTGACGTGATGATGGCCGGCGTCTCGGACGACGACGAGATCCGCGCGCGCGACATTCGCGTCGACGACGAGGGCCATCCGGTCTTTACGCTCGACTTTGGTCAGGGCGACACGGTCGATACCATGCTGGCCATTCCCGGCGTGCAGTCCGTGCCCAATGCCGTCAAGGCCGCCGCGGTCGCCTATCGTCTGGGCGTGACGCCCGAGCAGATCGATGCTGCCTTTAGGGGTCTTACGATCACCGGCCACCGTCAGGAGATCAAGCGCGCCAAGAGCGGAGCACGCATCATCGACGACTCCTATAACGCCAGTGCCGAGTCTATGGCTGCCGGCCTCGATTTGCTGTGCTCGCTTTCGTGTGACGGTTCGCGCATGGCGATCTTGGGCGAGATGGGCGAGATGGGCGACGAGGCTCCCCGCATGCATGAGCTCGTGGGCGCCTATGCCGCCGCCAAGAAGCTCGACATGCTCGCGTGCGTCGGTGGTGAGCTGGCTCAGCTCATGGCCGATGCCGCACGCATGATGGGCATGGATGAGGACCGCATCCAGGTGTTTTCCGATTATCAACAGGTGCTCGACCGCATGGGCGGCGCGCTTGAAAATCATGATGTTGTACTGGTCAAGGGTTCCCGTTTTGTTGAGCTCGACCGCTTTGTGGAAGGTGTGTGCTAGCCCATGTTCGGCAATCCCTCGTATCCTACGTATCAGGCCTTTTTGGGACTTGGCATCGCTGCCGCCATTGCGCTGCTGCTTATGCCGTGGTGGATCAAGCTGCTGAAGGTCGAGGGTATCGGCCAGCAGGTCCGAGCCGACGGCCCCAAGCGTCATTTGATTAAACAGGGTACGCCGACCATGGGCGGCGTCATCATCCTTGTCGCGATCTCGCTGACCTGCCTGTTGATGGGCAAGCTCACCACCGAGCTCGTGCTCGTGCTGCTTGCCACGCTGGCCACCGGCGTTTTGGGTCTCATCGACGACCTGACCTCCGTCACGCATGGTCGCTCGCTCGGCCTGACGCCTCACGCCAAGATGATCGGTCTGACCATCATCTGCGTCACTTTTACCGTGCTCGCAGTCAATTGGTGCGGCGTCGCCCCCGAGATTCGTTTTCCCGGCGGCCTGACGATTGACCTCGGTGTTCTTTCGACCACCATCTGCGGCCTTTCGTTCCCGTGGCTCTACATTGTATTTTGCTGGCTGATGATCGCTGGTCTCTCCAATGCCGTGAACCTGACCGATGGTCTGGATGGCCTTGCCGGCGGCACTTCCATGATCGCCATGCTCGCCATGGCCGCTATGGCGTTTTTGCACGGTGACGTGAACCTGTCCATCTTCTGCACGGCGTGTGCCGGTGCCTGCCTGGGCTTTTTGTGGTTCAACTGCTACCCGGCGAGCATCTTTATGGGTGATACCGGCTCGCTTGCCCTGGGTGCCGCGTTTGCCTGCACCTCCATCATGACCAACACCGAAGTCGTTTCCCTCATCATCGGCGGTCTGTTTATCGTCGAGACCCTGTCGGTCATGATCCAGGTTGTCTATTTCCACTTTACGCACAAGCGCGTCTTCCTTATGGCGCCCATTCATCATCATTTCGAAAAGAAGGGCTGGGCCGAGACCAAGGTCGTTATCCGTTTTTGGATTATCGCCGCGGCCTTTGGCGCCGTTGGCCTCGCCCTGTTCTTCCAGTTGGGATAGTGGTCTTTCATGCCTCTTGCTGATGTCTTTAGCCTGCTCGTTTTGGGGCAGGGTAAATCCGGTCTCGATGTCGCCCGTTGGGCGCTGGCTCACCCCGAGCGCGTGAGCGCCACGACCGTATATGGCGGTGGTACCTCCGAGCCCAATGACGCCACGCGTGCGCTCGAGGCGCAGGGCGCGTCGTTTGTCTACGGCACCGAGCAGGTCGAGGGTGCCTATGACGTGTGCGTGACATGCCCGGGTATCTCGGAGTTCTCGGCCTTCTTTAAGGCTGGGCGTGAGCATACCGCTCAGATTATGGGCGAGCCCGAGTTTGCCTACCGCCTGTCTCCCCAAAATTGGATCGCCATCACGGGCACCAACGGCAAGACAACTACCACGTCGCTGACCGATTATCTGCTCAAGGCCGCCGGTGAAGCCAGCGTGGCCGTCGGCAATATCGGCGAGCCGCCGGTGAACGAGATCGACGGCCGTGCACACAATGAGTGGTTTGTGGCCGAGCTGTCGAGTTACCAGATTGCTACGACCGCCGAGCTTCATCCTCGCGTGGCGGTGCTACTTAACATCACGCCCGACCACCTGGGCTGGCACAAGAGCCACAAGAACTATGCGCTTGCCAAGATCAAGTTGTTCGAGAATATGGTCGACGACGACCTCGTGGTTATCGACGTCGAGGATGCCGGCATCCATGAGTTCGATGAGTACATCTACACGCCGGGTCGCCGCATCTGCAAGGTCGCTTTTGACGAGCCCGAGGGTGCAGACGCCGCCTTTGTGCGCGACGGCAAGATGGTCGTCCGCCTGAAGGGCGTCGAGACTCAGCTTGTCGCCACGTCCGAGCTCAAGATCTCGGGCCATCACAATGTCATCAATGCCCTATGTGCCGCCACGGCTGCCCTGGCCGTCGGTGCCGATCCCGAGGGCGTTTGCCGCGGCTTGGCATCGTTCCAGCCACTCGAACACCGCGTGGAACCCTGCGGCGAGATCGATGGCGTGCGCTACGTCAACGATTCCAAGGCAACGAACACCGATGCAGTCGAAAAGGCTCTGACGGCGTTTCCCGATGACGACGTGATCTTGCTGCTCGGCGGTCACGATAAGGGTACGCCGCTTGCGGACTTTGCCCGCGTCGTTATGGACAACGTGCGCTCGGTCGTTTGCTTTGGCGATGCGCGCGAGCGCTTTACTGCCGCTATGGACGAGGCCGATGTCGATGGCGATGTGGATATCGCCCAGGCGGATGACCTACGCGACGCCGTGGACGTCGCCCGTTCGCTGTCGAGCCGTGGTGACGTGATCTTACTTTCTCCTGCCTGCTCTTCGTTCGATGAGTTCTCGGGCTATGAGGAGCGCGGCCGCGTGTTTAAGGACTATGTGGCCCAGCTTGCCGCTGCGGCGAAATCGCAAATGGAATAGGGGTTGCCGGTGAGAGAGGAGAGCCCCCGACAAGGTATGAGGAGGCCCGACTCGGACCGTGCTTCCTCGCGGCGCAGCACACCGTGTTCCGGTCGCGGCGGGCAGACGTTTAGTGAACGCTATATCGCCGGCGTTCCCGCCCGTATCATGCGCCCCCGTTTGATATTTATGGCCTGCCTGTTTACCTTGGTGTGCTTTGGCCTGTTGATGGTGTACTCGGCTTCTTCGGTCGAGGCACTGCACGAGAATGGCTCGGCGACGTTTTTTCTGGGTCGACAGGCCGCGTTTGCCGTGGTCGGTGTTCTGGCGCTGATTGCCATCGTGCGCGTTTTGCCGGACAGCTGGTTTGGGGAGGATGTGCTCAGGATCTTCCTTATCGGCATGATAGGGCTACTGTTTCTGGTGTTCTTGGTGGGCAGCGGCAGTCGTGGCGCCACGCGCTGGCTCAACATCGCCGGTATTCAGTTCCAGCCTTCCGAGTTTTTAAAGCCATTTGCCATTGCGTATTCGGCCATCATGCTTGATCGCTTCTTTTCGCCCGGTGGCAACATCAACGAATTCCTTCGCAAGATGGGCATCTACCTGGGCATTTCGCTCTTTCTGATCTTTATCCAGCCCGATTTCGGTACTGTCCTGATCATCCTGTTGACCCTCATGTGCATGGCGTTGTTTGCGGGTCTCGACCCCAGATTTATCATCGGCGTGCTAATCTTCGGCATCCTCGTGATCGTGATTGCGCTTGTCGCAGAGCCGTACCGTATGGTGCGTATTCAGGTTGCCTTGAACCCTTGGGCCGACGAGTATGGTGACGGCTATCAGGCCACGCTTGCCATCATGGCCTTTGCCTCGGGCGGTCTGTTCGGCCGTGGCATCGGCAACTCAACCATGAAGTACTCGTATCTGCCCGAGGCACACAACGACTACATCTTGGCCATCATTGGCGAGGAAGTCGGTTTTGTCGGAACCGTGCTGTTCTTCTTGGTGTTTGCGATGCTGATCTACTCGGCGTTTCGCATTGCCGAGCAGGCGACCGATCGTCGGGGCGCGCTCATGGCGTCTGGCTCCGCGGTCATTCTCGCGGTGCAGTTTTTGATTAACGCGCTGGGCATCCTCAACGTGTTTCCCATGACGGGCAAACCGTTGCCGTTTATTAGCTACGGCGGTTCGTCGATTATTGTGTCGCTCATGCTTGCCGGTCTGATCCTGCGCGTTTCGTACGAGAGCGCCCGCCGCGATGAGTATGACCGCCGCCGTGAGAGCTTTGCCGTTATGGATGAGAGTACCGCCGGCGTGCCCCACGTGCGCGGCGAGCGATCTTCGCGTAACGGCTTTACCGTTCTGGATGGCTCTGCGACCGAGCCGGCAGCCCGTCCGCGTCAGCGAACGGCGCCGCAAGGTCGTCCGCAGCGCCCAACTCCTCGCAATGCGGGCGGCGGATATAATCGAATCGATTTGAATTCGGACCCGTCGGCGCGTCTGCGCACTGACGACCAGGGACCGCGTGTACGAAGGGACTACCATGACCGATAAGATGACCGTTGCTGTTGCAGCCGGCGGCACGGCAGGACACATCAACCCTGCGCTCGCCTTGGCCGAAGAGCTGCGTGACCGTGGCCACCACGTTGTGTTCGTGGGCCAGTCGCGCAAGCTCGAGGGTCGTCTGGTCCCCGAGGCTGGGTTTGATTTTGTGCCCATTACGGTCACGGGCTTCGACCGCTCCCGTCCTTGGACGGCGCTGACCTCGCTGTGGCGTGTCAACAAGGCCAAGCGTGCGATTGCCAGTCATTTCTCAAAGGTCGGCAAGCCCGATGCCGCCATCGGTTTTGGTGCCTATGTCGAGGTTCCGTTGCTGGGGTGGTGCAAGGGCGCAGGCGTTCCGTATCTGCTGCATGAGCAGAACTCTGTTCCGGGCCTGGCCAACAAGATGATGAACTCCCACGCCGCCCGCGTGTGCATCTCGGTGCCGGCAGCGCGTTCGGTCTTTGAGCGCGAAGGTGACCCTGACCACGTGCTCATGACCGGCAACCCCGTACGTCGCTCGGTGATCGAGGGCGATCGCACTCGCGGCCGCAAGGCACTTGGCGTTCCCGAGGACGCTACGCTGCTGCTCGTCTTTGGCGGTTCACTTGGCGCCCAGCACCTCAACGAGCGCGTGGCTTCGCTCAAAAACGAGCTGCTTTCGCGCAAGAACCTCTATGTGTTGCATTCGACGGGTGCCGACGGCTTTGAGGAGACCGAGCGCGCTTTGGCGCTGACGCCCGAGGAGGCGAAGCGTTACCGCGTCCAGCCTTACATCGACAACATGGGCGACATGCTGGCTGCTGCCGATTTGGTGCTATCGCGTTCGGGCGCATCGAGCGTGGCCGAGATCGCTGCGCTCGCCGTGCCCTCGGTGCTCGTGCCGTACCCGCATGCGACGGCCGACCACCAAACCACCAATGCCCGTTATCTGGTCGACGCCGGGGCCGGCGTGCTCTGCGCCGATGCCGATATCGACGGTTCTGCCTTTGCCGATGAGCTGCTGCACCTGGTCGATGACGCGGCAGAGCGCGACGTCATGCGTCAGGCGGCGCGTGGTCTGGCTCAGGATAGAGCCGCCGCTCTTCTGGCGGATGCGGTAGAGGGTTTGCGTTAGTTAGGTTGATTTCCGATCTCAGCCGAACACATTGAGCAAATAGGCCGTTCCCGCACCTAGCCGAACGCCCCCGCTGCCCC
>NZ_WWSY01000035.1 GCF_009876115.1 Collinsella aerofaciens | reverse complement strand
GGTAGCGCGCAGAGATGTGGTGTAAGAGGCGGGGCATGCCCCGCCTCTTCTCTTTCTTGAAAGGGAGGGGACACCGCCTAGAATTCGTCGTTGGAGTAATGAAGGTGACGAATGGAAGGAAAGGCGATGCCCCAAGAAGAGAGTGTACTGCGCCTCGACCGCGACGAGGCCCTCGAGGCGGCGAGGCTTTGGCAGGAGTGCGGCGACGCGCGCGAGTTCGCGTGCAGGGTGCTGGGCGGCGTGATGAACGCGCTGATGGACTCCGAGGCCCAGCAGATGTGCGGCGCGAGCCGCAACGAGCGCAGCGACGGCAGGGAGAACAGCCGCAACGGCTACCGCCCCAGGTCGCTCAAGACCGCCGTGGGCGACGTGGAGCTCGAGATACCCAAGCTCAGGCACGGCACCTACTACCCCGAGGGCATGCTCGCGCGATGGTCGCGCGTCGACACCTCGGTGGCCGCCATCGTGCAGGAGATGTACGTGTGCGGCGTGTCCACCCGCAAGGTCGAGCGCGTGGCGTCCAAGCTGGGCATATCCTCGCTGTCGAGCTCGGAGGTCTCGAGCCTCTGCTCCGACCTCGACGCCGAGGTGGCGGAGTTCCGCAGCCGCGACCTGTCGGGCACGCCGTGCTGCTACCTGTGGCTCGACGCCACCTACATGAGCTGCAGGGTCGGCTCGTCGGTCGTCTCGCAGGGCGTCGTGACCGCGATCGGGCTGGGCGCCGACGGGCGCAAGCACTTCCTGGGCTGCGACGTGGTCGACACCGAGAGCGAGGACTCCTGGGCGGCATTCCTCGGCGGGCTGCGCGAGCGCGGGCTGGCCGGCGTTCGCCTCGTGGTCTCCGACAGCCACGCCGGGCTCGTGGCCGCCGTCTCGCGCCTGTTCCAGGGCTGCGCCTGGCAGCGCTGCGTGACGCACCTGCAGCGCAACCTCCAGAGCGCCTGCTCGGGCAGGCCCGAGGACTCCAAGGCGGCCGTCAGGGACCTCGTGCACGCCGCGGTCTACCAGGACGACCCCGACCTCGCGCGCTGCGTGTGGGCCGAGGCGGCGCCCTGGGTGGCGTCGGTGTCCGCCAGGGCCGGCGAGGTCTTCGAGCAGGCCGAGGACTCCGCGCTGGCGTTCACGGCCTTCCCCAGGGCGCACTGGGCCAAGCTCCGCACCAACAACGTCCAGGAGCGCGCCAACCGCGAGATCAAGCGCCGCTACAGGGTCGTGCAGTCCTTCCCCTCGAGGGAGTCGATGCTGCGCCTGACGTGCGCGAGCCTCATGGAGACCGAGGGGCAGTGGTCCCAGCAGCGCGTGTTCTCCGAGGCCTCGGCCGCCGAGGGCTTCGCCGAGCCCGCGGACAGGCCGGCCCCGACAGAGGGGAGGCGCCGCGCGCTCGGGCGGCGCGCCAGGGAGATAGTGGACGAGATAGTCGAGAAGCGCGGTCTCAAGAAGGAGTAACATCGGGACTTGCAGCGACGGACCTCAGGACACTCTTACACCACGTCTGCGCGCGCGACC
>NZ_WWSY01000034.1 GCF_009876115.1 Collinsella aerofaciens | reverse complement strand
TTCGCTCATATGACCCAATCCGCTGTCAAGAGCCACAATGGCCCCGCCGACCGCTTGCAATCGGTCGGCGGGGCCTGCCGTTAACCCGTCCCGGTCCGCCCCGGCATGTCGTCGACGCCTTCGGCTCAGTCTCATATCCGCGGATACCGTTCTGTCGGCCCGCACTCCATTCCTTCGGCGGGGTTCCCCAAGTCTGTCGAGGCGCATGCGGAGGGCTCCGCGCGCACAGCGAAATAGGGGGTATCCCCGAAGGTCGCCCGGCTCGCCGGGACGGGGGCTATGTCTATTCCGCGCCCTCCCGGCACATCATGCCGAGGGCCCAGAGCCACCTCACGAGCTCGGCCGCGGTGGCCGCGTTAGCCTTCGCCGCGGGCATGCCGCGGGCGAGCATCTCCTCGCGCCGCCGCAGGAGCCGCTCGGACCCCTTCCTCCCGTGCATCCTTATCTCGAGGGGCACGCCCGTATCCCTCGGCATGAGCTTCGGCTGGTGCCGTGCCGCGGCGTAGCACCATGAACCCTCAACGGTCAGCTTCCTCACGAGCGCGTTGCCCGCACCGCTGATGCCTCCGAGCCGCACGGAGTCGCCACTCGACCTCTGACTCGGCGCGAGGCCGAAATAGGCCGTGACCTGCCTTCCGGAACGGAACCTCGTGAAGTCGCCGACCTCGGCCGAGAAGGCTGCGGCCAGCGCGAAGGCGCAGCCCTTGATCGACTGGAGGGCGGCCACCTCCGCGGCGATCGGGCTGGCATCCACGGCTGCCCTGTACTCGGAGAGCAGGTCCGCCCGGGCCTCCGCCGCGGCCTCGACCTCGTTCCTCAGGGCGGCGAGCGCCCGAACCCCGCCATCGTCCTCAGGCCTGACCTTGTCGAGCCACCTCAGGAAGTCGTAGGTCCAGTACTTCCTCGGGTTGCCGGCGGGCGTGGTGCCGCCGTAGACGAACCCTCGCTTTGCGAGGAAGGCGAGCAGCCGCTGCTTGGCGGTCGCCAGGCGCGCGGTCGCCCCGTCGTAGGCGCCGGCGAGGTCCCTGATGCCTTCGACCTCGGGGGAGGGGACCCATACGGGGGAGATGTCGTGGGCGAGTATCGCCTTGGCCATCCTGGCGGCGTCGTTCCTGTCGTTCTTGGAGGCCGAGTCGGCGGCCGACCTGGGGATCTTCGAGACCGCGGCGACGGCGCACTCGACGCCGAGCCCGGCGAGCTCCCTTTGCGGGGCGAAGCCGAGGTAGCCGCTCTCGTAGGCCGCGAGCGACGGCCCGGGGAACCCATCCATCCACCCGGCGATCTCGCCCCAGGGGTTGCCGGGGAACCTCCTCGTCACGGCCTCGCCGGTGTCCGCGTCGAGGGCGCAGACGGTGGTCGACCTCAGGTGGACGTCCATCCCGAACGCGGTAGAATACTTTGGCATGGGAGCCTCCCAACCTCGTTGCGGCGCGGCTGCGCCTATGGCACTTCAACATCATTGTCGCAGCCCCGACCCGCGGTCACGAGCGGGGGCTCCTGTCTTTTTAGTGCCCTCGGATTGGGTCATAGTGTCTGTC
>NZ_WWSY01000033.1 GCF_009876115.1 Collinsella aerofaciens | reverse complement strand
CTGACGCTCCTATTTGGCAAGGTGTTTTTTAGAATCCATTTTGCGCTCGGCCTCGAAGGCCCGCCTGTCCCAATCGAGCGGAAGTCCGGCCTCGACCCATGCCTCGTAGGCCCTCCTTATGGGCTTGAGCTCCCTTTGGCCCCTCTCCAGCATCGAGATGTACTTCTCGCTGGTGCCCAGTATGGACGCCGCCCTCGCCTGGCTGACCTTCGCCGCGCGCCTGGCCGCCACGAGCTCCGAGGCGTCCCCGGGCCTCCTGATCTCGTGCGGGTGCATCAGCGCCCGGTACGCCTCCCTGGCCACGTAGCGCTTGAGGCACCTCATGACCTCCCTGTCGCTCTTCCCCCGCCCCCTGGCCCTCTCGGCGTACTCGGCGGTCTCGGGGTCGCGCATGACCCTCTGCCTCGCGATCTCGTGCAGCGCGCTGTTCGCCTGCCGGTCGCCGCCCCTGTTGAGCCTGTGCCTCACGGTCTTGCCGCTCGAGGCGGGGATGGGGCAGGCCCCGCATATCGCCGCGAACGACGCCTCGGAGCGCAGCCTGCCCGGGTTGTCCCCGGCCGCGACCGCGAGCTTGGCCGCGCTCACGGGCCCGCACCCGTACATCGCCAGCAGCGCGGGGCAGTTCTCCTCCAGGGACGCCTCGATCGCGCGCTCCATGTCGAGCGCCGCGTCGCGCGCCGCCTCCCACAGGTCCGCCAGCGCGCCGAGCGCGGCGCCCAGCGCGCCCTCGGCGCGCACGGAGGGGAGCTCCTCCATCAGCCTCGGCCCTCCCATGCCGCGGAACCTCGACCTGAGCCCCTCCGGCGCGGTGGTGAGCAGCGACCTCGCGGTGTTTATCGCCGAGGTCCGCGCCTTCACCGCCCCGGAGCGCGCCGCGAGCATGCAGCGCACCCCGTCGACCCACCCGTCCTGGCTCTTGGGGGTCCCGAGCTTTGAGCCGGACATCGCCGTGCGGGCGGCCCTCTCCGCGTCCGCCTCGTCGCACTTTCCCTGCCCCGGGCGCCTCCTCTGCATCCTCGCCGGGGAGAGCGCCTCGCGCACGGGCATCCCCAGCGACGCGAGGTGCCTGGTGAGGCCCGCCCCGTAGGACGACGTCCCCTCCATCGCGACGCAGGCCGGCTCCCCGGCCGCCGCGATCGCCCCGGCGAGCGCCTCGTAGCCCGCCGCGTCGGCGGGGAACTGGCGGGACAGGACCTTGCGGCCCCTCCAGTCGAGGACGCACAGCCAGTGCGAGTCGGCGTGGGTGTCGACCCCGCAGAAGACCGGCCCGCGGGCGCCGGGTGTCGATTCGGTTCTCATGTCTCGCTCCGTTCTTTCCGTGCTCGCCTGGACCGGGCAGACGGCACACTGACGGGGCGCGATAGAATGCGGTTGTTCGGGTCCGCGGTATCGCTCCATGCTCCTATTAGGTCATGCGGCGGTCTCGGCTCGCCGCGGCCCGCGCGGGACATGTCAGGAAACGAGGGCAGCCCTGTGGGCGCCAGCGGAATGTGGGGTCACCGCGCGGTCCGCATCTGATGGTGTCGACGTCAATGGTATACGGGTGCATCATCGACGTCTTCAATACAGAAAATATCAGTGCGGAATGTT
>NZ_WWSY01000032.1 GCF_009876115.1 Collinsella aerofaciens | reverse complement strand
GGTTGATTTTCAATCTCAACGCAACAGCCTGAACGGACCCCGCGTTTCCGCAGCTAGCGCAACGCGGAAATAGCCCCCGGAACCTGGCCGTCGTCCCGTTTCCGCAGGTGGAGGGGCTGTGGAGGCCGGTGCCCCCGTGCCGCCGCCGCATGCTCCGCCAGCCCGCCGCGCAGCCGTTCCGGACTCAGCGCAACGGGCCCTCCGGCCCATGTCCCGGCCCGCCGCCTACCCCGCCAGCGGCCCCTCGCCCCTCGCGGCCCTGGCCCTGTCGATGCAGCCGGGCGTGAGGTCGAGCCCGCCGGGCGCCAGCTCCTCTATCCCGAACGCGTCCATGAGGGCGGAGGCGTCCTCGCCGAGGGCCATCCGCAGCACGCGCGCCGGCGTCAGGAACCCGAGCGCCCCCCTCGGCTCGGAGTTCACCTGCGACATGAGCAGCGCGCAGTCCGCCGCCGTCAGCCGGTCGAACCTGACCCCGGCGCCCTTGGGCAGCAGCTTCCTGATCTCGACGTGGTTCTTCTCGCACGCGCCCTTCTGCTGGCTCTGCCGGGGGTCGCAGTAGAAGAGCCTGGTCTCGCCGTCCCGCTCGCCGAGCAGCGCCGCGATGGCGCCCTCGTCGGCGAACTCGCTCCCGTTGTCGGTGAGCACGGCTCCGAAGGCGCGCCTCGCGCCGTCCTCGCCGAGGACCCCGCGCAGGGAGGAGAGCGCCGCCAGGACCGAGGCGCACGTGCCGTCCGGCAGCGGCAGCGCCAGCTGGAAGCGGCTCGGGCGGTGCAGGAGCGTGAGGAGCCTGGCGGAGTCGCCCCTGGCGCCCTCGACGGTGTCCATCTCCCAGGCCGCGGCGCAGGCGTCCTCGCCGAGCGCGAGGAACGACGCGTGCGACCTGCGCGCCGAGTGCGACGTCGCCCTCCCCGGGGCCCGGCGCGACCTCGGCCTGTAGCCGACCTTGCGCCTGAGCTCCATGTTCGTCATGCCGTCGTAGCCGGCGTCCACCCACCTGTAGACGGTGGAGGCGCTGAGCCCGGGGGTCGCCGCCGCTATCTGCTGCGGGGAGAGCCCGCGCGCGAGCCCGTCCCGGATGGCCGCGAGCTTGGCGGCGGCGCCCTCCTCGGTCTCGTCGATCCCGGACCTGCTGCCCGAGAGCTCGGCGTCGGCCGCCTCCTGCGCCCTCCTTGCGCTGTAGAACACCCTGGGCCTCCTCGAGCAGCCGTAGCCCCTCCTGTGCGAGCATCCGTTGCAGCACCTCGGCCACGCGGAGAGCCTGGGGCAGGCCCCCGAGAGGTCCGCGGGCGCGGGCTCGCCGTAGCGCGAGCGCGGCGCTGTGACGTAGCGGTGCGCCGCCACCTCCCTGGTCACGGTCGATGGCGACCTGCCGAGCTCCGCGGCGATCTCGCGGGCGCTGCGGTTGAGGTCGAGCATCCTCTCGACCGTGTTCCTCTCGTGCCTCGTGAGCCTCCCGTACGACCTCCCGGACGGCTTCGGTCTGGACATTTCGGCCTCCCTCCATCGCGGGCCGGGGGATTCCGGCCCCTCTGGGGTTGCCTACCCGGATTCGCGCCTCAGGACTCAGCGCAACGCGTTGCGCTGAGTCCTGAGGCTGTTGCAATGAAGATGAGAATCAAGG
>NZ_WWSY01000031.1 GCF_009876115.1 Collinsella aerofaciens | reverse complement strand
GCCAGAGCATGGGGGGCACGCCCGGTCCCGTTCCGAACCCGGAAGCTAAGCCCCATCGCGCCGAGAGTACTGCGGGGCCAGCCCGTGGGAGGCCAGGGCGCCGCTGACCGGTGGACGGCACCGAGCCGTACGCTTGACTTGAAGAAGGGGGGGGCCTCGCGGCCTCCCCCTTTCTTGCGTTTACGGGCAACAATACTTATGCAATTAAATCAATTAAATCATCCACCGCTGAATATAGACGTTCACCGTTCTGTGCTCAGTTCTCTGTTCTCAATGGACTAATATTTGCTTTAGCGCACTGCTGCGCTTGTCCTGTTTTACACGGGTCGTTTTATTGATTGTGAAGGAAGGACTCACATGGCAGATGTTCATGAGCTGCTTGATACTTGGATTGCCAATGTCAAGGACGAGGAGCTCCTCGCTGAGCTTAACACGATGAAGGAGCAGGGCTATGAGGACGCCATCACCGACGCTTTCTTCCAAGATCTCGCCTTCGGTACTGCCGGCCTTCGCGGCACTATCGGTGCGGGCACTAACCGTATGAATATCTATACGGTCGGTCGTGCGACCCAGGGATTCGCTGACTACCTCAATGCGACCTTCGAGCATCCAACGGTCGCCATCGCTCGCGATAGCCGCAATAAAGGTGAGCTGTTCGTTAAGACGACGGCTGCCATTCTTGCAGCAAACGGCGTGACTGCCCTCGTTTATCCCAAGATTTCTCCTGTGCCGACGCTCTCCTGGGCCGTTCGTGATCTTAAGTGCTCCGGTGGCATTTGCATGACCGCTAGCCATAACCCGGCGCCGTATAACGGCTATAAGGCCTATGGCCCCGATGGCTGCCAGATCACCAGCGAGGCCGCCGATACTATTTCTAAGGCAATCGCCGAGACCGATACGTTCACCGGCGTGAAGTCCATGGACTTCGATGAGGCTCTTGAGCAGGGCCTGGTCAAATGGATCGATGACTCGTGCCTCGAGCGTTATTACGACGCCGTTCTCGCTCGCGGCGTTACGAATCTTTCTGCCGAGGAGATTGCCGGCGCACCGCTCAAGCTTGTCTATACGCCGCTGAATGGTACCGGCCTCATTCCCGTCACCACGGTGCTCGAGCGCGCTGGCATCACTGATGTCACGGTTGTTCCCGAGCAGAAGGAACCTAACGGCGATTTCCCGACCTGCCCGTATCCTAACCCCGAGATCCGACAGGCCATGCAGAAGGGCATCGATCTCTGCGAGCAGGTTCACCCCGATCTGCTGCTTGCGACCGATCCCGACGCCGACCGTGTTGGTGTTGCCGTTAAGAATGGCGATGACTATCTGCTGCTGACCGGTAACGAGATGGGCGTCCTGCTGCTCGACTATATTTGCAAGACCCGTGCCGCCCGCGGCGAGGACCTCACTAAGAAGGTCGCGGTTACTACCATTGTTTCTTCCGCCATGGTCGATGCTCTGGCCGAGGAATATGGCTTTGAGCTCCGTCGCTGCCTGACGGGCTTCAAATACATCGGTGACATCATTACCTCGCTTTCCGATGCCGGTGAAGTCGATCGCTTTATCTTCGGTTTTGAGGAGAGCTACGGTTATCTGGCTGGTGATCACGTGCGCGACAAGGACGCCGTGAGCACTTCGCTGCTGATTTGCCAGATGGCTCAGTATTACAAGCTGCAGGGTAAGAACCTCGCCGACGCGATGCACGAGCTGTACGAGAAGTATGGCTACTACCACAATAAGACGATTTCGCTGAGCTATCCGGGTGCTGAGGGTGCGGCAAAGATGGCCGGCATCATGGCCGGTCTGCGCGAGAACCCGCCTGCGGAGCTTGCTGGGTCCAAGATTGAGGCCGTCGTGGACTACAACACCTGCGTGAACGGCCTGCCGAAGGCTAATGTCATTGAGTTCGATCTCGAGGGTGGCAACAAGGGTATCGTCCGTCCTTCTGGCACCGAGCCCAAGATCAAGCTGTATATCTTTGCCAAGGGCACGGATGCCGCCGAGGCTGATGCAGCACTTGACGCGATTGAAGAGTCCGGTCGCAAGCTGCTGGCATAAGGTATTTAAGAGTCTATTACTGTAGATAGGCGAAAGAGGGGATCTCGGAAACGAGGTCCCCTCTTATATTTACCCAGCCAGCCGAGAGTCCTTATATGTGTAGGAAATGTGTACGCCCAGATTCCCGCCCCCGGGGGCCCTCCGGTCTGGCAATATATCTCCTTGCCGCGCGGCCCGGTGAGACCGGATCAGCCGCAGAGCGTGCACCTTGAGA
>NZ_WWSY01000030.1 GCF_009876115.1 Collinsella aerofaciens | reverse complement strand
AGGACCTCGGGGGCGTTCGGTTAACTGCGGGAGCGTGCCGTCAGCTCAATGTGTTCGGTTGGGATCGGAAATCAACCAGTGATCTTACTGAACATATGGCGCACCTTGTCCAGGCGGCTGTTTGGACGGCGGGGCTGGATGACTGGCTTGCCGACAGCGGCCTGATACCCTTTCAGTTCTGTAAGGCATACGCTCTGCCCGTTGGTGTAAAAGGCCAGATCAGTACGGTATGCCTGTATACAGCGGGCGGGAATCTCGCCAGTAAAGACAACTTCATCCTTTTTTACCTGGACCGTTTCGATGGTGGCACAGTATTTCGGTGCATCATGATAAGCCCTGGAAAGATATTCCCGGGGCGCATAGAGGGTGAAGGAGAGATGAGGTTCCAGCAGTTGCGTCCCTGATTCCTTCAATGCCTGTTCCAATACAATCGGGGCCAATGAGCGGAAGTCCGCCGGCGTGCTGACCGGACTGTAATAAAGCCCGTATTCAAAGCAAATCTTACAGTCCGTTACGTTCCAGCCGAACAAGCCCTGCTCCAGCCCGTAACGGATACCATCCCTGACAGCGTTTTGAAAACTCTGGTTCAAGTATCCCAGCGAAACCCGGCTCTCGTATTGTACACCGGAGCCAAGCGGGAGTGGTGTAACAGACAGTCCGATGGATGCCCAAAACGGGTTGGGCGGCACCTCGATATGGATGGTGTGGCTGGCTGCTTTGAGCGGCCGCTCCATATAAATGACGGTGGGTTCCTTTACCACTGTTTCAAGCTTGTATTTTTCCGACAGCAAAGCGGAAACAACCTCCAACTGCACCCGGCCCAAAAAAGAAAGAATGATCTCATGGGTGATGGAATCCACCTCGCAGCGCAAAAGCGGGTCAGTATCCGCAAGTTGCGTAAGAGCGTCCAGCAGCCGTTCTCTTTGCGCTGCCGTTTTCGGCGCAATCGACGTCCGCAGCATGGGGAGGGGGTCCTCACGCCACCTTTTACGAGGGAGCCGGGTTGGGTCCCCTAATACATCGTTTAACCTCACGCTGTCGCTGGGAAGGATAACAATTTCACCCGGATAAGCGGTGTCTGTCCGAACAATTTCCCCTTTGGATGGAATACGCATCTCTGTGATTTTCAGCTTTTCTCTCCCGGCCAGAGCCACCGTATCCCGCAGGCGCAGCGTTCCGCTGTATAGCCGCAAATAGATGAGCCGCTGGCCACAATCTGTATACTCCACCTTGAAAACGCTGCCGCATAGGGCGTCGCTCCCCTGTTCCCCAATCGGTTGGAACAGCCCTGTCACCGCATCCATCAACGGTTGAATGCCAAGGCCCTTTTTGGCGCTGCCATGATAGACCGGGAACAGGGAGGCGTCTTGAACCCGCCGCTGTTCCTCCTGCGCAAGTTCTTCCCGGCTGATTGGTTCTCCTGCGATATACTTTTCCAATAATTCATCGTTATTTTCGATGACCGCATCCCATGCTTCTATGTCGGTATTTTCCTCCAGGACTATTTCCGGGGACAGCGACACCGTCTGCTTGATGATAATATCGGCGGAGAGCTTATCCCGAACAGACTGATACACGCCCTGCAAATCAACGCCAGCCTGGTCGATCTTATTGATAAAGATAACGGTGGGAATGTCCATTTTCCGCAGGGCATGGAACAGAATACGGGTCTGGGCCTGCACACCATCTTTAGCGGAGATCACCAAGATGGCCCCATCTAAAACAGCCAAAGAGCGGTACACCTCCGCCAAAAAATCCATGTGGCCGGGCGTATCCACAATGTTGACTTTACATCTGTGCCACTGGAAGGAAGTGACTGCCGCTTGAATGGTAATCCCACGCTGCCGCTCCAAAAGCATGGTGTCCGTCCTCGTTGTCCCTTTTTCGACGCTCCCCGGTTCTGAAATGGCTCCGCTGGCATATAGCAGGCTCTCCGTCAAGGTTGTCTTTCCAGCGTCTACATGGGCAAGAATCCCGATATTGATAATGTTCATGTCTATCCTCCATACAAGGCCCAAATGGGCGCAAAAATCCCCAGCGGCTAATACTTTTACCGCTGGGGATCATGACTTCGGACAAACAGAAGTATGACGGCTTACATGAGCCGCTGTCGTCACGATATTTACTAAAAAGGCAAAAGTATTCTTAAATTGGGTACAAAAACTAAGCCCCTGCAAGGGGCAATCATTTTTGCGCCCATTATCAAATTTTATTTAAGAATACCTTGCCGCATATTTTTTACTCCTTTTCTGGATAAAATCATTGTATCACATCAGTTTTAGGAAAGCAAGTACCTAAAAGAAATTTTTCTTCCCCTTATATGTAACCCTTGATTGGCAACTTCATCCGAACACTTCCCACATTCATCCGTACATGTACGGATGAATGTGGGAATCCGATACCC
>NZ_WWSY01000002.1 GCF_009876115.1 Collinsella aerofaciens | reverse complement strand
GGGTATCGGGTTCCCACATTCATCCGCACATGTGCGGATGAATGTGGGAGGTGTTCGGATAAAGTTGATAATCAAGGTGAAGTCTCCAGCTCCAGCTACATGGATGTGTTCTATCCGAAGTACCAGGTGACCTGGGATATGATGAACGTTGCCGGTCCGAACAGCATGTTCATGCACTGCCTGCCCGCCAACCGTGGCGAGGAAGTCGTCGACGAGGTCATGGACGATCCCGAGCGCTCCCTGTGCTGGGTCGAGGCCGAGAACCGCAAGCACTCCATTCGCGCCATCCTGGCCACTCTGTGCCCCCAGAGCGAGCCCGACGAGCAGAAGGCTGCGGCATACCGCGCCACCATCAATGAGCGCATGGCCGCTCTCGGTAAGCACGGTCTGTAAGACGTACCAGGTCGGGCGAGCTACGGCTCGCCCGCCTTCGCAGGAGATGGGCGACCTCATGGCCATCGGCGAGGAGAACTGCAAGGTCTCCGACGACAACCGAGTGCATCAAGGGCGCCGACTTCATCTACACCGACGTGTGGTATGGCCTGTACGATGCTTTCTGATGGGCGGCAGCAGATGCTTGTCTCTTGCTGCCCATCATCTGCGCCACTGCGCGTAGGCACTGGCGCCCTGTCTGAAGTTAAACAGACCTTTCGAGTGTGCACGAAGTGATTGCGCCAACAACGAAGCCCCAACCTGCTCGCTAACTCATGGGCAAGCCACCTGAGACTACTCATTTCCCCTACTAGCAATGAAGGCCTGCAACCTGCAGTTTTGCAAACTGCTTGAAAGGCGCCTGCGTTGATTCACTTCCTATTGCAGCTGGCGGCTCGCACACGAAAAGGCACTTGAGTTTCAAAGCGGGCGTTTTCGTCGATATCGAACCTCTAAAGGCTGTCCGCCGTGCCCTTTGGGACAAAAACGAAAACTCAAAGCCCCGAGTTTGGAATGAGTTTTTGAGATTGCCCCGGCTTTTGTCCCCGAAGCCGATGAAACACGACATAGTGTTACTTGGCGGCACTCGGTTTGAGACGGCATCGAAAACTGAGGACAACTGGAATGTCGGGACAGTAAAACTGAAGCCATCGAGTGGGAGTAGGCCGATAGGGTTCTGACCTGCGATTTTGAGTGCCGCACTGTGCCGCTGAGTTTCGTTTCGTACGAGAGTCATGACAAAGCCACCAGCGACGGAGATGAGTAAAAGCGATTAAAGAGCCTCCGTTCCCTGCGTTGGGACGGAGGCTCTTTCTTTGCCGTTTTACTCCCTTGTCTCCGTTCGGGGATTATTTCTTGCTCATTTAGGGCTATTCGCGCTGAAAGATTTTGACTAGCTTGGTGTCCTTTATTTCGTAGACAATGTCTGCGACGTTCTCGACCAGCCTCTTATCGTGGGAGACGAACACTATCGTTCCGGCATAGGCGCTCATCATCTGCTCGAGGGCTTCGGCGCTCTTGATGTCCAGGTAATTTCCAGGCTCGTCCATGAGCAAGATGTTGTATCTGCCCAGCAGCATCTTCGCGAGTAGCAGCTTGATGACTTCGCCTCCCGAGAGAACGCCAACGTCCTTTGTCAGGTCGCGCGGTCCGATTCCCATAGAGGCGAGGATGCCTCGAATTTCGGTCATGCTGTACTCGCAACCATCCTGCATGAACGAGATCGCAGACTGACGGGCGTCGAACTTGTAGCCTGTTTGCTCGAAGTAACCGATCTCTGCCTTGGGAGAGATGTTGATACCGTCGGCGCGTCGAGCGATTGCCTTCAGCAGGCTGGTCTTTCCTGTACCGTTGCCACCGGTGATGGCCACTTTGGCACCGAGCGGTATCTCGAATTTCGCGTGGTCATAGAGCATGCAGTTGCCGAAGCTCAAGCTGAAATCGTCTGCCGAGATGGGAAATTTACTATGCAGTTCCAGGGCCTTGCTCTGGCGGAACCGCACGGCGCGAATGCTATCTGGGGCCTCAATCCCTTCGAGCGCTTCGAGGCGCTTCTCCATGTCCTTAGCCGCCTGGTACATCCTCTTCTGTTTGGTGCCGGTTGCTTTCTGATGCCCCAATCGACCTGCATACTCGTTGCTTTTTTTCGCAGCCTTCCGCTTGGCGTCGACCTGCCGTGCTTTTTTCCGTTGTTTTTCGATGGCGGCTTCGAGGCGATCGCGCTCGCGCATCGCCTCTTCGTATCGAGTCGCCTGAGCTTTGCGCTCTTCTTCTTTCTGTCGCAGATAGTCGGAGTAGTCACCCCAGAATTCGGAAATACCGCCGTCTTTGAGCTCCCAGATCTTGTCTACCACCTGGTCGAGAAAATGACGGTCATGGCTCACGATGAGCAGAGCCCCATCAAATGCCTTGAGTTGTCCGACGAGAAGGCGGATGCCGTCTTGGTCGAGGTGGCTCGTAGGCTCGTCGGCGAAGATCGCGCTTGCATGCTGGGAGAGTGCAGAGGCAATCTTGGCGCGTGTTTCCTCCCCGCCGCTCATCGTCTCCTGCGCCACTCCGGCGACGTTGAGACGGGAGAGCATCTCACCACTGTCCTGAGCCGCATCAAGGTCGAGTTCATCGAGTTGGCCGATGAGGGCAATGCTGCCGAAGCGCCTGACGTCGGCGTCCGCAATGGTAAGATTGCCGCTCAGAATTTTAAGCAGGCTGGTTTTGCCTGCGCCATTGTCTCCCACCAAGCCGATGCGATCGTAGGAGTAGATTTCCAACTCTTCGATATCTAGGATATCGCGGCCGGCATATTCCAAAAAGATGTCTTTAGCTTTGACTATGAGTTCCATAGGTTGAACCGCCTTTTGTGTATTAGCGTTTTACTGGAAGCGCAGCCATGCCAAAAAAGATTGCTCACGTCGATTTTTCGCCTTTGCCCAATTGCCGGCGCGAGCGTTTTGACCTTGCGCAAGCCGGCAAATCCGAAAATGATAGTTGGCGACGAATAAGGAGCGCGATGCGGAATGTCGGTGCAATACCTCGTCGTCGCAAGGGCTTGAAGGCTGACGCTTGAACCGATGGCTGCTGCCTCTTTTTTTCGAATACTTGGGCTATTGAATCTGCCCGGTATCTCTTTTCCCCGCGTTTCGGACGCTCGGAGCAAGCAGCATAGCCATCGCAAGCAGTACCATGGTCGCTCCAGAGCCGACGAACCATAACGGAGCTCCAAGCAGATCCGCAAAAACGGAGGGGGCTGCGAGGCCCATGGGCATGGCCCACGCCATGATGGTTCCGTAGAGGCCGAAAACGCGGCCTAGGTACTCAGGAGGTATCTGCTCCTGCATAAGGGCAGTCTGGGTTCCCGCGTACAACGGGGAGCATGCGCCCATAAGAAAGCTCACCGGCAGGAAAGCAGCGAACAATGACGGGCCGAGCGATCCGGATACGATTGCGGCAATGCCGAAGCCGGCAATCGCGGCGACCATGGTGAACGACCTATTGCGGAACCCTCCCGTGGCCGCCAAAATGCCGGACCCAGCCAGCATGCCTGCAGAAAAAAGGATTTCCACCAAAGCGGCATCCCCCGTGCTACCGCCAAAATGCCCCAAGGTCATTATTGGGAACAATGCCGCGAGCGGAGAGAACGCGAAAGCGAAGACGAACCCGCACCAAAGAAGGGCGAACAGCCCCCTGTACTCCCTAATCAGCTTGTAGCCGTCCGAAATCTCAGAGAAGAGCTCTCGAACCTTATTGGAAAAGGACAAGCTGCGGTCGGCTTCATCGAGGCCCCCTGCGTCTATCTGTGCGGCGAGGACGGCTAAAGAAGCGAAAAGCGCTCCCAGCACGTCGAGGACAATCATAGCGGTAATGCCCGCCACGGGATAAATCACTGCTGCAAGCGCGGCGCCAAGAATGTATCCGCCGGACTGAATCGCCTGAGTCACCCCCGATAGGCGAACGAGATGCTCTGGCGGGGCGAGATGGGGCGTGAGAGATTGGGAGGCTGGCGTGTAGAACGAAGTACCAACTGCACGGAGAAACAGGGCGATGAGAATTAGCCATGCAGGTAAGCTGCCGGCCAACGAGGCAATCGCCAAGGCGGCACCCACCGCGGCAATGAAGAGGTCGGCGCCGATGAGGACACGTTTCAAAGGCAGTCTGTCGACAACGGCGCCCGCAAGGATTCCGAACAAAGCAATCGGCAGAAAGCCTGCCAGCGATGCTAAGGAGAGGAGAGAAGACGACCCTGTCGTGAGGGCGAGATGCCAAATAAGACCCATTTGGAGAATCGAACTCGTCAATGTCGAAACGAGCTCCCCGCCCCATACGAAACAAAGCTTGAATTGCCATGAATGGCACAGCAGAACAGACCTGCCCCGAGAGGTTTCAAATATCATGGTTATGTCCAATCGTGAAATGGCGTGCAGAAAAACAGCGCGACGCCACAACAGCGCCGCTTTCTAGGCGCTCATCCACGTGCGGAAAAGACCAACCACGACACCCCTCCTTTGTTAATTCGGTCTGGCAAACCATGTAATATTAACGAGGCTTGAGTTTGCCTGTCAAGAATCGAGCATCGGTAAGGGCAATCCTCTCTGGCCATTCGATTCCTTTTGTATCTTTGGTTGCATAGGTGACCCGCCAGGGCTATTACGCGTGGAAGAGGCGCCTGCCGAGCTGGCCGATGAGGCGCTGAAGATGGCCCTGGTCAGGCGAAACGATCCCAAGGGATGCGTACATCATTCGGATAGTAAGAATGTTGCCAGCAGGTTTTGCGGCAACCGCAAAGGAGCCGTATCCTGCAGCTGGAATCACGTTGCAGCATCCTGACCCGCATTCCGATTGGCGGACGGCCCGCTTCGGCATCCTGACCAGCACAGCGATCGAGCCTTGTCATTCCTTGGATATGCCGGTTGCTCGGGGCGGTCCCGACGGAGGCCCTCGCCTCCCCGGTCCGTGACCCAAGAAGGGCAAGCATGCTGATCTGCATGGCTGGTTCCTCCTTTATGTAGACGACCATGCAAAGAAGGGACAACCGAGGAGGCAGGTTACTGATGCGGGCTCCCGCACGCCCATGACTACCCGACGGGCTGTTTTTCATCTCCGATGCCCGCATTGCAGCATGAACGAATGTGCCTCGACATCTCTGCTGGCATGGTACGACTGGGATCGCACCTCGACGCATCCTTGCGCATACTGCCTTCCAAGTTTCGAAACCGGGAAGGAAAGTGTATGTGAGCGACGATATCGGCGCCGATTCGACGCTCGAGAGGGAGATTGCGCCGATTCTATCCATCGGGGATGCATTCCCGAAGATTCTCATCACTCGCACGAGGCATGAGCCCCATACCCGGGAGGGCGTGCTCGTGCTGAATTTCGCGAGGTGGCTGCTTGGCGGGTAGGGTTCTGAACGTCGCATTGGGATATCGCGCGACAGGGCACGCAGGGCTGTTTGTGCCCGCACGGGAAACGCCGTCGCCATGCGGGCGGCCTGTCGTGTCCGATTAGCCTTTTGCTAAACAGGCTTACGCCAACTCATGGGCAAGCCACCTGAGACTATTCACTTTGCTTATCGTTGACAAAGACCTGTGGCCTGCGGTTTTGTGAACGGCTCGTAAGCCACCCGCGTCGACTCACTTACTGTTGAAGCTGGTGGTTTGCAGGCTCAAAGGCGGTTGAGTTTCAAAACGGGCGTTTTTCGGCGATATCGAGCCTCCAAAGGCGGCTCTCCGTGCCCCTTGGGACAAAAATAAAAACTCAATACTCTGAGTTTGAAAATGGTTTTTGAAGTTGTCCCAGCTTTTGTCCCCGAAGCCGATGAAACGCGACGTCGCGTCATTCAGCGGCACTCACTTCGAGATGCCGCCGAAAACTGGGTGCAACTGGAGTGACGAGACGGCAAAACTATAACCACCGAGTGGGAATAGGCTGACAGGGCTAGCGAAACACAAACCAGCAGGTAGAAGCTCCTTACGTTCCCGTGAGGAGCTTCTTTTTTGCGAAGTTTGGTGCAAAAGTGGTTTTGGAGATGGCGAGAGACATCTTTCATTCAGAAGTGAGCGTCAGCCCCTACAAGAGGGACGGTAAGCAAGTCGGATGGAAGGGAACTCTCCACTATCACGACATGGGCGAGCTGGATTTGTTCGGCAAACCCAAGAGGAAGACAACGTCCAAGGCGGCTCTTACCAAGGGGAAGAGAGCGGCCACGGCTGAGCTTAAGCGGTGGCGCGATGACATGGAGAAAGAGGTCGAAAGCCCCGAAACGCACGATTCGGCGCGGGCGGATCGGGACCGAGCGCCGATCTAGAGGCACTCGGTCAGAATCTGGAACACCTCGCTGCGCTCCAGTTTCTTGGCGCAGCCGCCGGTGAGCACGCAGGTGTCCGCAACCTTGTGCAGCGTCTCGTCGGACGCGTCGGAGCCCATCTCGGCGAAGCTCGTGGGAAGCCCCATCTCGCCGATGAACGTCTGCAGGCGGTCGATGCCCTCGAGCGCCACCGTAAGGTCGTCTTTGCCCTTGGCGTCGACGTCCCACACCTCGCGCGCCCAGCGGGCGAACTGCGCGGGCGCCTCGGGGGCCAGGTGGCGGTAGAGCGCAGGGTGGATGACCGCGAGGCCCATTCCGTGGTTGGTGTGGGTGTACGCGCCGTACTGGTGCTGGATCATGTGCGTCTGGAAGTCCGTTGACTTGCCGATCTTGAGCACGCCGTTCTCGGCCATGGCGGAGTCGTATACGAGCTCGCTTCTGGCATCGAAGTTCTGGTCGTCGTCCGCGATGAGGCGCATGTTGCGGATGACGTTACGCTGGATGGCGAGGTTGATGTCGTCGGTGACGTTGCGTCCGCGCGGGCTTCCGAAATAGCTCTCCATGCAGTGCGAGAGCGTGTCGAACGCGCAGCTCATGAACTGCGCGTGCGGTACGGTGAGCGTGAGCGCCGGGTCGAGCGCCGCCCACATGGGCATCGCCCCCAGATAGGCGCCCTTCACGTGCGTCTCCTCGTTGGTGATGACGGCGCCGTTGTTCTGCTCGGCACCCGTGCCGGAGAGCGTAACGATGCAGCCCATGGGGATGAACGAACTCGGCATCTTGCCGTCGGCGTGCTCGAACGTCTCGATGTCCTCGTCAAGCATCGCCTGCGCGGAGACCACCTTGCAGCAGTCGAAGACCGACCCGCCGCCGACGGCGAGAATGAAGTCGACCTGCTCCTCGCGTGCGAGCGCGGCGCCTTCCTGGCACTTCTCGTAGGTCGGATTGGGCATGATGCCGCCGAAGTCCACCACGCGCTTGCCCGCGCTCGTGAGCTTGTCGACCACGTGGCCGTAGACGCCGGTTCGTTTGACCGAGCCTCCGCCGTAGGCGAGCATCACTGTCTTGCCCATGGCACCCATCTCGGCGTCGAGTGCCTGGTCCATGGCCCCCTCGCCGAAGTAGTTCCTGACCGGGTAGTCGTACGTGAATGAGTTCATGGCAATTCCTCCTAGTAAGTTATCAGTGCGGTCTGACCGCTCGTCTACACGTTGCGCACGAGCCCGGACATCCATTCGATGGTGGCGGGGTCGTGGTGGTCGAAGAACGCGCTGCGCCCGGTGTCGAGCGCGGCGATGGCGACCATCTCGTCGTCGCCCAGCGCGAAGTCGAAGACGTCGAAGTTTTGCTCCATGCGATCGCGGTGCGTGCTCTTAGGGATGCAGACCACACCGCGCTGCAGCAGCCAGCGCAGCACGACCTGGGCGACCGTCTTGCCGTGCGCCTCGCCGATGCGAGCGAGGACCTCGTTGCGGAAGAGGTCGTTTCTGCCCTCCGCAAAGGGCGCCCAGCCCTCTATGGCTACCTCCTTGCCGACCATGTACTCCTGCGCCTCGCGCTGCTGGAAGAACACGTTGCACTCGACTTGGTTCACAGCGGGGGCGATACGGTTGAACGAGATGAGGTTTGCGAGATGATCGGGGTAGAAGTTAGCTGTGCCTATGGCGCGGATAACGCCCTGCTCGTAGAGCTCCTCCATGGCGCGCCACGCGCCGAAGACGTCGCCGAACGGCTGGTGGATGAGGTAGAGGTCGACGTAGTCGAGCCCCAGCCGCTTGAGCGACGCGTCGAAGCCGCGCTTGGCCCCCTCGTAGCTCGCATCCGACATCCACAGCTTGGTCGTCACGAACACCTCGTCGCGCGGCAGGCCGCTCGCACGAATGGCGGCCCCGACCGCCTCTTCGTTGCCGTAGCTCGCGGCCGTGTCGAGCAGCCGGTAGCCGACCGAGAGCGCGTCCTCCACGGCGCGCTGGCATTCCGCGGCGTCCGGAATCTGGTACACGCCGAAGCCGAGCTGCGGCATCCTGACGCCGTTGTTCAAGGTGATGTAGTTCATGGTGCCTTCCTTTCTCGCAACTTGACGTATCCACCATACGAGGGGAGCCGCGTCGGCGGAAGTTTCCGTTGGTGAGGGTTCTATAACGCTGGGGTGTGCACGGTGTTATAACCCGCGGGTTCTAGGCGTCACCTCAAAGAGATCGGCGCCGAGCTCGTCGGCGATGGCCTGAGCTACGACAGCGGTGTGGCCCTGTGCCGAGTAGTAGGCCACGAGGACGTTGCCGTCTGCAGCGGGCACTGCGGCGGGCTCGTCCTCGACAGTCGACTGGTCCTCGGCGGCGGCTTGGTTGGTCCGTTATTGTCTGAGCGCTACTCCTGCGCGTCGAAATCGGGGCGTATGGCCAGGTAGCCCGCGAGTGCTTCCTCAGTGGCGGTGTAGTAGGTCATGGTCCCGTCGAGCTTGGCAATTTCAGCCATCTCGTCTTCGGTGAGGGAGAAGTCGAAGATGTTCGCGTTGTCGGCGATGTGGGCGGGGTTCTTGGAGCCGGGGATGATGGAGGTGCCCATTTGCACGTGCCAGCGCAGGATCACCTGGGCCGGGGTCTTGCCGTACTTCTCGGCGAGAGCGACGAAGACGGGCTCCTCCAGAAGACCTTTGTCGCCGTGGCCGAGCGGGTACCACGCCTCGATCACCGTGCCGTACGGCGCGAGGTAGGCGCGCAGGTCGCGCTGGGCGTGGTAGGGGTGGCACTCAACGGTCACGAGCTGCGGCTTGATGCCGGCGACCTCGATGACCTCGGCGATCTTGTCTTGCGGGAAGTTGGAGAGGCCGAGGGCGCGCACCTTGCCCGCGCGGTACGCCTCCTCCATCGTGCGCCACGCGGCCAGGTAGTCGCCTACCGGCTGGTGCAGGATGAGCATGTCGACGTAGTCGAGCCCCAGGCGCTGGAGCGTGGCGTCCACCGCCGGCATGCCTGCGTCGTAGACGCTCGGCCAGAGCTTGGTGGAGACGAAGATCTTGCCGCGCGCGATGCCGCTCTTGGCGATGGCACGGCCCACGGCGTGCTCGTTCATGTAGGCGTTGGCGGTGTCGATGTGCTCGTAGCCAGCCGCGAGCGCGGCGGTTGCGGCCGCCTCGGCCTCGACCGGGGTCATGAGGAAGGTGCCCAAACCTTCGATGGGTATCTCTACGTCGTTGTTGAGCTTCAGATACTCCATGGTCTCCTCCTTAATGGTGACTTTTCGAATACGAGGCTACGGCGTTTACTGACGCGCGAGAAGTTCACGTTGGAATGATGGATATAACCATGAGGTATATACGGCACATAATGCGTGACAGGAGGATCGATGTACAACCCACAGCTTGACACTTTCATCCGCGTGGCGGAGGCGGGCAGCTTCTCCAAGGCGGCACAAGAGTCCTTCATCACGCCCACGGCCGTCATCAAGCAGATGAACCTGCTGGAGTCGCGGCTAGGCCTTACGCTGTTCCACCGATCGCATCAGGGGCTTTCGCTTACGCGAGCAGGCAGGTCGCTGCTCGCCGACGCCCGCCATATCGTGCAGTACTCTCAAGAATCAATCGCACGCGCCCGCGTCGCCGAGCGCGGAGAGAAGCGCATCATCCGCGTGGGAGTGTCGCTCATGACGCCCAGCACGCCGCTCACGAAGCTATGGCCGAAGGTGAAGGAACGTTGCCCTGGCATGAGCCTTCAGGTGGTCACGTTTGAAAACACACCCTCGGCGGCGCGCGGTTTGGCGAACCTCGGGCAAGACATGGATATCGTGGTGGGGATTTTCGACGATGCCTTTCTTAAAGAGCGCGGATGCCTGGGCCTCGAGCTTTCGCGCGAGCCGCTCTGGTGCGCCGTTCCCGTCGACAGCGAGCTCGCCAAACGCGACATCGTCACATTCGACGACCTCCACAATCACAGTCTTATGCTTATACGCCGGGGCTGGAACACCGAAATCGACCGCGTACGCGACGAGATACTCTTGCATCATCCTCAAATCGCGCTCGTAGACTTCCCGCAATATCGGGTGGAGGTGTTCAATCGCGGCGCGAACGAGGACCTCGCGCTTGCGACGCTGCCGTTGTGGGCCAACGTCCACCCCATGCTCAAAACCGTCCCTACCGATTGGGACTGTCTCGTGTCTTACGGGCTGCTTCATTCGCCGCACCCCGCAGACCATGTGCGGGAGTTCCTCGATGCGGTGTCTGCCGTGCTCGAGGCAAAGCATCGATAGGCAATCGCGAACAGATGCGCTTATGCCTATGGGAATAACGGGAACTGGCTTCTGAGCTTGCGTTTTGATACCGTCGAGTACCGCCCGATGTTGTTTCGGCGTCGCCATAGAGCAAAGCCATCAGCGAAATAACGGGAATAACAGCCTCCGAACCTTCTGTTCGGAGGCTTTCTTTTTGCATGTCTGCCTAAACGACTCCTTGCCAAAGCCCCTTGAGCATCGGGCGGCATTATTGAGCGTGGGCGCTATCGTAGGTATCTTTGATCTCTTCCGGCAAATCGTCGGGAATCAGCGCCTTCACTCTATCCTCGTTGCCATCTTGGATCGCCTGCTCGTAGTACCAGCATTTGAACTTCAACATATCCAGCGCACGGTTCATGTTCGCGATTTCCGATTCCATGTGGGCCTTCCGCTCCTCGAACATGGCCTTGCGCTTGGGATATGTCGATGGGCCCTCCGCGCACCATTCCATGAACAGCCGGATGTCCTTGATCTCCATCCCAGCCTTCTTTAAGCATTCGATGACCCGAAGCGCCTCGAGTTCCGTATCGCCGAATCGGCGAATGCCGGATGTTCGCTCCAATTCCGGGAACAATCCCTGCTTGTCGTAATAGCGCAGCGTGGAAACGGGCAGACCGAACATATCCGCCACCTGTCCGATTGTGTACATGGTCCCTCCGGACAAATCTCGAATTTACTCCTTGACCTAAAGTTAGGTTTAGGTATTACCTTTATTTTCGTCAATATATATAAGGAGTGCAAGGGATTTTCGCCAAAGGCGCGCGCTTGCCGGAACGATTTTCGCCGGCGGCGTGAACGGCGTGGGCGAAATCGCCGGGCATCCCGCTCTGGAGCAGGCGCATCGAATGGGCATGGAAATCTAGGCGCGGCTTAGCTGCGCGAAAGCAGTTTGTACTCAAAACCATCGACAGGAGGAATCAAACATGACGATTAAGCAGACAGCGGGCAGGGATGCCCTGGGGGACTTTGCCCCCAAATTTGCGCAGCTCAATGACGATGTGCTGTTCGGCGAGGTATGGAGTCGAGAAGACGGGCTTTCCCTTCGAGATCGCAGCATAGTGACGGTGGTTGCCCTAATGGCGCAGGGCCTGACGGACTCTTCGTTTCAATATCATCTGATGTCCGCAAAGAACAATGGCGTGACCAGGGCTGAGATAGCGGAAATCCTTACGCATGCGGCGTTTTATGCGGGATGGCCCAAGGCGTGGGCGGCCTTTCGCATGGCGAAGGAGGTCTGGGCGGATGACAATGCCGCTGATGCAAGAGCTAAGCATCAAAACGAGATGGCCTTTCCCATCGGTGCCCCCAACGACGCATTTGCGAAGTACTTTATCGGGCAAAGCTACCTCGCGCCCCTTTCCACCGAGCAGGTCGGCATTTACAACGTTACGTTCGAGCCGGGCTGCCGCAACAACTGGCACACCCATCACGCCAAAAGCGGCGGCGGGCAGATCCTCGTCTGCGTGGCTGGTCGAGGGCTTTATCAGGAATGGGGCAAACCGGCACAGGAGCTGTGCCCTGGCGATGTAGTAAATATTCCCGCGGGCGTAAAGCACTGGCACGGTGCGGCGCCCGACAGCTGGTTCTCCCATCTCGCGATGGAGGTTCCGGGCGAGAAGGCCTCCAACGAGTGGTTGGAGCCCGTGAATGACGAGCAGTACCTTAAAGCGACTGACAAGGAGGCTTAGGCATGGAGCAGTTGAAACTGACGCAGGAATGGGACAAGGTGTTCCCCAAAAACGACAAGGTTGAGCACAGCAAGGCGACCTTCCACAACCGATACGGCATCACGCTGGTGGCTGACGTTTACGTGCCTAAGAACGCGGAAGGCAAACTGCCCGCCATCGCCGTCAGCGGCCCGTTTGGCGCGGTGAAGGAACAGTCCTCCGGTCTGTACGCGCAGAAAATGGCGGAGCTGGGCTTTTTCGCAATTGCCTTCGACCCGTCCTATACCGGCGAGAGCGGCGGCACGCCCCGCTATGTAGCATCGCCGGACATCAACACCGAGGACTTCTGCGCAGCGGTGGATTTCCTCTCTGTGCAGGAAAGCGTTGACCCGGAGCGTATCGGCATCATCGGTATCTGCGGTTGGGGCGGCATGGCAGTCAATGCGGCGGCCATCGACACCCGTATCAAAGCTACCGCGGCTATGACCATGTACGATATGACTCGCGTGACCGCAAACGGCTATTTTGACGCCGAGGATTCCGAGCAGGCACGCTTTGAGAAGCGAAGAGCACTGAACGCGCAGCGCACCGAGGACTATAAAAACGGCAGCTATGCGCTGGCGGGCGGCGTGGTCGATCCGCTACCGGAGGATGCGCCGCAGTTTGTAGCGGACTATTATGCCTACTACAAAACTCCGCGAGGCTATCATCCCCGCAGCCTGAACTCCAACGGTGGCTGGAATGCGACGTCTTCGCTGTCATTTTTGAATATGCCGATTTTGCAATACAGCAGCGAAATCCGCTCTGCTGTGTTGCTGGTGCATGGCGAGAAGGCGCACTCCCGCTATTTCAGCGAAACCGCGTACGGCAAGCTGACGGGGGACAACAAGGAATTGCTCATTATCCCTGGTGCCAGCCACACCGACCTTTACGATCAGATGGACATCATTCCGTTTGGAAAGCTGAAGGCATTCTTTGAGGAATATCTGAAATAAGGCGCACCTTGATTCAATGCCAAGCCCCCAGCAACGATTCTTCCAGTCATGGTCACAGCATACGGCTTCTGACCTGCTGAAACGCGCAGGGATAAAGCCGCTAGCTATGATTCCTTCCTCGAAATAGGTGAAGAGGGGCTGAAATAGCGGATTCACGTCCTCAGCCAAGATGTCTGCAACTTGCAATCCGACCTGTTTTGTCCTTGGGACAAAAATGAAACTGCGGGCCTTCGATGCCGAAAAGTTTTCTGCGTTGCTCCACGTTTTGTCTCAAACTCCTACGCGAAGACACACGGCGAGATTCGGTGGCAAGACACCTAAAGCCGACGACCCAACTGGAGTTGACTGGAATGGCACAACAATAAACGAGCGTGAAAGAGTGGGAATAGCTGATATTCGGCGATTTCAAGCTCCTGACCTGCATCGACAGGTCAGGAGCTTTTCTTTTGGCAGCCTCCGGGCAACCTCCAGGCAACCCCTACGGCTTCATACCGCGATTCATGTCGCTCCTAATCAACATCCGCGATGCTTCGCGAGCGCGCAGCACGAGTGTGGAAATACGGACGCACGAGCGTGGATTTTCGGACGCCTGATGAATGAGAGTGGATAATCTCCCACATTGAGCCCCAAGCAAGGCTCAATGTGGGAGATTATCCACTCTCATTTTTTCGACATGTGCCGTGTTGGTAGCTCTGGTGTGCGCCGAGCGCGTGCGGCTAACGTCGCAAAATAGGGCTTTGTGCTGGCAGTTGTCGTAATAAGCCCTCACGTTGTCAAGGGATTGGAAGGGGTCTAGGTATTCAGCCGTGACGGCGGAGACATCGCGCCCATGCGCTTCATTAGTCTTATCGGATTTTCGAACTATTTGCGGCGGTAGATGAGTGTGAGCAAATGCTAGCGAGCCTTTTCACCATGTCGCCGTTCTCGTCAACGAAGATACTGGGCTCTTTGGCCAATGGGGCTCCTAATGGAAATAAATATAAAATAGCCGGGGAACTTTCCTGGCACTTGGAGGTAGCCAAAAGAGCCGTAAGTAACTATATGGCAAACGCCGACGGTGAACGTAGGGGGGCGTGGGATGAAGTTGATAATCAAGGGTTCTTCTGCGGTGGTCACAAATCAGCAGGCAACTAAAAGATAGGAGGTTCACTAGGCGTAAAATCTTTAAACAGTATGAACAAATTTCATTTCGCGGATACGCGCCTTCGGTTCATGAAGTGCCTCGCGATAATTTCTCGCCCTATATAAGGCAGGCGGACATACCGAGAAGGGAGAACCATGGGAAAGAGCATTAATGATATGAAGATGCCTGACTTCGGGAATATGGCCAAGGGCATGGTGCAGGGGGCCGCGAACGGAGCGAAGAGGATTCATCAGGCTTTCGGCGGTGAATACGGGGATTCATTCGAGGGAAATGTCGTTGCTGAGAATGGCGAATATATCCTACCGGATCCGATAATTGACGACCGCGAATGTGAAGAGATCGACTCCCTCGCCAAACGCTACGAGAAGATGACCTCTCCCGGTATTCTGGCAAAAGCCGGGAGGAAAGCCGATGAACTCACGCCCGCTCCGGTCAAGGAGATTGCCGGTAAAGTTAGTGACATCGCCAGGGATACATTCGAGGATCTGACGGAGCAGGAGCTCATGGCGGCTGCCATCAAGAAGGCTGCCGATGGCTTCGGAGAGCTCGAGAAACAGGCGGCAAAGGCAAGCGTGAGCAAAGAACACGTCATACAGTGCGTCAACGCGGGAAAACAGGCACAAAAGGTTTCGGATATTTCGCAAATCTGTCTGCTGCGCGCATATGACGTCGCTGCCGTCTCGGCCAAGGAGCGCCCGCAGCACATGGGAATCGCACTTGCCGAGGGCGGAGGAACGGGTGCTATCGGGTTCTGGGGTCTCCCTGCAAACATCGCGCTCAGCATGCTTGTTTATTTCAGGGCAGTCCAGTCAGTGGCCATGTTCTATGGCTACGACGTCAAAGAAGACCCCGCAGAGCTCATCATTGCCAGCGAGGTGTTCCAAAGGGCGATGTCGCCGTGCCCCAAGGGGAACCCAGCTACTGATTATATCGGGAAGGTTCTCGTATATGCCGAGAGCGCGGCCGTGAAACAAGCCGCAAAGAAGGGCTGGACCGCGATGGTCGAGAAAGGTGGCGCCGCGCTCGCTATCGCCCAGATGCGCGCGCTCGCCAACAAAGCAGCCCAAAAGGCTTTGGAGAACGGTGGCAAGAAGGCAATCGAGGCTGGCGTATTTAAGAAAACCCTTACTCAAATTGGTCAGAAGCTGACTCTGAAGAACGTCGGCAGACTTGTTCCCGTGGTGGGAGCGGGTTTCGGTGCCTTTTTTGACACAGCGCAAATGAACAGTATCCTAGACTTCGCCGACCTCTTCTACCACAAGCGTTTCATTGTCGAGAAGGAACAACGTGTGCAGAGGCTTACGGGAGAAACGGCTGAGTTTGCAGAGAGTTAGAGTCGTCAACTAGACCTGTCGGGCGCAACTCCATGCGCCGAAACGTAATCAATCGGAAGCTATTTGGCTGCCCTCGGCCATGCGGCTTCCGCCTTACTCTATCTCGCCGTCAGGTACTCCGAGCTTATGTGACGTCCACCCGCATCATCGCGCTCGTGCACGTCTGCGTCGGGGGTGGAGGTCCTTGGCTCTTGGTTGGCGAACAGTTTGTCAAACGTCATATCTGGCACCCCGGTTCAGTATTTAGATTTACATTCTATTGTCCATGCCCGCAGCCATTTTAGTCCCAGCTACGGCCTCTTCGGCACCTGCGGCAGCCTGGCTCCGCAGGAAGAGCAGTACGACGCGTCGCCGGATGCCTTGACGCCGCAATAGGGGCAGAAAGACGCGCGCACCTTGCGGCCTCCTGGCGTCCAGGTCCTAATTCCCTTGGCAATCAGGACTGCTACGCGCTCGGGGATACCCGAGTCTTCGTTTGAGCTCGCTACGGTGTAATCGCTTGTGAGGTGGCCCTTGTAGTCAAAGTCAATTACGAACTTCCATGAGCTGATGCCGCTGAGAGTAGCAACTGCCCCGTAGACTCTGTGCCCGGCTACGGTAAGGGACTCAAGTCTTTTTACTGATCGTCGCGTATTGGCGACAATTTCCTCAAGCTCTTCTTGGGTCACATCGTCTCTGAAACTCTCGCTCGCACGGTCCCACTCGGCTTTTGCTTTGACCTTTTCGAGTTCGACCTTCCGTTTCTCCTGTCTGTCGGATGCGAACACTACGATGCCAAGGAGAATGAACATGGGCAAAAGTGACGTCAGCATATCCATTAAATGCTCCCTAAATAACTCCAGCGCTGCATGCGAGAAAAACAATGCGACGTGTAAGATGATAAAGGCGGATAGCCCCGCTGTGAAATATCACCTGAAAGTCTCGTGGTAGGCGACGCGCATCACGACGATGCTGCCAAGGGCTCCTTCTGCGAGTGTAAACCCTGCAAAATGGATTCGGAGAACTGGCGGCAGTGGTCAATCACTCTTTTCGATGGAGACTGTCTCTGGATTTACTACTGACGCTAGTGGCGGCCACGGTCCAAGTGTATTCGGAGTCGCTGACTAACTTTCGTCGAGCTCCTTCAGTCGGGAGAGGCAGCGGTCCAGAAACCCGCTCCTAGCTTGCGCGGCAAGGAGTCCGTCGCAGAAGCGGTCGCCACGAACGCACCACGTGATGCATGCACGTATCAGGTCAATGTCCCCATGGTCGATGTCGCAGCTGTCTATACCTTCCGAGGTGTCGATGCTATGGCGTTCAAGCGTCTCGAAGTAGCTGGTGTCTGCGAACCCGTCCAGTTCATAGAAATCGTCGACGAAATCCTCGAGTCCGAACGTCCCGCCCCCAAACTCGACATTCATGTTTCTGTCCGCCAGCTTGCCAGCGTACTTGGTTAGTCTTTCGAACATGTTCGCTCTTTAGCTCAAAAGTCCGTTGTTGCCCAGGTAGTCCACGAAGGCATCGATGATCCGTGCCGTGCGAGTCGCGATGTCTATTTCGGTGAAGTCTCCCATGACTTGTGTCAGGCGCTTGAGTTCCGCGATCTTTGTTCCGGCTTTGCGCTTGCCGTTGCCGTCGGTGTATCCCTCATAGTACTTGCGTTTATCGCAGAATCTGTAGTCGGCCGCGCGGATGTTTACACGCTTCTCAAGCAGCGCCTTGTTACCCAACGCCTCCAGGCTGGATTGATCGACGAGCGGGTCTATCTCGTTGCGCTTCTTGGCATAGATGTGCTCAATTTCAAGCGTGGTGTCTAGGTCCATGAGTGGCTGATCTGGGTCTGCGTACGCCCACCAAGTGAGTATGGACTTCGTTACAGGCCTGCCGTTGGTGAACACGTAGGTTCGGAATCGCTCAGCAATATTTGCGCGATTGAAGTGGTGGTTAGGAAACTCCACCGGGCGGTGCTCCACGATGTTGATCATCTCGGGATACACTGGCGAACGCAGCGCATTCACGCCGGGGCGCTCAATGGCGTAGGCGAGAATGAATGCCGTGATCTTGTTTAGAAAGCCGTAGAGTGCCTCGTCATCGAGGGCACTTTTGCTGTCGCGGTTGGCGAGGAACCAGACGCTTAGCAGATAGGTCCACATGCCGTTGGGGGCGTAGTTCAGCACGAAGAGCCTGCGGAGCACGCGCTCACTGAACCCTTCCTGCGCGTCGACGCGTTTCCAGAAGCCGAGCAGCGCCTCGAGATCGTCGAGCGTGGCGTCCTCCTTGAGCATGGCGTAGCCATCGGCACCGAAGAAGTCGCGCAACGATGCGGTGGTCGTGTCGCGGATGCCTTTCTTCGCGCGGCGGTAGTACATGTAGCGCGTAAATAGCTCATCGGTTGGTGTGCCGCGCATGGGCCGGAAGATAGCGTTCGCTCCCTCCTCGAGTGCCTTCCAGCGACGGATGAACTCGTCCTTGCGCCCCGTGTCGGAATAATGCTTGTAGAACTGGCTCTTGAAGATGTCGGCATCCGAGAGAGGCAACCCTCGGTCGTTTAGAGTCGAGAAGATGCGTAGCGCGGTGTCCTGCGACTCCGCTTCAATGGGCAACAGTATCACATTGTTGATAACGCGTGTGGCCATGTAGACGGTGTAGGTGGGCCACTCGCTCACCAGTTGTTCAATTTTCCTCTGGAAGAAAGCGAAGTTGCGGGCATAAGCGCTCTTCCAGCCATCGCCTACGTTGCCCTCTCGTAAAATCTCGAGGAATTCATTCTTGTCGTTGTCCGATGCAACCTCGGAGTCGATCTTGAGGCGCTCCATGTCGGGCTCGTCGAACTCGTCGGTTTTCCATACACAACGGGCGATTGCCTCGCGCATCTTCACAGACTGCTTATCCTTCATGTTGGTGAACTTGTCGTAGAACGCGCGGAGCAGCAGCATGATGGTGGTGAGGCGCTGCTGGCCGTCAATGATCTCAAGTTGGCCAGAGAGGTTCTTAAAGGTGACGATGGGCCCTAGAAAGTATTCGTCGTTTTCGCTGTCGAAACGCTCGTAGTCATCGCCTGGAAAAGCGAACGAGAACAGGTCATCCCACAGCGTTGCGCATTCATCCTCGCCCCAGGCGTAGGGCCTCTGGTAGTCGGGGATGAGGAAGTCTGACCGCTTATCGGTGAGAAGATCGCGAATCGATCGCTGGTCGATGTTGAGCTTGGACATGAGCTGTACCTTCCGCGCAGGAACAATCAAGATGACACGGATTATATCGCCGAAGTCGTCATTCGCTCCATTGCTGAGAGCTATTGAATCTAGCAACCTCTGGCCAACCCTTACGGTTTCATGTCGTGATCCATATCGGCGCCGATCAATGCCCGTGATGCTTCTGCTTGCACCTTCTTTGGAGAGCGCGAACGAAAGATGCGGTCTACAGACGACTGAATAGCTCCATTCGTTTTGGTTACAAGAAAACATGCTGCGCGCCTGCAGCATGAAGGAGAGGGAATCCTATGAAAATCGTTGTATTGAGCGGTAGCCCGCGCAAGGGCGCCAATACCGACACTATGGTCGAGGCGTTTGCCAAGACTGCGCGTGAGGGCGGCAATACGGTCGAGGTCGTCCGCGTTGCCAGCAAAAAGATTGCGGGCTGCTTGGGATGCCAATACTGCTTCACCCATGAGGGCGCCTGCGTGCAGAAGGACGACATGGCCGGCGTGATCGAGTCACTGAAAGACGCAGATATGGTCGTCTTTGCCTCGCCTATCTACTGGTTCGATATCACCGCGCAGGAGAAGGCCGCCATTGACCGCCTGTACGCCTTTGGTGCTACGGGCTTCCCGTTCACCAAGACGGCCCTTTTGCTCGATAGCCACAGCGAGGGCGTCTATGATGCGGCGATCGCTATGTACAAGTCAACCTGCGCGTACTGCAAGTGGGAGGACCAGGGCATTGTCACCATCAGCGGTATGACCGAGCGCGACAGCATGGCATCGTCGCCCAAGTTGGAAGAGGTGCGAGAGCTCGCTCGCAAGCTCGCCTAAGGACAAGAAGAACGCATGGCAATCAGCACAAGCGGAAATGCTTGCTGCCCTTACCAAGAGGATTGCTGATTGCCATGCGCCGTCGCCCTTGCGGATAATCTTGGCGTGCTAGGAGGCCTTCTCGTTCAGGAACTCCCTGAACGCGGGGATGTCAAAGCCAACGAGACCACGCCCGCGCTCTCCGATGACGCCGTCCTCCAGGAGGCGGCGTTTATATTGACTTGCGTAGTTGCTGGCGACGCCCATGCGTTTGGCTATCTCCGAGACCCTGCTGGGGCCAGAATCGGGCAGCATCGCGAGCAAAAACTCAATGTCTTTATCGGAAAGCTCCCGATAGGTCGTTTCGAGAATTCGATCGCGTAGCTCCATGCGGGCAAGCAGAGAACCCTGCTGTACATCAGGTGCACTGATTTTGGGCGAGTTCTCCGAAACATCCCATGTGCGATATCCGACGAGCTGCATCATATAGGGAAATCCGTCGACGGCCTTCACAGCATTCTCGAGCGCTCCTGGTGTGATTGAACGTCCTCCGGCCTCAACGGTTTTGCGAAACGCGTTTGCAATCTCAACATCAGTGATTCGTCCCAGCTGATGATACTGGGAGCGCCTGAGGAACGAGACGGAATCGTTGCGCAGCAGTGCCGATACTTTGTAGGGCAGTCCTGCCATGAGTAGGGCAACTTTTTTACCTTCGCGTACAAAGTGCTGGTAAACAGAGGCAAATTGAAGCATTTCTTCGAGATCGACGGTGACTTCATCGATGGTGATGAGAAGTCCGATGTCATGTTTTTCGAGTTGCTTAAAGATGCCATTCATGCGCGTGCGCCAGTTGCCCTGAGCCTCTTGAGCATATGTCCAATCGATGCCCACTGGGCCAATTTGAACACCGTTTATGCGCGCGTGAGGCTGTGAGAGGTAGCTATCTGCGGCTTCTTTGGTTCGCTCGATAATATCTTCGAGCATGTCTGGCATGGCGGAGACATTTGCTGCGATCCAGCCGTGTTCAAGCGCCGTTTCTGAAAGGAGCGAGAGAAGCGCCGTCTTGCCCGTTCCCCTTGCGCCAGTAAAAATGGTCGACAGGTTGGGATCTCCCGGGCCGTTGATAAAGCCACGGTTGATGTCACGCAGGATATGCTCGCGACCCGCTAGAAAGGGAGGGACGCTTCCGAACGTCGGGGTAAAGGGGTTCTTGCTGTACTCCATGGTAGCTCCTTTGCAAGTTTTGCTAATTTTTGCAAGTTTTGCTAACTTTTGCAAGTTTTGCTAACGACTGACCAAAGGGCATCGAAGCAGTGACGCTGACATTTTTTACGCAGAAAATAAGCAGAAATCAATTTATCTGCGTTAAAAAATAGTTGAGAAGAAAAACGACGAGTCCCGGGCGCAATGCCGTTGCGTTCCGGGCCTCGTCGCTTTGCGAAGTATCTAACGATCTCGTTGCCGTGGTACCTAGTCAAACAAGCTCGGCATGTCGTTTTCCTTCATGAGGGCACCGGCGGAGGGCAGGCTCTGCGCGGTGAACTTCTCGGCAGAGACGCCGGCGCCAAGGATCTCCTCGGTCGTGCCGACGGTGGTGATCGAGCGGCCCTTCTTGGCGGTAAAGGCTTGGACGCCCTGCGTGTTGGTGGTCGTCTTGGTCTTGAGCAGCGACGTGTTGAAGTTCATCAAACGATAGTCGCTCGAGACCAGCGCGATGTCGCGATCTTCCTTGAGCACCTGGGCATACAGCAGCTTGCTGCCACCGTAGATGGCGTTTTTAAGGCGCTTGCGGTTGGTCTTGGTAACGTATCCGGCAAGTGCGACGCGCACCACGCGGCCGTTCTCAAAGACAAACAGCACGTCGGCCTTGTAGTCCTCGGGGTCGATGACCCAGATGACACTCTCGTCGGGTTCCATCTCAAGGTCGGTGGGCAGGTACGAGCCCAGCTGGGCCGACTTGGTGTCCTCAAACGCCGCAACCTTGCACTTGTACACCTGGCTCTTGTTGGTAAAGACCAGCAGCTCGTGGGTGTTGGAGGACGGGAATTCGATAAAGGGTTTGTCGCCGTCCTTGTACTTGAGCGTGGTTGCCTTCTTGAGCACGCGGTCCGTCATCTTCTTAAGGTAGCCATCGCGCGAAAGCATGATAGTGACCGGGTACTCCTCGACCTCGGGCTCCAAGCTTACCTCGATAACCTCATGGGGCTCGATCCTGCCCGTGCGGCGCGGCATCACATACTTCTTGTTGACCGCTGCCAGCTCGTCGCTGATGACCTTCTTGATGTTCTCCTCGCTCGAGAGAATCTCCTCAAGCTCGGCAATCTCGCCCTCGAGCTTAGCGACGTCCTTGGTGCGGTTGAGAATGTATTCCTCATTGATGTTGCGGAGCTTAAGTTCGGCAACAAACTCGGCCTGGGTCTCGTCAATGTCGAAACCCTTCATAAGGTTGGGCACGACCTCGGCTTCGAGCTTGGTGCCGCGGATGATGGCGATGGCCTTGTCGATATCGAGCAGAATTGCCTCAAGGCCGTGCAGCAGGTGCAGGCGCTCGGACTTTTTGCCCAGGTCAAAGTTAATGCGGCGGCGCGTGGACTCAATACGCCACTTGACCCACTCGTGCAGAATCTGGCGCACGCCCATAACGCGGGGATAGCCGTCGACCAGCACGTTAAAGTTGCACGAGAACGAATCCTGCAGCGTGGTCGAGCGATAAAGCTTGGCCATGAGCTTGTCGGGGTCGACGCCGCGCTTAAGGTCGATAGCGATGCGCAGACCCGAAAGGTCGGTCTCGTCGCGGATGTCGGCAATCTCCTTGACCTTGCCCTCTTTGGAGAGCTTAACGATGCGTTCGATGATGACATCGGTCTTGGTGGTGTAGGGGATCTCGTAGACCTCGATGATGCGCTCTTCGGGAATCCAGCGCCAGCGGGAGCGGATCTGGAAGCTGCCAAGACCGGTCTCGATAATCTTTTCCATCTCCTCGCGGCGGTAGATAATTTCGCCGCCGGTCGAGAAGTCGGGCATGGGCATATACTCAAGCAGGTCGCAGTCGGGATCCTGCAGGTAGTGCATGGTGGCGGTGCAGACTTCGTTGAGGTTGAAACCGCAGATGTCTGACGCCATGGCGACGCCGATGCCCTTGTTGGCCGAGACGAGGATGTTGGGGAACGTGGTGGGCAGCAGGCGCGGCTCCTTCATGGCGCCGTCGTAGCTGTCGACGAAGTCGACCGGGTCCTTGTCGATGTCCTTGAAGATTTCGGCGCTGATGGGGGAGAGCTTGGCCTCGGTATAACGCGAGGCGGCGTAGCTCAGGTCGCCCGAATAGTACTTGCCAAAGTTGCCCTTCGACTCCACGAAGGGGGCAAGCAACGCTTCGTTGCCGGTGGCTAGGCGCACCATCGTCTCGTAGATCGCGGCATCGCCGTGCGGGTTGAGCTTCATGGTCTGGCCCACGATGTTGGCGCTCTTCTGGCGCTCGCCCTTGAGCAGACCCATTTTGTACATGGTGTAGAGCAGCTTGCGGTGCGAGGGCTTAAAGCCGTCGATCTCGGGGAATGCGCGCGAGACGTTTACGCTCATGGCGTAGGGCATGTAGTTGACCTCGAGCGTCTGTGTGATCGGCTGGTCGGTGACCTCGGAGTGCAGGCCGATGACGTTCTCGGCGTTGACCTGCTTTTTCTTTGGCTGGTTCTTCGTCTTCTTCTTTGCCACGATATCCTCTTGAACTTCTTATGGGCCGTCGTTATCGATTTGCTGCTACTGCAGGTCCAGCTGGTCCAGGTATTCCTTGCCGTGCTCGGAGATATGGCGCTTGCGGCCAGCCTCGTCGTTGCCCAGCAACAGGTTGAACATGGTTTCCATCTTGGTGACGTCCTCGGGCTCCACCTTAATCAGGCGACGCGTCTCGGGGTTCATGGTGGTGAGCCACATCATGTCCGGGTCGTTTTCACCAAGACCCTTGGAGCGGTTGATGGAGCACTTCTGGTCGCCAATCTCTTTGAGGATGCCGTTCTTCTCGAGCTCGGTGTAGGCAAAGTAGGTCTTCTCTTTGCAGTTGATCTCGTAGAGCGGAGACTCGGCGATATACACGTAACCCTCGTCGATAAGCGTGGGCACCAGGCGGTAGAGCATGGTGAGCACGAGCGTGCGGATGTGATAACCGTCGACGTCGGCGTCCGTACAGATGATGACCTTGTTCCAGTTGAGGTTGTTCAGGTCAAAGGCGCCAAGATTCTTGATGCGCTTGTCCTTGATCTCCACACCGCAGCCCAGCACGCGCATAAGGTCCATGATGATGTCGGACTTAAAGATGCGCGGATAGTCCTCCTTCAGGCAATTGAGGATCTTGCCTCGGACGGGCATAACACCTTGGAACTCGGCATCGCGCGAGGTGCGAATGGCGCCTGCTGCCGAGTCACCCTCTACGATGTAGATCTCGCGACGGCTCTTGTCCTTGGAGCGGCAGTCGATGAATTTCTGCACGCGGTTGGCCATGTCGGTCTTCTGCTGCAGGTTGGTCTTGATGCTCTGGCGCGTCTTCTCGGCGTTCTCGCGCGAGCGCTTGTTGATGAGCACCTGTTCCATGATCTTGTTGGCGGCGTCTTTGTTCTCGATCAAGTAGGTCGAGAGGCGCTCCTTAAAGAATGCCGTCATGGCCTGCTGGATAAAGCGGTTGTTGATGGCTTTCTTGGTCTGGTTTTCGTAGGACGTCTGGGTGGAGAAGCAGTTGGTCACCAGAACTAGGCAGTCCTGGACGTCCTGCCATTTGATGCCGCTCTCGTTTTTGTTGTATTTGCCCTGTTGCTTAATGTAGGCGTCGATGGCGCTGGTCAGAGCGCTACGGGCCGCCTTCTCCGGCGAGCCGCCGTTCTCGAGCCAGGAGGAGTTGTGGTAGTACTCCTGCATCATGAAGGTGCGCGAGAAGCACATGCACGCGGTGATCTTTACGTTGTAATCGGGCAGGTCCTCGCGATCGCGACCGCGACGGTCGGCCTCGATAAAGAAGGGCTCGGTGAGGTAGTCGGTACCGACCTTTTCGAGTACGTAGTCCTCGATGCCCTTGGGATAGCAAAAGTCCTCTTCGGAAAACTCGCCATCGTCGCCCTCGATGCGAAGGCGGAAGGTCACGTTGGCGTTGACCACGGCCTGGCGGCGCATGGTCTCGCGATACCAATCGTGGGGGATGCTGATGGAGGTAAAGACCTCAAGATCGGGGCGCCACTTGATGGTGGTGCCGGTGCGGTCCTCGGCGCTGGGCTCAATCTCGAGTGCCTTCTTTTTGGCGCCGACGACCTTGCCCTTCTTAAAGTGCAGGGAGTACTTGTTACCGTCACGCCAAACCGTGACGTCCATGTACTCGGAAGCGTACTGGGTCGCGCAGGAGCCCAGGCCGTTGGTGCCGAGCGAGAAGTCGTAGTCGCCGCCCTGGTTGTTGTTGTACTTGCCGCCGGCGTAGAGCTCGCAGAAGACGAGCTCCCAGTTAAAGCGCTTCTCGGAAGGGTTCCAGTCGAGCGGGCAGCCACGGCCGTTATCCTCTACCTGAATGGAGCCATCGCGAAAGGCGGTAAGGGTGATAAGTTTGCCGTAGCCCTGGCGTGCCTCGTCAACGGCGTTGGACAGGATCTCGAAGGCAGCATGCGCGCAGCCATCGAGTCCGTCCGAGCCAAAGATGACGGCGGGGCGCAGGCGTACGCGCTCCTCGTCCTTGAGCTGACGAATACTGTCGTTACCATAGTTTGCGGTGTTTTTTGCCATGCTCGCTCTCTCGGTGCTCCTTTGCTGCGTTTTAGTCATATAGATAGTCAAGGTAGCATAGCCCAGCCCACAGACGATTCCAACCAACACGAAATCCATCGAACAATCGTTCGGATAATGGGTAAAACGTGTCGTGCGGATTGTTGTTCCGAATCGAACATTGGGACAAGCGTCTCGTTTTATGGGCCACGGGCGTGCGTGTGCGAGTCCCTTTGGCCCATAAGGAACGCTGGCGGGTCGTTATTTGGGCCGTGGGTCACTTCGCCCGCGCCGTGTTTCGTCATACGCTCATAGTGGAAGCCGATGCCACGGGGTCGACTTGAGACTCGGGCAACGGATGAGCTACAAGCCGAAAGGAGCGGTGAGGATGATGAAGCCCATGACGAAGAAGCTGCTGTTAGGAATTCCCACCGTGACGCTTTCGGCCGTGCTGGCATGTACGGTGGCCGGCTGCGGCGGTAATGCGCCGAGTGGCTCGGGCGGGAGCGCACCTGTGCAGGAGAAGGCCGAGAAGCCCAGGGCCTATGAGTCGCAGACGGTCGAGGTGGCAGGCATTACCTACGAGTCGGTGGCTCACGGTACGTTCTATCGCGGTGATGCTAAGAAGCAGGACGGCTTTTACCTGCACATCAAGATTACCAACAACAACACAAAGAACAGGACGTTCAGTTCCTTTAACGTGCATGCTGCCCAAGGCGATCTTGAGGCAGGCGACCCGTTGTTTACTTCCGGCAAGTCGGCCGTGCTCGACTACGTTGCAAGTGAGGCTCCCGATGAGCTTCACGAGGGCATCGATCTTTCCAAGAGGCCAGATATCGGCCCGGGCGAGACCGTTGAGTACGTGTATTTCTGGGCGCCCAAGACGGCGTACTACGGGCCCATCACTGTCGAGTTCGTAGACGCTTACGCCCCCGCCAAGAATCATGAGGCCATGCACTTTGACACCACGGGATGCGAGACCAAGGAGTTCAAGGCGGCCGGCGGCGTGGCCGATTCTGGCGAGAAGGCAGATTTAACGGGCATCGACTGCGCATCGTACAGCATCGAGGCCGCCGATGGGTACACGCTGGATTCGTCCGACGAAGAGCGCGAAAAGGCAAACTTCTTCCACGACGAGACTGGAGGACATCTGAACATCAGCATCTTCCCGCGCTCGCCGGAGGAAGAGGTTGCAAGCCTAGAGCAGGTCTACGAAGGCAAGGAGACAACAACCGACCAGGTTGAGTACAACGGCATAACGTGGCTGCGCTTTACCGGTCCCGACAACGGCCATACGCTGTTTGCGACGGCTCCCGCGACGGGCGAGACCGTCCGCGTGTCGATTGGCTGGAAGATCGACTGGGATGCCGCCGTGCCCATGATGGAGGCACTGAAGCTCAAGTAACGCCGCAATTCTTACGTCAGGCGACTCAGGGCTGGCTCCGAGTTATCGGGGCCAGCCCATTTTGATGTTCGATGAGCCGAGTCGGCGTCTCTCACAAAAGTAACTAGGAGCTAGCGAGGCTTATCCGAATTGACCTCATTGGCGGTGTCGGTTTCGAGCGCCGTGCGACGGGCGCTGTAGGCGACGAGGCCGGCACCAGCTGCGGCGAGTGCTGCTGCGGCTGCGGTTAGGGGGACGTTGCTGTCGCCCGTGCCCGCAAGCGCGCCCGCTTTTCTGGAGCGCTTGTTATTGCCGTGGTCCTTGCCACTGCCGGAGCTGCTTCCTCCGGAGCTGCCGCCCTCGTCAGTACCGCCGCCACTCGAGCCACCATCGCCGTCTGCCGTCATCGGGGCGTCGTGAAGTCCTGTCGTATCCGCGCTGTCGCATATGCCGACCTGAACTTTTGAGCGTTCGCATGCCGCGTCGGGCACATGAAGCTCGTGCAGTACGGCGCCCAGTGCCGAGTTTGCGCCGGGTCGGATTTCCTCGAGCGTCACGGGGTCGAGCGCCACCAGGTCGCGCGCCTTTGCGTAGAGTGTTACGCGTTTGCCCACTTCGTCGCTCCAACTCTCGGGGATGGCGAAGCTCATGCGGAACTGTGCCGTGCAACCCGGTGCCAGCACGGCGTTGCCGTTGTCGGCTACCAGCGGGTGCGTTGCAAAACGCGCGTCCAGCGTCTCGAGCGCGTATTTCACGCGTGCCATATCGTTGGCCGAAGCATCCTCGGCAAGCTCTGGATCGTAGATCGAAGCCATGCGTGCGTTCGCTCCGAATCCGATGGATGCGCTGGAGAACGGCTGGCCGGAGCCCTCTCGGTACAGATCGATCGTACCGGCGGTCAGCAAAGTGTTGCCGTCGTTTCGCACCGTGACCATGAAGGATTCGCCTGCTGCTCCGGGCACCACCGCGCCCGAGGTAGCGACCGCGCCCGTCGGAGTGGCACACGCCACCAAGGGCACTTCGATGCCGTGCAGCTCTGCCTCGCTCTTCTCCGCGCTCACAATGTGCGTGGCGAGCGCGGAGAGCATGCCTCCCGGCGTCAAAAATGTCGTTATCTGATCGACGGGATGGTCCAGCTCGCACATCACGAACGGCTCCGTGAACAGATCGCCTGCCAAGGTGCTGGCGAAGATGCGGAAGTGCTTGCCCATCACTGCTACCGGGTTGCCTTCTTCGTCGTAGGTTTGTCCCACCTTGCCATCGGTGTTCTCTACATAGAGCACGCACCTGCCGTTGTTGCTTACGCTAAACGACGCCGGGCCACAGCCTGCGGCACCCACGGGCTGCGTTGCAAATGCCGATGCGCCTCGCGTCCAAGTAATATGTTGCAGTTGCTCGTTGACGGTGGCCAAAAAGCCCGAATGTTGTGGCCACGGCACCGCATGGGGTACCGTGGCGTCTGGTGGCATAACGCCCCAGCCCGCAATGGACTGGCCGATCACGGCGTACGATGCGCAGCCGCAACCGTCTGCGGTCTCGTACGCAACGGGCACCACCATTTTGCCGTTGATATTCTCGGGTTCGCCCAGCTCGATACTCGACGGTGCTTGCGGAAAGCGGAGAACTTGGCGGAACGTCAGGCTGTCGCCCGAAACGTCCGACCACAGGGTGAAGCACTCCAGCGCAACTTCAGCCTCGCTGCCGAGCGCCTTCTCTGCGGTGGCTCCGCGGCGGTGGAGGTAGGCACCCGACAGGCGTCCGTCGGCCAGCGTCTTGCCCACCGTGATACGCGGGCACTGCAGGCAATGGTAGCCATCCTCTTGCAGGCGGCCGCGCGAGATGCTGCGCCATGACGTATGCGACACCACGCGAACTCCGCCGTTGCTTATGCGCAGGCGCACAACGGACAGTATGCCGGATGTGCTCGCCGTATCGAAAGGGGTGTTGTCGCCGTCGCGGCGCTCGCCCGAGACCAGCAACACGTAGGCGTCTTGGTTTTCCCTCCCGTCTGTATATTCCACCACGTCGAAGTCGTAATCGTATATGCCATCGCGCTCCACGTCGCCCTCGCCAAACCCAAGGGGAAAGTCCACGGGCGTGGGAGCGGACCACGTGCCGTTTGCCTTTGTGTGCACCACTAGGCGCGAGCGGCCATTCTCGCCGTAGCGCACCGAGGCGATACGGAATAGGCATTCTGCGCCGGCAATCATTGCCAGCTTCATGTGAGCTTCGCTGAGCACGCCAGTAAACAGCACGTTGTCACTCGAGGGCTTGATGCCGCCACGCTCGTCCTCCGATACACCGGCAGAATTGGCGTTGGGGTCCGCAACGACGTTCGTCGGCTGCCCGATATAGGCGTACTTATACATCGGCGCGGCGTTGTCGTCGTCCTCTATCAGTGCATGGACGAAATGCTCGATCTGTCCCGTGTCGTCGCTTTCTGCATCCGCCTCGAGCTCAATGCGCGTGACCGCCCGGTCCCAATCGCGTACGGTAGGCGCGACGTTTGCGGCAGTAGCCTTAACCTCGGCGCGTGCGAGCAGCTCGGCGTTGGTGACGATGGTGGCCGATGCGATAAATTGCGGCACACCACCTGCCTCGGCGTTGCCGGGCGTGCCGAAGCAGGCATCCAGCGTGTAAGGGGTATCTCCACCCAATGCGAGCTCAGAGCGTTGGAGCACATACTGGTCGCCATTGTCCACCGACATATTCCACGAATCGGCGAGCGTGGGCCACGACCCCGACCAAGCCTTGGTGGTCCACTTGAACATTACGAACTGGAGTATCACATCGACATCGACGTCTGCACCTACACGCAGTCGCGGAAGCTGGTGTCCGTCTGCCTTCTCGTACCCAATGAACAGCGTGAGGGATGCGGCGCCGCGCACGGCAGACGAAGCGACGCCTGCAACGCCGGCGCCAAAGGTGACGGCGAGCCCGATCTGGATGGTGAACGAGCCCGACGTGTTTGAATAGTCGAGCGAAATGTTTTTAAAAAACGCCGCGCCGCTGCCGTGCGTGTGGGCACCCACGGCGAGCGCCAGCTTCGCCAGCACCCAGGGGTTGACGTTTAGGAAAAACGGCACCGGTCCTAGGGTAAACTGCTCGGTCCAATTGAGGTCGGTTCTTACCTGGAAGAGGGCCTTAATATTGCCGTATGCGGGGTCGTTGTTGTTACCCCAGGTTTTGCCCACCCAATCGTAGGCAAGCGAGCCGTACAGCTGTGTGGCGATATCCATCGTGAACAGCAGCGTGCAATGGTGGCGAAACAACTTAGTGTTTCTTGGATCGGTGCCCGAACCGGCGCTCATACTTTTGTACTGATTCCACTTCCCCTCCATCTCGTCGAGGTAGCGGTTTGCCTGCTTGGCGCCCGACTCGCGCGGTGACTTCTTCCAGTATTCCGGATCAGGGTTGCCCGAATCGTTCATGTAGCTGGCTGGTTTGTATCCTCCGCCAAACAGCACGTACCCGGCAAACGAGAAATCGAACAAGATGGGGAACAAAGGCATCCAGCACGTGAACTTATTGCCTCCGATGCCGGGAAACGCCGCGGGGAAATCAAACGGAGTGATCTCTTGGTCCATGGTGGTGGGAATGATGGTGGTCGAGCCCGATTCCGCCTTTGCGGCCGGCGCGGTGACAACGGCCATAGGGGATGAAAGCGTGTAGGTTTTGCCCTGATAGTCGAGGACAAAGCGCAGCTTGCACCCTTCTTCCAGAAGGCCCGATGCCGCGTCGAGAAACTTGTCTTCGAGTGTGAACGTCGCCAGATTATCCGCGCCCGATGCGCTGGCCTTGATCTGACCGATCTGCGTGACGGTTTCGGGTGAGCTGCCCGCGGCAGGCGTCACTTTGTTGATGCGCAGCGTTGCCTGTCCGCCCTGTGGCAGATGTGCCTGAACGGTAAAGGCGTGCGTATCGGGCTGCTCGTTTGCCGTGTCGTCCTTCGGCAATGCCATGAACGTGGCTTCAGCGTACTGGATGTCCCATTCGTCGAATGTGAGTTGGCGGAAGTACGGCTCGCCGTCGGAAAGCGGACGCGTGGGCGCGGTTATGGCGGTGCCGCCCTGGATACGCGCAAGGGGAATCTCGACATCACGGTATCCCGCCATGCTAATGGAGATGCCGCCGTTAAAGTCGTACGCGTCAAGGAGCGTTGCCTCGTCCACGTAGCCTTCCGAAAGCGGCGCGACCTCAAAGATGGCCGTGCCTTCGTCATCGGTCGTGGCGGTGAGCTGCTTGCCTGCGGCGTAGCGCGACGTGAGCGTGACCTGCGCTCCCTTGATGGGCATATTCTTGTTGGCGACGTCGACCACGACCACACCAAACATGGTGCGCGAGAGAACGAGCACCCTGAAGGGGTCTTTTTCGTCGGCATAGGCTTCGGTGGGCGCGAACGGCAGCAGGAAGGCATTTTCGCTTCCCGGCACGCGAGGCAACATAATGCTCGCTAGCGAGGACGCTCCAGCAACAAGTAACGAACGGCGATCAAGCATCTTGGGCCCCCATTCCGCAAATTTCGGTGGAAATAATCCAATTTTGCGAGAAGGTGCCCCGTGGCGGTAGTGCCGTCCGAGGGCCAAAATGTCCAATTTGAGCGCGTGAAGCGCCGGGGCTCCGGAGCGCGCATGCTGCGCTAGGCAGTCTGGCCGCTAACGCAGCATATGCGCGACCAGTTCGGTGCGCGTGCCGATGCCAAGCTTTGCATACACACTGGATAGGCGGTTTTTGACAGTGCCCGGCGATACTCCCATATGGCGTGCGATTTCGGCGTTGGTCCATCCGCGGCAGGCGAGCATGGCCATGGTGAACTCTGTGGTCGTCAGGTCGTCGGCCACGTCCTCGCCCGAATCGGGGTTGTGGATGCGCCGCCAGCCGTAGCTGAAGCGGTATGTGATCTCGATGATGTGCGCGAAGTCGTCAGGGTATTGCGTTTTTAGGCACGCCTCGATGAGCCCCTGCAAAAGGCCGTGGTGCTCGCCGATGAGCTCGATAAGGCCGTCGGAGCGCGCAATGTTCCAAGCAGCTCCGAAGTGCGTTTTTGCGGCGTCGATGTCCTTGAGGCTCATGCATGCCATGGAGGCTGCCAAGTGCAGGAACAGTTCCGAGATGGGGTAGCTTCCTTGTTTCATAATCAGGGCGTTTTCCGCCATGCCCAGGCTGCGGCCGTATTCGCCGCGCAGATATAAGGCGTGCGCCATCACGTAGCTGGCGAACAGGCGCAGGCCTTCGGGCAGATGCGCCGCAAGCGGATAAAACTCTTCGGCGGAATACGGGGAAGGCAAGTGCAGCAGGACGCTCGCGGCCGAGGCGAACAGGATATGCGTGGCGTGGACGGCGGGTGATTCCTCGTCGGCCGGCGTATCGAGGATGCCAGCAAGGCAACGGCGGGCATCGGCGATACGGTTGAGCGACAGACTGGCATATCCGCAGATAAAGCATGCGGAATAGCGCAGCGCGGGGTCGGTGGCGTCAAGATAGGGGCGTGCTGTCTCGGCGGCGAGTGCGGCCTGTCCGCGAAAGTACAGCGCTTCTGCCGTGGCGATGGTGCGTGAATCGGGGTCGGAAATGCCTGCAACCGCAGCGTCAATCTGCCCCGGCACAAAGGCGGTGCACATCAACGGCATGGGAACGCATGGGTAGCCATCGCAGTCCATCTTCCATCTCCCAACAGCTGGCAACAATAGCAGCAATTGTACTCCTGCTGCTCGGGACTGGAATTTGTGGGTATCGCCGACGATTATGCCGAACGTATAAAGGAAGACTAGCGGCTCTCTTGAACCCGAGGTCGAAGAGGGCGTTGTACAAGGCATATGGGGCCGAGCGGAAGTGGATCAAAAGAGCGTTACTTGACGTTTCATGCATAATGCCAACCGCCCCGCGACATCACGTTCGCAGCGCGCAGGGGCCGGAGAATCTTCGCGATGAGAGTTGACGTCTAATACCTTGCATCGTATAGTGTGTATAGCATAGTATATGACGAGAGGAGGTGTGCGGATGGAGGCACAGATGAAGCGCGGCTTCCTGGAGGCCTGCGTGCTCGCGGCCGTCTCCGGCGAGGAGTCCTACGGCTACCAGATCGTGAAGGACGTACCGGCGAGCATGGGGCTCACGGAGTCGACGCTCTACCCGCTGCTCAAGCGCCTGGAGAAGGCCGGGTGCATCACGGCGCGCTCCGCCGAGCACAACGGGCGGCTGCGCCGGTACTACCGCATCACGGACGACGGGCGAGCGCGCATCGAGGAGTTCCTGGCCGAGTGGCCGTCCGTACGGGAGATTTACGCATACGTTGAGGGGGCGCACCATGACGCGCGATGAGTTTCTGGGCCGGTTGGGCGAGCTGCTCGCCTGCCTGCCGGCCGAGCAGGTGGAGGAGACCAAGGCGTTCTATGCGGAGGCCATCGCCGACCGCATGGAGGACGGTATGAGCGAGGAGGAGGCCGTGGCCGCCATGGGCACGCCCGGCGAGGTGGCGGAGGCCACGCTCGACGACCTGCCCGCCGTGCCGCGCGCGATCGCGAGGACGCGCCGGCGCAGCACCGCGCTGCTGTGGGTGCTGACCATCGTGGGCTCCCCGGTGTGGGTGCCGCTGCTCGCCGCCTTCGCCGCCGTGGCCGTCACGGTCTATATCTGCATCTGGGTGCTGGCGCTCTGCGTGTGGATCGTCGCGGCGGCACTCGGGGGCGTGGGCGTAGTTGAGCTCCTGCTTGCCATAAGCGGCATCATCATCGGCCACTTCCCGTACGCCCTCGCCTCGGCGGGCGCGGGGCTCGGCCTCGTCGGCGTGGCGCTCTTCGTTGGTGCTGGCGCTTGGGCCGCCTCAAAACAAATTGCGCGCCTCTCGGCGCTCTGGGCGAGGAAGGCCGCCTCGCCCTTCTGGAAGGGTAAGGGCGAGAAGGGCGGCGCTGCCGCGCATCTCGCGGCGTAGAAAGGAGTGAGTACCATGACCAGTGCGAAGAAGATCTACCTCGCCGTGGCGGGCGGGCTCGTTGCTGCGGGTGTTGTCCTCGCGGGCATTGGCTTTATCGCTTCGGGTTTCGACCCGGCCGTGTTCACAACCCAAATCGACACGCGCGACAGCACCATCGTGCTCGGCGGCGTCGAGGTGGACGACCCGACGGGCCTCCCCCTCATCGAGCAGCTCGCCGGAATCGGCGAGGTCGACACCTCCGGCATCACCGCGTCCGAGTCCCCTGCTGCCCCGGAGGCGCCCACCGCTCCCTAAGCATAGCGTGCCCGGACGCCCTGTCCGTCGGGCTGTGCAAGCCTGTGGAACCCGGACCTCAACCCCAACCCAACCGGCCTCGAGCCTGCGTCGATTCGCTCCCCGTCCCGCGCGGGGGCCCATGACGCATACCCAAAATCCATCCGAGGAGAAAGGAACGCAATGACGACAGCCATGCCCCTCCGCCTTCACGGGGTCACGAAGGCGTACCGCGGGAGGACCGTCCTCGGCCCCATCGACCTCGCCCTCGAGGCGGGGCGCGTCTACGGGCTCATCGGCGAAAACGGCGCCGGGAAGTCAACGCTCATCTGTATCGTCACTGGCACCGCCAGCCCCAGCTCGGGCTCGGTTGAGCTGTTCGGCGAGCGCGGCGGGCGCGGGCTTGCCGCCGCCCGGAGGCGTATGGGCTACATGCCCGACGCGAGCTCGGCCTACCCGGGGCTCTCTGCGCGGGAGAATGGATTTGCAACGGTTGCTTAAACATTTTTTACAGGGACAGCCCTGCGTTCCTGAACTCAACTGGGCTCATGTAGACCAGTGTCGAAGGGGCAGTCGCCCCAGTCCGCGTACCAGACCTGTGTGCCGCCGAGGGAATACTTCCTCCAGTAGGGCCAGTGCGGGACGTCCATCCTCTCTTCCTTTCGGGGCGTCAGGCGCCGGGCCCAAGGCCGCACCTGCGCCCCAGCTCCGCCACGAGGGCGTCGTTGTCTCTGACCGAGACGATGGCGTCGCCGTCGTAGGGCGCCTCGATGTAGACGCGGTCGAGCGAGTTGGCCGTCCCCGCCCAGAGCGTCCTGGTGCGCCGGACGCCCCGCACGTGGGCGTAGGGTATCACCGAACGCGTCCCAGCGTACACGACGACGAGGCGGTCGCCGTAGAGCTCGAGGCGATTGCTGCGGACGGGAAGGGCAGCCAGGGCCACGAGGGCCGGGATGGGCAGCAGCGCGAGCCAGCCCCATAGGAGCGCGGGACTCGAGCTCAGGAAACACGCGATACACGCCGCGGATAAACCGCCCGCCACAATCACCATGGCCGCTATGAACCACGGGTCTGTCCTGCCGGGGAACACCCGCTCCGGCCGCTCGCCCTTCTCACCCATTACGGCCCTTCCGTCTCTTGCACCCCTCCCGGAACTGTCCGCATCAGTATAGCCAATGCTTTTTCTGATTTGTTGAGAAGCCGGCATTTGGGGGCATTTTGGATAGCGAACAGTTCAAACAAGAAGCTGAGAAAATAGAACAAAGCCTGAGTGCCTTGAGAGTCGCCGAGCGCAATGCAGTGATTCCCTTTATGAACGGCGACTTTACCCAATGGGATCTATATCTGGCATCCTCCTCTGAGTATGCGATGAGACTGATAGACGGATTCATCTCCATGCTCGGGTCGAGGAATCTTGTTTGCGTCGCCCAGCTTCTCCGCGCACAGATTGGAGTCTGCCTGCGGACATTCGCGTTATTCGCCGCCGAAGACCGGGATGACTTTCTCCCAAAAGGCTGCCAAGTACCATGGCGTGAGCGTTGGGGTAGTCATCATTCAGCGTGGATACATCCGGATGCGCATAGATCCAGACGATTCCAACGTTCTCGTATTTCCCGTGCAGGTAATCGAAGAGGGCAAGCGACACCATACAATTGCCGCCGACGGTCACGACTCTGTCGGGGTTTTCTGCCGTAAGCTTCCTCTGCGCATCCTGAATCCCCGCCAGGACTTCGTCCTCGGCATAGATGCGAACTGCCTCCCATTTCTCATGTCCAAGTTTTGGGACGCGTTTCACAATGCCGAGTGGGACCCCTGGACAGTCGGATCACGTGGTGGCCCCCTTTGAGAGGCTTACGAGCATGGTAGTCCCGTTCTCGGAACTTGTTTCGACCTCTACCGTGCCACCGTGAAGCGCTGCAATTTCCCAAACAAGCGCTAGCCCGAGTCCTGCGCCGCCGTATGCCCTGCTGCGGGATTTGTCTAGACGAAAGAACGGCTGGAAGATGCTCTCTCGGTACTGCTTGGGTATTCCCGAGCCCTCATCTTTGACTCGCAGGAGCACGTGGCTGTCGCTGTCGCTGATGGAGACATTGACAGTCGAGCCGGAGCGACTGTAACGGATGGCGTTTTCGGCCAGGTTGAACAGCAACCGATAGAGGAGCGTGTCGCTCCCGATTACTAAAGCGTCTCCAGCACAGTTGAGGGCTATGCTCCTATTTTCGGCAAGTGGCGCAAGGTCAGTGAGGACCTCTTCGGACAAGGGGCCGAGTTCAACATCGTCCTCGCAAGGAACGCTGCGGAGCTCACTCATCTCAAGCAATACCTTGGTCATTCGAGACATGCGCTCGGTTTGTTCTTGCAGCAGGCCGAGCAGCTCGGCTGTTTCGGGTTGCAAACCGGAGTGCTCGGAGATGAATAGTTCAATCTGTGCTTGCATAAGGGCGAGCGGGGTGCGCAGCTCGTGTGCGGCGTTGCCGGTAAACTGACGCTGTGCAGAGAATCCTTCGCCAAGACGGGCGATCATGTCGTTGAAAGAGGCGCTGCATCGTTGTAGCTCGGTGGGCACATCTTCACTGAGTCTGATTTCGCTTAGGTTGTCAGGCTGCACGCGCTCTACCTGGGCGGCGAAATCCCGTAGCGGTTTGAGTGCACGGCCGCTCACAAAGTATGCCAGCACGCCGCCAAGGAGTGTGACTCCAGCCGTGATGTACCAGGTTGTCGTGCCAAAAGACTCCTGTGCGTCGTTTACGACGATCGTGACCCTGTCATCGGGGACCGCTTTCGTCGGGTCGAACGCCTGGGGCGAATCTTCGCCGGTTGCGTTAAAGGCCGAGATGTTACTGCCGATGGCATCCATGTAGCGCATGCCCGTATAGCCGACCAGGCAGTTCGTCAGCACGCACGCCGCACACGTGAGCAGTGCCGTCATAATCGTTATGCGCCATTGCAGCGAAAGCCTTTTCATTCGCTATCCTCCATAACGTAGCCCTCTCCAATCCGATTGCGAATCGGGTCGTATCCCAAAGCGCTGCGTAGCTTTTTGCGGAGTGACGAGATATGAACGCGGGTTGCGTTGCTAAAGCTGTTTACGCTGCTATCCCAAACGTGCTCGATAAGCTCCTCTTGACTTACCGGACGCCCCTGATTAAGCATCAGGTATTCCAAGATTCCCGTTTCCTTGCGCGTAAGAGATAAAGCCTCGCTGTCCACGGAAGCGATGCGCGCCTTGGTGTCAAAGCTGAGCTTTCCGCAGGTTAAAACTACGTCGCTTTGTGTAAAGCGTCTTAGGGTAAGGCTGCGAATCCTTGCCGCAAGCTCGTCCAGATGAAACGGCTTGGTGAGGTAATCGTTGGCGCCGGCATCGAGTCCGGCGACTTTATCTGATACTTCGCCACGTGCGGACAGAATCAGTACCTTAGTCTCGCAGTCAGTTTTCCTAAGTTCCCTGAGTACGGTCATGCCGTCGATGCGGGGAAGGTTGAGGTCGAGTACCACGAGGTCGAAGGCCTCAACGTCCAGTAGGTCGAGCGCCTCCTGTCCGTCGTGACAGCAGTCGACACTGTACGCCAAGTTCCGCAAGCTGCGCGCGATTGCGTCGCACAGCGCCCGCTCGTCCTCGACGATCAAAATACGCATAACAGTCTCCTTGCACATTTCAAATCGCGCTTAACACGGATTTTATAGTCGATATGGTCCAATAGGTCGCGTGACGAAAGGAGTGGTCAAGTTGTTCAAAGCGATAAAACCTGTAATGCAGGTTGCGTTGCTGATCGTCGGTGTGGCCATGGTGTGCTTTGGCGTTATGCGTGGCGAGGCAGATGCCGTGCTGGCCAAAGCGATTAGGCTGTGCTTGGAGTGTATCGGAATTGGATAAAAGAGAAAACACTGCGTCGCATGTTTTGGCTCGATTTCGCGGATTCATTCAAGCGGCGGCAACACTTATTACCAACATTCACCTGCCAAACTTTGCCAAAGGCGGCATCTATCAGGGCGCGGGAAAAACAGTCTGCGTACCCGGGCTTAACTGCTATTCGTGCCCCGCGGCATCGGGTGCGTGCCCCATCGGGTCGTTCCAGTCGGTAGTAGGTTCATCCAAGTTCAACTTTTCTTACTATGTTACCGGTACGCTCATTTTGCTCGGCGTGCTGCTGGGACGCTTTGTATGCGGCTTTCTGTGCCCGTTTGGCTGGCTGCAGGAGCTGCTTCACAAAATTCCTGGCAAAAAGTTCTCCACGAAAAAGCTCAAGCCGCTCACGTACATCAAGTACGTCGTGCTGCTGTTTGCTGTGGTAGTGCTGCCTGTGCTGGTGGTCAACGATCTGGGGATGGGAGATCCGTTCTTTTGCAAATACATCTGTCCGCAGGGCGTGCTCGAGGGCGCCATTCCTCTGGCCATTGCCAATGCCGGCATTCGATCTGCGTTGGGACAGCTCTTTACTTGGAAACTTGCCGTTCTCATTGCCGTGGTAGTGCTGAGCGTTTTGTTCTATCGCCCCTTCTGCAAATGGATTTGCCCGCTCGGCGCATTCTATGCGCTCATGAATAAGGTGTCCTTGTTGGGGATTCAGGTCGACGCGTGCAAATGCATCTCGTGCGGCAAGTGTTCAAGGGTTTGTCAGATGGACGTTGATGTGGTCCGCGCGCCCAATCATGCCGAATGTATCCGGTGCGGAAAGTGCATTGGGGCCTGCCCCGTCGATGCCATCAGCTATCGCTATGGCCTGGATGTGTCGGCGGAAAAGCTTCCCTTGACTGCCGATAAAAAGTAAACAAGCTTCGACAAAACGGAGGAATGACTATGAAGCTTTCTAAGATTGCGGCCCTGTTTATGGTGCCGGTATTGGCCTTGTGCCTTGTGGCATGTTCGGCGCCCGGTGGCAATGCGAGCGAATCTGCGAGCTCCGATCCTAAGATCGCAGAACTCACTGCGCAGAAGCCGGCCAATGCCGACGAGGCCGCCGAGCTGTATGCGAAGCTCATGCAGAAGGAGAACGAGATCTTTTCGAGTGATAACGCGCTGTGGGAAAAGGTATTCAACGCGGCAAATAAAGACTCGGCAATGATTGAGGATGGCAGCAATTACGGCGATTTCCTGCTCAAGACCATCGACGGCGCTAAGGATGAGTTTACGGCGGATGAGCTTAAGACGCTCAAGGCCGGTGCACAGCAGATCAAGGAGATCGAGGACAAGCTCGAGAGCTTGGAGAAGGAGTTCCCCGGCTGTGGAAGCACGCCGAGCGCAGGCGAGAGCGTCGACGCTTCGACCGCTGGCATGACGGCTGGTGCCAATGCTTCGAGCGAGGCGACGAAGTTCCCCAGCTTTACGGGCAAAGACCTGGATGGCAACGACGTGAACAGCGACGAGCTGTTCTCTAAGAACAAGGTCACCGTCATGAACTTCTGGTTCACCACTTGCAAGCCGTGCGTGGGCGAGCTGGGCGACCTTGAGAAACTGAATCAGGAGCTTGCCGAGAAGGGCGGCCAGGTCGTGGGTGTCAATTCCTTTACGCTCGATGGCAACAAGGGCGAGATTGCAGATGCCAAGGACGTGCTGAGCAAGAAGGGCGTGACATATAAGAACATCTGGTTCAAGTCGGATAGCGAGGCCGGTAAGTTCACATCAAATTTGTTCTCGTTCCCGACAACGTATGTCATCGATCAGAACGGCAACATCGTAGGGGATCCAATCGTGGGAGCCATTAGCTCCGCCGAGCAGCGCGCAGCACTCGACAAGCTTATCGACCAGGCGATTGCGAATAGCGAGCAGTAAAAAACGCGTAAAGCATGGCGAGGATCGTGCGCCGCTGTGCGGAGTAGTCCGCTGCCTTTCAAGATAATCTCCACCATATAGAGGTCCCGCTCGGGGCCTCTTCTTTTGGGTGCCGTCCCGTTCGTTTTTTGGCGCGGTTCGTTGCATTCCTCACTGGTGTCGGTGAAAAATGGGGATAGAGTAGGACAAACGCGTCGAATACGAACGGCGGGGGAGAGCGGGCAGGGTGCCTGCGCAGGAGAGGTTGCCGTCCATGTTGGAGCTCAAAGGTATTTGCAAAAGGTACGTTACGCAGTCGTTTACGCAGGTGGCGCTCGACAACGTAAGCCTGTCTTTTCGCGATAACGAGTTCGTGGCCATTCTGGGTCCCTCGGGCTCGGGCAAAACTACGATGCTCAACGTTATCGGTGGGCTCGATCATTTCGATTCTGGTGACTTGCTGATCGACGGCATATCGACCAAGGACTTTCACGATCGCGATTGGGATGCCTATCGCAATAACCGCATTGGCTTTGTGTTCCAGAGCTATAACCTCATTCCGCATCAGACCATTTTGGAAAACGTGGAGCTGGCGCTTACGCTCACGGGCGTGGGGCATGCCGAGCGCCGCCAGCGTGCGCGCGAGGCGTTGGAGAAAGTCGGCCTGGGCGAGCACATGAACAAGCGCCCGAGCCAGCTATCGGGCGGACAGATGCAGCGCGTGGCCATCGCCCGTGCCCTGATCAACGATCCCGAGATTGTGCTGGCCGACGAGCCGACCGGCGCCTTGGATTCCACAACGTCCGTGCAGGTCATGGACTTGCTCAAGGATGTGGCGCGCGACCGCCTGGTTATTATGGTCACGCACAATCCCGAGCTGGCGTACCAATATGCCACGCGCATCGTCAATCTGGCGGACGGCAAGATCACCGACGATTCCGATCCCTTCGATGCTGCCAAGGCCGCGCGCCGCGAAGCCAAGCCTACGCGCAAAACCTCGATGAGCTTTGTGACGGCGCTGGGGCTTTCTGCTCGAAACCTCATGACCAAGAAGGGCCGTACGGCCATGACGGCCTTTGCGGGCTCGATTGGCATTATCGGTATCGCGGCGATTCTGGCGCTGTCCAACGGCGTAAACGGCTACATCAAAAAGGTCGAGGAGGATACGCTTTCGAGCTACCCGCTCACCATCTCCAAGCAGGACTACGACCTGTCGTCCATGATGGGCGGACAGGGGGCTGTGGATGATGAGGCGTCCAACGGCGAGGATTTATCCGACGACGGCACCGACGGCAAGGCTCCGGGAACCGATAAAATCCCCGTGGTCACGGCCGTAAAGGATATGTTTGCGAGTGTTAAGTCCAACGACATGACGAGCTTTAAGGCATGGCTCGATGCCGGTGGCGACGGCATCGATAAAGAGGTCAACGCCATTCAGTACGGCTATGGCGTAACGCCGGTTGTCTATCGCGCGGGCAAGGGAGACGAGAGGCCTGTCCGGCTGGTGCCCAATGCCATGACCGAGGCCATGAGCGGCGGCGCGAGCTCGGCGGCAACGGTGAGCATGGAATCCATGGGAACCTCGGTCTTTAACGAGATGATTGACGACCAGAGCCTGCTCGACAGCCAGTACGATGTCGTCGCCGGTCATTGGCCCACGTCCGCAAACGAAGCCGTAATGGTGCTTTCGAGCCGCGGTACGGTGGGCGACTATACGCTCTACAGCATCGGTGCGCTGGATATCGATGAGCTCAACGACCTGGTTAACAGCGCCATGACGGCTGACGGTAAGATCGAAACGCCCGAGACCGGCGCCGACTTTACCTACGACGATGCGCTGTCCACGACGTTTAAGGTGCTGTCGCCGGCCGATGCCTATCGCAAAAACGAAGAGACCGGCATGTGGACCGACATGTCTGACGACGCCGACTTTATGGCTGCCAAGGTTGCCGACGGTATTGACGTGCACATTGTGGGCGTGGTGCGACCTAACGAGACGGCCAATGCGAGTGCGTTGTCTCCGGGCATTGCCTATACGCATGCACTGACTCGCCAGCTTATGGAGCGCGCCGCCGATTCGCAGATTGTGCAGGAGCAACTCGCCCACCCCGAGACGGATGTTTTTACGGGCAAAACCTTCGACGAACTGCAAGGCGAGGCCAAGCAAGGCGTGGATCTGGGCAGCATGTTCAGTGTGGACGAGGCGGCGCTCAAGAGCGCGTTCTCGTTCGATACGTCTGCACTTTCGGGTGCGGCCGGCGGTATGGACCTGTCGGGTCTTGACTTGTCCGGGCTGGACATTGACCTTTCGGGCGTTGGCAAGGACATCGACTTCAGCGACATCATGGCAAAAGCGCCAACCCCAGATTTCTCGGGTATCTTTGACGGTCTGGAACTCACGCCCGAGCAAATGCAGCAGGTGGGAACACTAGCCAACCAGCTGTTTGAGGGCTTTTTGCAGTCTGATCAGTTTAAGGCGCTGTCGCCCGAAGATCTTAAGGACGCGTCAAAGCTCTCTGCCGCATTCTCGACGTATCTTGAGAATGATGACACAGCTCAGCAAATCCTGGCCCAGCTCAAAGCGCTCGGCGGCGATGCCCTGGCCGAGCGTCTGCAGCAGGCGATGAGCGACTATGTGCAAAAGCAGCTGGCTCCGTATCTGCAGCAGGCTATGGATCAGGTGATGAAGGCAATCAGCGAGCAGATAGCGTCGACGGTATCATCCCAGCTCAAGGCGGGCGCGGCAGGGCTTATGGACCAGGTGGCGACGCAGATGTCTTCGAGTTTTGCTAACCTGGCGAGCGCCATGCGCGTGGATGCGAGTGCCTTTGCTCATGCCATCCACTTCAACATGGACGCCGAGGACCTGAGCTCGCTCATGATGAGCTATGCGAAGGCGTCGAAGCTCACCTACGACAACAATCTGACCACGTTGGGCTATGCGGACGAGGCAGACCCCATCTCAGTCAAGATTTTCCCGCGTGACTTTGAGGCCAAGGAGCGCGTGCTTGATCACATCGATGCGTACAACAAGCAGGTCAAAGCCGCCGGCCATGATGATCGGGCAATTTCGTACACCGACTACATGGGCATCATTATGGGTTCGGTGACCGACATCGTGAACACCATCAGCTTGGTGCTCATCGCATTCGTGAGTATCAGCCTGGTGGTGAGCTCCATCATGATCGGCATCATCACCTACATCAGCGTACTGGAGCGCAAAAAGGAGATTGGCATCCTGCGCGCGATCGGCGCGTCAAAGCGCAACGTGGCCAACGTATTCAATGCCGAGACCTTTATCGAAGGCCTCATTGCCGGCGTCTTTGCTATTGTCGTCGTGGTGCTCGTGAGCTTCCCGGTCAATGCCTGGGCGCTTGCTGCCAAACAGGTACCCAATCTGATGAGCTTGCCCGTGCAGGATGCGCTGGTGCTCATCGCGATTTCGGTGCTGCTGACGGTTGTCGCCGGCCTGCTGCCGGCCCGTAGCGCATCCAAGAAAGACCCCGTGGAGGCCCTACGCTCCGAATAATGTGACAAAGGGACAGTCCCTTTGTCACATTCATCTCCCTGCACCTAGTTCGTTTTGCCCATCAACGTGATGCGGATGGTCGGATGGGTGTACTCGTCAAACTCGTCCTTGGGATCCGTATCAAACGAGCAATACGCTTTGACGGGGCCGTCATTCGTCCTGATAGAGATTCTCTCGTAGAGCGAGCCGTTCAAAAAAGCCTGCCTAAACTCTTCGGGGAGCTTCTGCGGTGCCAGGAGCTCGGGGCTTGCGGTCTTGACGTCTATGGTTTGGACGGCAGAGGAAAGCTCGTCAAGATCGAGCTCGATGCGGGCGAGGTTGTCCTCGAGGCTCGCGCCGGGGTCGACCTCTGCTGCGTAGCTCACTTCCGTGAGCGTCCCCTTGTTGTCAAAATCCAGGTACGTATAGGTTTTCTGGGCATCGGAGTCGCCGTCGTGCAGATAGCCGCGGACGTGATAGCCGTAGTCTTGATATCGCTCGTAGGGGTTATCGGCGGACACGTACTCGCATGAGGGCTCGAGCGCCTTACGAGCGATGGCGATCTGCTCGGCCGCGGCCGCGGCGTTCTCTTGCATCTCGATGTTTCCCTGCGCCAGCTGTGGGATATAGGCACCGCACACGATTGCGAGGGGCGGCGCCACAAGCGCGACGATCCACTTTTTTGCACGGGGGATGGGCACGCCACAGGCTTCTGCCATGGCCTTTGCGTTGGCAAAGCTCTCGGCAAGCACGTCTGCCGCGGTGGCGACGGCGCCTACGGCAGCGGCGACTTCTGCCGCGCCGCCCAGGTTGCGTGCAGCCTCGTTGTCGCTGTTCTTGAGCAGGCGTGCGGCGGCCTGCGTGCCAACAACGCCTGCGATCTGTGCCGAGCGGTCTTTTTCGCTCTGCTCGACGGCGAGCCGGTACTGCATTTCCTTCCACTGCTTGCCACGCATGCCAAAGCGCGGGGCGAGAGCGCAATAGCAGAATATGACGAGCTCGATGGCGGTGAGCACCAAGGCGGTCATCATGCCCGTCTCTTGGAAGCCTTCGTGATGGAAGACGATGTCGTCGATCATTTCGAAGGGAATGATCAATAAGGGCAGCACGAATGCCATGGCAAGCGCCGCTCCGGCAACCTTGGGGCAGATGCAGTATCGCTGGATGCGCTTACGTTCTTGTTCGCAGAGTGCTGCCATGGCTGGTCCTTGGTGTCGTGGCGGTCGTTGTGGCGCGATGCCGTCATATGTGACTCAGTATAGAGAATCCCGCCATCGGTGAGCGCAGGTCATACGGCAAAAGTGCCACGACTGCCCTGGTTTAGAGCGGGTGCTCCTGTGCCCACGCGATGATGCCGCCCGATACGTATGTGTGCCAAAATAAGCACTCGTATGATGATTTGCAATGTGACAAAGGGACTGTCCCTTTGTCACATTGAGTTGAGAGTGGATGTTGATGTATTTATCGCTGGCCCCTATGGAGGGGATTACCGGGCATGTGTTCCGTCGCGTGCATGCGGAGTGTTTCGGTGCGCTCGATTGTTATTACACGCCGTTTTTGCCGCCGCCGCGCGTGGGCAACCGCTTTGGCGGCAAGGCGTTTAAAGAGGTCGATCCCGCCAATAACCAGGGGCTTAACGTGGTGCCTCAACTGATGTCCAAAAACGCGGACGAGTTTGTGTGGGCGGCGCAGGTGCTCGCCGACATGGGTTACCGCGAGGTCAATCTCAACCTTGGCTGCCCTTCGGGCACGGTTGTCGCCAAGGGGAAGGGTTCGGGCTTTCTGCGCAACTTGGATGAGCTCGAGGTGTTCTTGAGTGACGTGTGCGAGCGGTCGCCGTTGCCGGTATCGGTAAAGACCAGGCTGGGACTGGAGAGCGACGACGAATACGAGCGTGTGCTCGATTTGTATTGCCGTATGCCGTTGGCAGAGCTTATCGTGCACCCGCGCGTGCAAAAGGACCGCTATACGGGATCGCCGCGCAAGGAGTTTTACGGCGAGACGCTGGAGCGTGCGCCGTTTCCCGTGGCCTATAACGGCGACATCTTTGATCTTGAGGACATGGATGCGCTGGTGGAGGCCTATCCCGAAACGTGCCACGTAATGTTGGGGCGCGGCTTGCTTGCGAACCCCGCGCTGGCTCGCATGGTTGCCGGCGGCCCTGCTGCCACGGCGGCTGAGCTGCAGCGCTTCCACGACACGCTGTTTGCGGCGTACGCGGAAGAGATTGGCGGCAATGCGGTCTTTCGCATGAAGGAGTGGTGGTTCTACGCCAAATGCGCCTTCATTGACCCCGCTACCGTTCACAAGCTCGTACGCAAGACTAAAAAGGTCGACGAATACCGCGCCGCCGTCGATCGCGTCTTTCGCGAACAACCACTCGCACCTATAGCCCGCTTCCACGGCTAGTTAGTCATTTGGGGCGTTCTTTATCGACTAGTCATTTAAGAACGCCCCCAACGACAATGTTGCAAAAGCTGTACACCAGCATCCAAAGATGCCGAAAAATGTCGACTTTGGATGCTGACGTACACGTTTGGGTTTGGCGGGGACTAGGCAATCATTGCATCGAGCGTAATGAGCTCCCTGAGCCGCTCCGTGCGTGTCTGCCCATGACGCTTTGCCTTTGCGTCAAACGCCTCAAGAACCGATTCACCCACGCGTGCCGACAAAACAACGCTCGGCTCATCGGAGATCGGCGGCCTTCCCAACTTGATAGTGCGACCCTTTGGCCACTCATCCTTTTCGTATGCCTCTGCGGCCTTTTCCAGCTCTCCGGGAGCAAACCCCATCATCTTCTCGAGCTGCTTAGCGTCCATAGTGCCTCCTATCGATCGATCCCGATTTCTCTGAGCACCTTGCGCGTAGGAGGGACAAGGGCGTGGTAAATGATGTACCCATCTCGATCGGGGCAACATCGAGCGATGAGCTCCATAAGACGGTTTCTTCCATCAAGTCCAACGAGAACGCAATCGATGCCTCCATTTTCAAGATCACGCCTGAGCCATGCGAAAGCGGAGTTCCAGGCGCAGGTAATATCCGTCTCCGTCAGCCCGTGTTTGAGGGCATGGGGGTGGATTGCGATGAGCTCCATAAGGGCCTCTCTTTTTGTATACAGTTTTGTAGACAAAAATGCAAGCAGTTAATACGGTTAAGCAGCCTGTTTTGATTGAATTTCTCGATGTAAAGTCGTCACCGGAGAACCCACCGCTTCTTCGCTTCTCAGCTCGGCATGTGAGCGTCCATTGAACTCCCACAGGGGGGGGGTGTTTTCGTAGGCTATTGTGAGGAGCTTGGAGACCTTGATTATCTTCGCCTGTTCGTAAAAATCGGGTCGTACGACGATCAATAAAAATTCGGCATCTTCGATTGTTTGTTGCGCTGTCGGCATGCCATTGAGACCAATAGAGCGCAAGAGCTTTGCCATGATGAAATCGAACTCGTCCTCTCTTGTGTGAAGGCTTGCGGCGCTAAGTTTGAAATCTTTCAAAATATACTGTTTGAGATATTCAACGGCTCGTGTGTAGCTGGCATATCCGCAAACGACGTCCTCATAATCGAGCAGTTTAATCGAATGCTGCTTATGACCAGCGAATATAGCTGCCTTTTTGCTCTGAACGCGTCGTTCGCGCAGCGAACGCATTTCCTTGGTGTACTCGCTATGGCGTTCGTATTTTCGATAACAATATCCGTAGTCGTCGTAGTAATAAGGGTTATCTTCAATCGTGTCGTCTAGTTCTGGCGCTATGAGGTACAGCTCTCCGTCCTTGGATAACATACAGGGGTTGTCGATGCGTCCCGACTCGTCTCTGATTTTCCAAATGGTTTCATGTACTTCGAATATCGAGACTGGTTTGGGAGCGTATGAATTGTAGAGCTCAACAAACTTCTCGAGCGAAATGATTCCGCAGGCATCCGTATAAGCGCGGGCAAAGCGCCAAACTTCTTGGTTCGATTCGAGCTCGCGGAATTCCCTGTTGCTTGGAGCATCTTGCGGACTCTGGTATCTGGCGTGAAGCGCGATGTGCGATGAGGACCACCTGTTGTCGGCCGCGACGTTCATGAGCTCTAGGCGCAGGTGCTCGTTTGCGACGCGAGCGAGCGACTCATAGTGAGTTAGGTCAAGCTCTGATCGAAAGGGAGCGCCTTTGGGAACAGCGCGAGCGAGCTTAATGCAGCGTGTGAGATAGGATTGTCCTAGGCGAGGGCCATAGTGCTTGTGTAGATGAGCGCCGACGGGGGAGAGCAGCCCTTTGAGATTGGTAACGGGATATCCGGCAGTCTCTTGTTCGAGACGGCGCCCGATGAGCAATGCCCCCTCAAGCGAAGTCTCATGATCGATGCCCTTTTGATTGAGACTCTTGGCTTCAACGATTCTGCTGATATCTGAGCGGGCGCTTGAAACGGTGTCGGACGTAAAGGTTGGAATCTTTTTTGCCATAACGATGCACTCCTGTGTGACTCACGGATAACGGAAACGTTTGGTTGTGAGTGCCGTTCTTTGATGGCGACGGCGAACAGGAGCGCGGCCTGCCTGAGACGGGCGAGTGCGGTAACCACTGATCTTACTTACCGAGCTCGCTCCAGCGTGTCATTGGGGACCTCCGCAGGAGCTCTCGACTCGTCTCATGCCTTGAGGTGAGTATAGCATAAAAGCAAACGTATGTTCTATAAAATTGAGAAACTGAATTCCTACCTACTCATTTAAGTACGTCCCCAATGAGTGAAACTACTCATTTAAGTGCGTCCCCAATGAGTGCTAGAGCAGGTGCTCCTGTACCCATGCGATGATGTCGCTCGATTCGTAGAGTGGTTTGCCGTCGATGAACAGGCAGGGAACCTGGCGTTTTCCGCCGACGGTGATGAGTGTCTGCTCGGCATCGGAATCGGTCGAGATATTGCGCTCAGGGATGGTCACGCCGTTATCTGCCAGAAAGCGCTTGACCTTTATGCAATACGGGCAGCCGGTCATAACGTACAACACGAGCTCATGATCAGTAGCCATGGTGTCTCCAATCGGTTGAGGTTTCGGTTGAGATACCCAAAGCCGCCGCAGTCTATGCGTGAGTCAGCGATGACTCGATTGCCTGAACCAGAAATGCCGTGGCGCCGGCGCCGCAGGGCTTGTCGTAGTAGTCAACAAAGCGCTGATCGGCAAGATAGCCGTGGGCGAGGCCCAGGTACGCTTCGTTCTGGGGTTCGCGTCCCCAGTTAAGGCCAATCCATCGACGGTGCATTGCGACAAGTTTGTGGGCATCGTTACTCTCTGGATCGCCGTCGCCCATGGCAATCGAGAGCTGACCCAGAATAGCGCGTTCAAGTTCCTTCATGTCGTTCCATGTCTGAGGGTCCATGTCCAGTAACGTTTCGTTTGCTGCGTCGATCGCCTCGTCTCCGTAGCGTGCCCGCGCTTCGGCGCCGTAGCGCTCCTCGTTTTCCTGCACGGTGCGCCAGCGCTCCAGTTGTGGCAGGACGGCGCCCATGAGCGAGACGGCTTCGTCGAGCGACATACCGGTGTTTTGTGCCAGCCGCGGGGCACAGTCCTCAATCATCGCCTCCATCGTGGTCTCGTAGGTGTACTGGCCGTGGTCGTAGCACCACTTGCAGTAATGATCGGTCGCGGTGCCCGCAGCATCGGTGCCGCAGTCGTCGGGCGTGAGTATCATGCCGCAGCTCTGACAATAGTGCTCGGGCATTTCGAGCAGGTGGGACAGCGGCTCGCCGGTCACGGCGGCAATGAGCTTCATCATGTCGATACCCGGTGTGACCTCGCCGCGTTCCCAACGGCTGACGGCTTGGCGTGTGACGAAGAGCTTGGCGGCGAGCTGCTCTTGGGTAAGGTGATGGGCGCGACGGACAGCAATGAGCTTTTCTGCAAAGGCCATAACGGCTCCTTTCTGCTTTCTGCTGGTTGATGGCTTAAGCATACGCGGCAGTAGGCGCCCTTCCAAGCAACCGTTGGTTGCATGCAGATGACGATGAGAGGGGATCGCGGCCCGTCGCCCGCGCGCCCATGCCGTACAATGACCGGCATGGAACCTATTGCACACATACATACCGACCTGCCGCAGAAGTTCGGCATCCCGCGCAACAGCTTTTTGGCGCCCCATCTGCAGGGGCGCATCGTTTTTGAGCCGGAATTTGCCTCCAACGCAGCGGTTGAGGGTCTGGACTCCTTCTCCCACCTATGGCTGCTCTGGCGCTTCGAAAACGGCACGCCCGGCGGCACGGCCAAGGATATTGCCGCCGATGCCAAGACGCGGGACAGGTCCGGCACCAATGCCAAGTGGTCGAAAACCGTACGCCCGCCGCGCCTGGGCGGAGCCGAGCGCGTGGGCGTGTTTGCCACGCGCAGTCCGTTTCGCCCTAATCCCATCGGGCTCACCTGCGTCAAGCTCGATTGTGTCGAGCTCACCGACGATGGTCCGATTATCCATGTGCTGGGGGCCGACCTGCGCGACGGCACGCCCATCTACGACATTAAGCCCTACATTCCGTTTGCCGACTGCCACCCGGATGCGACCGGAGGCTGGATTGAGGATGCTCCGTGGCAAGAGCTCGACGTCGAGTTTCCGCAAGCGCTACAGGATATGGTCCCGCCCGCAAAGATTCCTGGCTTGGTTGAGGTTCTTCGCCAAGATCCGCGCCGCGCGGGTAGCAAGCACGAGCCAAACCGCATTTACCATTTGGCTTACGCTGGGCTCGACATATCGTTTACGGTCGACGGAACCAGGTTGACGATAACCGCCATCACCGACGCGCGAGACTAACCAGCCATTCGTCCGCACCCGTCAAATTAAGCGCCAAACCCCATGCCAAAACCGCCCATGCTGGTGGACAATAACGCCTACCAAAACAATCCGCTTTGCACGGGAGCTCAGCATGAAATACGACTTCACTTCAATCATCGACCGCCACGGCATGGACGCCATCACCGTTGACTCCTGGGGAGAAATTCCCGGCATGGCTCCGAACGCACCCGACGAGGGCTTCGACCGCATTCCCATGTGGGTGGCCGACATGAATTTTGCCACGGTGCCCACGGTCCAGGAGCACATCATTCAGCGTGCCCAGCATCCCATGTTTGGCTATTTCGATCCGCGCGACGAGTACTTCGACCGCATCATCGAATGGCAGAGCCGCCGCAATGGCGTCGAGGGCTTGGCGCCGGAGCATATCGGCTACGAAAACGGCGTACTGGGCGGTGTTGTGTCGACGCTGCGCGCGTATGTGCAGCCGGGCGATGCGGTGCTGGTCCACAGTCCCACCTATATCGGCTTTACCAAGTCCATCGAAGCCGCGGGCTATCGTATTGTTCACAGCCCGCTTAAGCTCGACGAACAGGGCGTGTGGCGTATGGACTTTGAGGACATGGAGCGCAAGCTCGCCCAAAACCACATCCATGCCGCGGTGTTCTGCTCGCCGCACAACCCCTGTGGCCGCGTATGGGAGCGCGACGAGATCGAGCGTGCTATGGACATCTATCGCCAGCATGATTGCGTGGTGATCTCGGACGAGATTTGGTCCGATATCATCCTGCCGGGTCACAAGCATATCCCGACGCAGTCGGTGAGCGAGGATGCCCGCATGCGCACGGTTGCCCTCTATGCACCCAGCAAGACGTTCAACCTGGCGGGCCTGGTCGGCAGCTATCACATCATCTATAACGAGACGCTGCGCGACCGCGTGTGCGCCGTGTCCAACAAGACTCACTACAACGAGATGAACGTCCTTTCCATGCATGCGCTTATCGGTGCCTATCAGCCGCAGGGCTACGAGTGGCTCGATGAGCTCAACGAGGTCATCGAGGGCAACGTTGACTACTTCTGCGACTACGTTGACAAGCATTTTGCGGGCGTGTCCTATTCGCGTCCGCAGGGCACCTACATGGTGTTTCTGGACTGCACCGAGTGGTGCCGCGAGCATGGCCGCGATATTCAGTGGCTGCTCGACGAGGGGGCGCGCGTGGGCGTGGGGTATCAGGACGGCCGTCCCTTCCACGGGCCCTGCCACATTCGCGTGAATCTGGCGCTGCCGCTTTCGCGCGTAAGGGAAGCGTGCGACCGCCTGGACCGCTACGTTTTTGGGGTATAGGGGGCGCTCGATTCGAGTGCTGCCCCATGCGCCCACGCCGTCAAAATGCGTGGGCGCATGGGGCGCAGAGGGTAGCGAGCGCGTTTTCCGCATTCGCTACTTTTCATGAATCTGCTTGCCGCAAAGATGCTCAATCGAAATCTCGTAGAGTTGGACGCCCTTGATGTCTTTGGCGATCTCCTCCTCGACTTCTTCGGCAGAAGGGTAGTACTTAAGCGCGAGCTGACGGACTTTGTCCTCGATAAACGCGGGCGCTTCATCTACCAGGCGACAACGACCAAAGACAACGGTACTCATAACGTAGGGAGCCCAGTCGCCGTCCTTGTACCACTCGTTGCCGTAAACGGTAAAGCAGGTCTTGTCATCGCGCTTGAGTGCGTCGACCTTGTGGCCGGCCTTGGCGCCATGGAAATAAATCTTGTCGTGCTCGGCGTCGAAGAAGTAGTTGACGGGAATGGCATAGGGGTAGCCATCGTCGCCGTTGACGGCAAAGACGCCGCGCTTACAGGTGGCGAGCAACTCGCGTGCTTCCTCGTCGGTGATGGCGCGTTTCTTTCGACGTAAGGGCCTAAACATCGTTGGCTTCCTTTCTACTGCGCATGGTGGTTGAGCACAAACTATAGCGAAACAGCCCCGTTTTTCTTGATACAGGCGAGTATGTTTTTGAGCTTGTTAAAGTCGAGCGGTTTGGGCAGATGGGCGTTCATGCCGGCGTCGTGCGCCGCCTTGGCGTCTTCGGCAAAGGCGTTGGCGGTGAGCGCGATGATGGGGATGTCGGCCGCATCGGCCTTTTCGCTCAGGCGGATCGCGCGGGTTGCCTCGTAGCCGTCCATGCCCGGCATCATGATGTCCATTAGAATCGCATCGAAGCTACCCGCGGGACGGCCAACGTATAGGTCGACCGCTTCGTTGCCGTCGGCGGCGCGAGTTACGACGATGCCCTCGCTTTCGAGCAGAGCCTGGGCAATCTCGGCATTGAGCTCGTTATCTTCTGCCAAAAGAACGTTCATGTCGGCAAGCGAGCAACTGTATGCCTGCTCGTCTGTACGTTCTTTTGCCTGAGGGTTCTTGTCGATCTCGAGCGGAATCTGGACGTTAAACGTACTTCCCACGCCAACTTCACTCGAAATCTCAATCGTGCCGCCCATCATGTCGATGAGCGATTTGACGATTGGCATGCCCATGCCGGTTCCCTGGAATTTGCTGCGTGCATCGTCACCTTCCTGGGCAAACGGTTCATAGATATGCTTTAAAAACTCGGGAGCCATGCCAATGCCGGTATCCGAAACGCTAAAGCAAAAGAGCGCGCGCCCGTTATCGAGTGGCTTGGTCTGTGAGCTAAAGGTGACGGAGCCGCCGTGCCTGTTGTACTTAATGCTGTTGTCTAGCAGGTTGATTATGATACGTCGGATATGGGTGGGACTGCCGATCATGTATGGCCCCGTGGCGTACGGCAGGCTATTGTCCTGCATTGTGATGCCGCTACCGGACGCGCGGAGCTTGCACAGCACCAGCGCATCGTCACAGAGCTCTTTGAGGTTAAAAGGCGCATGTTCCAGTGTTAGCTTGTGGTCTTCGATTTTGCCCATCTCGAGGATATCGTTGATTAGCGAGAGCAGGTGATTGGCGGCAACACGCGCCTTGGCACGGCTCTCGCGGGCGACCTGGATATCGCCTTCCTTCAATTCCTCGATCTCGATAAGGCCCAGGATGCCATTGAGCGGCGTGCGGATGTCGTGGCTCATGCGCGTGAGGAAAGCGGTTTTGGCGGCGTTGGCGGCATCGGCTTTCTGCCGTTCCTCCTGTGCGCGGTAAAGCGACCAGACAAGGATGACGATGCCGGTGAGCAAAATGCAGATGACAACTGCCGCAATGACGATGCGGTTGCGGTAGAGAAGTCGGAACGCATCCGATTCTTGCGCCGAGTACGATGTGGGGAAATAGCTGTTTGCAGAGAGCGATTCACCTGCATTGACGATGCCCTTATTGATGATTCCCAGCAGCTCGGGCTTGCCGCGCGAAATTAAACACGATAGTTGCGCCGTGTTGGTGAGTTCCTGTGTTTCGAAATCCTCGATGTCGTAGATGTCGCGGAGAGTTTCCAGGCGCGTGCTGGGGACAATGATGCAACGTGCCTTCCCCTCATTGAGGGCTTTGAGCACCTCGCCGTCATTCGAATACTCGGTTACCGTTGCGTTCGGAAAGAGACTTTCGAGCTCAAAACGGTTAACGATTGTGCTCTTTGTACAAGCGATGTTCTTAAGGTCTCTGTTCAGGTTTTTGCCACTGTGAATGGCGGTCAGCGAAACCGTTCCCATCGAGTTTGACTGGATGACCCCTGTCTGCTCGGCGAGCCAGTAGTCGCGAAACAACGGCAGGGCGACATCGATGGTTCCGTTGGAAAGGGCTTTGATCATTTGCTTGTTGTTCGAGAGTGCGATTGTTTTGACCGTAATGCCAAACTTGTCGTGCAACGTCGTTGCAAGCGAGGCGAGCGACCCTTCCATCTCGCCGTCGTCATTTTGCGTACAGTAGGGAAGTTGGTTTTTAAGATAGCCGAGCGTGATGGTATTGCCGTTTTCTTTGAGCCAGGTGGTCTCGGTGCCGGTGAGCGATGACGAGCCACTGTTTTGGGTCGAGTAACTCGATTTGACTTCCTCGTTATAGCGCGGGTTATCGCGAGCGATGGTCGTCATGGCGGCGTTGATGTCGTTCATCAGATCAGGGCGGCTTTTGGGAACGGCAAAATAGTAGTCGCTCGAGCCTACGTAGAACATGGGTGACGCATCGGGCGACGAAATGGTGTCGTTCATGATGACGGCGTCGACCTCGCCGTCTGCAAGCGCCTCAAAGAGGGCACTGCCGGTGTCGATTTTTTTATAGGTGCAGGTAACGCCTTCGTCGGCGAGCCACTGCTGGCCGACGATAGTTTGCATAACGCCAGGGCTGCAGCCGATGGTGAGGCCTTGGAGCGCCTGGGGGTCACCCTTGGCCAGGCCGTCGCGGTCGGGCCTGGCGTAGATGTAGTAGCGCTCGGTGCCCTCGGGGTTCGAGGAAAAGAGCAGCTTCTGCTCGCGTTCTGCCGAATACGAGATGTTGGGCATGAGGTCGATTTCGCCTGCCTCGAGCATGTCCATAAGCTCGGAGAAGGTGCCGCTGACGTATTCGTATTGCCAGCCCTTTGTGTAATACGAGAGGGTCTGGAGGTACTCGTAGCCCCATCCCGAGAGGCGCTCGCCCGGCGTGCCCTCCTGGAAGCCTTTGTTGTTGACGAGCCAACCAACGCGGACCGTCTTGACCTGCTGGTCGGAGTCGGTGGCAAAGGCGGGGGCGGGCATGATGGTGCTCAGTATGGCGAGTGCGGCAAGCGCGACGGCCAGGGTGCGGCGTAGGGCTAAGCGAAGGACGGCGGAAGGTTTCACATGAAATCCTATCGAGTTGAGATAGTTTCGCATAAGGATACCAGCTCAGCATGCTTAGTCGGCAGCTGAGCCGCTAAACGGTTCCGCCCGGCAGTTGGGGAACAGTCCCTTTCTGCCGGCACAAAAGGAACGTCCCTAGCTGTCGGTTGCCCAAGTGCCGGTTGTGGGACAATACCGAGCGAATGTGATGGGGCGTCTGGGAAAAGGGGTCGCGATGAACAAGTTGAGGACGCTTGCCGATGTTTTGCGCCAGGCTGGCTTTGCGCGCATCACGGGCCTGTTCCTTATCTTCTATCTGCTGTGCTCGACGGCTGTCTGGCTGTCCGAGCCCACGACCCTTACGTTTGGCGATGGTCTCTGGTTTAGCTTTGAGACGGTCTCGACCATCGGCTTTGGCGATATCCCGGCCGAAACGCCGGTCGCCCGCGCTATTACCGTCGTCCTGAGCGTTATTAGCATCTTCTACATTGCCATGCTCACGGGCGTGGCGGTGAACTACTGCAATACGCTCATTAAACTGCGCCAAAAGGACACCATGGCGCGCTTTATGGACGATCTTGAGCATTTGGAAGAGCTCGATCGTGACGAGCTCGCTGACCTGTCGCGCCGCGTGCGCGAGTATCGTCGCCGGCAACGATAGAACGGGTGCCGCGCGTCACGACGAGGGGGATTGCATATGAACATCACGGTGTACCTGGGCGCGAGCGTCGGCAACGACCCGGCGTTTCTGCCTGCAGTGCGAGAGCTCGGCACGTGGATTGGCTCCAACGGCCACGCGCTGGTATACGGCGGCTCCAAGTCGGGCCTGATGGGCACGCTTGCCGATAGCGTGCTCGAGGCGGGTGGACACGTGACGGGTGTTGAGCCGAGCTTTTTTATTGAGGCAGAGTTTCAACACGACGGTATTGACGACCTCATCGTGACAAGCGACATGGCCGAGCGTAAGGCCAAGATGATCGAGCTCGGCGACGCGTTCATCGCCTTCCCGGGCGGTACGGGCACGCTCGAGGAGATTGCCGAGGTCATGTCCGCCGTGTCGTTGGGGCACTTGAGTGCGCCGTGCATCCTGTACAACCTCGGGGGCTACTACAACGATCTTAAGGCGCTGCTCGAGCACATGATTGATAAAGGACTTTCGAGCCCGCAGCGCCAGCAGGGGATTTACTTTGCCGATAACCTGCACCAGATCGCATCGATTATCGGCAGCTAAGCCTTGGACTTACACGTGCGGCGCCCAATGGCGCCGTTCGCGGCGTGGATGGTTGGCCCGCCCTCGCTATGCCCGTCTTACAATAAAACGTATCCTTGTCGACTTTGACCACGGGAGGCCCCGATGGATAGCCTTGCAAAACCCAAAAACCGTGCGCTGTTTTTAGTTAGCGTTGCCGTGACCGGTGCGTTCGCAGGCGCCGCGGTCTGGCTGTTCTTTTTTGCGATGGAGCACGGTATCGACTATCTATGGACCGAGATTCCGCACGCGCTGGGCGTCGCTTCGCCCGAGCTTGCCAGCGGCCCGTTTGGCTTTCTGCCGTACCCGTTTTTCGTCTGCTTACTGGGCGGCCTGCTGATCGGTCTGTACGAAAAGATTACGGGCACCAAGACCGACGACCTTAACCAGGTGATGGCCAAGGTCAAACAAGACGGACGCTACCCGTATGACAATCTGGGCAAGCTTTCGCTCGCGGCATTGCTGCCGCTGCTGTTTGGCGGAAGTATTGGACCGGAGGCCGGCCTGACCGGCGTTATCGCGGGTCTGTGCAGCTGGGTCGGCGACCGCATGCGTCGCTTTGGCGCCGAGTTTAGGGAGCTCACGCTGCTGGGCACCCAGGCTGCCCTGACGGCGCTCTTTACCGCGCCCGTCTTTGGCTTTGTGGCACCGCTTGCCGGTAGCGCCGACGGCGACGAGGACCCCGCATCCGATGAGATCACCATCAAGCTCCCTAAGGCGCAAAAGACTGTGGTCTACGGCATTGCGATTGCCGGCGGTCTGGGCACCTACCTGCTGCTTGGCCAGCTTGTGGGCGGCGGCATGGGCATGCCCAGGTTCGAGTCCGCCGAGGTGGGCAACCTGGAACTTGTCTGGCTCATTCCTCTGTCGCTGATCGGAACAATCTGCGGCTGGCTATACTTTGTCTCTGAGCATGCAAGCGAGGCACTGTCCCATGCCATAGGGGAGCGCCCTGTCGTCAAGGCAATGCTGGCTGGTCTGACCCTCGCTATCTGCGGCACGGTTTTGCCCTACACCATGTTTGCCGGCGAGACCCAAGCCGACGTGCTTATGGAGACCTATCTGACCATCCCCGCCGGCGTGCTTATCGCGACCGGTCTTGTTAAGGCCATGCTGACACCCGCCCTCATCAACCTTGGTTGGCGCGGCGGCCACTTCTTCCCGGTTATCTTCTCGGGCGTAAGCCTGGGCTACGGCCTTGCCATCCTCACCGGTGCCGATCCGGTCTTTTGCGTCGCCGTCTGCACGGCATCGACGATGGGCGCGGTCATGCGTCAGCCCGTCATGGTCGTGGGCCTGCTGCTCATGTGCTTCCCGCTCAAGGGTATCGTCTGCATGATCATCGCCGCCGTTATCGCCGCCGGCATTCCGCTGCCCAAGCCGCTGCGCAAGTAGCGTATTGCGCTTTGTGTTTGTTCAGAACTCGTTTTAAAGAAGCCGCGCGAGGCCGTTTGTTTACGGCTCGCGCGGCTATTGTTTAGAGCTTCCTCAGCACAATGGCGATGGTGTTGAGGTATTCGAGCGCGCCGGCTTCAACGGCAGCGCGGTCGCCTGCTGCGTACTCGTTGTCGCAGGCGAGCCAGTCTTTCCACGCTTCGTCCGTGCAGAGCATAGGGTGCATCGAGACAATCTCGACGCCGGGGGTCGGCTCGATCATGGCGCGCCACCAGGCTATGTCGTGCATATAGTCGAGCTGCTCGGATGTCCAGGATTTGAGCAGGCAGGCGGGCAGGTTGTCGTGGCAGTCGCGAACCATGCCGGGGATGCTTACGTAGAGCATCCCGCCTTGCTTTACGTAGGGGAGTAGGCGCTCGCCCAGATAGTGCGGGTCGCGACCGTAGTAGTTGTACGAGTCGATGCTCACGACCGCATCAAAATAGCCGTGCTCAAACGGTAGACCCTGTGAGGCGTCCGCCTTAACAGGGTGAATAGTGTTGCGGGGAATGCCGAGCGAATCGAAGAACGCGCGGTTCTCGACGGGGTCGCTCCACAGATCGACGGCGCAGGTGTCAAACCCGTATTCGCGGGCGAGCAGGGCGCTGGTAATGCCGGTGCCCGACCCAAGGTCGCAGACACGGGCGCCGCGGGGAATGCTCGCATCGCAAAGGAGCTCTTCGCAGAGTTTGAGGGGGTTCCGCCCCATAATCTTAGAGCGTACGAGTGCCGTGTCGAAGCTGGTGGCTTTTGGGAAGGATTGAGATTTCGCAGAGTTCATTGTTCTTTCCTATCAGGTGCATATGTGGCAGATGATGGAGACGGAACGGCGCAACAAACCACGGCCGCAAGACGGCCGTTTTTCGTGGTTCTATGCGATTGACCGTTCCCTAAAGAACAATGACCAAAAAGACATTCCCTTGGATGATCGAAATTGGGCCGAGGCCCGTGACGCTTTGATTATAGAACGTTGCGCACGGGCCGGGGACATGCCATTTGTCACGGATTTACGGATGGGCGATTGCGACCGATTGTGGCCTGCGTGGGCTGAGATCCGCTTGCCTACAGGTCGCGTGCCCGGTAGACCTTGGTGCTGACGATGCAGCTAAGTGCACATAGCACGAGGGCCAATACCGCGATTCCTGTACACAGGCAGCCGAGGACGGCGGGATCGGGATTCGCCCCGGCAATCGACATAAGCCAGTTGCTGATGGGGTTGGAGGAGCTCAGCGCTGCCATGGCAAGGCACCCGAGCAGGGCAAACAGGCCGACGGAAAGGCGCAGCGCCTCCATATGTCCAAATCGAAAGAACAGCGGCTGTGCCAAAAACACCATCATGAGGGAGATGAGCATGGACGCGGTCGAAGCGATTGTGATCTCAAAGACGGTCTGTCCCGTCGGGGGTATGCCCGTGTGATCGAAGAACGGAAGGGCGATGATGTTCAAAAGCACGGCGGCGCAGGCCATGATGGCCGAGAAGACAACGATGCACAGGTAGCGTGCGCAGATGATGTCTTTGCGCGAGATGGGCAGCGTTGCCCGATAGCGCTCCCATCCGTTTTGATTATCGAAGCCGGCCAGCGAACTCATGACCATGATGGGCGACATGGCACTGACCGCGCAGGCGCCGGCACTCATACCGGAATCGCCATCCGACGCGTTGGCGAGCGTCAGCACGACGAAGATGAACAAGCCGACGCCCGCGATGCTCGGGATGAGCGTGCGAACGATAGCGAGATCGGACATAAAGGCGCGTTTCATTTCGAAGCCCCTTTCAGCATGAGACGAAGATAGTCGTCAATGGTTGCCCGGTCGCAGGGAATCTCGGGGAAGGCCTCGAGCGTTTCGCGACGGTTGGGCACGAGCACGTCCACGCTATAGGCGTGGTGGGCGGCACGGGCGCCTTCGACGCAAGCCATAAGCTCGGCGGCCTGCGCTTGGGTGCAGTGGGCGATGCCGGCGCGGTCGGTAATATCCTCGCGCGGCAGGTCAAACACAATCGAACCGTTATCGATGCAGATGACGCGGTCGGCGGCGCGATCGAGGTCGGAGGTAATGTGGCTCGAGAGCAGCACGCTGCGCTGGCCGTCGGCGACAAAGGCAAGCAGCTCATCGAGCAGTTCCTCGCGCGCCATGGGATCAAGGCCCGCGGTGGCTTCGTCCAAAACGAGCAGCTTGGCATTGTGGCTGAGCGCACAAGCAAGCTGCAACTTCATGCCCATGCCGCGGGAGAGGTCCTTGACCTTTGTCTTGGGATCGAGGCCAAATCGGTCGATGAATCCAGCGAACGTTTCGCAGCTCCACGTGGGATATGCCGGGCCTACGAGCCTCTCGACCTGGCCCACCTTGAGCGTGGAGGGGAAGGGACACGTGTCCAGGACAAGCCCGATGCGGGAGCGCAGGTGGCGCTGCGTCTCGTCGGGCGCGTTGTCGTCGCAGCGCTGTCCAAGCAGATGCACCTCGCCGGCATCGAGTTTGATAAGCCCAAGCGCGGCGCGAATGGTCGTCGTCTTGCCGGCGCCGTTGGCACCCACAAAGCCAACAATCTGGCCAGGCTCTACGGCAAGCGTGACATCACGCAGCGAAAAACGGTCGCTCACACGGCGTGAGATGCCTTTGAGTTCTAAAAGGTTTTGCATGGTATAGCCTTTCTTGCAGATGGCTACTGCATGGTTTCGGGGGCTACGAGGTCGAGCATCTCGTGCAGCTTGTCGCGCGTAACGCCCAGGGCTTCGGCTTGGCTCGCCGCTTTCGCAAGCAGCTCTTCGATATGGCAGAGCTGGTTTTCGCGCAAAAGCTCCTGGTTGCCCTCGGCGATAAAACAGCCCTTGCCCTGCACGGTGCAGATAAAGCCGAGTTGCTCCAGGTCGGCGTAGGCGCGCTTGGTGGTGATGACGCTCACGCCAAGATCGCTCGCGAGTGCACGGATGCTGGGGAGTTTGGCTCCCGCAGCGAGCGTGCCCGAAAGGATCTGAGCTTTGACTTGCGAGGCTATTTGCTCGTAGATGGGCTTGTCGCTCGAATTGGATAGGATGATGTCCACAGCGGCTCCTTAGCTGTTGGGCTACACGTGTATATAACCGGTAAGCACAGTATATATACACTATACACAGTTATGCAAGAGGCAAATGTGGGATAGCCCGCCGGCGCCGCGCTTGCTCCAAAACAATCTCAATCTGTAACACATGGGTCCGTTTTTGGTCGCCTGCTGTTACAGGTTGAGATGTTATTTGCCCGCCTGTCCGTTTGTCTTGATCTGTAACAGTAAGACCCGTTTTGGATGACTAACTGTTACAGATTGAGACGTTATTTGCCTGTCCATTCGTTTGCCTCAATCTGTAACATCTGGAGTTGTTTTTGGCAGCTAACTGTTACAGATTGAGATCTTTCTGAGACGTCCGACCGTTTGCCTCAATCTGTAACATCTGGAGGTCAAAAACCCGTTTATCTGTTACAGATTGAGATTTTGTTGACAGGTCCATTCATTTGTCTTGATCTGTAACATCTAGACCCGTTTTTGCTGGCTAACTGTTACAGATCAAGATATTGGCTGCCCGCCCTGTGCGTTCATCTCAATCTGTAACATCTGGAGGTCAAAAACCCTTCTAGGTGTTACAGATTGAGACAAACCGTCGCGGAACACCGCTGACATTCCACCGTCCGAGCCCCAACTGATGAATTTGTCCTGATAGGTGCCCTGTGGTCGGATTTCGCGGCTACAATAGTGCGGTTACAACGACGTAATGCACTCAATGCAAGAAAGGATCCGCATGGCAAGCCTGTCGGATGAAATCTCGTCGCGCCGCACATTCGCGATCATCAGCCACCCGGACGCCGGTAAGACCACGCTTACCGAGAAGCTGCTGCTCTATACCGGCAGCATCCAGACCGCCGGCTCGGTCAAGGGCAAGAGCTCGGCCAAGCATGCCGTCTCGGACTGGATGGACATCGAGAAGGAGCGCGGTATCTCCGTTACCTCCTCGGTGCTGCAGTTCACCTACAACGGCGCCTGCGTCAATATCCTCGATACCCCCGGCCACCAGGACTTCTCGGAGGATACCTACCGTACCCTTATGGCCGCCGACGCCGCGGTCATGGTCATCGACGGCGCCAAGGGTGTTGAGGCCCAGACCAAAAAGCTCTTTAAGGTCTGTACGCTGCGCCATATTCCCATCTTCACTTTTGTGAACAAGCTTGACCACGAGGCTCGCGATCCGTTTGAGCTCATGGAAGAGATCGAGAATGTCCTGGGCATCAATACGTATCCCATGAACTGGCCGATTGGCAGCGGCCGCAACTTCCGCGGCGTGTTCGACCGCCAGACCCGTCGCGTTATCGCCTTTGAGGGCGACGGCCACGCCAATGCCACCAAGAAGGTCGCCGAGGTCGAGGCCGAGCTGGGCGATCCTTCCATGGACGAGCTTATTGGCGAAGAGAACCATAAGAACCTGATGGACGACATCGAGCTGCTCGATGGTGCTGGCGACGAGCTCGACTTGGATGCTGTGGCCTGCGGCAAGCTGAGCCCGGCGTTCTTTGGCTCGGCGCTCACCAACTTTGGCGTGGAGCCCTTTCTCAAGGAGTTCCTGCGCCTGGCCCCGACGCCGCGCGCCTATACCGATACGCTCACCAGCGAGCCGGTCGATCCATGCCGCGAAGACTTTAGCGGCTTTGTGTTTAAGATCCAGGCCAACATGGACAAGAACCACCGCGACCGCATCGCCTTTGTGCGCATTTGCTCGGGCAAGTTCGAGCGCGGCATGGATGCCTTCCACGTGCAGGGCAACCGCAAGCTCAAGCTTGCCACGGGCACGTCGATGATGGCCGATGACCGCGCCATCGTGGACGAGGCGTACGCGGGCGATATCGTGGGCCTGTTCGATCCGGGTATCTTTAGCATCGGCGACACCGTGTGCTCCGGCAAGCGCCACGTGCAGTATCCGCAGATCCCGACGTTTGCCCCCGAGATGTTCGCTCGCATTACGCAGGTCGACACACTCAAGCGCAAGCAATTTGTGAAGGGCATGGAGGAGCTTGCCCAGGAGGGCGCCATCCAGATCTTCCGCGAGCTGGGTGCCGGCATGGAGAGCGTCATCGTGGGCGTGGTCGGCGTGCTGCAGTTTGAGGTGCTCGAGCGCCGCCTCAAGGCCGAGTACCGTGTTGAGGTTCGTCGCCAGCCGCTGCCCTATACGGACATCCGTTGGATTCAGAACGACCCCGACACCATCGATATCCCGGGCCTTTCGCTCACGCGCGACACGCTGCGCGTCGAGGACATGCGCGGCGGCAAGCTGCTGCTGTTCACGAGCCCGTGGAACGTGGACTGGGCTACCGACCACAACCCCGACCTTATCCTGTCGGAGTTTGGCAACGTAGCCTTTTAACGCATCGGCGCGGTGGCCCTGCGGGGCTGCCGCGCCGCTTGCTTGCTTGATGCCGTGTGAGCGGCTATCATACCCACCGTCGTCTCAAGACCGGGGCGTCCGAGCAGTTCGGGTCCGATATCCTGCTCGTTAAACCTAAAACCAAAGGAGTACATAATGATCAAGAAGGTCATGGAGGACTACAAGGTCCTGTTGCGGAGCATTCCCGCGGCAACGGTTTCGCTGTTTTTCGTGAGCGTCATCATGATGAACCTGCTGGCCAACAAAGAGCTCATCAGCCTGCCGTATCTGGCACTCGATTGCGGCTTTGTGGTGAGCTGGGTTTCGTTTTTGTGCCAGGACATGATCTGCAAGCGCTTTGGCGCCAAGGCATCCATCAAAATCTCTATCCTCGCGCTGCTGGTCAACCTGGCCGTGAGCCTGTGCTTTTGGGCATGCTCGCTCACGCCCGGTATGTGGGGCGCCTACTACGACACGGGCATGATCGAGGTCAACACCGCCCTTAACGCCACCATCGGCGGCACCTGGTACGTGGTGCTGGGCTCTTCGCTGGCAATGCTCGTTTCTGCCGTGGTTAACTCCACGCTCAACCAGTCGCTCGGCCGTATGCTCAAAAAGAATAACTTTGCGAGCTTTGCCTTCCGCTCCTATGTGTCTACGGGTGTTGGCCAGTTTATCGACAACCTGGTCTTTGCCATTGTGGTGAGCCACACGTTCTTTGGTTGGACCTGGGTGCAGGTCCTTATGTGCTCGCTGACCGGCGCTGTCGCCGAGCTGCTGTGCGAGGTCTTCCTGAGCCCCGTGGGCTACAAGGTCGTGCGCGGCTGGGAGCGCGAGAATGTTGGCGCCGAGTACCTCGAGCGCCACGCAACCGCCTAAGGAGCAAGTATGCGGGTTTTGATCACGGGCGCTTCGGGCGGTATCGGAGCCGCGTGCGTGCAGCGCTTTTTGGACGAGGGCCACGAGGTCGTGGGCTTTGATCTGCTGCCGGCGGCGGTCGAACACGAGCGCTACCGCCATCTGATCGTTGATGTCCGCGAACCGGACTCGTTTCCAGATGACCTTGAACCCCAGGTAATCGTAAATGTTGCCGGCGCGCAGGATTCGGCAGACGACATTGCCGCCAACCTGTGTGGCACCATCAACGTGACCGAACGCTACGCCTTTGTGGGGGAGGGGCTTGCCGCCAAGCCGACGCCGGCTATCAAATCCGTGGTCAACGTGGGGTCGGCGAGTGGACATACGGGATCGGAGTTTCCCGCCTATGCTGCCAGCAAGGGCGGCGTTATCGCCTACACCAAAAACCTTGCAAACCGCCTGGCGCCGCAGGCCATCGCCAACAGTGTGGACCCGGGCGGCGTCATCACGCCGCTCAACCGTTGCGTGATGGAAGACGAGCACCTGTGGAACCAGATTATGGAGCTCACGCCGCTTAAACGCTGGGCCACCGCCCAAGAGATCGCCGAGTGGATCTACTTTGTGGGCGTGACCAACCGGTTTATGACCGGGCAGAGCCTGTTGATCGATGGCGGCGAGGCCGGCCGCACACAATTTATTTGGCCCGAATAGGAAACGCGCCCGATGGAAAGCCGTCGGGCGCGTTTTTGATGTCTCGATTTTTAGTCGATGCAAGTCCAGTTGACGGGGGTCGAGCCGTGCTGTTCGAGTAGCCGATTGGCAGCGGAAAAGGGGCGCGACCCCATAAAAGCGGGGAGTTCTGCCGTGGCACGGTTGGCCGAAAGCGGCGAGGGGTGCGTGGAGGCCAGGCAGAACTTGCCGGTTGCCTTGCCCGCGCCGGTCGCGGCGAGCTTGCCTTCGACCATCTGCTGGGCAAAGCGGCCCCATGCCAAAAAGACCATCGGCTGGGGCAGCTGGCAGCAACGTTCGATAACGTAGTCGGTCAGGGTACTCCAGCCCAGTTTGGCGTGCGAGTTCGCGGCATGCTCGCGCACGGTGAGCGTGGTGTTGAGGAGCAGGACGCCCTGTTGTGCCCATGGGGTTAGATCTCCCGTGGCGGGAATGGGGCAGTTCAGATCGGCATTGAGTTCCTTGTAGATGTTGCGCAGGCTTGGCGGCAACTTGGTTTGCGTCGCGGGGACCGAGAACGACAGCCCCATGGCCTGGTTGGGCCCGTGATAGGGGTCTTGACCCAAGATGACGACCTTGACCTGGTCGGCCGGCGTGTAGGCGAGGGCATTGAGAATGTCGTCTTGTGCCGGGTAGATGGTCTGCTCGGCACGCAAAAGGGCGATGCGCTCGAGCAGCTGGTTCGTAGTGTCACGTACCGGCTGCGGCGCATCGCCCAACCAAGTTGCTATGTTGCGGTCGCGGGTTGTGGTGTCCATGGGGCTCCTTTATGGCAGATGCTCTGTTGGCATCTATTGTAAAGGCGCACCGGTTGCCTTTATGCCACGGCTGTATGAAGAGTGGGGTCTACGAAACGCGCTCGGGCGCTCCTGCCATGCGAGCCTGTCCATGTGCGCGAAGGCGCGGAAGCTCGACGGTTGCCGCCATGACGCCGGTGAGGATGAGGGCGGCGCCAAAGAAGGCGATGGGGCTCAGGACCTCGCCGACCAAGAAGAACGAGAAGACGGCCGAGCAGACCGGCTCGAGCGAGAAAGCGAAGCCGGTGGTCTCGGCGGGCACGTGGGGCTGCACGAGCGTTTGGGTGATAAAGCCATAGGCAGAGCAGATAAGTGCGAGCGCGACGACGACCACGACCTCGCCCGGCGTGCCGGGAAGTGTGAAACCGCCAAAGGTGAATGCGGCGATACCCGAGAATAAGCCGCCAAAGCCCAGCTGCCAAACGCCCAGAGCCAGCGGGTCGACATCTTCGACAAAGCGCTTGGCGACAATGATGTGTCCGGCATAGACAAAAGCGGAGAGCAGCATGATGAGCGCGCCGGGATTCAGGCTGGTAAAGTCGGCGCCCGAGAGCAGCAACATGCCGCAGGTGACGATGGCGGTGCCGACGAGCACCTTGCGCTCGGGGGCGCGGCGCAGCAGGGCGGCGTTGGCAAACGGTACGATCACGACCGTCAGGCTCTGAAAAAAGCCGGCAGTGGAGGCAGAAGTGAGGCTGGAGCCCAGACACATGCAGGTGAGCTCGGTTGCCATGATGGCACCGATGATGGCGGCGCGAACCATAAGGTCGCGGTTGATGCGGAACGCGCGCTTGTGGAAGAGCAGCAGGCAAGCCGCAAAGGCGATGATGCAGCGCAGCGCAACGATGCTCGTGGCGTTCATGCTGTCCATGCCGATCTTCATGAGGGGATATGAAAAGCCCCATGCGACGGGAACGGAAAATGAGAGCGCGATTGCTTTTTTGCGATCCATGGGACTCCTTTTGTTACAGAACGGTTTCGTAAAAAGGATTCTGCTCCCAGATTTGGATGTAGTAAAGCGAATGTATCTTTAGTATGATTAAGAAATGCTAATGTCGGAAGAAAAAGCCCTGGCAAAACGTTTTACGGCTACATCGATGGGGAGGCACGATGGCATCGCGGTATCAGATTATGTGTATGGTGGTCGATCGCGGCAGTCTGAAACACGCGGCCGACGAGCTAGGCTATACGCAAAGCGCGGTGAGCCAGGCCGTCAAGGCGCTCGAGCGCGAGCTGGGCACCACGCTTATCGAGCGCGGAAAGCAGGGCGTTTCGCTTACGCGCGACGGTAAACAATATCTGCCGTACCTGCGCCAGATCGTGACCGCAGAGGCCGAGCTCGAGGGCAAGCGCCAGGAGCTGCTGGGGCTCTCCTCGACTGACATTCGCATCGCGACGTTTACCAATGTGAGTCGTACCGTGCTGCCGCGTGTGATCCGCGACTTTGGTGCTCTGCACCCGGGCGTACGCTTTACCCTCAAGCAAGGCGATTACACGCGCAACGCCCAGTGGGTGCACGATGGCGTGGTTGATTTTTGTTTTACGGCGCGCGGATTTACCGCTGGGCTCGAGAAGCGTGTGGTCTATCACGACGAGTTGGTGGCACTGCTGCCGGCCGCGCATCCGCTGACGGCAAAGGAAAAGGTGACACTTGCCGACCTGGCGTCCGAGCCGTTTGTGCTGCTGGACGAGGGCGAACAGAGCCTAGTGCTCGATGCATTCTCGGCGCATGGACTGTCGCCGCACGTGACGAGCGAGGTGACCGACGACTACACCATCATGGCGATGGTGGAGGAGGGCCTAGGCGTGAGCATGCTGTATCGCCGTACCGTCGAGGGCATGCGGGCCGATATTCACGTGCGTCCCATCGTGCATGCTCCTTCGCGTGACGTGGTGGCCGCCTGGCGCAGCTGGGACACCATGCCCATCGCCACGAGGCGCTTTATCGACTATATGGGCTCACATATTGTCAATTAATGACTGGCGTGGCGTTGAGTGCGGTGTTTAGCGGGCTGTCGCTTTGGCTTGGGTGGCGCGATAGGTGCGTGCCGGGTGGCAAAGTAGCACCGCCACGACCATAAAGAACGCCGTGGTGCCCAGGCTGATGGGGTAGACCATCATGATGTTCGCAAAGGTGCGGAAGTGCGGGAACACGCAGAACACCCAATAGAAGCGGATGCCGCAGACGCAGATCATGGTGATGAGGGCGGGCATGAGCGAGATGCCAAAGCCGCGCAGGTAGCCGGACATGTTTTCGTAGAACATGCTAAAGGCGTACGCCGGGAAGATCGAGCACACGCGGATATAGCCGATTGAGACGATGTTGGGGTCGCTGTTGAACAGCGACAAGATCTCGCGCCCCAGGCCGACAATAACGATAATCGTGGTGAGTGCAACGATGCCGCCTTCGACCAGGCAGATCTTGAGCGTCTTGGTACAGCGGTCGATCTGGCGGGCACCGTGGTTTTGTCCCACAAAGGTGGTGCAGGCCTGGCTAAAGCTGTTGAGCAGGTTGTAGCACACGTACTCCAGGCTCATGGCGGCGCTCGATGCCGCCATGACCTCGGTGCCCAGGCTGTTGATGGCAGACTGGATGATGATGTTGGCGACGGCAAAGACAGCGCTTTGGATGCCGGCGGGCAGGCCGATCTTGACGATGCGCTTGAGGGCGACGGGGTCTAAGCCTAAGTCGCGCGGGGTGACGCGGACGACGGAGTCGGTCTTGAGCAGGCGGATAAAGAGCGTGGCGGCGCTGACGGTGTAGGCGATGGCGGTGGCGATGGCGACACCCGTGACGCCCCAATGGAGCACGGGGACAAAGATGAGATCCAGGCCAATGTTGAGGACGGTGGACACGGCAAGCGCCTGCAGCGGCATGCGGGTGATGCCGACGGAGCGGAAGATCGCGGCCTCAAAGTTATAGAGCAAGATCGAGGGCATGCTGAGCAAAAAGACGCGCAGGTAGAGCGATGCGAGCGGCATGGTTTCGGCGGGGACGTTGAGCGCGGCGAGCATGGGCTCGGCAAAGATCTCGCCCAGCGCGATGACGACAAAGCCCACGAGCGCCATTAAAATCGAGGTATGGACGGCGCGTTTGACCATGTTCTGATCGTTGCGGCCGATAGCGTTGGCGATGACCACGTTGGAGCCAAGCGACATGCCAATAAACAGGTTGAGCATAAGACTGGTAAGCGGAACATTGGAGCCGACCGCCGCCATGGCGAGGGTTCCCTGGTCGCCCGAGAAATTACCGATAATGACTGTGGCGATGAGGTTCGACAGCTGCTCCAAGATGCTCGTGGCGGCCACGGGGAAGGCAAACAGGGGAATATTGCGCCACAGCGATCCGGTGGTCATGTCAATGTGCTTAGATACGGTGTCAGCCATGCGCTCTCAATCTCTAACATGCTATTTCGTGCTTATTTGCGCAGACGATGATACTCCTAATGCATTCAGCCGGCACTTGGGGACGTTCCTTTTCTGCCGGCATTTGGGGACACTCCTTGTCTCTTCTATGACTAGGTGGGGAAGGCGTGCGACAATGGTGGGCGTTGTGTTGTTCGCGCTAAGGAGTTGCTATGTTGTTGTGTCCCGTTTGCCATGAGCCGCTGGTGGACGACGAACGCGGTGCTGCATGCTCGGGCGGACACCGGTTTGACCGTGCGCGCGAGGGCTATCTGTACCTGCTGCGCTCGTCCAAGAGCGGCGACTCCATGGGCGATCCCAAGTCGCAGGCACGCAGCCGTCGTGACTTTCTTAACCGTGGATACTATGCGCCGTTGCGCGATGCGATGGTTGAGCTGGTGCGCGAGCGGGCGGCGGAGCACGGGGTGTCTACGGGCAAGCAGCTGACCTTGCTCGATATTTGCTGCGGCGAGGGCTATTACACCAGCGCCATGGGCGCGGTGCCGGGCGTGGATGCTTACGGTTTCGACCTGGGCAAAGAGATGGTGCGCCTTGCCGCCAAGCGCGGCGATGCGACCTACTTCGTGGCCAACATGAAGGATATCCCCGTGGCCGATGGCGCCTTCGATATGGTGGCCGAGCTCTTTGCTCCCTTTAACGAGCGCGAGTTTGCCCGCGTGCTGGCGCCAGGGGGCTCGCTCTATACCGTGGTGCCGGGTGCCCGTCATTTGTTTGGGCTCAAGGAGGTGCTCTACGACACGCCATATCTTAATGACGAGAAACTGCCGCAGACCACGGAGCTCGAGTTAGTCGGAACGCAGCGGGTGTCTGCGAATATTACGCTTCAGACCCAGGCCGATATCGAGGCGGTGTTCCAGATGACGCCGTACTACTACCGCACGCGCCCCGCCGACAAAGAGCGTCTGGCAAACTTGGACACCCTTCAAACCGACATCGACTTCATCATCGCCGAGTACCGCCACTAACCTAACAAAAAGGGACAGGTTTATTTTGGTAGGTTTTATCTGGGCAAACGTAAAGGGCCGACCGCGGAGATGCGCGATCGGCCCTTTTTATTGGCGTATATATCAAAGTCGCTGAGCGATTGACACGGATGCGGCTTAGCTCAAACGGTCCATACCCTCTTTCTTGACGCGGTTGGCAAGTACAAAGTAGATAATGCTGACAATCAGGCCGGTAAAATCGGGGATGCTTGAGCCGGTCCCACCCAAGAGGGGCAGGGAGAGGAGCAGACTGATGGCCGAACATGCTAGGCAGATGATGGACCAGATCCAGACAACGCCAGCCTTGGCGGGATTATTTGCCGCGCGGATGCCAAAGACAGCGGTCACAATTTCGATCACGCCCAATACGATGACGACGACGCAAGAAACGATCATGACACTTGTGATATCGCCTGCCGCGCTGCCTGCAAAGAGCGCTGTAGCACCCATGCCTGCGCTTAGAATGCCGACGACAAAGAAGAGGAACGATAGGATTTTGAGTAATTTACAGGCGTTGCTCATGGCTGGTCCTTTCGATACGGGTACGGCCGGTCTGGCGTAGCCCATGTGCTGTACATATGGTGAAGCACATTGTAGTTCAACGTGGCGATGCATGCGCCTGAAAGCGCTTTGACCCCGCGCAGCCCACCCCAACCTTTCAAAAGGGAAAGCTGGACGTAAGCCAAATCGATGGCAGCTCATGTGCGACGCTGCGATGATGAGGTCGTAACAAGGAACTGGTCTCAAGGAGGAGCCATGATGTACGGAGCAGGACAAGTGCGTGAGCCGCGGTCGTTGGGAAGGCGCATGGGTGATTCTGTGATCGCTGCCGTGTGCACGGGATTGATGGCGGTGCTTTGCATTGGGGTGCTGTGGGCCATGTCGCATGTGGGACAATAGCGGACGGTTGGGCGCCGACGCGAACGGCGCTCGCGTATTCGTTTGCTTGGTAAGGAGTGCCCATGGGCGTCGTCGATCCCTTTTCTGCTGCTCGGGCCGCGGGGCTTGAGCTGACCGGGAAGTCCGAGGGCCTCACGCTCACCGACGGCACGATGGAGCTGCGCGCCGATTTTAGCCGCATGCTGCCACGACTCAAACAGGGTCGTCTGCAGCAAGAGCTGCTGGTGAAGGCTGCGCGCACAAAGGGCATCGAGAGCCCATGGGCGATTGATGCCACGGCAGGCTTTGGCGAGGATTCGCTGCTGCTGGCTGCCGCGGGCTTTACCGTCGATCTGTATGAGCAGGATTGCGTGATCGCGGCGCTCCTCAAGGACGCTTTGGATCGCGCGGCAGATGATCCGGCGCTTGCTGCTGCTGTGGCGCGCATGCGCTTACATGCGGGCGAGGACAGCATCGCCGGCCTTCGCCATACAGCTGAGCTGATCGGGCAGGGCGAGCTCACCGCTCCCGACGTGGTGTATCTGGACCCCATGTTTCCCGAGCGCACCAAGAGTGCGGCGGTCAAAAAGAAGTTCCAACTCTTGCACCATCTGGAACAGCCGTGTGCCGATGAGGAGACGCTGGTCGAAGCTGCGCTTGCGGTGCGGCCGCGCAAGGTCGTTATCAAACGGCCGGTGAAGGGGCCGCTGCTTGCCGACGTCAAGCCGAGCTATCAGCTTGCGGGCAAGGCCGTTCGTTACGATGTTTTGGTGCCGCCGCGCCCGTAGCTTGCGCACGATGGCTGGCGCTTCGCCAGCGCCGTGCCGATGCGGAGTTTATTTCCAAGGGTGTGACGTCAGATGCCATCCGCCGCAGTATTCGCATTTGTAGCAGGCTAAACCGCGTCGTCCGCGGTTTTCGCAGTCGGCCATAACGGCCTCGGCTTCGGCGCGTGTGTCGTAACGGTTTTTGCGCTCGCACGACTTGTAGCGCCAGGCTTCATCGCGCTCGGCGTCCAGGGCGTCGCGGCGCTCGTCCTCGCGTGCAAACAGGTCGCTCATATCGCCGCCGGTGGCAGCGCCCAAAAACTCGCTTTTGGCCTTTGACCAGGCGGCTCGCTTTTTGCTTCCCATCTGCTTCGCACCCTCTCCAAACGTTGGTATCATTGCTCAATCAAAGTGATACCAATAAACGTGAGGTCGCCGCGTGATGATCAGAAAAACCCTCGATACCGACATTCCCGCCGTCATGGCTATCTATGACGCGGCCCGCGCCTTTATGCGCGCACATGGCAACGCCACGCAGTGGCCCGAGGGCACGCCTTCGGCCGAGCAGTTGGCTGCCGATATCGCCGCTGGTGGCAGCTATGTGTGCGAAGTCGACGGTCGCGTGGTGGCGACGTTTGCCTTTTTACCGGGTCCGGACGAGTGCTATGACGTGATTGAGGACGGTCAATGGCGCAGCGACATTCCGTATGCCGTGCTGCATCGCGTGGCGTCGGACGGCACCACGCATGGCGTCGCTGCTGCGATGTTTGCCTTTGCCAAGGAACGCACCGACCATCTGCGTGTCGACACGCACCAAGACAATCTGCCCATGCAGGGCGCCATCGCCAAGGCCGGGTTTAAGCGCGCCGGTATCATATATGTGTCGGACGGTACGCCGCGTGTCGCGTTTGATTGGCTACGCGAGGCGTAGGAGCCAAGGCACGTATCATCACCCAGCTCAAATAAAAAATGACCCTGAGTGGGGCCATTTTTGGTAAAACGCGTCGTTGTGGGACTCGCATTGTTACCGCCTCAGATGAGACCGGGCGGGCAAAAGGGGAGGTGCCGGCTTTCGCAAGGCGCGAACCTACGAAAATCGCCGCACGGCAACGCGGGGCGATGAGCTCGGTCGGGGGATAGGGCCCGCTTCGCCCGCCGGCCCGTAAATTGTATCATCCAGTGTGGAACGAGGATGCCCATTGCCGTGTGCGATGGGCTTGCAATAAGAGGAGAGCCATGTCGAAGCAAGCGGTCGTTGGAATCTTGGCGCATGTCGATGCCGGCAAGACCACGTTGGCCGAGGCCATGCTGTTCAACGCGGGTCGCATTCGCAAGCGCGGCCGCGTGGACGATGGCGATTCGCATCTGGACACTAACGCGATCGAGCGCGAGCGCGGCATTACGATCTTCTCGACGCAGGCCGTGCTCGACCATGGCGATACCCACGTCATGCTCGTTGATGCGCCGGGGCATGTCGATTTTTCTGCCGAGGCGGAGCGCACATTGCGTGCACTCGACTACGCGATTTTGGTTGTGGGCGCCAACGACGGCGTGCAAGGGCACACCGAAACCCTGTGGCGCCTGCTTGCGCGCTATGACATTCCGACGTTCATCTATATCAACAAAATCGATTTGGAGAATCCCGGCCGCGAGGTTTTGCTGGCACAACTTGGGCAGCGTCTTTCCGAGGGCTGCCTGGATGCCAGCGAGCTGCTGGCAGGCGGGGCCGTCCAGGAGGACGCTGCCGCATTGGACGAGGCGGCGCTCGAGGAGTTTCTTGAGGCGGGTGAGCTTTCTGTCGCAACGCTGTCGCGCATGGTTGCCGAGCGCAAGCTCTTTCCCTGCTTTGCCGGCTCAGCGCTCAAGGACCAAGGCGTGGACGAGCTGCTGGATGGTATGTGCACGCTGATGCGTGAACAGGTGTGGACCCCGGAGTTCGCCGCACGCGTCTATTGTGTCAGCCGCGGGGATCACGGCGAGCGTTTGGCTTGGGTTAAAGTGACCGGCGGCACGTTGCGTGCAAAACAGATGATCGATGGACACTTCGGTGCCGAGGCATGGGAGCAGAAGGTCGATCAAGTGCGCATCTATAACGGCGAGAAGTATGAGCTTGCCCAAGAGGTTGCCGCTGGTGGAATTTGCGCCTTGACGGGTCTTGCGCACGTTCGCCCAGGGGACGCCCTGGGCGCGGAGCCCGCGGGCGATGCGCCTGTCATTGCGCCGGTTCTCACCTATACGGTGCTGCCGGGCGAACACGACGTCCATACGGTGTTCAAAGCATTGACTGAGTTAGCGGACGAAGATCCCATGCTCGGCGTAAGCTGGAATACGCATCTTGAGCAGATTCACCTGCAGTTGATGGGTGCCGTGCAGCTCGAGGTCGTGCAGCGCGTGCTGGCCGATCGTTTTGGCCTTGCGGTCGAGTTTGAGCCTGGCGGCATTCTCTATAAGGAGACTATTTCGCAGCCGGTCGAGGGCGTGGGCCACTTTGAGCCGCTGCGCCACTATGCCGAGGTGCATTTGCGCCTGGAGCCGTTGCCAGCAGGTTCGGGCGTGCAGTTTGGCACCGTGACCTCGACCGACGAGCTCGACCTAAACTGGCAGCGCCTGGCGCTTACCAACGCCATGGAGCGCGATCACCTGGGCGTGCTGACCGGCTCGCCCATCACCGATGTGCGCATTACACTCACGGGCGGCCGCGCGCATGCCAAACACACCGAGGGCGGCGATTTTCGCCAGGCCACGTACCGCGCGATTCGCCAGGGTTTGATGCAGGCGCGCGAGGCCGGCGCGGCGGTGCTGTTGGAGCCGTGGTACCACTTTGAGCTCGAGGTGCCGGGGGAGTGCGTGGGCCGGGCGCTCTCGGATGCCACGCGCATGAGTGCCGAGTACGAGCCGCCGACGATGGCGGGAGACCGAGCGAAGCTTGTGGGTCGCGTGCCAGCATCCGAGATGCAGGATTACGCGCTGGAGGTGGCTGCCTACACGAGTGGTCGCGGCCATCTGTACCTGGAGTTCGCCGGTTATGCGGCTTGCCATGATGCCGAGCGCGTAATCGAGACGGCCGCCTATGAGCCCGAGGCCGATCTGCCCAACACGCCCGATTCGGTCTTTTGCTCTCACGGCGCCGGTTACACGGTCAAATGGTACGACGTACCCGCCGCGGCGCACGTAAAGATCGATCCCGCCACCTTCCGCCCCTGGCGAGCGGCAGACGCCGAGTTTTTCGGCAATAGGTGATAGAGGGGCAGTTCCTTTTTCACACGCTATTGGTATAACTCGGTATAAGTTGGTATAACTATTAACAGCGTTTGCCAATCCGAGGAGGCCGACATGAATCCAAATCCCTTTAAGCCCACGGCTGGCAAGCGGCCTCCGATACTCATCGGTCGCGAGTTGGTCATCGAAGATTTCGAGGAAGGGCTCGATAACGGCGCCGGAGCGCCGGGTAGGCTCATGCTCATTACGGGAAACCGCGGCTGCGGCAAGACGGTTCTCCTGAGGGAGCTGCAACGTCTAGCCGGCGAGCGCGGATGGGCGGTTGTCTCCGATTCCGCTTCGCTCGGCTTATGCGACCGCTTGGCCGACGCGCTTCGCTCGAATAAACCCGTTGTGACGTCAATGGAGTTCGGTCCCTCGTTTGGCCGGATGTCGGTCGAGGCTGCGCGGGCAAAGGGTGAGACGTTGCGGGGGCTGGTCAACGAGCGCCTCAAGAAGCTCGGTCCAGGCAAGGGCATACTGTTTGCGATTGACGAGGCGCAATCTGCGTCTATCGAGGAGCTGGCGGCTCTTGCCGTTCTCTATCAGCAGGTGCTCGGAGACCAGGATGCCACGGGCTTGTCCGATAGCGACCAGCGCGGTCTTGCGCTGGTGTTCGCCGGCTTACCCAGTATGGTTGACGATCTGCTCGAAGAGCCGAGCGTGACGTTTTTGCGGCGTGCCCAGCAGCGTACGCTGGGGGCGATATCTTTGCCCAAGGTGCGCGATTCATATGTCCAGACGGTCAAAGACGCCGGTCTTTACGTTGACGCGGAGACAGCGGACCTTGCGGCACACAAGAGCATGGGGCATCCCTATATGGTTCAGCTGGTGGGCTATTACATGTGGCGCTCTGCTGTCCGGCGTGGCTCGCAGGTCATTGAAAGGCACGATGTCGAGGATGGGCATGCGGATGCCGTCTCCGAGTTCTACGAAGCGGTTGACGCGCCTCTGTATTACGGGCTGCGCAGTCCACAGCGCCTTTTTATCGAGGCCATGGCGGTTGACGAGGGCAAACCGACTCGCATGGCGGATATCATTGAGCGCTGCGATCGCACCCAGAGCTGGGCGAGCAAATATCGCGCAAGCCTGATTCGCGAGCGCGTCATCGAGGCTGCCGGATACGGCCTCGTCCGATTTACCGTGCCCATGCTGGGCGCGTACATTCGCGATCGCGTTTTATGGCATGAGTAATGTGAAAAGGGACGGTCCCTTTGTCACATCGATAGATGTGAGGTCAAAACATGGTGATTCAAACTGAGCGATTGACGCTCCGTCCGTGGCGCGAGACGGATGCGGCGATCCTGTTTACATATGCGAGCGACCCGGACGTGGGGCCGGCTGCGGGCTGGCCGCCCCATCGAAGCATTGAGGAGAGCAGGGAGATCATTCGGACAGTTTTTGCGGCACCCCATACCTTTGCCGTTTGCCTGGCTGCGACGGATGAGCCCGTGGGTAGCATCGGACTTATGCCATCTCGCTGCGAGTCAAACCGTCGAGATGACGGTCTCGAACTCGAAGTGGGCTATTGGATCGCCAAGCCATTCTGGGGCCGAGGCTTTGCTCCCGAAGCAGTACGAGCCATGCAGCGCTATGCGTTCGAAACGCTTGGCTGCAAGGCGCTTTGGTGCGGATACTACGAGGGCAATAACAAGTCGTTACGCGTCCAGCAAAAATGTGGGTTCGCGCCACATCACGTTGAGCGCGACGTGCCCTGCGAGCTTATGGACGATGTGCGTACCGAGTGCTTTACGTATTTGACCCGCGAAGACTGGCGCGGGCGAGCAGAAGGGGAGCGATGACGGTGTGGCAACAACCAAGTGCTATCGAAGTGCGTGGTGCACGTGTCCACAACCTCAAAGACATCGATATCGATATCCCACTGGGAAGGCTCGTGGGTATTGCCGGCGTGTCGGGCTCGGGCAAGAGTTCGCTGGCGCTGGGAGTTCTTTATGCCGAGGGCTCGCGTCGCTACTTGGAGGCGCTCAGCACCTATACCCGCCGTCGTTTGACGCAGGCCGAACACGCCCAGGTGGACGAAGTGCTCCACGTGCCAGCGGCGCTCGCATTGCATCAGCGCCCCAGCGTGCCGGGCGTGCGTTCCACCTTTGGCACCATGACCGAGCTCAACAATAGCCTGCGTCTGCTCTTTAGCCGTTGCGCCCATCACGTGTGCCCACATTGCGGGGCGCGTGTGGAGCCGAGCCTTAACGTGGCTGCGGGCCTGTCGCTCACGTGCCCCGCATGCGGCCGCGAGTTCTACGCGCCGAGTGCCGAGGATTTGGCTTTCAATAGCGGCGGTGCATGTCCCACCTGTGGCGGCACCGGTGTCATGCGCGAGGTGGACGAGGCGAGCCTGGTGCCCGACGAGTCAAAGACCATCAACGAGGGCGCGGTGCTTCCTTGGGGTACGCTCATGTGGGACCTGATGAAGCAGGTGGCCGGCGAGATGGGTGTGCGTACCGATGTGCCGTTTAACCGGCTCACATCTCAAGAGCGCGACGTCGTGTTCCACGGTCCGGCGGTTAAGAAGCACATTCTTTACGTTCCCAAAAACGGCGAGGGCGCCACGCCGCTCGACTTTACCTATTACAACGCCGTCTATACCGTTGAGAATGCGCTCGCCAAGGTTAAGGACGACAAAGGCCTCAAACGCGTGGCACGCTTTTTGCGCGAGGGCCCGTGTCGTGACTGTGGCGGCACGCGTCTCTCCGAGGCTGCGCGCCAGCCCCAGGTACGCGGTATCAATTTGGCGCAGGCCGCGGCCATGACGCTTGGTGATGCGATTGAGTGGGTGCGCGGGGTGCCAGCATCCTTGCCGGCCGAGATGCAGCCCATGGCGACGGATATCTGCGATTCATTTTCGAGCACGGCCCGTCGTCTGGTCGACCTGGGTCTCGATTACCTTTCGCTCGATCGCGCCGGTGCCACGCTCTCCACGGGTGAGCGCCAGCGTGTGCAGCTCGCCCGCGTGGTGCGCAACCGCTCGACGGGCGTGCTTTATGTGCTGGACGAGCCCTCGATTGGCTTGCATCCTGCCAATGTCGACGGCCTGGTAGGCGTGATGCGCGATCTGGTGGATGACGGCAACACCGTGGTCGTTGTCGATCACGACACGCGCGTATTGGCGGAAGCCGATTATCTGGTCGAGATGGGTCCCGTTGCCGGAGCGGGCGGCGGTAATGTGATCGCTGCCGGTACGGTGGATGAGGTCGAACAATCGCAAGGCAGCCGCATCGCGCCGTTTTTACGCGCAGACCCCAAGCGCTTGCGGCCGCAGGTGACTGACGACGAAATGTTCGACCAGGGTCACATCCGCATGGCGACCGATACCATTCATACCGTAAAGCCGCTCGAAGTCGATATCCCGCGCGGCCGTCTCGTCGCGGTGACGGGCGTTTCGGGTTCGGGCAAGACGACGTTGGTACTCGAGACGCTCATCCCGGCGCTTAAGGCGCAGGCAGCTGGCGAGCGCTTGCCACGCCACGTGCGCTGGATCGATGCCGAGGGCATTGCACGTGCCAACCTGATTGACGCTACGCCTATCGGCGCCAACGTGCGCTCGACGGTGGCAACTTATGCCGACATCCATGATGAGCTGCGTCGCGCCTTCGCCCGTACGCCCGAGGCCAAGACTGCCGGCTACAAGGCGGGCGCCTTTAGCTACAACACTGGCGCCTTGCGCTGCCCTACGTGCGATGGCACGGGCTCGATATCTCTCGACGTGCAGTTTTTGCCCGACGTCGAGATTGTCTGTCCGGCATGTCGTGGTTCGCGTTATGCAGACGCGGCTTCGCATATCCATCGCGAGGGCAAGGACGGGAGCCTGCTTACGTTGCCGCAGCTCATGGACATGAGTGTGGACGAGGCCATCGACGCCACGCTGGGGCTCAAGAAGGTTCAGACGCGCTTGCAGACCTTGCATGACCTGGGCTTGGGCTATCTCACGCTCGGTGAGCCCACGCCGGCGCTCTCGGGCGGCGAGGCGCAGCGTCTTAAGCTTGCGAGCGAGATGGGCCGCGTGCAGGACGATGCCGTATTCGTATTCGATGAGCCCACGATCGGACTACATCCGCTCGATGTTCAGGTACTGTTGAGTGTGTTCGATGGCTTCGTTGCCAAGGGCGCCACGGTTATCGTGATCGAACACGATCTCGACCTTATCCGTAACGCCGATTACGTGATCGACATGGGCCCAAGCGGTGGCGACGCGGGCGGGCAAATCGTCTGCGCCGGCACGCCGGACGACATCGTGGCCTGCTCCGCAAGCATCACCGGCCGCTACCTATAACCGAATGTGACAAAGGGACAGTCCCTTTGTCACATTCCCGGAAAGCCTGTCAGCATCACGCTTTTCTTTTCTAGCCAATTCTAGTAAAAAGCAGTTAATTGCTGTTAAAAGCTAGCAGGTTGTCGATGTAGCGCTTGAACAGCTTGCGTCTGAGGGCCAAAATGACCTCAGCCCATTCGCGAAATTTGCACGCCCTATAGTGAGTGGGCTCTCGCTTGAGCTGATGCTGCCAAGAGGCGGCCGATAGGGGCAATTATGGACAATCGAATCTTTGGGTATGCACGTGTCTCTTCCGCGGACCAGAACTTGGACCGCCAGTTAGACGCACTAGGAAGGTTTCCCGTTCAACGGGGTCAGATTTACGCTGACAAGGCAAGTGGTAAGAACTTTAGACGTCCCCAGTACCAGCGTCTTCTTCGTAGGTTGCGCGAGGGTGACGTTCTCGTGATCAAAAGTATCGACCGTTTGGGTCGCAATTATCGTGAAGTCCTCGATGAATGGAGACGCATCACGGTGGATAGACACGCTGCCATCGTGGTGCTTGATATGCCGTTACTCGATACGCGCGAGCAGCCCGATGGCATCACGGGAACGTTCATGGCGGATCTGGTCCTTCAGATCTTGAGCTACGTGGCGCAGCTGGAGCGCGAAAACATCAAGCAGCGCCAGGCGGAGGGTATCGCGTCGGCGCGCCTGCGTGGCGTGAGATTTGGGAGGCCGGCGCTCGAACGTCCGGATAGCTATAACGATGTCATCAAATCATTCGAAGGAGGTGAAGTTACGAGGCGAGAGGCCGCAATGCTCCTGAACGTCAGCGCATCGACGTTCGATCGTTGGAGACGGGCGGATACGAACTGATATGACCGTTCGCCGTCTGTCCGTCCTCTTTAACTAGACATTTTGACGAGGGGAGTTTATTGCACGGAGCCCACTCCTTCCCTCGATGTTTATCCAGTTCACGCCCTGGAACCAAATAGTGCCACCGCGTTGCCAATTCGTCTGCTTTTTGACGAGGGGTTATGAGCTGTAACGTCAATCGAAGGGAAATAGTCGTGAAACGAAATATTACTAAAAAGATGCCCATGATGGGTTTGCTTGTTCTGCTCATCTGTTCTCTGGGGTTCATTTCGGCCTGTTCACAGAATGATGCAAACGCTGCAAAGTCGAAATATGTCGACGATAAGGCGATGAATGTTATCGCCGCCGGGTTTGAGAGAAGGTCCGACGTCATTGAATCTAATGCAAACGATGATGATCCTCATTCAACCGAGAATATCCAGGAAGCTATTGAGGCCGAAATCAAGAACGACAAGGAACTCAAGAACGCTAGGTTTAAGGATTCTAAGATGCAACAGGACGTAATCACGTATCTGAATTTGCTTGATGACCAGCTTAAGGTGACCGAGGACTACTCGCAATCGTCTGCGGATTATTACGAAGAGTGGAATAAAGTCTACGATAAGCGGTCTGCGCAGCTCAAGAAGCTTGTTGATAATTACGGGCTGGAAGTAGGGGAAAAATATAAGGATGATTTCAACGACTTAATTAAGAATGGAAAGTCCGTAGCAGAGAAGACCCGCTATGAGGATGCCATCAACAGTTTGATTCAGGGAGCAAATTTCGAAAAATCGGATGACGGTTACGGTCTGTATACGTATACGGCGGTAGTTGAGAACACTTCTGGTATATCGTTCTCTAACGTCAGCCTGACACTTGCTCTCTATGATGCAGATGACATCAAAGCGGAGGAGACCTATGCGGACACTTCTTCGTGGGCGCCGGGTGAGAAAGTCAAGTTCGAGGCAATGTCCGATGTTGACGCTGCGCGCGTTGTCGCATCTGTTTCCAGCTACGATGTAAATAAATAAGTTCTGCACGGAAGGGGCGGGTTAATCGGCAATGAATGGTTGACCTGCCCGTTTTATGCCAATTATTGAACAACAAGTGCTGCGAACGAATGTGTATTATTTCGGATTGCAAACAACTGCCCTCGTCTAAAGACATGCTGAAAACGACAATTAAGGCATGAGGTATAACCCACGGCAGTTTCTTAAATAACAGGGATTTTGAAGGGAATAGGGGATGGATGAGATGGAGGAAGGCATGGGGGCGCTGAAAGCGAAACTCGGGAGAATTCTGACGAAACCCAAGGTATTCATCGCGGGCTTGGCGCTTGGCGGGCTGATTGTAGCTGTACTTTTTATTAGCATCTTTAATAACGGCAAAGCTGCGGGTGCAAAAGAAGCGACCCCCAATACGCTCTCCCCGTCGGTCGTGTTTGAACGTATCGCTTCCCAGAATGAGATGGTTTCTGCATCGCAGAACTATACGATTGTCGATAAGGTGACAGATACCAAGAGGTTTTTCGATTGGTTTGATATCCCGTTTACAGAAAACAGTTTTTGGTATCGCTATGTTGGAACCATTAAGGCGGGCGTGAATCTCGAGACGGCAGAGATACATACAAACAAGAGGAAGCTGACCATTACGATGGATGAGCCTTATGTAATCTCAAACACGCCGGATATGAAGAAATCGGGCGCTCTCGAGGAGCGCAACAACATCCTCAATCCCATTGAGGTCAAAGACGTCACGGCGTTTGAAGCGCAGTGCAAGGAGCGGAGTGAAAGCGAGGCCATCAAGGATGGCGACCTGCTCGAAGAGGCTCGGGTGAACGCCGAAGCAAATATCCGCGCGATGTTCAACTCGGCATTTGGCGATGAATATACGGTTGATTTCGACTATCGGAAATAGGAGGTCACTATGGAAGATAAAGACGATCTAGCTGTTGTCGAAAGGGAGGAGCTGCCGCGACATAAGCAGAGTTTTGATATCCGTAAGGCCGCTGCCGGGTTGGTTGATGGCGCCGGAAGCGCGATGGCGGGCGCGGTTGCAGCCGTACAGAAAGTTGCCGATGGTGCAATGCGTGCTGCAACTCCGATGGTCGATGACGCCTTGGCAGCTATTGCTGATGCGGCCGATGGCGCGGCAGGTGCTGCTGCGGATATCGGTGACGCCGTCAACGATTGGGCATACCAGCAGCAGCTTAATAGATACAGGCCGGTAACCAAGGAGACCTATCAGAGTCCTTCATTTTATTTGCCGAATATGATTCGAATTGTTGACGGAAATGAGCGTCGGGGCATCGACGCCTGTAGGGATGCTATTGGTTGGCTGGATACCGTTAAGGGTACGCAGGTTTTCAATCTGTACCGCGAGGCAATCGGGGATAGCGAATTGTCTTTCTATCCTAAACCATCTCTTTATTCCACATATTACATAGATGCTTTTGATCGGTCTCGCTTTGTTGACCTTGACTCTTATTTCGCAACCATGCAACAAGACAAGATGGCCGAGTTGAGGCGGATTGCGTTCATGCTTGGCGCGAAACGCTGCAAGCTGGAGGTGACGGAGTACGAGGAAACTCGGCGAGGCCGCCAGGTTAAGGGAAATGCCAAGGCGGGAAAGAAGGGCTCGGTTCGAATCGACGGTTCCTTGAGCGATTCAACGAGAAATGAGAAGAAAATTCTGTTTACACAGGAATTCGAGGGTGACATGGTTCCACAGCGCCCTGAACTCCATTGGTATGCCCATGACTCAGATATTCTCTTGTTAATTGAGACGAGATGTGGTGGAGAGGATAAAAACAAGGCGAAGAGCTATCGGGTCGAATTGAAAAGTGAAACGACCATGACCATGTCTGTATCACTTGCTATGGCTATCGACGAGGCATGCAGCAAACTGAACATAAGGGCGAATTCGAGCCTGACAAGCCAAGCTAAGCGAGAACTCCGGCAGTCGTTTGTATTTGAAGTTGAATTCTGATGTGTAGGGACCTTTTGCTGCGGGGTTCCTGTCCTTTACGGGATGGAAGCGTATAAACCCATACGGTGCAACTCAGTAAAAGTTACTAATATACTGGCATCTATTCTAGTTAAAAGCGTTTAAAAACGGTTAATTCCATTTAAATCAGCAGTTGCAATAGGTGGCAAAGGGACAGTTCCTTTGCCACCTTAATGCCAAAACCAATTTGTTAAGAGCTAGAGGGTTTGAAAATTAACCATTTCTACCCCGTCCCCTAATGGCAGGTTTGTCACATTCCCGGAAAGCCTGTTTGGCGCAGGGCCTCGTAGAGGACGATGGCGGCGCTGTTGGAGAGGTTGAGGGCGCTGATGCGGTAGTCGTCCGGGTCGACGAAGTTGCCGCAGATATCCTGCTGAAGGATGGCTTCGTGGCTGTTCTCGGTATGCCCCAGCGATTCCTCGTGGGCTTCCCAAGCCTCGGCGTTATCGAGTGAGTCGCAATCGCGCAGCATCGGGATGCGCTCGCAGCGCTCGGGCGCCGCGGCAAGCAGTGGCTCGGGAATGCCCGAGCTCTCGCTGCCAAAGACCAAGTAGTCGCCATCGCGGTAGGCACTCTGCGCATAGGTGCGGCGCGCCTTTTTGGTCAGCAGATGTAGACGCTCGTCGACAGGGGAGAGGCCGTTGCGCGCAAGGAAATCCTCCCAGCCGGCATAGGTCGTCACGTCCAAGTTTTGCCAGTAGCCCAGGCCGGCGCGACGCACCGTCTTGTCGTCGAGCGAAAAGCCCAGTGGCTCCACCAGATGCAGGCGGGCGCCGGTAACCACGCAGGTGCGGCCGATATTGCCCGTATTGGCTGGAATCTCGGGTGCATACAGCACGATATTGAACATGAATCTCCTTGGCTCAGAACGAAAAACCACCACGAAGGGCACCTTCGTGGTGGTTTGGCGGTTACGTAGGCAGAAAAATGCCCGCTTGGATAAACCTAGGCGCGGTGCCAGTCGGTCAGGCAGGCATCGAGGGAGGCGATGAGCGCATCCTTGTCCATGTGACGGCCGATGATGCACAGGCTCGTCATGCGGTCGCCCGTCTCGTCGTCCCAAATCTGCATGATCTCGGGGTTCTCGTCGATGATCTTCTGCTTCTCGCCCTCGGGTGCGGAATCGACAAACAGGCCGTTCTCCATCAGGCGCATCTGGTGACCGGCCTGCTCAAACATGTAGCACATGTCCGGGTTGCTGGCCTGCCACAGCGGACCCTTGACGCGGATGACCTCGTCGGGCCACTCCTGCTCAACAAAATCGGTGAACTTCTGTAGGTCGAACGGCTTGCGGCGCGAATACACAAAGGTCTCGATGTCGTACTCGAGCACCTCGGGGTCGTCGTGCTCCTCGGGATGCTCCATGGCCTCGATCCAGGCGGCGGAGTTGTAGGCGCGCATAAAGTCGAAGCGGTCGGTATCGAGTAGCTCCTCCATGGGGACCTCGCCGTTTTGAGCCTCGACAATCACGGCGTCCTTCTGCAGGCTGCGCACGATAGCCTTGAGCTCGGCAATCTGCTCAGGCGTCACGGTGTCGGTCTTGTTGAGGATCAGCGTGGAGCAGAACTCGATCTGCTGGATGAGCAGACTCTCGATGTCGTCCTCATCGATATCCTCTGCCAGCAGGTCACGACCGCCGTTGAACTCGTCGTACATGCGGGCGCAGTCGACCACAGCCACGATGTTGTCGAGTGCAAGCTTGGGCTCGCCGCCCACCTTGGCCTCGTCGCAGAAGCTCGAGATGGTGTAGGCGATGGGGATAGGCTCGCAAATGCCCGAGGCCTCGATGATGATGTAATCGAAGTTGCCCGAATCGGCGATGCCCTGCAGCTGGTTGGCCAGGTCGTCCGAAAGCGTGCAGCAGATGCAGCCGTTGGTGAGCGGGATGAGGTCGTCGGTCTCGGAAAGGCCGCCGTCGGCGATGAGGCTGGCGTCGACGTTGATCTCGCCGATATCATTGACGATCACGGCGGCGCGGATGCCGCCATCGTTAGCGAGGATGTGGTTGAGCAGCGTGGTCTTGCCGGCACCGAGGTATCCGGTAAGCATGATGATCTTCACGGGTTTGTTGGGCATGTGCCCTCCTTTGTTAGACATGGCTTACAGTTGAATCTTATGCCAAACGCCTGCTCTTATACCCACGCGCTGGCAAATAACACAGGCTACTCCCAGGCTCCCCATACATCGGGGCAATAACCGACGGTGGCCTTTTTGCCATTGCGCACGATGGGCTCGGCTAGAACCTGCTGGTTCTCGAGCAGCTTGTCGAAGCGCTGACTGGGGGTAAGGTGCTGGATGAGCGCGAGCGTCTCCTCGTCCTTGGCTTTGGGGTTGAGCAGCTTGTCGATGCCGCCGACCGCCTGCATCACGCTCGTGAGCTCGCCTTTGCTCATCTCCTTTTCCCTAAGGTCAATAAACTGCACCTTAATGCGACGCTCCTTAAAATAGCGCTGGGCCTTCTTGGTATCAAAGGACTTCTTGGTGCCGAAGATTTGCACGTTCATATAATGTTCCGCCGTTCTAACGAATGGCGGTCACCTCGACGCTGCAAAGCCATCTGATGGGCAATCTGCCTTTCAATCGTCGGGCGCGGGCAAAAGCCCAGCGCCCTCCTCTTTCAAGGCATCTTGCCTCATCAGCTGGCTTTTCGCTGACATTGACGGTACATCGAGGTGACCACCGCCGGACTTATCGAATAAAGTTGGTGCGGGCGCGGTCGGCTTCGGGGGCTTCGATGCCGACGGCCTGTCCTGCCTCGATGCAGCGCAGGAGCCAGGCCATGTTTTTGCCGATGTTTCGCATGGTGGCCAGGCCCTCGGCGTCCTGGGCGGCCTCGCCCGGCATGGCACCAAAGACGTTGTTCCAGTAGGTGGAGGCGACCACGGGCATCTGGTTGATGGTGAAGTACTTGTTGAGTACATCGAACGTGGTCGACGTGCCACCGCGGCGGGCAACGGCGACGGCAGCGCCCGGCTTGTGTGCAAAAGCTTTGCTTCCGGCATAGAAGGCGCGGTCGAGAGCCGAGAGGATGCGGCCGCTGGGGTGCGCATAGTAGACGGGGGAGCCAAAGACAAAGCCATCTGCCTGCTCGGCGGCAGCGATCAGCTCGTTCACCACGTCGTCGTCAAAGGTGCAGCAACCGCCAAGCTTGCCACACTGGCCGCAGCCGATGCAGTCGCGAATGGGCTTGGCGCCCAGCTGGAACACCTCGGTATCGATGTCCTCGGCGTTGAGTTGCTCGGCGACCTCGGCGAGTGCGCGGGCGGTATTGCCGTTTGCCTTGGGGCTGCCGTTGACCAAAAGAACCTTCATCACAAACTCCCTCTACTGTTGGTGACTTCTGCGGAGGATTATCGCACGAGAGGGAAGATGGCGTGGGGCGCGATGCGAAACGGTTTGTGTTTCACATCGCGCCCCGTGGTGCTAGTCCAGCTTGGTGCCCGGTACTTGCGGCGCCTCTTTAAGCAGCGCTTTGAGTTCATTCAGAATGGAAACGGGCTGTCGGTCGACGGCGTCCAGATGAAGCGTAGCCACGCGAATGGGCGGTTGGTATTCAAGCGATCCGATGAGCACAGGCGAACCCAGGAACCGCTCGATTTCCTCTGCAATCGCGTTGGTCTCTTCGGGATCAAGGTCGTCGAAAAGCGCCACGAATGTCGGTCCTGTTGAGCGGAACAGGCGGCCCTTGCCGCGCGAACAATCCGTGAGGCAGGCGGCGCTTTCGGCGAGCACGCGGTCGCCTGCGTCGAATCCAAAGCGGGCATTGACCTCGGCGATATCGTCGATCTTAATGGCAATAAAGCCAGCCTCGCGCGGCACGCGGCGCATCTCTCCAATAGCGTTGACCAGGGCGTGGACATCGCCCAGACCCGTTACCGAGTCGGTCGTATCTGCCGGGCTGCGGTTGATAATCATGCCCACGTACATGTTAGGCTCGGTATCGGTGCCGTCCAAACGGTAGCCCGTGCAGTCGCAAAGCACGTACGCTCCGGTAGCATCCATCACGCGATACTGCATGTAGTGGAAGTGCCACGTGCCGTTTATCACCATGTCGAGCTCGGCGTGTACGTTATCGCGATCTTCGGGGTGAACGCGGGCAAGCCACATATCGAGCGAGTTGTAAGGGTGCTGGGAGGGCAGGCCAAAATCGCGTACGGCATTAACCGACCATTGCGATTCGCCGGTATCGAGGTTAAGGATAAACGGATAGCGTGTCTCGGAGCTCATGGAGATCGCCTGGAACACGCGGTCGTTGCAGGGAAGTTGATCGGCAATCGGCCGCATCGGCGCGTTGTCTTCTTTCGGTTGCTGCACGCGGTGCATAAGCTTATAGCGATACATTTTGCGATCGGCATCCATCGTCATCTGGCGACGCGTATCGCCTGCAAGCGGGTCGACGTGCGAGCAACCAAAACTAAAACTGGCGATCATGGGCGCCTTGCCGTCTGATGTTGCCTCGACAAGATCGGTACGTGTCCGCTCCAAGCGCTGCTCGAGCTCGGCTTCGCCTGTCGTGGGAGACACGAGTACAAATTCATCTCCACCGATACGGAACAGCATTTCATCGTGCTCCATTGCCTCGGTGAGCGCGCGGCAGATGCCCAGAATGTAGCGGTTGCCTTCGGCGTGGCCAAACTTATCGTTGCAGTGCTTGAGATGGTCGATGTCAATATAGGCGCAGGTAAAGGGAGTGCCTTTGAGCCAGAGCTGATCGACATGGCGGTCGAGTCCACCGCGGTTGCCAAGATTGGTGAGCGAATCGACATAGGCGCTGCGCTCAAGCAGCTGGCGTTCTTGTTGCAAGACGGCGAGCGTTTTCTGCAGTTGCTCGCCGATGGAGCGCAGCTCCGTGGGCAGTGCCGCGACATCGAGCTCGGCGGTTGAGGTCCCGTTCGCGAGTCGCTGAAGATGGGCAATGATTGATTGCTCGCCCAGGCGATACGACTCGTTCATGATGGATAACCTCCTTAGGTGACAGGATGCTCCGTATCATATCCCCAATTCGGTTTGAATTGGGGATATGAGTTAGCCAATGGGGACAAATGCTCCCCTAGACGGTGGTGTTTTTGCGCGCGAGCGTATCAGTTGCCGGCGCCGCCATCGAGCAATATCTCAAAATCCTCCACCGGCATGGGGCGGTGGTAGAGGAACCCTTGTGCGTAGCGGGCGCCCATCTGTCGCAGTATGTTCGCCTGCTCATTTGTCTCGACGCCTTCGACCACGACGGGCAGGTGCAACGATTGCGCCATCTCGAGCATAGACGACACGATCTGCGCGCTGCGGCCTTGATCGCGGTCGGTGGGCACAAAGGTGCGGTCGAGCTTGATGACGTCGACGTTGACGTTCTTGAGCATCGCGAGCGTGGACTGGCCGGTGCCAAAATCGTCCATATAGGTCGAGAAGCCGCGGGTGTGCAGGTCGGCTGTCAGTTTGTCCACGGCCTCGGACTCCCCCGTATAAGCCGTCTCGGTGATCTCGATACGCATGAGCTCGGGCGGTAGGCTATATTGGGCGGCGAGCGCCCCCATATGTTCGGCAACGTCGCAGGCAAGGATATCCACGCGCGACACATTAAGCGAGACCGGAACCACGCGAAGTCCTCGATCGATGCGCTCGCGCAGCCACGAGGCGACACCTTGCCAGATGTACTTGTCGAGCGTCACCACAAAGCCGCTTTCCTCGAGTGCGGGGATAAACGTTGCGGGCGAAATGAGAGAGCCGTCCTTGTCAATCCAGCGGGTGAGCGCTTCGGCGCCAATAATCTCACCGGTTTCCATATCGACCTGGGGCTGCAAGTGGTAGGTAATACGACCATCTGAGAGCGCGTACTGGAACTCGGTGAGGGTGCGGTGGAACGCGACTTCGCGCTCGTACTCCGTGGGGCAGAAAATGGCAATGCGCTCCTTGAAGTCGTTTTTGGCGCGTCGATTGGTAAACATTGCCTTAGCCTGCGCATCGATGGTGATTTCCTCATTGGAGTCGATGGGGTAAACGCCCATGGACGGCCAGAAACCTACGCCGTCATCATGCCTGGCTACGGCCTCGCGAACGCGGTTGTAGATTTGATGGACGGTGATGTGCTTAAAGGGGATGAGCACGCAAAAGTCATCTTGGCCCCAGTACCCTGCGACGCCCATATCGGCATTCTCGATGTCCTTGAGGACCGTGCCCACATCGGCGAGTACGCGGTCGCCCTCGGCCTGGCCGTGCCATTCATTAAACAGGCGCATGTGGCCCATGTCGACCGTGGCGATGCACCAGGTGCCGTCGCGCCTTGCCTCGAGAAATGCGTTGGTGCGCCGCATAAACTCGCTGGGGCGGTAGAGGCCGGTGAGCGTGTCGATGCGTTCGGCGATTGCGCTCTTGCGTTCGATTTCGGGTATGGGGAGGCTGTCGTTGGGAACAAGTCCACCGGCCGTGCGAAGGCGACGGTCGAGTTCGCCTAAAACAGCGGTCGCTTGATGGGTTAAGCGCTCGTAAAAGGCCGGGACGAGAAGACAGACGGGGGTAATGGTGTCGTCCGCGATTCGAACAGGAGCGAAAACGGCTTCTTTAAGATGATGGGTCAGTTGCTCGAATGCCTCGTGGCCCAAATCGTTGCTGAGCACGACGAACTGGGCGTTTCGTGAGCGGAAGACGCGACTCCTGCCGCGGGTGATCGACAGCATACGGCCTGCGTATTCGGCGAGCATGTTGTCGACGGCCTCGGCCCCATAGAGCTCGTTGAGCTTTGCCGTGCCGCGAACGCGGACCGCTATAAGCCCCGTCTCGCAACGGTCGCGACGGCAGGCATCGATAGCGTTAATCAGCATGCGCTGCGTTCCGAGGCCCGTAGCGGCGTCGACGGTTTCGGCGAGTGAGTGATTGACGAGCTCGCCGACATAGAGCGAGGGGGTATTTCCGTCGCCGTCGATACGAAACCCGCGAGCGCGGCAAAGGACGTAGTCGCCCGCGGCATTGCGCATACGGTACTGCATGACGCGGCGGTGTTTGGAGCCGTTGTAGATTTGGTCGATATCGCTGGTATAGGCCTCAAGGTCATCGGGATGGACACGCGTTTTCCAGTAATCGTGGCAGTTGTCTATATGCTCGGAAGGAAGACCGAGATCGCGCAAGGCGCCTTGTGACCAAAGGGTGCGATGCTTGTCCAAGTTCTCGATAAAGCAATAACGGCCTTCGTTGAGCATCGAAAAGGCATCGAAAACGCGGTCGCTTATTTCGAAGTCATCGGCGTGGACTTGTGTGATATTGCGTCGATCAAGGTGTATGGCATGGCGTAGCTTGTAGTCGTACATGCGATGGTCGGCATCGAGTGTCATGCGATTGGAGGCTTCGCCCAGGGCGGGGTCGGCGTGTGCCACTCCGTAGCTAAACGAGTGAGGCATCTCGGAATCGTTGTTTTTGAGCAGGATCGTTCGGCAGTGTTCCAGACGTTCGGCGAGGTCGTCTTCGGTTGCAATCGTAGATAGGATGGCAAACTCGTCGCCGCCTATGCGAAACGCCGCCTCGTCAGCTTTCATATACAGCTTGAGATAGAGGCTTACCTGCAAGATGTAGCGGTTGCCCTCGTCATGCCCAAAGACGTCGTTGCAGTGCTTAAGGTTATCGATATCGATGAACGCCATGGTAACGGGGGCGTCCTGCTCCCAGAGCTCCTCGAGGGAACGGGCAAAGCCGCCGCGGTTGCCAAGCCCGGTGAGCTGGTCGGTAAAGGCCGTCCTAATCAGATCATCCTGACGCTCGAGAAGGTCACGGACGGTCTTTTCGAGCGTTTCGGTGTAATTGCTGACAGTATCCATGTTCTAAGCGGCTTTCTGAGGTCGGGGCGGATTGCGTCGGGCGAGCTCGTTGTGTACACGCGTCGTTGCTCACGCTTTGCGTGTATCCAGGCCCCCGCCTTGCTGCGTTGTTGAGTTACTTTGCCGGCTAATGTTCGCTGTTGATAACTGCTGAGTAGTATAAACAACAGTACGCAATTATATATGGGTGCACATGCTGTGAGCGGCTATTATTCGACAAGTGGTACCGCGACGATGCGATGTTCGATGAAAATGCGACTGAGACGATATATGTTGACGGGTATACTTGTCCCGTTTTAAAACGCAGGAACGGAGATGGTCGCATGGCACAGTCAAATATGACGCGCACGGTGGGGCTGGCACTCGAGGGAGGCGGCTACCGCGGTATGTATACGGCGGGCGTGCTCGACGTTTGGATGGAGCACGGTTTGACCTGCGACCATATGGTGGGTGTCTCGGCGGGCGCGGCGTTTGGCTACAACTTTAAATCGCGCCAGATCGGCCGCGCCATTCGCTACAACAAGGCCTATTGCGCCGATAAGCGCTATGCGGGTGTGACCAGCTGGCTGCGAACCGGTGATATGTTCAATGCTGATTTTGCCTATCACGAGGTGCCCATCGAGCGCGATCCCATCGACCTGGAGGCATATCGCGCCTGCCCCATGCGGTTTACGTGCGTGTGTACCGATATCGAGACGGGCAAGGCCGTCTATCATGACCTGCCCTATGGCGACGAGAGGGATATCGAGTGGATCCGGGCGTCGTCGGCGATTCCTGTGGCGACGCGTCCTGTCGCTATTGACGGGCATAAATATCTGGATGGCGGCGTGGCTGATTCTATTCCCAGCGCATGGCTGTTTGCGCAGGGGTATGACCGCAACGTGGTGGTGCTGACGCAGCCGGCGGGCTTTGTAAAGCAGCCCAACAGTGTGATGCCCATGCTGCGTCGCGTGTTCCGTCACTACCCGGCGTTTGTCGCAGCACTTGAGCATCGGCATGAGGTCTACAATGCCACGCTCGATGACCTGGCACGTCGCGAGGCTGCCGGCGAGATCTTTGTGGTGCGGCCGAGCGAATCGGTGAAGGTGCCGTCGCTGTGTCGCGAGCCCGATGAGCTCGAGCGTATCTATCAGATCGGCCGCCACGATGCGGAGTCGTCTTTGCCGGCGTTGGAGACCTACCTGGCGGGGTAGAACAACTTGCCGTGTGCTCGGCGGAAAGCGCGTCCCAGAATCGGCACCCAGAACGGGATGCAGTTTCCCGGACGGGAGGGTTTTGGAAACGGCGTCCCAGAATTTGCGTCTGGAATGGGATGCGGTTTCCCAACGGAGCCTCATGCGGAAAGCGCATCTCGGAATGGACGTCCAAACTGGGATGCGCTTTCCATTGCTGAAGATGTGAGGCTGCGGATCAGCTGCTCGGCTTATGCCTATGCCTGCTGCCAAGTGTCGACGAGCTCCTTGGCCGCGGCGTAGGGGTCATCGGCGCTGCAGACGGCACTCACCACAAAGAAGCCGTCGACGCCGGTGGCCTTGAGCTGCGGCAGGTCGGCCGTCTTGACGCCGCCGCCCACCACGATGGGCACGGGGCTTGCCGCGTGGAGTGCGGCCAGGTCCTCAAAGCTCTTGGTGATGATAGAGCCGTCGGCCGCGCGTCCGCAGTCGCGCTTGGTCTCGGTCTCGTGGAGCGGGCCGATGCCCAGGTAGTCGACCAGGCTCATGTCGGCGGTCTTGACGTACTCGAGCATCTCCTCGCAACGGGCCGAAAGGCCCACAATGGCATCGGGGCCCAGCAGCTTGCGGCAGACCTCGACGGGAATGTCGCTCTGGCCTACGTGCACGCCGTCGACGGCAATGCCCTGCTCGCGCGCGGCGAGTACACAGTCCAGACGGTCGTCGATTAACAGGGCGACCTGACCGGTCTTGCCAGCCTGTGCGATTGCCTGCGCGGCGTCGCCGGTCAGTGCAATGATCTCGCGGGCGCTTGCCACCTTGGAGCGCACCTGGATACAGGTAAAGCCTGCGTCGAGCGCCTGGGCCACCACATCGCCCACGGGGCGCCCGAGGGTGTTTTCGGGGCCGAGTACCAGATAGGCCGAGATATCAAGGTTGTCGCGGATGCTCATCGTGCTTCCTCCTGCTTCTTGATCTGTGCTTCCATGCGCTCGAGCTTGCCGGTCATGGTGTCGGTAAATCCGGGCCGAATATCGGCTTTGAGCACGACTTCGGTGCGGATTCCCTTGCTCGCCAACACAAAGGTTGCGTCGCGCACGACCTGCATGACCTCGTCCCAGTCGCCCTCGATCTCGGTGAACATCGAGGTGGTGCGGTTGGGAAGGCCGCTCTCGCGTATGACGCGCACGACCTCGGCGACCTCGGCGGACAGCTCGTCGCCGGTGCCGCACGGGGCGATGGCCACGGCGATGAGCGTGTTCATTCCGGCATTGGTTGCGGGCTCGGACATGGCTTACGCCTCCTCGAGCTCGAGCTGGTTGTTGGCGATGTCCTGGGCGCTCGCGCGGTAGAGCTCGTCGATAAAGGCGACCTTAAAGCTTGCCGGGGCGTCGGCGACAGCGGCGGCACGCGTGCCGGCAACGTTGTAGACCGCGGTGCCGCAGATGGCTGCCGTAAACGGGTCGGCGGCGCAGGCATACACGGCCAGCACGCCGCCCTGCGAGCAGCCGCAACCGGTGATCTTGGACATGAGCGGGCTGCCGCCGTGGGACTTGGCCACGGTTGTGCCATCGGTAATCAGGTCGACTTCGCCCGAGACCACAACGGCGCCGCCGGTGTAGCGGGCGAGCGCCACGGCGGCATCGCGGGCAGCGTCTACCGTGTCGGTGGTATCGACACCGCGCACGCGGCTCAGATCGGCCGCCTCGCCCTCAAGACCCCACAGGCCGGCGAGCGCGATGATCTCGGAGGCGTTGCCGCGCACGATGGCGGGCTTGTACTGCTTGAGTTCGTTTACCAACTGGGTGCGCAGGCTACCGATGCCCAGGCCCACCGGATCGAGCACCCAGGGCTTGCCGGCGTCGTGTGCCGCCTTGGCCGCGCGGGGAATTGTCTGCTCGTAGATGGGGAAGAGCGTGCCCATGTTGAGATAGATGGCGCCGCCGCCGGCAACGAGCGCTTCGCCCTCGTCGGGCAGATAGACCATGGCGGCCGATCCGCCCACGGCGAGCTGTGCGTTGGCGACAAAGTCGATCGTCACCGTGTTGGTGATGGAGCCGGCCATCGGATTGGTGGCGCGAATTTCCTCTACGGCCTTGACCATATGTTGCTTAAGCTGTTCCGAATCAATCACTGCACATGCCTCCTTGGCATAGAAAAGGGGCGCTGTGCATAGACAGCGCCCCTGTAAAGGCGGCATGCTCCCTACGCCAGCATTAACTGACAGGTTCAAAGGATTGGGCCCCATGCCCTCTCAGCCTTGTGGTTTGCACCGCCGGCACTCCCGCATCGAATCTGTTGTTCCCTATACTAGCGCACCTGCCAAAAAGGGACAGGTTTATTTTGGCAGGTCGTTACAATAGGTAGGACCGATACGAATGGGGGCCTTATGATTAAACTTGTGCTGACCGATATGGACGATACGCTGATTCCAGCCGGGCATGACGGCGCCAGCGACTACGCCATTGAGGGCATTCATGCCATGCAGGCGGCGGGTCTGCACTTTGGGCCGGTTTCGGGTCGTCAGCCGTCCGCGATGGGCTGGATGTTCAAAAACCGTTCCGAGTGTTTTTCGACCGGTGCGTTCTGTAACGGCCAGGTGATGTTTGTCGACGGCGAAGTAGTCGCTTCGCGCGCAATCGACAACGATGCTCTGATGCGTTTGGCTGACTATCTGGAGCAAGAGACCGACGATACATTTCTAAAAGTCTACAGCCTGGGCGATGACTTTTGGGGCAACGATGCCTATTGCGTGACGAGCAATCCCGAGCGTGTGCGTCGCGCTATGGAGTCGGGCGGCAATGCGTGGCTCAAAGGCGAAGAGGCCCCGTGTCGTCCCGTCGTCGATGGCGCGCCGGTGTTTAAGGCGAATATCTGGAGTGCCCGTTCGCGTGAGGAGCTCGCGGAGCTACGCGAGCGCGTTGCCGTTGAGGTGCCGGAACTCTCGCTTGTGTTTCCCAACAACCGAGTGCGCCTGTTCGACATCCTTCCGGATGGTTGGGACAAGGGCTGCGCTGCGCTGGAGCTGGCGCGCGCCTTGAGCCTGACGCCCGACGAGGTGGCCGTATTTGGCGATTCCGATAACGATCTGCCCATGATCGATGCCGTTCCCAACTCCGTTGCAGTCGCCAATGCCAACGAGGCCGTCACGGCTGCCGCGCGCTGGCATATCGGCGCCGCGGTGGATGATGCGGTCGCCGGAGTCCTGCATCAGATTGCCGCCTGCGCCGCGACGGGGGAGATGCCGCCGTTTATGCGCCTGCCGGGTACTGCCGACGCGAATCTCACTAACAGCTAAGGAGACAGCCATGAAGCTCCAGCAGCTCAGATATGTCGTCAAAGTTGCCGAATGCGGCAGCATTACCGAGGCCTCGCGCCGGCTCTTTGTGTCGCAGCCTTCGATTACCGCGTCGATTCGCGATCTCGAAAACGAGATGGGTGTGCACATCTTTGAGCGCACCAACAAGGGCGTCATTGTGTCCGAGGAAGGCGAGACCTTCTTGGGCTATGCGCGCCAGGTACTCGACCAGGCCGACCTGCTCGAGGGCAAGTACAAGGGCGCATCCGAGCAGGTGCCGCACTTTAGTGTGAGCTGCCAGCATTATTCCTTTGCCGTCAACGCGTTTGTCGACGTGATCCGCGAGTTCGATGCCGCGCGCTACGACTTTACCCTGCGCGAGGAACAGACCCACGAGATTATCGAGGATGTCGCGCACATGAAAAGCGAGCTGGGCATCCTATATCTGTCCGAGCACAACCGCGAGGTCATCGAGCGCATGCTGGTGGCCAACGAGCTCGTGTTCGAAGGACTCTTCTGCGCCACGCCGCATGTCTTCGTCTGCGCCGACCATCCGCTGGCGGACCGCTCCAGCGTGACGCTCGAGGATCTGGAAGACTACCCGTTCCTGTCCTACGAGCAGGGCAGCTACAACTCGTTTTACTATTCCGAGGAGCTGACCTCGACGTTCGAGCGTCGCAAAAATATCCGCGTGCGCGACCGTGCGACGTTGTTCAATTTGGCCATGGGCCTCAACGGCTACACGGTATGCTCGGGCGTGATCAGCCACGAGCTCAACGGCCCCGGCATTATCTCGATTCCGCTCGACGTGGACGAGTACATGGAGATTGGCATCATCACGCGCAAGAACACGACGCTTACGCGCTACGGTCGGGCCTATATCGACGCGATTCGTCAGCATATCTAGGCTGCTGTGCTCCGCACGGTTCAAGTCTCTTTATGACAGTCCAGACTGATATAGGAAACATCTATATCAAACTGTTATAAACGTATATTTTACGATGGTCATATGAGCGCTCATACTCTGTCCCAGTAAAGCAACCAATGCAAAGGGAGATATCTATGAGCACTTCGATTCAACCGAACGCGCCGTTTCGCGCCGATATCGTCGGCAGCTTTCTTCGTCCGCAGGCTGTAAAGGACGCCCGTGCCGACTATGTCGCGGGTAAACTCGACGCTTCCGGCCTTAAGGCCGTCGAGGACGATGCCATTCGCGATTTGGTGGCCAAGCAGAAGGCCGCCGGCCTGCAGGTGATCACCGATGGCGAGTTCCGCCGCAGCTACTGGCACCTCGATTTTATGTGGGGCCTTAACGGCATTGAGCGCCGCACCTCACGCACGGGTTATATGTTCCATGACGAGGAGACGACGGCCGACACCGCCGTGGTTACCGGTCCCATTAGCGGCGAGAACCACCCGTTCGTCGAGCATTTTAAGTTCGTCAAGGCGCTTGAGGAGGAGGGCCAGGTCGCACGCCAGACCATTCCGGCGCCGATCCAGACGTTCTCTGAGGTCACGCTCGATCGCTGCGATGGCCAGCAGGAGAGCCTGCGTGCCGTCTATAAGACCGACGAGGAACTTGCCGACGCCATTGCAGCCGCTTATCGCACGGTGATCGCCGACCTGTACGCAGCAGGCTGCCGCAACATCCAGTTTGATGACTGCACCTGGGGCATCTACTGCGATACCGATTTTGTCGCCAAAACCGGCATGAGCCCGGTCGACCTGCAAAAGGTAAGCGAGCTGGGCGTGGCGCTCAACAACGCCGCCATCGAGGGCAAGCCCGACGACCTGGTCATTAACACGCACGTGTGCCGCGGCAACTATCACTCCACCTATGCTTTTGAGGGCGGCTACGACCCTATCGCTCCGTACCTGTTTGCGCGTGAGAACGTCGACGCGTTCTACCTTGAGTTCGATACGCCACGCGCCGGTGGCTTTGAGCCGCTCAAGTACGTTGCTCCCGGCAAGAAGGTCGTGCTGGGCCTGGTGACCACCAAGGCGGCTGAGCTTGAGGACGAGGACGTTATCGTCGAACGTATCCACGAGGCCGCAAAGTATGTGTCGCTCGAGAGTCTGTACCTGTCGCCCCAGTGCGGCTTTGCCAGCTGCGAGATTGGCAACAAGCTGACCGAGGATGAGCAATGGGCAAAGATCGCGCTGGTCAAGCGCATTGCCGAGCGTGTTTGGAAGTAGCGCTACCGTTCACAGGTGACGGCGCGTGCGAGACATGGCGTATCACGTACAGTGGTTCGGATCGTATCGTTCGGGCAGGTTATTCGATATGCCTGATCGCCCTTCCATCATGAAAGGACTTTCATGTCCCAATCCTCGACGCCCGCCGTCACCGATGCCATCTACGATGCATCGTCGCTCGGCCGCCCGCGCATGTTCCCGCTCGGCCTACATATGCGCGTGGACGCCATTTTTAATGCGTCAGTATCCAGTGGATGCCGCGCGCCATGCGCAGGTCAGTTTGGGCAAAATGATTGCCGGGGTTGAGCTCCAGCGTTGTTGGGATGTCGCGCTCGATAAACAGCTTTTCCATCGCGCGCGTATCGTCGAGTACGTGCCGCATCATGCGGTTGGGCGTCTTGGTTTCCTTTTTACCGAGCGACAGATAGGCGGCGTCGGGCGTAGCCGTCATCGTGCGCTCGCGCGCGTAGTCGATAAAGCCGGGGAACCACAGCGACCCCGATGCACTCGCCACGCGCTCAAAGACATCTGTTTGCCAAAGTGCCCACAGTGCAAAAAGACCCGCCAACGAGTAGCCGGCAACGCCGCGCCAGGCGGGCGGTTGCGGGAGCGATGATTCGGCCTGGGGGATTATCTGCTTCAACAACTCGTCAAGAAAACCAGCAGCCTGTCCGCCAAAGGGCTCGGCATCTCGTATAGTTCCGTCGCATTCCCAGGGGCTCAGCTCGCGATTCCAATCGAGCCCTCCAATGGCGACAAGGGTGAACAGCGGGCAGTCGAGCTCTCGGCAGCGCTCGTAGACTTCACTACCGTTGCCCATAATCACGGGGAGATAGATGACGGGCGCGCCTTCCGCACACTCTGAATAAACGGTTATCTGCTTATGATGCGCTTCCAAGGCAGGCTTCTCTCGGTGTTGTGATATTGACAGCCTCAATTGTCGCACGCTGACACGGGGGCAGACGCTAAAAGAAAGGCGCGGAGCCGCTCGATGCGATTCCGCGCCTTGTTGTTTTGCTTTAGCAGACTATGCCGTTACGCCACGAAGAAGTAGACGAGGAAGGCGAGGGCTGCGATCCACATGAGCGGCTTGATCTTGGAGGCCTCGCCCTTAAAGAGCGCGACGACCACGTAGGCGATAAAGCCCAGGCCAATGCCGGCAGAGATGGAGTAGGTGAAGGGCACGCCGGCGACAATCATGAACGCCGGGAAACCCTGCGACACGTCGGACCAGTCGATCTCGGAGGCCTCGCTCATCATGAGGTAGCCGACGTAGACCAGAGCACCGCAGGTGGCGGCGCTGGAAACGATGGTGACGATGGGGGAGAAGAACGCGGCGAGAATGAACAGCACGCCGGTGGTGACGGAGGTGAGACCCGTGCGGCCACCGTCGGCAGCGCCAGAGGTGGACTCGACGAAGGTGGTGATGGAGGAGACGCCCATGAAACCGCCCACAGCAGCGGCGGCGGAGTCGACGATCAAGATCTCCTTGATATTCTCGACGTTGCCGTCGTCGGTGAGGAACTCGCCCTGCTTGGCCACGGCCATCGCGGTGCCCATGGTGTCGAAGAAGTCACTCATGAGCAGCGAGAACGAGATGACGAGGAGCGCGGGGTCGGTAAGGACCTTGACGATGGCGGGCACGCCGCCGGCGTCGGCGATAGGGCCACCGATGCTCGAGAAGTCGAGCGGGGCGATGATGCCGGTCGGAGCCTGGGTCACACCTAGGGGGATACCGGCGATGACGGCGACGACGATGCCGATGAGCAGCGAGCCGGGGACGTTGCGGCAGGCGAGGGCGACCGTCACCAGGATGGAGATGATGCCGACGATGAAGGTGGGGGAGGTGATGTCGCCCAGACCGACGAGTGTACCGGCGCCAGCGGTGATAATGCCGGCATCGCACAGGCCAATCATGGCGATGAACAGGCCCAGACCCACCGAGATGGCGTGACGCAGGACAACCGGGATGGCGTCCATGATGGCCTCGCGCAGGCCACAAAGCACGAGCAGCAAGATGACGACGCCCTCAAGGAAGATGACGCTCATGGCCACGTGCCAGTCACCGCCGCAGACGGTGGTGGTGATTCCAGCGATCATCGCGTTGACGCCTAAGCCCGACGCGCAGGCGAGCGGGCGGTTGGCGAAGATGCCCATGCAGATGGTCATGATGCCGGCGCCCAGGCAGGTGGCGCAGGCGAGCGCTCCCGCATCGATGCCAGCGCCCGAGAGCACCGCGGGGTTGACGGCGATGATGTAGGCCATCGCCAGGAATGTTGTCAGTCCAGCGCGAAGTTCGGTCCCGATTGTGGACTTGCGCTCACTGACGTGAAAAAGTTCGTCCATGCATACCCTTTCCTTGTTCGGCCCCGAGTTTAGGCCGATTGACACGAACGCTCCCACTATAGCCCCTTTACGACGCTGTTGTTCCTCGCATGTTGATGTTCGGCGCTTTGTAGCAGACGGACGGTATTTTTCGCATGAAAATGTGTGGGTACCGTATACTTAAGCGGTTACAACGACCCCTATGGAGGAACGTATGATTAAAGAGCTTTGCCACGACGAGGCTATCCTGTCCCAGCGTTGCGAGGTTGCGACCGTCGAGGACGAGTCGGTTGCTCAGGACCTGATCGATACCATCAAGTCGCTCGACGATGCCGGCTGCCTTGCCGCTAACCAGATTGGCGTTACCAAGAAGGTTTGCGTCTACCTGGACGATGCCGGCGAGCCCCACGTGCTCTACAACCCCCGTCTGGTGTTTGGCCTGGGCGCCAGCAAGATGGAGGAGAGCTGCCTGACGCACGAGGAGGTCACCAAGTCCACGCGCTACATCAAGTGCAAGGTTGCTTATGACGTGATCGTCGACGGCAAGATGCGCGAGCGCAAGCAGGACTTCGTCGGCTTCGAGGCACAGATGATCCAGCATATGATCGATCACTGTCTTGGAAAGTTGGTCTAAGGGGACCAAAGCACCGCACCTTGCCGCTCAATCGTCGCTCGCGTACCTTAAGTACGCTTCGCTCCTCTTTCGTGGCAATCTGCGGCACTTTGACCCCTTAGACGACCTGCGGGGTTAACTTGGTTGAGTTTATCCTGCTTGAATAGCCCGGGCATGACATTGTTGTCATGTCCGGGCTTTTGTGTTTAGCGCCTTTTTGTTTGGAGACAATGAAATTAGCAAGAACGTAAAGCTAGGAGGCGCTATGTGTACGAGTATTCGATTTACCGATAATTCTGGCCACATGTATTTGGGCCGCAACCTCGACTGGAGCTTTGACTACGGCCAACAGGTTCGCGTGATGCCGCGCGGGTTTCACATTCCGTATTCGTTTATCGACGATGCGTCGGCGGCACACGCGGTGATCGGTATGTGCATCGATTACAAGAACTATCCCATGTTTTTCGATTGCGGTAACGATGCGGGTCTGGCTGTGGCGGGGCTCAACTTTCCCGGCTATGCCGAGTATGCCGAGGGCCCTGTCGACGGCAAGACCAATATCGCGGCCTATGAGTTTCCCCTGTGGGTGGCAGCGACGTTCTCGACGGTCGATGAGGTCGAGGCCGCGCTGCGCGACACGGTGATTGTCGCCAAATCTGCCGGAGAGGGGCTGGGCGTGTCGCTGCTCCATTGGATTATCGGCGACAGCCAGCGCAGCATCGTGGTCGAGATGATGGCTGACGGCCTGCATGTATACGACGATCCGGTCGACACCCTTGCCAATCAGCCCACCTTCCCGTGGCACATGGAAAACCTCCGCACCTATATCACCGCTACAAGCGATTTTCCGCAGACGGCGACATGGCGTGGCGCCGAGCTCAAGCCCTATGGAGCCGGTGCCGGCATGCGCGGCATTCCGGGCGATTGCTATTCGCCGAGCCGTTTTGTAAAGGCGGCGTACCTCAATGCCAATTACCCGCAAAAGGAGAGCGAGACCGAAAACGTCGTCCGCATGTTCCGCTCGCTCGAGGGCGTGGTGATGATCGAGGGAGCGTCCAGGATGGGCGATGGCAAGTTCGAGAAGACTATCTACACCGGATGCTTTAGCGCGCGCACGGGCAATTATTACTACGCGATGTATGGGGATCCGTCGATTCGCTACGTGAGCCTGATGGATGCCGAGGGCGCGAGCCCCGATAGGCTCGTGGTTCCCGAGCCGCGCCGTTCGTAGCCGATGGCTTTACCGCAATGCAAAGCGGCCCTGCATCTCCCGTGAGGTGCAGGGCCGCTGTCGTTGATTTATGGCGCCGCTAGAAGTTGGCGTCGTTGAGTTGTTCGTTCTCGAGGCCGTCGAGCTGTTGCTGTTCGGGCGTATCGGCGACACTCTCGAGCAGCTCGGTGGGATCGACGTTCATGCTCTTGCCGGCCTCGTTGCCGTTGACCAAGTCGTCCGAGAAGATGTCGACTTCCATTTCCTCGGCCTCTTCGATCTGGATCTCGAGCGGCACCTGGGTGCGCACGAGTTTGACGGCCGGGCGCATGCGGGCAAAGAGCGGTACGTACTCGATGATGATGGCCGAGTTCTCGAGACCATACCAACGTGCCGGGCTTCCGCAGGCGCGGCGGACGGCATACTTGATGGCCATGACGCGATGGTCGTTGCGGTTGATGTCCGTTTCGGGGGCAAGCATCTTGCGCAGCATGCAAAAACGGAAGTCGCCCACGTTGCCGCGCGTCTCGTAGATGGAGTAGGTGTGGTGCTGCGGCGGCAACTCACCCGAGGCCATCAGGTCGCCAACGATCTGGCGCAGGTAGGCGTTGATGCGCTGATTGACCTTAAAGCCCAGGTCCAAGCGCACGCGGAACAGGAAGTCTGTGCCAAAGGTCTCAACGGAATACTCGTGCGTATAGGGCTCGTCGGTAACGTGTACGTTGATGAACCAATATGCCTTGGCGCGCTTGGGGTGCTTGTCCAGGATGGAATAGAGCACGTCGCGGTCGAGCGTGAGCGGGTCGGGGCTGTTGGTGAGGAACACCAGATTGTCGGCGAGCACGGGGTAGGTCTCGTCATTGCGCAGGCGGTTGAGCTGGTCGATGTACTTGGAGACGGGCAGCAGAATCGTCTGCGTGCGCTCGATGGCGGTGCCGCGACGCCACACATACATAAGGCCGAACAGCAGTGCGGCCAGGAAGATCATGACGTAGCCGCCGTCAAAGAACATGGTGAGGCACGAGGCGAAGAAGCACAGCTCAATGGCACCAAAGAGCAGGGCGAAGACGCAGGCGCCCAGCCTGTGCTTGAGGACGCCGGCGATGTAGCTCGTCAAAAGCGTCGTGGTCATGAGCATGGTCACGGTAATGGCGAGGCCGTAGGCGCTCTCCATGCGCTCGGAGTTTTGGAACAGCAGCACGATGAAGACGCAGCCGACCCACATGATGTTGTTGACGAGCGGAATATAGAGCTGGCCCTTGGTGTCGCTGGGGTAGTGGATGCGCAGATGCGGCATGAGGTTGAGACGCGTGGCCTCGGATACCAGCGAGAACGAGCCGGTGATGAGCGCCTGCGAGGCGATGATGGCCGCTACGGCCGAAAGCACGATGGCAAAGGGGCGCAGGGACTCGGGGAGCATCATATAGAACGGGTTGACGATATTCATCGCGAGCATCTGGGGGTTGGAGTTATTGGCGAGCAGCCAAGCTCCCTGACCCAGATAGTTGAGGATGAGGGCCGCCTTAACAAACGGCCAGGATGCGTAAATGTTAGCTTTGCCCACGTGACCCATGTCCGAATAGAGCGCCTCGGCGCCAGTCGTCGACAGGAAGACGAAGCCGAGCACCATGATGCCCGAGTGGTTGATGGGCGAGAACAGGAACATGATGCCGCGGATGGGGTTGAGCGCGCGTAGGATGGACAGGTTGCCGAGCATGTTGAACAGGCCGGCGCCCGCCAGGAACAGGAACCATAGCGTCATAAGCGGGCCGAACAGCTTGCCGATTGACGAGGTGCCGGCGCGCTGCATGGCAAATAGGCCGCAGATAATGATGATGGTGATGATGATGACGTTGGTCTGTCCGTCGCCCAGCAGCGCATGGCCCCATTCGATGGTGCGCAGACCCTCGATGGCTGTGGTGACCGTGACGGCGGGGGTGAGGATGCCGTCGGCGAGCAGCGCCGCGCCGCCGATCATGGCGGGCAGAATCAGCCATGGTGCCACCTTGCGTACGAGGCTGAACAGGGCGAAGATGCCGCCTTCGTTGTGGTTGTCGGCCTTCATGGCGATTACCACGTACTTGACCGTGGTCACGAGCGTCATGGTCCAGATGACGAGCGAAAGCGCGCCCAGGATCATGTCCTCGCTGACGGTACCGATGCCGCCGTTGTTGGCGACGATTGATTTCATGGTGTACATGGGGCTCGTGCCGATGTCGCCATAGACGACGCCGAGCGTTACGAGCAGCATGCCAGCGGAGAGGGGGATGGCTCCGTGCCCGCCTTGCCCGCGCTGGTCTTGGAGGTTTGCCTCCAGTTTGTTGTGTGCCACGAGGACTCCCTTAGACATCCGGTTATCTGTCTAGGACAAAAAACTTTATGCCGTCTTTATACATACAAGAGCAGTTTGGCACATCTGGTTATTTTAGACAATAATCCTCAGCTGGGGATTATTTATCTACGCAGGTAGCATTTCAAAGCAGGGGCTTTTAAGCACGTGCTGTCTGGGCGATGCCAGCCTTGGCGTTTGCGCGTTTGCCGGCGAGTTCGCAAAAGAGCGCGCCGCCGATGATAAGCGCGGCGCCCATCAGGCGGACCGGTGTTATGGCTTCACCCAAAAGGGCGGCCGAGAACACGACCGCCGAAAGCGGCTCGAGGTAGCCAACGACGGCGACGGTCTGGACGGGCAGCTTGGCGACGGCGCTAAAGTAGAGCAGGCAACCAATGCCGGTGTTGACGACGCCGAGCATAGCGACGGCGCGCCAATCAATGCTGGCGGCGACGCCGGCGGACAGGAACGAGGGAGCGCCCTGCGTGATGAGCGTGAGGGCCAGTGCGGTCACAAAGGCGGCGCTCACTTGGAGTGCGGAGTTCTCGAGGCCCTCGATGTGCGGCGCACCCTTGCTGGCGATGACCATCAATGCATAGCAGAAGGCCGAGGCGATTCCACAGACGATGCCCGCAATGGGCATATTGCCGCCTAGACCTTGCGCTGCAATGAGAAAAGCACCACAAGCAACGGCGACAAAGCCGGCGATTTTGCCGCCGGTCAGCTTTTCGCCAAAAATGAGCGGTGAGAGGGCCATAACGATGATGGGGCCACAGTAATACAACAGCGAGGAGATACCAACGCCGATCGTCTGATAGGCGCGGAACAGGAAAATCCAGCTGGCGCCCAGCGCGGCGCCCGAGACGATGAGCGCTGCGGCCTCGCGGGGGCGAGACGGAGCCTGCAGGTTATGGCGCTTGGTTATGAAGAGGATGGCGGCAAGGGTGAGAGCGCCCAAAAACGTGCGCAACAGTACGATATCGGAGCTCGGCAGCGCGATGGCAGCGGCGATGATGCCGTTGGAGCCAAACAATAGCAATGCTGCTAAGTACGTAAACAATCCGTTGTTCATGTGCTGACATCCCCTCTATATCCGAACATGTTCACTATGGGTGAACTGGCTTTAGAAGAAAAGCGAATATAATGCATGGATAACATGACAAAAACTCATGTAAAGGTGGAGGGGTGCCGTGGAAACGAATATTCAAAAGATGCAGGTTCTGCTCGAGACCGTGCGGGCCGGCAGTTTTACGCGCGCCGCCGAGCGGCTGAGCTATTCGCAGTCGGGCGTGAGCCGCATGGTGGGCGACCTTGAGACCGATTGGGGTTTTAAGGTACTCGACCGCAGCCGCGAGGGTGTGGTGCTTTCTGCCGATGGGCGGCAGATCATGCCGGCGGTTGAGGCGCTCTGCGAGGAGTTTGGCCGCCTGCAGCGACATGTGGACGAGATGCGTGGGCTCATGCGCGGCAAGATCTGCATTGGTACGTTTTCGAGTGTGGCGACCCACGTGCTGCCACCGGTCATAGCGCGTTTTCGCGCCGATCACCCGGACGTCGATTATGAGTTGCTGATGGGCGATTACTCAGAGATTGAACAATGGGTGGCGGAGGGGCGCTGCGACCTGGGCTTTATCCCGCGTGAGCCCCGAGAAAACGGCATGGCATCACGGTCTTTAGTGTGTGATGAGCTGATGGCGGTGGTGCCGACAGATTCGTTGCTTGCCACGGCGGAGTTCGTCTCTCTTACCGATTTGGCAAGAGAGCAGTTTATTCTGCTGGAACGGGGTACCGATGATGAGATTACGCCGCTATTCCGTCGGGCGGGGCTGGCGGTGCGCTCAAAACTGTCGACTTGGGATGACTATGCGATTATGGCTATGGTCGAGGACGGCCTGGGCGTGAGCATTCTTCCCGCGCTCATCTTGCGTCGCTGCCAGTTCGATGTTGCTGTGCGTCCGCTCGAAGGGCATCCCCATCGGCAGATCAACGCCATATATCGAACGGCCGATGTTTCGCTTGCCGCCGCTCGTTTCCTCGAATACCTCTAAATGCGTGCACGTCGTTATCGCCTTGGGATAAATTTCGAGGTCTTGCTCATTTTATTTTTGAAATTGAACTTTTCGAAATAGCACGGCATTATACTGCTGCCTAAATTGAACTCTGGTTCAATTCGTGTTCTATAAATTGAACTTTGCCAGCAAGGAGGTTCCTGTGGCCCAAGAGACGTTTAGCGATCGCCTGCGACAGACTATGTCCGATCGCGACGTTCGACAGTCGGACGTGATTCGTGCATCGGAGATGCTCGGCAAAAAACTCGGCAAGAGTCAGATGAGCCAATATGTGAGCGGCAAGACGATTCCGCGGCGCGACGTGGCAGAGCTACTCGCCCGTATTTTGGAGGTCGATGTTACCTGGCTGCTCGCCGGTGACACCGATCAAGGCGAGACATCATCGCCCCGCAACGTTTCCAAGCCCGAACCCCATCCCTCAGCTCAAATTCCAAGGAGCACCACCATGCGTACTTTTTCTAAATCCACCAAACTCGAGAACGTTCTGTATGACGTGCGCGGTCCCGTCGTCGACGAGGCTGCCCGTATGGAGGACGAGGGCGAGCGCATCCTCAAGCTCAATATCGGCAACCCGGCGCCCTTCGGTTTCCGCACGCCCGACGAGGTTATCAAGGACATGCGCCAGCAGCTGCCCGACTGCGAAGGCTATTCCAACTCGCGCGGCCTGTTCTCTGCGCGCAAGGCGATCATGCAGTATTCGCAGATCAAGGGCCTGCCCAATGTTCAGATGGAGCATATCTACACGGGCAACGGCGTGTCCGAACTCATTCAGCTTTCGATGAACGCGCTGCTCGACAATGGCGACGAGATTCTGATCCCCAGCCCCGACTATCCGCTCTGGACGGCGTGCGCAACCCTTGCCGGCGGTCATCCCGTGCACTATCTGTGCGATGAGCAGGCGGATTGGTATCCCGACCTGCAGGATATGGAGTCCAAGATCACGAGCGCGACCAAGGCCCTCGTCATCATCAACCCCAACAACCCCACGGGCTCGGTCTACCCGCGCGAGGTGCTCGAGGGCATCGTTGAGATTGCGCGCAGGCACCAGCTCATGATTTTTGCCGACGAGATCTATGACCGCCTGTGCATGGACGGCTACGAGCATGTCTCCATTGCATCGCTCGCCCCCGATCTGCCCTGCATTACGTTTAGCGGCCTTTCCAAGTCGCACATGATCGCGGGCTATCGCATTGGCTGGATGGTGCTTTCGGGCAACCAGCGCTGCATGAGCGACTTCATCATGGGCATCAACATGCTCTCGAACATGCGCCTGTGCTCCAACGTGCCGGCTCAGTCGATCGTCCAGACAGCGCTCGGCGGCCATCAGTCGGTCAACGACTACATCCGCCCCGGCGGTCGTGTTTACGAGCAGCGCAACTTTGTGTATGAGGCGCTCAACAAGATTGACGGCATCTCGGTGGTTAAGCCGCGCGCGGCGTTCTATATCTTCCCCAAGATGGATGTTAAGAAGTTCAACATCACCGATGACGAGCAGTTTGCCCTCGACCTGCTGCACGAGAAGAAGATCCTGATCACGCGCGGCGGCGGCTTTAACTGGGGCGAGCCCGACCACTTCCGCATCGTGTACCTGCCGCGCATGGAAGTGCTCAAAGAGTCTCTCGAAGACCTCGCCGACTTCTTCGACCATTACCGTCAATCGTAGGGGATAGAAACTCCGCACAATGAAAAGCTCCCTGCAGTTGTTTTGCTGCAGGGAGCTTTCTTGAATCGGCGGGACTAGATCACTATCCCGTTGCAGTGGTCGATTTCGTGTTGGATGATCTCGGCGGTGTAGCCCGAGAAGTTTTTGATGCGGTGGACGAAGTTCTCGTCCAAATACTCCACCTTAATGCGGCGATAACGGGTACAGGGGCGCTCACCAACCAGCGAGAGGCATCCTTCGCTCGTCTGATAGGCATTGACCTGCTCAAGAATTTGAGGGTTGTACATCAGGAGCGCCCTGTTGCCGTCCTTTACGCAGATGATGCGTTTGCGCACGCCAATCATGTTGGCGGCGAGGCCCACGCACTCGTGCTCATGCTCGTGGAGCGTATCCAGGAGATCCTGTCCGGTCGCGGCATCTTCTGGGCCGGCGTCTTCGGAAGGCAGGCGCAAAAAGAACTCGGATTTCATGATGGGCTTAATCATGGCGGGCTCCTTAGGGTGGACACGTTTGGTTCAGGCCATGATACCGCGACATGTCGCATTAATGTGTGCACATAGATTCTGCAGCTAGATTGGCGGGCGACACCATAAACTAATGGGCGTTTTGCCGAGAGGCATGAATGTTTAAAGCGCAAAGAGTGCGCGACGGGCCCCGCGAATGGGGCGATGATGCCCGAGAGGGCCAAGAAGGAGTCTCATGTCTGAGAACGAAGAGATCATGAACGAGACCGAGAACGAGACCATGGCTGCCGAGGCTGAGGCAGTCGAGACCGTGGAGACCGAAGCTGCTGAGGTTGAGGCTGCTGACGAGGTTTCCGCTGAGGAGGAGGCCGAGATTGTCGAGGCCGCCGTTGATTACGATGACGAAGAGCTGATGGACAAGATGCAGAAGGCCGCCCGCCTGCTGCGTAGCCGTCGCTTTGCTATTTCCAAGGAGGAAGAGGCCAAGGCCGAGCGCATGGCGAACATCGAGCGCGCCATCAAGCTCCTTGACCTCAAGCCCAAGATGGAGCAGAAGGAAATGTCCGACCTGCTGGGCATGCGCCTTCGTGAGCTCGATGGCCTGATGGCCGAGGCCGAGGCTGCCGATCTGGTCGGCCGCATCGACGACGCCGAGGGCGATATGCGCAAGATCGTCGTCTTCGCTGCCGAGGATGCCGCTGAGGGCCTGGTCGAGCTTGCCAATAAGAAGGAGAAGCTCCTGCCCGAGCTTTCTTACGAGGAGGCCACCGAGCTGATGGCTGCTCTCGATAAGGTTATCGCTCCGCTCGTCGCCATGGGCCTGGACGAGGACCGCGGTCCTCGCGGCGGCCGTGACGATCGCGGTGGTCGTGGCGGTGACCGTGGCGGCCGCGGCGGCTTTGGCGATCGCGGTGGCCGTGGCGGTGACCGCGGCGGTCGCGGTGGCCGTGGCGGCTTTGGTGACCGTGGCGGCGACCGTGGCGGTCGCGGCGGCTTTGGCGGCAACCGTGGTGGCTATGGCGATCGCGGTGGCAACCGTGGCGGCTTCGGCGGCAACCGTGGTAACGACCGCGGCGGTCGCGGTGGCGATCGTGGCGGCCGCAACGGTGGCGGCTTCCGCGGCAACCGCTTCTAATTGGGTTACGCGGTTCTACGAACCGCGTAACTAGTTGACGCTGCGCGCCCACCAGAGCGACAACTTGTCATTCAAAGAGGACGGCATGACCAGAAGGTCTATGCCGTCCTCTTTTCATGTCAATTTGTTCGCTCTGGTGGACGCTCGCTGTCGGTACCAAAACATCGGCATCCCCAAGGAATCATTTGCACTAAAAAATGAGAGTGGATAATCTCCCGGTTTGAGCCTGCATTCAAGCTCAAAGTGGGAGATTATCCACTCTCATTTGTTGTGTGTCCGAAAATCCACGCTCGTTTCTATTCCGCCTACATTTGTAGGAACAGTTCGTGGAGGCGGGTGTCTTCATCGAGTTCGGGGTGGAAGGTTACGCTGAGCTGGTTGCCCTGGCGGGCGGCGACGATGCGACCATCGACCTCTGCCAAGGCCTTGGCGTCGCCGTGGACCTCGACGATGCGGGGCGCGCGGATAAACGTCAGCGGCACTTCACCGTCGATGCCGTCTACCTGTCCCTTGGTGCGAAAACTGCCGAGCTGTCTGCCATAGGCATTGCGCTCGACAAGTACATCCATGGTTGCCAAACGCGGCGTGCCCTTATCGTCATGGGCGGCAAGGTCGTGAGCCAGCAGAATCAGGCCGGCGCAGGTGCCCAGGACGGGCATGCCTTCAGCGATGCGGGCACGAAGCTCCTCGAGCATGCCCAACTCATCAAGCAGTTTCCCTTGAACGGTAGACTCGCCGCCGGGAAGTACCAGACGGTCAAAGTTCTGCTTCAAATCAGCCGCCTGCCTCAGCTCAATACAACGTGCGCCCAGCTCGGACAGCCTCGCCTCGTGCTCGGCAAAAGCACCTTGGACCGCCAGCACGGCGACCGTCTGGTCTGCGTAATCGCTCATGTACGATCCTTTCTGCCGGACTAGCGTCCGCGCTCCTCCATTATGATCTCGATCTCGTCAGCGTTGATGCCCACCATAGCCTCGCCCAGGTCCTCCGAAAGCTCAGCGATGAGTTTGGCGTCGGTGAAGTTAGCCACGGCCTTAACGATGGCGGCAGCGCGCTTGGCGGGGTCGCCGCTCTTAAAGATGCCCGAGCCGACAAATACGCCCTCGGCGCCCAGCCGCATCATCAGCGCGGCATCGGCGGGGGTCGCTACGCCGCCAGCAGCAAAGTTCACGACGGGAAGCTTGCCCGTGGCATGGACCTCGCGCACCAGCTCGACCGGAACCTGCAGCTGCTTGGCTGCCTCAAAGAGCTCGTCGTCGCGCAGGGCGACAACGTCGCGGATTTGCTTTTGGATCTTGCGCATGTGGCGCACGGCCTGGACCACGTCGCCCGTGCCCGGCTCGCCCTTGGTGCGGATCATCGTGGCGCCCTCGGCGACGCGGCGCAGCGCCTCGCCCAGGTCGCGGGCACCGCAGACAAACGGGACGTCAAACTGGGTCTTGTCGATGTGGTAGACATCGTCGGCGGGGGAGAGAACCTCGGACTCGTCGATGTAGTCGATCTCGATGGCCTGAAGGACCTGCGCCTCGACGATGTGGCCGATGCGGCACTTGGCCATGACGGGGATGGAGACGGCCTCCTGAATGCCCTTGATCATCTTGGGGTCACTCATGCGCGACACGCCGCCGGCGGCACGGATGTCGGCCGGGATGCGCTCGAGAGCCATGACGGCGCAGGCGCCTGCCTCCTCGGCGATACGTGCCTGCTCGGGCGTGGTGACGTCCATGATGACGCCGCCCTTGAGCATCTGCGCGAGCTCGCGGTTGAGTTTGACGCGATCGGCCTTGCTGGTCTGTTCTGCCATGGTTGCTCCCTTGGTTGGCATGTGCATTGCTTGACGGAACATCCTATCGGGGAGCTGGGTATGGCGAAATACTCAGTTTTCGAGATAATAACAAGGTCAGACTAATGCCAGATTGAATGACTCGATAAGGTCAGGTGACAAACTCATGCTTGACTATAATTTGGAAAACCGCGGCGAAGCATCGCTCTATGAGTATGTTTACCAGCAAATTCGAGATGATATTGTTGTCGGGCGCATTGCGGCGGGGGAGCATCTTCCATCTAAGCGCGCCTTTGCGAGTCATCTGGGAATCAGTGTCATTACCATCGAGAATGCATATAGCCAGTTGCTTGCCGAGGGCTATATTTGCTCAAAGCCGCGCCGTGGTTACTACGCGTGCGAACTTCCGGATGCGCCGGTTTTGGCTTTGGCTGCGGAGGGTGTCGAGCGAGATGCCGTCTCTGTGGGCCCCAGCGCGCATGATGTCAACGGACAGGTCGAGCGATTCGATGCACTTTCTCCTTCCGCTTTGGAGGCGGCGCGGCTTTGGCAAAGCGCGTTACGGGCGACGCTGACGTCCGAAGACGAACGCGAAATCTTTTCGCCCGCACCGGCACAGGGCACCGCTCGGCTAAGACGCGCAATCGCTCACCATCTGCGTGGGACGAGGGGCATGAATGTCGACCCCGACAACATCGTTATCGGCGCGGGCGCCCAGCTGCTCGATACCATGTTGGTTCAGTTGCTTGGCGCGGACAAGGTGTATGCCGTCGAGGACCCGGGCTATTTGCGCCTGACGCGCATCTATCAGGCTATGGGTTGCAAAGTTCGACATATCCCGTTGGATGGTGAGGGCGTGGACTTGAGCGCTCTGCAGAAAACTGGGACCGATGTCCTTCACCTGATGCCGTCCCATCAGTATCCGACCGGCCTTGTGACGAGCATTGCGCGTCGCTATGCGCTGCTGAGCTGGGCCGCCGAGCGACCAGGTCGGTATCTCATCGAAGATGACTTTGATTGTGAGTTTCGCCTTGCCGGCAAGCCGATTCCCGCGCTCGCATCGATCGATGCCGCCCAGTCGGTTATTTACACCAACACGTTTTCGAAGAGTCTGTCATCGACGTTGCGTCTAGCGTACATGGTGTTGCCCGATGAGCTAATGGAGCGGTTTGGGCGCGACCTTGGTTTTTACGCTTCGTCGGTGAGCTCTGTTGACCAGGTCGCTTTAGCGCGCTTGCTGGAATCGGGTGATTACGAGCGACATGTGAACCGCGTGCGCGTTCGTGCTCGCGAGGCACGCGATGGCCTGATGGCGCTTGTGCGGAAAGCGTTTCCGGCAGGGGAAGTCTCGATCGAGCATGCAGACGCGGGCCTTTACTGTATCGTGGTTGCGGAGCGTGGAACGGGCGGAAGCACTTTTGCACGGGCCCTCACGCGCTCGAGCATCCCTTTTATCGATATCGGTGACTGTTTTTGGTGTGCCGATGGCGCATCTGTCCCTGAAAACTCAACTCAAATTCTTGTTCAGTATGACGATCTGAGTCCAAAAGTGCTAACTACTTTGGAATCGCAGCTAATGGGGGGCACTCTGCAACCTAAGTGAGTAGACTTTTGGCACTTTGGCGACCAGGCAGTTTTGTAACAAGCTATCTACCTGCGGTTTTGAAAAGCAGGATGACCGGTCTGCTCGGGATGTTCCAAAAAGTCTACTCACTTGCCGCACAAAGCTTCCGCACGAGTAAAAATGGGGTTTTCAACAGGGCTTCGTCCAGTTCTTGGCAAGCTTTTGGTCAGTTGGGGAGGGCTGTTGAAAACTTAGCGGTCCGTTCGGCACCATTTTCGGTGCGTTCGCGCCAATGCGTGACTGGCTGGGTTGAAATTCGTGTTTTCCTGTGCCTATGAAGGATTTACTTTGCGACATATCGGCTTTTAGGTACTGGCGATTGCCCCCTCAAGTCCGCGCTTTGTGTCCGCCGCTTCCACGACCGGAAGAAGACCGGCAGCGATATGACCTCGCCCGTAACCCGACGGCTGCGGTCGCGCTCGGTTTTCCGTTGTATACATTGGTTCGGACGAGAAACAAACGGACTTGTCCTGCCAGTATTAGGCAGCGGCTGTTTCTTGGTGAGCTTCCCAGGGAATTCGTGCTGGAAACGGAGCATGGGTTTTTGATTACGTCTCCTCTCCTGACGGCATTCATCATGTTGCGGCATCTGACGGATCTTCAGCTTCTTTTGGTATTGGCGGAGATGTGTGGCTTGTTTGCGGTATGTGCCCTGCCGGCGGCACTTGAGGCGGAGCTTTCGCGTGCAATTGATTCGGGCGCGATTTCGACAACGTTCGGTTGGGTGCGCTGCCCGTCCGAGGACGGCACCGCCTCAAATTTATGGCGTCGAGACGCTTTGGTTTTGGGCGGAGACCTTGACCGTTTTTGTTCAGATGTTTGCGGGATGCGTTACGGCAATAGATTTATAGCGGTATCGCAACTCGTTCCATTGGGCGCCGCGTCGCCTTTTGAGGTCGAGACGTATTTGCTACTTGCACTGCCGCGATCCCTGGGAGGCGAAGGTTTTTGCGGCATAGAGCTTAATGTTGAAGTGATGCTAAGCACAAGTGCTCGAGCGATTGTGGGAAAGTCCCGTGTATATATCGACCTACTTCTTTCTTCGCCGGACGGCAGGCGACAGGTGGCCATTGAATGTCAGGGAAAGGCCTCGCACGGACGCGCAGGGGATGGCTTGCGTGACGCTGACCGCATGACGGCCCTTCAGGCCATGGGCTACGATGTACTTCTCCTGACACACAGACAGATATCCGATGAGGGTAGATTCCACGCGATCGTTAAGGCCGTATGCAGGATGCTCGATGCTGAATATCGTGATAAAAGCTCAGATGAGCAAAGGGCTGAGACATTACTCCGGTCTGAACTATTCGTTGACTGGACAAAATTGGGAGTAATTGACGGAAAGATGCCAGTTAGACACAAAACAGCTCGATCGTGGACGGCTGCGGTTCTAAGTGAGTAGGCTTTTGGCACTTTGGCGACTAGGCCGTTTTGAAACAAGTCATTTACCTGCGACTTTATAAAGCAATACGGATGGTCTGCTCGGCAAGTTTCGAAAAGTCTACTCACTTAGTTTTTGACGAGAGACCGATGCCGAAGATGGCTCTATTTCAGGGCGTTAACGAGTCCTCGAGACACAAAAAGGCCCGAACCGATACGGTCCGGGCCTCATCGAGCTAGAGGTTATGTCTCAAGCGGTTGGCTTAGCCAAAGTAGCGCTTGAGCAGGCCGGCGAAAGCCTTGCCGTGGCGAGCCTCGTCGCGAGCCATCTCGTGCACGGTGTCGTGGATGGCATCAAGGCCAGCGGCCTTGGCGCGCTTGGCAAGATCGGTCTTGCCGGCGGTGGCGCCGTTCTCGGCCTCAACGCGCATCTCGAGGTTCTTCTTGGTGGAGTCGGTCACGACCTCGCCCAGGAGCTCAGCGAACTTAGCGGCGTGCTCGGCCTCCTCGTGGGCAGCCTTCTCCCAGTACAGGCCGATCTCGGGATAGCCCTCGCGATGAGCGACGCGAGCCATGGCCAGGTACATACCGACCTCAGAGCACTCGCCCTCAAAGTTGGCGCGCAGGTCGGCAACGATGTCCTCGGAGACGCCCTCCATCTTGGCGACGCCCACGACGTGCTCGGCAGCCCACTCGAGCTGGCCCTCCTCCTGCTTCAGGAAACGAGAACCGGGAACGCCGCACTGGGGGCACTTGAAGTCCTCGGGCAGCTGGTCGCCGTCGAACTCTTCCACATAACCGCAAACGGGGCAAACAAACTTCATGATTCGATCCTTTCGATCGATGGCGATTGTGCGCTCGTCCGGTCCCGTAAGGGCCCTCTCCGGACGTGCGTCTTGACGAGTTCTATTATCCATAAATGCAACCAAATGTGAAGCCTATTAGGAATGATTTTTAATAAAACAATTTTGAGATATGAAGATGTTGATTGATTAACGGTTTGCAAGTCATATACGGACGCCGCTGAGTACAATCGGTCGAGCAAATGTTGACCAATCAACAAATGAGGGAGTTTCCTTTATGCATCTAGCCCGCCGCGCCTGGTGCCGAACATATCAGACGATTTTTCGTATCGCATTGCCGGTGCTGCCCTATACCGAGCCACGCATCCTGGAGCATGCTGAGGATGTGCCCACAGTGCTTCAAAAGCGTTCGATACAGCGGGTTCTTATCGTGACGGATCCCGGCATTGCCCGTCTGGGGCTCACGGCACCGCTCGAGACAGCGCTCGCGTCCAAGGGAATCGACGTTGCGGTCTATGCCAAAACGTGTGCGAACCCCACGGTCTCGAATGTGGAGGAGGCGGCGTCCCTGTATCGAGAGAGCGCCTGCCAGGCCATTATCGGTTTTGGCGGAGGATCGGCCATGGACTGCGCCAAGGGCGTGGGAGCAAGTATCGCGCAGCCGAACAAGCCCATCAACAAGATGCGCGGCCTGTTGCGGATTCATCGTCGCCTGCCGCTGCTCATCGCCGTTCCCACCACGGCAGGTACGGGAAGCGAGGTCACGCTTGCGGCGGTAATTACCGATGACGAGACACACTACAAGTATCCCATTAACGACTTTGTGCTTATCCCGCGCTTTGCGGTGCACGACCCCGAGTTTACGCGCGGCCTGCCCGCCTCCATTACGGGGCAAACGGGCATGGACGCCCTGACGCATGCCGTCGAGGCCTTTATCGGGCGAAGCACCACGTCCTATACGCGCAAGATGGCGCGACAGGCGGTTCAGCTCATCCACGACAATTTGCTCGAGGCCTATGAGCATGGCGACAACATGCGTGCGCGTCGCAATATGCTTTCGGCGGCGTATAAGGCGGGTGTTGCCTTTACGCGCTCCTATGTTGGATACGTTCATGCCATCGCGCACAGCTTGGGCGGGCGTTACGGGATTCCGCACGGCTTGGCCAACGCTATCATCCTGCCGCATATGCTTCGCGCCTATGGCGAAGCTGCTGCTCCTAAACTCGCCGATCTCGCCCGCATGGCCGGTATCGCGCCGGCTAACGCGCAGGACAGCCTGGCGGCCGAGGCCTTTATCGATTGGGTCGACCGCATGAACGAGGCCCTGGGAATCCCCAAATATGTTTCGGGTATTCGCCGCTCCGATATTCCGCAAATGGCGACGCATGCCGATGCCGAGGCCAATCCGCTGTACCCCGTTCCGCTATTAATGGACCGCTTGGAGCTCGAGCATATGTATGAAGTCGTTGCAGATGGTATGTTTGAGGGCGAGAACTAGGAGGGCCCATGAATACCGAGGAAATCGCGCGCATCGTTGCCGATCAGCGCGCCTATTTTAAGACGCACGCCACGTTTGATGTCGATGCTCGACGCCGCGCCCTCGTGCGCCTGCGCGAGGCGGTGCGGGCACACGAGACCGATATCGCCCATGCGCTCAAGACCGATTTGGGAAAGTCGCATGACGAGGCCTATATGTGTGAGATCGGCACCTCGCTTTCCGAGATTCGTCATCAGATTGCACATGTGGCTCGATGGAGTCGTCCACGCCTGCGTCCGTGTGACCTCGCCAACGCCGTAAGCGTGTGCAAAACGCAAGCCGTGCCCTATGGTGTCACGCTCATCATGGCGCCCTGGAACTATCCGTTTTTGCTGACGCTCGAGCCGCTCGCTGGCGCCCTTGCCGCGGGCAACACCGCGGTCATCAAGCCGAGTGCCTATGCTCCGGCATCGAGCGCGGTGCTCAAGCAAATCTGTGATGAGGCATTTGATCCGTGCCTGGTGACGGTTGTCGAGGGCGGGCGCGCCGAGAACGAGGCGCTGCTCGATGAGCGCTGGGACAAGATCTTCTTTACCGGTAGCGTTCCGGTCGGCAAACTCGTCATGGAGCGCGCAAGTAAAAACCTTACGCCCGTGACGCTTGAGCTGGGCGGAAAGAGTCCCTGCATCGTGGATGCGACGGCAAACTTGAAGGTCGCGGCACGGCGTATCGCCTTTGGTAAGTGGCTCAATGTGGGACAGACCTGCGTGGCGCCCGACTACCTGCTGGTCGACGTGCGCGTGCACGATGAACTGTTGGGCCTCATCAAGGAGGAGGTCCGCCGTATGTTTGGCGACCATCCGCTCGATAACGAGGATTACGGGCATATCGTCAACGCCAAGCATTTTGGGCGCGTGCGCGGGCTGATCGACCCCGACAAGGTTGTGCTGGGAGGCACGGCGCGCGAGTCGTCGCTCAAGATTGAACCGACGATTCTAGACGGCGTGACCCCCGATGACGCCGTAATGCAGGAGGAGATTTTTGGCCCCATCTTACCGGTGCTGACGTTTGAGAGCCTAGATGAGGCCGAGGCGTTCATCACGAATCGCCCGACGCCGCTGGCCCTGTATATCTTTAGTCAGGATCGTGAGGTCCAGCAACGCTTTGTGCGCTACGTGCCCTTTGGCGGCGGCTGCGTCAACGACACGATCATGCATTTGGCCACGAGCCATATGGGCTTTGGCGGCATGGGGGCGAGCGGTATGGGACAGTACCATGGACGCGAGAGCTTCGATACGTTTAGCCACAAGAAGAGCATCGTGAACAAGGCAACGTGGTTGGACGTGTCATTCCGCTATGCCCCTTATGCAAGCTGGAAGCACAAGTTCGTGCGCATGTTTGTGCATTAGAATCAGATGGCGTAGCGACAAACGGTCGAAAAGGCGCGGGTGGGGCGAATTTGTGTCCGCGCGAGTTCGTAGACTTCTCTATAAGGTTAAACGCTGGTTTATCCAGCCGTTAGGGGAGTTGCTATGTACGAGCCTTCACGTGTTCTTTTGTCGTTTCATATCGCAGGATTTCAATATGCCGACGGCGCTTTGGTCCTAGGCGATCTTAAAGCGGGCGATAAACTGACGCTGTGTGCCGAGCGCGATAATCCCCATGACCCCGAGGCGGTTGCGATCTACTATGGCAAGACCAAACTTGGCTATGTTCCGGGAAACGAGGTCGGCCCGCTGTCTTTGATGATGTATTACGGCCATGAGGACGTATTTGAGGCCCACGTGCAACAGGTTGCTCCCGAGCGCAGCCCGTGGCATCAGGTTCGCGTTGGACTCTACGTGGTGGATGCTCGCTAGTCGGCAATGGGGGCTGCCATGTTTGATGACGATGACCTGTTCGATCTGACAGATGATCCGTTTGAGTGGGATATGCTACTCGATGACGATGAGTTGGAGCAGGACCGTAGGAAACGGCATGACAAGAAAACTCAGAGTGACGCTTCGAAAAAGCAAGACAAGCGCCGCCGCGGACTGTTCGGCGGGCTCTTTGGATAACCGCCGCATCGCTGTGTCTGTATACTTAGCACGAGTTGGACGCATTGCGAAACGAGGACAGAGACGATGATGTGGTTTACCGCCGACCTGCACCTGGGAGATACGAATATCTTGCACGATATGGACCGACCGTTTGATTCGGTCGAGGAGATGAACCGCAGGGTCATCGATGCCATCAATGAGTGCGTGGCTGTGGACGACCGCCTCTATATCTTGGGAGACTTTACCTATCGTTTGCCCCTGGCGGAGGCGGTGCGCCTGCGCGAGCGCATCGAATGCCAGAGTGTGACGCTCATCCGTGGTAACCATGACGGCGACTGGGAAGATCCAGCTGCGCCTCAAATCTGGGAAGACGTGCGCGATTACCTGGAGATTGCTCCTGGCTATGCCAAGGGCCATCGCCTGGTTATGAGCCACTACCCCATGCTCAGCTGGAACGGCAAGGCACGTGGCGCCATTATGCTGCATGGGCATATCCACAGCAGGGGTGATCGCACCAACGCGCGCAACCGCGATCGCGAACGTCCTATCTTTCGCTACGATGTCGGCCTCGACGCCAATGACTACAAGCCCGTAAGTCGTGATCAAATCCTCGGCTATTTTGGACTGTAATTCTCAAACCACCACAAAGGGGACAGGCACCTTTGTGGTGATTCTGGCGCCGTTGCCATTATGGCAGCGGCGCCTTTTTTGTCCGTGCGGCGCGGTAGAGTGTAGGCGGTTGAAATTTGCGTCCATCGAGGAGCTGCTATGAACGAGATCAAGTGCCCGCATTGCGGCGAAGTTTTTAAGGTCGATGCGTCCGGTTATGCGGATATCGTCAAGCAGGTGCGCGATGCCGAGTTCTCGCGCGATCTTGATGAGCGTGTAAAGGCCGTCCAGCGTGAGGGGGAGCAGGCGTTGGAGCTCGAGCGCTCTCGTTCGACGGCCGCCCTGCAGGAGGTGGAGTCTCAGCGTAGCGCTCAACTTGCCGAGCAGAAAAACGCCGCGGCTCAGGAGCTGGCACAAGAGGTTGCCAAGCGTGATGCCGAGCTTGCCGAATTGCGTGCCAAGCTCGAGGGCGCTGCCGCAGAGCGCGAGAGTGCAAGCCAGCGCGCGGCGGTTGAGGCCCGTGCCGACGCTCAGAAGGAGAACGCCGAGCTCCAGCGCGAAATCGACAACTTGCGTGCGCAGCTGGGGCGCAAGGATGACGAGGCCAAGCTTGCCGAGTCGGCGGCGCGCAACGCCGCTCAAAACGATTTAGCTGCACGAGATGCCCAGATTGCCGAGCTGCAGGCCAAGCTTGCTGCGGCGGACAAGGCCCAGGAGATGGCGCTTGCCGCTGCCGCGGCCGAGTCGCAGCGTGAGCTCGATGCCGCTCGCAGCGAGGCCGAACGCGCACTCACAGACTACCGCGCGAAGGTACAGGAGAAGTTTTCCGCCGCAAAGGCTCAGTCTGAGCAGGAGGCCGAGGGCCTTCGTGCCCAACTGCGTGAGCAAGAGCTTACGGCAAAAATGAACCTGTCTGAGGCGGTCGCCGCAGCAGAGCGTGAGCGCGACGAGGCGCGTGCCAAGCTGACGAGCGAGCTGGCTGTGCGCGATTCGCGTGAGGAACAGGCCAAGGCAGCCCACGAGCTTGAACTTGCGCAGGCCAAGCGCGTGAGCGACGAGTTGATTCGCTACAAGGACGAAGAGATTGAGCGTCTTAAGGACATGAAGGTACGCCTGTCCACCAAGATGGTGGGCGAGTCGCTCGAGCAGCACTGCGAGACCGAGTTCAATCGCCTGCGCATGACGGCGTTTCCCAACGCGTACTTTGAGAAGGATAACGATGCGTCCGGGGGCACCAAGGGCGACTTCATTTTCCGTGAATGCGATGCGAGCGGCAACGAGGTCATCTCGATTATGTTCGAGATGAAAAACGAGAACGACGAGACTGCAACCAAGCATAAAAACGAGGACTTCTTTAAGAAGCTCGATCACGATCGCCATCAAAAGGGCTGCGAGTACGCGGTGCTCTGTACCCTGCTGGAGCCCGAGAGCGAGCTCTACAACGCGGGCATCGTCGACGTGAGTTACCGCTACGAGAAGATGTACGTTATCCGTCCGCAGTTCTTCATTCCCATCATTACGCTGCTGCGCAATGCTGCCATGGGTTCGCTTCGCTATAAGCAGGAGCTGGCGGAGTACAAGCAGCAGAATATCGACGTCACGAACTTCGAAGCCAAGATGGAGAAGTTCAAGAACGATTTCGGTCGCAACTACGAGATCGCGAGCCGCAAGTTCCAAACGGCGATCGATGAGATCGACAAGACGATTAGCCATCTGCAGAAAACCAAGGAGGCGTTGCTGTCCTCCGAGAACAACCTGCGCCTAGCCAACAAGAAAGCCGACGATCTTACCATTCGCAAGCTCACGTGGGGCAACAAGACCATGAAAGCGGCGTTTGACGAGGCACGCGGGACTGCGCCAGAGACAAACGATGAGCCCGCCGAGGCGGATTCGTATGAGGTCGAGGATGCCGAGTAGGGCATAGCGTATAGTGCAAAAGCGGGGCCGCTGGCGATATTGCCAGCGCCCCCGCTTCGTTTTGTTCCAGTATGTGCGGCTAGTCCTCGAGCAGGTCTTCGATAAAGCCGACGCGGTAGTTTTTGAAGATGACCTCGCCACCGTCTTGCGTGGCGTCCAGATCGACATCGCCCATGATGCCAAAATCGTGGTCGCCATCCTCGTCAGCAAAGATCTGGTGCACGTGCCATACGTGCGCGGTCTTCTCGTCGGACTCGTCGATGGAAAACATCGCGGCGCTGCGGGCATCTCCGTCGGTGAGGATTTCCTCGTGCTGCTCGTGGTAAGCGTCGAGTGCTTTTTGCCAGCGGATCTCGCTCATGCCCCAGTCGTCGTCGAGCTCGCCCAGGTCGCGAACATGCTCGCGGGCGGCAAGGGTCACGCGGCGGAAGAGCGCGTTGCGCACCAGCAGGGTGCAGCCACGGCGGTCTGTCACGACTTCGTCGATGCCCTGCGGCGGTGCGGCGTCGAGGGCTGCCGGGTTGCCGGCGTTCTCCCACTCGTCCACCAGGCTCGAGTCCACCGAGCGCACCACAAAGCCCAGCCACGAGATAATGTCGCGCAAGCGCTCATCGCGCTTCTCAATGGGTACGGTGCGATCGAGGGAACGGTAGGCCTCGGCTAGGTAGCGCAGCAGAATGCCCTCGGAGCGGGCGATGCCGAGCTTTTGAATGTAACCCTTAAAATCGCTCGCGCTTTCCAGCATGTCGCGCAGGACGCTCTTGGGCGAGAGCTGGTAGTCGTTGGCCCAGGGTACTTCCTGGCAGTACTTGTCGAAGGCGGCATCGAGCAAGTCCTCGAGCGGCTTTTCGTAGGTGACATCCTGGATGCGCTCCAGGCGTTCCTCATATTCGACGCCGTCAGCCTTCATTTCGGCCATCGCGCGATCGCGTGCAGCGCGCTCCTGTGCGCGCAATACCTGCTTGGGGTCCTCGAGCGTAGCCTCGACCATCGAGATGAGGTCCATGGTATAGGTCTCACTCTCGGGGTCGAGTAGCTCCAGCGCGGCAAGCAAAAACGGCGAGAGCGGCTGGTCGAGCGCAAAGTCCTCGGGCAGGTCGACCGTCAGCGCGTAGTCGATGTCCGGCGCGGCGTCAGCCGGAGCGTCGGGTGCGGGCGGCACCTCGGTGCGCACGACGACGCCGGAGTCGATGAGCGTGGCGAAGATCTCGTCGGCACGAACCTCGAGTTTTGCCTTTTCCTCGAGCGTTTGCAGGCTTGTCTCGATGAGGTCGTGCACGCGGGCGCGAGCGTCGCCGCCCTGCTCGACCACGCTAATCACCATGGAGTGTGTGATGCGAAGTCGCGGCTTGAGCGTCTCGGGCTGAGTCTCAATCAGGCGCTCAAAGGTCTGCTTGTTCCAGGTGACAAAGCCCTCAGGGGCCTTCTTCTTTTTAATCTTGCGGAGCTTCTTGGGGTCGTCGCCCGCCTTGGCCATGAGCTTGGCGTTCTCGATCTCGTGCTCCGGGGCCTCGGCGATGACCATACCCTCGGTGTCAAAGCCCGAGCGACCGGCGCGACCAGCGATCTGATGGAACTCGCGGGCGCGCAGGCGACGCATCTTGTAGCCGTCGAACTTGGTGAGCGCGGTGAGGACCACGGTGTGGATGGGCACGTTGATGCCGACGCCGAGTGTGTCGGTGCCGCAAATGACGGGCAGCAGGCCCTGCTGTGCCAAGCGCTCGACCAGCAGGCGATAGCGCGGCAGCATACCGGCGTGGTGCACACCGACGCCGCAGCCAAGCAAACGTTTGAGGATCTTGCCAAAAGCCGTGGAGAAGCTCGTGCCTTTGGCGGCTTCCTTAATAGCTTCGCGCTGCTCCTTGCTGGCAATGCCAAAGTTGGCGAGGGATTGTGCCGTCGCAAGTGCGGCATCCTGGCTAAAGTGCACGATATAGAGCGGGGCCTCGCCGCGACGCATCGCGAGCTCGACGGTGCCCTCGAGCGAGGTCGTCACGTAGTCGTAGCTCAGCGGCACGGGGCGTGGGGCGTCGACAACCAAGTCGCAAGCAGCGCCGGTGTGTTCCTCGAGTGAAGCGGCGATGGCAGTGACATCGCCGAGTGTGGCGCTCATGAGCATAAACTGCGTGTGGGGCAGGGTGAGCAGCGGCACCTGCCAGGCCCAGCCGCGGTCGGGGTCGGCAAAGTAGTGGAACTCGTCCATGGCCACGCAGCCCACGTCGGCGTCCTCGCCCTCGCGGAGCGCATCGTTGGCAAGGATTTCGGCCGTGCAGCAGATGACGGGTGCCTTGGTGTTGATATGCGTGTCGCCGGTGATCATGCCGACGTTATCGCGACCGAGCACCTGCACCAGGTCGAAGAACTTTTCGCTGACCAGGGCCTTGATGGGGGCCGTGTAATAACAGCGTTTGCCCTGTGCCATGCCCATAAAGAGCATGCCCAGCGCGACGAGCGATTTACCCGATCCGGTCGGTGTGCCTAAAATGACGTGATCGCCGGCTGCCAGGTCCATGAGGGCCTCTTCTTGGTGATCCCACAGTTCAATGCCGCGATCGCTCGTCCATTCAAAGAAGCGTTCGAAGGCTTGATCGGGCGTGAGCCATGGTTCGGGCTCGCTGCCGTCCTCGGGCTCCCACCAGGTGGGGGAGAGCGCGCCGAGCGAGCCAAACTCGGCTTCGGTTCCCGTGCCGCCCGAGAATGAGCTGGCGGCGCCGGCGCCGGAGACGGTGTCTGTCGTGGTCTGTGCCATGTGTTTGCTTTCTCTCGCGATTGTCCGCCAACTATTATGGCGTAGCGTCGCATCGATGCGTTCGCAGGCAAGAAAATGCAGGAAATGGGCGTTCTGCCCAGCCGTTTGGCGCAGTTGCCAGCTAAGTGAGTAGACTTTTCGCGGTATTGCGAACACATGGTTTTTGCGCAAGGGCTCTACCTGCGGTTTTATTTTTTGCTATGCGGGTTGTGCTTGGCTATTGCAAAAAAGTCTACTCACTTAGATTTGAGGGTCGTTTGCTGGCGCCTATTTGCGCTTGTTTGCCGAAGCTGCGACCATCAGAGGCCCCTGGGACTCCTGCGGTAAGCGCTTCTTGCCCTTGCGGGCGCGGTTTTTAAAGTTCTCGACGGCCTCTTCCATGCCGAGAGGCACGTAGGCGAGCTCATCGAGATTGTCGGGCAGGTAGCACGCAAGGCTTTGCTCCTGCGCGCGGCCCGCCGCGAGCTGCTCATCGCTGGGCTGCGCTCCGGGTGTGGCGCAAATGCCGTAGACGACGGCACCCATCTCGCGCGTGCGGCATTCATATTCGGTCTCGGGGTGCTCGGGATGGTCGCGGCGGACGTTGTCGCTTACCCAAAGCGTGTCGTAGCCGGCCGCGGCAAACTGCCCCAGGGCGTAGTCACGCAATGGCTTGCTGTCGGTTCGCAGCGTTACGGTGGCGCCAACTGCACAGAGCGGGCGGTAGAGCATCAGATGGTCGACATGGACGAGTCGTTTTTTGGCGTACTTGGCCTTGGGCTGCGGCGTGGGAAAGTTGATGGTGATGACATCGAGCTCGCCTGCGGCAAACAGCTGCGGCAGCGATGCGGCGCCTCGGGGCAGGACGAGTGCGTTGGACAGCTCCTGCTCGCAGATTTTCTGCGCGGCATAGGCGATGCAGATGGGCTCCTGGTCCATACCGATAAAGAGGGTGTTTGGTTCGTGGGCCGCGCGCTCTACAAGGTACGTTCCCTTGCCACAGCCAAGATCCAGGTGAAGGTGTTCGAAGGGCTTGATGCCAACTGGTGCGCAAGCCTCGCGCCAATCTCCGGCATAGGCCTCGGGGTTCGTCTCAATCGCATCGGTGTAGCGCTCCAGGCGCTCCTCGAGCACAAAGTTCTTAGGCGTGCGAACGTGGACGGCTCCCATGAGGCTCCTTGGTCATAAATATGGAACGCATGGCTGCGCGTTCCGTCAATGGGTTGAAAAAAGGGTGGGCATAGTTTGCCCGAAAGACGCGGGGCAGCTCGGCGGCGAGTCGCCGGTGCTTACAGACGCTTGAGAATCACATAGCGGTTGAGATCGCCGCTGCGACCGTCGGCATGGAAGCGCTCGAGCTCGCGCACGGGGACCTCGCCGCTCTTGTAGAACGTACGGACGCCGCGCACCAGGTCGGTGATCTGCTGATCGTCAAAGTGATGGCAATAGCGGTAGGCGTGGCGGTCGTTTTGCCAGCCAATGAGGTGGTCACCGGCTTCAAACTGCGCAGAATCGTAACCCTCAAACGGCGGGGTGAGCTCGGCGCGGGCCTCGGCGCGAACGGCCTTGCGCGCCATGCGCTCGTCGTTCATAAACTCCCAAAAGCTGATGGCGATGATGCCGCCCGGGCGTGTCTGACGCACCAGGGCGTCGAGCACGCGTACGCGGTACTCGCACGACGGCACGTGGTGCATAAAGCCAAAACAGACCGAGATGTCGGCGAGCGGGGCGTCGAAAAGCACGTCGGGTGTCTCGGCGGGGTTGAGCTTCATAAGGGCATCGAGCACGTCGAGTTCCTGGAAGTGCAGGTTGGGAATGCGCAGGGCGTGACCATGCGCATCGATGGCCAGGTCTTGGCACGAGTCGACGCCATAGAACTCAAACGGGCAGCTGGCGTCTGCCGAGGGGTTTGCGCCGTCGACGCCCTTGGCGGCAAGTGCGCCGCCGGCGGCAAAGTTCTCGAATCGCATATTGCCGCAGGCGAGATCGAAGACGCGGACGGGATGCTCGATCGTGGCGACGTCGAGCTGTTCGAGCGCAACGTCCATGGTGCGCACCCAGCCGGGCCACGGGGCTTGGCGCGTATCGGAAAAGGAGGCGGAGTGCTCGCGATAGAACGTGTTGTTGAGCTGGATGAGCGATGAGGCGAAATCGCGGTTCACGGCGCGGGACTCCCTCCGTTGGCGGTGCGGAATAAACAGTACGACCATACTACCGTTAACGCCGCAACGGGGACAACCAAGCTACGGGTCATTGCTTTGTTTGGACACATTTCCGCAGCTCATATGTGCCCGCAACCGCCGGTTGTCAAAAATCTCACTAGAATAGGTGGCATGTTTTTGGCGGTGGCGGATAGATTTTTAACTGTGCAAGGCGCCTTAAGAACAAAAACGGTCCGGCGGCACGGCTGGCATCACATAGGAGGAACCATGAATGTAGAAACTGCGCAGCGGCTCGCCGACCTTCGCCGCAGCAAAGGCTTTAGCCAAGAAGGGCTGGCACGAAAGCTGGGGTTGTCGCGCCAGGCGGTCAGTAAATGGGAGCGTGCGGAGAGCTCGCCCGATACCGAGAACCTGATCTCGCTCGCCAAGCTCTATGGCGTGAGCCTGGACGAGCTGCTCAATCCGAGCGACGAGATTGAGGACGATATCGAGTTTGAGAACGAGGACCGCGCCCGTCAGCGCGAGGCCGAGGCGGCGGAACGTGCCCGCACCCATGAGGCGGCGGCGCGCGCCACCGAGGCGGCAACACAGGCGAGTGATGCTGCGGCCAAGGCAGCGCAAGCGGCAAGCTGGAGTGCGCAGGCCGCCAATGCCGCTACGGCACAGGCGACGAGTGGCACCGAGGTTGGCTCGACTCCGGTGAAGGGCCCGTTCCAGTCGTTCCCGTATTGGGCCGTGTGCTGGCTGCTGTTCTTTTTGCTGATGTTCCCGTTTGGTGCTGGCCCCTTTGCCGCGCTGATCTTCTTTACGATTCCCATCTATCACTGGGTGGCGCGTGCGCTCGATGGTGATTGGGCACGCGGGGATATTCAGGTTGGTCCGGCACCGGTGGCAGCTAGGGCTCAGAGTGTTTCTGCTGCGGTTGACGCTGACGCGGCCACCGCGGCCACCGCTGAGCCGATTTCCAAAGAGGGTGATGAATGATGAAGCTCTCGCATGAATCCAAGGTACGCTTGGGCGTTGGCATCGGAGCGTTCGTGCTCATCATCGGACTTGTCTTTGGCGTTTCGCGGACATTGATTCATTTTGATGGCCCGTGGGATCTCGACGATGTTGTATCCGGCTTGTCTGGTATGGACGATGCGCTTGACGAGGACGATCTTTTGGATAGCGGTAACTATTCCGCTCGTCCTCAACAGCTTTCGAGCGAAACGTTTGATGCCGACGCGTTCACATCGCTTGACTTGGACGTGACGTCGGGCACGGTCGAGGTCAAACACGTCTCCGGCGGGCCAGTGCGCGTGATTGAAAGCGGTCGCGTGGCAACGGGGACCGTTGCCTTCGATGCGGCAACTCAGAACCTGGCCGAAATCAAGGGCTCTACGCTCAAGATTCGCCAGTTCGATTGCGATGACGAGCGCGCCATTGACCGCACGGTTACCGTCGAACTGCCGCGCGAAGTTGCCGATAACATGGTGGGCATTACAGCGAATGTAAGATCGGGTGATCTGACGGTCGCGGGCATTGCGTGTCATGACCTCAACCTGACTTTGGACTCGGGAGACGTTGAGTTTACGGGCACCGTGACCGATACCCTGAATGCCGAGGTCGGTTCGGGCGATGTGACGTTCGAGCTCTACCAGGCCCCCGCGAAGTTGATGGACGTGAGCGTGGGCTCGGGCGATGTGGAGATGACGGTTCCGAACTCGACGGGCTTTAAGGCGAGCCTCACCTTGGGCAGCGGCGACTTCGAGAGCGATTTCCTTCCGCTTGGCTACGACGGCGAGACCATTTTGAATCTTGAATTCGATAACGGCGATAAGTCTGCCACGTATCGTTTTGAGGTCGGTTCGGGCGACATGTCATTTGATCCGGAGTGACAGACGGCTATCGAAGACTTATAAACCATAGCTGCGCTCTTTGATGGAGGCGCCGGAGCCGTGACGGGCTCCGGCGCCTTTGCCTTTACAATGGGGGCATGGAACAGATTATCTTTAACATACTCGAGGCTCTGCGTCGCGGTGAGACCGTGGACGACAAGGCGCTCGTCAAACTGATACATGCCGAGGCGCGTCGTGAGGGTGCCGACAAACGCGATTTGGCCAAGCGCCGTCTGCTGCCGTTTTACCAGCGGGTAAAACGTGAGGAGCCGGCTCGTTGGGCTGGGTGGAATGTCGATGTCGAGCTGGAACGTCGACTGCTGCAGGTGCTGCGCATGAAGCCTCGTCGCACGGCTTCGGGCGTGGCGACCATTACCGTCATCACCAAGCCGTGGCCGTGCTCGGGCGATTGCCTGTTTTGCCCCAACGACCTGCGCATGCCCAAGAGCTATCTGCACGCCGAGCCGGCGTGTGCCCGTGCGGAGCAAAACTGCTTCGATCCGTATCTGCAGGTGAGTGCCCGTTTGACGGCGCTTTCGCAAATGGGGCATGCGACCGATAAGATCGAGCTCATTGTGCTTGGCGGTACCTGGAGCGACTATCCGCAAGGGTATCAGACGTGGTTTATGTCGGAGCTTTTCCGTGCGCTCAATGACGATGCCGTCGCCGGCGTGGCGGCAAACCCCATGTTGGCGCGTCCGGGCATCAGCCGCGCCGAGGCGGGGCGCCTGCTCGATGACGCTCCCGCCGATGCGCTGCCGCCGGTGGTGGCGGAACGTCGCGAGCGCTATCGGGCTGCCGGTATTACGACTGATGAGGTTGAGCTTGCGAGCGGCGTTGCCGACGAGCAGGGGCGTGTGGATGCTGCCGTGGGCGGCTATAACCGTGCGGTGCGTCGTCTGTACGGCCCCGGTACGCCGTGGGGCGAGGTTGCCGAGTGGCAGACGGCAACGATGGAGGAGCTTGAGCGTCAACAGCGCATCAACGAGACGGCGAAGCATCGCGTGGTGGGGCTCGTTATCGAGACGCGCCCCGATGCCGTAACGCCGCAGGCCCTTACGCTCATCCGCCGGCTGGGCTGCACCAAGATCCAGATGGGTATTCAGAGTCTCGACCAACATTTGCTCGATATCAACGAGCGTCGCATTTCGGTGGCTCAGATCGAGCGGGCGTTTTCGCTTGCGCGCCTGTTTGGCTTTAAGATCCACGCGCACTTTATGCTCAACTTGTTGGGTGCCACGCCCGAAGGGGACAAGCGCGACTACGAACGCTTTATGACCGAAGGGGCCTTTATGCCCGACGAGGTCAAAGTCTATCCGTGTGCACTCATCGAGGGCTCGCGTCTGGTGGGCTGCTATGAGCGTGGCGAGTGGCGCCCCTATACCGAGGAAGAGCTGCTCGATGTACTGGCCGATGACATCGTGGTGACGCCGGCGTTCTGCCGCATCAGTCGCATGGTCCGCGACTTTAGCTCCGATGACATCATGGTGGGCAACAAGAAGCCCAACCTGCGTCAGCTCGTTGAGAACCGCCTGGCTGCTCGGGGTGACGGTGCGACGGTGCGTGAGATTCGCTATCGCGAGATCAGCACGGCGGGTGCCGACCTGGATGAACTGTTTCTTGATGAAGTCGCTTACGAGACGCCGGTGACGCGTGAACGCTTTTTGCAGTGGGTGACGCCCGAAGGCAAGATCGCCGGCTTTTTGCGCCTGTCGCTGCCCGACCGTTCGTTTGTTGCCGCGCACGCGGACGAGCTGCCGACGGGGCCGGAGGAGGCGATGATTCGCGAGGTACACGTGTATGGTATGGCGGCACGTGTGGGCGATCAGGGCCAGGCGGCTCAGCATCACGGTCTGGGGCGTCTGCTCGTGGAGCGCGCGTGCCAGATTGCTCGGGATGCGGGGTATACGCACATCAACGTGATCAGCGCGATCGGTACGCGCGAGTACTATCGCCATCTTGGATTTTATGACCATGGCCTTTATCTGCAAAAGGAGCTCTAGATGAACAAGCCGAGTGTTTCTGCCGGCGTCGTTGCCGGCGTTGCTCTGGGAGCCGCGGCGCTTGGTGCGGCCGCTGTCGCTGTTCGTGCTGCCTGTCTGCAGGTTGCGCGAACCCGCAATGGGTTGGCGCGTGTGAAACGCGTGCACGATGAGGGCGACGATGAGATTCGCGTGTTGGTGCAAGGCGGAGTCTACCAAAGCGCAAGCTACGTTGGCGAGCGTTGGGCAGAGCCCGTCTTTGCGTACTATCGTGCGTTTGACGACGTGTTTGAGGCCGAGCGCGCAATGCATGACGCCTATGGTCACGGTATCGACCGCATGCTCATGTTGGGCGGCGGCGGGTTTGCCTATCCCAAGTTTGCGCTGATGTCGCACGAGAGCTTGCGCATGGACGTCATTGAGTACGATGCCGAGATTACGCGCCTGGCACGTCGTTGGTTTTACCTGGACGAGCTGGAGCGCATGGTGGGCGACCGCCTGCGGGTGATTACCGCTGAGGCTCGCTCGTATCTGGGCGTGACGAGCGTGGGTCATCGTCGCTACGATGTGGTCGTGAGCGATTGCTTTGGCGGTGCCGAGCCCGTACGCGAGCTGGCGACGGTTGAGGCGCTGCGCCTGGTGCGAGGCAGCCTGAACCCCGGGGGTATCTACGTTGCCAATATCGTGAGCGCAAACGAGGGGAGCGACGTGACGTTCCTGCGCGACTGCGCTGCCACGGCACTCGAGGTATTCGCCCACGCCTGGGTGGTCCCATGCGGCGATGCGGAGTTTGGCGGCGAGGAAAACTACCTGCTCATTGCCAGTGACGGCGACTATGCCTTTGCCGAAGCCGTGCCCTTCGACGCCGACTTCCTTGGCACTGCTCTCCACGACTAGCCTATTGGGAGTAGTCAGTCCCGTCTTAGGTGTGGTCGCGCCAGCCGAGAACGCGCTGCTTCATGCCTTCGGTGTCGAGCACGCCTTCGGCAAAGCCTTTGCGCACGAGCTCTTCGGGAACAAACTCGTCGTAGCGGTCAAAATAAGGCACCTCGCCGGGATAGACGAGCTCGATGGGATCGAAGTCCTTTTCGGCCTCGGCGGCGAGTACCTCAAAGAACGTCTCCTCGTCGGCCTTCATCTTAAACTGCATAAAGTACGGGCGTGACGGGTCGAGTCCGCGAAGGCCCAGCTCAGCGGCGCATTTGATTTTAAGCATGCGCTCGAGTGCTAGGAAGGCGTAGCTGCCCAACCAGGGGAAGAGCACCCAGGTGTCGCCACCCAGGTTGATGAGCGGCTTAGTTCCCGCGCCCGAAATCTCGGCGGTATGACGAGCCTGCGCCAAGCGAGCCCGTGCGTTACCCATAAGGTACGGATATGCTGCGTGCTCAGTGAGCGCTTGGCGCATGCGCTCGAGCACATGCGTGTTAATGTCGCCGGGGCAGTCGCCAAAGTAGGCCGGCACCCGGCCCTTGACCTGCGTGGCAAAGACAGTGTGGCGCTTCCAGTCCACTTCCTCGACAATCCAGCAGTGTCCGGCGATGGCGATGCGCTCACCGGGCGGGGGCGGATTAACGATCGTGCCCAGCTCGGCCGATTCGCTCCGGACGGTAAACTCCTCGTTTTCCTGGAACACGGCGTAGAACTTAAAGTTGTTGATGATGCGCTCGCCCGCGAGACCCACGATGAGCCCGCCACCTTCGGTGACCTGGATATGGTCGATCTTAATGAGGTGACGTAGCAGCACACGGTAATCGTCTGCCGAGACACGGTGGAAATAGCTGAGCGTGAGCACGCGCTGGGCAAGTTCGGCCGGCGTGAGCTCGCCGGTGCTGGCGAGGGTCGACATAGTCTGGTGATAGAGCAGGCTGTAGGGGAGACGATCGAGCTCGGGTGGCTCGACCCACTTTTCCTCGCGATAGAGTTGTACGAGCGCGATACCCTGCAGGAGCTTCCAGGGAATGGTTTCGGGCATCATCGTGCGCGGCTCGGGCTCTTCCTCGCGCATGACAAACCACATCTCGGGCGGAAGATCGCGACGGCCCGTGCGCCCCATGCGCTGCAAAAAGGAGCTAACGGTAAACGGCGCGTCAATCTGGAAGGCGCGCTCCAGGCGGCCGATATCGATACCGAGCTCCAACGTAGAGGTGGTGACGGTTGTCTGCGTCTGCTCCTCGTCGCGCATGAGCTCCTCGGCCGTCTCGCGTAGCGATGCCGAAAGATTGCCGTGATGGATGAGAAAACGGTCGGGCTCGTGCCGGCTCTCGCAGTAGCTGCGCAGCATGGAGCACACGGCCTCTGCCTCCTCGCGCGAGTTGGCAAAGACCAGGCATTTGCGGCCGCGCGTATGCTCAAAGATATAGCCCATGCCGGGGTCGGCGTTGTCGGGCGCCGTGTCGGTGGGGTTGAGAAGCGCCTGCTCGGTCGCTCGTGGGATGTCGACTTCGCCCTCGGGGGCCGAGGAAGTGCGACGGTCTTTGGGAGCGGCCTTGCCCCGCGCCTGCTCACGACGTTGACGGTGTTCTTCCTGTGTAAGCCGTCCGCTGTGGCACATGTCTTGTCCGGATGCGGGCAGCGCCGCGGGCGCCGCCGTCTCAATACGCTCGCAAGCAAGCACCTCGGCTTCTTGTGGACCTGTGCCTACGAATCCTCGTTGCTGAGCCTGGGGGCCCGAGTTGTAGAAGTGCTCCATGGAGATGCGCCACACGCGGCGCGGTTCCTCAAAGCGGGGGATAACGCAGTCGCGCCCCGTTCCCTGCGAGAGAAAGGCGCCCGTGCGCTCGGGGTCGCCGATGGTGGCCGAAAGGCCAATGCGGCGGGGCTGCACGCCTGCCATGCGCGAGAGGCGCTCGATAAGACAGAGCGTCTGCCCGCCGCGGTCGCCGCGCATGAGCGAATGGACTTCGTCGATAACCACATAGCGCAGGTCGCAAAACATGCGCGGGATCGCCATGTGCTTATGGATCAGGAGCGCCTCGAGCGACTCGGGCGTAATCTGTAGGATGCCGCTCGGTTTTTTGATGAGTTTGGCCTTGTGTGATTGCGAGACATCGCCATGCCAGTGCCAGACGGGGATATCGGCTTCTTCGCACAGGTCGTTGAGGCGGACGAATTGGTCGTTGATGAGCGCCTTGAGGGGGCCAATGTAGAGGGCGCCCACGCTTGCGGGCGGGTTCTCCCAAAACTCGGTCAGGATGGGAAAGAAGGCTGCCTCGGTTTTGCCGGAAGCCGTGGATGCCGTCAGGAGCACATTATCTTGCGTGTTAAAGATGGCATCAGCTGCTGCAACCTGGATAGAGCGTAGGCTCTCCCAATCGTGGGAGTAGATGAAGTCTTGGATAAACGGGGCGTAGCGGTCAAAGGCGTTCACGGGGCCTCCTTTCAACAACGAATCTCTCAACGCGGCTGGCAACGGCTTGCTGCATTACTGCTTCAACGTTTGCCCAGATAAAACCTGCCAAAATAAACCTGTCCCTTTTTGGTAGGTTAGATGGTGAACTCGGCGAAGTTGCGGTCGCCGCCTGCGGTGCCGGTGTCGCCTGTTGCGGCTGCCGGCGCCAGCGCGTCGCCGCCGACGCTTTGCAGCAGCTCGGCCACGTTGGCGTCGGGGTTTTGGCATAGGATGTCGAGCAACTCGATAAAGTCACGAATGACTTCACGCGGCGTCAAGTGCGTATCGGTTCCCACGCGGCCGAACTCAATCTTGAGAAAGTCCACCAAGTCGTTTTCGGCAAGCGTGGGCGTCCAGCCAAAGTAGCCGGCATGGATCTGCATGAGTTTTTCGATGAGCACCAGTAGCTCCTCGTAGGTGAGTGGCTGCAGGCGGATGATGGGCGCGAGCATGTCCTTAAGGTCTTCGCGCGCAAAGCGGCCCTGAGCGAGTCGGCTGCGCAGGGCCTCGTAGGAGAACACGCCGCGGCGGCGGTCTTCGATGGAGGTTGGCGTGCCGCCCATGATCATGCCCAGGTACTGCGCCTTGCCCTGGAGCGTGTCGTTGTACATAGTCAGGATCTTCTCGTAGTTGTATTGGCGCGTGATGGCGTTGGGAATCTTATACAGATTCACGAGCTCGTCGATGAGCACCAGCATGCCCTTGTAGCCACTGCAAACCAAAAAGCGCGCAATGAGCTTAACGTAGTCGTACCAGTCGTCATCGCTGATGATGGTCGAGGAGCCCAGCTCGGCGCGTGCCTCGCTCTTGGTGCGGTATTCGCCGCGAATCCATTTGGTCACGCGGCTCATGGTCTCTTCGTCGCCCCCGGATGCGGCCATGCGATAGCGGCGGAGCATGCGGGTGAAGTCGAAGCCGTGGACCATCTCCTCGAGCGGGGCCAGTTGGGCATTGACGACCGACTCGTCGACGTCGGCACACGAGGCGACCCAGCGATCCAGAATAAGGTTGAGCGCACCGCCCTCGGGGCGCGTCTTGGTCGATATATTGCGGATGAGCTCGCGGTAGGTGGCAAGGCCCTGTCCCTGACCGCCCTGCAGGCGGCGCTCGGGCGACAGGTCGGCATCAGCGACGACGAACCCCTCGCCCATGGCGTGCGTGCGGATAGTCTGGAGCAAAAAGCTCTTGCCGGCGCCGTAACGACCGACCAGAAAGCGGAAGCTCGCGCCACCGTCGGCGATGAGACTCAGATCGGTGAGCAGGGCGCGGATCTCGACCTCGCGCCCTACGGTGATGTAAGGAAGGCCGATGCGCGGGACCACGCCGCCCTTGAGCGAGTTGAGAATGACGGCAGCGACGCGCTTGGGCACGCGAGGTGCTGCGGATGCGGTATCACTCATGGTCTAGGTATCCTCTCACGTCTGCTTCGTAGTCCTCGATAATCTGCGGCCCTGCTGCGCTAAATTCAATTACGGTGTCGCCCACCAGGTCAAAGAGCGCCTCGTTGATGGTATCGACGAGCATGTCCTCGCTCTGCTCCGATTGCACTACCGCCGATTCCGCCTGTACTGCGTTGTGCTCGAGCAGAGCGCGGAGATAGGCGTTTGCGGCGGGCGCGAGTTCGTTTGTGGCGTCAGCGGGCGTAGCAGCTGCGAACGCGGGCGTCGGCGCGAGAAGCGGTGCCACGACACCAAACTGTTCGGTGGATATGGTCGGCTCGTCGGACTCGTCCTGCCCTGCAGCCGCCGCGACCGCCTCGACCATCGCGTCGGCTACGGGCTCGGCTTCCGGTTGCCCTGAGTCCGCTGCCTCGGCTTCTGCGGACGCGCCGTCCTCGCGTTCCTCGTCAATCAAAAGCGCCTCGCGCGTTTGTGCGGCGGCGCTCCGAATATGCCCCAGCTGACTCAGATCGATATCGATCTTGACGGGCTGGTGTGCGGCGTCCCACGAAAGCCATGCCACAATCTCGTCATCGATAATCTTGGCCAGATATTTGGGGACCTTTTCTTCCTTAAGGGGATGGGCAGGGTCCAGCGCCAGGCGCAGGCGTTGGTCGCAGGCGCGCATCATTTCACCGAGCTTGCTGCTCTTTTGCCTACTACCGTGGATACGCATGCATTCCCAAAAGCCGTTTTGGCAACGGTAGATATGGATGGGGTCCAGACGGTATTCGCAGTCCTCGTGGCGCTCGGGCGCAAAGAATACGGCCGAGGCAAACATGGTGTAGGGCATGGCCGTCTCCTCCCCAAATAAACTTGCCACGATGCCGGTCTTTCGGTGCGTGTCATAGTAGCGCGCCATGCGGACATACACGGCGCACGCCACGTGGCGCAGATCGCGGTGGTGGCTGCGGTCGAGCCGCGAGCTACTTAGGTTGTACGTGGAGAGGGCGTTGATGGCGGCCATGAGTCGCTCCTCGCGCACCTCATCGGGCGGAAGGGGGAGCGTGGGCTCGGAGGTTTTGCGACGCTTAGGGGTCTGGCCGGACGGTGCCGGTACAAGGTCTCGTGCCGCGCGCCGCAGTTCGATAAGGGCGTTATCGAACATGACGGTTTTAGAGTCGCGAAGCAGCTTGGGGTCGAGCCCGTGGAACACGGCGTAATCTTGCAGCCACACGCGCGCAAACCGGTCGATGCCGGGCTCGAAGGCGCGATAGACATCCCAAAAAGCCTTGATCTTGTTAAAACCATCGAGTGGATTATCTACGCCAATGCCGCAGATCAGCTCATAGAGATACAGAAAGGCAAAGGACGTAGACGTTTCCTCGACGGTTCCGCGGCGCACTTGGGCACGCCAGGTAAAGTAGCCGCGCAGTTGCCGGTCGCTCATGGCGTTGTAGGTGGGAAAGTACGACTTAAAGGTGCCGTTGTAGGGACAGTCGTCCTCAAAGTCGGCCATCAGCAGGCCCTGGCGGTAAAAAAGCTCGGCTTCCGAAAGCCAGCGGCCCGCACCGCCCTTGGGGTCATCCTGCCAGCGCGATATCTCGCGCATTTTACGGTACTGGTCGGGGAGGAAATTCTGCATCTGTCGGCCGGTTTTGAGAATCGGCTCGTCTGCGTAGGTTTCGTTTGAGAAGCGGGCGGACTGATGGGTCCGGGCCTCGGCCATAATGCGCTCGATGAGCATCTTGATGTCCTGGTCGGCCACCGCTCCTCCTCTCGAACGCAGCTACGGTGACCTCATATCATAGCACAGCATCAAACAGATGTTCGAGATACCGATGCGTTGATAGATTTAGAACAGGAGGGCGTAGATGACGGCGATGACGACGGAGGGAAGCATATTGGCCGTGCGGAAGGTCTGAGGACGGATGAGGTTGACGCCGACACAGAAGATGAGCATGGAACCTACGAGCGAAAGGCTGTTGAGGGCAGCTGTGGTCATGATGGGGGAGAGCGCGCCGGCAAACAACGTGATCGTCCCCTGGAACACGGCGACGGGCAGGGCGGAGAAGATGCAGCCGCGGCCAAGCGAGGCCGTCATGGTGCAGACGATGATGCAGTCCAGTGCGCCCTTGAGGGCAAGCGTTGACCAGTCGCCGAGCAGGCCGTCCTGGATCGATCCCACAATGGCCATGGCGCCGATGCACACGGTGAGTGAAGTCGAGACAAAAGCGTTGGTGAACTTGTTATCGCCCTCACTGCCAGTCTTGCGCTTGAGCCATTCGCCAAGGTTCTCGATGGCGGCCTCCAAGTTGATGGCCTCGCCGATGAGCGAACCGAGCGCAAATGAGACGATGAGCATGGTGGTACCGGTGGTCGCTAGCGCCTTTCCATCGATGATGAGCATCTTTTGCATGGTGCCGCCCAGGCCGATAAACAGGACGCACAGCCCCGATGCTTTCATGAGCGTGTCTTGGATGTGCGGTGTAATGAAGCGGCCGCCCGCTAATCCCAAAAGACCGCCCGCAACTAAAAGCGCAACGTTGATGATTGTTCCCAAGCCCGGCATGAGCCCTCCTGTATTGATGCCAACGTGGCAATCGTAGCAGAACGAAATGCGAGGCACATCGCGACTCATCTAATACGTTATATAAGTGGTATTAGGAATGATGCGCAGCATTTAAGCCTCAGGTGGTTGTCGGGACATAGGGGTAGTAGTCAAAGCGCAGTGTCATAAGCCGCTGCGGGGATTCAATAGCCGCGGCGATGATATTGGCATCGCGGGCACGATCAAACCCTTCGAGTTCGATCTGATACGAGACGTCTTGCATAATGTCCAGACGTCGCCAGGCTAGAAGTGTGTCGCCATCGAATTCCAAGGTCTTGCCTCCGTCTGGGGCAACGGCGTATAGACGCAGTTTAGCGGTGGTTGCAGGGTCGACAACCGTGACCTTTTTAATTTCGTTTCGAGTATTCTTGGCGCCCAACAAGGTGAGCAGCGTTGGGGCCACGACCTCGCCCGATGGCAAATAGACGACTTCGATGGATTCGGGAAATGCGATGATGGCCGACTTGCGGACGGGCTGATTGGCGGCGGCAACTTCGATGTTTGCAGCATCGATGACCTCTGTGTGGTCGAGGGCGGCAAGCACGCAGCAGTTACCTTCATCGATCTCCTGAGGATCAGCAAGCCCCAGACTGTCCGCGAGCTCGGGATCGTTTGGACCGGTAGCGGGCTCATTTGGTGCTTCGAAAGAAGCTGGGACGCTGTTTGTCGGCGACGGCGTGTCGCCCGCACCTGCTTCTTTGTCCGTGCTCTCTTCTTGTATGGTTGCGTTGATGGGTTCGTCGTTTGAGGGGAGCGTCTTGGCGTCAAGCGCGGAGGGGACAATCCCGACGGCTCCGGATCCGTTCCACTCCATCTCGAGAAGCGCCGGGTCGGCAAGAATGCGTTGCCTGCCTAGCGTGTGGGTATCGATCGCAATAGGGCCTGCCTCCGTCCCGCGCGTAAGGCTGAGCGATCCGGCCGGCTTCTCGAAATGAATGTCTGTGTCTTCGGTACTGGCGGCGTAGAACAGCAGGGATGCTTCTCCCGCCGCGATGGCATCGGTGCCCGCCTTGGTCAGCCGCAGCGATGCCGTGAATGAGAGGGTGGGCTGCACATCGTCTGCATTCGCGGCGGCGCAGCCCAGACATATACCGCCTCCTTTCTCGAAAAACGCACCGTCGAAGGCGACCTTCGCTCCGTTCGCCGAGTCATCGACCGAAGCGATATCGATGCGCAACCCCAAATCGCACGGATCGCCATCTGCATCGAGCACAATCGAGCGCCACGTGCAGACGGCGCACCCCGCCTGGGAGCCGTTTGCCTTGTTCGAACGATTGATATCCACGACTATCGAGCCGTCCGTATTACGACGAAGGCATCCCGAGGTTGAGATTGCGGCCTGTGCGAACGAAAAACGCTTGCACGCAATGGCGCTCGACGGATTTGGTGCGGAGCTTAGGGCTGCTGGTAAGGAGTCTGCCATGACGGGAGTCGCCCAAGCGGCGACAGGCGTTCCGGTTGCGAGCGCGCCGCAGAGTGCGACGACGGGCAAAAGGTTCTTCGATGCCATGGGGTCTCCTTAGCTAATTTAGTGCGGCCTGTCCGTGTTTCGTTTCTGGCTGCGTTTGATGTGCAGACCGAGGCCGGCGGTTCCCGCGCCTGCTGCCGTGGCGCCTGCTGCCAAGAGCCATCGTCTGTCGTCTGTCTGTGCCAACGGTTCCTTGCAGTTGCCGCGGTCGAGCTCCGAGAGGTCGACCGTCACCTGCGTGGCGGCCTGCGCCTGTTCTTGCTGGGCAAAGGCCATGGCTGGCCCAAACGCTAGGATACTGACGGCGGCGGCCAGGGCGACGGCCTTATGCCGTGTGCGCACCGGGCTCGACCGTCCAGGTGATCGTTGCAACCTGATCGCCTTCGCCGGTTACGCGGAAGATGTCGCGCGTGACGCGGGCGACGTTTCCGCTTGTCTTGAGCTTAATTTTGTCCGTGCCGCCGGCAATGCCCTGGTAGCCCATGTCGAAGGCTGCATTCTTGGAAAGATCGAGGCCCGTCTCCTGCATTGCGGCGCTGGCGTTCTGGAGTGCGCCGTCGGGGCCGACCTTAAAGTCGATGGAATTCTGCGCGGTTCCGGCCTTGGCGTCGGCGGCAATGGTCCAGGTGTTCATGGCGTCGATCTTCATGTTGGTGACATGGATGCCGTAGGCCGAATGATTGTCGATGGTGGTCGCGTCTTCTGAGGGGCCCTGAAGCGTGCCGTCGGCCTTGGCGACGAAGGGAATAACCGTCGGAACTTTGAACTCTACGTTGTCGATCTCGGTCCTGACCATTACTTTCGTGGTTCCAACGCGCCCGGCTGCCAGAGCTGGCGTCGGGGCGGCGCCCATTGCGAGCGCGAGCGCGAGCCCTGCGCCCACGACGAGCGCTCTGGCTCCGTTCATGTTCCTGGTGATGTCCATGGTCGTTCCTTTCTATTCGCCGCGGGCCGTCCCCGCGATGATTGGACGAATGCTGGTGAATTGCGTGCGGTGCCGCGTCGGCCGAAAAAGCTAGTTCTCGGCTTGCTCAACCCGTACCTTAACACGTGTCGGATTGCCGTGGCTGTCGAGGGTCTTGGCATCGAGTGCCTGGATCTCGATGTATGCCTCGCCTTCTTTGATGTCGCCGGCGGGGCACGTCTCGATTGTCTTGCCGGTCTCGACCACACCGGATTCGTACATGGTCTCGTCGTTTTGGATGACGCGGAATCGCTGGGGAAATTTATTGTCTTGGACGTTTTGCACGTTGACGCGCAGCTTGCCGTCCTCCTGTAGCTGAGCGACCGGCGCGACCGAAATCGTCATCATGTTGTCGCGGACGATGGCATCGAGCTCATCTTGGATTTCTTGTCGCGATTTACCCTCTGCCGTCGTGACTGAGGCGCCCGCTTCGGGCACGGGCTGCGACTGCCAGGCGTATAGCCCTACGGCGATGAGGGCGCAGACGATAGCCAGACAGACAACGACGAGTTTCTTGCGACGCCCCAGTCCTGCGAGGCGGGGCGGCTTCTTCGCACTCATGCGGCGTCCTTGGTGGTGTAGACACGTGCGAACGTGGACGGGTCCGCTCCAAAGAGCATGTGAAGCATCAGGCGGCGCGAGTAGATGAGCTCGTCAAAGTCGTGAGGGAGCTCGATGTCGTGGATACGCGCGATGTGGTGGGCGAGCGCCGAGAACGACTCGGGGTCGCAGATAACATCGGTGGTGACGTGGTAGACCGCCGTATCGGGGAACGCCTCTTCGTCGAAAGGCAGGAGATAGGGATCGTCGTCGACCTCGATGGCGACGCCGTACTGGGGCCAGTAATATGCCATGGGAACCTCCCTGCTTCTGGGGCCAAACTTCTATCGGTTTTGGCTGTCGATGCCGACCGTATCAGCCGCTACTTGACCAATTTCTGACCAAATGCTTGACGGATTGACATCTCCGCAGGTAAAAGGTGGGAAAAATTACTTCAACTTTTTTCGAGCGACAATCGAGCGGTCGGCGACGGCGGGGCGATATGTGTCAAAAGCATCGTCTGCCGAGGAAGCCTTGCCGTTCGCCGAATTGCACGAACGTAAAAAACGCCAATTATGGAGACGGTCTCGAACACGTCGACGAAACGATGCGGTAACATCTCCCTGCAAACACTGTAGTTAGCTAAAGGGGGAGTTCGCGTGTCTGCAACCATTAAACCCTTCACCGACGAGTTCGAGGAGTATGGCCGCGATGAATCTCGCGCATCGGGCGAAGCATCGAGCATCTCGTTTCCGACAACGGAAGACGAGGTCCGTGCCATTTTGGAAACGCTCCATGCCGAGCGTGTCCCGGTAACGGTTCAGGGCGCCCGAACCGGCCTTGCCGCCGGTGCCGTGCCCCACGGTGGGCATATCCTCAATACTTCCCGTATGAATCGCTACTTGGGCCTTCGCCGCGATGAACAAGGCCAATTTCTGCTGCGCGTGGAGCCGGGCGTTGTGCTCTCGGAGCTGCGTAAGCAGCTGAGCAAGAAGGTACTGCCGACCGCTGGTTGGGACCAGGCATCGCTTGAGGCCTACGAGGAGTTCCAAGAGTCCCCCGAGCAGTTCTTTCCCACCGATCCCACCGAGGCATCTGCCTGTCTGGGTGGCATGGCGGCATGCAACGCCTCCGGCGCCCGCAGCTACGCTTACGGCCCCATGCGCCCGCATATCACGGGACTCCACGTCGCGCTGGCTGATGGCGATTTGCTTGAGCTTCAGCGCGGCGAGGCTTTTGCCCAGGGCCGCCACCTGTCGCTCGTGACGGCAGAGGGTCATACATTCGAGCTTGATCTTCCTGACTACACCATGCCCAAGACCAAAAATGCCTCGGGGTATTTTGTTGCGGACGATATGGACGCCATCGATCTTTTTATCGGTGCGTGCGGCACGCTCGGCGTCATTACCGAGCTCGAGATCGCCCTGCAGGCGGCACCTTCGGTCGTATGGGGTGTGAGTTGCTTTTTCGATAGCGAAGACAAGGCCGTGTCCTTTACCGATTCCTTGCGTCCCGTGCTGTCCCATGCCGCCGCTATTGAGTATTTCGATGCTGGCGCCCTGGATATCCTGCGTCGCCAGCGCGAGCAGTCGACAGCGTTTGCCTCGCTGCCGGCGCTCGACAAAGAGGCCAAGGTATGTGTCTACGTGGAGCTCGATTGTGATGACGAGGCCCAGGCGACCGAGGAGCTGTACCACCTGGGATGGGTGCTGGAGTTTGCGGGCGGCCGCGACGATGCGACATGGGTCGCCCGCACCGAAGTCGATCGCGAGTGCCAGCGGTTCTTCCGCCACGCGGTGCCCGAGAGCGTCAACATGCTCATTGACGAGCGTCGCCGCACCGACCCCACCATTACCAAGCTGGGATCGGATATGTCGGTGCCCAATGCACGCCTTGCCGATGTCGTGGCCCTCTATCGCCGCACGCTGGCCGAAAGCGGGCTTGAGTCTGCTGCCTGGGGACACATCGGGAACAACCATCTGCATGTGAACATCCTGCCGCGCGATGCGCAAGACTACCGTCGTGGTGGAGAGCTCTTTGCCCAGTGGGCTTCCGAGGTCACGGCCATGGGCGGTGCCGTTTCTGCCGAACACGGCGTCGGCAAGATCAAGGCGGGCTTCTTGGAGACGATGTACGGCCACGAGGCCATGGTCGAGTCGGCGCGCCTCAAACTCCAGCTCGATCCTGCCGGCCAGCTGGGTCGCGGCAACCTGTTTACGGAGAAGCTCTTGGATGAACTCGTCCAGAAAGGGGGCGCGTGAAGATGAGTGATTTCCATATGGTGGTGTGCGTCAAGGCGGTGCCCGGAAGCACCGAGGTCAAGATGGACCCCAAGACCAATACTATCGTGCGTGATGGCAAGCAGGCGGTCATCAATCCCTTCGATGCAAGTGCCCTCGAATGTGCGCTAGCGCTGAAGGACGACTTTATCGGCTTTGGCATGGACGTGCGTGTGACGGTGGTGTCGATGGGCATCCCCGCGACCGAATCGCTGCTGCGCGACTGCATCGCCCGCGGTGCCGACGACGCGCTGCTGCTGACCGATCGCGCCTTTGCGGGCGCCGATACCCTAGCCACCACCTATGCCCTCAAATGCGGCATCGAGGCACTCGATGAGGACTTTGACCTGCTCATCTGCGGCAAGATGGCAGTGGACGGCGATACGGCCCAGATCGGCCCCGAGCTGGCCGGCGCCTTTGGGGTCCCCTGCGTGACCGACGTGAGCTGTGTGCAGAGCGCGGGATTTACGACGTGTGGCTCGCTGGCACTCGTCCACGGCTGCGATGCCGGCGAGGAGACGGTGTACCTGGAGATGCCGTGTGCGATGACGACCGCCAAGGAGATTGGCCAGCTGCGCATGCCGAGTATTGCCGGTATTCGCGCGGCCGAGGATGCAGACGTGCGCGTGGCCAGCGCTGCCGACGTAAACGCCGACCCCTCGCGTTGCGGCCTTGCCGGATCACCGACGCAGGTCGTGCGCTCGTTTGTGCCCGACCGTGACCAAACGTGCGAGGCCGTCGAGGGAACGGCGTCCGAGCAGGCGGTAAAACTTGCCAAGATTATTGAGGGGATGGCATAGATGAGCGGGCTGATTATCGATAGCGAAGCCTGTATCGGCTGCGGTCGCTGCGTTCGCGCCTGCGCCTCGGGCGGCATTGTGGTGGAGGGTGAGCGCCCCAATCGCTGTGCCCGCGTAACCGACGGCTGTATCCTGTGCGGTGGGTGCGTCGACGCCTGCCCCGTCAACGCCATCTCGATTGAGCGCGACGAGGCCGCCGGCGCGGCAGACCTTGACGCATATCGAGACATCTGGATCTTCGTGCAGACTGACGAGCACGATGCCGTTGCATCCGTGGCCTTCGAGCTCATGGGCAAGGGGCGCGAGCTTGCCGATGCCCGCGGCTGCCGTCTGGTGGCACTGGTCGGCATGAGCCCCGAGGGCTCACTCGGGGACCTGGAGCATCTGATTTGCGCCGGTGCGGACGAAGTTCTGGTCTGTCGTGACGAGCGCCTGCGTCAGAACGACGCGGAGGTCTACGCTCGCTTGATCTGCGATTTGGTAGCCGAGCGCAAGCCCGAGGCCATTCTGTACGGCGCGACCGCCTTTGGTCGCGAGCTGGCGCCCGGTGTGGCCGTGCGCTTGCAGACGGGTCTTACGGCCGATTGCACGGTGCTTTCTATGGATACGGAGACGGGTCTGCTGCAGCAGACGCGCCCGGCGTTTGGCGGCAACCTGATGGCCACCATTATCTGCCCCAACCACCGTCCTCAGATGGCAACGGTGCGCCCCGGCATCTTTAAGGCGCCCGAGTTTGACTATAGCCGCTCCGGCACGATTACCCAGGTAGTGCTTGCGGATGACGTTAAGGCCCGCGTCGAGATCTCGATTCCCGCCGAGGAGTGGGGACAGCAGGCCTCAATTGCCGATGCCGAGCGTCTGGTCGTGGTGGGCCGCGGCATCGGCTCCAAGAAGAATCTGCCCCTGATGCGAAAGCTCGCCGGTGCCCTGGGTGCCGAGCTTGGTTGCACGCGTCCCATTGTGGAGGCAGGCTGGTTGGAGTATCGCCACCAAATTGGCCAGACGGGCGTATCGGTCTCGCCCAAGCTCCTCGTGAGCATCGGTGTCTCGGGCGCTATCCAGCATCTCGCCGGCATCGGTGGGGCGGAGTGCATTGTCGCCATCAATGAGGACCCGGATGCCCCCATCTTTGGTGCCGCCCAGTACAAGGTCGTCGGCGATGCCGTTGAGATCGTTGAGGAGCTGCTGGCTCAGCTTGAGCGCTAAGCGCGCGTCAGCCAGTCGCGCATCTCGTCCTTTAGGCGGCTCCAGGTTGCCTGCGTGGCGGGGTCGGTAAAGGGCCGCGTAATGCCAAAGGGCGCGTCGAGCAGGCGGTGGATATCGCCCTGTTCGCGCGCCAGCGCGCGGCTCGCTGGATAGACGAGCTCAAACATAAAGCAGATGAGTCCCACCAGGTAGTCTGCGGGCTCATCGCGCTCATCGCGTGCGACGCAGCGGTGCTCGTCAAAGGCGGTAAGCGCCGGTGCCGAGAAGTGGCTGGCGAGAAATGCGTCCTCATCCACCTTAAGGATGGTCTCGACGGTGCTGTCGGCGATGGTGCGCATAATGTCGATCTTGTCACCATCGCGCACGATATCGCAGAAGCGCCGCGTACGCTCGTCGAGCTGCGCGGGTAGACGAAAATCGCTGTGATAGGCAATGCTCGCTCGGATGAGCTCATCTTCTGCCGGGTCATCGATAAAGTCGCGGATGCTCGTTACGGCGGGTGCATCGGCGGGATTCTCGCCAAAGAGGACCTCGATGCCCAGCGCTGCATGGCCCATGCTCTCGGCGTCCTTAAAGGTGTCCCAGCGCCGCAACTGCTCAAAGCGGCCCATATCGTGTAGCAGGCCGCAAAGCCATGCCAGGTCAATATCTTCTGACGACCAGCCCCGCTCGCGTGCTACGGCATCGCATGCCTCGGCCACGTGGTACGTATGCTCGATTTTGAGCGCGATGCGTGGGTTAGTGGCGTCGTAGGCATCGGTGTAGCTTTTGAAGGCCGCGCGCGCCCGGTCTCGATCGATAGCTGTCATAATGACTTCCTAAAAAGTTGTGTCTTTCGATCCGGTGGCAATTGTAGGTGAACTCGGTTGCTGTCGGATGATGATTCTGCCGTGTCGCTACATGCGGCTCGGAGACCTTGTCAGGATGAGAAGCGTATGGTGCTCAAAATCGTTAGAACCGTCTGGCCAGTGATGCTTACCTATGTTGCAATAGGCGCGCCGTGCGGAATGATCATGGGGCAGACGGGAATGGAACCCTGGATGGTCTTTGCTCTGAGCAGCACGTTCGTGACGGGCAGCGGGCAGTTTATGATCTGCAATCTGTGGCTGGCAGGTGTGCCTGCGGCGTCGATCGTCGCGAGCGTCGCCGCAATCTCCTCGCGCTTTGCGCTTTACTCGGCATCGATCGCTCCGCATCTGACGGGTGCCTCGAAGCGTCAGGCGCTGGCTGTTGCCGCGACGCTTACCGAGGAGGCATACGGCATCTCGCTTGCCAAGCTGGTTGAGGGGGAGGATTGGGGCCCGCGCGAATCCTTCGTGCTCAACGTGATCCTCATCGCGACATGGGGCGCTTCGTGCACGATGGGTGCCATCGTCGGTGCCGTTGTCGATGTTCCCACCGCTATTGCGAGTTTTGTCTGCACGTCGCTCTTTATCTGTCTACTCTTTTCGCAGCGGCTGTCGCGCGGCAACGTTGTCGCGGCGGTTTCGGGCGCGGTGTCCGTCGCCGTATGCAAGTTCTTGGGCCTCGTGAATATTGCCGTGCCGGCAAGCGTCGTGGTCGGCATTGCCATTGCGCTGGCGTGCGATGCTGTATTAGACGGAAGAGGTGCCCGCGATGCCCGTTAACGAGTTCTTGGTTCTGTGGCTGTCGTCGTGGGCTGCTATCGCGTTCTTTCGCGTCGCGCCGGCGTTTGCCTTGCGCGGGAGAACGCTGTCGCCCCGCATTACCGAGGCCCTGGGTTATATCCCGCCCGCTGCCTTTGCCGCGCTGGTCGCCAACGACTTGGTGAGCCCCGGCGCGTTCGACGCGGGACCCTGGCCTGCCTTGGTTCCCTGGACTGCGGCTGCCGGCGTCGTGGCCGTGGCGGTCAAGACAAAATCGATGCTGTGGTGCTGTGTTTCGGGCATCGTGTTCTATATCGTTTTGAGCCTCATATAAGAGCAGGGCACGTTTAGCGCCCCTGTCCAACGAATCGAATTTCTCACCGAGCTGGTCTATTTCTTTTGGTACCATGGTCAAACTTTACTGTAGCAAAGCGTGACGTGGGCTTTTGTACCCCGTCAGCGGAAATGGGGGTTTCATGGCACAGGAAGCAACCGCCAACGAGCAAAAGAAATTCAAGGTCCCGCGCATCCCGGGCGACATCATGATCTATCCGATGATCGTCGGTCTTTTGCTCAACACCTTCTGCCCGCAGGTTTTTGAGATCGGCGGATTCTTTACGGCTGCCTGCCGCGGTGGCTCAAATACCATCGTCGCCGCGATCCTGCTGTTTGTGGGCGCCGGCATCAGCTTTAAGTCCACGCCGGGTGCCATCAAGACCGGTATCGTCGTGCTGATCCCCAAGCTGGTCGTCGCAGCGGCTCTCGGCCTGGGCGTGGCATATTGCTTTAACGACAACTTCCTGGGTCTGAGCTCCGTGTCTATCATCGGCGGCATCACGTTTTGCAACATGGCGCTCTATACGGGCATCATGGGCGAGTTCGGCGATGAGTCCGAGCGGGGCGCCGTCGGTATCCTGTTCTTTACGGCTGGCCCCGCCGTCACGATGACCATCCTCGGTGTTTCCGGCCTCGCCAACATTCCCATTGGCACCATTATCGGCTCCATCTTGCCACTCGTTATTGGCATGGTTCTGGGCAACCTGTTCCCGTTTATCAAGAACCTGCTGGTTCCCGGTGCCAATCCCGCGATTGCCGTCATCGGATTTCAGCTCGGTGCGTCCATGAGCCTGTCGAGCTTTATCACCGGCGGTATTTCCGGCATCTTGCTGGGCCTTGTCACGCTGTTTGTCGTCGGTCCCATCACCTTTGCGTTCGAGCGTCTGTGCGGCGGCAATGGCAAGGCCGCTGTGGCTTGCTCCACCATTGCCGGCACGGCTATGACCACACCGGTTGCCCTCGCCGAGGTCGCACCGCGCTACGCCGAGCTTGCGCCCACCGCGTACGCTCAGATCGCCACCGCCGTTATCATCACGGCGATCATGGCTCCGATTCTGACTGGCTGGGTCGACAAGAAGTTCTGCCAAGGCAAGGAGGATCTGTCGCCTGTCGGTGTCGAGGCCATCGAGGAGGCCGTCGTGACTGACATCGATGGCGAGTAGCAATCGATACCCATCAATGATGCCGGCGTGTGCAATTCGCGCCGTATGGGCGCCCGAACAGAAACTGTTTTGCAGTGATGTTCGGGCGCTCTGCTATTATCCCCTTTACCCCTGCGGAGTAAAGGGGTGTTTATTGCCCTGATTCGAATTGGGCGATTCTGACCACTTGGGTATTGAAGGGATGGCGCTAGTGGTTAAGGCACTCAAGATTGAGATATTCGTGCTATGCATGATTGTTCTTATCGGGCTTGCCGTGCGAAGTCGTCGCTCCTTGTTCTCGAGCACCCAGCAGCTATTGTTTAGCATGCTTGGCTACACCTCTGCCGCGTACATATTATTCGATATGATCTGGACGCTTTCGGACGGTGTGGACGGCACGTTGGGCATTGCTGCCAACTGGATTTCCAACGCGGTTTCGTTTTCGCTCTTTGCTATCGCGTGTCTCATTTGGTTTATCTATTCCGAGACGGTGCAGGGTTCTCGCCTTTTGACCTCGCGCTATAGGGTGGTGCTTGTAGCGTTGCCTACGGCTCTGGTGGTCGTGCTGGCGTTTACCAGTTACTGGACGCACGCCCTGTTCTATATCGATTCGCAGGGCGTGTATCGTCGCGGCTTTGCCTATATGATCCAGCCCATCGTCAGCTACTGTTACGTTATACATACGTCCCTGCATGCATTTGTGCAATCTCGCAGGGTCGAGAGCCTGCAGACGAAGGCCATCTATCGAACCTTGGCATTTTTCGCCATTCCGGCCCTGGTGGGCGGTACCTTTCAGGTCGTATACTCGCTGCCCGGCCTTTGTGTCGGCATAATGATTAGCATGTTGCTGCTCTACATCATCTACCAGGAGCAGCTCATCTCGACCGACCCGTTGACTGGACTTAACAATCGCAACCGTTTTGAGACCTATATGCTGTCGCTCTTCTCAAATGTGGATCAGGCTGAAGATGTATATCTGCTTATGATGGACGCCGACGGCTTTAAGCAGATTAACGATCGCTATGGGCATGTGGAGGGCGACCACGCTCTTCAGGTCATATCCGCTGCGCTCAAAGAAGTCTGCTCGGCGTCTGGCGGCTTTATCGCACGTTATGGTGGCGATGAGTTCGTGGTGCTCCAAAAGGCGGTAGCGGAACAGGATATCATGCATCTGTGCGCGACAATCAACGATGAGCTCGCGCGCGCCGAGGTTCCGTATCTGTTGCGGATGTCCATCGGCTACGCACGGGTTGGTGATGGCGTCGATACCTGGCAAGACTTGTTTCGTACTGCCGACGCGGAGCTCTACCGTGTCAAGGCCGAGAAAAAGAAAGCTGGCATCCAGATACGCTAGATAAAGGGGTGCAAGCTTGCGTGCATGGCGGCCCTCGGCTCTCCGATGTACTCCATTAAGCTAAAGTGTGCGAACATCCTCCCTAAAAAGGTGAGCTCGCTAGGCCTTTTTGGGCCTGTTGACGATGATGATGCCGCCGCAGACCAACAGCAGGGCAACAAGTACGGTAACAGGGCTCGTGCCAGCACCCTCGCCGAGCAGCAGCGCGCTCAGCAGCACGCCAAAGACGGGGTTCATAAACCCAAAGACCGAGACGCGGCTGACGGGGTTGACGGCAAGCAGGCGCGACCACAGCGAGTAGGCGACCGCGGAGATAAGCGCCATGTAGATGATGAGCGCGATGGCAGGGGCAATCGCCGTGGGGGAGAGCGCGCCACCCATCAAAAAGCCGATGGCGGTGAGGACCAGGCCGCCGACCAAGAACTGCCACCCGGCAAGCAAGACGCCGTCGTGTTTGCGCGAGAAGATGCCGATCAGGCAGGTCGAAAGAGCACCCGCGACAGTGGAGGCTAGGATAAAGCCCTCGCCATCGAGCCTGAAGCCAAAGGTGCCATCTGCGCCCGAGAGGTTGACGAGCGCGACGCCGGCAAAGCCCAGCGCACAGCCAAGCGCCTTGGCCGTATTGAGCTTCTCGGTGTGAAATGCCAGGGCGGCAAAGAGGATTGCGAGGAAGTTGGCGCTGGCCTCGATGATGGAGCTCGACATGGCGCTGGCGCGCGAGAGGCCCAGATAGAAAAAGAAGTACTGCCCGATAGTCTGGAAGAGCGACAAGACAAAGATGGGCTTGATGTCGCGAGCCTGCGGAATGAGGGGGCGGCGTTGGGCCGCACTCATCCCAACGATAACCAGGGCGCCGGCAAGCGTGAAGCGCAAGCCCGCAAAGAGCAGCTGCGAGGCGCTATCGTGCGCCGGGATACCAAAGAGTGCGTAGCCGATCTTGATGCAGGGAAAGGCCGATCCCCAGAGTGCACAGCAAACAAGACAGCCCAGGATGAGTCCGGGCAGGGTGGCGAGATACGGCTTGCGGCTTTCCATGATGTCCTTCCTGCATGCGCGAAGCAAAAAAAGAACCCGCCACCGGATGTGTCGGTGGCGGGTGTTGTTACCCGAGGGGGATTGTACCCGATGGGAAAGGTTTAAGCGAAGTAGGCCACGCCGCTCTCAAAGATCGGCATGAACTTATCGCCGGGGACATGCTCGGGCACGTTGCGGTACAGGTTGTCGCCGCGACGCTCGGCATGGCCCATCTTGCCCAGGACGCGGCCGTCGGGGCTCGTGATGCCCTCGATGGCGAGTGCGGAGCCGTTGGGGTTGACGGAGAGATCCATGCTGGGCTTGCCGTTCTCGCCCACGTACTGCGTGGCGACCTGGCCGTTGGCGATCAGCTGGGCGAGCACTTCGTCATTGGCGACAAAGCGGCCCTCGCCGTGGCTGATGGCGACGGTGTAGGGGTCGTCCAGGCTGCACTGCGACAGCCACGGGGACAAGTTGGACGAGATGCGGGTGCGCACCAGACGGCTCTGGTGGCGACCGATGGTGTTGAACGTCAACGTGGGCGCATCGGGCGTGGCGTCGACGATGTCGCCGTAGGGCACCAGGCCGAGCTTGATCAGGGCCTGGAAGCCGTTGCAGATGCCCAGCATCAGGCCATCGCGGGCCTTGAGCAGGTCGCGGACTGCCTCGGTGACCTCGGGAGCGCGGAAGAACGCCGTGATGAACTTGGCGGAGCCGTCGGGCTCGTCGCCGCCCGAGAAGCCGCCGGGGATCATAACGATTTGGCTTGCACGGATGCGGCGGGCAAGCTCGTGGGTGCTCTCGGCGACGGCCTCGGGCGTGAGGTTGTTGATCACGAAGGTGTCGGCCTCGGCACCGGCGGCACGGAAGGCGCGGGCGCTGTCGTACTCGCAGTTGTTGCCGGGGAACACGGGGATGATCACGCGCGGGCGGGCGATCTTGGCGCCGCCGTACACGTGGATATCCTTGGCGCGGAAGTCGATGGTCTCGACCTCGGGGGTCTCGCCGGCGCTGCGGTAGGCGAAGACGCCCTCGATGCCGCTCTCCCAGGCCTCCTGGAGCTCGGCGAGCTCGATGACCTCGGAGCCGGTGTCGATGACATAGCCCTCGACGGTGGTGCCCAGGGGCTCGACGACAACGCCGTCGGCGACCTCGGGCAGCTCGGCATCCTCGGCGAGCTCGACGATAAAGCTACCGTAGAGCGGGGTGAAGAGGCTCTCCACGTCCACATCCTCGGCAAGCTCGATACCGATCTGGTTGCCGACGCACATTTTAAAGAGGCTCTCGGCGCCGCAGCCGTAGCCGGGCGTGGAGATGGCCAGGGCGTTGCCGTTGGCGGTGAGCGCCTCGACGGCGTCAAACGCGGCGAGCAGCTGCTGGGCGTCGGGGCGGTAATCCTCGCCGTAGGTGGCGGGGGCGATGCGGACGACGCGGTGCGTGAGGCCCTTGAACTCGGGCGAGACGGCGCGGGCGGCCTTGCCCACGGCGACGGCGAAGCTGATCAGGGTCGGCGGAACGTTGAGCTCGCCGGTCTCGTCCTCAAACGAACCGCTCATGGAGTCCTTGCCGCCGATGGCACCGGCACCCAGGTCGACCTGGGCCATAAGGGCACCCAGGACGGCAGCCATGGGCTTGCCCCAGCGCTCTGCTTCGGTGCGCAGGCGCTCGAAGTACTCCTGGAAGGAGAGGTAGGCGCGCTTGTGCTCAAAGCCGGCGGCAACGAGCTTGGCGATGGACTCGACCACGGACAGGTAGGCGCCCGCAAACTGGTCGGCCTCCATCAAATAGGGGTTGAAGCCCCATGCCATGGCACTCGCTGTGGTGGTCTCGCCGTCCACGGGGAACTTGGCGACCATGGCCGAGCTCGGGGTGAGCTGCGTCTTGCCGCCAAAAGGCATAAGCACGGTCGCGGCGCCGATGGTGGAGTCGAAGCGCTCGGAAAGGCCCTTGTTGGAAGCGACGTTGAGGTCGGTGACGAGCGAGGTCATGCGCTCGGCGAGCGTGGTACCGGCCCAGCTGGGCTGCCACACACTGCGGGCGCAGACGTGGGCGACCTGGTGCTTGGGCGCACCGTTGGAGTTGAGGAACTCGCGGGACAGATCGACGATGGCGACGCCGTTCCAGGCCATGCGCATGCGCGGCTCGGCGGTAACCTCGGCGATAACGGTCGCCTCCAGGTTCTCCTCGGCGGCGTAGCCCATGAACTCCTCGACGTCACCGTCGGCGACGGCGCAGGCCATGCGCTCCTGGGATTCAGAGATGGCGAGCTCGGTGCCGTCAAGACCGTCGTACTTCTTGGTCACGGTATCAAGGTCGACATACAGGCCGTCGGCAAGCTCGCCTACAGCGACCGAGACACCGCCGGCGCCAAAGTCGTTGCAGCGCTTGATCAGACGGCAGGCATCGCCGCGGCGGAACAGGCGCTGCAGCTTGCGCTCGACCGGGGCGTTGCCCTTCTGGACCTCGGCGCCCGATGTCTCGATGGACTCGGTGTTCTGGGTCTTGGAGGAGCCGGTGGCACCGCCGATGCCGTCACGGCCGGTGCGGCCGCCCAACAGGATGATCTTGTCGGTGGGGGCGGGGCACTCGCGACGCACGTGGTTTGCCGGGGTAGCGCCCACGACGGCGCCGACCTCCATGCGCTTGGCGACGTAGCCGGGGTGATAGAGTTCGTTGACCTGACCGGTGGCAAGGCCGATCTGGTTGCCGTAGCTGGAGTAGCCGGCGGCAGCAGTGGTCACGAGCTTACGCTGCGGCAGCTTGCCCTCGAGCGTCTCGGACACGGGGACGGTGGGGTCGCCGGCGCCGGTGACACGCATGGCCTGGTACACGTAGCTGCGGCCCGACAGCGGGTCGCGGATGGCACCGCCCACGCAGGTGGCGGCACCGCCGAAGGGCTCGATCTCGGTCGGGTGGTTGTGGGTCTCGTTCTTAAAGAGGAACAGCCAGTCCTGGTCCTTGCCGTCGACATCGACCTTCACCTTGACGGTGCAGGCGTTGATCTCCTCGGACTCGTCGACATCGGTCATGACGCCGGTCTTCTTGAGGTACTTGGCGCCGATGGTGCCCATGTCCATGAGGCAGACGGGCTTGGCGTCGCGACCGAGCTCGTGGCGCATTTCCATGTAGCGGTCGAAGGCCTGCTGCACCACGGCGTCGTCGATCGTCACGTCATCCAGGACGGTGCCGAAGGTGGTGTGGCGGCAGTGATCGGACCAGTAGGTGTCGATCACGCGGATCTCGGTGATGGTGGGGTCGCGATCCTCATCGCGGAAGTACTGCTGGCAGAAGGCGATGTCCGCCTCGTCCATGGCAAGACCGCGCTCGGAGATAAAGGCGGCAAGGCCGGCCTCGTCGAGCTCGCGGAAGCCGTCGAGCACCTCGACGGGCGCAGGCTCGGGGGTCTCCATGTACAGCGTCTTGGGCAGGTCGAGCGAGGCGATGCGCGCCTCGACGGGGTTCACCACGTAGTGCTTGATGGCCTCGACGGCGGCTTCGTCCAGAGCGCCCGAGATCATATAGACCTTGGCGGAGCGCACGGCGGGGCGCTCGCCCTGGCTGATGAGCTGCACGCACTCGCTGGCGGAGTCGGCGCGCTGGTCAAACTGGCCAGGCAGGAATTCGACGGCAAAGACGGCGCCATCGCTTGCGGGGAGCTCGTCGTAGGTCACATCGACCTGGGGCTCGCTAAAGACGGTCGGCACGCAGGACCGGAAAAGCTCCTTGTCGATGCCCTCGACGTCGTAGCGGTTGATAATCCTCAGGGCCTCGATGCCCTTGATGCCGAGAATTTCGGTCAGCTCGCCCTTGAGCTGCTGAGCCTCGACGTCGAACCCGGGTTTCTTCTCCACGTAGATACGAGAGACCATTGGTTCCTGCCTTCCTGATCGGTTGGGCGTACGGTACGGTATGCGGCAGCGGTCGGTTTGCGGGGTCTGCCCTGCGGTCGCCTTGAGCCACATGTTTGTAAACCTCACTATGATACGACAGCTCGCGGCGCGTTGAGGACGGCGAGGGTGCTACAGTGAAGCGCAAACAAGAGAAAGGCATCACATGGCATTCGTTTCGCTCGCCATCATCGCACTCGTGGCCTTTGCGAGTCCTTTTATCGCCTCGGCGATTCCCGGAAAACCCGTTCCCGAGACGGTCTTTTTGCTCGTGCTCGGCGCGGTACTGGGACCCCATATGCTCGGCGTCATCCATGTAGATGCTGAGGTCTCGCTTGTGTCCGAGCTGGGCCTGGCCTTTTTGTTCCTGCTTGCCGGCTTTGAGATCGACCCCAAGAGCATCACGGGCGTCGAGGGGCGCTACGGCTTGGCGACGTGGGTCGTCACGTTTGGTATCGCCTGGCTTGCCGTGCGCTTTACCCCGTGGTTCTCAGTCAGTCATTTCGACGGTATCGCCGTGACGCTTGCCCTCACTTCGACGGCGCTCGGTACGCTTGTGCCCATCATGCGTGAGCGCTCGCTCACCGGCACGCGCGTGGGCGACTCGATTCTCGCGTATGGCACTTGGGGCGAGCTCGGTCCCGTGCTCGCCATGTCGGTGCTGTTGTCTGCCCGCACTGGCATCCAAACGCTCGTAATCCTTGGCTTGTTTGCGGTGGTTTGCGTGTTGCTGGCCGTGGTCCCAAGCCGCTCCAAGCGCGTCGGCAGCCGCTTCTTTGCGTTTGTCGAGGAACGCGCCGATACCACATCACAGACCTTCGTGCGCCTGACGGTGCTCATCCTGGTCACGCTCGTGGCATTCTCGGCTGTCTTTGATCTCGACATCGTGTTGGGTTCTTTTGCCGCCGGCTTTGTCCTGCGCTATATCATCCCCGAGGGCAACCATACGCTCGAGACCAAGCTCGACGGTCTGGCCTACGGTTTTTTGATTCCGGTGTTCTTTACCGTATCGGGCGCAAAGATCGATCTGACGGCCGTGGCGTCGCGCCCGGGTCTGCTCGTGGGCTTTATCGTGGCGTTGTTGATTATTCGTGCCGTGCCCATTCTTATTTCCATGAGCATTTGTCCTGCGACGCGCGATGTGTCGGCGTATGGTCGCATTACCGTGGCCCTGTACTGCACCACGGCGCTGCCGATCATCGTTGCCGTTACGAGCGTTGCCGTCAACGCGGGCGCGCTGTCGCAAGATATTGCGTCGGTCATGGTTGCCGCCGGTGCCATCACGGTGTTCTTGATGCCATTGCTCGCGCAGCTCTTCTACCGCGTGGTGGATGCCGCACCGGTCGCCGCCGTGGCAGAGGTTGCCGAGCATCCATCCGATGCGCTCGACATCTTGCGCGCCCACCACGACCTAGCGAGCTTGCTCGCGCGCGAGCACGAGCTGCTGACCTCGCATGGCCATGGTCGCGTATTCGAGGGCCTGCCTACGCTCGATACGATTGCCGAGCGTCTTTCCGCCGAGGCAGCGAGCGGCCACATCGATGCCCGCATCGTGGACGCGGCGCACCTGCTTGCCGATAAGACCTATGGAGACGAGGTCGACCCGTCCGAGCTGACTCCGCGTGAGCGCCGCCGCCTGGAGCGCGCCAAGCTCGCTGTGCGCGAATACCGCCGTCGCATGCTGGAGCTCTATGCGCGCGAAGAAGCCGAAGACGACGACGGTAAGTAGTCGATACTTTCTCGGGGAAGCCGCGTCCCGCTTTGAAGGCTCGGAACGGGATGTGGTTTCCGAAACGGGGGCCGTTGGGAAGCTGTGTCCCGGAATGGGCGCTCAGAGTGGGATGCAGTTTCCGCAAGGAGGTCCTGGGGGAAACCGTGCCCCGTTCTGATCCGAAATACTGGGACATAGTTTCCCTTTCATAACAGGAGAAGGCGCGCTGTCTGCAGTTGATTCAGACGGCGCGCCTTTTTGGTTGAGCTATGTTGAAGCTTGAAGCCAAAGCTTGTGGCTCCTTAGGAGCGGGCGGCTCCGTCGACGGGGAGCACGGCGCCCGTGACATAGGAGGACATGTCGCTCGCCAGGAAAACAAAGGCGTTGGCGACATCCTCGGGCTCGCCCATGCGACCCAGCGGAATGGTGGCGACGATGGGCTTAATAACCTCTTCAGGCAGGTTGGCGACCATGTCGGTTTTGGTTACACCGGGTGCTACGGCATTGACGCGAATGCCCATGGGGGCGAGCTCGCGCGAGAGCGACTGGACCATGCCGTTGACGGCAAACTTGGACGTTGGATAGCCGACGCCAGAGGGCTGGCCGTACTTGGCAACCATCGAGCTCGTGGTGGTGATGGTGCCGCCGTGGCCGGCCTCGGTCATGATCTTGGCGGCAGCTTGGTGGCCATTAAAGACGGCGACGACGTTAAGGTCCATGACCTTTGCGAACTCCTCGGCCGTGTAGTCCAAGAGGGGTGAACGCTGGGAGATACCGGCATTGTTGACGACCGTGTCCAAGCCGCCCATGTCGGCTGCAGCCTGGGTAAAGGCCTCGGTCACGGCTTCGAGTGAGGTGAGGTCGCAGGAGCGGCCCCAGACCTTGGCGTCGGGATAGGCGGCTGTCAGCTTCTCAACGGCCGCATCGGCGGTCTCCTGACGCGAGCCAAAGACGGTGACGGCGGCGCCTTCCTCGATAAAACGGCAGGCGATGGCATAGCCGATACCGCGCGTGCCTCCGGTGATGATTGCTTTCTTGCCCTCGAGCAACATGGTATTTCCTCTCATCGCGGGCGGACATTCGCAGCACAGCGTAGCCGTAACTGGAATCGGCCGTGTTTGCATATCGGTGAACGGTAGCCCGCGTTACCGATGAGCGGCTCGCGCAAATGTGCTCTGCCGTTGTGCTTAGGGCAGGAGACAAAAGGGCTCCCGTCCCGCATCGGACGGGAGCCCTCAAAGCGTGTATTGCTAGGCGAGCGTTGAGCTAGTTCGCCATGACGCCTTCGGTCCAAGCCTCAACGTCCTCGATGCGCAGGACGTTGGCGACCTCGGCTACGCAGTCGACGCTGGCAAGCTCGGCGGTGGCAGCCTGGACGTCCTTCTCGAGCGCGCGGTGCGTCAGGAAGATGACCGAGCAAGTATCGCTGGCGCCCGACTTGCCGTCCTCGACCTGGTTGATGAGCGAGATCGAGATGTTGTGCTTGGCAAAGATGTCGACCGTCTCGGACAGGGCACCCACGCGGTCGGCGACCTTCAGGCGCACATAGTACTTAGTCTGGAGCTCGTCCATGGGCTTAAAGGCGAGGTTGTGACCATAGGGCTCAATCTCGGGCAGCGGAGCCACGCCGCGGCTGATCTGCTCGGAGAGCGACAGGATATCGCCCACGACGGCGCTCGCGGTGGGGAAGGAGCCTGCGCCGGCACCGTAGAACATGGTCTCGCCCACGGCGTCGCCTACCACGTAGACGGCGTTCATGGCGCCGTTGACCTTGGCGAGCATATGGTCTGCCGGGATGAGCGTGGGATGCACGCGAACGTCGACGCCGGCGTTGGTGTTGCGGGCGATGCCCAGCAGCTTGATGGTGTAGCCGAGCTCGCGGGCCTGGGCGATATCCTCGGCACCGATGGTGCGGATGCCCTGCTGGTACACATCGTCGGTGGTAACGCGGGTGCCAAAGCCGATGGAGGCGAGGATGGCTGTCTTGCTGGCGGCATCGAAGCCGTCGACGTCGGCGGACGGGTCGGCCTCGGCATAGCCCTTTGCCTGTGCGTCGGCAAGTACGTCGGCGTAATCGGCGCCCTCGGCGTCCATGCGCGACAGGATGTAGTTGGTGGTGCCGTTGAGGATGCCGGCGATGGTCAGGATCTTGTTGCCTACCAGGTCGTGCTCAAGCGTGCTCACGATGGGGATGCCGCCGCCGCAGCTGGCCTCGCACTTAATCTGCACGCCGCACGCGCGCGCCTTCTCGGCAAGCGTCTCGACGTGACGGCCCAGCAGGGCCTTGTTGGCAGAGACGACGTGCTTGCCGTGCTCAAAGGCAGTGGTGAAGATCTCGGTTGCGGGATGCTCGCCGCCGATCAGCTCGACGACGATGTCGACGGCGGGGTCGGTTGCGACATCGTGCCAGTCACTCGTAAAGGCCTCGCGCTCAATGCCTGCTGCCTCGGCCTGCTCCCAAGCAAGCGCGCAGGCGCGGGTCAGCTTAAGGTCGATGCCGTAGGCTGCCAGGTACTCATCGTGGTGGCTCTTGATCAGACGGGCCACGCCGCCGCCGACGGTTCCCAGACCGATCAGACCGACGTTCACGGTGCGCATGGGTTCGCTCATAGATAGCTCCTTCGTGCATCTTATGGATGGATTAACCGCTTAAAGGTTGAGTGCATTCTAGCGTGAAGTGCGGGCGCGTGCTTGCCTGGCAGCGGGAGCAGCACAAAACGCCACCCCCGAAACGCTGCGGAAACATTGGAAACACGCTCGCTACAAACGGAACTCCGTAACAAACTGTCAACGTTTGCACCATAAGGTTTGCTTCACCGACCCCACCATGGGCACCAGCGCCGCGAAGTTCTTGGCCGAGAAGTATACGGACGCCAAGGTCGCCCTGTTCTACAACTCCGGCGATACGTACAGCTCGGGCGTTGCCGACGCCTTTGCCGAGCAGGCCAAGGCGTCCAAGCTTGATATCGTTGATACCGAGACCTTTAAGGACGATTCTTCCACGAGCTTTACCAACCAGCTCACCAAGGCCATGCGCAAGATCAAGATCGAGGGCCTGACGGGCGAGCTGACGTGGAACGATGAGGGCCAAGTCGAAAAGCCCGCTACGGCCTATGTGATTCAGGACGGCAAGTACATCGCCGCCTAAGTGCATATAACGAGACCGGTGGGGCCGTTTTATTCAGGGCGGGGACGCCTGTAACAGAACGGAAACATTACTTTCACACAATAAAGTGGCTAAACTGCATAAACCGACAGAAATACGCATGATTATGGATAAATGAACAAATCAAAAGAAAAGTTGAAATAATCGCCACTTTCCTTAACTAAAGCGTCTAGTATTTTGCGAACGCCGAACACGGCGAAGGATGGCCTGTCGGGTAACCGAAACCCGACGAGATTTGAGAGGAGAGCCGCATGTCGAGCCTCACCGGTAAGTCATTGAACCCTGTTATGAATCGCAGGAGCGTTATCGCGAGCGCAGCAGGTCTGGGGGCGATGTCCATTCTAGCTGGCTGCTCCTCCAACGGCGGCGACAGCGGTTCCGCGTCGGGCGACGCTTCGTTTAAGATCGGCACCATCGGCCCGCTGACCGGCGCCAACGCGTCCTACGGCAAGTCCGTTACACAGGCTGTCGAGCTTGGCTGCAAGGATTTCTCGACCAAGGAGCTGCCGCTTGTCAGCAAGGCCGAGGACGACCAGGCTGACGGCGAGAAGGCCGTCAACGCCTTCAACACCCTGCTCGACTGGGGCATGCAGGCCCTCGTCGGTCCGACCACCACGGGTGCGTCGGTTGCCGTTGCCGCAGAGTGCGGTAACGACCCCAAGACGTTCATGATCACCCCGTCCGCGTCCTCCGAGGACGTTACCAAGGGCAAGGATTGCGTCTTCCAGGTTTGCTTCACCGACCCCAACCAGGGTGTCAACGCTGCCAAGTTCCTGGCGCAGAAGTATGCGGACGAGAAGTTCGTGCTCTTCTATAACTCCGGCGACGCCTATTCTTCGGGCATCGCAGATTCCTTTAAGGCCCAGGCCGCTGAGTCTAAGCTCGAGATTGTTGACGAGGAGACCTTTAAGGACGACTCCGCCACGAGCTTTACCAACCAGCTGACCAAGGCCAAGCAGGCCGGCGCCACCATGATCTTCGCGCCGATCTACTACACGCCGGCGTCCGTCCTGCTCAAGAACGCCAAGGACATGGGCTACGATGTCAAGATGATGGGCTGCGATGGCATGGACGGCATCCTGGGCGTTGAGGGCTTCGACACCTCTCTTGCCGAGGGTCTGCTGCTCATGACCCCGTTCTCAGCCGACGACGAGAAGAACGCCGACTTCGTCAACGCTTACAAAGATAAGTACGGCGATACCCCCGACCAGTTTGCCGCCGACGCCTACGACGGCGTGCATGCGGTGGTCGAGGCTCTCAAGGAGGCCGGCCTGGGTGTCGACGCCGACCCCACCGAGGTTGCCGAGAAACTTCCCGAGGCTATGCGCAACATTACTGTTGACGGTCTGACTGGCAAGCTCTCCTGGAACGACAAGGGCCAGGTCCAGAAGGAGCCCACGGCGTACGTCATCACCGACGGCAAGTACGTACAGGCCTAATTGGCCGCCTTACATAGAGCGGTTTTGATCCCAAGCAGGGGAGGTTTTGGCCTTCCCTGCTTGCTTGGTATCTAGGGACGATGTAACGTCCCTGTTTCATACATCAACTGGAAACCTATTCGAAAGGGGGATGTGGAACATGACGGTCTTTATCCAATACCTGGTCAACGGCCTGTCCATGGGCAGCGTCTACGCCATCATCGCGTTGGGCTACACCATGGTCTACGGTATCGCCAAGATGCTGAACTTCGCTCACGGCGATGTCATCATGGTCGGTGCCTATGTCTCGTTCTGCGCCACGTCGTATCTCGGCCTCCCGGGCTGGGCATCTGTAGTTCTCTCTTGCGTGGCCTGCACGGTTCTCGGTGTTCTCATTGAGGGTCTGGCCTATAAGCCGCTGCGCCAAGCAGGCCCGCTGGCCGTTCTGATCACGGCTATCGGCGTGTCTTACTTCCTGCAGAACGCCGCGCAGCTTCTGTGGGGCGCCACGCCCAAGAACTTCACTTCGCTCGTCACCTTCCAGGTGCCGGAGTTCTTGGCCAAGTTCAACGTAAGCGCCGTCTCGCTCGTCACCATCGTCGCCTGCCTGGTTATCATGGCCGGCCTGATGTTCTTTACAGGAAAGACCAAGATGGGCAAAGCCATGCGCGCCGTGTCCGAGGACAAGGCCGCCGCTCAGCTCATGGGCATCAACGTCAACCGCACCATCTCGATGACGTTTGCCATCGGCTCTGCCCTTGCCGCCATCGCCGGCGTGCTGCTGTGCTCCTACTCGCCGGTGCTGCAACCCACGACGGGTGCCATGCCTGGCATCAAGGCCTTCGACGCCGCAGTCTTCGGTGGCATCGGCTCCATCCCCGGCGCTTTTGTCGGTGGCATTCTCATCGGTATCATCGAGGCGATGGCGCAGGCTTACATTTCCACGAGCCTTGCCAACTCCATCGTCTTTGGTGTTCTGATCATCGTCCTGCTCGTCAAGCCTGCCGGCCTCTTGGGCAAGTACGTCCCCGAGAAGGTGTAGGTGAGCGTTATGAAGTTTCTTAAAGACAAGCAGACGCGTCACGACTTTGTCACGTACGCCATGTGCCTTGTGGCGTTCGCCATCGTGTTCTTTATGCAGTCTAACCACATGATTCCGCGCATGATCGCCGGTCAGCTGGTTCCCATCACGGCCTACATTGTTATGGCCATCTCGCTCAACCTCGTAGTTGGTATCGCGGGCGACTTGTCGCTGGGCCACGCAGGCTTTATGAGCGTCGGCGCCTATACGGGCATCGTCACCGCCGTCGCGCTGGAGAGTGCAGTTCCGTCCGATCCGATACGTCTGATCATCAGCATTGTGGTCGGCGCTATCGCCGCTGCCATCTTGGGCTTCTTGATCGGTATCCCGGTCCTGCGCCTGAGCGGCGACTATCTGGCCATCGTGACCCTGGCCTTTGGCGAGATCATCAAAGAGATCGTCACCTGCCTTATCGTGGGCGTCGACTCCCGCGGCCTGCATGTGATCTTTAACATCACGGGTAACTCCACGATTGACGACCTGCACCTGCTCGAGGACGGCACCGCCATCATCAAGGGCGCCCAGGGCGCCTCGGGCGTGTCGACGTATTCGACCTTCCTCGCCGGTGCCATCCTGGTCATGGTCGCACTCGTGATCGTGCTCAACCTGGTTCGCAGCCGTACCGGCCGTGCCATCATGGCCGTGCGCGACAATAAGATCGCTGCTGAGTCCGTGGGCATCTCCGTCATCCAGTACCGCATGATCGCCTTCGTGGTTTCCGCTGCCCTCGCCGGTGCTGCCGGAGCCCTCTTCGGCGGTAACTTCTCGCAGCTCTCCGCCACCAAGTTCGACTTCAACACGTCCATCCTCATCCTGGTGTTCGTGGTCCTTGGCGGTCTGGGCAATATGCGCGGCTCCGTCATCGCTGCAGCGCTGCTTACCGTGCTGCCCGAGCTGCTCCGTCAGTTCTCGGACTACCGCATGCTCATCTACGCCATCGTGCTGATTCTGGTCATGATCTTTACCAATAACCCGCAGCTCAAGGCGTTCTTCGCACGCATTAAGGATCGCTTTGCTCCCAAGAAGGAGGTGGCAGCCGATGCCCAGTAAATTTGAGTTCAACAAGGGCAAGATGGTCCCGTATCCTTCTGGCGCCATCGTTCCCGACCGCGACCTGGGCGAGCGTCCGGCGCTCGAGTGCATCCACCTGGGCATTGAATTCGGCGGCCTTAAGGCAGTCGACGACTTTAGCCTAACCATCGGCAAGACTGAGATCGCTGGTCTGATCGGACCCAACGGTGCCGGTAAGACCACGGTCTTCAACCTGCTCACCAAGGTGTACCAGCCCACGCACGGCACCATCCTGCTCGACGGTGAGGACACCTCGGGCAAGTCGGTCTATCAGGTCAACCGCATGGGTATTGCCCGTACCTTCCAGAACATTCGCCTGTTCAACACCATGACGGTGGAGGACAACGTCAAGGTCGGTCTGCACAACCAGGAGCGCTACTCCGGTTTTGAGGGCGTGCTGCGTCTGCCGACGTATTGGAAGCACGAGAAGGCTGCTCACGAGCGCGCCATGGAGCTGCTGTCCATCTTTGATATGGAGCACCTGGCAAATGAGCAGGCCGGCTCGCTGCCTTACGGCGCTCAGCGTCGTCTGGAGATTGTTCGCGCTCTTGCCACCAACCCCAAGCTGCTGCTGCTCGACGAGCCTGCCGCCGGCATGAACCCGTCCGAGACCGCGGAGCTCATGGAGAACATCGTTAAGATTCGCGACACCTTTGGTATCGCCATCATGCTTATCGAGCATGATATGTCGCTCGTTATGAACATCTGCGAGGGCATCTGCGTGCTCAACTTTGGTAAGGTCATCGCCAAGGGCACGGCCGAGGAGATCCAGAACAACGACGCCGTTATCGAGGCATATCTGGGCAAGCAGGATAAGGGGGAGAACTAAATGGCAGAGCCGATGCTTTCCGTCTACAACATCAACGTCTGGTACGGCGCCATCCACGCCATCAAGGACATCTCCTTTAACGTTAACGAGGGCGAGATCGTGGCTCTGATCGGCGCGAACGGCGCTGGCAAGTCCACAACGCTCAAGACCGTCTCGGGCCTGCTGCGCTCCAAGACCGGCTCCATCAAGTTTATGGGCGAGGACATTACCCATACGCCCGCTGATAAGCTGGTTGGTAAGGGACTGGCTCAGGTTCCCGAGGGACGTCGCGCCTTTTTGCAGATGACGGTTGAGGAGAACTTGGAGATGGGCGCCTATACGCAGCCCAAGTCCACGGTGGCTCCGGGCCTTGAGCGCGTCTACGAGCAGTTCCCGCGCCTGAAGGAGCGCCGTCGCCAGGTCGCCGGCACCCTTTCGGGCGGCGAGCAGCAGATGCTCGTTATGGGCCGCGCCCTTATGAGTAACCCCAAGCTGCTCATGCTCGACGAGCCTTCCATGGGCCTGGCGCCGATTCTGATTGAGCAGATCTTCCAGATTGTCGAGGATCTGCATAAGGCCGGCACCACGGTGCTTCTGGTCGAGCAAAACGCACAGATGGCTCTTTCCATCGCCACACGCGGCTACGTGCTCGAGACCGGCAAGATTACCATGACCGGCACCGGCCAAGAGCTCCTGCACGACGATAACGTCCGCAAAGCCTACCTCGGAGGCTAAGAGGTTCCGCCGTTCTACCGAACGGCGGACCGGCCGACGCTGCGCGGGCGCCCTGATCGACGTGCCGAAGCTCCTCACCCTCGGGGCTATGCCGCGGTACGAGGCCAGGTGGTCATGGTCCGGGAACCTCGCGATGTCGAATGACACCGCGAGGTTCGCTGCCGTCCTCGGCGGCCTCGGCCCCCGAGTGGGCGATCCCCACGCGCTAACGCCTGCAAACAAGGGGATTGCCAAGACGCCGCCGGGCACCTCCGTCATAGACGTGGAAGTGCGGCCGCGCTGAAGCACTGCGCGGTGTCTGCTCGCTTATGTGCGCATCACGAAGGAAGACCAGATCGGTGAGCGGGATTGGCCCGAAGTCGAGAGATTCCCATCAGCCTCTCGTCGGTCGATGACCGGTTCACCACGCAGGAAGAGCGTGACGGAAGGTCTCGCAAAAAGGCTCCGAGCGCGGCGTGCTCATGCCCGTCGTGGTGCGCCCGAAGGGGGGGGACGGCTGCTACGAGCTCGATCATTTGCGAGGAGAAGACGAACCAGTCGTTGCAGATCCAATATGGATCTCGCCGACCTCGGCAAGCTGCTCGATGAGTGGAAGCCCTGTCGGGCCGTCTATTTCAACACCACCCAGAATGATGGTGTCATCGCGCAGGTCGATCTGCGTGTTGAGCACAGCGAGGTTAAAGCCGGAGGCCACAAATCCGATAGCAGCCAGGACGAGCCCCGTGGCAACAAGCCCACCCGCTACGGCAAGGTAAATCCTTTTTACGCTGGACATGTTTGCACTCCTTCCTATGCCGTGAGCGGCGCCGCTTCGGCGCCCATGCGGCTCTTATTGCCTCGATCTTTCCAGAAGGGCGAAACGGCTTTCTTCGCCCAAAGGGCAGAGAGGCGCGCGATCTGCTTGGACGCCGTCCAGGCGCCGGCTCCCGTGAGGAGCGCCACACCGATGGAAGCGAATCCCATTCCCATCGAGGCCAAAACGTACGGAACATGCCCGATAATGATGCCGTCCACGGCGAACAGGAGCCCTACCAGGCCCGCGCCCCCGAATGCCGCGGCCACGATCCACACGCAGAGCGCAAGAACCCAAATACAGATGTAGACTGCAGCGGCAACGGCGACGAACGCGAGCAGCAGCGGAATCCATACCGGAGAGCCCACGATGGCGAGCGCCCATAGAAGTGCCGTGCTCTTGCGCTTGGTCCTCGCGATCGCGCGCGGCACGGCGGGCAGTTCGTCGAGCGTTGCCTCGGCGACCTCACCGGGCGTGCCCATGGCGGCCACAGCCTCGGCCTCCGTCATGCCGTCCTCCATACGGTCGGCGATGGCCTCCGCGTAGAACTCCTGCGTTTCCTTTACCTGATCTGCCGGCAGGCAGGCCAGAAGCTCGCCCAGCCGGTTCAAGAACTCATCGCGCGTCATGGTGCGCCCCCTCCACGTAACGGTAGATCTCCTGCACGGATGGCCATTCGGCGAGGAACTCGGCGATACGCTCGCGCCCGGCGTCCGTGATGCGGTAGTACCTCCGCAGCCGCCCGTTGTGCTCGGCGGAGCGCACGGTGATGCAGCCCGCCTTCTCCAGGCGCTTGAGCAACGGATAGAGCGTGGATTCCGTGAGCCCCATACTCGCGGGCACGTCCTTCACGATCTGATAGCCGTAGGATTCCTCGCCCGAGACGGCCGCGAGCACGCAGGCCTCGAGGAAGCCGCGCTTCATCTGTGCCTCCATCCGCACACCTCCTTTCGTAGTATACTGTGTAACACCTACTATATGACACATAGTATATGATGTCAACAGTTGTCGTATAGGGAGTCCGGTCTGTCTGTCCCCTGCGGGTACTCATTGGGGACGTACTTAAATGAGTACCCATCGCTCAAGGTGGCACCTGGGGACGTTCCTTATGTGCCGGCACTTTGGGACACTCCTTGTCAAGGTTTTGTTCCATCGTGCGGGTTGCTATTTAACGTGCGACAATGCCGTGTGGAAATCGAAATGTCTCCTGGGGGCTATCTATGCTGTACGAGTTTTGTGCCGAGAACTTTGAGCGTGTGCCGGCGGCTATCGATGCCGGTGCTAAGCGCATCGAGTTGTGCGACAACCTTGCCGTCGGTGGTACCACGCCCTCGGCCGGCGTTATCAGCACTACGGTCAGCTATGCTCACGAGCATGACGCGCGAGTGATGTGCATGATTCGCCCGCGTGGCGGTGACTTTCACTACAACCAGGACGAGCTGCGCATGATGGAGATGGACTTGGGTCTTGCCGTGAGCGCCGGCGTTGACGGCCTGGTCTTTGGCTGCTGCAAGCCCTGTGCCGGCGGCTGGGCGCTCGACGAGCTCACCCTCGGCGCCCTCGTGATGGCTACGGGCTGCGCGACCGAGGAGTGCAAGCGCGGGGCCATCGATATCACCTTCCACATGGCCTTTGACCAGCTCTCGCCCGAGGCTCAGCTGGACGCCATTGACACACTCGCCGACTGCGGCATCACGCGCATCCTGACGCATGGTGGTGCTGCCGGAACGCCGATCGAGGACAACCTGGAGCACCTGTCGCGTCTTGTCGAGTATGCGGGCGACCGCCTGACCATCCTTCCCGGCGGCGGCATTTCTACGGCCAACCGCGATACCGTGGCGGCGGCATTGAGCGTCTCCGAGCTCCATGGCACCAAGATCGTGCCGCTGGAGGCGTAACCCGTGGCGCTGGTATTTGACGTTCAGCAGGCGAACGGTAAGCCCGACGACAACCGGCGCCCTGGCACCGCGTGTCCCTTTTGCGATACCGAGGAACTTGCCGATATCATCCGGCGCGATGGTGACTGCATCTGGCTCGAGAATAAGTTCAAGACCCTGCGCGCCACCCGTCAAACCGTGCTGATCGAGTCGGCCGATCACGATGCCGACCTGGTGATCTATGAGCCGGATGAACTCCACCATGTGATGCGGTTTGCCCTGGGTTGCTGGCAGCAGATGATCGATTCACAGCAGTATCGCAGCGTTCTCATGTACAAGAACAAGGGTCCGCTCTCGGGCGGTAGTCTCGTTCATCCGCACATGCAGATTGTGGGTTTGGAGCAGGAAGACGGCTACACTTCGCTGACTTCTGCCAATTTCGAAGGCATCAATGTCTGGCAACAGGGGAGAATCTCGGTCAATATCTCAACCGAACCGATCATGGGGTTCTTTGAGATCAACGTTTCAGCCCCGCAGGGAATCGCCGCCAGCGATGACGCACGAGACCAAGCCGAGGCGGATCTCTTTGCCGATGCGATCCAGGTAGCTCTGCGCTATATCCTAAACGAGCACCACGGTGGTCGCGCAGAGTCGTACAACTTGTTCTTCTATCACCTGGGCGGTCGGACCATTGCCAAGGCGCTGCCGCGTTGGGTGGTTTCGCCCTACTTTGTCGGCTATCGTTTGGCCCAAGTCAATGCCGAGACGACGCTCGATATCGATGCTGAGCGTCTGCGTGCGCATCTGGAAACGCTCGTATAGCAAGACTAACACCCGCGTAATGCGGACAGCCTAGCGCGCCATGGCGTCGCGGCCGGCTTCGACCCGCTTGCGCTGTTTGGTGCGCTCCTCGCAGGTTAGGCACTCAAAGAGATGCCCGATAATCGAGGCCAGCACCTGCTGAAACAGCGTGCCGCACATGACGGGAAACACGACCTCGCCCGGAAAGTACTGCGTGGCGATGACGGCACCCGAAGAGATGTTGCGCATGCCGCAGGTAAAGCACATGGTAGTCGTCTCGCTATATGGCAGATGCAGCGCACGTGCGACCAGAAAACCGACGACAAAGCCGCTGATGGCGAAGACCAAAATAAAGAGGGCGACTTCCAGGCGCACCGCGTTTATGTGCAGCACGTACTCGCTCATAGCGGTGGAGTTGGACGCGATGACGCCCATCATCATGAACTTGCAGGCGGGCGAGAGCACGGGAGAGAGTTTCTCGTGGCCCCAGCCGCGCGTGAGTTCATTGATGGCAATACCGAGCACAGCGGGGATGGCGATCATAAAGGCCATGTTCTGCATCATGCTCGGCACGTCGATCGAGACGGTGGCGCCCAGCAGGAGCTTGAGCGTAAGCGGAATCGTCACAGGTGAGATGACCGAGGACGTCAGGATGATGGTGAGCGCGAGCGGGCCGTTGCCGCCGAACATGCTGATCCACATAAAAGCGGTGACGGCCACGGGCACGCTGTATTCGAGCACAATGCCGCAGACAAGGTTGGGGTTGGAGCCAAAGAAGAGTGACCCCATGGCATAAGCCGCGATGGGAATAAGCACCGCCGAGACGAGCAGCGCCAAGACTAGGTGCAACGGACGGCGGAACACCTCGGCCACCTGGTGAAAGGTGTTGCTGAGCGCACCTTGGAACGTCATAAAGGCAAACAGGGCGGGAACGATGGGCTTGAGCACGCCGATCTGCTGGGGAAAGAGCACGCCGAGCGTCACGCAAATCGGAACGATGACCTGCATGTGCCCCGCGAGAAACTTGCCCAGTCCAACCCATTGCTTCATATGCTCTTGTGACTCCCTTTGCTCGTGAATCCGTTTTGAATGGATATGCTAGACGCTCGCATGCGTCCGTGCGTCAGAAACGCTCGATTATTTCGAGGCTATTACCGGCATCGTTTACCGAAACCGCGGCGTGCTGCGGCGATTTGCGTCCGCGCTGCACGGTATAATAAATCCGTTCAACAGATCTGCCTGCCGAAGCGGGCATACACAGAGGACTCATCGCTATGAACCGTGAGAGGTATCGCGGCGACCTGCCCCTATCGGGGGTGGGCGCCTATGTCATCGCTTAAGACGACGCATCGCTGGGCGGTCGCTCAGCAGAACCCCGAGCTCGAAAAGGAGCTTTCGGCTGGCCTGGGCATACCCGGGCTGGTGGCGCGCATTATGGTTGCGCACGGCATTACATCCATCGAGGAAGGCCAGCTGTTTTTGACGCCTTCGCTCGATCGCGACTGGGCCGACCCACTCATTATCCCGGGCATGTCGGTCGTTGCCGACCGCGTCGAGCGTGCTATTCGCAACCACGAGCGCATCGCGGTCTTTGGCGATTTTGACGTTGACGGTATTACGTCGACCTGCCTGTTGACCGAGGCACTGTGCACGTTTGGTGCCGATGTCACACCGTTTATTCCGCATCGCTTTGACGAGGGCTACGGTCTTTCGCGCGCGGCGCTCGACCGCGTTAACGAGCTCGCTCGCCCCCAGCTGATCGTGACCGTCGATAACGGTATTGCCGCCAAGGAAGAGGTCTCCTATCTGGAGAGCCTGGGGATCGATTTGGTGGTCACGGACCATCACGAGCCCTCCGATCAGGTGCCGCAGGGCGTGCCCCTGACCGACCCTAAGCTCGAGGACGAGGGTCCTTCGCGTGAGCTTGCCGGTGCCGGCGTGGCACTCAAGCTGGTGCAGGTTTTGGGCGAGCGTCTGGGCAAGCCGTCGTATTGGCGTTCGCTGATCGAGGTCGCGGCGCTGGGCACCGTGTCCGACATGATGCCGCTGACGCCCGAGAACCGCGCGCTGGTCGCCGAGGGCATCCAGCAGATGCGCGTGACCGCCCGCCCCGGCTATATCGCGCTGGCCGCGCTCGCCAAGGCCGACCTCTCTAGCATTACGGCCGATGGCTTGTCGTTTTCGCTCATTCCCCGCTTGAACGCTGCCGGCCGCATGGCCGATCCCAAGCTGGCGCTCGACCTGCTGCTTGCCCGCGATCCTATCGAGGCAAGCGCGCTGGCGGCCGAGCTCGAGGAGATTAACCGTCAACGCCGCGAGATCGAGGCGGAGCTCACACGAGACGCTATGGCAAAGGTCGAGGAGACCTATGATGGCGGTCGCGCAATCGTCGTGGGTGGCGAGGGCTGGCACGAGGGCGTCAAGGGTATCGTGGCGAGCCGTCTGACCAACCGTTATCACGTGCCGGCGCTGCTCTTCTCGATCGAAGACGGTATCGCTCGCGGTTCGGGTCGCTCGGTGGGCAAGGTCAACCTGTTCGACGCCGTAGAACGCTGCTCCGATCTGCTGATTCGTCGCGGCGGGCATGCGGGCGCGGTGGGCGTGACCATCGAGGCGTCCAAGCTCGACGAGTTCCGTCGTCGTCTTTCCGCCGTGCTGTCCGAACTTCCCGCCGAGGACTTTGAGGACACCGACGAGGTTGCCGCCACGGTCGACCTCTCCGAGCTGAATATTGAGACCATCGAGCAGATCTCCCGTCTTGAGCCGTTTGGCCAGGGCAACAAGGTGCCGCTGTTGGCGGCCGAGGGCGTGACAATGTGCGATCGCGCCGTGGTGGGCAAAACCGGCGAGCACATGCGCTTTGTGGCGACCGATGGCGCCGCGAGCGTGCCGGCCATTATGTTTCGCGTGCCGCAGATCGATAAGCTCATCAATTGCGATAGCGCTGTCGATTTGGTGTTCGAGGCGGTGGCCGAACATTGGCAAGGTCGCGTAAAGCCCAAGCTCATGATCAAGGATGTCTTGGTCCGTGATACCACGGCGCCCATCGTTGACGACCCGGCATGTGAGCTTCGCCGCGGCGTGGAGCCTGCGGACGCCGGTCTTCGTCTGGAGTCCCGCAAGCGCCAAACGCTCGCCCAGCTTTCCTATACCGAGCTCACGCGCTCGCTTATCCATAGCTTTATCGGCTCGAACCAGCCGCACCGCGCGCAGGTCGAGGCGCTCGATGCCCTGGCCGATCACCAAAGTGTTCTGGCCGTTATGGGAACGGGGCGCGGCAAGTCTCTTATCTTCCATGTGCACGCCGCGCGCGAGGCGGTCCTTCGTGGGCGTGCGAGCATCTTTGTCTACCCGCTGCGTGCGCTCGTTGCCGACCAGGCCTATCATCTTTCATCGACGATGGCTGCGCTCGGCATTGGCGTCGGCGTGCTGACCGGCGAGACCGTGGAAGCAGCGCGCGATGACGTGTTTGCCGGCCTGGCTTCGGGCCGCATCGGCATCGTGCTCACGACGCCCGAGTTCCTGTCTATTCACCGCGACCGCTTTGCGCGCTCGGGGCGTATCGGATTTGTCGTTATTGACGAGGCACATCATGCCGGTCTTGCCAAGGGCGGCGACCGCAGCGCCTATCTCGACATGCCCGATATCCTCAAGGCCCTGGGCGATCTGGTCGTTTTGGCCACGACTGCCACCGCAACGGCTCCGGTCGTGGCGGAGCTTGCCCGCGTGTTGCCGATTACCCGTACGGTGGTCGACGAGACCGTGCGCGAGAACTTGCAGCTCGAGGACGACCGCGATCTTGCGAGCCGCGAAAACCGCCTGGTGTCCATCGTTGCGACGGGGGAGAAGACCGTCATCTACGTCAACTCGCGCGACCAGTCCGTGGCGCTTGCTAAGACGCTGCGCAAGCGGGTACCCGATTGCGCGACCCGCATCGCGTTCTATAACGCGGGGCTTGCGCGCTCCGATCGTCGCCGTGTCGAGGAAGCGTTTCGTGACGGAAGCCTCAGTTGCATCGTTTCGACTTCTGCCTTTGGTGAGGGCGTGAACCTGCCCGATATCCGCCATGTCGTGCTCTATCACATGCCGTTTGGCGCCATCGAGTTCAACCAGATGAGCGGACGCGCCGGTCGCGACGGCCAACCCGCCGTGATCCATCTGCTCTATTCGTCGCGCGACGCCCGCATTAACGAGCGCCTACTCGACTGCTATGCGCCCGAGCGTGACGAACTCGTCACGCTCTATCGAGCGCTGCAGACTATGTGGCGCTCCAACCGCGGCAAGACCGGGGACGATTCCTTTAGCGCGAGCGATATCGACATCGCGCAGATGTGCCTTGCCATCGATGCTCGCACGCCGGTTGACGAGCGCTCGGTGGAAAGCGGCCTGGGAATCTTCGAAGAGCTTGGTTTCTGTCGCGTTTCGGGGTTTGACGACACCCGTCGCATCGCGATGGCCGAAAACCCCGGCCGTGTGCAATTGAGCAGGTCAATTCGCTATTTGGAGGGCTTGCGCTCGCGCATGGAGTTCTCGGCTTTCCGGAGTTGGGCGCTCGATTCGTGCGCTTCTGATATGCTAGCCAAAGTTAACCGCCCGATCGTACCGCGGGCCTAGGGGAAGGGGACCTCGATGGATGCCGCAGCCCGTACCGCCCATGATTCCACCCTCCAGCCGTTTTCGGAGATGGAGCACTATAAGCATGCCGATGAGCTGCCGCCCGAGATTATGGCGGACAGCTACGACAAACTGGAGCGCCTGTGCCTCAAATATATGAATGAGGACGACTTCTCTAAGGTGGAGCAGGCCTACTGCTTTGCCGCCGAGAAGCACTGCAACCAAAAGCGCCGCTCGGGTGAGATGTACATCAACCATCCCGTCGAGGTTGCCATCATTTTGGCCGACCTCAAGATGGACTGCGATGTGGTGTGCGCCGCGCTGCTGCACGATACCGTCGAGGATACCGAGACCTCGCTTGCCGATGTTTCCGGCCTGTTTGGCGATACGGTAGCCGAGCTCGTCGATGGCGTGACCAAGCTCACCAACATCGAAGTCGATAGCATGGACGAGAAGCAGGCGCTTACGCTGCGCAAGATGTTCCTCGCCATGTCCAAGGACATCCGCGTTATCATCGTCAAACTTGCCGACCGCCTGCATAACATGCGTACGCTGGCGGCCCTTCGCGAGGACCGTCGCCTGTTTAAGGCCCGCGAGACCATGGACGTGTATGCTCCCCTGGCCGACCGCCTGGGCATGAGCTCTATTAAGTGGGAGCTCGAGGACCTGTCCTTCTTCTACCTGGAGCCCGATGCCTACCAGCGCATCGCGCGCATGGTGGCGGAGTCGCGCGAGGTCCGTGAGCGCTATCTGGCCGAGACCATCAAGACGCTCACCGACGAGCTCAACCGCATTGGCCTGGAAGACTTCCAGATTAATGGCCGTTCCAAGCACTATTGGTCCATCTACCAAAAGATGAAGCGCAAGGGCAAGGAGTTCTCCGAGATCTACGACCTGGTGGCACTGCGCGTCATCACCCATTCGGTGCGCGATTGCTACTCCACGCTCGGCGCGGTGCATACGCTGTGGCACCCCATGCCCGGTCGCTTTAAAGACTATATCGCCATGCCCAAGGTCAATAACTACCAGTCGCTCCACACGACGGTTATCGGCCCCACGGCTCGTCCGCTCGAGATTCAGATTCGAACCTACGAGATGCATGAGCAGGCCGAGTACGGCATTGCCGCCCACTGGCTGTATAAGAAATCGGGCGGATCGTCTGCGTCTAAGACCAATGATGCCCAGCGTCTGGACGACCAGATTAACTGGCTCAAACATTCGCTTGATTGGGCTGCGTCTGACGAGATCACCGATGCCAAGGAATACCTGCACTCGCTGAAGGTCGACTTGTTTGACCAGGAGATTTTTGTCTTTACGCCCAAGGGCGAGGTCATGGCGCTTCGTGCCGGCTCCACGCCGCTCGACTTTGCCTACGCCGTTCACACCGAGGTCGGCAACCACTGCGTCGGCGCTAAGATCAACGGTGCGGTGGCCCCGCTCACGCACGAGATCAAGACGGGCGACCGTGTCGAGATTCTGACCAACAAGAGTTCCAAGCCGTCTCGTGATTGGCTCAAGATCGTTAAGACACCTTCCGCCAAGTCAAAGATCCGCCGCTATTTTGCCGCCGCGACCAAGGACGACGACGCTGCTGCCGGCCGCGATATACTGGCCAAGGACTTGCGCAAGCGCGGGTATGGCATCTCTACGCCGCGATCCACGCGCGCGCTCAACGCCGTGGCGGAGCAACTGAACTTCAAGCAGCTCGAGGACCTGTTTGCCGCCGTGGGCGCCGGCAAGGTTGCCCCGCGCGCTGTGGGTAACAAGGTCGAGCAAATCTTGGACCCCAAGCCCGAGGAACAGCTCACCAAGGCCGAGGCTATCGCCGAGGTCGTCAAGCAGCCTGCCCGCGGCTCCAACCGCAAGCCGCAAAAGCGCGGCAAGAGCGCCAGCAACGGCATTATCGTCAAGGGCGAGAGCAACAGCGGTCTGCTGGTCCGTTTGGCGCATTGCTGCAACCCCGTGACGGGCGACGACATTGTCGGCTTCATCACGCGCGGTCGCGGCGTCTCGGTGCATCGCGCCAACTGCCCCAACGTCAAGGGTCTTATGGAACATCCCGAGCGCATGATCGAAGTGGAGTGGGACGGCGCTGCCGACACCCTCTTTCAGGTCGAGATCGTGGTCGAGTGCCTGGACCGCATGGGCCTGCTCAAGGATGTCACCATCGCCATTGGCGATGCGGGCGGCAATATCCTTTCTGCCGCCACGTCGACCAACCGCGAGGGTATTGCAACCCTGCGCTTTATGGTCGAGATTTCGGACGCGAGTGGTTTGGATCCGCTGCTGGCCTCTATCAGCAGCGTTGACTCGGTCTACGACGCGCGCCGCCTGATGCCCGGCGAGGGTGGAGCCCAGCTTAAGCGCCGCGTTTAGTCGCGACGAACGTGCCACATTATCGATATTCGCTACACTCGAGGCATCGTTTGATGCCTCGAGTTCTATAGAGAGGAGAGGGGCATGAGCGCTGTGTCCTTGGATTTAACTCCCAAGGGATCGGTCGAGATCGAGACGCTCGTAAACGGTCCCATTCAGACCAATAGCTATGCTGTTATTTCGGACAATGAGTGCATGATTATCGACCCCGCATGGGAAGGCGAGCGCTTGGTGGAGCATATTCGAGCCGAGCATCCCGGCGTACGCGTGCTTGGCGCCGTATGCACTCATGGCCATGCTGATCATGTTGGCGGTGTTGCCGGCGTGCGAACCACCGTTGGCGAGAGCTGCCGGTATGAGCTGTGCGCTAAGGATGTGGCGGTGCCGCATGCGAACATCGAGGAACAGCGAGCTATGTGGGGCATTGAGACGCCCGACCCCGGGGAGCCGACGCGCCTGCTCGCCGAGGGCGATGCTATCGAGGTGGGCGATATCTGTCTGCAGGTGATCGAGACGCCAGGGCATACGCCGGGCGGGATCGTCTTGTTTGCTGCCACCGAGCAGGGGAACATTGCTTTTGTGGGCGACACCCTGTTTCCGGGTGGGCACGGCCGCACCGATCTTTCTGGAGGAGACGAGACGGCGATTCTGCGCTCGCTCTCCAAGCTCGCCCGGCTTCTTCCGCCCGATACCGTTTGCCTAACCGGCCATGGCGATTCGACCACCATGGCACGCGAGCTCATGCAGAACCCTTTCATGCAGATGTAGCTTAATAGTCGGCTTCTGAAGCACGAGAAGCGTCCAAACGTCAAGCTATTTTTCCCCAACGGGTCGATTCCGTAGGGCAAACGGTCAAAAAAAGTCTGTTTGGACGATATTCGTGAACAAACGAACGTTTATGCTCGGGTGCGCCGTGGTAAAATCTCAGGCGTTATCGGAGCAACCTTACAGGAGGTTTCTTTTATGCTCGTCAACGCAGCAGACATGCTCAAGAAGGCTGAGGCCGGCAAGTACGGTCTCGGTGCCTTCAACACCAACAACCTCGAGTGGACCCTGGCTATTCTCCAGGCCGCCGAGGAGGCCAAGTCTCCGCTGATCCTTCAGTGCACCGCTGGTGCCGCTAAGTGGATGGGCGGTTTCAAGGTCTGCGCCGACATGGTCAAGGCTGCCGTCGAGGCCACGGGCGTTACCGTTCCCGTCGCCCTTCACCTCGATCACGGTTCTTACGAGGACTGCTTCAAGTGCATCGAGGCCGGCTTCACGTCCATCATGTATGACGGCTCTCACGAGGAGACCTTCCAGCTTAACCTCGACCGCACCAAGGAGCTCGTTGAGCTTGCCCACTCCAAGGGCATGTCCATCGAGGCCGAGGTCGGCGGCATCGGCGGCACCGAGGACGGCGTGACCTCCAGCGGCGAGCTCGCTGATCCTGCTGAGTGCAAGCAGATCGCTGACCTGGGCGTCGACTTCCTCGCCTGCGGCATCGGCAACATCCACGGCGTGTACCCCGCCGACTGGGCTGGCCTTTCCTTCGAGCGCCTGGGCGAGATCAAGGCTCAGACCGGTGACCTGCCCCTCGTTCTGCACGGTGGTACCGGCATCCCCGAGGATCAGATCAAGAAGGCCATTTCCCTGGGCATCTCCAAGATCAACGTCAACACCGACCTGCAGCTCGTCTTCGCCAAGGGCGTCCGCGAGTACATCGAGGCTGGCAAGGATCAGCAGGGCAAGGGCTTTGACCCCCGCAAGCTCCTCAAGCCTGGTCGCGACAACATCGTTGCCCGCACCAAGGAGCTCATGGAGGAGTTTGGCTCCGTCAACAAGGCGTAAGCGTCGCTAAACTTCCCGCCGGAAGCCCCGTCCCCCTACACTGTTTCCTTTGCGCTCACCTGGCTTCGCCAGAAGTCGCGCCAAGGAAACAGTTCCGGGGGACGGGGCTTCCTTCGTTTAACGCCGCAGGGTTACGAGGCTGAATTAAAATGGCTTCTGGCTTCGCCAGAAGTCGCGCGACGGAATCAGCTCCGGGGAAACGGGGCCTCCTTTGTTAACTCGCTACAGGGTTACTGGGCTGAAGTCATTTTTTTTGACTACCGTTCGGCGGCGTTGATGGCTCCCTTGTTGGGGCTTTCTTTTTATCTCGCTACAATGTGCTTCAAGAGTTCTAATGACTTGGAGTTTGGTATGGCTGTTATTGATGTGCTGCCTTCGGATGGGAAGGTTATTGACGAGGGCCCTGTTGGCTGCTCTGTTGATGTTTGCTGTGATGATTTTCGTCATCTCGATATTGGACTGCCGCCTGAGATTCTTCGTCTTAAGGATGCCGGGTATTTGACGCAGGCTGTTGCTGCCTGCGATCGCCTTTTGGAGCAGAACCCTGAGCCTTCGCTGGCTGCTTGTGTTCGTGCCGAGCGGTATCGCATGCTCGAGACGCCGCTTCATTTTTCGGTGTCGCGTGATCGGGCCATTGCGATGATTCGCGAGGAGTGGCCTGAGTTTACCGAAGATCAGTTTGATGACCTGATTAATCGCAAGCGTATAGACTGGCGCTTTATCGATGACGAGCTGTTTGTTCTCGATAACTTTCTCGATTCGCTTCGCGTGTACCCCAAGGAGGTTCCGGGCCTGCGTCCCGACTCTACGGACGGCATAGCGCTGCGTAACCAGATGCTCAGGGAGATGGAGTCGCAAAACGGGCTGACTCGCGTCATCACGCTTAAGGCATCCGTGTCTGTCCCCGGGGCTCTGGAGGGAGAGACCGTTCGCGCGTGGCTACCCGTTGCCGCCGCCTGTCGTCAACAGTCTCATATCGAGATTCTCGATATGACGTCGGAGGGTACCGTTGCCTCTGAAAACGTTTCGGCTCGTACTGCCTCTTGGACATCTTCGACTGAACATTCATTCTCGGTGACCTATCGCTATCGCATCGATGCCGCCTATTGCGATATCTATGGTGGTGCGCTCCCATCGCATGCGTGCATGGACACGCCGCTGCCAGAGGACACTTCCGAGGACCGTCCGCACATTGTGTTTACGCCGTACCTGCGACAGTTGACGAAGCGTGTTATTGACGGGCTCGATGATCCGCTCGATCGCGCTCGTGCTATCTATGATTACCTGACACAGCATATCGACTATCGCTATCAGCCACCGTACCTGCTTTTGGGATCTATTGCCGACGACTGTGCGCATTCGCTCCGCGGCGATTGCGGCGTTATGGCGCTCACGTTTATCACCATGTGCCGCATCGCGGGCGTGCCTGCCCGTTGGCAGAGCGGCCTGTATGTTGCGCCCGACTCGGTGGGACCGCACGACTGGGCCGAGTTCTTCACGCCCCAGACCGGTTGGCTTAACGCCGACGTATCGTTTGGTTCCTCGGCACGCAGGATGGGGGAGGAGTGGCGTCGTCGTCACTACTTTGGCAATCTCGACCCGTGGCGTATGGTGGCCAACAACCGATTCCAGGCTGATTTTGTGCCTGCTTTCGATGGTATGCGCGAGGATCCCTATGACAACCAGATGGGCGAGGCCTCGGTTGACGGACGTGGAAGTCGTAAGCGGGAGATGTTGCGCAAGGTCGAACTCATCGAAATGCTTGAAGTTCCATTTTCGGACTAATAAACAGAAAGCTGTGATAAACTAACTCACGCATTACGTGCCCGAGTGGCGGAATTGGCAGACGCAGTGGACTCAAAATCCACCGTTGGCAACAACGTGCGAGTTCGAGTCTCGCCTCGGGCACCATACATGCAAGTGAGCGTTCAAGGGGGTCAAGGCCCCCTTTTTCGTGCCGAACTCGCGTGAGCGCGCGGAGCGTTAAGCAAACAGGCCTGTGGCCTGTTTGTAGCGGAGCGTGGCGAGGGCGCCGTGCGCCCGAAGCCCGGGGCTTCGCGAAGCGAAGGCCCTTCGAGTCTCGCCTCGGGCACCATACATGCACCTGCGCTTCAAGGAGGTCAAAGCCCCCTTTTTCGTGTACGTAATGTGATAACGCGCGGTACGTGTTATTATTCGCAAGGCGTTGTTCCCGCAATGCCCTAAAGAGGAACCCGAGGGTTCCCACCTTTTGGCGCCAATGAGCAGCTGACTGGTCATACAACTTAGATTCCCTTCCTCATATTGAGGATGTCTATGTGTACGACCTGGTTGCAAAGAAGCGCCGGGTTATTTTTTTATGAATGGAGGTAGGGAAAATAGCTAAGTCTGATGACACCCGCATCAACGACGAGATTACTGCATCTTCGTGCCGTTTGATTGGCGTCGATGGCTCTCAGCTCGGCCTGTTCGCCATCCGCGATGCCCAGCGCGTCGCTGACGATCAGGGTCTCGACCTGGTCGAGATCGCTCCCAACGCGGAGCCGCCGGTCTGCAAGGTCATGGACTACGGTAAGTTCAAGTACCAGCAGGCCATGAAGGCCAAGGCCGCTCGTAAGAACCAGTCCAAGGTCGAGGTCAAGGAAATGAAGTTCCGACCCAAGATTGACGTTGGCGATTACGAGACCAAGAAGGGCCACGTTCTGCGTTTCCTCAAGAAGGGCGCACGCGTTAAGATCACCATCATGTTCCGTGGCCGTGAGATGGCTCACCCGGAGCAGGGTCTTAACGTTCTCGAGCGTCTCGCCGAGGATCTCAAGCCTTACGCTACGGTCGAGTCCAAGCCTAAGATGGAAGGCCGTAACATGCTTATGCTGCTCGCCCCGATTAAGGGCGCCTTCGATGAGGATAAAGCGGCAAGCGATACCAAGTAACTAGTGTTCTGTAACCGATTAAGGAGTATTTCATGCCTAAGATGAAGTCCCACAGCGGCACCAAGAAGCGTTTCCGCAAGACTGGTACCGGCAAGCTTATGCGCGCCAAGGCTTTCAAGAGCCACATCCTGAGCAAGAAGTCCACCAAGCGTAAGCGTGGCTTCCGTCAGGAGACCGAGATCGCCGCTGCCGACCGCAAGGTCATCAAGTCGCGTCTCGCCTAAGTTCGCGTTCCCGTTTTTCGTTTTACCGTCTAGGAGTTGATAGAACATGGCACGTATTAAGCGCGCTGTTGCCGCCAAGAAGAAGCGCCGTACCGTTATGCACCGTGCGAAGGGTTACTACGGTGCCGCTTCGCGTACTTACAAGCATGCTAAAGAGCAGGTCCAGCACTCCCTGCAGTATCAGTATCGTGATCGCCGCAACAAGAAGCGCGAGATCCGCTCTCTCTGGATCACCCGTATCAACGCTGCTGCTCGCCTGAACGACATCTCTTACTCTCAGTTCATGCACGGTCTGAAGGTTGCTGGCATCGAGCTCGACCGTAAGGTCCTGGCTCAGATGGCTTACGAGGACATCGAGTCCTTCAACGAGCTGGCTGCTATTGCCAAGAAGGCTCTCGAGGCCTAATAGATTCTGTTGAATCTCTAGGGGAGTGTCGCGGTGTGCGCGGCGCTCCCTCTTTTTTATCGAAAGCGCTGGTTTACATAGCTAAAAGCGCGGGTAGATAAACACTTACAGGTGACCGATCTTTATATGTCTCTTAACCGAAGGGTCATCATCTGATACGTGCGGTCTTGCTGCACTCGACTTTCTACTCCCTATATAGAAAGCCATAGATTGTGTAGGACTTGTGAAGAGTGGAATTGACGTCCCACATGGCTTCGTAGTCTGGCAATATATCTCCTTGCCGCGCGGCCCGGTCGGACCGGATCAGCCGCAAAGCGTGCACCTTGAGAACCGGATACTGCGAGGATGGACACTTACTTCAGTGTCGCATCCGGGCAGACATCGAACCATTTGAAATGGTCTAACTTGGATTTGTTTTTCGCAAGGCCGCCGAGAGGC
>NZ_WWSY01000029.1 GCF_009876115.1 Collinsella aerofaciens | reverse complement strand
GAATAGACCAGACTTGATTAAGGGTCGATGGACGCTCTGCTCCATCGACCCTTTCCTTGCCCGTGTCTCGACTGGATGAGACCTGCAGAATCGGGCGCCTCATTATTTTTCGCTAACTACGTCCGAAAAATAATGTGACAAATGACAAATGACAAATCGGGTCGAACGGGGTGGTTTGGAGGGGTGAAACCCCTCCATTTCGGCGTAGCCGAATAGGCAAGGAAGAGGTGCCGCCACCGATGACGCGCAGCAATCTCGACCGCTGGGAGGATTGCGGAGAAGCCCCGCAGGGCACGTCCTTAGCGTAGCTAAGGTCTAACGTGCTATACCTTATACTAAGGACTGAACGCATCTTCAACAGTCACAGGGGGTTTACGCGTGGCGCATATCGCGAAATACAAGGCATCGGCGGTCGGCAAGCTCTGCGCCCACTACAACCGCTGGCAAGGCATCGACAACCCGAACGTGAGCCGCGAGAACATCGACAAGAGCCGCACGCATCTCAACTACACCCTGGGTGTGTATGAGAAGGACGGAAAGCGGTTCATCGGCAAGGTTCGGGGTTCGGCTTCGTGGGCAACCGTCAAGGGGCGCATAGACGCCGTGAACGCGCGCGCCAAGGCCGAGGGGAAGCGTGCCACGCGCAAAGACGCAGTGGTGATGGCTGACATGGTCGTGACGTTGCCGCCGAACGTGCCACCAGAAGACGCGTACAAGTTCTTTTGGAATAGCTACCAGTACATCGCCGACCGCGTGGGGCGCGGAAACCTCATGGGCGGCTACGTGCACATGGACGAGACCACGCCGCACATGCACGTACCGTTCACGCCGATTCTTGACGGGCGGTTCAACTACAAGAAGATGTGCGACCGCAAGTTCTATCAGACCTTCCACAAGGGCTTAGGAGACCGCCTTGAGCAGAAGATGGGCTACCGCCCAGAAGTGGAGCTGAGCGAGGAGACGCGGGCGCAGAGGGTCTATACGAGCCGTACAAAGGACATCGACAAGGTGCGCGGTGCGGTCGATAGGGCGATTGTGGAGCCTGCGCAGCAGGAAGCAGATCGAATCGTCGCGGTGGCTAAGGAGGAGGCCGCCGCTCTGCTGCAAGATGCCGAGGCGCAGAAGGCCGACCTTGTGGCACAGATTGCCGACAGGCGGGGAGACCTTGCCGAGCTGGACAGCCAACTCGAAGACGTGAAGCTCGATATTGCCGATGAAGAAGACCGATTGGAGTGTCTTCGGCAACGAGCGGACGGAGTTGCGCGAGACGTTGCAGAGCTTCGACCCATCGCTGCCGAGGTTCGGGGCTGGGAAGCTGCGGGAAAAGCTGAGCGCGGCGCAATCCTCGATAACATCGCTGTTAAGTGCGATGGACTCGCGAGCCGAATCAGAACGGCAGTTGCGGGAATCAAGCTCAAGGTGGAGGAGCTTGCAGAGAGGATTGCCGCGCCAGTGAGGTATGCGCAGCGGAAGAGCGAGCCACGCCAGCAGGGCTTGGACGAGGTGATGGCGCAGGCGCGGGCGGCTGCTGACGCGTGGAACCGCGCCCACCAAGCACCGACAAACAACAGGTGGCGGGGACAGTCGCGCTGATTTGATTCAGTATACTAATCTGGTATACTTATTAGAAAAGAAAGGAGAACGGCAGTGGTCAGAGTGCACGGGAACGCCCTCAAGCATGGGCTTACCAGCGAGGAAGTCGCATATGCGTGGGAGAACCCGATTAGGTGCCGACAGCGAAATGGCACGGATGACCCGCCGCTCTGGATTTCGGTCGGCTCTCTTCCTGACGGGAGGTTTGCCGAGCTGATTGGATTCATGGACATCGACGGCGTTTGGTGCGTGTTCCACGCGATGGTGCCGCCGACGAAGAAGTTCAAGCGTGAGCTGGGATGGAGGTAGACATGAACGGAATCGTTGCCGAGAACGGCAAGGTCGTTACCGACGAGATGATTGCCGACTGGGAGAGCGCTCTTGAGCGTGACGAGTGGCCTAGCGGATGGGTCAACGTCGGTGAGATTGTCGAGGGCAAGCTTCCGAAGGCGGCTCCGGATACCGTGACGCTGTCGCTCAAGGTTCCAGCTGCCATGAAGCGGGCGCTTGAGAAGGAAGCGAAGGCCGAGGGCAAGTCGACGGGCGCATATGCTCGCGGAATCCTCGCCGATGGTCTCATGGCCATAGCGTAAATAGGCAAAAAGAAAGCCCCGGCAAGCTTGGCGGCAGCAGGGGCGTTCGAGACAAGGAAATTATAACATGGCGGCAAATGCTGGCGAGACAAAGGTAAAGCTCTGGGAGGGCATCTGCTATCCAGAGAACATGCGCGACGACTGGCAGGATGAGATAGACGATATTCTCCAAGTGCCATTCGCTTATGCGGTTCACGACATTGACCATGACCAGAAGAGCAAGCAGCGGAAGACGCATGCGCACGTCATCGTTGTCTGGGGTGGCAACACGACCCGCAAGGCAATCATCAACGTTTTGAATCGATTGAGCGCGGACGGCAAGAAGTGTTGTTCGTCTGCCGAGCCAATCAACAACATCAGGCACGCATACGACTACCTGATTCACGACACGGCTTCCTGTCGCAAGAAGGGCAAGGAGCTGTATCCAGTCGAAGCCCGCATCGAGGGGAACAACTTCGACATTGGTCAGCTTGAGCAGCTTTCGACCAAGGACAAGCAGGACATGCTTTTCGAGTTGGTCGGTTTCATCATGTGTGAGAAGTTCGAGACCATCAACGACTTCACGACTGCGGCGTTGAAGGAATTCCCAGAGCAGTATCGAGAAATCATCGTTGGCTACAACTCGATTCTCGAACGCTACTGTCGTGGCAACTATCTGAACGCCGAGCGCCAGCGCAAGCGCATGGAACAGTCAGGTGCCAAAGAGTAGTCGGGTCAATGCAGCAATGCGTGACTACGGGGCGGCGTGGTCTGCGCTCGCGCAGATCTAAGCCGACTCGTTCACGGATTGCGGAATTGACGCGACGGCCAACCGAATAGACCAGACTTGATTAAGGGTCGATGGACGCTCTGCTCCATCGACCCTTTCCTTGCCCGTGTCTCGACTGGAT
>NZ_WWSY01000028.1 GCF_009876115.1 Collinsella aerofaciens | reverse complement strand
GCGGTGTCCCCTCCCTTTCAAGAAAGAGAAGAGGCGGGGCATGCCCCGCCTCTTACACCACATCTCTGCGCGCTACCACGCTCATTATTCAAACGTCCGATAATCCACACTCGTGTGTCCGAAAATCCACGCTCAACCAAATCACGTCTAAATTCCCACGCTCATCCGTCCGGATTTCCACGCTCGTGCAGCCTAACACCCTGTAACCGTCTCAGCAGGCACGCGGCACGCCGGCAACCTTGAGCTTGCGATCGAGCTTTGTCGGATCCCTTAGGTCATCCCAGCACAAGCGCACAATCTTGCAGTTATCGAGCATCGAAAGCCTCGACTCGCGCTGGCGCTCGTCAAATTGCGCCTTTGCGAGCTTGCCCTCCTCCGCCGCCTTCTCGCTTTTAACGAATCCGTCGAACTCCCCAATAATCAACCGGTCACCCACGCGCCACAAATAGTCAACGCGATACGGCCTTCCCGGCTCAACCGGATCGAACAGCTCAACTTGCAGCTCCGGAACCTGCCAGCCGCGCTCGATCATCAGCGCACGCGCCTTGGACTCGCCGCCGTTTTCCGACAAGCCGTCGGCACACCGCGCGACCCTGCGCGCCGTCACAACACCGCGACGATTCAAGCCAAGCCTGTCGACCGTCTCAACAAGATGCTCCTTCGACAAAAGCTGCTCATGGAGCGCCGAGTCCGCAATGATCAGCCCTTCGACAAACGATGCATCGACCAGGCAATCCGCAATCGTTTGATCGATATCGGTCACGGCAATATCCATCTCGCTGGCCCGTGTCCGATAAGCATACCGATGGCGAACGACTTGAGAGCCTGGCGTCGTCGATTGCGCCGGCATCGCGGCGATATGGATGTGCGTCAAATTGGCATGCGAAACCGAAAGGCCATAGACAACGGCCGCCGTATAGGAGCAAAACGTCCAGTCGGGGTGCTTTTGCGCAAGCGCCCGCACCCGATGCAGATAACGCTGCCGAAACTTGAGCTCGGACCAGTATTCCGGACGCGCATACAGTCCCGGCATGACCACCTTGAGACTTCCCGCCGCCACCCGCCGTTCAATCTGCTTTGCCTCCGCCGTCGTGCGCGCGTACACGCAGCTCATCTGCTGCTCGCATGCTTCAATGTGACTTGTGAGTCTTTGATTCGCCGTCATGTTTGCCATGTCGCCCCCAAACTCTTGGAACGGCGCAAACGTACCAGACGGTTTCATGCGAAGTCTGACCAAATGCTGTCCAGATGCTGACCAAATGCCTGACGGTTTTGGATGTTTTAGGCCAATGGCTTATATCTGCAGGTAGAACGGTTGTCGAGAGGTCCCTGTCTCCACATTTTGAGCCTCAAAAGCCACCGACTTCATTGAAAGAAAATATGCTGTGGCTCGAAACTACCTAGTTTGCGATGTAGTCCGCATGTACTCAACGTGTGATGATGCCGACGGTACGGCAGCTGCAGAAAAAATGAGCGTGGAAAATCTCCCGCTTTGAGACCCCTTGTGAGCCAAAAACGGGAGATTATCCACGCTCACGTTGCAAACGTCCGATTATCCACGCTCGTGTGTCCGGATTTCCACGCTCGTCACGCGGCGGCCACGGCGGCAGTCACGGCCACGGCCGCGACCTAGTGCTCCTCGCCGGCGCGGGCCAGGTCGTAGGGCGTGGTCTGGTAGACGTAGTAGTTGAGCCAGTTGGTGTAGAACAGCTGAGCCTGGCTGCGCCAGACGTTGCGCGGCTCGGCGGAGGGGTCGTCGCCCGGGAAGTAATGCGCCGGCACCTGAGGGTTGAGGCCACGCTTCACGTCGCGCTCGTACTCCAGGCGCAGTGTGTCGGTATCGTACTCGGGATGGCCAAAGACAAAGAAGCGACGGCTGTCGGTCGACTTGACAATATACAGGCCCACCTCGTCGGACACGGCCACGACCTCAAGCTGCGGCTCGGCCTCCACGTCCTCGCGGCGCACATCGGTGTTGCGCGAATGCACGGCATAGAAACGGTCGTCAAAGCCGCGAACCAGCGGGCTTTGCGGCTTCACCAGATAATGCTCGAACACGCCGCTCGCCTTTGCCGGCAGGTCGTGCTTCTGGATACCGTAGTGGTGGTACAGGCCGGCCTGCGCGCCCCAACAAATGTGCAGCGTAGAGTGTACGTGTGTGGTGGACCAATCCATGATCTGGCAGAGCTCGGGCCAGTAGTCGACCTCCTCGAACGGCATCTGTTCCACCGGCGCGCCCGTGATGATCAGGCCGTCGTAGTGGATGTCGCGGATGTCGTCGAACGTGCGGTAGAACGTCTCCAGGTGGCCGGCACTCACGTGCGTGGCCTCGTGCGTCTTGGTGCGCAGCAGGTCTACCTCCACCTGCAACGGCGTGTTGGAGAGCTTGCGCATGATCTGCGTCTCGGTGGCGATCTTGGTGGGCATGAGGTTGAGGATGAGCACGCGCAGCGGACGGATGTCCTGGTGCAGCGCGCGGTACTCGGTCATGACAAAGATGTTCTCGCTCTCGAGCTGCGCGGCGGCAGGGAGGGCGTCGGGAATGCGAATGGGCATGGATGCTCCTTACGAGTCAGTTGCAGCTATGGTACAACGAGCGGCCCCGTCCGCGCGAGCACATCGCCCAGCGATGCCGTCAGCGGCCCAAATCACTCCAAAAGTAGAGATTACGGCATGTCCCAAAATCTACGGCACTTTAGCCTAGCAAAGTAGCAGCAGAACGCTACAATGGTTCGACGCGAAAAACTCGGCCGAAAGGATACATATATGTACCAGACGCGTAAGATCGGTGTGGTCGGCCAGGGCCACGTAGGAGCACATGTCGCCAACAGCCTACTCATGCAGGGCATTGCCGATGAGCTGTACCTGTGCGATATCAACGAGGCCAAGGTGACGTCCGAGGTCCAGGACCTGCGCGACTCCCTTTCGTTTGTCCCGTACAATACCAAGATCGTCAACTGCTACGACCACTACGAGGAGCTGGCCTGCTGCGACGTCATCGTCAACGCCGCCGGCAAGGTCGCGCTGGCCGCCGGCAACCGCGACGGCGAGCTGTTCTTTACCACCGACGCCGCCCGCACCTTTGCCAAGCGCATCGTCGACGCCGGCTTTGATGGCATCTTCGTGAGCATCTCCAACCCCTGCGACGTCGTGTGCACCGAGCTGTGGCACCTGACCGGCTACGATCCCAAGAAGGTCATCGGCTCGGGCTGCGGCCTGGACTCCGCCCGCCTGCGCACCGAGATCTCCAAGAAGGTCGGCGTGAGCCCCAAGTCCATCGACGCCTACATGATCGGCGAGCACGGCTTTAGCCAGCTTGCCGCCTTTAAGGCCGCAACCATCGCCGGCAAGAGCCTCAACGAGCTCCAGGCCGAGAACCCCGACAAGTACGCCTTCGACCACATGGAGGTCGAGGAGCTCGCGCGCAAGGGCGGCTATGTGACCTACCAGGGCAAACAATGCACCGAGTACGCCGTCGCCAACTCCGCCGCGCGCGTCTGCGCCGCCGTGCTGCACAACGAGCACGCCGCGCTTTCCGCTTCCACGCTCATGACCGGCCAGTATGGCGAGGAGGGCATCTTTACCTCCCTGCCGTGCGTGATCGGCGCCGAGGGCGTCGAGGAGGTCTACACGCTCGACCTGTCCGAGTACGAGCTCGAGGGCTTCCATAAGAGCTGCCAGCACATCCGCGACAACATCGCCCAGCTCGACTGGTGGGACGCCGAGGCCTACGACGCCAAGTAAGCGTCGGTTGCCGCGACACCTCGCTCATACGGACGCCATGCAAAGCGGGCCGTGCCGGAAATCCCTGGCACGGCCCGCTTTTTGACTCACACGACACGCTTGCGAATCGAAGGTAAATACTTTTCCCGTTACCTAGTACTGCTCGATGCCCATGTAGCGACGAATCTCGGGGCTGTGATCGAACACCTTGCCGCGGGCGGCGCGCAGCTCGCAGCTCATGTTGTAGAAGAAGATCGGCTCCAGGAACGAACGCACGCTGGCAGGCACTTCACCCACGCCGTACTCGAGCGCATCGAGCACCATGACTGTATCGGTGTGCGTGTTGAGGAACGCAAGAGCGCGCTCCTCCATGGGGCGGCACTCGCCCGATCCGAGCTGCACAAAGTAGAACACGCCGGGCTCGGTGGCTTCGAACGGGCCGTGGAAGTACTCGCCGGAGTGGATGTAGCAGCAGTGCTGCCACTGCATCTCCATGAGCGAGCAGATCGCCATGGCATAGGTCTGGCTAAAGTTGGGGCCGGAGCCCAGAATATAGAAGAACTTGTGCTGCTGGCAGAGCTCGGCAAAGCGGGCGCCCAGCTCGGCGTTGACCTTCTCACGGGCGGCGGGCAGCAGCGCATCCATCTGCTTGAGGCCCTCATACATGTCGGCGAGTGCCTCGTAGCCTTCCTGCTGGTCGAGCAACTCGGCGGCGATCAGAGCGCCGATGCCCTGCGGCACCTCAGCCTGCGACACACCCTCACCCCACGGATAGACCCAGGTAGTCCACTTGCCGTTGTCGATCTTTGAGCCCTCGCAGTCGGTAAGGGCAATGACCTCGGCACCGGCGGCCAGCGCCACCTCGCAGCCGTCGACGACCTCCTGCGTGTTGCCGCTGTGGCTGCAGGCGATGACGAGCGACTTCTCGCCAAGACTCTTGGGAGCCATCAGGCAAAACTCGCGTGCCGTGTAGACCGTCGAGGTAAACGTGGTGGCCTCGCGCTTGAGCAGCTCGTTGGCCGGCATGAGATCGATCATCGAACCGCCACAGGCGATCCAAAAGACGTTCTCGATCTTGCCCTTGCGCTCGATGATTTCCTGAACCAGATCATGTGCGTTCATGCTGATGCTCCTCCTTGTGGGGCGGCTTTGAACGACGACAGCTCGTACCTGCTGTCGTTCTATGTTGTCCTATTTATAGCACGTGTAACAACGCCCGTGAAGCCATCTCAGCAAATTTGTTCTATGTTGTTCTATCTGTGGACGTTAGATGTCAAAGACGTAGCGCGAGCCCACGATCTTTTGGCGGCCGAGCAGCAAGGGCCGCTCGTCCGCATCGGTAAAGTACGCCTCCATATAGAAGAGCGGCTCGCCGACCGGCACCTCCAGCAGCGGGGCCGTCTGAGTATCGGCAAGCGCAATCTCCACGGTGCAGGGGTCGGACTTGAGCGGCGCGCGACCCGAATGCTCGGCAACGAGCGCAAAGATCGAGTTATCGGTGAGGGCCTCGTCGGTCAGCGTCTGCAGGTAGGGATGGTCGGCCAGCACAAAGGCGTTGTTCTCGAGCATGACGGGCACGCCGTCTGCCGTGCGCACACGCTCGACCACGATAAGCTCGCAGCCGGGTTCCACCCCAAAAAACGCCGCGTCCTCGCGCGTCGCCGCAACCACCGTGCGCGACACCAGGCGTGCTCCGGCCACCATGTCGTTGGCAGCGCAACCCTCGGAAAAGCTCTGAACGTCACCCTTCTGGACAATCTTGCGCTTGAGCTTGGGCGCGCACACGAACGTGCCCCTCCCCTGCTGGCGGTTGAGATACCCCGCGCGCGACAGCTCCTCGATGGCGCGGCGCACGGTGATGCGTCCCACGCCGTAGTACTTCGCGAGCTCCATCTCGGAAGGAATGCGCGAGCCGGATGCGTACACGCCACGCGCGATCTCGCCCTTTAGGTCGTCCATAACCTGCTGGTACAGAGGAACGGCGGATACCTCAGTGCGCTCGGTTTTATCGTCGAATGCCATCGTTACGCTCCATCCCGTGCATGCTCGGACTCAAACTCTTCAATCGCCGCCATAAACTGCTCGCCAAAGGCGTCGGCCTTTTTCTCGCCAATGCCGTTGACCTGGATAAGCTCGTCGCGCGTCTGTGGACGCAGGCGGCACAGACCACGCAGGGCCTTGTCGGAAAAGACCATATACGGCGCCATCTCCAGCTCGGTCGAGATCTCCTTGCGGAGGGCACGCAGGCGCTCGAACAGCTCGGCATCGTCGCCCACGCGCGGGCGCTGATCCAGCCCGGCCTCCTCGCGCAGCAGATCCACCGCACGGCGGGCGCGGGCCGAGGCCTTGCGCTTGGACGCGCGACGCTTAACGGTAAAGGCAAACGTCTCGTCCTCGACCTCACCGGCACGCGGACCCAGCCCCACGACCGGGTACTGTCCCTGCGAGGTGGCCAAATAACCGCGGCCGCACAGCTGGCCGATGATGTCCTTGATGCGCCCGACCGATTCGCTCGACAGCTCACCGTAGCCGCAGTCCTCGTCCAGATGCATCTGGCGAATGCGCTCGGTGTTGCCGCCGTGGAGCACGTCGGCGACCAGCGACTTGCCAAAGCGCATGGGACGCGTGGCCACATAGCGCACGGCGGCGCGAGCCATATCGGTGACGTCCTCGACCTCGAACTTCGTGAGGCAGTTGCTGCAGTTGCCGCAGCCCTCGACGTCGTCCGTGGCGGCGCTGCCCGCACCGGCCGCAGCCGCATGCTCGGCCGCCGCCTCGTCGCCAAAGTAGCGCAGCATGTATTCGCGCAGACAGCCAGTGGTATTGCAGTAGCCCTCCATCTGGCTGAGCAAGCGGTAACGGTTCTGGAGCGCCCACGCGCGCTGCTCGTCGTCGAGCGCCTCGTCGGCCGCATCGCCGCGGTCGATCAAAAAGCGGCGCATGCGAAAATCGTTACCGTTCCACAGCAAGTGACAGCTGGCCGGATCGCCATCGCGGCCAGCGCGGCCCGCCTCTTGGTAGTAGGCCTCGATGCTCTCGGGCACGTTGTTGTGGATCACGTAGCGCACGTTGGGCTTGTCAATGCCCATGCCAAAGGCGTTGGTGGCAACCATCACCTGAATGTCGTCGTCGATAAAGGCACGCTGGCTCTGGCGGCGGGCGTCGTTGCCCATGCCGGCATGGTAACGGCCCACGCGAATGCCGCTGGGTCCCAGCGCCTCGGCAAGCTCGCCCGCCAGCGCATCGACCGTCTTGCGAGTCGAGCAATACACGATGCCGCTCTCGCCCGAATGCGCAATCACGTAGTCGCGCACCCAGGCAGTCTTGGCCTTGTCGCCCATCTCCTCACAACCAAAGTAGAGGTTCTTGCGATCGAAGCCCGTCACCACCGTCGCGGGGTTTTGCAGGCCGAGCATCTGCTGAATGTCCGCACGCACGCGCTCGGTCGCCGTAGCGGTAAAGGCCGCAACGATGGGGCGCTGCGGCAGGGAATCGATGAACTCACGAATCTGCAGATAGGCGGGGCGGAAATCCTGGCCCCATTGGCTCACGCAGTGGGCCTCATCAATGGCCACGAGCGGCACGCCAATGCCGCCGTCCGCCGCAGCCTCCTGCGCAAAGGCTAAAAAGCGCGGCTCGAGCAGGCGCTCGGGCGCCACGTACATAAGCTGGTAGCGGCCCTCGCGTGCCCGTTTGAGCACGGTATTTTGCTGGGCCGGAGTAAGGCTGGAGTTGAGATAGCTGGGTCGCGCACCCGCCGCGAGCAACGCACGGGTCTGGTCCTCCATAAGCGACAGCAGCGGACTCACCACAAAGGTGATGCCGGGCAGCATGAGCGCGGGCACCTGGTAGCAAATGGACTTGCCGGCGCCCGTGGGCATAACACCCAGCGCATCACGACCGGCAAGGATCGCATCGACCATGCGGTCCTGTCCCGGGCGAAACGAGGTGTAGCCAAAATAGGCGCCGAGCGTGTCGAGCGCCATCTGCTGCATGCTATCGGTCATGGTTTCCTAACGTTCAAGTCATCTGCCGCCGATTATACGCCGCCACGCGGACCGGTGCCGCACGGCTGTCAGCAACGTTCATTCTGCGGTCAGTCATTGGGGACGTTCTTGAATGACCAGTCGTTTAAGAACGTCTCCAATGACTGACCGATGTCTTGGCAACGACAGACACTATGACCCAATCCGAGGGCACTAAAAAGACAGGAGCCCCCGCTCGTGACCGCGGGTCGGGGCTGCGAC
>NZ_WWSY01000027.1 GCF_009876115.1 Collinsella aerofaciens | reverse complement strand
GTCGCGCTGCGACGAGAGGGCGCGGGCGGCCTCGAGGGCCTCGCCGCGGCCCGGGACCCCCGACAGGGAGTCCGGCACGCCCAGGGCGGTCCGCGCGATCACCGCGGCGTCGCGCTCGTCGGTCTTGGCCTCGCCGGCGAACAGGCCCGCGGCGCGGCTGGCGGCGAGCCCGGGCAGGTGGGCGACCCCGAGCCCCGCGGCGCGGGCCCGCCTCACGGCGAGGGACCCTATGTTGCGGAACTGGTCGACGACGACGAGCGTGCCGGCGGGCGCGGAGGCGAACAGCGCGTCGAGCTCGGCCTCCCTGTTGCGGACGGGGGCGCTGGCCAGCACCTCCCCGTCGCGGTCGATCAGGCAGGCCCAGTGCGACGACTTGCCGACGTCCAGGCCGAGCACGGCCGCGGGTCTGGTGGATGGCGCTTTCACGGTGGTATCCTTCCGGTAGTCGTTCGACCGGATGGCCTCCCCCTCGGCACTCACATTACCAGCCGCGGCGCCTGCCCGGCACTTTCCTATCAGCCGTCGGGGGCGGCGCGTCCCGCGCCGGCAGCACCCAACAGGCCCTCTCGGGGGCAGGGACGTTCGGCCGTGCGCGGGCGCCCGGTCGGCGGCCCGTTCTGGGCGCGCCTCAATCGTAGCCCGAGACGGTCCCGGGCTGACAATTTCGACTGTAATGGACGTTCTTAAACGACTAGTCATCGGGGACGGTCTTTGCTGACTCGCCGGCTCGTCGGCTGTGCTGGCAAGGACTGTCCCCAGCTGCCGGCAGGAAAGGAACGTCCCTAGCTGCCAGGCGGCGAGGCACTCATTTAAGTCCGTCCCCAATGAGTGGTTTTAAGTCCGTCCCCAATGAGTGGTTTCAGTCATTTAAGTCTGTCCCCAATGACTAAAGAACGTCCCCAATGACTAGGTGCCGTACTTGACTTTAACTCTGCTTTAACTGGTACCATCCTCTATGTCTGTAACGCCATATAGACAGAGGGGATATATCTATGACCGCAACTGCATCCGCCGCACCCGCCAAGGTGTACTTTACGAACCTGCGCACGCATGCTCGCGAGAGCCAGCTCGACAAGCTCAAGCGCCTCATTCGCCGCGCCGGTATTGAGCAGATCGACTTTGAGAACAAGTTCGTTGCTATCAAGATTCACTTTGGCGAGCTGGGCAACCTGAGCTTTTTGCGCCCCAACTACGCCCGCGCCGTCGCGGACGTCGTAAAAGAGCTGGGCGGCAAGCCCTTCCTCACCGACTGCAACACGCTCTACGTCGGTAGCCGCAAAAACGCGCTCGAGCACATCGACACCGCCTACCAGAACGGCTTCACCCCGTATGCCACGGGCTGTCAGATTATCATCGCCGACGGCCTCAAAGGCACCGATGAGGCACTCGTTCCGGTCGAGGGCGGTGAGTACGTGCACGAGGCCAAGATCGGCCAGGCACTCATGGACGCCGACATCGTGATCAGCCTCACCCACTTTAAGGGCCATGAGCAGGCCGGATTTGGCGGCGCCATGAAGAACCTGGGCATGGGAGGCGGCAGCCGTGCTGGCAAGATGGAGCAGCACGCCGCCGGCAAGCCGAATGTCGATACCACCAACTGCGTGGGCTGCCACGCCTGCGAAAAGATCTGCGCGCACAACGCCGTCTCGTTTGACGACACCCGCGAGCGCGAGCTTGCCAACGGTAGTACTCGCACGGTACACGTGGCCGCCATCGACCACAATCGCTGCGTGGGGTGTGGGCGCTGCATTGCGGCGTGCAACCAGGACTGCATCAAGCCCGGCTATGACGCTGCGGCCGATGTGCTCAACTACAAGATCGCCGAGTACACGAAGGCTGTCGTCGACGGCCGCCCGAGTTTCCACATCTCGCTCGCTATGGACATTAGTCCCAACTGCGATTGCCATCCCGAAAACGACACGCCCATCGTCAACGATATCGGTATGTTCGCGAGCTTCGACCCGGTCGCCATCGACCAGGCTTGCGCCGACGCCGTCATGACATCCGAGCCGCTGCCCAACACCGAGCTCACCGATAGCGCCGCTAAGATGGAGCACAATCACGAGCACCTGGAGGGCGAGCAGGCACACGACCCCTTCTGCATCACGCATCCCGACACCGACTGGCGCGCGTGCATCGCGCACGCCGAAAAGATTGGCCTGGGCACGAGCGAGTATGAGCTCATCGAGGTCAAGTAGCGTCCGGTTATTGGACAAATCGCGTTCTTTTAGCAGCGCAACGTAAGTAAAAGCCGCCCGTGAGCACAGCGCTCACGGGCGGCTTTTCGGAAGCGAGGTGAAAAATCGAATACCGCCGACCACAAGGCGTTTTAGGCAACAAAACCCCAGACGTTGCTTTTTGCCTAAAAGTGCTCGTCGAGGAAGTTATTGACTGTGTTCCAGTAGAGCTCGGGGTCAACTTGCGCACTCTTGGCGTGGGTGGCGCCATGGATGGTGAGCTTTTGCTTGACCTTGCTGGCGCACGCCTCGTAGTTTTGGTCGAGCATACTGTACGGTACAAAGGTGTCCTGGTCGCCGTGGATAAACAGCATGGGAACCGTCGCGTGTTTGAGTTGCTCCACACTGCTCGCCTTATGAAAGTCGTAGCCCGCGCGCACGTTGCACACCAAGTTTGCTACATCGAGCAAGGGAAAGCTGGGCAGGCCGAACACATCCTTGAGCTGCAGGGAAAACTCGTCCCAAACGCTCGTATAACCGCAGTCCTCGATAATGCATTTTACGTTTGCGGGCAGAGATTCCCCCGCGACGTTCATGGCGGTTGCCGCACCCATCGACTCGCCAAAGACCAGGATGCGCGCCTCGGGGTCAGCCTGAACGATTCGCTCGATCCATGCGACGATGTCGAGGCGCTCGGGCCAGCCCATGCCGATATAGTCGCCGCCGGAGCGCTCGTGGGCGCGGGCGGCTGGTGCGAGTACGTTCATGCCGCGGTCGTGGAATCGTTTGGCGTATCGGGCCATACCGATGGGCTCGTTGGTATATCCATGCAGGCAGACGGCGTAGTCGTGCGTGCTCTCCGGTGCAGCAAAATACCAAGCGGCGAGCTCGGTTCCGTCATCTGCGGTGAGGCTGCTGCTCTCGCGGTTCTCTTTAAACCACGCCCGCGCCTCGGTTTCCTCGGCATCCGGCTGCTCACCTTTTTTGTCGGCCTTACCATCCTGCATCATCTTCATGGTGTACGGCGCTTGGGGGTTCAGGGCAAAGTCGAACAAGAAGTTGCCGGCAAACCCTAGCAGCGCGACAACGAGCACCAGCGCAACGACGCCGGCTATCTTGAGCTTTCGATGGGAACGTGCGTTTTGAGACATAAGAAGCTTTCCTATAAGATGTTAATACATCAACATTTAATGCAAGCGCATTATGGACGTTCGCCGTTGATGCGTCAACAGGCAAAGAATGGGTAAACAAAGGGTCACGTATGGTGCAAATTTCGCACGTACCTAGACGCTTTGATATAGTGTTGAGAACTCTTTACGTTGGAGGATGTAACCGGCATGTCCGATTCGAGCGACAGTTCTAAGCCGCGACCCAAGACCGCGGCCGTTCCACACTACACGGTGGGTGAGGAGATCATGAACTCCGTCACCCATGGTGTCGGCTGCCTGCTGGGTATCGCGGGCCTGGTGCTCCTGATCGTATTCGCCGCCCTGCGCGGCGGAGGCCCGGCCCACATGGCCGCGGCGATTGTCTATGGCGTCAGCATTATCCTCGAATACCTAGCCTCCACGCTCTACCACGCGATTCAGCCCGCGCGCGCCAAGCGCGTGTTTCGCATCATCGATCACAGCTGCATCTACCTGCTCATAGCCGGCAGCTATACGCCGTTTTGCCTCATCACGCTCGCAAACGACGGCGGCGCTGTGCTGTTCTTTGCCGTATGGGCCATCGCCATCATCGGCATCGCCCTCGAGTGCTTCCTGCGCGAGCGCCAGCCGCATTGGGTAAGCGGCCTGGTCTATCTGCTGATGGGCTGGCTCGTTGTCTTTAAGCTGCCTGAACTTGTGGCGCTGCTCAACCCCGTGGCACTTGCCCTGCTCGCCGTCGGCGGCGTGTGCTACACCGCGGGCGTGCCGTTCTATATCGCCAAAAACGTGCGCTATCTTCACAGCGTGTTTCACCTGTGGGTACTCGCCGGCAGCATCTTCCAGTTCATGGCGGTGATCCTCTTCGTAATCTAGCGACCACGCCTGCGCGCCCGTGTCCTTGTTTGGGCGCCGGTGCAATTGCCGTATCCGCCGTCAACGTTTTAATCCGACGTCCCGAATCTTGGAGGTTCGAGAAACTCCCGATGGACATAACCATCTCCCTTATCACCACCCTCGTTTTGACCCTCATCAACGGCTACTTCTCTATGTCCGAGATGGCGCTCACCACGGCCAAGCGCGCCGTGCTGGAGCACGAGGCCGAGGAAGGCGACAAGCGCGCCGAGCGTGCCATTAAGCTGGCTGCCGACTCCGACCAGCTGCTCGCCACCATCCAGGTCGCCATCACGCTCGTGGGCTTCGCCTCGTCCGCCGTCGCCTCGACGAGTCTGTCCGACCCGCTCGCCACGTGGCTCATGAGCTTTGGCATCGCGCCGCTTTCCGCCATCGCGCGCGGCCTGGCGCCGGTCATCATCACCGTCGCGGTCGCCTTCGTGTCCATCGTGATCGGCGAGCTTGTGCCCAAGCGCATCGGCCTGGCCAACGCCGAAGGCGTGTCCAAGCAGGTCGTGGGGCCGTTGTCGTTTTTCCAAAAGATCGCTCGTCCGCTCGTGTGGCTGACCGGCGCTTGCTCCGATGGCCTGGCCCGCATCCTGCGCATCAAGAGTGCCGACGACCGTCAGAACGTCTCGGAAGAAGAGATCAAGTACATGGTCTCGGAGCAGGACGACCTGCTCGACGAGGAAAAGCGCATGATCCACGAGATCTTCGACCTGGGCGACACCGTTGCCCGCGAGGTCATGGTGCCGCGCGTGGACACCACCATGTGCGAGGACGACGAGACGGTCGCCGACGTGCTGTCCACCATGCGCCAGACCGGCTTTAGCCGCATCCCCGTCTATCACGAGGATCCCGACAACGTCGCCGGCATCGCGCACATCAAGGACCTGATTCAGCCCGCGCTCGACGGCAAGGGCGACCAGCCCATCGCCGGCTTTTTGCGCGACGCCACCTTTGTGCCCGACACCAAGGACATCCTGCCGCTGCTGTCCGAGATGCAGACCTCGCACGACCAGATCGTGGTGGTCGTGGACGAGTACGGCGGCACGGCCGGCATTATCACTATCGAGGACATCGTCGAGGAGATCGTCGGCGAGATCGAGGACGAGTTCGACCCCGACAACAAGTATCTCACGCGCCTTTCGCGCCGCGAGTGGCTCGTTGATGGGCGTTTTTCGTGCGATGACGCGATTGAGCTTGGTTGGCCGCTTGAGGAAAGCGATGATTATGAGACCATCGCCGGCTGGATTTTGGAGCTTTGCGACTCGGTGCCCGACATCGGAGAGGTGTTTGAGGTTGCGGGGTACAAGTTTAAAGTGCAGTCGATGCGTGGCCAGCGCATCTCGCTCATTCGCGTGATCGCTCCGGCCGAAACCGATAAGAAGGATTCCGAGTCTTCGGTAGACGAGCCGACGACGTCGGGTGCGGGTTCCGCGAATCCGCACGACGGCGACGAGTAGGACAAGGAAGAGTAGGGGAGAGTTATGGCAGGCCTGTTTAACATCCTTAAGGTCACCGTCAGCGAGGACAAGATCTGCGCGCACGTGCTGGTGAACCCCGGCATGCCGCTCATGACCTCGGAGGATATCGAGGCTACGGCGCGCGTGTATTACCTGGTGCCGGCGATTGCCAAGCACCTGTGCCTGGGTGATTCCGGCCGCGAGTTCCAGGACTGCATGGGCCAGACCGAGCTTTGCCATCTGCTTGAGCATGTGACGGTCGAGCTCATGAACGAGACCGGTCTTGCCGGTAGCATCTCGTGCGGCCGCACGCGCGTAAGCGAGCACGACGAGCGCGTTTTTGAGGTTGAGCTTTCGTGTCCCGACGACGCGCTGGCCATCGGTGCGCTGTCTTCGGCCACCTTTATGATGGACTGGGCGTACCTGCACGCCGACCAGCCTGCCCCCGACGTGGAGGGCACGGTCGCGGGCCTGCGCAACCTGGTGCTGGGCATGCGCGCCGAGGCCGAGGGCAAGGATCCTCACGAGGCCGTCGCCGCTGCGAACGGCGAAGATGCTGCCGAGGACGAGGGCGCTGACGAGGGCGATGTGCCGGTCGACGCCGAGCCCGTTGCCGATGCGACCGCCGAGCCCGTTCCCACCGAGCCCCAGGGCGTCCCCAACTTTGACGACGAGCCCCAGGTGGCGATTGATACCGAGGGTGCGGTTGCCGAGAACCACGAGGCCTCCGCTGCCGTCTTTGGCGGTGCGGCGACGGTTCCGGCAGGACCTGCGCATGAGGGCGGCCTGCCGCTCGTGGACGGCGCCGGCGAGGACCCGGGTGCCACGGTGGCCATGCCGTCTATGCCTCAGGAGTAGGCCTACGCGTTTATCACCATCACGTACCTGCGCCTTTGCCGTACACAGATGAGCGGAGCGGCAAGTGATGCGCTGCGGGTATAATGGACAGCATTCAAACGGTGGGCACCGACGTGCCCGCAGGAGAGGAATGATCATGGGTAAGACTTTCAGCTTTGTCTCCGGCGCACTTTTTGGTGCCGCTGCCGGCGCTATTGTCGGCGTTGCTCTGGCCCCGCGCTCGGGCGCCGAGACCCGCGCCATGGCTGCCGATATCGCCAACGACGCCTGGGACAATATGCGCGACACCTACGAGCACAGCGCCGAGGAGGCCCGTGCTGCGGTGAATGACTTTGGCCCGATGGTCGACGCCAAGACCGACGACCTGCGCGCCAAGGTCGACCTGGCCCGCGAGCGCATGGACCAGCTGCGCGAGCAGCTCAACGACGCCATTTCGGGCGGCAACGTGACGCCTGCCGCCGACGTCGTGGTCGAGAACGCCGTCGAGGCTGATACCGAGGCTGCGGAGCCCTCGACCGAGGCATAATGCGCGCCGGGGATTTTGTCGGCGCCAAGATCTATCGCAAGCCTACCGAGGACAAGCGCACCAAAAAGGACGGCACGCCGCGCAGCCCTAAAAAGCTCGGAAAGATTCACTTTCCGGTCTTTACCCCGGGCGGTACGCGCGTGGTCGGCTTTATGGTCCGCCAGTCCGATATCGCGGGCATGATCGAGCGTCCCGACCGATTCGTAGCGCTCGACGCCATTGGTGTCTACGAGGGCGCCATTGCGGTCGATGACGTCAAGGACACGTACGATGCCGCCGCCGCCAAGCGCCTCGACATCAACCTGGACGATTGCATCATCTGGGTCGGTATGGACGTGCGCACGGAATCGGGCGACGTCGTGGGCTATTGCTCGGACGTTGAGTTCAAGCCACGCTCGGGCATCGTGCAGGCATTCTATGTGACCGCCGGTGCTGCTTCGAGTGTTTTGGTTGGTGACACGCAGGTGCCGCCGACGATGCTGCGCGGCTACGAGAACGGCGCGATGGTCGTCTCGGACGAGGTCAAGTCGCTCGGGTATTCGGGCGGCGCCGCCGCAAAGGCTGCCGAGGCAAGCGTCGTGGTGGGCGATAAGGTCAAGAAGGGCGCCAAGGTGCTCGACGACAAGGGATCGGTTGCCGTGGACAAGGGCAGTCGCGCACTGGGCAAGCAGCTCGGCAAGACGCGCGGCATGTTCAAGGCCTTTAAGGACGAATACCAAAAGGCGAGCGGAGGCTCGTCAAAAGCTACAAAATAGCGACGTACCAAATGATGGGAGGCAAGCCGGAGACCTGTTGCTCCGGCTTGCTGTGTTTATGGGGGAGGGCACATGCGCCAAAACGGATCCAACTTAAACGGGCGTTCGGGTGCGCGTCCGACGGCGCGCCGCGACCTGGGGCAGCTGCCCAGCGGTCAGCGCAAGCGTCACCGTAAGCCCGGCGCGATGTATCTCAACCATAGCCGCGGCTTTAGCGATCGCAGCGCTCGCATCGGCAACAGCCGCACACCCCGTCGTTCGTCTCGCCTGCCCTATGCGCTCATCGCCGTGGGTTGCGCGCTCGTGCTGTTTATCGCTGCCGTCGTGGGCTACGTCAACCGCAGCGTGGACGTGGAACTTAACGGCCAGAAGACCGCGGTGCGCGTGGGCTCTACGCTGCAGAATCTCATCGACGACCAGGAGTTGACTGACACCTACGACGCAGGCGACCTGCTGGCCGTCGATGACAGCGTGCTCAAGCGCCATGGGGGCGAAAAGCTGTCGGTGAAGGTCGACGGCAAGCGCGTGAAGCAGGGCAAATGGGATAGCCGCGAACTCGAGGGCGGCGAGAAGGTGACGGTCAAGGATGGCCGTAACACCTACGAGAAGCACGAGGTTCAGGCTACGGTTATCGAGCCCAAGCTCAAGGTCGAGGGCACGGGCGCTATCGAGTATGTGCAGACGTGGGGTGTCCAGGGCCGCTCCGAGGTGTGGGTTGGTGAGCAGTCGGGCAAGACGCAAGACCGCGGCGAGGTTGTGTCCGCCACCGATTGCGTTGTTGCGTGCGCCAGCGTGGCGCCCAAGGGCAACAAAAAGTACGTGGCGCTGACGTTTGACGAGGGTCCGAGCGGCGCCACCAAACAGATCTTGCAGGTGCTCAAGGAAAAGGGCGTCACCGCGACGTTCTTCCTTTCGGGCGATGCGGCCGAGGCCTCGCCTGCCACGGCCAAGGCGATTGTCGATGCCGGGTGCGAGATCGGATCCAACAGCTACAGCGACGATTCGCTCAAGGGTCAGGACCGTGAGGCGGTACGCGAACAGATCACGAAAGGCACCGATGCGATTAAGTCGGCGACCGGCGTGAAGACGATGCTACTGCGTGCTCCCTACGCTGCCTTTGACGAGCAAAACTGGATTGATGCGATGGACCTGGTCTCCGCCGTGGTCTCGTGGAATATTGACTCGGGCGACTGGCTGCTCAACGGTGCCGACGAGCAGGTCTCGACGGTGCTCGATTCGGTGACGCCGGGCAATATCGTGCTGCTCACCGATAGAGACGAATGCGCCGAGCAGACGCTCGAGGCGCTGCCGCAGATTATCGACGGCCTCATTGCCGACGGCTACAAGATCGTGACGCTCAGCGACCTGGTCAAGACGGACACGTCGCTGAGCAAAAAGCTCACCTCGCTGACGAAGGCCACCATGCCCAAGGACGCCGTGTTCCCCCAACCTGCCGAGGACGAAGACACCACAGAGTAACCACAGAGTAGTCATTGGGTAGTCA
>NZ_WWSY01000026.1 GCF_009876115.1 Collinsella aerofaciens | reverse complement strand
GGGGCTATTTCCGCGTTGCGCTAGCTGCGGAAACGCGGGGTCCGTTCAGGCTGTTGCGTTGAGATTGAAAATCAACCCTCCACAACTCCCCCGCACATATTGGTCCCTAGGGAACGGAGGAAAATGGCAGTTGCGGTGAAATAGGGACTGTTTGACAGCTTAGCTAGCTTAAACAGTCCGCATTTCACCGCAACTCATATATGGGGATGCGATTAGCGCTTGCGGGGGATGAGCTTGGTGCGGCGCAGCTGGATCATCTCGGCGGCGATGGAGATGGCTATCTCCTCGGGATCCTCCGCCTCGACGGCAACGCCGATCGGCAGGTGCAGTCCGTCGACCTGCTCCTGCGTAAAGCCTTCCCGTTCCAAGCGAGCCCGCACAAAGGCCGTCTTGCGGCGCGAACCCAGGCAACCCAGATAGGCTGGCTTGGCGCGCATGGCCTGAATCACCACGTCGATATCGGACTTGTGACCCGCCGTGGCGACGACTACCAGGTCGCGCGGACCGATGGGACACAGCTCGCTCAGGTTCTTGTAATCGACCAGGCGACGATCATAGACACCGGGCACCCATTCGGGCGTCAACGTGCCGGGGCGGTCGTCGCAGGCCACGACGGCAAAGCCCGCCGCCGTGAGTACGCGCGCCGTCGCGGCGCCCACGTGTCCGCAGCCAAAGATATAGGTCAGGCCCTCGGGGCAGAGCGTCTCGATGTGCGCGGGAGGAATCTCGGAGGCGGCGTTGGTGTAGGTGACGTTGCTCCCCTCTTCCACCAGCGAAAGCTCGGGGCAGCCGGCAATGGTATGGCGTGATGCCTCGCCATGGTACTCAGCCACATCGCCCTCGAGCGTCTGGGTGACAAACGGCTCAAAGTCGATAACGAAGTCGCCGATGCGTCGATACGCCAAGACGTCGGCAATCTCCTGGAACAACGTCGCCTGGGTCGCGTCCAGGTGCAGATAGCACAGGCAGATGGCTCCGCCGCAGATCATGCCGGTATCGGAGTTCTCGCCGCCCATGGTGTAGCGGACCAGACGCGATTGACCCCCGGCCAGCAGCTCGCGGGCCTCGTCCAGCGCAAAGAGTTCGATCTTGCCGCCGCCGATGGTGCCCGCTTGGCTACCGTCGGCAAAAACGGCCATCCAGGCGCCCACGCCGCGTGGCGATGACCCTGCCGTACCGGCCACGACCACCAGCTCGCACGTCTTACCAGCCTTCAGAGCGCCAAGCGCAGCATTCACCACATCGAGCTTTTCCATCGTCGCTTCCTATCCCCTAAAAACGTCGGTGAGCATGGCGAGCGCCTCGAGCACGCCGCCGCCGACCGATGTCGCCTTGTCCGAAATATAGTTGATGTAGCTGGTGTCGCCGCGCGGGTCGACATCGGCGCACTTAAAGCCCTCGATGACCTGAACGCCGTCTGCCAAAAGGCCGCGCAGGCAGCCGTCAATCTGCGTGACCATGGGCGTATCGCCCGCGTAGCCAATCACGTCGCCGGCGCTCACAATATCGCCGATCGCATGGTCGGACCGAAATACGCCGGCGGCGAGGCTGTGGATAACGCGCTCCTTGCCATAGCCGGCGATGACACCCGGCACGCCCGTATTGGGCTGGGGCGAGCCCTGGGTGATGACGCGGCCGAGGAAATGACCGCGCATGGTCTCGACCACGGCGTCGCAATCGACCGGCGCGGTAAAGCCCGGCCCCACGGCGATGACGACAGGCGCCATATCGCGCGTGGTGCCCAAGTTGCGCTTAGCCAGAATCGCGTCGACCACGGCAGCGGGTTTCAGTTCGTCGAGCATCTTGGCCTGGGGGTCCACCACCACGGCGACATCCCCCGCCTCGGTAATCGCAAGCGCCTCAGCCGGCGTCTGCACCAAGCGAGCGCGAATGCCTTCGACCTCGACCTCGCCCTGGCGAATGGCCTCGCAAAAACAGATTGTGCGGCGGATGCACGTGGGAACCGCGATATCGGCCATAACGACCGACACGCCGGAGCGCACCAAGCGAGCGGCGACGCCCGTGGCGATATCGCCAGCGCCGCGAACATAAACGAGCATTCCCGGGACACCTCCCTGTGCTACGGTTTGAGCAGAGCAAAAGCGGTTCGACCGCTACTCTGATGATTATTTATTATCACAGTATTATACGGCGGTGAACAGATGGAAACGGTTAGCGGCAGCCTTGCCTCGGCGCTCAAGATCGAGCCGGGCATTACCGCAATTATCGGCAGTGGCGGCAAGTCGACCTTGCTAAAGATGCTCGGCCTTGAGCTTATGCGCGCTGGCGGCCGCGTGCTCCTCTGCACCACCACGCACATGTTTCCCGTCGCCGGCGTGCCATGGGACGGGTCGAGCCGTCGTCTGGACGCTGCGCCCTGGAAGCCAGGTGCCTTACACGCCCCAGGCTGCACCTGCGAGGCCTGCTCGGGGCTTGTGCGGGGAAGCATCTGCCAAGCAGGCGTCTTGGACCCCCAGACGGGCAAGCTCTCCTCCCCTGCCGAGGCGCTCGACCAGCTGGCGCAGCGCTTTGACTACGTCCTGGCCGAGGCGGACGGCAGCAAGCGACTCCCGCTCAAGGCGCACGCCCCATGGGAGCCGGTGATTCCACCTGGCACGGCCAACATCGTCTGGCTCGTCGGCGCCTCGGGGCTGGGCAAGCCCATCAGCGAGGCCGTCCACCGACCCAAGCTCTTTTGCGAGCGGTGCGACTGCGAGCCCACCGACGTCGCCACGCCCGAGCGCGTCGCCCAAGTGCTCAATGCCGAGATGCAGGCGCTGAAACTCAGTACCGCACGCATCATGCTCAACCAAGTCGACACGCTCAGCGACCCGGCTATGGCAGGCCGCTTTGAGGCCGCCCTCGGCCGCCCCGTCGTCGCTAACAGCCTCCGGGGGTAGCTAATTTGGGACGAGGCTCTTTTAGCTACCCCATGTTGAAAAATCATCTCCCAAATTAGCTACCCTGGCGGCACCCTTCCTGTTAGCGGGGGACGTAGCGGCCGGGCTGGGCTCCGGTGGGCTCGCCGTCGCGTGCCGCCAGTACGCCGTTGACGTAGACGGCTTTGGCGCGACCATGCGCCTCAAAACCCTCGAGCGGCGTGTAGTCCACAGCCTGATGCTGCGTCGCTGCGCTAATGATCCAGCGCGCCTGGGGATCCCACACGCACACATCGGCATCGGAGCCCTCGGCAAGACATCCCTTGCGCGGGTACATGCCAAACACGCGCGCCGGGTTCTCGCTCATCAGGCGGCAGAGGTCCTCGGGGCCCAGCTGTCCCTCAAAGCTCGTGGCGATCGCGACAGGACGATGCTCCACGCCGGGCCCGCCGTTGGGAATCGCGCGGAAATCGTCGCGCCCGCGATCCTTTTGCCCGTGCAGATTAAAGCTGCAGTGGTCGGTGGCGATGGTATCGATCTCGCCGGCCACAAGCGCCTCGCGCAGGGCCGCACGGTCGCCGGCATGGCGCAGCGGCGGGCTCATCACATACTTGGCACCCGCAAAGCCGTCCTCGCCCCGCTCCAAGTAGCAAGTATCGTCGAGCATCAGATACTGAGGGCAGGTCTCGACATAGATGTTCTTCTGCCCACGCGCCTTGGCGGCACGGATGGCCTCGAGCCCCAGCTTGGTCGAAAGGTGCACCACGTTGACCGGTGCGTCGCCGGCCAGGTGCGCCAGATATAGCAGACGGCTCACGGCCTCGCCCTCGCACACGTCCGGGCGGCTGAGCGCATGACCCTCGGGCCCGTGGACGCCCTGCTCGTATACACGCTTCTGCAGCGCGTTAACCAGCGTGCCGTTCTCGCAATGCACGCACAGGATACCGCCCAGGCGCTTGAGTTCCTCCAGCACCTCGAGCGTCTCGGCATCGTCCAAGCGCAGATGGTCGTAGGCGAAGTAGGTCTTAAACGACGATACGCCCGCCTCGCGCATGGCGGAGAGGTCGGCACGGTTGCGCTCATTCCACTCGGCAAGCGCCATATGAAAAGCGTAGTTGGCCGTGCAGGTGCCGTCGGCGCGGCGATGCCACTCGGCAAGGGCATCGGGCATGGTCACGCCGCGGTCGGCCGTCGCATAGTCCACGATGGTCGTGGTGCCGCCGCAGGCAGCCGCACGCGTACCGGTCTCAAAGCTATCGGCTGTCCAGTCCATACCGGTCCAGCACTGCATGTGCGTGTGGCCGTCGATAAAGCCGGGGAACACCCAGCAGCCCGCGGCGTCCTGGACGGTATCGCCCTCGCCCGGCTCGATCGTCGCGGCAATTCGCGCAATCTTGTCGCCCTCCATGGCAAGGTCGGCGCGACGAAGCCCCTGGGGCGTCACAAGCGCGCCATTTTTGATAATGATCATGTTGCTCCTTATTGATTAATACAGTTGGCTACGCGATCAAAATACGAGCAGGCCGCGATATGCTCCGTTATGCGTCGCTGTCCCTCGGCGGTATCGACATCCCACAGCTCATAGGCGCGCGCTTCGACCAGCATCACGTCGGTACGGTCCTTGAGAATCGAGCCCCCGCCGTCCTTGCCCTCAAGACACATAAGCGCATCGAACAGTTCCGCCGGAAAGAGCACCGGGCTCGAAGGCTCACCGTTGCACGCAAGACGCACCGGATGCTTGCGGCCAAGCTCGTCAAATGCACGAACCATAGCCTCAAAAGAATCCGAACTCACGAGTGGCTGGTCGCCCGGCAAAAAGAGGCAACTTTTCCAGTTGCGTTCGACTCCCCACGAAAGGCCCGCACGGACGCTTTCGCTACGCAGCTCGCCATCATGCAGCACGCACGGGCAATGCTTGTCCTCGCAAATCTGGGCGACCTCGGGCCAACGCGTCGAAACCACGACGTCAAAGCTCCGGGGAACCGAATCGATAGTCCAGGCAATCAGCGGCTTGCCATAGATATCGGCGAGCATCTTGTTGGAGCCAAACCGCTTGCCCTCGCCCGAAGCCATAATGACGCAACCAAGTTTCATGGCGACACCTCCCCTGAAGCCATCGTACCCATAACTCGCGCCGCGGGGCACCCACATCGAAAGCGTTTGTCCCGCACGCCCACGATGCAAAAAGAGGGGCACCCCGCCGGTTGGCAGAGTGCCCCCTCTACATGGTTTACCTCAACCCGGCTTTAGGCCTGGAACCAACGGGCGGTGTTGCGCTCGTCGAGGGCCTTGAGGGTAGTGGTGGGATCGGCAACCTTCTGCAGGAACATCATGGCAGCGATGGCGTACGGCTTGTAGCTGGCCTCCTTGTACATGCCCACGCGGTGCATATCGAAGACGTCGGCGTTGACCTCGCCGTGCTCGCAGGAGACACCGGAGATGTCGGCGGGCAGCGGGTGCATAAAGATGGTGTCCTGGCCGTTGGCAGTCTTCTCCATGAGCTCGGTCGTGGAGCACCAGTCCTGATGGGTGGCGTTCTGGGCGAGCAGCTCCTTCTCGAGCGCTGCGATGCCGGCGTCGTCGCCCTCGGCGTACAGGTTGGTACGCTTCTCCATGGCGGCAAACGGAGCCCAGCTCTTGGGGATCACGATGTCGGCGCCCTCGAAGGCCTCGGCCATGGTGCTGACCTGCTTAAAGGTGGTGCCGGACTCGGCGGCATAGCCGCGGGCGCGCTCGACGACCTCGGGCATGAGGTCGTAGCCCTCGGGGTGGGCCAGGGTGACGTCCATGCCAAAGCGGGGCAGCAGGCTGATCAGCGACTGCGGGCAGGACAGCGGCTTGCCGTAAGAGGGCGAATAGGCCCAGGTGACGGCAACCTTCTTGCCCTTGAGGTTCTCAAGGCCACCAAACTCGTTGATGAGGTAGAGCATGTCGGCAGAGGACTGCGTGGGGTGGTCGGAGTCGGACTGCAGGGAGATGAGCGTGGGACGGTGATCCAGAACGCCGTCCTCGTAAGCCTGCTGGACAGACTCGGAGACCTCGGCCATGTAGGCGTCGCCCTTGCCGATGTACATGTCGTCGCGGATGCCGATGACGTCGGCCATGAAGGAGATCATGGTAGCGGTCTCGCGGACGGTCTCGCCGTGGGCGATCTGGGACTTCTTCTCGTCCAGGTCCTGCAGCTCAAGGCCGAGCAGGTTGGCGGCCTTAGAGAAGGAGAAGCGCGTACGGGTGGAGTTGTCGCGGAACAGGGAGACGGCCAGGCCCGAGTCGAAGATCTTGGACGAGACGTTGTTCTCGCGCAGCTGGCGCAGAGCGTCGGCGACGATGTAGAGTGCCTTGAGCTCATCGGTGGTCTTGTCCCAGGTGTGCAGGAAGTCGCTGCCGTACATACCCTTAAAATCAAGGCCGTTCAGCTGTTCGACGAGCTCGGTAAACTTAGCGTCCATGGAAATGTCCTTTCGAAAAGATGAAACGATCGCAATGAGTGGATATGCTCCGGCATGCGCGTGTGGCTAGAACATGCCGAGCACTATGACGAGGACCCGCCACCGTTGAGGAAGCATGGGATATAACGACCGCGGGTCCCCAAGTCAACAGGGGGTGCCGGGGACACGAGCGGCCCCCGGCTCAACAAAATCGAGGAATGGGACTAATCGATCTTGTTGTTGGTCAGACCGGCGCGGAACACGGTGGCGTCGCCATCGGCCTGGCTCGGATCGTAGAGGTTCAGGGCAGCCACGTACATGGCGGCAGCGGTGACAAGGTCGTCCTTGTAGGTGACCTCGTTGGGGGCGTGAGCCTGAGACTCGGCACCCGGGCCAAAGCCCACGCAGGGGATGCCGTAGCGGCCCTGGATGGAGACGCAGTTCGTGGAGAAGGTCCACTTGTCGCACAGCGGGCGACCGGTACGCTTGTCCATGCTGGGCTCGCAGCCGATGCGCTCGTCACCGAACATGGCCTTGTGGGCGTCGACGAGGGCCTTGACGTGCGGAGCGGTCTCCTTGTTGATCCACGTGGGGAAGTAAGCCTCGGTCTCGTAGACCTCGCCGGTCCAGGACGGACGGTCGTACATGTACATGGAGACCTTCACGTCGTCGCCGTACTTCTTGGCGGCCGGCAGGTTGCGAATCTCGTCCAGGCAGGACTCCCAGGTCTCGCCGGCGGTCATGCGACGATCGATGGAGATGGCGCAGGAGTCGGCCACGGCACAACGGCTGGGGCTGGTGTAGAAGATCTGGCTGACGGTGCAGGTGCCGCGGCCCAGGAAGCGGGCATCCTCAAAGTGCTCGGGGTTGTACTTGGGGTCGAGCATCTTGACGAGACCCTTGATGTCGGTCGACTCATCGCAGCCGTTGTTGTTGAGGGCACGGACGTCGGCGATGATGTCGGCCATCTTGTAGATAGCGTTGTCGCCGCGGTCGGGAGCGGAGCCGTGGCAGGAGGTGCCGTGAACATCGACGCGGATCTCCATGCGGCCGCGGTGACCGCGATAGATGCCGCCGTCGGTGGGCTCGGTGGAAATGACGAACTCGGGCTTAATGCCGTCCTTGTTGTAGATGTACTGCCAGCACATGCCGTCGCAGTCCTCTTCCTGGACGGTGCCGACGACCATGATCTTGTAGCCCTCGGGGATAAGGCCCATGTCCTTCATCATCTTGGCAGCGTAGGTAGCAGAAGCCATGCCGCCCTCCTGGTCGGAGCCGCCGCGGCCGTAGATGATCTCGTCGGTCTCGTAGCCCTCATAGGGATCGGCATCCCAGTTCTCGATGTTGCCGATGCCGACGGTGTCGATGTGGGAGTCGATGGCGATGATCTTGTCGCCCTCGCCCATAAAGCCCATGACATTGCCCAGGCCGTCGACCCTGACCTCGTCATAGCCAAGGCTCTCCATCTCGGCCTTGATGCAGGCGACAACCTCACCCTCCTCGCAAGACTCAGAGGGATGGCTAATCATTGCGCGAAGAAAACGCGTCATATCAGCACGGTGGGACTCAGCAGCAGCCTTGATAGCGTCGAAATCGAGTTCTTTAGCCATTGTTCATAACCTTTCAAACGAAGGAATCTACCTGTGAGGTGGCGGAGCGATACCTATTTACTCCGCCCCAACGATTAGCAAGTGGGATATTCGCCTTCCCAAACAATGCGGCGATACTGGTCGGGATCGGTGTCGCCCTCGGTGGAGAAGCAGAGCACGGAGCTCGTCTTGTCCAGGCCGATGAGCTCCTTGAGCTCGGCGTACTCGGGATCGAGCATGAGGGTCTCGACCAGGCCGGTGGTCACAGCGCCGGACTCGCCGGAGATGACGCGCGGGTCGCCCTTCTCGGGAGCGCCCAGGGTGCGCATGCCGCGAGCGGTGACCCAGTCGGGGCAGGACACGAAGGCGGTGGTGTGGTTGCGCAGGATATCCCAGCCCAGGATGTTGGGTTCGCCGCAGCACAGGCCGGCCATGATGGAGGGCATGTCGCCGTCCACGATGCGCGGATCGCCGTCGCCGGCGGCAGCGCCCTTGTACAGGCAGGCGGCAGGCGCGCACTCAACCACGACGAAGGTGGGCGGGTTATCGGGATACAGGTTGGTGAAGTAGCCCACCACGGCGCCGGCGAGCGAACCCACGCCAGCCTGGACAAACACGTGCGTCGGGCGGTTGATGGCCATCTCGCGCAGCTGCTCGGCAGCCTCGGAAGCCATGGTGCCGTAACCCTCCATGATCCAGGACGGGATCTTCTCGTAGCCCTCCCAGGCGGTGTCCTGAACGATGACGCCGCGCTCGCAGGCGTCGGCCTCGGCGGCGGCCATGCGCACGCACTCGTCGTAGTTGACCTCTTCAATGGTCACCGTGGCGCCCTCGGCGGCAATGTTATCGAAGCGGGGTTTGGTGGAACCCTTGGGCATGTGCACGACAGCCTTCTGGCCCAGCTTGTTGGCAGCCCATGCCACGCCGCGGCCATGGTTGCCGTCGGTGGCGGTAAAGAAGGTAGCCTGGCCAAAGTCCTCGGCCAGCTGATCGGAGGTCAGGTAATCGAAGGTGCAGTCGGCAACGTCCTTGCCGGTCTCGTCGGCAATGTAGTTGGCCATGGCAAACGAGCCGCCCAGGACCTTAAAGGCGTTGAGGCCAAAGCGATAGCTCTCGTCCTTAACGCACAGGTTGGACAGGCCCAGGCGCGCGGCCTGGCCGTCCAGGCGGGCAAGCGGAGTGACGGTGTACTGAGGGAACGACTGGTGGAAGGCACGGGCCTTCTTCACGTGGTCGAGACTCATGATTCCCAAGTGCTTGTCATCGCTCTTGGGCATCGTGTTGCCCGCCCACTGGATCTTATCGGCCATACGGTGAACTCCTTAAGTCCTCTCTTGCCGGCCCCCGCATACGCGTTTCAGCCCGATCCCATTCACACGGCTGAACTTTTATGTGGATGCCAAACAAAAAGTTTGTTAGTAATGTTCTATCACACTTTTTGATTGGTATACCTAACGAATTGTTTGTTGCCGCAATCGGTACTTTTTCGCCGCCGAACGGTCATGAATTGCCTTGTTGATGGATTTGTTTGCGGTCATGTGTGGTTTATGGCACAGTGAGCCCAAACTAATTTTTAGGAAGGCACCTATGACCCCCGCACAGATTGAGTTTTATAAGCGCCTTGCACACGGCCTGGCGCTCCAATTTGGCCCCAACTGCGAAATCGTCGTCCACGATCTGGAGACCGATGACGTGGACCACTCCATCGTAGTGATTGAAAACGGCCACGTCAGCGGGCGCAAACTGGGTGACGGCCCCAGCCATATCGTGTTTGAGTCCATGCACGAGGGCGCCACCGATGTACACGACCGCGAGCCGTACCTCACTAAAACCACCGACGGTAAGCTGCTCAAATCGTCGACGATCTTTATCCGCAACGACGAGGGCAAGCCCGTCGGCATTTTGGGCATCAACTTTGACATTACGCTTATGAAGGCTTTTGAGCGTTCGCTCGACGCCTTTACCGGCACCGGCGGCACGGGCTATACCGAGCCCGAGCCCATTACCAAGAACATCGGCGACCTGCTCGAGGACCTGCTGCACGAGTGCGAGCAGTTTGTGGGCAAGCCCGCGGCACTCATGACCAAAGACGAGCGCATTCGTGCCATTGGCTACCTCGACCGTCGCGGCGCCTTCCTCATTTCCAAGTCGAGCGAGCGCGCCTGCGAGTTCTTTGGCATCTCCAAGTACAGCTTCTATAGCTACCTCAATGAGGCCAAGGCGGCGGCCGGCGACAAGTAGGCACTCGCCTGGATTGCCCCTCCCCTTTTGGGCGCGAGTTCTGGAAAGCACGAATCCAAGACCGAGCCGCTTGGGAAGTTCCATATAATCGATGTCATTAGTATTTCGAAAGGATGGAACAGAATGGCGTTGAGCAAGGCATCATGCACCGGTCGCGGATTGATTCCGGCAATTGGTGGACATGTGCACCGCATGTTCGATGAGAGTGAAGACGACCTGTTTTCGCTGAGCCTTGACGACGTGATGGATGATCGCCCGTGGACCGCCGACGAACTCATGGGCGGCGGGGCTCGCCCGTCAAGTCCCAATCCCGCACTTGCGCCTAAGCCCGCATCTGCGCCGACGCCCGCGCCTACGCCCGCACCCACTTCGGCGCCCACGACCGCTCCCCGCCCCGCAAGCGACCCGTCCGAGACGGCGGCATTTCTCGCTGCGGCGACGCAGGGCAAATCGGCCGACAGCACCGTTATGTACAACGCCCAGCAGTTGCCCGTTCCTGCGGCACGCAAGCCTCCGGTCACAAGGCTCGATGAGCCCGTTGCCCATCAGGTTGCCTACGATTCCTGGGCTGCAACCGATCTGGATGAGACCTCTACCGGCATGCCGGCGCTCGACGTTCCAGTTAACCCGCTTTTTGCCGCCAACACGAGCGCCGCGGACTATGAGGGCGGTGCGGCATATTCCGATTATTCCGATGGCTATGCTGGCAACGGTCGCATCGAGACCGAGAACTATGGCACCGCATCGAGCGATTATCTCAACGATCCGTACGCCGCCACGCCTGCACCGGAATATGACCCGGAGGCCGCGTCCGCGCCGGCGTATACCAAAAGCACGGGCGAAGAGCGCTTTGCCGATTATTACGCCGAGGAAAAGGCGCTGCGTTTCTCGGAATTTCCGCAGGCAGTCAAGGTTGCCTTTATCGCCATTATCATTGCCCTGCTCGGTGTCATTGCGTTTGAGGGGTTCCAGCTGTTCCGCGGCCCCACCCAAGCGGAGTCGGAGACCCAGCAAAAAGAGAACGATAACCAGTACCTGGACATCAACACCCTCAAGGGCGACCCCAACGACGGAGACGACGAGTAGCGAGAGCTGAAGGCGGCCGCAGGATCCCGCATCCAGCACCGGCTTCTAAGTGCTGTTTTGTCATCCAGCTACACTTTTCCGAAGTTTTAAGGTGCCTATTTCGACACTTTTCCGGATTTTATACTCTGTCCCTCCAGATGCGCTTTACGGTGCAGGCGTTGGAAGAAGGGCCATGTGCCGCTGGCGGCCCACATGTTCTGCAGATCAAGCTGCTCGGAGACGGCTCGCGCGAGCCGTCCAGCTGGAAGCTTTTTGCCGACGGTGCGTGCGTTGCGGACGGATCCGGCGCCTTTGCCCGCGAGTGCTTCTGCGAGGGCGCCGAGGTGTTCCTGGACCTGTGTCGCGACGCCGTGCACGCGGCCGAGCTGCACCAGTGGAGCCAGAGGGAGTACGAGCTGCTGAGCGCGGCGCGCGGGATTGCGGGGGTGTAGGTGGGCAGATAAGCCATCGGCAATTCCGAGATGGCAAGGGCCGGGAATTAGATTCCCGGCCTTTAACCTAGCACTGCTTTATAAGATCGAGCACCGCGGGAATGTCATCGGCATTACGAAGAGCAACATAGGTCGGTAGGCCTGGGCCAAATCCACCCTGCGTACGTTTGTCCTGGCACATGTCCTCTGGATCAATTAGGTCATCCACGCTCTTTGCCAGGCCGACGGCAATCCAGCCACCGTTGCTGGTCCTACCTTCTAACACGGCATGCAGTTTTCGCTTGCCCGACCTGAAGCCTACATAGTACTTGGCTATGTAGGACTCCCACGAAGGGTTACCACTCAGAACGGACTCGCGCACCTCATCGAAAAGCTTCTGGTTGAGCCCACCTTCGGCAAAGGTGGGGTGGTTCTCATGCAGAGTCCAGACAGGAGCCTCGTCAGGCTCCCCACGAGAAGGACGGTACTTGTCGACGACGTCTGCCGGAAGGTCGGGATACTTCCATATCTCGCACGCTTCTTTCGCCAGCTCGTCCGCGCGCTGCCCAATCTCTTCCTCACCCCATTTTTCATGCGAGACAATCGATTTGTTTAGGTAGAGCGGGCTGCACTTAAATCCGACGTCAGGCAGATTGAGCTTGTCCGAGAACGACCGGTTTGAGTACTCCTGGTTGTAGCCCGTCAGCGTAAGATTTCCCAAGTTGTTGCACAGCCTGTCGTGGACGTCTTCCCAGTTCTCACCAAGCGATTCCTTCCAGCCGTGCTCATCATCAATCGTCTGGGGCATGATGTGCTCGATCTGGTAATCGTCGGCTGAGATGGACTCCTTCGGGTGGTGCCAGTTCTCCATGCGTTCCAGGTAATAGCGCTTTTTAGAGAAGCGGTTGTAGCAGTCACGCGCCTTAAACTCCTCGACAAAATGCTCGTCTGTCGGAAAGTATGCGGTCATACCGCTGCTGTGGATAAGGAGCATCGCCGTAACGTACTCCTCGATATCGTCCTGCTGCTCGAGATTGCGATACATGCCGGCAAAGAAATTATTTAGGCCCGTGGTAAGTCTGCCGCAAACCGCTCGCCTGAACAGAAACGACTCGATAGTCTCGCAGATACGTAAAAACGCATTGCGGTCTAGTCCATTCCCCTCGTAAACCGAATAAAGCAACATTAAGAGGGGCCTTATCTGCTTCACGTCGAGGCTTACGATTCTGCCGAACACTCGGCGCAGTCCGTCGTCCTTCTCCTTACCAAGGAACAGACTGGCGTATCTATGTGCATACCCGCGCAGCTCCTTAAGCAGGCCCTCGGTGTCACCATCGTAGTCGTCGGCGAAATAGCGCTTAAACTCGTAGTAGGCCTCGTTCTCCTTCGGCATCCTATTGGGAACTTTAAGCCACAGCCAGTACCAGATAAATGCATTGAACTCGTCCTCGCCGCCTTTTCCGAACAAGCACTCGAGTGGATGCCAATAACCCTCATAAAGCTTGGTCTGTTCGTCGTTGGGAAGCGACATTAGAACGTAGTTACGGATGAGGTCAATGGGCGTGAGCGGCTTGCCCTTGGAGTTCATGGACTCAAATATGAGCTGGGCATTATCAACGCCAGCGGTGAGCTTAGTGTCGATGACCTGCACGCGGTTTAGCCCCGCCCAAAGCCTTGCCGGGTCAAATGATTTACCACGCATCTTCTCGCGGAAGAACGCATGGTTCTCGACAATCCGATCCGATTTTTCATCTGGCACGGGAGCCCCAGACACGATGGAGAACAGCGTCTCTTTATCGTCCTGCGAGAGCACCAGCTTGTAGCGTGCCAGACCGTTGTAGTCGTCATCGTTAAAGAGGTAATTTTTCCTCAGCGCCGAGATTTTGAGGTCGCCAAGGAAGCCAGCCTTGTCGGGGTTGCTCTCCAAATAGTCAGCCAAAGCTGCAATCATCAACGAAAACGTCGTCATGCGCTGCTGTCCGTCAATCAGAAGCACGCGCGAAATGCTCGTGGCAGAGCTCTCGGACTCGGGGATATAAAGCATTGACCCCACGAAGTGCGATACGCCATCACGACCCGCTCGCATGACGTCATCCCAAAGCACCTCGCACTCTTTTACACTCCACGAGTAAACTCGCTGGTACACGGGAATGACAAACTGCATCTTCGCCACGCCCATAAGGTCGAGCAGATTCGCCTCGGTTGCTTTCATTTACGCTTGTCCCCTTTCTTGTTTACGCCGCTTGCGGTCAGTCCCCCACTGAACGAAAGACGCTAAAGACCAGAGCATCGAAGCGCTGGAGCAACCGGGATGCTCGTCTCACTAGATTTTACAACGCTTGTCGCGAATACAGTTGAAAGCCAATCCGGTTCCGATGGCTCCCCCTATGAGAAGCACGTGGACACTAAGGGACGCGTTCTGAGCGACAAGTGCATCGCGGACGAGGTTCCGTTTGGGATTCCGGAAAGCTGGGCCTGGGCGAGATTTAGTGAAGTCATTGGAATTGCAGCGCGTTTGGTCGACCCGTTGAAATATCAGGACTTTCCTCATATCGCGCCTGACAACATCCAAAAAGGCACCGGAAAGCTCTTGTTCTGTCATAGTGTTAAGGCCGACGAGGTTAAGAGCGCCAATCACCTGTTCTCTGCAGGACAGATTCTCTATTCGAAGATTCGTCCAGCTCTTCGAAAGGCGGTTATCGCCCCTTTTGATGGGCTGTGTAGTGCGGATATGTATCCGCTCAACACCAAGCTGCAACCTGAATATGTCCTCACGGTTCTCCTCAGCAATTTCTTCACTGAGGAGACGCTTAAGGGTGATACGCGTGTCAAAATGCCAAAGACTAATCAGAAGTCATTGAACGTCATTCTGGTCCCAGTTCCGCCTCTCGCCGAGCAGCGCCGCATCGTCGAGCGGGTGAACGAGCTCATGCCCCTGGTCGAGGAGTACGGTGAG
>NZ_WWSY01000025.1 GCF_009876115.1 Collinsella aerofaciens | reverse complement strand
TCTGTTACTTTTAATCTAACAATTCTTTGAGGAACGTAGGTGCTTCTAAATGTACTGTCGACTTCTTCTCAAACTAATCCTAAGAGACAGGGCCGTATGGATTTGTACGCTCGTTCTCGCTGCAGCCTTTTCCGTCCCCATTGCGTTCAATTCACCCATCTACGGGCCCTTCTTTATGAAACAGGGCATGCAGAGCTTTGTCGACGCATTCAATACGCGCGCGCCCCAGGCCAGCGGCACAGACCTATCTCCAGAGCAGCAAAATGACGCGGAGCTTGCAAGATACGCGAACGCCGCCCTCGCCGCTCAAACCGACGCCGCCTTTCTCGATTCTGCCGAGAGCTACTACGCGCTCATGGGCGAAGGCTTCCAATCCGGGTCCATCGTGGGAGACCAAGAGACCAATGACGCAGCGCTCGCATATTGCCGCGCCCTGAGCAGCTCCGGCATCACGGATATCCCGGCCTCCGCAAACGACCTGCCATTCCTTTCCTTCCTGCCTTACGCCATTGCCACGGCGCCGTCTTTCCTTCCCTTCATCCCCTTCCTTCTCTCGTCGATACTCCTGCTCGGGGCCACAAGGCCCGGGACCCTGGCGGCGAAGGCGCCCGTGCCCAAATTCCGGCGCCTTATCCAGATCGTGTTTTCGATAATCGCCGCGGGGACCGCGATGCTCCTCGCCGGCCTCGCACCCGGGGGCATTTACGCCTTGGCCCTAAACGGCTTCGGGCAGATCGGGTACCCGATCGCCTTCTTCCATGACGGCGCGCTCACCACCACGACCGCGGGAAACGTCTTCACGACCATACTTCTCGCGCTGCTCGCGGGCGGAACCTTGATATCCGTTTGTTCCGTCGTCCTATCGACCGCAACGAGGCGCGTCCTCGCGGGCCCCCTTACCTCCGCGCTGCTTGTCGCGGCCCCGGCATTCCCGTTACTGTCCGATTCGGCACTGGGGCATAATGCCGTGCTCGGGCTCCTGCCGCTGGCCGTGTTCTCGCCTATCGAGGCAACGGGTTACGTAGGATGCTTCCCGACAGAATTCATTGGCTCCGGTTCAGGCAGCGCATCGATGCTTGCCGTGGCCCTGGCATACGTCGCGGTCTTTTTTACGGTCGGCGCCGTTGCGACACGTTCCCCCAAACAGCCTGGACCCGCGAAAAAGCACCATGGGCTCGAGCTTCTGGACGCGAGCGTGGGATACGGAAGCACGACGATACTTTCAATCGGGTCGCTTTTCCTGAGCCCGGGAACGGCGGCGGGCCTCGTTGCTCCCAACGGCTCGGGGAAAACCACCCTTCTTGAAGCGCTGTCGGGCCAATTTCCCACCCGCATCCGCTCGGGAAGCCTGGCGGCAGACGGAATCTGCCAACGTCGATCAGCCGAATTTGCGGAACTCGTCTACCTGAGCTCTTCGGGCAGCGCGGATCTCTATCCCACGCTATCGGCCATCGAGCACCTTGCCTTCGTTAGGGAGGCGTGGAAATCGGCCGCCGACATCGACTCGCTCTGCGACTCCCTCGGAATCTCCCCATATCTCGACAAGCCGACCCGTAAACTCTCGACAGGAATGAAGCAGCAGGTAAAGCTTGCCATGGCGATAGCGACCGATTGCCCGTACCTCATCCTCGATGAACCGCTGAACGGCCTCGATCCGGGAAAACGGAAAACCTCCTGCGACGCGATGCGCAGCGAGGTGGCGCGGGGACGAAGCGTGCTCATTTCAAGCCATCTGCTCGACGACCTGGCAGACCTCACCAACTCGTTCTACTTCATCGAGGCCGGCACGCTCGTGAAAAAGACCGAGTCGTCCTCGCAGACGCTCAAGCAGGAATACCTCGATACATACGAGGAAGGTGAATGACATGAAACTATTTGAACAGCTGAAGTCCAACGCGTCGCGCATGGCTGTCTACGCCATCCTCGTGGCAACGGCTTTATGCGGAATCGCGGCACCCGTCTATGCGCTCAACGGAGAGAAAGGCGATGTCGAACCCGCGTACATGGCTTCGACGGTTAAAGACCGGTACAAAGCCTTCTCTGGAGACACGTTTTACGTAGCAGAGTACGACACGACCTACCGTCAGCTTCGCTACAACAAGAGATACGAATATCTAGGCCCAGAAGTAATCAGCTATACATCGGGTTGGTACCGCTCCAGCTATGGACACATAACCCAGTTCAAGTGTAACTACCGTGTGTACAACTAAAGCAACCCGGCCGGGACGAGGGGCGACGCAAAAGCGTCGCCCCCGTTTTTAACCATGCCAGCTGAACCTGGTTCAGGCTTCAATGCAAGAAGAAGCAGGCCGAGGTCCAGATTTCGGACAAGAAGAGGGCGCTCGCGCGCGAGGCGCGCAAGGCACGCAACCACGCGCTCATGGTCGCCGGCGGGCTCATCGTGAACCACGCGCCGTGCGGCAACTGGAAACGCATCGACTGGGACAGGCTTGCGGCGTGAATCGACCGCCACGGATACAAGACCACCGGCTCCACGCAGCACGGAATCTGGACCCGTAACCTTTCGTAGCCCAGATCAAAATACCGGTTGTTTCCAGAAATCCTCTAGGAGGCGTCTAGATAGAGGATTTCTGGAAATGCAAATAACAATAATTTAGATTCCGAGCGTATCGACCGGAGCAACAACGATGCCTTCGCTAGTTACGTGAGCCGGCATACCAAACCCGATGACGATGAGTTTCGCCGCAGGCGGCCTCTCCCCGCGATCGACCAGCTTTCGCTCAAGTCGAAGCAGATTTTCCACTGCCTCTGGGACTTGGGGGCTCCCGAGCTTAACCTCAACGGCAACCCACGAGCCGTCACGACGATGGACAATCGCGTCGACCTCTAGGTCGTCAGCGTCGTGGTAGTGAGATACGGTCGCATCGCTGGCCGCCGCGTAAACCTTGAGATCGTGCAGCACAAGGGATTCGAAGAGCAAGCCAAGGGTCTTCGGATCGGATGACAACGACTCCGGGTCCGCACCGATGAGGGCAACGGCGAGCGATGAGTCCGCAAGGTGCCGCTTCGCGCCCTGCCGCAACTTCACCGGCGACCTGAGAGCCGGATGCCACGCGGGGACATCGTCGACGATATTGATACGGCGCAGCGCGTCCATGTAGCCGGTAATCGTATTCTTTGAGACGTCAACGCCCAAATCCCTTTCGATTGACCTCATGCCGGCAAGAGTCGATTCATTGCGTGCAAGCGACGAGAGCAAGGCCCTCACCTTAACCGGGTCGCGTTTCACTCCATCCGCCCTCGAAACGTCAGACTCGCAAACACCGTCAATATAGGCGGCGGCTATCCGCATTGCGTCGGCAGTTGTCTTACCGACCGCTTGGGGCCAACCGCCGCGGCAGAGCAAATCCGCGATACCGGCGATACCGGCGATGGATCCGAGTGACGCCGCAACGGAATCGCCATCGAGCAGCGCACCAAGCGAGACCGCTCCCGACGAAATACCGAGCTCGAAAAGCGTCATGGTATCCATCCGCAAACGGGCGATTCGACCCACACCGCTGTGCATCGGCTGGTTCTCGGCTCGCGGCGTCGCAGATCCGGTGAGAATGAACTGTCCTGGCTCCCCTCCCCTGACATCGCATTCGAATCGCACGGCATCCCATAGCTTCGGTTCTTCCTGCCATTCGTCGACAAGCCTCGGGGTCGGTCCGACAATTGCTTGGGCCGGATCGAGACGAGCGAGCTGGAGGGCCGCAAAACCGCCAGATGGGTCGGAGAGAGATAACGATGACTCGGCAAATCTCTGAGCTGTCGTTGTCTTTCCACACCATTTCGGCCCCTGAATGAGCACTGCACCAAAAATGCCAAGGTCGCGCTCGACCAAGCAGTCAACACAACGTCCTATATACCTATCCATCGGCTTTCCCTCCAATCATTCATTTGAAATTATAGCGTCTATCTGCGTCGTTGGGACAAATAACGATTACTTATTGGGACGATTGACGGTAATTTATTGGGACGATTGACGATAGCTCGTTGGGACGATTTCCATTTTCTTAAGGCACTAATCAACGAGACCCACTGTGAACTATGAGACGAATAAATTTAGCTGACGCCTCTCATGAGTTCAGCAATGCTGATTTGAAATCCGTCGGCAATCTTCTTGAGATTTGAGAGGCTGACATTACGCCGCCCAACTTCAATGCTCGCGTAGTAGGAACGATCCATTTCAATCAAATTGGCGAACTGCTCCTGACTGCACCCGAGTCCAGCGCGGAGCTCTTTGCATCTCATGCCGAATGATTTCTGAAGCGTCTTCGTATCCATGACAAAAAAAGTCATGGATTGTTGTATTTATGCCAACGGACTATATACAACAATCCCAGTTAAGGCGCATAATTACATCTATTGGAAAGCGCTCTGATGCCCAGTCGGATAGGGCACGAAAAAGGAATGGAACAGCACAATGACCCAGGGAAAGCACTTCGCTGCCGGTGGCGATCACTTCGCCGCACTGCCAAACAAAAAGATTCACACTCCGAAGGGGATCGCGCGTCTGACCGTCACCGCGGCGACCATGGCCGCCATGACCGGATCGAGCCTTATCTCACCGTTCACGGCATTCGCCCAGACCGGTGACGGGGGCACGCAGCACCCCGCCGTGATGTCGCCGATCGCCGCCCACGCCGGCGCGGCATCCGGTACCGGTGCGAAATCCGCCGCACAGATCATCGCGGACCTGCAGAAGGCAGTCGACGAGGCGAAGGCGAAGGAGGACGCCGCCAAGGCATCCTACGATGAGGTCGCCGGCCCCTACAACGAGGCGGCTTCCGCCCGCGATCAGGCCAAGGCATCCTACGATTCGGCAGTCAGCGCCGGCACGGCAGCCGACCGAGCGGCGATGGACGAGTACGCCCGTCAGGTCGCGGAGGGCAAGGACGCCGCCGATGCCGCCGGCAAGGACCTCGAGCAGGCGAAGGCGGGTCTCGCAGACGCCAAGGCGGATGCATCCGAGAAGGACGAAGCGTACCAGTCCGCCCTCAAGGCGGCCCAAGATGCCAAGGATGCCCTCGATAAAGCCAAGGCAGATGCCGTAGGCGCCACCCCGGAGGCAATCAGTGCCGCCGAGCAGGCGGTACGCGACGCCACGGATGCCGTGAGCAGGGTACAGGCCGAACTCGACAACGCCAACGCGACGCTTGCCGATGCCCAGTCCAAGCTGGTTGCGGCCCAGTCTGCAAAGGATTCCGCCGATTCCGTCCTCGCCGCAGCCCAGCAGAACAAGGACACGGCGGATGCGAAGGCCGCAGCCGCCAGCGCCGCCTACGAGAAGGCGAAAGCAGACCTCGCCGCAGCGGAGGCCGGTGCGAGCGGTCCAGAGTATGATGCGGCAAAACAGAAGGTCGCGGACGCAGAGGCAGCCCTCGCTGCCGCACGAGCGGCACAGTCCCAGTGCGAGTCCGAGCTCGAGCAGGCACAGTCCGCTGCGGCAACGGCACAAGCCGACCTGAATGATGCCCAGACGGCTCTCTCCGTAAAACAGCAGGCCGCGGCCGATGCCGAATCCGGTGTGAACGCCGCCCAGTCCGCTCTCGATGTCGCGAACGCCGACCTCGATGCGGCCAAGCAGGCGAATGCCGACGCCGTCGCCAAGCTGGACGCCGCGAAGCAGGCTGTCAAGGACGCCGAGTCCGCCAAGGACGCCGCCGACGTAGAGCTCGCGAACGCCAAGGCCGCAAAGGATACCGCAGACGCCGCCGTGACCGCCGCGCAGCAGAAGGTCGACGATGCCCAGGCGAAACTCGATTCCGCCGACGCGCAGCTCAAGCAGGGAGCCATCGGCTTCTTCCGTGCCATGGGTGCCGATGACGCAGTCAACATCATCCTGAACGCCAAATATGCCGGAAAGACCGAAGTCGGCAACTCCAAGGACGCCACGTCTCTTGACAATATGCTCAATGCGATCAAGTGGATGAAGTCCGTCAACGACTACCGCAAGTCGGTCGGCCTGTCCGAGCTCCATGTCACCTACAAGCTCATCGCCGGTGCGATCGCAGATGCCAACTACAGCGATACCGTGCTCGATCATGCCCGTCAATATGATTTTGCCGAAAACCTGGCATGGAATTACGGAATCGATCCGAGTGGGCAGTGGATCGAGCAGGAGAAGGGCTTTTTCGACAAGGCAACGGAGGCCCTTTATGGAGTCACCGGTCTTGTCGGCAAGGATGCCTATGATTTCTATGCAAAGAACGGTGTCGCAATCAACCATTGGATTGCAGACAACTGCCACTGGGAGAACGGCAGTAGCGGCACCGTCGGCCATTACATGAACATCATCAATCCCGAACTCGCCGTTATGGGAATGGCAACCTGCACCAAGGGCACCATGTCCGGGCTTCAGACGCAGTGCTACACCGCAGAGATCTCCGGCTGGTCCGGCTCCGGTTGGAACATGAACCCCATGTCCGTCGACGAGTATGAGCAGAAGCTGACCTCCTATATCAACGGCCTCAAGAACGCCAAGAGCGCACTCGACGTAGCCAAGGCCGAGCTCGCATCCAAGAAGCAGGCAGCCGCCGGTGCCGCCACAACCGTCCAGCAGAAGCAGGTCGCGGTGGATTCCGCACAGGCAGGTGTCGATGCCGCAAAGCAGGGTGTTGCCGATGCCCAGCGTGCCGTCGATGCCACCAAGGCTGATGTCGCCGCCAAGCAGCAGGGCATCACGGATGCCCAGACCGAGCTTGATGCGGCGAAATCGGACCTCGATGCCGCCAACGCGGCAGTCGATACGGCAAAGTCGACCGTCCAGCAGAAGCAGGTCGCCTTTGATGCTGCCAACGCAGCCGTAACGACCACACAGACCAAGCTGGATTCCGCCAAGGCGGACACCGCTGCTAAGCAGCAGGGCGTGGACGATGCGAACGCCGACCTCGCGAAGTTCTTCCAGGACGTCGCCGACGCCAAGAAGGCGGTCGATACCGCAAAGAGCGTTCACGACGCGGCGGCAGCCGACCAGGCCGAGAAGGCGGCAGTCCTCGCAGCCGCCAAGCAAAAGGCGGACGGCACCGCACGCGCCCTCGCGGATGCCCAGCGTGCCGTCGATGCCGCAAAGGCCGACACCGGCGTTGCCGCCGACAAGCTCACCGGCTCCCAGACCGATCTCGAGGACGCAAAGTCGAACCTCGACATCCTCACCGGTCTTGCCGCGAAGCTCGCAGAGGCACAGCAGCGCGAGCAGGATGCGGCCAAGACCGTCAATGACACCAAGGCCGAACTCGATGCCGCAAAGGCTAACGCCATCGCCGCGGAGTCCCTGGTCTCCGCCGCCGAGCAGGCGAAGGCACAGGCAGACGCCAAGCTGGCGAAGCTGAACTCCATCGATGCCGATGCGGCGCTCGCCTCCGGCCATGACGCGAACGCGGATGATGCCCTCAACGCGCTTTTCGCCGCCGCAGTCGAGGCACGTGCCAAGGTCGCGCCAGCCAAGACCATCCTGGACGAGAAGCAGGATGCGATGGACGGGCTCCAGCCCGGCTATGATGCGGCACTCGCCGCCTACGAGCAGGCGAAGTCCGACCGCATCGCAGCGGAGCAGGAGCTTTCCGATGAGATCGCCCGTCAGGAGGCAGAGGAGGTCGCAAAGCAGCAGACGGCATACACCCCGAAGCACCTCGCCGGCAAGGATACCGCCCAGCCCGGCAGCCTCGCCCAGACCGGTGACCGCGCGGGACTCATCGGCGAGACGTTCGTCATCGGCGGTACCGTCCTCGTGGCAGCCGGCGTCTTCCTCGATCAAAAGAAGCGCCGCGAGCAGATGTAAAAGCGAGCCGGGCGTTGGATATCGGCCAGTGTCCAACACCCGGTTTCATGGTCAGGGAGATCGGTGTGAGAACAAAGGCTATTATCGTTGCGCTTCTGGTGTGCCTTTCGGCACCTCAACTTGGATGTGCCAGCGTTGCAAAGCAAGGATGCGGCTCTACGGAAAGGGCCGCCACAGCGGTAAAGAACAAAGACAAAAAGAAGCCAAACGAAGAAAAGGCGGCGCAAATCTCTGGAGCCAAGACCGAGGAGAAGAAAGAACCCGACGGCAAGGACCAGGAGTCCGACGACTCCAAGAAGGAGGATAGCAAGTCTTCCAATTCCTCGAAGTCGGACAACAAGGGCGATTCCTCCCAGTCCAAGCAGAATTCCGGTAATTCTCAGAACTCTGGCAGCAATAGCTCCTCTTCCAACGGCGGTAGCCAAAAGAAGTGGGTACCCGAGCAGGGCCACTGGGAGACCGATTACGGCCAGGTCTGGGTACCGAACGTCGTTTACGTGCGCCATGGCCGCTTCATCTGCAATGCCTGCGGCGCGACATTCGACTCCAAAAACGGCTTCTACGCACATAGCGATGCAATGTATGCCCAAGGCCAGAACCATGATGGCTATACCGATGACTCCTACACCACCAGCGAGGACCAGGGGCATTACGAGCAGCAGGCAACCGGGCAGCACTGGGTCGTCGACGTGGCCGGACATTGGGAGTAATGTGCATCGTTCCTCTCCTCTTACATTCGGTAAATAAATATTTATTTGCGGGCGGCCGGCTTCGGCCGCCTTTTTTAACGCCCATTCTGGGAGTAAGCGATAGGAAAGCAATCAAACGAGAGACCATATGACTGTGCGCACATGTTAGCATGGTCATATGGTCACCTATTTACAACTGCGACTATGCTGCAATAACTCAACCGTTAGTGCTTATTAAACAGCCAATCGAAGCCAGACTTGCCCAGTGTTTGGCGCATCTGCCCACCTGAATCTCCGTCTCCACGCCATCCTTGCCGAAGACGGCGCTCACGTTCTCAGCGGTCGGGATGACCGTCTTCACCTCACCCGTCGTAAGGTCGAAGCGTTGGCTGCCGGGCTGGTTCTCAAGATGAATCTGACCATAGGATCCAAAGACACTCTGGGGCATGTCCGCCTCATCAAGAAACTGCCGCCCCCAAAATAACAGACGGGCGGATCCGGCGCAGCATATAACGCTCAGTAATGCATGACCATGTTAATGTAGTCATATGTTCACGTATTACAAGCTGGGACCTCATGTATTAGAGCTCGAGCTGCGCCCGTGCGTCCTTGGCGTCTCGCGTCCGACCGTCATCAAATGGCTCAAGCCGGGCTGGCGCGATAAGCGGAATGAGGTCGTGAGGCGGATGGACGCCGGCAGCGTCACACCCATCCGCCTCACAGACGATGAAATCGCGTGGACGCCGGAGTCCGTGGCCGTCAGGGCGTCCGGCGGGGAAATCATCGGGCTCGATGCGTGGGGCATGGCGAAGGTTCTTACCGGAGCCTATGGTCCCGACTCTCCCGGTCGTATTCCTACGATATCGCCCCTAAATCACCAATGTGTCAGATAAAGAATGATGCAATGGCTATGATCAAGCATACGGCGGATGCGGCGACTGCGCCTTTTTTCCTCTCCTTTAGTCCGACGAATAGGGTTGCCGTAAAGTAAAGGGCGGAAAGGCAGTCTATGGCAAGCAAAACGAGTTCCTTGGGCGGTTTCAGCAAAAGGTCGCTAGCAAAGAGTAATGCAAGCAGGGCAAAGCCGATTGTGGTCAAGTATCTCGATTGATTTTGCGACAGCATGGCAACCGCCTTTTAGAACATGTAAGTGAAAAGTCGGTACGATGTCATTGCGGTTGCAAACAAGCCGCCGCCAGGACCGGTTGTTACGAGACCGGCGATAACGCATTTTCTCGGTTTCCAGCTCATGACAGACCCCTCTCTCTCATGGTGAAACGCATACATTATGAGATATGCACATTATCTCGCTAATTAATTTCAATATCCATCATCCAACTAAAGAATACTGACTCACTGGTTCAGCGACGATGCGTTCTTACCCTTGCGTTCCCACTCGCCGCGTCGGCGGTCGGAAGGGTCTCCGTCTCGCAATCAGCGACCTTGTAACCGTATCTGTCGAGCCAGGCAGCAAGTGCATCCCAATCGACGCGCTTCCAGTCGCCGCCCGGCGCGTGCTGCATCACGAGGCCTCCGGCGACCACGAGCCCGTGGATATGCTCTCCTTGCAGGTCTGCGATGATTCCGCCGGTGCATACGATGCTAGGTCGCTGTGCCGGCACTGCGCAAACGTATTGGCCTTTGTGCCCCTTTTGGCAACTTTAGCATGACTATAGGTTAAACCAACCCACAGTCATGAGCACGATAGCGTAGTACTATACTAATTACTTAACATGCTCATATATTTCTACCTGCGATTTATAATTGCTTAATATAGTCACATGTTAATGTGATAATATATGACTATGCTATTTCAGAAAGGGGAGGACATGGCGACGAACATCCTGCTAGTCAATCAGAAGGGCGGCGTCGGCAAGACGACGTTCGCCGACGAGATCGCCTGGGGTCTCGAGCGCCGCGGCCACAAAGTCGGATTCGGCAATCTCGACCCTCAGGGCGGCGCGAACCACGAGAAGAACCTGCTCGACGACGAGAACGCCGTAAACGTCATCGACACGCCGGGTTTCCTGAGTGACGAGACGGCCACGTACGCGAAAAACGCCGACATCGCGATCATCCCGGTCCAGCCAGGCACCCTCGGCCTAAAGCCGATGAAACGCACGATCAAGGTCATCACCGAGGCCAATCCCGACCTGTCGTTCGCCATCATCGTCAACAACTTCGCGGCAAACCAGACGGTCGACCGCCAGTTCCTCGAACTGCTCGAGGCCGACGACCTGCCCGTGCTGGGCACCGTTCCGACCGCAGCGGCCTTCAAGCAGGGCGCGGCCCTGGGCAAGCCCGTGTACGAAATCGCGAAGAGCGGCAAGGCCGCCCAAGCAATCGAAAACATCCTGGACGAGATCGAGGAGGTTCTGTAATGGCCGGAAAGTTCAAGAAATCGACCTCCTACTTCGACGTCGCCGCGGAGAAGGCCGAGGAGAGGCAGCAGAAAATCGTTGAGAGCGCATCTGAGTCCCAGAAACCGGCTCCGCAGGTACGGAAAGCCGGGCGCCCCAAAAAAGGCGCTGAAGGGGCATCTGAGAGGCTTGTACAGCTGTCTGTCTACGTTCCCGAGAGCTATCGCAAGCGCTTGAAGCAGGCCGCACTCGAGGAGGACAAGTCCGTTTCCGACATCGCACGTGAGCTGTTCGACGAGTACCTTGCCGAAAACGGGTTTTAACGAAGAGAACGACGCAACGTTCTTAACGCTGTGACAAAATGGAAGTCCAAGAGAATCAGGACAGGGGTATCGAAAGGTGCTTCTGTCTCTTTTTAGGCCACTGAGAGCCGATTTAAGACCTCGTTTTATATAGCAATGAGAAAACGGTCAAACCCCACCAATAAGACGTCCTATTTTCAATTCTGTGACCTTCTAGCGGTATTCTGTGCAAGGTTGACTGAATACCGGTATCCCGATCGACCGGAAATCGGATTCGGCACTCATTGCCGAATTGGACGGGTTGCGACTGAGTGCGATAGGTCGCCCGGGGAGCCGAAGGCGACGCCGGCGCCGGGGATCGGCGAGAACGTGGGTGGGGAGTTGGGGCGGAGCCCCCACACTTTTGGCCGAAGGCCATGCCAAGGAGCCGCAGGCGACGCGGAGCGTGCGTAAGCGCGCGGAGGGCAAGGAGGCGCAGCCGACGCGCAGGGAGCCGAAGGCGACCGGAGTGCGAGCGTAGCGAGCGCCAAGGAGCCACAGGCGACGCGGAGTGAGGCGTAGCCGAACGGAGGGCAAGGACGAAGGATTTTCTTGTTTGTATATCGTTCGATTATTAAATGCTTTCTGGTAGATTTCTCCGTTTCTCCCTTTAGCTCAGACTAAGTGAATCTTATTCACTCTAGTCAGACTTGGTGGGTTGTATGAACCCATAGTTGTGGTTATTTCAACCCATAGTTGTGGTTATTTCAACCCATAGTGCATGGGTTAATTGAACCCATAGTTGGCATGGGTTATTTCAACCCATAGTCTCGTGAGACAACCCATAGTTGATAAGTTGGCTCCGGTTAACACATGCTCAAACTATGGGTTGAAATAACTATTCCGGTACTTTTTGGCATTTTTCGATCGCTTTCTATAGGTTGGATTAACCCATAGAAAGAAAAGTGCTTAAATTGTCTATGGGTTCTTTCAACCCATAGCTATACCGTCACGGAAAAGCGTCCGCGATCTCTGTCAGCAAGACTATGGGTTGTCCTAACCAATAGTCTTGCTGAAGAACAGTTATTTAACCCCCTATCAATAAAATGATTTTTCGCCAAACTATGGGTTAAAACAACCCATAGTTATACTGTAGGTTCTTTCAACCCATAGCTTGTAAGAAAAAGAAATAGGGCTATGGGTTTATACAACCCATAGCCCTTCAAACTAGGCAGAATGCTTTGCGTCCCACTGAGCTTTGCGTTTCGCCGAATTCTCGGCGCGTTGCTTTTTCCTACCCTCCTCGACTTCGAGCCTGCGCTTAGCGATCGCCGTCATATCGAGCCGGTACTCAACAGATTTGTTATTACCACGCGGCGACTTAATCAAAAGACCGAGTTCGACGAGCTTATCGATTCTCTTCTTGACGTTCGACCGATCCGAGTTGACGTCCGCCGCCATGGTGGCAAGGCTGATGTAGCAGGTGGATTTGTAAACGTCCTTGCGCTGGAACGACCAAATCCGCCCCATGATATCGGTGTCAAGTCTAGGCAAACCGAGCTCGAGCATCCACGGCGGCTTGATGATCGCGACCTTCTCGCTGACCATATCCTGCACCATGTGGGCGACACGGAACGATTCATCCGATGCCCGGCGAAGTGCTTCGCGGTGACTCTCACTATTGGGCATGGCGGCATCTGTGACGGCCTGATTCGCGAAATCGGACGCCGCCCCCATTCCAGACAGGCTTGCGGGGCCGGACGGGTGGCTATCCGTGTCCCACGGATAGCCACCGCCCACGTCCGGTTTTAAATTTCTGGTATCCATAAACTAGCCTCTCGTTGAGGCTATCTAGCCATCAGTCGAAGTGATGCCATAGTATTTTGGTAGTACTTCAACATAGGGACCCAAATCGGAGCATACGTGTGCTAGGATTGCAGGTAACAGGCCAGAAAGCCACATTTGAACATGGAAAAAGCCCTTCTTACTTGGCGGTAGGGGGCTTTTTTCATATCTATTTTTGCTCTTTAACACGCTCCAAAAACTCGGCGATAGCGATTGCCGCCATAGACGACTTAGCTACACCGCGGCTCTTCGCGTAGTCATCGAGATCACGCCAAATTTCGAGAGGCAGAGTAACCTGGATTCTTTTCTTCTCCTCGGCCACTGCCATAGACAATTACCTCCTTCGTTGAACAAACGAAATCGTACCACTACTGATTGAAACAAAGCGTATCACAAATACTGTCTAAAATACAAACTAACACAGAGTGGTACACCTAAATTCGCTAAATCTTTTCGTCGGCCAGATAGGCACTCGAGTTTCCAAAAGGGGTACAGGAAATTGCCGAAAAGGGCACAGGGGCGGCAAGTGATTCACCAAGAGTGAAGGTGGGCCCTCTTACCCAAGCGTTACTCGTTGCTTTGAATGGCAACGCACTAGGGCGACAGGAGTACTCGGGAGACCTGCCTGTATATTATGCAGCTGATTGAATGGCAACAGGGCCGGCGACGCTGCCGGCCCTATAACTGTCCACGCGGGGCAGGCCGCGCATGTTGAGTTTAACGCATCTCGTGACTGTTCAGATTCCGTGCACCGGGCGATTTGTTTTGGTCGTTTAGCTGGGCTAATGGTGGTTATTGGCTGCTGGGCTGGAGGATTTGGACTAATAGTTGCTAATAGTGGCCGGATGAAGAGCTGTTCAAGCTATTAGAAGCAATAGCGAGTACGGTCTTGGCTGGAAAACAGGTCGCGAGCAGGGGAGGGCCGAGCATGTACGGACCGGTGAGCAAGAACGGGCCGGCGTTGGAATTTGGGGAGATCGGCGAGGAAGTTAAGGATGAGGTTCGGCGGCAAGCGACTGGCGAGGCCGTCGAGAGAGCCAGGGGCAAGCTCAAGGCCCGTGACGAGCGCGAAGACGATCCGTTTTGGGGTCGCGGGAATCAAGAACACCTTCGTCGAGCTGCGGAAAGACTGGATTCCGGCGAGGGAGTGGAGCACGGATTGATCGAAGAAGAATGACGCTCTGCTAGAATCAGCAGCGCTGTCGGCAGTCCTCGTGCCGGGCAGGGCCCTCCATCCGATGGGAGGTGATGCCCATGACCGATTTCACCGAGTTCGTGAAGCTCCTGACCGCCCTGGTCTCGCTCCTCACGGCCCTCGTCGGCCTTTCCAAGGCACTCAAGCAGGGTTCGAAGCCCAAAAAGAAAGGTCACCGTCGCTAAGGCGGTGACCTAACTCTTCAAAGCAACGGCTCTGCCCAGCTTCCTACGACTTGGGCTGCCGTCGGCACCATTCTACCCGTTTGACATTGCTGTTGTCGATGCGCCGTATCAAGAATCCACGGCAGCGCTCGTGGTTGCAAAACAGCCCAACAAATAGTGGCTATTAGTCAGTTCGACTGTCCAAAAGGCCTAATAGTTGCTAATAGTGGCCAGTTGGCAACGGATTTGGGCTATTAGTTCTAACAGTGCCTATACTATGACCCCACAAACGGGACACGGTTTTCTGCCCGCACGAGGTTTTGAAGTTTTAGCTGGGACAATCCGGCAGATTGGAGCACAGAACATGAGGTTCGAACGCCTCATGTCACTCAAAATACGTCTCCTCAACTGCGCAAAGGAGAACGGTTTTTAGCGACAAGGAGACAATGGAATGATCTGGTTCACCAGCGACACCCACTTCGGGCATGAGAACGTGCTGAAGTTCACCGACCGCCCGTGGGAGACGATTTGGCAGATGAACGATGCCATCGTCGACAACATCAACGGTAAGGTTGCCGTGGATGACGAGCTCTACATCCTAGGGGATTTCTCATTCAAGATGACCGCCCAGGACGCCTACGGGCTGCGTAAGCGGATCGCCTGCAGACGCATCCACCTCGTCCCGGGAAACCACGACAAGGACTGGACCCAGCCGGCGGTCGCGGGCGCGTTCACCGTGGAACCGCCGATCTGCGTGCTCAAGATCGACGGGCAGAAGATCGTCCTGTGCCATTACCCTATGGCCGACTGGCAGGGCATGAGTCATGGATCGTGGCACCTCCACGGGCACATCCACAGCAGCGGAGGCACGTACAACGAGTTCAACCGCAAGCAGGGCCTTCTGCGCTACGACGTCGGTTGCGACGCCAACGGGCACTCCACGGTGAGTCTCGACGAGCTGAGGGAGTGGTTCGCCGGAGTCGGCGAGCCGTGCGGCCGGGTGAAATGGCCCTGGTGGGTCAACGAGACCGGCGACAGGCAGGTCGAGCGCGAGCTGGCGGCGTACAAGAGGGAAGTGGTAATCCGATGACGGTCTACGTGACAGGCGATATCCACAGTGGGCTCGACATGCAAAAGCTCCGCGACTGGGAGCTTGGGGATAGCCTTGGCAGCGACGACTATCTGATCATCGCCGGCGACTTTGGCTTTCCGTGGGACTTCTCTGCCGAGGAATGCGCCGATATCGCTTGGCTGGAGTCGCGCCCCTACACGGTGCTGTTCGTCGACGGCAACCACGAGCGCTTCGACCACTGGGAGGAACGCCCCATGGAGCCGTGGCACGGCGGGCTGACGCAACGCCTGTCGGATACCTCGTCCATCCGCCGACTCATGCGCGGGGAGGTCTTCGATCTCGACGGCTCGACGGTATTCACCATGGGCGGTGCCACAAGCGTGGACAGGGAATACCGCGTGCCGTATTCCAGCTGGTGGCCTCAGGAGCTCCCGGACGAGCGCGATTTCGATACCGCGCGGGCAAGGCTCGACGAGGTCGGCTGGAAGGTCGACTGCGTCATCACCCATACCTGCGCCACGCGCATGCTCTCGCCGACGCTCTACCCGGACCCAGGCTGGGAGCGCCCGGATGTGGACCGGCTGACCGGATTCCTCGACGAGCTCGAGGATCGCCTGGACTACAAGCGCTGGTATTACGGGCATTTTCACCGAGACGGCAATCCGGACGAACGGCACACGGTGCTGTATGACTGGATCGTGAGGCTTGGGGACAAACTTTTGCCGTGGGGCGCGTACTGATGGCTATCTATGTGACGGGCGACGTGCACGGCAGGGCCGAGTACGGGTCCAGCCGGTTTGCCTTCAGGAATTGGCCGCTGGGTCGGATTCTGACGTGCGATGACGTGGTGATCGTGGCCGGCGATTTCGGCTTCGTCTGGGACGGATCGAATGCCGAGAGGTACTGGCTCGACTGGTTCGAGTCGAAGCCGTGGGCCACGTGTTTCGTAGACGGCAACCACGAGAACCACCGCGCCCTGGCTGAGTTGCCGGTGCGGGAGTGGAACGGCGGGCTCGTCCATGAGGCGCGGCCGCACGTGCTGCATCTGATGCGCGGAGAGGTGTTCGACATCGCAGGAACCACGGTTCTTACCATGGGCGGCGCCGCGAGCCATGACAGGCAGTATCGCAGGGAGGGGAGGAGCTGGTGGCCCGAGGAGATGCCGAGCGAGGAAGAGATGGGGCACTGCCGCGCCTCGCTCGACCGCGTGGGCTGGAAGGTCGACTACGTTGTGACTCACGAGGCGCCGGCTGCCCTTGCTGAGGGGCTATGCCACGAGCTCGGGCGCGAGTATCGGGACGACCGGCTTCAGCGATTCCTTGGCGAGCTCGATGGGCGGCTCGGCTACCGCGCCTGGTTCTTCGGCCACTACCACGGCGACGAGTGGCGTGACGCCAGGCATCGCCTTATCTACCGAGACATCGTGCCGGTCGAAGATGCTGCGCCCGCTTCTAGAAACCTTCTAGAAGCGCTCTAGAAGGTTTCTAGAAATTAGGCGCCATATGGACTATTCCAATTCAAAAGTCTGGTCGAGGGAGTTCGACCCGGCACCCATCCCGTCGACTTTCACTTCGATGGGAGACATGTCATTGAGATCAAAAATCGACACACCGTCGCATTCGCCTCCCGGCGCAAGCCCTTGCGAAGAGAAGTGGTCTTCCTGCAAATCGGCGGCAAACCCGCGAGATAGCATCTGCTTATTTTGATAAGCCGTGATGTAGCTACCAACAGCGCATGAATCTGCCGATCGGTTGTTAATGGCGTGCCAGCGAACAACGGCAACCTTCCCGCCATCGCCAGCCGAGGAATCATGCACCTCGACGCCGGTGACTGAATACTCCATCTTGCCGTAAACCCCGTCTTCCTGCGCGTTATCAGAATCGGCGACCTGAACTGCCGTCTGACGATCGTCTGCCTGGCTGCACCCAGAGGTCATAACTAGGGCGGCTGCCAGAACACCCGCAGCCCCAAAGTTCCGAGCTAGGTTGATTGCCTTTTTAACAGAGAGATGTTCCATCGACTACTCCAAACTTAATTGTTTTTGAATGCCATCAGCCAAACAGCCAAGCCCCAATGAGCATGACCACTGAAACTGCTGCAAGCGAAGCCCAGACGGCATTTTGACGGGTGATGACACCGCTGATGGTGAGCGCATTTGCGCCGGCACCATCAATGACAGTCCAGACGAGTGCCGTGACCAAAAAGACGACTAGCCCTGCCGTTATCAACTCACGGCGAGACGGCCTTAGCTTGTCGGACATATCTACTCGTTCCTCGCCTTGGTCATGACCTCGACCTTGGCCTCGGCCACGGCCGCCCGCTGCTCGGAGGCGGCGAGGCGATCCTTGAGGGCGGCGACCTCGGCCATCAGGTCACGCTGGGCGAGGAGGGAGACGTTGAGATCGGCCTGAGCCTTGGCCGCGGCGTCGACCGCGCCCCTCATGCTTTCAATTCGATCGTCTTTTGCGGCTGATTCTGCCAAGAGCTGATTGTTCTCGGAATCGAGCTTCTTGAGCTGCGAGAGGTAATCGGCGACGGTGGCGTGGAGCTCATCGTTCTCAATCTCCAAGCTCGCAGTATCCAGCTCGAATTTCTCTTTGATGGCGGCGACCTGCTCGACGCAATTAGATTTGATGCTCTGAATCTGTTCCATTGCACTTTTCTTGGCAGCGTCGGCGTCCTCGCGGGCAGCACGAGCCTCCATCGCGGCAGCTTCGGCAGCGCCCACGATGATGCGCTTAACCCGCTCGACCGCCTCATCGAGGACGGCCGATGCGTCGAGCGCAGCCTTCACGCCGGGAGTGGCGTTAGGGTGGTAGCCATCGACCAAGCGGGCGACGGTATCGGCCTGCGAGAGACCAAGGCTCGTGCTGATGTCCTTTATGGCGTCACGGGTCTCCGATGAGACATTCAGACTGGTCATTTTCTTTTCGGACTGGACTTGGTTTTCGGCCATGATGCGGCACTCCAATCAACAACGGGCATGGCTCCGCCATGCCATATGGCTGGGAACAATGCACGGCCGCTGTTGAGTTGTCTTTTTCCTGCGATCGGTGAGTTCTAAAAAGGCGTCTCAAGTCATGCGTTCACGCAGGTTTTCGGTTAGAGAAATACCGCACCCTTATATAGTAACGCCGCCGCACTCGGGCCTATTAGGCAAATCGCGAAACGACAGACGGACTTATTTCCTGACGCCCACCAATCCGCGTTCACGAAGGATGCGGTACAGCGTTGATTTGGAGACGCCAGTCGCAGCGCAAATATCGGGAATAGGAGTCTCTCCTCCAAGATAGAGCTTTACTGCGGCATCGGCTTTGACGCCGGCAGTGCGAGGCCTGCCACCCACGTTGCCGCCGTGGCTCCGTTTGACGGCGATACCCTCGGCCTGGCGTTGCCTGATCAGATCTCGCTCAAGTTCCGCGGTGCAAGCATGGGTGCCAAGCACGAAGCGCCCGAATGCGGTATCTAGATCCACGGGCTGTTTCAGGGACGTGAGCTTCACGCCGAGGTTTCGAAACATAAGGTCATAGTTGAGCAGCTGCCTGGTCGATCTGGTCAAGCGCTCCCAGGATTCGACCACCACCTCGTCACCCGCCCGCATCTTCTTGAACAGGCGCTTCTGCTGCGTCCGGTCGCCGTCCTGGGCACCCGTGACCTTGTCCTTGTAGATATGGCCATAGGCCACGCCAGCGTTCACCAGAGCCTCGATCTGGCGGTCCAACCTCTGGTCTTTCGTGCTCACGCGAGCATATCCGTAACGTGTCATTTCAGCCTCCTGCCTCGTATTTGATTTTCCCATGGGAATTGACGCGGAGGTTTTGACACTGGGTTTTGGCACTCGACGTTCACGGCATCGAGGGTTCGGTTTTCGAGTGCCGCGCGGCATACGTTTTGGGACTGGCTCCAGGACAAACGGGTATAATCAACGTACTACAATGTAATACGTTGATTGGAGCAACTATGGCCATGAGTGCCACTGCCATCAGGTTCGATGATGGTGAGAAGGACTGGATCCAGTCCTATGCGAGCGTCCTCGGCATGTCCTTTTCCGAATTCGTGAGGAACGCCGCCCTCGATAAGGTCGAGGAGGCGGCTGACATCAAGGCGTACAACGAGGCGCTGATGGAGGACGATGGCACCCGCTATTCGATGGATGACGTCATGCGTATGGCAATGGAGGCCGAGTGAGTTTCAGCGTCGAATGGTCTAAGGCGGCGACCAAGCAACTCCTAAGCATTCCGAAGAAGCAGCGGCTCATAATCCTGTCCTGGGTTCAGGAGCACCTTGACGGATGCGAGGACCCGCGGCGCGCACCGAATGGAAAACAGCTTCAGGGCACCGATTCCGGTTGGCGTTGGCGCGTTGGTGTCTACCGCATCCTGGCAAGGATCGAGGACGGGAAAGCCGTCATCGAGGTCGTAAGGGTCGGCCACCGCCAGGGTGTCTACAAGAACATGCCGCGGCTATGAGCACCCCAAAGTGCCACCACGCAGGTCAAGGCCGAAAAAACGACCTCACCAGATGCGTTTTAAGGCGCCTGAAAGCAGATGTCCCTAACGGGTATCTAGGCATTCCTTTTCTGGGCTGTATTTGCGATTACATCAAGCCGTCTACCTGCGGCTTCGTGGAGTTTGCCGCCGCCCGAAAAAATCGTGTCTGCGCGGTGCGATACAGTAGGTTAAACGCCCCGCGAGGAAAGGAACAGCCATGAGCGACACACAGGAAATCGTTCAACGACTCGAACGCGAGATGGCAGACCGAGCCACTGCAGTTGAGAAGGTTGATGCTTTTAAGAACCAGCTCGCACAGGCCATCAAGGCCTTCATGGCCGCCGACGAGGCAGTTCGCGGCCTCAACGACCGCGACAGCATCGTTGACGCACAAATCGCAACCGTCATCGACGAGCATCTTCGTACCATCGACAGGCTGTGCCGTTTCGGCATCGACGGTGGTTTCGGTGAGAAACATCCGGTCAGAGAGGTTTAAATCTCCGCATGGCCATGGAGTAAAATAAAGAGGGTCGAATCCGAAGCAGTTCCCAGACAATTGGCGTCCGGCCAGACACTTCGGTTCGGCCCTTTCTTTCCAGGACTCTATAACAGAAAAGCCCCTGCTAGAGGGGATTTTTCGTGAGTTGATATTATAACAGCTGATTGAACTGCAACGCGCTAGGTCCACTAGGGCGAGGCAAACTAGCGAGGCGTGTCGCCGCGAGTGTAATCGCCGCGATCGACGACGCGGTCGTCCAGCTGCCTCGACACGGCGCCACCGCTGTGCGTCTTGCCCGCGGCGCGACAGAAGGAGACACTGTTGGGGTCGATGGGCTAAGACCGTTGCTGACCAAGTGCCATTAGCGGCCATTGGCACATGTCGAGCCAGGCTGATTCTGTTGGTATAGGGTGGCATTTCACTGAGGTCGGAAACTCCCGCAACCATTGATTAATTTCGATATGTCCGAAATTAATATTACATACATGGGTAACAAGCATATATGGGAGCGCTCAAGTAACCGAAGTAACCGAGCCGGGGCAAAAATTGGCAAGAAGGACCCCGGTGAGAAGTTTGGAGGCGAAGATGAGTACAACGAAAGACCTGTTTATTACTCGCAGGTCAATCCTGACGGCAGCCGCATTGGGCGGACTGTCACTAATCACTCCACATGGTGCATTTGCTGATGGTTACAATTCTGAAACTGTAGAATTCCTAGCATTCCCGGATCTGAGTGAATCTGATGTCGAGGCGATTGTGCGTCAACGTGCAGAGCAAGAAGCGGCCCTTATCATAGAAGAGGCGATGTCATCTGATGATGTTGAGCTCTATGCGACACGCGGTCGCCCAAGCTACAGCACCGTATACGGGAGCGTGCAAACGAAAGCCAGCGGATGGCACGACGTTGCTGGGCAGCCCCCGGGGGGCATTCACATCGACGGGAGCGGTTCTGTAAACGTCCAGCGGTATGGCGGCGGTTCGGTGAGTGTATCGGTGCCGCTCCCGAATGGTGTCGGAAGCATAGGCGTATCGATACCGCTGGCAAAGCGCGAGGCGATGGCGACTGGGTTTTCCATTGATATCGGCGGCGCTGGCTTTTGGAAAGTAACGGCGAACGTTGAACACAAGGTCCAGCCGTTTGTTGTTTATGAGACCGTCAATGGCGTCAAGAAGGTGTACAAAAAAGCAGCGACGAATGACTTCTTCCGTCTTGCCTTAGGCAAGCGAAAAGTAGGATGACATGATAGGCAAGAGCTATGCAAAGATAGCGGCCGTTGGCCTTGCGATCGGTCTTGCAATGGTGCTGTGCGCATCATTCGCGAAGTATAGGTCCGAGCAATCGTTCATCGATGGCGCTGAAAACGGTTTTGGCATAGACGGGATGTATGTCAGCGATGGCGCGACCGGGCCGTCTATGGCGATTCTTGCAGGCGAAGACATGGAATGGCAAATCTGTAATGGCGATGGCTCTTGTCTGAATGGTCGTTTGGCCGCAACGAGCGATCCGAATTCGTTCGATCTTCTCGACGATGATGGGGCGTATTGCGGTTCTGTTCACCTTTCATATGCATCGCGAGATGGGATGGACGGCATCCTCTACGTCTCCCACGAAACTGGCGATTTCAAGATGCGCAGAACTAACCGAGCGCCGGCTTTTATCGAGGAGTGAGAGTTCCCGGCGGCCTGATCGGCAGGCCGCCGGGGTATCGAATCCCACATCCATCCGTATGAAGTTGATAATCGAGGAAACAAAGCCGTCCTGCCTGGGACGGCTTTGTTCTTTAAAGGCCGGGTTTTACCCTAGCCCAAAATGGCCAGAATGGTCACCAGAGGAAGAGCGACGATCATAAGACGGAGCTCGGACATAGCGACCACCTCCCCGAAAACTCGGGCAGGGCCAAGCTAGCGAGGCGGGGTACGAGCTGACTGCTTTCTGTTTAATGGCCATCAATCTCTTCTGCCGTCTCTTTTCGCTTTTACTCAGTAGTTATAGCTAAACGAGTAATTGCACTCAATTGCAAAACTGATCCGGCTGCGTTCCGACTTAAAGATTTCTGTTGTCTGGTTCATCTGCCAGATAGTCGTGGGGAACATAGTCAACGTGATAACGCTTCTCCAATTTCTCGATGAACCGGTCGACCTTTCGAGCATTTTGATAAACCTTTTCAAGCGTTCGGAAAACAGCTTTCTCGTTGTACGCGGGAAGCCCTTGAGCGTTCACAAAATACATCAGCTGATTGAGATTCGTTCCTTCCTTCAATAACTCGTGATGAAGCTTTTCCACTTCCGCGATGTCGAAATTGAATGATTCAATCTTTCCGTAGATCGCGCTGCGACGAACCAACTCGCTTACAGAGACGCCAAGCACTGCCGCCCGCTGTTCGATCGCCATTTTTTCTGGAGCGGTCAGCATCACGTGAGACGAGACGTCACGTTTCTCGGCGATGGCTTCACCGCACTCGCCAGATTTTCTTGGAGCGTGTTTGCGCTTGCAGTTGTGCAGCGCTTTATTTTTCTCGTGCTCGATTTTCTTTCCGATCTCAAGATCGTCGAGAGAAATCGAACGGCTAATCAAAACGGAGCGGATTAGTTCAGCTTCCGTGCAACCAGCTTCGTCGCAGAGGCGCTGAAGAATTTCTTTTTCTTCAGCGGTCAACGTCGCTTCGACTTTCTCACTTCGTCTCATTTTTATCCCTTCAGTTTCGGAGTGGCCTCCGAAACAAGATTTGGAAAAGTCCGCCGAGTTTTTCTCGGAGGCGAAACCGCTTCGCGCACAAAGCGGAACTCAGCTTTGCCTGTTTTCTTTTCCCGTAGGAGGGAAAAGCAAGATCGTAAATGGCCATAGTTCATGTTTACATGTAATTATGGCCATTTACGTACATCTTGCAATCTCCGGAACGGTGATTGGGCGAAACGCAGTGTAGACGTGGAATGAGAGGCCTCATTCCAAGCGAGAGGCCTCGCGGCGTTGTAACTGCGTGAAGACCGTGAGCGGAAGCGAATTTTTAACGCGAAGGATGCTGAGTGTTAGAAATTCGCTGTAGCGAGAGCGGAGCGGAAATGCGAATGCGAGGGATGCCGAGTGTTTGCATTTTTGCGAAGCGGGTTTGCGGCGCCTGCGACGCAAACATTCGACTTCGTCGAATCGTTTTTCGATACGCTTGCGAAAAAGTTGAGGCAGCTTTCGACATTTCAATGACGCGGAGAGTCTTTAGTGAGACTCGTAGCGTTGTTGGATTGTCGAAAGGTACCGCGAATCGCATTACGGTTCGAATGGCGAGTCGATTTTCATGCGGCGGTCAAGCCGCCTATGATCGCGACCAGAGGTCGCTATCGATTTTCAAAACTCGAGTTTTGTTTTGACGCGATTTGAAATGCGATATGAAAAAACGAAACGGCCGCACGAGTCGTTTTGACTTTTGCGCGGGCGCGATCCGAATCAAATGAAAATCAAGACGATGAGTTTTTGAGTTTCGCGCTTCAGATCTCAGAAAACAGATTTAAAAACTGCAACGTCGATTCCAACTGTCACCAATCAACCGATGCAGTCGCAATCGACTTACCAGCCCCGGTCCATGGGCGGAGCCCTGGCAAGCGCCGTGCCGTCCGGGCCGGCGGCAGATTTGTACATACATTTACGATGGAGGTACAAGTCTGCGTCTCTTGCGATATTTTTCATCTCACAGCACATTTCACGGCAAACCATCGCCGCGCTTAGATCGCCTCGGTGTCCGGTGGCTGTCCGGTAGCGAACCTTTTACCGAGACGCACCGGAGACATTGCGTAACCGTGTCATGCCGCAACAATGTAAAAGTGTGACTGCCGAACTGTGTAATAACGCAATAACGTAACAACGTTATTGCGTCACTTTTTAGCGCCGCCAAGGGCGCCGGGTTTTTAGGGCAGAGCCATAGTGCGCCGCCGGGCTTTGTACGGCGGCGCACGACACTTGCGGAAAATTTTCAGGCGCGATTAGTTCAATGTTCAATTGTTCTGCTATTCCACAGTCACGTTGTTCTGTTATTTCGATTTGCCGCAATCGCGTTATCGCACAGCTACGCTACTACGTAGTTACGTTATGACACAGTTGCGTTGTGTCATAGTTTGGTTCCGCAAGAGTCGTACGCCGCCGTACAAAACTGCGTTTTGCCCGGCGGCGTACGATTTAGGGCTCTGCCCTAAAACCCGGCACACGGCAAAACGGAATAACAGAACTATGCAATAACGACATTACGTAAATACGGCATTGCTGAAAAAGTGAATACCGTTAAACCCGCATATCGATACCGCTCAGCCATTCGCCTCGCCCCCGTCGCACGTATCTTCATCCGATCTGTTACTTTTAATCTAACAATTCTTTGAGGAACGTAGGTGCTTCTAAATGTACTGTCGACTTCTTCTCAAACTAA
>NZ_WWSY01000024.1 GCF_009876115.1 Collinsella aerofaciens | reverse complement strand
GTCGCAGCCCCGACCCGCGGTCACGAGCGGGGGCTCCTGTCTTTTTAGTGCCCTCGGATTGGGTCATAGTGTCTGTCGCTACCAAAACATCGGCGTTGCCGTGGTAGTCATTGGGGACAGACATAAATGAGTAGTCATTGGGGACGTTCTTAAATGACTACTCAGGATGAGCGTCCAATAATCCGCGCTCGTTCGATTGGCGCATGTCTACGCAGCGTAGATTGTCGAGCCTGGCCTTCAAATGGATACTGACTGTCGAACCGGTTCACTCCATTTCTTCAATTTGATTGGACAGCCCATGAACCAGACACGGCAAACCAATGCCTCCCATACTTTTTTGGCAGCGCATGCCATCAAGCAGCTGCGCGAAGAGCGCGGCCTCACCCAGCGCGCCCTGGCGGAAAGCCTTGGCGTGACCGATAAAGCCGTCAGCAAGTGGGAATCCGGCCGCGGCCTTCCCGACATTTCCCTCGTTGAGCCTTTGGCCCAGAGACTCGGCATAAGCGTGGCTGAGCTTTTGGCTGGTGACATTCGGGCCAACGCCAACCGTGCAGGCAATATGCTCAAAGGCGTCTTTTACGTTTGCCCTATCTGCGGAAACGTTGTGCACGCGCTCGGAGAAGGCAGCTTTAGCTGCTGTGGCTCCACGATGTTTCCCCAGGAGGCCGAAGAGCCGGACGCGGACCACGCCTTTTCCATCGAGCGCATCGAGGACGATTGGTACGTCACGCTCGATCATCCCATGACCAAGGATCACTACATTAGCTTTGTGGCATATGCGACTATGGACGGCATCTGCTTTAAGAAGCTCTATCCAGAGCAATCGGTGCAGCCGCGCTTCCATATTACCGGGCGCGGCAGGATATATCTTTACTGCAACCAACACGGACTCTTTACGTCGCTGACGCCTCGCAAATAACGGCTGTCTATCCGCCCTCCTCATGCGTTCCCAGGGGACCCAAAATGAGCGTGGATAATCTCCCGTTTTTAGCCTGTTTGTGGGCTCAAAGTGGGAGATTATCCACGCTCGTTATCTGAGTGTCCAAAAATCCACGCTCGTCGCTACTTGAGTCCGGGCAGGCGGGTGTAGGGGAACGAGCGCTCTAGGAACTCGGAGCAGCGGGCGTAATCTTTGGCAAAGTAGCTGCTATAGAGCGAATCGAGTACGTATTGCACGGCGATATGGCTGGCGAATTGCGTGATGCGGTGCGTCATGCTCTCGTGGTCGCTTACCGTGAGATAGGCGGCAAAGCCGGGGTGAATGCGGGCACAGTGCGGCGTGCCGATGACGATGACCGGGACATGTCGACTGCTAAGGATCGGCAAGATCTCCTTGAGGTTGGGGGCAAGGCCGCTGTAGGAGATGACGATTGCCACATGGTCGGGACCCGAGGCGAGCGCCGTGCGCACCTGCGCCTCGACGCTGTCGTGGCACGTCGCGCTTTTGCCGGCGGAAAGCAGGCGATCGCGGAACATTCCCGCTGGATACAGGTTATGCGAGCCCGTGTAGATGTCCACGGTGCCGGCGCGCATGATGAGCTTGGCGGCGTGGTCGAGCTGTGCAGGGTCGAGCAGCTCCTGCGTTTCGGCCAAGGTGGTCTGGTAGAGCCCCTCCATGCGCTCCATCACCTGCGCAGGGGTGGAGGTGGCATCGAAGGGAAAGTTGATGTCCACGTCGCGCCGGTTGCCCGCCTCGGTCGCCTGGCGGATGAGCTCGACCTTGAGGTCTTTGAATCCCTCGAGGCCGAGCTTTTTGCAAAAGCGGTGCACGCTCGCGACCGAAACGTTGGCGCACGCGGCAAATTCCTTAATGGAAAGCCCGCGCACATCCTCGCCCATGGCGAGGGCCGTTCGCCCAAGTTGTTGCTCGGTGGGGGTGAGGCTTTTGCCCTGCGTGATCTTTCGCCTGATATCCATATGGCTCCTATGCGTTTGCGTCGCGATAAACCAATCATAGCGATAAATAAAACGTTCGGCTTGGCTGGGAGTTTTGGTCCGCCGGTCTATGAACGACGGACCGCTCGCCGCTGCGCGGGCTCAACATAGGGCGTGCCCTGCCCGAGTTGTTTGCGCTCGGGCTGCTATCCGAGCACGCGTACGGGCCCCAAGAGGCCGCTGGGATCGGAGGGCTCGGTCATGCCGAACATGTCGGGGACGGCGTGGTCGAGGGTGTTGATGATGTCAACCGTAAGCGCGTGCTCACCGGCCAAAAGCGCGCCGGCCTCAAAGCGGTAAGGCGGACAGATGCGTGTGCCGAGGGATTTGCCGTCGAGGGTGACGGTTGCGGTCTCAAAGACCTCGCCAAGGTCGATGACGGTGCGGGTGGCCGCTTCGCCCAGGACAAAGGAGGCCCGGTAGCGGAATGTGCCGGCCTTGCCGGGGAACTCGGCCGAGGAAAGGTCGCGCAGGTCTGCAAGCTCAACAGACTCGCCAAAGGCATCGGTGCCAGGGGCAGAGAAGGCAACCGCCCAGGGCCCGTCGACGCATGTGGCTTCGTCTCCAGCAGTTGCCGCGCCGGCGGAACCTGTAGCCCCAAGGACCACGATGCAGCTCTCGTAGGGAGCCAGCTCGAGCGTGCCGTCAAAGGCGGCGGGATCGGTGCCGTTGAGCAGGTCGAGGCGCGCGCCTGCAACGGGTATGCCGTCGGCAAGCGCAATCTGAGTGGAGATACCCTGCTTGGGATGCTCGTTGACGAGCATCAGATAGGTCTCGCCCGCCCGCTGGTAGCGCAGTGCGCGCAGCCAGGGCTGGGACTCGGCACAAACCACGGTCTGCATACCGGCGTCGGCAAGCGTGCCTGCGAGCTCGGCGGTTGCCAGGAGCTTGATGCCGGCGACCGCGGCTGCATCCACGGAGGCAAAGCCCTCGCGGGCTGCAATATCACCGTCGTAGCGCTTGCTCGGCAACTCATCCAGCGCGTACACGGCAACACCTGCGGCTGCGGCGCGCGCGGCAAAGTCGAGCACGGCTCCGCCGACAAACTCGGCTCCGGGCATCACCAGGCAGCGGTATGCCTGGCCGTTCACGCCAAAGCCGCTACCGTCTGCGGCAATTTCAACGGCATAGCGCCCTGCGTCCTCAAATGCCTCTGCCGGCACGATGTCAAAGTCGACCTGCGCGCGCATAAGCTCGGAGGCGGCATGCTGCATAAAGTTCGCCTCGCCTGTCCACTCGGCGTCCGCATGGTAGAGAAGCGCCACCGGGGTCGTTGCGCGCCCGCCGCTCAGCAGGCTCGCCGTACGGTTCATGTAGCTCATGAGCTGCCCAAAGTGTGCAAACTGGGGGTTTTGGCCATGCGCATAGAAATGCGGCGGGCAGTCCCAGTCGGGGAAGGCGGCCATGCTAAAGGCATGCGGCACAAACCAATTGACGCCGCGCACCAAAAAATGATCGGCGATCCACTTCATCTCGCGTAGGCCTTCGTGCCATCCAAATGCGCCAAAGACCTCGGCCATGCAGCGCCCCTGCTTTTTGGGGTCGAGGTGTGCTGCCGAGGAGCCCAGCTTGGGCAGCACGTAGTTATAGAACTCGAGGTCCCACACGCCGCGTCCGTAGCTGTGAAGGCCGCGGTCCATGCCGGGTACCAGCTGGTTGATCACGATGTCGACGCCCGCCATGTCCTGACCGCCCACGGCGCGGAAGTAGTGCCCGGCGCCCACGCCCAGGCGCGCGTGGCAGTCCTTGTCCTCGATAACGTGGCCGATGTACTGCACGCCGCGCGCGCGGCACCAGTCTCCGAGCTGGTCGCAGAAGCACTCCTTATAGAGGGTGCTCGCGATGTCCATATAGACGTGGCGTACGTGCGCGCCGGCCGGCTCGCGGTCCCACAGGTGCGGGAGCTCGGCCAGGTAGCGCTCGCCCAGTGCCGCGCGTAGGCGACGCTCAAGCTCGGCCGACCAGGGTAGGGGCGCGGTGGCCTTGCCGATGAGCGTGTCCGAGATGCCATCGGGGCCCGTGGTGCCCTTCTCGTTGGCAAATCCGGGCTCATCGGAGAAAAAGCCCAGGATCGTCTTGCCAAACTCATCGCCCAGATGCTCAAAATGCGGCTCGTAGACAGCATCGACGAGCTGCGCCACCGAGGCGCGGTCGACCATATTGATGTAGTCCTCGTTGTAGGAGGTCTTGCCGCTCGTGAACATCACGCATGCCTGCGTGAGGCCCGCAGGTGCATCGAAGACCAGGCGGCTGGGGTTGCCGTCTGCATCGTCGATTACTCGGTAAGCGACGTCGACGAGGCTGCCGTCCTGCATAAATGTCACGCCGTAGAAGCGCTCCGTTTTGTCGAGCATGTTGGCGAGCGCGATGCTCGCGGCGGACGTGGGACCCACGATGTCGAACGTGCGGTGCGTGAGCACGATCTTGCGGAGCTCGGGCACGGCCTCCTTGACGGCGCCGTTGGCAAAGCCCGTGGGGAAGTGCGCGTCGTCCAAGATCCAGAGCTTAAGGCCCAGCTGCTTGCACTCGTCAATGACAAAGCGCAAGTCGCGCCACCAGCCCTCGCCGCAAAAATCGGGGTGTGGGCGGCTTTCGAGGCAGACCTCGTGGATGTCGGCGCCGGCGATCTTTTCCAGATACTCGGCAATGGTCTTATGGCTCTCGCCCTTCATCCACAAAAACGGAAGCACGTGGTTGTCGTATGTGCCCTCGAGCACCTGCTGATAGTACGCGGTCATGGATTCTCCTTGGCTCGATCGATCTGCTGCATAGCACAGATTATGGACGCGTCGGCGCGTTCTGCTAATATCTGAATCACGACGAACTATGACTAAATCAACGATTGGCAAGCCATGGAGATCGACGAGCTCGAGCGTAGGCTCAGCGAACTGAGCACCAGTGAGATCGCTTATAAAGACGGCATGGCATTTGATTGGTCGATTATGACCGAGCATGTCGAAATCGACGGATGCCCAGTGCGCAAGATTGGGCAGCCAGGGTTTGCCTATGCCCAGCCCGGCATGCCGCGTGGCCTGACGATAAGGAAAAACTCGCGCTTTAATGCAGTTCCCGAGCACGTGCATGATTACGTGGAGCTGAGCTATGTGTATCGCGGACGCTGCCCGCAGACGGTGGCGGGGGAGAGGCTCGAGCTGGGCCGCAACGAGGTGCTTTTGCTCGACGCCCTCTGCCCGCATGCCGTGGCGGCGCTTGGTGAGGACGACATCATGCTGAGCATGACCGTTTCACGCTCTTTTTTGCGCCGGAGTCTCGAGTCGAGCCTCTCGCGCGAGAGCGCGGTCTCGCGGTTTTTGTTCAACGCGCTCAACAGCGAGACGGACCATCGGGGCCATGTCCGTTTTTACTGCGGCGAGAGCCGTCGGATTCGGCGCTACATGCAGGAGATGCTCTGCGAGCTGTACGACCCGAGCCCCAACGGTCCCGAGATCGTCTTGCGTCTGTTTCAGCTGTTTTTGGCCGAGCTCATGGATTGCTACGAGCGCGAGCTGGTGCGCGGCGCGGCGGACGGCGCGGCGGGGCCCACTGCCCTGGTGACGGGAATGCTCGGCTATATCGATCGCGAATTCGCCGCGTGCTCCCTCGAGGGGATGGCGGCGGAGTTTGGCTTGAGCCCTAATTATGCGACGGCGCTCCTCAAGCGGCATGTGGGCAAGACCTTTAGGCAGCTTGTGCAGGAGCGACGCCTGGTACGTGCGGCCGAGCTTCTGCGCGGCGGCGCCACGGCCGGGGCGGCTGCGCATGCGGTGGGCTATGAAAACATGAGCTTCTTCTACCGTAAGTTTCACGACAAGTATGGCTGCACCCCCGCGGCATACCGCCGGTAAGCGCGGGGCGGATCGTCTTCGCTCCTTCGGTGTCAAAAAGTTTCAGCTGCAGCGCTGTTGCAGCGCGCGTCTGCGAAAAGAAGTGTCCAAATCGGCGCCTTCGCCCTGGCCTGGAGCGACTCGGCGGCATACTCGTTTCATCAGCAACACGCATGAGCGAGGAGGCACTTATGGGATTCCCCGAGGGTTTCTATTGGGGCGGCGCCACGGCCGCCAATCAGTTTGAGGGCGCTTGGAACGTTGACGGCCGCGGTCCGTCGGTCGACGACCACTTCTTGGGTGGCAGCTACAAGGAGCCGCGCCAGATTACGATCGACATCGACCCCGACCGCTTCTACCCCAACCATGACGGCATAGATTTCTACCATCACTACGAGGAGGACATCGCGCTGTTCGCCGAGATGGGCTTCAACATGTTCCGCATGTCCATCTCTTGGAGCCGCATCTTCCCCAGCGGTGACGACGCCGAGCCCAACGAGGCCGGCCTCGCCTTCTACGACCGCGTCTTCGACTGCCTGCGCGCTCACAATATCGAGCCACTCGTGACCCTGTCGCACTACGAGATGCCCTATCACCTGGTCGAGAAATACAACGGCTGGGCGAGCCGCGAGCTCATCGGCTTCTTTGAGAAGTACTGCCAGACCGTCTTCGACCGCTATCAGGACAAGGTCAAGTTCTGGCTCACCTTCAACGAGATCAACTGCGGCACTCAGGACATGGGCAACCTCTTTGAGACCAGCATGATTCAGGGCTTTGAGGGCCCGGCTTCGGCGGTCCATACTACGCCGCAGGCTCGTATGCAGGCGCTGCATCACCAGTTTGTCGCCAGCGGCCGCGTCGTGCGCTATGCCCACGAGCACTATCCGCAGTTTAAGATAGGCAACATGGACTGCTTCATCCTCTCCTATGCCGCCACGTGCGATCCGGCCGACGTGTTCGCCACGCAGCAGGAGATGAATACCATGAACTGGTACTGCTCCGACGTGCAGGTGCGCGGCAAGTATCCGTTCTATGCCAAGCGCTTCTGGGCCGAGAACGATGTCGAGCTTGTGATGGAGGACGGTGACCTGCAGGATATCGCCGACGGCAAGGTCGATTTCTACACCTTTAGCTACTACATGTCCGGCACCGTGGGCACCCACAAGGATCACGAGATGACCGAGGGCAACATGACCTTTGGCGGCAAGAATCCCTATCTGGAGTCCACCGACTGGGGCTGGCAGATCGATCCGCTGGGTCTGCGCATCGCCCTCAACGAGATTTACGCCCGCTACGAGATTCCGCTGATGGTGGTCGAGAATGGCATGGGCGCCTACGATGAGGTCGAGGAGGACGGTTCCATCCACGACCCGTACCGCATCGCCTACTTGCAGAGCCACATCAAGGCCATGGGCGAGGCCATTGCCGACGGCGTCGACCTGATCGCCTACACCTGGTGGGGTCCCATCGACCTGGTGTCCGCCGGCACCGGCGAGATGCGCAAGCGCTATGGCTTCATCCACGTCGATAAGTACGACGACGGCACCGGTACCTACGAGCGACGCCGCAAGGACAGCTTCTACGCCTACCAGAAGATCATCAAGTCCAACGGTGCCGAGGGCCTGGATTAATCGACAATATGAGTGCCACCGGGGAAAAGCGTTGGGATGGGCTCGCGATTCGAGTCCCCACCTTAGCATTTGAACCATTTGGCACTATAATCACCATAGGCATGCGCATAACGTTGCGCTTAATCAAGAGGAGAAAACGTATGGGTCTGTTTGACATGTTCAAGAAGAAGGCTGAGCCCGCGGCTGCCGCTGCTCCGTCCTCCATCTCTGCTTCTGCCGGCGCCGACGTGCTGTGCTCGCCCGTCAAGGGCAAGGTCATCAAGATGGCCGACGTGCCCGATCCCGTTTTTGGCGGCGAGGTCCTGGGCAAGGGCTGCGCCGTGTGGCCCGAGGACGATCTGGTCTACGCTCCCTGCGACGGCAAGGTGACCGTCACCATGGGCCACGCCGTGGGTCTGCAGTCCGATAGCGGCATCGAGGTTCTGGTGCATGTTGGCGTCGATACCGTCAACATGAACGGCGATGGCTTCGAGGGCTTCGTCAAGGCCGACGACGTCGTAAAGGCTGGCCAGCCCATGCTCAAGATCGACCGCGCCAAGATCGCCGCTGCCGGTTACAAGGACTGCGTCGTGGTGGCCGTGTCCAACACCGCCGAGTTTGCCGATGTCGAACTCGCCGTCGAGGCCGACTCCGCTGTCGCCGCCGGTGACGCCATCGTTAAGGTCGTCCGCAAGTAAACTGCGGCATCCAAAGGATGTGCAAGGGTGGTCGGGTTTTCCGGCCACCTTTTTTTATTGCATCGCGGGGAAGCGTTTTATTGCACGTTGGGCGGGCTTGCAAACCGTTCGGACGCTAAAACGAACCGACCGCGCCTTCGCGTTGCCGAGGATGTTCATAAGTGGATAGTATGGGCTTACTTATTACAACGTGCGCCGCGTCTGGGAAGCGCGGTGCCGCTCATTGGGAGGAACAACATGAAAAAGAAGCTGCTGCTTGCGCCCCTCATGGTCGTCTTGGTTGCATGCGTGGTCGTGCTTTCCGGCTGTGGAGGTCCTTCGGTTGAGGAGCTCATCACCGAGGATCTTACGACGCAGTTTGACGAGGTCAAGAACGGTGGCGACGACTTCCTCTCTGGTCTGGAGGAGGCTTCGGGCGACGAGTTCGAGCAGCTGGGTATCGATCCCAAGGAGTACGCCAAGACCTATCTCGAGGGCTTTGACTACAAGATCGGCGACGTGACGGTCGACGAGGACAAGGGTGTCGCGACCGCCGAGGTCTCCATCACCTGCAAGTCCATGAACAAGATCGTCGAGGACTTCTCCACCCAGTATCAGGAGAAGGTCGCCGCGCTTGATACGGTTCCTTCCGATGACGAGCTGTACAAGATGGCAGGTCAGGTTATGGTCGATGTGACCAAGGCAACCGAGCCCAGGAAGACCACGGTTATCTTCAAGTACACCTGCAACGGCGACGGCGAGTGGTCTGCCGATGACCCCGTCAACTCCGAGATGATGGATGCAATGCTGAGCTAGTTTGTTGCGGCGTTTTACCAAACGCCGCAACTGCTCGACGCTGCGCGGGCACCAGAGCGACAACTTGTCATTCAAAGAGGACGGCATGACCAGAAGGTCTATGCCGTCCTCTTTTCATGCCAATTTGTTCGCTCTGGTGCCCGCTCGCTGTCCGTCCTCTACCTGCGGCGTTGCCATGGTAGTCATTGGGGCGGCACTTGGGGACGTTCCTTTTCTGCCGGCAGTTGGGGACACTCCTTGCGCCAGCGTTGCATCGAATGCTCGGGAAAATACGAGCCGGTATTTGGCCGAATAGCGGGTCGCGGTTTCCGGATGGGGTGGGTTGTGGAAAGTGCGACCCGGAATATTGCTCTGAAACGGGATGCACTTTCCGCGCGGCAGAATCGCTACAGCCGCGTTGAGCAACAGCCCTGCTACTCGCCAAGCACCAGCGCCACGAGCTCTTCCTGTGTGTCCACCACGTAGTCGGCGCCGGCGGCTTCCAGCTCTGCGCGGCCGCGGAAGCCCCAGCTGACACCGGCGCTCTTGAGGCCGGCATTGTGACCGGTCAGGATATCGACATTGGAATCGCCTACATAGAGTGTGGTTGCCGGATCGGCGCCTAGCTCTTTCATCACATGCAGCGTAACAGGCGCCTCGGGCTTGGGAGGAAACGCATCGACTCGGCCCTGCACCAGCGCAAAGCGCTCGGAACCAAAGTATTTCTCGATAAGCGGAACCGCCGAGACGTGGTCCTTGTTGGTGAGCACGGCAAGCTGCACGCCCGCGGCGCGCAGGCGGTCGAGCATCTCGATAGTACCGGCATAGGGGGCAGTGTGGTCCTCCTTGTGCTCGCCGTAATAGGCCCTAAACTCGGCAAGCGTCTGCTCAAACATGCGACCGTCGCCCGCATACTCGGCAGGCATAAAGCGCTCGACCAGCTTGAGCATGCCGTTTCCCACCTTGTAGCGGTACTCGTCTACGGCAAACGTGGGCCAGCCGTGCGTCTCGCAGGTATGGTTGCCGGCGGCCGCCAGGTCCTCGAGCGTGTTGAGGATGGTGCCATCCAGATCAAAGATCACATGGGAAAAAGCTGCTGCCATGGGTGCTCCTGCCGCTTGAGTTGTAAAACGCACCCCATGATACTGGGCATGCGTGCCGGGCATGTTTGGAATCTGAATATCTTTAATAGCCCTGAGCCTTTGTCGTTAGCAAATCCTCGGCAGCTGCTCTCCTACGAGCATGTCGAGGATGCGGGTCGAGCCCCAGCCGGTGCGTACGCGCACGGCGGGGCGGGCGTCCTCGGCAAGCGGCAGCACGCGACCGATAATGGCGGCATTCTCGCCGTAGCGGGCGGCGCGCATGGCAGCCAGTGCCGCATCTGCCTGTTCGGCCGGCACCACGGCGACCATCTTGCCCTCGTTTGCCACCTGCAACACATCGTAGCCGAGCATCTCGCAGGCTGCCTGCACGTCGGGGCGTACGGGCACGGCATCCTCGTCGACCTCCATGGCAACGCCGCTGGCCTGCGCAAATTCGTTGAGCGTGGACGCCAGGCCACCGCGCGTGGGGTCGCGGAAGCAGCGTGTGTCGGGTGCTGCGGCAAGCACATCGGCAATCAGGTGGTTGAGCGGCGCGGCATCGCTTTCGATGGTGCTCGAAAACGCCAAGCCCTCGCGTTGGCTCATGATGGCGATGCCGTGGTCGCCGAGTGTACCCGACACCAGGATGATATCGCCAGGCTGGCAGTTGGCGCCGCTGAGCGTCACGCCCGCGGGCACCTCGCCCACGCCGGCGGTATTGATGTAGACGCCGTCGGCCCCGCCGCGCTCGACCACCTTGGTGTCGCCCGTGATGATCGCCACGTCCGCCTCGCACGCCGTTTCGGCCATGGTCTGCACGATTTGACGCAGCTTGTCCATGGGATAGCCCTCTTCGAGGATAAAGCCGCACGATAGGTAGCGTACGTTGGCGCCCGAGGTCGCGACGTCGTTGACGGTTCCGCATACAGCGAGGCGGCCGATGTTGCCCCCGGGGAAGAACTGCGGCGAGACTACAAAGCTGTCGGTCGACATGGCGATGCGCCCGCTCGTGGGCAGCGCGGCGACGCCGGCATCGTTGCCCTCGAGCAGCTCGGGCGACCCAAAGGCATCCAAAAAGACCTCATCGATGATGCGTTTCATCATCTGACCGCCAGAGCCGTGGCCCAACAGGACAGTGCTATCGGTGGCAGTACGGGACATATCGAAAACTCCAATCGAGGACGGAATTATATGGGTGAGGTGCAGCGTCGACCGGCTCGCCGTTCGTTAGAGCGGCGGAACCCATTAGCCTCGGTAGCGGAAATATGCTGCACAGCTGCCCTCGGAACTCACCATGCAGGGGCCGATGGGATGCTCGGGTGTACAAGCGCGGCCGAACAGAGGGCAGTCGCTCGGCGTAATGGCCCCGCGCAGCACGTCGCCGCAGCGGCACCCACGCGGCTCGACCGTCGTCTCAACGGGAACGTCAAAGCGAGTGCGGGCATCAAAGCGCGAGAACTCGGGGCGGATGGAAAGGCCCGAGTTGGCAATCGGCCCCAGCCCGCGCCACGTGGTGTCGCATGGCTCAAACACCTGCTCGACCAGCTGGCGCGCCACGGGGTTGCCGTCTGCGTTGACGCCACGGCGGTAGGCGTTGTCGATTGCGGGCTGCCCCTCAACAACCATCTGGACCAGCATGCAGATGCCCTGCAGAATATCGACCGGCTCAAATCCGGTGACTACGCCTGGGGTCTCGAACTCATCGACCAAAAAGTCAAAGGGGGCTAAGCCCGTGATGGTGGCGACGTGTCCCGGAAGGATAAAGCCGTCGATAGTGGTCTCGGGATCGTTGGCGATGGCGCGCAGCGCCGGCGGCGTGGTCTTGTGGGCGCAATAGACCGAGAAGTTCTGGAGTCCGCGTGCATCGGTCTCCAAAATGGCGGCGGCGATGGTGGGCGTCGTGGTCTCAAAGCCGACGCCCATAAAGATGACCGGGCGATCGGGGTTGTGTTCGGCGATATCGAGTGCATCGAGCGGGGAGTACACAATGCGAATATCGCGCCCCGCCGCCTTTTGCGCGGCGAGCGAGGTAGACGACCCGGGCACGCGCATCATGTCGCCAAAGGTGGTGATGATGGCGCCGTCCATCTTGGCGAGCGCGATTGCATGGTCGATATCGCGGTTGGCGGTAACACAGACGGGGCAACCCGGACCGCTCAGCAGTTTGAGCCCGGCAGGCATAATGGAGCGAAAGCCATAGCGACCGATGCTCACGGTGTGCGTGCCGCAGACTTCCATAAGGTTGATGGTGCGGTCGCCGACGAGTTCACGGATGTGCTCGATGAGCTCGCGAGCCAGCTTGGGATCGCGGAATGCCGAGAAGTCGATACCGGAGCGAGCCGGCTGTCCGGCCGCCACTAGTAAGCCTCGGTCGGGTTGGTGGCCAGCTGGTCTTCTTCGACCAGTTCGGTCATGGTGTTGACCAGGTCGAGCGTCTCCTGCGCCTCCTGCTCGTCGACAATCTGAATGCCAAAGCCGGCGTGCACGAGAATATAGTCGCCTACCTGTGCCGTCGGCACGAGGCGCAGCGAAACGGGGCGCTCGATGCCCATCATGTCGACGGTAGCCTTAAGGTCGTCGTCGCGTTTGACCACTTTACCGGGAACGGCAAGGCACATAATGTTCCCCTTTTATACGTTTTGCGCTGGATAGGCGCCTAATTACCCATCAGTTGATGGTAGCGCTCGCAGGAGTCACGAGCAAACGCGTTACACCTGTGAGACGGCGGCGCGCAGGCTGGCAAAACAGCCTATCGCGATGCTGTCTGCGCGAGGCGAGCGCGAGCGATGACGGCCTGACCGTAGGCGATACAGCCGTCGTTGACGGGCACGGAGCGGGGAATCAAGACAGTGAGACCCATGCTTTTGAGCTCGCGGGTGAGGAGCTGAAGCAAAAGTCGGTTCATGAACACGCCGCCCGAGAGCGCGACGGTGTCGAGGCCTTCACGGGCGCAGATTTCGCGTGCGATTCGTGCCGAGGAGCGCGCGATGGTGACGTGGAAGTCGAGCGCGAGCTTGCCGGCGGGCACGCCGGTCCTGATTCCCTCCAAAAGCGCCTCAAAAAGCGGTCTGGAGTTCAGAACATGGCAGTCGTCCGGACGGGATGATTCGGTTACGGAAAAGCTGACCATATTGCCGGTGGGGCAGGCACTTTCACTGCTGAACGCGCGCCAGGCGGCGGCTTCGAGTTCTATGGCGGGTTCGCCCTCGTAGGTTGCCTTGTCGCAGATGCCCAGAATTGCTGCCGCGGCATCAAAGAGACGTCCCATGCTGCTGGTACGCGGGCTGTTGATGCCGCGCTCGATCATGGTGGCTGTCACGCTACGCGTTTGCTCGTCGAGGCTGTCCAAAAGCTGGGCGGCGCCTGGGTGCTCGAGTAGGCCGAGTTCGCTGAGCAGGGCAAAGGCGTTGCGTCGAGCGTCGCGTACGGAGGCCGCCCCGCCGGGGAGCGCCCAGGTGAGCAAATGCGCGGTGCGCTCAAAGCCGTCAAGGCTGGCAACAAGAAACTCGCCGCCCCAAATGGTCCCATCGGTGCCGGCGCCGGTGCCGTCGAAGGCGATGCCAAGGACACGCGTGTCGGTTGTAAGCTGGCCCGCGGCGATGGCCTCGGCCATTACGCTCGCGATATGCGCATGATGGTGCTGCACTTCGACGAGCGGCAGATTGCATTTTCGCGCCTGCTCGCGCGCCCACTGGTCCGATAGATAGCTGGGGTGTAAATCGCAGGCCAAGGCGGCGGGCGCCAAGTCAAAGAGATCTTCCAAGCGCGTGCGCGCGGCGTTCCAGGCATCGAAGGTCCCGCCGTTTTCAACATCGCCGATATGCTGCGACACAAAACAGGTTGCCTCGCCGTTCGTCCCTTCGCGCGTGAGCGCAATCGTGGCCTTTTGTTGTGGCCCGCAGGCGAGCACGCAGGACGGAGCGCCGTCGAGCGCCGGCAACGGCAGCGGCTGGGGTGCATATCCGCGGGCACGGCGCACGGGCATAATGGCGCCGTTGACCACGCGCACCACGGAGTCGTCGTAGCGCGAGAGGATCGCGCGGTCGTTGCCGAGTAGCGCATCAGCAATGCCGGCGGCAACGAGGCGCTCCCAGGCAAGATCGTCATCGGTCTCGATGGGCTCTTCGCTCAGGTTTCCGCTGGTCATGACGAGCGCGTGCATACCGCGGGCTTCTGCCACGGCAAGCAGCAGATGCTGAAGCGGAGTGTAGGGGAGCATAACGCCAAGCTCGGGCAGGTCGTGCGCGACGGACGGTGCGAGTACGAGGGCGTCGGGAGAATCGCCGTCGCTCCCGCAAACAGCACGCCGGCGCAGCAGCACAATGGGGCGAATGCTGCCGGCCAGCAAGCCGCGCTCAACGTCGTTGACATGGCACAGGCGTTCAACGTCGGCAAGGTCGCGTACCATAACGGCAAGCGGCTTGTTGCTGCGGCGTTTGCGACGGCGCAGCTCGGCTACCGCCTGCTCGTTGGAGGCGTCGCATGCCAAGTGAAATCCGCCCAGACCCTTGATGGCGACGATGCCGCCGCTGGCCAGCAGCTCGACGCAGCGCTCGATGATAGCGTCGCTGGCCTCGCGTGTGGTGCCGACGGCCGGTGTCGCGGACGAATTCCCGCACGCATCGCCGTTCACAGCCTCGCGCCACGTAATATGCGGCCCGCAATCAAAGCAGGCATCGGGCTGCGCGTGAAAACGCCGGTCGAGTGGGTCGGCATACTCCGCGGCACACTCAGGACACATGGGAAAACAATTCATCGACGTGGCCGCTCGGTCATAAGGCAGCGACCGGATGATGGTAAAGCGCGGTCCGCAGTTAGTGCAGTTGATAAAGGGGTAGTGATAGCGTCGGTCGGCGGGATCGAACAACTCGCGCAGGCAATCGTCGCAGGTGGCGATATCGGGCGAGACGAGCGTCGTGTGCGCGGTCTGGTCCTGCGATGCCACAATGCGAAAGCCCTGCTCATCGGCAGCGCTCCAGCCGCCAGGCTCCAAATCCGCAATATCGACTCGCTCAACGCGGGCTGCCGCAGGCGCATGCGCAGAAAGCGCGGCAACAAAAGCATCGAGCGCATCGGCCGGAGCGTGCGCCTCGATATGCACGCCGTCGCCCGCGTTGAGCACCCATCCGCAAATGCCATGCGCCATGGCCTCGCGATACACAAACGGCCGCATGCCAACGCCCTGCACAATGCCCGTCACATGAATATGCACATGTCGCATGCGACACCCCTCATCAAAACCGACCAAATAGGGACAGGTGCGCTACAGCCCCAGGCTCTGCTTGGTGGCGGCGCACGTGAGCTCGCCGTGCTTAACGCCGCGCAGGCCCAGCAGGCGGTCGGCTAGTTCGTAGACGCGCTCGCCGCGACCCTTGAGCGCCAGAATCTCCAAGCAGTTGTGGTGATCCAGATGCACGTGCATGGTCGATACGATCTCGTCGGTGTAGTCGTGCTGCACTTCGTCCAGACGGCGCGTCAGGTCACCGGTATGGTGGTCGTAGATCATGGTGAGCGACCCGATAACATGCTCATCGGGCGTGCGCATCTGCTCCTTGGCGATCGAGGCGCGAATCAGGTCGCGCACGGCCTCGGAGCGGTTGGCCACGTCGCCGCGGCGCGCGATCTGTTCGTCAAAACGGCGCAGCAGGTCGTCCGGTGCGGTAACCGAAAAGCGGACTAGCTCGGAGCCGGAGCCACTACAGTGGCAGCCTGCGTCACCGTCCGCCCCGTGCGGATGCTCGTGCTCGTACCCGCAGCCGTGCTCGTGTTCGGCCACGTTACACCAGCTTCACGGAGCCGACGGAGTTGTGGTCGGCCTCGATGGCCTCTTCGTAGCCCTCGAGTGCGTCGTGGGCCTCGTGCAGCGCGGCCATGGCTGCCTCGAGCTTGGCGCCGATGCGCTCCATGTCAAAATTCTCGGTCGCATGCAGCAGCTGATGGCTCCACTCGTGAGCGAGCTCGATGGTGTCGTCGACCTGCTTGACGCTCATGGCAAGCTGGCTCATGTTCATTCCAACATCATGCATGGAAAATCTCCTTTTGTATGGGGCAGTTCAGTGGTTCAGATTTTACTACGCTCGCTCTATGCGCTGCTGCATAAGAAAACGGGTACGAGTCTGTGTGACTCGCACCCGTTCACTGGGGGCTGTTTGTAACTACCATACTATCCGTGGTCGCACGCGCCGCACCCGGCAGTCCGGCGAGCGGTGCAAAACCGCTCATGGACGGCGGGCAAGTAACAAGCGTATTACAGATGCTTCTCCAGCAGCGCCTGCAGCCTCGCCTTGGGCAGAGCGCCAACCGAGCGGTCAATCTCCTCGCCGTTCTTAAACACAATCAGCGTGGGGATGCTCATGACGCCATACTTCATGGCCAGGTCCTGGTTGTCGTCGACGTTGCATTTGGCAACGGCAAGCTTGCCTGCCAGCTCATCGGCTACCTCGTCCACGATGGGCGAGAGCGATCGGCAGGGCCCGCACCAGGGCGCCCAAAAATCGACCAGCACGGGCAGGCTGTCGTTAACGATGGAATCGAAGTTCTCGGGGGTAATCTGCTTAATGTCAGCCATGGTGACCTCCATAATACGACGCGGCTCGGCCGCGTAAAACTCAGTACGACCGTGCTTATACCCAGCCGCCCGCAAAGCAACCACTCGCGGGCAGCTCTTTTATATAATGGTGGGCACGCAAACGATTGGAGAGCGCATGTCCACGTTACAAAGCCAGAAAAAAGAAGCCATCGCCCAGGCGACCGAGCAGGAGCTCACATCGCTTGCGGTCCGTGGCGTGCGCATCGTGGGCAACGCGTGCTCGCCGATCGTGCTGGTCAAAGGCGATTTGGACGAGGCCGAGCGTTCGGGCGGCGAGCTGGCTGCCGGTCCGGACGGTGCTGCGCTGCGCAAGGCGCTTGGGGCCATCGGCTACGCGCCCGAGGATTTTTGCGTGCTGGCAAGCGTCGCCGGCGCAGGCGACGGAGCGGTCGCGGTGGGCGAGACTCTGCCGTGCGAGCTGTTCCGCGAGGCGCTTGAGTCTCTGGATCCCGAGGCGGTGCTGCTGCTCGATAACAGCGCGGCCGATGCCATGCGCGAAACCTACGCCGATATGCTCGTGGCGATTGATGACTTCGACACCGCCATGCTCAAGCCCGGCCTGGTCGCCCATGTGCAGGGCCGCCGCGTGCTCGCGCTCGATGGCTTTGAGGCGGCGCTGACCGACAAAGCGGCCAAGCAGCGCATGTGGGCCTACATCAAGCAGCTGACCCCGGCGGTCGCTCCACTGTAGCGGATCGGCACCGGCGAGCGATTGCCTGGCGGGCGAGGCGCGCCGCGAGATCGGCGCCGTACTTCTACATCACAGCGCGCAGCTCAAACCGATCGCCGTTAATGCGGAACTGGCAGTTGCCGTTCATGCGCTCCACGGCAAGTTTGATGCTCTTGGTTCCAAAGCCGTGGCCCGCATGCCGGGTCACGGGCATGCCGTCGACCATGCGCGGCGCGCGGTCAAACGTGTTGGAAACTAACAGCAACAGCTGGCCGTCCTCAAGTCGCAGGTCAAGGTCGACGAATCGCTTTCCTTGGGGTGCGGCGCTTGCGGCGGTGATAGCGTTTTCCAGGGCATTTGAGAGCACGCTAAACAGGTCGGCGTCACCTACGTGGACGGTTTCGGGTACGGCGGCGCGCAGGTTGGCGGTAATGCCGTTTCTATTGATATCTGAGTTGAATGACGAAAGCGCGATGTTTACGGTCTCGTTGGCGCAGAAGCGGCGTACGGCGGTGCGGTCGCCGGCTTCGCAGAGCTCATCGATGCGTTTGAGCGCCTCGTCGGTGTGGCCCTCCTCAATTAAAGTGGCCAGGCCGCGTAGGAAGTGGCGCATATCGTGGCGAAGAATCGACAGCTCGCGCCCAGATTGACGCCAAGCCTCGAGCTCTTTGATGGCGGCGCTGTCGCGGGTTTCGAGCATCCAACGCTCTCGCTCGGCGGTTTCCTTTTCTTCGTATTCGCGCAGGTAAACAGCAAGAAACATAAGATAGAAGGCACAGAGCGCAAATGCCAAAAACTCAACTGTCACCACCGAGCCCGAGTGGAACAGCGTGGTGTAGACGTTGGTGGCATAGTCAAAGATGTAATAGACGAGCGGCAGGATTAAAAGGATGCCCAGCTCGGTGGGGCTTTTAATCGCCAAGCGGGGTCCAATGTCGCCGGCCCAATGCAGCAGGACGGCAAAGACGCCGAGCGTGGTAGCGATGCGTGCCAGATAGTACGCGATCTGAGAATCGGTTGCGGCAAATGCGGCGATGCCCATCCAATTGCTGAACTGGCAGCTCAGATAGGCGCTGGTGACGCCCAACGTCGCGAGTAGCGGACTCAAGTGGTAGCGCGCGCATAGGTAGACGGTAAGCGGCAAGTGCACGACGAGCGGATAGACCTGACGGGCAAAAAGCTCTCCGCCAACGACATTGGCGATCGAAAAGGCAGCGCCGGTTGCGGCTCCGACCCCCACCAACTCGAGTGCATGGCGTCGATTGATTTCGATACCGCACAGCGCCGCCGAGGCAAAGACGCCAAAGAGCAGCGTCGTGGCGTGGTGGATTGCCCAAAGGACCATTTCGACCGAGGAGATCATCAGCGCCTCCCGCCCTCAAAGCGCACCGCAAAGTAGGCGTCTTGGAACCCCTGCTTGCTGCTGCGCGACAGCGGAATGCACGCGCCCGAGCGCATGACGATGTCTGTGCGATCGAAGTGGTCGATGTTGCGCAAGTTGACCTGGTAGCTACGGTGGCATTTAAAGAAGGTGGCATTTTGCGCCAAACGGTCCTCGACGCTGCGGAACGACTCGAGTGCCTCGATATCGCGTCCGTCGCGCAGGTGGAAGACCACGTGCTTGTTGCGCGCCTCGGCATATTCGATGTCGGACAGGCGCAGGGCGTGGTAGCCAAAGGACGTTTTGATCACGAGCTCGTCGGTTGCCGCCGGGCGCATGCTCGAAAGTTCGTCGAGTAACTGCGCCAGGCGTTCGTAAGTCACGGGCTTGAGCAGATAGTCGAAGGCGCGGACCTCGTAGGACTCCAGTGCAAACTCGGGCGACGAGGTGAGGAACACCAGGCGCACGGCGGTGTCGGCCTGGCGCAATTCGCGTGCGGTGTCCATGCCGTTGACGAGCGGCATGATCATGTCGAGCAGGATGATGTCGGCGCGCGACGCGGCATGGCGCGCCAGCAGGTCCTCGCCGCGCGTAACGAGCGCAACATCGACCGCCGTGCCCGTCTCGATCGACCAACGGTCGATCATCCGGTGCAGTCTATCTAGAAAAGCGACGTCATCGTCGCAGGCAATAATCTTGAGCATTCTGAGCCCCCTTAGTAGTTCGATTTTGCCACATTGGGCGCGGACCACTCGCGGGGGAGCGCCCGTTCGTGCCTCACGGTGCGCAACTCGCGCCGAGCGGTATTGCGGTGGCGAAAGATGTCTCCTGCGCTATCGAGAGCTCGGCTATCCTCAGCTTGCCAGTTCGAATATGGACTTGCCGCATGGTCGAATCTTTATTTCAACTTTACACCTAGGTTTACAGCTGTCTTGTCAGCTGTAAACCTAGGTGTCATACTAAAGCCCCAAGATTCGCCAAAAGAGAGGGGCCTTGATGGCACAGAGCGCGAACATGGATGCATCGGAGCTTGCACGCGACATTGCGGCCGGCCTGGCATCGGCAACGACGGCAACGGAGCGCGCGGCATTGGTGCCCGCAGAGCCCGTCGAGGCCATTCAGCAACTTAAAACCCAGCGTGACGCGGTGATCCTGGCGCACTATTACGTGGCGCCCGAGGTCCAGGCTGTTGCCGATTACGTCGGCGACAGCTTCTACCTGGCAAAGCTTGCCAAGAGCCTGCCGCAGCAGACCATCGTGCTGTGCGGCGTGGAGTTTATGGGCGAGAGCGCCAAGCTGCTCAATCCCACCAAGACCGTGCTGCTGCCCGAGCCGGGCGCGGACTGTCCCATGGCGCACATGGTCAAGCGCGAGACGGTCGATGCGGCGCGCGCCGAGTACGGCGACGACCTGGCCGTGGTCTGCTACGTCAACTCCACGGTCGAGATCAAGAGCTGGAGTGACGTGTGCGTCACCAGCTCCAACGCCGTCAAGATCGTGTCCGAGCTGCCGCAGCAGCATATCCTGTTCATTCCCGACCAAAACCTCGGCCGCTTCGTAGCCGAGCAGGTGCCGCAAAAGCACGTCATTCTCAACAACGGCTACTGCCCGCGCCATCACATCATCACCGTCGAGCAGATCGTCGACGCGACGGAGGCCCACCCCGACGCGCTCGTGCTGGCGCACCCCGAGTGCAAGGCCGACGTCCTGGCCGAGGCCGACTACATCGGCTCCACCGCCGGCATCATCAAGTATGCCGAGGAGTCCGACGCGAGCGAGTTCATTATCGTGACGGTTCGCGGCGTGCTCTACGAGCTCGAGCGCCGCTGCCAGGGCACCGGCAAGAAGTTCTACTTCCCCGCGGTGCAGCCCACCTGCGTCAACATGGACCTCATCACGCTCAAAAAGCTCGTGCGCTGCCTGGAGACGGGCGAGGGCGAGGTGCAGATCGGCGTCTCGGACGAGGCGGCAGACCAGGCCAAGCTCACGCTCGACCGCATGCTCGAGTACGCAGCGCGCTAAGCCAATGTGACATGAGGGGCATCCCTTATGCCACATTACAAGGGAGAGGATTCCTGTGGAAACCAAACAATACCCCGATATGGAGTGCGACGTCGTCATTGCCGGTTGCGGCGTGGCAGGCCTGTATGCGGCTCTCAATCTGCCGACGAGCACGCGCGTGATCATGCTCTCCAAGGGCGCGGTCGACGAGTGCGACTCGATGCTCGCGCAGGGCGGCATCTGCGTACTGCCCGAGGGTTCTGACTACGATGCTTTCTTTGAGGACACCATGCGCGCCGGCCATTACGAGAACCGCCGCGAGAGCGTCGACATCATGATCCGCTCGAGCCGCTCGGTCATCAACGACCTGCTGGCGATGGGCGTGGACTTTGAGCGCAAGGCCGACGGCAGCCTCGACTTTACCCGCGAGGGTGCGCACAGCCGCCCCCGCATTGCCTTCCATGCCGACATTACGGGCAAGGAGATCACGACCAAGCTGCTCCAAGCCGTTTGCAAACTGGATAACGTGCAGATTTTGGAGCACGTGGCCATGACCGACATCCTGACGGGCGAGCGTGACGGCGCCACGGTGTGTGCCGGTGTCGTTGCCGTTCCCGTGGACGAGGACAACTCGGTTCGTCCCGCCGACGAGCTGGTAAATGCCGCCGAGGGCGCGCATGCCGGCGAGCCGTTTAAGATCCATGCCCGCCACACGCTGTGGGCGACGGGCGGCATCGGTGGCGTGTACGACCACTCGACCAACTACCCGCAGCTCACGGGCGACGCCTGCTACATCGCTCAGGAGCATGGCATTAAGATGGAGCACCTGGACTACGTGCAGATCCACCCCACGGGTCTGTTCTCGCCGCAGCCGGGCCGCACCTTTCTGATCAGCGAGAGCTGCCGCGGCGAGGGCGCGATTTTGCTCAACGCCGCCGGCGAGCGCTTTACCGACGAGTTGCAGCCGCGCGATGTGGTCGCCGCCGCTATTCGCGAGCAGATGAAGCAGGACGGTACCGAGCACGAGTGGCTGAGCTTTGCCCCCGTCGAGCGCGATGTGGTGACCGGGCACTTTGCCAACATTCGCGCACGCTGCTTGGAGGACGGCCGCGACATCTTGGACGAGCCCATTCCCGTTACGCCCACGCAGCACTACTTTATGGGCGGCGTGTGGGTCGACAAGGACGGCCGCACCTCGATGCCCGAGCTCTACGCCGCGGGCGAGACGGCTTGCAACGGCGTTCACGGCAAGAATCGCCTTGCATCAAACAGTCTGCTCGAGGCGCTGGTCTGGGGTCGTCGCGCCGCGTGGTACATGCGTACCGGCGAGTCGCTGGCCGTGGAGCAGGCGGGCGATCCCGCGCTCGATGGCCGTCATCGCGCCCTGAGCGCCGACACCCTGGCAATCGATGATTTGGCCCGTGCTGCCGGCACGCAGGCCGTGGAGGAGTAGACCATGAATCCCATTACCATGAAGCTCGTCGTCGATGATCTGATTTTGCAGGCTCTGCGCGAGGACATTACCTTTGAGGACGTGAGCACGGCGAGCGTGTGCCCCACGGCGCGTCCCGCCACGGTGGAGCTTATCGCCAAGGCCGATGGCATCATCGCGGGCTTGGATGTGTTCGCCCGCACCTTTGAGCTGCTGGATTCGCAGAGCTCGGTGCTGTTTGATGTTGCCGACGGTGACGAGGTGCACGCCGGCGACCACGTGGGCCAGGTGCGCGGCGATGCGCGCGTGCTGCTTTCGGGCGAGCGCGTGGCGCTCAACTACCTGCAGCGCATGAGCGGTATCGCTACCTATACGCACAGAATGGCAGCGGCGCTCGAGGGTACCAAGACCGTGCTCGTCGACACACGCAAGACCACGCCGGGCATGCGCGTTTTCGAGAAGGCCGCGGTCGAGATCGGCGGCGGCAGCAACCATCGCTACAACCTGTCGACAGCCGTCATGCTCAAGGACAACCACATCGATGCCGCCGGTGGCGTGACGCGCGCGATCGAGATGGCGCGCGCCCACGCGTCGTTTACCACGACGGTCGAGATTGAGTGCGAGAACCTGGACATGGTACGCGAAGCCGTGGAGGCCGGTGCCGATATCATCATGCTCGACAACATGGCCCATGACGACATGGCCGCCGCCATCGAGCTTATCGCCGGTCGCGCCAAGACCGAGTGCTCGGGCAACGTGGACGCCAGCAATATCCGCGCCCTGGCCGATCTGGGTGTCGACTATATTAGCTCGGGCGCCCTGACACACTCTGCGCCGATCCTCGACCTCTCGCTTAAGCACCTGCGTCTGCTGGACGGTAAATAATGAACGCCCGCGAGCGTCGCCGTGCCATCATGGGCGTGCTCGAGGGAGCCAAGGGACCCGTATCGGGCAGCGCGCTTGCCCGCGAGGTGGGTGTGAGCCGCCAGGTCGTGGTGCAGGACATCGCCCTGCTGCGCGCCGATGGGCACGATATCGTGGCGACCAACCGCGGCTACGTGCTGCAGGAAGCCGCGAGTAGCCCCGCCGTGCCCACGCGTCTTGTTAAGGTGCGCCACAGTGTGGAGCAGGCGGGCGACGAGCTTACGAGTATCGTCGACGCGGGTGGCGCCGTGCTCAATGTGATCGTCAACCATCGTGTGTACGGCAAGATCACGGCCGACCTGGACATCCGCAACCGCCGCGATGTCGAGCGCTACCTAGAGGGCATCGCCAGCGGCAAGAGCTTCCCGCTGCTGACGGTGACCAGCGGCTACCACTTCCATCGCATCGCCGCGGAAGACGAGCAGACCCTCGACGAGATCGAGGCCATACTCAAGGAGAAGGGCTACTTGGCAGACCTCATGCCCTACGAGGACGACCTGTCCTAGTAACGACGAATGCAAAAGGAGGCCTCCGCGGCGATGCGGAGGCCTCCTTTTTGTGCACGGTGTACTTTTGAGTGTGCAAGTGCGGGAGTTGTTACTCCTCGACGATCTCGGTGATCGCGCCAGCGGGGCAAGCGTCCTGGCAAGCGCCACAGGCGACGCAGGAGTCCTCGTCGGCGACGGTAGCGACGTCCTGGAGCTCCAGGACGCCAGCGGGGCAGGAGTCGACGCAAACGCCACAAGCGATGCACTCGTCGGCATCAATTACGGGATGAGCCATGGTAGTTTCCTCTCTGTTGACCGACGCTACAGGCGATGCGCGCCGGTTTGATTCGGGCAAAAACATACCACGGGAGCGACCGTTTGCAATACCCTCTGGCCGGCATCTTCATACCGTTCGCCGAGTATGCCAAGGTTTACTAAAAAACGCGCAGGTGGGGCCGTTGAGCTGCGAAAATGTTAGCTAAAGGTGACTTGAAATATTGAGCTATTGAGCGCGCCTGCGGAAAGGGCATCCCGTTATTTGGCCGAAAACCGGGTCGCAGTTTCCGGATGGACCGCCCGGCGGAAACTGTGTCCCAGAATTCGCGCTCAGACCGGGATACCCTTTCCGCAAGGCAGCCCCAGGCACCTTCGGACCCAAACCTCAGCCATCTCTACATAGATCTCAATAGATCTGCCGAGAACTCAATCAGTGCGTCTACCTGCGCATTCGAGAACCTAAACTCTTAGAGATAAGAAATCTTATATGAATTGACTTAGATTTTGTATATTCCGGTCCATAAGGGGATACACTACATCCTGAAAGACAAGCCGAAGCGCCGCGCGACAGACCGTCGAGGTGGCGCGAACGCACAAGAGAGAGGGAATTTCTAATGGGTAAGATTCTTGGTATCGACCTTGGTACTACTAACTCCGCAATGGCCGTTCTCGAGGGCGGTTCTCCGACCATCATCGTGAACGCCGAGGGCGACCGCACCACCCCGTCCGTCGTGGGCTTCCGTGCCGACGGCGACCGCGTCGTGGGCAAGGCCGCTAAGAACCAGGCGGTCACCAACCCCAAGAACACTGTGTTCTCCATCAAGCGCTTCATGGGCCGCAAGTACTCCGAGTGCACCTCCGAGATCAAGACCGTGCCGTATGAGGTCAAGGAGGGCCAGGGTGGCCGTGCCGTCGTCGACATCGAGGGCAAGGATTACACCGCCGAGCAGGTGAGCGCCATGACGCTCGCAAAGATGAAGGCCGACGCCGAGAAGTATCTGGGCGAGACCGTCACCGACGCCGTCATCACCGTCCCGGCCTACTTCAACGACGCCCAGCGTCAGGCCACCAAGGACGCCGGTAAGATCGCCGGCCTCAACGTCAAGCGTATCGTCAACGAGCCGACCGCTGCTGCTCTGGCCTATGGCCTGGACAAGCAGGGCACCGACCAGCGCATTCTGGTCTTCGACCTGGGCGGCGGCACCTTCGACGTCTCCATCCTCGACCTCGCCGACGGCGTGTTTGAGGTTCTGTCCACCTCGGGCGACAACCACCTGGGCGGCGACGACTGGGATCAGCGCGTCATCGATTGGATGGCCGATAAGTTCCAGCAGGAGAACGGTGTCGACCTGCGTCAGGACCCCATGGCCCTGCAGCGTCTGAAGGAGGCCGCCGAGAACGCCAAGAAGGAGCTCTCCGCCGCCCAGCAGACCACCATCAACCTGCCGTTCATTACCATGAACCAGTCCGGCCCGCTGCACCTCAACTACACGCTGACCCGCGCCGAGTTCGAGAAGATCACCCGCGACCTGCTCGAGCGCTGCAAGCAGCCTGTCACCAACGCCCTGCGCGACGCCAAGCTTAAGCTCTCCGATTTGACCGAGGTCATCCTCGTCGGCGGCTCCACCCGTATGCCCGCCGTCCAGGAGCTCGTCAAGACCATGACCGGCAAGCAGCCCAACATGTCCGTGAACCCCGACGAGGTCGTTGCCGACGGCGCTGCCGTCCAGGGCGGCGTGCTCACCGGCGACGTCGAGGGCATCCTGCTGCTCGACGTTACCCCGCTGTCGCTGGGCGTCGAGACCATGGGCGGCATCATGACCAAGATGATCGACCGCAACACCACGATCCCGACCTCCAAGACCGAGGTCTACTCCACCGCTGCCGACAACCAGACCAGCGTCGAGATCAACGTGCTCCAGGGCGAGCGCGAGCTTGCTCGCGACAACAAGTCGCTCGGTAAGTTCCAGCTGACCGGCATCCCGGCTGCCCGCCGCGGCGTGCCGCAGATCGAGGTCACCTTCGACATCGACGCCAACGGCATCGTCAAGGTCTCTGCTAAGGACAAGGGCACCGGCAAGGAGCAGCAGATCACCATCTCCGGCTCCACCGCTCTGTCCGACGACGAAGTCGATCGCATGGTCAAGGACGCCGAGGCCCATGCCGAGGAGGACAAGAAGCAGAAGGAGGAGGTCGAGGTCCGCAACCAGACCGATAGCCTGTGCTACTCCACCGAGCAGACCCTCAACGAGCTGGGCGACAAGGTTTCCGCCGATGTGAAGTCCAAGGCCGAGACCGCTATCGCCGACGCCAAGAAGGCGCTCGAGGGCTCTGACGTCGAGGCCATCAAGGCCGCTGGCGAGTCCCTGCAGTCCGTGGCCTACGAGCTGGCCCAGGTTGTCTACGCCGACGCTCAGCAGCAGACCGACGGTGCCGCCGGCGCCCAGCCTGCCGACGATGACGTGGTCGACGCCGACTACGAGGTTGTGGACGACGAGGACAAGTAATCATGTCCGCCCGTAAAGCTCGCACGGAGGCGGCTGCCGCTGGCGCCGCCCCCGTTGACTCTGAGGAGAAGGACGTGAAGATTCCCGTAGAGGCCGTCGACGATACCGAGGCCAACGAGGCCGAGGCCGCCGAGGCTGCCGAGAACCAGGTAGAGGATTCCAACAAGGAGGCGACGATGACCGAGGACGAGATGGTGGAAGCCGCTATCCGCGCCGGTGAGGAAGCCGCCGACAACGACTTTAAGCTCAAGTTCGAGCAGGCCCAAAAGGAGCTTGCCGACGTGCGCAGCGAGCTCGATGCTGCGGCAGAGGCTCAGAAGGCCGCCGAGGACAAGGCAAAGGACGCCACCGAGCGCACTGCCCGTCTACAGGCCGACTGGGAGAACTTTCGTCGCCGCACCGCCAACGAGCGCATCGCTGAGCGCGAGCGCGCGACCGAGAAGCTTGTCACTGCGCTGCTGCCGGTGATTGACGATATCGAGCGCGCGATCGACCATGCCCGTAGCCAGGAGCTTTCCGACGATTTTAAGCAGTTCGTCGATGGCGTCGACGCGGTGCATGCCAAGCTGCTCGATGTGTTTGCGCACGAGGGCGTTGAGCCCATCGACCCCAAGGGCGAGGCGTTCGATCCGCTCGAGCACCAGGCTGTGGGTCGCGTCGAGGACGCATCGCAGTACGACGAGACCGTCAACGACGTGTACCAGAAGGGTTACCGCATGGCGGATCGCATCCTGCGTTCCGCGATGGTGACGGTGACCTACGGTGGCGAGAAGCGCCCCGCACCGGAGCCCGAAGCGGCGCCCGAGGATGCTTCGGCCGATACGGCCGAGAGCACCGAGGAGTAATTGAGAAGGGCCCCGGGGCAACACCCGGGGCCCTTTCTGGCCTAGTGCCATATGAAAGCATGAGCCGTCGTCTGCATGGGCGGCGGACGTAACAGGAGAGGAGCTACGATGGCTGCAGGCAAAACCTTCTATGACATCCTGGGCGTATCCAAGAGCGCCTCCGACAAAGAGATCAAGAGCGCGTTTCGCAAGCTCGCGCAAAAATATCACCCCGATGCCGGCGGCGACGAGGCCAAGTTTAAGGAGATCAGCGAGGCCTACGAGACGCTTTCGGACGAGAAGAAGCGCAAAGAGTACGACCAGATGCTCATGTTCGGCGGCATGCCGGGCGCGGGCGGCGCGTATGGCGGCGGCTACGGTGCCGGCGCGGGCGCCAGCGGCTGGGGCGATATCTTCGACAGCATCTTCAGCGGCAATGGCGCCTGGGGTAGCGATTGGGGCTCGGGCTTTGCCGGGGCTGCGGGCGCTGCCGGTGCCGGCGCGGGTCGCAGCCGCGCTCGCAAGGGCGGCGACCTATCGCTGACCGTCGATGTGACGGCCGAGGACGCGTTTCGCGGCGTGACGCACAAGGTCACCTATCGCATTCCCTCGACAGGCGAGCAGCAGACCATTACGGTCTCGGTGCCCGCGGGCGCGGTCGATGGCGGCAAGCTACGCTACAAGCGTCGCGGCGAGTATGGCGTTGCGGGTGGCGAGCGCGGCGACCTGGTCGTGACCACGCATGTGGAGGAGCACCCGCTGTTCAAGCGCAAAGGCGCCGACGTGACCATGGAGGTACCGGTCTCGGTCTACGAGGCGGCGCTCGGCTGCACGGTGGACGTGCCCACACCCGGCGGTGCGACGGTCCGTTTGAAAGTGCCCGCGGGTACTCAGACGGGCAAGAAGTTCCGCTTTAAGGAGATGGGAGCGCCCGACGTTAAGCACCGTGGCCGTACGGGCGCGCTGCTCGTCGAGATCAAGGTGCAGGTCCCCACGAACCTATCCGATGACGAGCGCGATGCCATGACCAAGCTGCGCGAGGCCGACACGCGCGACTATCGCGAGAAGGTCAACCGTTACAAGGCGACGTACTAGGAAGGTCGCGGCGCGCGCCCGCGCCCGCGGGCTTATGATGGACGATAACGAGACGGAAAGGGGTCAGGTAGCATGGCCGAGGACAATAGGAACAAACCGCTGTACATGATCAGCGTGGCGGCCGAGTTGACCGGCATGCATCCGCAGACTCTGCGCGTCTACGAGTCTAAGGGCCTGGTGAACCCCCAGCGCTCGGGCGGTAACACGCGCCTGTATTCGCGTGCCGATATCGAGCGTCTGGAGCTCATCAACCAGCTGACTGACGAGGGTATCAACCTTGCCGGCGTGGTGCGCATTCTCGATATGAAGGAGCGTGCCGAGGAGCGCGAGCGCGAGAACGAGAAGCTCCGCGCTCGCGTGCGCCAGCTCGAGGATGAGCTGCACGAGTACAAGATGCAGAAGAAGATCACCGCCCTGGCCCCGCGCGATGGCTCGGTTAACCCCGAGCAAGTCATACGCAAGCTACTGGGCGCCGGCGGAGATCTCTAGGTTCCGCCGTTCTGACGAACGGCGGACCAGTTGACGCTGCGCGCCGTCCAGAGCGACAATTTGTCATTCAAAGGGCAAGGCATGACCAGAAGGTCTATGCCTTGCCTTTTTCATGCCAACTTGTTCGCTCTGGACGGCGTTCGCTCATATGACCCAATCCGCTGTCAAGAGCCACAATGGCCCCGCCGACCGCTTGCAATCGGTCGGCGGGGCCTG